>CAVSCM010000037.1:0-168512 GCA_963726415.1 uncultured Actinomycetes bacterium
GATCAGCGAGGGCCGCGAGCTGCTCCGGCAGGCGATCACGCGCGGCGAGACCAGGCCCCTATGCCGTGCAGGCCGCCATCGCCGATCTGCGCCTGCAGCAGCCACGCGACTGGCGGCAGATCGCGGCGCTGTACGACGCCTCGCCATCCGGTACCGGTTCCCCCGTCGTCGAACTCGACCGGGCCGTCGCCGTGGCCGAACTCGACGGTCCGGGCTGGCCTGGCGATCTCGAGCGGCCTGGACTCGGCCCACTGCCGCTGCTTCCACTCAGCCCGCGCCGAGCTGCTTCGCCGCGCCGGGCGCGACGACGAGGCGCGCCACCGTACTGGCGCGCACTCGGACTCGCCCAGACCGACGCCGAACGCCGATCCCTGAACGACCGGCTCAGCCAGCTCTCCCCCGGCTCGCCAGCTGGCCGCCGCACCGCGGGTTTGGCGCCCGGCTCAGGCGGCGAGCAGCGCGTAGCGGCCGTTGCCGAGTCAGGCTGGTGTGCGTGTCCGCTTCGGCGATCCGGCCGTGGTCCAGCACCACGATCTGGTCGGCGTCGCGCACGGTCGACAGCCGGTCGGCGATGGTGATGGTGGTGCGGCCCTTGGCGAGAGCGTCGAACGCCTGCTGCACGGCGCGCTCGGTTCGGTGTCCAGGGCGCTGGTTGCCTCATCGAGCACGAGCGACGCGGGTCGCGGAGCAGGGTCCGGGCGATCGCGATGTGCTGCTTCTCCCCGCGGAACCGATGGCCACGGGAGCCGACCATCGTGTCGTAGCCGTCGGGCAGCCCGGCGATGAGGTCGTCGATCTGGGCCGCACGCGCGGCGTCCTCGACTCTCGGCGTCGGTCGCCCCCGGCCTGGCGTATCGCAGATTCTCCCGGACTGTCGTGTCGAGCAGGTAAGTCCCTGGCTGACCACGCCCACCACGGCGGCCAGGTCGGTCAGGCGCATGTCGCGGATGTCCACGCCGTCGATGCGGATGGTGCCGCTGGTCGGTGTCGTAGAGCCGGGCGATCAGCGAGCCGAGGGTCGTCTTGCCGGACCCGGTTCACCCACGAGCGCCAGCGCGCTGCCGGCCGGGATGTCCAGGTTGATGCCGGAGAGGGCGGCGCGGTCGGCGCCGGGTAGGTGAAGTCGACGCCTTCGACGCGACGTGCCCGCGGGCCTGGGCCGGGTCAATCTCGACCGGATCGGCCCGATCGGCGACCTCGACCGGCAGGTCCAGGTACTCGAAGATCCGGGCGAACAGCGCCAGCGAGCTGATGACCGAGACGCTGGTGTTCAGCAGGCCGGTGATCGGGCGGAACAGGCTGCTCTGCAGCGTGGTGAAGGCGATCAGGGTGCCGATGGTGATCGTGCCCGCCGTCACCGGCAGGCCGGCGGCGGGTAGATGATCGCGGGTGATCGCGGCGAAGATGACGGTGAGGAGGCCATCCGCCAGCGCCGGGCGAGCTGGGAGCGCAGCTCAAGGTCGATCAGGCGGGCCGAGGACTGCGCGAACCGCTGGATCAGCGCCGGCCCGGTCCCCATGGTCTTGGCGAGCTGGATGCCGTTGATCGACAGGCCTTCCTCGATGGTGACGTTGAGGTCGGCCAGTTCGCGCTGCTGCTGCGTGGTGATGGCCCGGCGCATCCGGGCGACCTTGCGGGTCAGGTAGACCGCGGGTGGCATGACGACCAGCGGATCAGCGACAGCCGCCAGGACAGCGCGACCATGGCCACGCGTGGCGATGCGCGGTGGTCGAAGATTCGGCCGCGATCAAGGTCGCGGTCGACGTCACGACGGACTCCGTGCCGCCGATGTCGTTCTGCGATTCCGGGACTGGACCTCGCCGGTGCGGGTGCGGGTGAAGAACGCGATCGACTGGCGCTGCAGGTCGCTGAAGACCCCGGTGCGCAGCTCGTGCGTCACGTGCTGGCCCACCTCGGTGCTGATCCAGGTCTGGACCACGCCGAAGGCCGAGGTCGATCGCGGCCACGGCGACCATGCCGATCACCAGCCAGGCCAGCAGCCGCACGTTCTTCTCCGGCAGCGCGGTGTCGATGACCGCGCGGAGCAGGAACGGTGAGGCCAGCCCGACGATGGAGGAGGCGACGATGATCGCGGTGACGAGCCCGAGCTGCCAGCGGTAGGGGGTGAACAGCCCGCCGATGCGGCGCAGCGACACCTCACGTGCCTGCGCCTTCTCGGCGGCGGTCACGGTCCGGCCGCCGCGGATTCCGGCCGGAGCCGCTGATGTCTCGATTGGTGTGTGGCGCTGCCAAGAAGTTCCCCGATTCTGCTGGGTTAGGCTTGTAGTTACTGAGGTTACCTCAATATGAGGCTGCAACAGCAATTGTTGCTATGATATTCCGGTGACTCTGGACGCGGCGGATGCGAGCAGGTCCGCGGCGGCCGGGCGCGATCCGGGTGCCGACGAGTCGTTGTCGGAGGCCTTCCGGTCCGTGGCGCGGCGGCTGCGGGAAACCTCGCACGAGGCGCTGGCCCCGTGGGACATCACGCCTTCTGCCTTCCGGGCGCTGCGTATCCTCGGGCGCGACGGGGCGATGCGGCTGTCGGAACTGTCGGAGCACCTGCGGATCGCGCCGCGTTCGGTCACCGAGGTGGTCGACACCCTCGAGTCCCGCGGCCTGGCCAAGCGCCGGGCCGACCCGGCCGACCGCCGCGCCACGCTGGCCGAGTTGACCGAGCACGGCTCATCCGTCCTCGACGCGATCCGTGCGGCGCGCGGGACCGAGACGGAGCGGGTCTTTGACCGGCTCAGCGCCACAGACCGCGCTCAGCTGGCCCGCATCCTCCGCAAGCTCCGCGACTGAGCGTGCTGCGGGGCGGGGCCTTCGAAGAGCCGATGGCTAGCCGGCGCCTGCCGGTGGCGATCAGCCGCACCCCGCGCCCGGCGAAGCCCGCAAGGGAGCTTTCGCCCGGATAGTCACCGAACAGCAGGTGAACAGGTCGGGGGATCGCGCCCGGCGGCGGGATCAGGGCTTCGCGCTGAGGGTGAACCCGTCCGGCACGATGACGTCGTCGCGGGTCAGGTCCTGGATGGACGCCTTGCCCAGCCCGTAGAGCGTCTCGCTGATCCCCTGGCGCAGGATCTCCAGCACGTTGCTGACGCCGCGTTCCCCGTTCGCCGCCAGGCCCCACAGGTACGGGCGGCCGATCATGACCGCGCGCGCACCGAGGGCGAGGGACTTGACGACATCGCTGCCGCGCCGGATGCCGCCGTCGAGCAGCACTTCGAGCTGGTCGCCAACGGCATCGGCCACGGCCGGCAGGCAGCGGATGGTCGCCGGGGTGGAGTCGAGATTATTGCCGCCGTGGTTGGACACCGAGATAGCCGTGGCGCCGATGTCCATGGCGTGGCGTGCGTCATCCGGCCGGGTGATCCCCTTGATCATGAATGGGCCGTCCCACTGCTCCCGCAGCCAGGCGAGGTCCTCCCAGGTGGCCGGGGCGGAGCCCATCCACTGGCCGTAGGCACCGAAGAAGCTGGGGACCTGCGCATCACGCGCGGCGGAGTTGGGCACGCCCAGGTCGGGCAGGGAGCCGCTGCGGAACCAGCGGGCCAGGTAGCCGGGCCGGACCGCGACCTGCGGGACGTGCCGCAGCATGGCCTTGAGATCCAGCCGGTCCGGGATCCACGGGCTGCCCCAGTCGCGGCGGTGATCGAAGACCCAGTCGAGGGTGACGATGAGCCCCTTGGCCCCGGCCGCCCTTGCTCTCTCCGCCCGGGCCAGGATGTCGTCCCGGCTGCCCGCCCAGTAACACTGGAAGAGCAGCTTGTCGGTGACCTTCCCGATCTCCTCGACCGGCTTGGACGCGAACGAGGACAGCCCCATGACCGTTCCGGCGGCGGCCGCGGCCCGCGCCACCGCCACCTCACCGTCCGGGTGCACGGCTTGCACCCCGGTGGGGGAGATCAGCACAGGAAGGCTGACCTGGAGGCCCATGACGGTGGTGGCAAGCTGACGTTCCGCGGGCAGCCCGGCCACGTGCGGCCGGACGCGGAGTTCGGAGAACGCCCGCACGTTGTCGTGCATGGTGACGCCCGCCTCGGCACCGGCCACCACCGCCAGGTACACCGACCGGGGCAGCCGCTGCCTGGCACGGCGCCGCGCCTCGGCGACCGTCTCGAACCAGTCTCTGGTACTTGCCATCTCGGGGTCTCCTGACTTAGTGGCGGCGGGCAGCGGCGCCGGCGCGGCCCGCGCCACGGGGCTCTTCGGTAAGAGCGTCGCCGGCGAAGCCCGCCGCGAGCGCCCGGAGGGCGGCATCGAGGTACACCGTGAGGTCGGCGTCGGCGTGCACGACCCACCGGTCATAGCCCGCCCGGCAGGCGGCAAGGGTGGCCCGGCCCACGGCCAGCGGGTACAGCGAGTCGGCCGGCTGGCCGGTGCGGCGTGCCACGAAATCGCTGATGGCGCGCTCCCACGCGTCGTAGTGCACCGCCGCGCTGGCCATGAGCGCGGGCACCGATCCGATCAGCGCCATCCGGGCGCGCAACTCGGGCACGTCGGCCGCCCGGTAATGGTTGGCCGCGAGCACCGCCTGCCGTACCGCCGCCATCACCGGCAGATCGTCCGGGACCCCATCGAGCAGGGTGCGGATGGTGGCGACCTCGGTGTCGAACGCACCCCACAGCACGTCCGGCTTCGTGTCGAAGTAACGGAAGAACGCCCGCCTGCTGACCCCCGCCTCGGCAGCTATCTGGTCGACCGTTGTCTCCTCGAATCCCCTGGCCGCGAACAGCCGTAGCGCAATGACTTCCAGCTCACGCCGGCTGGTCCCAGGCGGGCGCCCGCGACGCACAGCGCTGGCGGGAGGCGCAGCCACACTCATCGGCCGGTTCCCCTCTCCCGTCCCGCACGCTCTGTTGCCCTGGGCGGCAAGCCGCCCCTGGAACCCCCAAGTGCTAGCCCAGGGGGGCGACCCCCTGGAACCCCCGCTGGCTCAAGCCCCCGTTCCTTCGTTACGGGGACTTGGCCCTGTTAGCCTGCCTATATTCGGCACACTGTGACGAATATAAGCCGTATGAACGCCGCAAAGGAGCCACCATGGCCGACGCCGCCACTGTGGAGCTGACCGAGGAGACGGCCGTCACCGGCCCCGCCGACGACCATGCCAGCGATCTTGCCGACGATGTTCTCGTCGAGGAGGTCTCCATCGATGGCATGTGCGGCGTCTACTGAGCACGCGGGCGGGTTCGACCTGGACGCACCCTGGCAACTGGACGCCCAGGTACGAGTCCGTCCCGAAGCATTCGGCGCACTGCTCTACCACTTCGGCACGCGCCAGCTCTCGTTTCTGAAGAGCCCGGCGCTGCTCGCGGTGGTGCGCTCGCTCGGCGCCCAGCCGAGCGCCCGGGCCGCGTGCACGGCGGCCGGTGTACAGGCCGAGGATTTGATGCGTTACGCACATGCCCTGCAGACCCTGGCGGCATCGCGGATGATCTGCAAACGGGGGACTGTATGAACGCGGCGCCGCAGGCGCTGGCCGACCGATTCCAGTACGGCTTGCAGGCGCCGATCTGCCTGACCTGGGAACTGACGTATGCGTGCAACCTGTCCTGCGTGCATTGCCTGTCCAGTTCGGGGCGGCGGGACCCCCGCGAGCTGACCACCGCCGAGTGCATGGCGGTCATCGACGAACTGCAGCGGATGCAGGTCTTCTACGTCAACATCGGCGGCGGCGAGCCGACCGTCAGGCCGGACTTCTGGGCGCTGGTCGACTACGCCACCGGCCACGACGTCGGCGTCAAGTTCTCCACCAACGGCGTCAAGATCACACCGGCGATCGCCCGGAGGCTGGCCGGCCGGGACTACGTGGATGTGCAGATCTCCCTGGACGGCGCGACCCCCGAGGTGAATGACGCGGTCCGTGGCCATGGGTCTTACGAGGTCGCGCTGCGCGCCATGGCGAACCTGGCGGCCGCCGGCTTCGCCGGCTTCAAGATCTCGGTGGTGATGACCAGGCACAACGTCGGCCAGCTCGACGCGTTCAAGGCCATCGCTGACCGGTTCGGCGCAAACTTGCGGATTACCAGGCTGCGGCCGTCGGGGCGTGGCGCCGACTCGTGGAACGAGCTGCACCCCACCGCCGGCCAGCAGCGCGAACTGTACGACTGGCTGGTGGCCCACGGCACGGATGTGCTCACCGGCGATTCGTTCTTCCACCTGAGCGGCTTCGGCGCCGCGCTGCCCGGGCTCGGCATGTGCGGTGCCGGGCGGGTCGTATGCCTCATCGACCCGGTCGGCGACGTGTACGCCTGCCCGTTCGCCATCCATCCGAGCTTCCTGGCCGGGAACGTGCGCGATCCGGGCGGGTTCGCCGGGGTGTGGCGGCAGTCGGAACTGTTCGCAGGGCTGCGCCGTCCGCAGACCGGGGCAGCCTGCGAGTCCTGCTCGGCATTCGGAAGCTGCCGGGGCGGGTGCATGGCCGCAAAGTTCTTCACCGGGCTCCCGCTCGACGGCCCGGACCCCGAGTGCGTCAAAGGCCACGGCGAGCAGGCGCTGACGGCGGCCGCGGTTGCCCCGGCACCTCGCCCGTCGCCCGACCATTCACACCGGACGGCCCCGTACCGGGCGGGCGAACGCCGGCCGGTCCCGCTCACGCTGTCGGTCCGCCCGCCGCAGACCGCGTTCCGCCCGCCGGTGACCGCCTGCGACGCGAACCCGCTGGCCGGGTTCGTCCCGGAGCGCTGAGTTGGTCACGGGTGCTTAAGGGGAATCTCGGAGGTGTCACGCCGGAGCCGCCGGGCCGAACGCCGCATAGTGCTAGTCGGCGCGCCTCCGGCACGACGCAGCCCCAGGTGCCGTTGCGGTGTCCCGGCGGGGAGACTCCGCCAGTCCCGGGAGCAAGCCCCCGGACTCCCGTGCCTCCCGAAGCCAGGGAGGCCCCCCGGGGCCGCCCGCCCGCGAGGGGGGCCAAGCGATGAGCATCGCGGTGGTTACCGGGGCGGCGCGCGGCATCGGGGCTGCGACCGTGCTCGCGCTGGCGGAGGCGGGCTGGTCGGTTCTCGCCGTGGACGCCGCGGCCGACGACCCCGCGCTCCCTTACCCGATGGGCACGCCCGCCGACCTGTCCGAGGTGGTCGGCCGGGCGAACGAGAGCGCCGGAACGCCCGGCCGGGTGGAGTCCTTCGTGGCCGACGTGCGCGACTCCGACGCCGTCACGGCCGCCGTCGCCGAGGCGGAACAGCGCTGGGGCGGCCTGGACGCGGCGGTCGCGGCGGCGGGTGTGATCGCTGGCGGGGTCCCGCTGTGGGAGGTCCCGCTGGCCGAGCAGCGGGCGGTGCTCGACGTCAACCTTGGCGGGGTGCTGTCGCTGGCCCGGGCCGCGGTCCCCGCGCTGCTGCGCCGTCCCACCCCGAGGTCCGGGCGCTTCCTGGCCGTCGCGTCCGCGGCAGCCACCCGCGGGCTGCCGATGCTGGCCGCTTACTGCGCTGCCAAGGCAGGCGTCACTGGGCTTATCCGTGCCCTCGCCGCCGAACTGGCCGACAGTGGCGTCACCGCGAACGCGGTCAGCCCGGGCTCGACCGCCACCGCGATCCTCGACGAGAGCGCCCGGCTGTATCAGTTGCCCGGGGCCCAGGCGTTCGCCAGCCAGCAGCCCATGGGGCGGCTGCTCGACGCCGCCGAGGTGGCCGCCGTTCTGGCCTTCCTGGCCAGCCCGGCGAGCAGCGGCATGACCGGGGCCGTCGTGCCGGTGGACGCGGGCCTCGCGCTATGACCCGTGCGGAACCGGCCGGTGCCGGTGTTCCCGCCGCCGCGGCCCGGGCGCTGCCGGCCGGCTTCGGCGTGGTCATCGACCCGGGCACCAGGCAGCTCGATGCGGACACGTTGTTCGGTGGCTCGCCAGCCCGCGTGCTGCGGCTGTCCCGCGCCGGCCGTGCCGCGCTGGCGGAACTGCGCGCCGGGCCGGTGCGCGGCGACGCCGCGGGCAGGCTGGCGCGCAAGCTGACCGACACCGGCCTGGCCCATCCACGGCCCCCGGAGCTGGTTTCGAGGCCCGACGTCACGGTCCTCATCCCGGTCCGGGACCGCGCGGTGCTGCTCGACCGCTGCCTGTCTGCCCTGGGAGACAGGTATCCGGTGCTGGTGGTGGACGACGGATCCGGGGATCCGGGCGCGGTCGCGGGCGTCGCCGCCGCGCACGGCGCGGCCCTGGTGCGGCGGGAGGTCAACGGCGGCCCCGGGGCGGCCAGGAACACCGGCCTGCTCAACGTGGCTACCGGCCTGGTGGCGTTCCTGGACAGCGACTGCGTGCCCGACCCGGACTGGATCGAGAGGCTCGCCGCGCACCTCGCCGATCCGGCCGTGGCGGCCGCCGCCCCGCGGATGGTGGCGGTGCCGGCCGGGCCTGGCTGGGCGGGCCGCTACACCACGGCAGCCTGCTGCCTGGATCTCGGTGATGCCGAGGCGCGCGTCGTGCCGGGGACCCGGGTGGCCTACGTGCCGACGGCGGCACTCGTGGTTCGCCGCGCCGCCCTGGCCGGGGGCGCGAGGGCGGGGGATGTGTTCGATCCGGCGCTGCGCTGGGGTGAGGACGTGGACCTGGTCTGGCGGCTGCACGCCGCGGGCTGGCGGATCCGCTACGACCCGGCGGTCCGGGTATCCCATCACGAGCCCAGCGGCTGGCCCGCGCTGCTCGCACGGCGGTTCCGCTACGGCTCCTCGGCGGCGCCGCTGGCCTTGCGGCACCCCGGCCAGGTGCCGCCGCTGGTGCTGCACCCGTGGCCCGCGCTGACCGTCGCCGGCCTGCTCGCCGGCAGGCCCGAGTTGGCTGGCCTCAGCTTTGCCGGGTCGGTGCTGGCCATGCGCCGGACGGTGCGCCGGGCCGGGGTGCCTGCCCGCGGCGTGGTGCCCGCGATGCTCGACGGGACCCGGCAGACCTGGCTCGGCATGGGGCGCTACGCCTGCCAGTACGGCATGCCGGTGCTGGCCGCCGCGCTCGCGGCGCCGGGCGGCGCTGGCCCGGCGCGGCGCTGGGCCCGGCGCGCCGCGGCCGCGTCGCTGCTGCTGGGACCGCCGCTGACCGCCTGGTCCGCCCGCCGCCGGTCGCTGGACCCGGTCCGGTATGTGCTCGGCCACCTGGCCGACGACGTGGCCTACGGCGCGGGCGTCTGGGCCGGCGCGCTGCGGGCGCGCAGCATGGCCCCGGTCCGCCCGGTCATCGCCTGGCACCCCTTCCACGCTGCACCGGAAACCTCCACGGACCCGCCACCTCCATGATCCTGAAAGTCTGTCCTGCACAGTGAAGGAGATTCCTTCAGGATCATGGAACGGGATCGGGACGAACGGCTCAAGCAGAGAGTGCACGGGTCAGGGCCGGTGCCACGTCGGTGAGCCGGCGTACCGGCTGGCTCGTCCCGCCGCCCCGGCGGGCCAGGGCTGCGGCGGCGTGCTCGGATTCCGGGGTCGGCAGCGGGCAGAGCACGTGCAGCCGGCTGATCCCGGTCAGCGCCAGGAAAGGGTCGCCGCCCGCGGTCGGCATGCAGTCCGACAGCAGCACGGCCACCCGCTCGTCGGCGGGACCGCCTGCCATCTGGGCGGCTGCGGCGCGGAGCGCGGCCGCCAGATCGGTCATCCCGTGGCCGCGCAGCGCCACCAGATCGCCGACAACCTCCGCCGGATCGCGACGGCTGCCCTGAGCCTGCAGCACGGTGACGTCACCACTGAACGCGACGATCGCCGGGGTGAGGCCCCGTCCGCCTCCCCATCCCCGTTCACTGGCGGCAAGGACCACGCTGGCCGCCGCCACGGCCGCGATAGCCACCGCGAGACCCGACATGGAGCCGCTGCGGTCGATGATCAGGCACAGCGTGCGGCGGTGCGCCCGCCAGGACCTGGTCACCAGATCGCTCGTATCCGGTGGCCACAACCCGGACCAGCGGTCGAGGGTCTTCTCCAGGTCCAGATCGCCCTCGGCCCGGCCAGCGCCCAGCCGGCGGGTGCCCCGTGACGGTTTCTGCCCACTCGCGCCCAGCCGGAAGAAGATCCGTGCGGCGAGCCGCTGGGCGGCGGCGCGCAGCTCACGGTCGGTGGCACGGGCCAGGTCGGCAAGCAGGGTCACCGCGGCGTCCGGGTCGGCGGCAAGCAGTTCCGCGAGCACGTCCTCGTCGAGCCGGCCGACCCCGGGTGACAGGGCACCGAAGGCTTCGTGCCGGGCGGCAAGTTCGGCGCGGCCGAGGGTCCGCCGGGCGCCGTTCCCGGCGCGGTCGCGGCGGACCGCTGAGGCCGACACGCGGCGCGGGCCGGTGCCTGCCGCCGGTAGCGGCAGGCCGTCAGCTTTTCCCCGGCCGGCCGGTGCCGCGTCGTCGCCGGGAACGCTGTCATCCGGCGGAAGGGGCATCGGCGCGTCCTCCGGCCAGCAATCGCCGAGGAGTTCGTCGAGCACCGACTCCGGGGTGCGGTCGCAGCCGTCGGCGATCCGGATCCGCCCCGACAGCGCGGCGTACGCGGCGTCACGGGCGGTAGCGCGCGCCATGAGTTGCTCACCGCGCATCCGTGCCAGGCCGGTCAGCAGCGCCACCATGTCGATCGCGCCCCGGACGGACGAGCCCATCCTGACGTCGCGGTGCTCCCGGGTTGCCCGGGCCAGGGTCACCGCGAAGTTCACGGTCACCCCGTTTTCGCCCGTGACCGCGGTGGTGATCGCGCGCTCGGCGGCAGCGTCCTGGTAGCCAAGGACCACCCGGCAGATCCGGTCGGCGATGGCGTGGCTCACCCGCGCGGTCCCGATCGCGTCGAACGGATTCATGGCCGCGACCAGGCGGAATCCGGCGCTGGCGCGCACCATGCCGAGCCGGGGAACGGCGATCTCACCCTCGGCAAGCACGGTGATCAGGACGTTGAGCGTCTCTTCCGGAACCCGGTTGAACTCCTCCAGGTACAACAGTGCGCCGGACCGCATTGCCCGCAGCAGCGGGCCGTCAGTGAAGGCGGCGGGCACGTATCCGTCGGCCAGTACCTGCGCAGGATCGTACTGTCCGATCAAACGTGCCGGCGTGAGTTCGGCGTTGCCTTCCGCGAACACCACAGCCTTGCCGGCGTGCCGCGCTATATCCCGCAGCAGCGTGGACTTGCCGGTGCCCGGCGGGCCCTCGATCACCACGTGCCGGCCGGTTTCCAGCGCGACCGTGAGGACCTCGCGCTCCCGCCGGAGCCCGACGATCGGCGGCGCGCGGCCCGGCGACCCGGATGGCTCGCCGGGCTCAGGTGCTGTCATGCAGGATCACGCCGCGGATGTTCTTGCCGTCGATCAGGTCCTGGTACCCCTGGTTGACCTGGTCGAGGGTGTACGTGGCGGTGATCAGTTCGTCCAGCTTCAGGTCGCCGGCCTGGTAGAGCTCCACCATCCGCGGGATGTCGTGGAACGGGTCGCCGGAACCGAACAGGCTGCCCTGGATGCGCTTCTCGAACAGGGTGAGGATCGCTCCGGAGATCTCGATCGTGTTCTTCATCGGGTCGGCCAGCCCGGTCACCACCACCGTGCCGCCCTTGCGGATCGCGTTGAACGCGTGCGAGACCACCTCGGAGGTCACGACCCCCACCGTGACGATCGCCTTGTCGGCCCCCACGCCGCGGGTCAGCTGGGTGATCAGTTCCTGCGCCTGCTCGGCGGTTTCGCAGCTGTGCGTGGCGCCCAACTGCTCGGCCGCCTCGCGCTTGTTGGCCAGCGGGTCGATCGCCACCACGTTCCGTGCGCCGGCCAGCGCGGCCCCCTGGACGGCGTTGATGCCGATGCCGCCAATGCCGTAGATGGCGATAGTGTCGCCCGGCTCGGTCGCCGCGGCGTGCACCGCCGAGCCGAAGCCCGTCGGAACCCCGCAGCCGATGAGCACGACCTTGTCCAGCGGCAGGTCCGCGTCCACCTTGACCGCGGAGTGCTCGGAGATGACCGAGTACTGCGAGAACGTGCCGAGCATGCACATGCCGCCGAAGTCCTCGCCGCCGCCGTGGAACCGGTAGGTGCCGTCGGTCAGGCACCCGTCCAGGAGGCTGATGCCCAAGTCACACAGGTTCGACTTGCCTGTGGCGCACCACCGGCAGTGGCCGCAGACCGGCAGGAACGAGCAGATGACGTGATCACCGGGAGCGAACCGGGTGACGCCAGGCCCGACTTCCTCGATGATCCCCGCGCCCTCGTGACCGCCGACCATCGGGAAGCGCGGCACGAGGTCGCCACTACGCAGATGCTGGTCCGATTGGCACAGACCGGCCGCCACGTACCGGATGAGCACCTCACCGGCCTTGGGGGGATCCAGTTCCAGTTCGGTGACCTCGAAGTCCTGGCCTGTTCCGCGCACGACCGCGGCCTTGGTCTTCATGGATCCCTCCTGATTGCCGGACCGGCCGATGGCTGCGGCGCGGCCCCGGGCGCAGAGCGCGTCGGGGCCGCGGCCACGTCACGACCAGCGCAGACCGATGGTGGCCTTGGGTGCCACCTTAGGGCCGGTATGCGCAGGAGACCAGCCTTCCCATTTCCGGCCGGTCTGCGGCGCGGTCAGCCGGTCAGGCCCAGTTCGGCCGCGAGGAACTTGTCGCGGGCGAGCTGGGCAGCGGTGTCCAACTGGTGGTCCGCAGCGGGGTAGAAGTCAACCGGCGACAGCGGCGCGGCAGCGGCGAACCGCTTGCGCACGCTGGCGCTGACGAAGATGTCGTTCCCCGCCCACTGGAACAATTCGTGGCTGCCCAGCCGCGAGACGTGCCGTACCGGCTGGAGGCTGGCGAACAGTGCCTTGTAGCGCGCCGCGCGGCTGCCGGTGAAGCCCAGCCAGTACTTGACGAACCAGTGGCCCCAGGTCGCGTCCGGGGTGGCGAGGACGGCGGTGTGGACGCGCGTGTCGAAGTTGGCGAGCAGCGCTCCGTACATCGCCCCGTAGTCGTGCCCCACGACGGCAATCCGTGATCCGCTGACATAGCTCTTTGCGATGAGCCAGTTGAGGCAGGCCTGGAAGACCGCGAGTTGCCGCGTGATGGCCGTCACATCGGCCGGTTTCCCACTGGGCGCCACCCGCCAGGGGAAGACGCCCTGTGGCAGGAGGGACACGGCGCCACGCGGGGCCAACTGGATGGCCTCGGCGAGGAATTCGGTCCGGTCGCTGTGGATCTGCCCGAGCCAGTGCAGGAAGAGTATGCCGGCCTGGCTGCCTGGCTTGAGGGTGCCGGCGGACCGGACCAGGTAGGCCGGCACCGGCTGCTGCCCGGGGACCGGCACCCGGACGTCCTGAACGCTCACCTGGGTGGCCGGCGGTGACGTGGCTGCCCTGCCCGGGGATGGCGACGCGGCCGCCACCGTTGCCAGGACGCCTGCCGCCGCAACTGCGAGGGCGGCCTTACCGATCAGCTTGCGCACCATGCAATCCACTTCCGTCAGTTGAATAAGGCGTTTTGGTGCTGACGAAACTAACGTGGGTGGTATAAGTCGTCAAGGAACTGACGCGAAGGTATACCGAAAGGTTGCCGGGGCAGGTAAGCCGCCCCGTCCTTGCGAACCGGCCGCCGCCGTGCAAGGACGGGGCCTGCCCGCCGCAGCTCAAGGCGGCCGCCGGCTCGTGGCAGGCGCTGCCTCACGGCGGTCGTTAGCTGGCGGCGGCGCGCTTCCGGCGGCGGTAGACCAGGGCGGCCGCCCGGTCATTGCACGCGGTGCAGCAGAACCTGCGTGTCCGGGCCCGGGTGCGGTCAAGGAACGCGCATCGGCAGGGCAGCGCCGCACAGGTGCCGAGCCTGCCGATGCCACGGTGCGCGATGTATTCGGCCAGGGCCGCCGGAAGCCGTGCCGACAGCGCGGCGAGCCCCCGTGCCTCGGGCGGCCACCTGAAGGCGCAGGCCATCGCCGGATGCCACCAGCTGCGGTACGGCGGACGCATCGACGAGCATGGGGTTCAGCAGCGACGCCGCTTCAGCGGCGGACCCGGCCTGGAAGACAGCCCGCAGTGATTCGCGCAACTGCCGGAGCCCGGCCAGGTCCGCGGCGGTCAGCGCAGCACCGATGTCGTCGCGGCCCACCGCGGCCAGCACCTCACCCAGCCAGTTCAGGTCGGCCAGCCGGTCGGGCGGATCTTCGAGCAGGTCGAGCGAGTTGAGCAGCAGCACGACGAGGTCCAGGTCGGATGCTGGCTCACCCGGCCGCTCAAGCCAGTCCCTCATATAGCCCGTCAAGCCCGCATGCTCCCTCGCCCCGGGCCGCACCCACGGCCACGGGAGGCCATGGTACGGCGGCTACGGCGCGACGGCCTATCTCCCGCCTCCCCGGTCATCGGCGCGCACCCTGCGCAACCGCCGGGGGATCGGGGTGTGTCGTGGCGTGTCAGGTCCCGGCGGGCTGTGCCGGAGTGAGACCGGTCAGCTTCTCGCTGATGTCCCACAGCCTGCGCGCCGCCGCGTCGTCGCGGGCGGCGGCCGACGGTTCCCGCCGCTGGCGCTTGACGTAGTAACCGCCGGTCTCACCCGCCACATCCGGCGAACTGGCCAGGTAGACGATGGTGTCCGCGCCACGCTCGGGCGAGAGGAAGAACGGCCGGGCGATCATCGTGCCGAACCGCAGCAGCGGCTTGCCTTCCCGGCCGAACCCGGTCCGTACGACGCCCGGGTGCGCGCAGTTGGCGGTCACCCCGGTGCCGTCGAGCCTGCGGGCAAGCTCGCGGGTGAACAGGATGTTCGCCAGCTTGCTGTTGGCATACGAACGCCAGCTATCCCAGCCGTGCTCCAGGCTCGGGTCATCGAGGTCGAGTTTGGCAGCGGAATGCGCGTCGGAGGTGACCGTGACCACCCGCGCGGGCGCGGACCCGGTCAGCTTCGGCAGCAGCAGGTTGGTCAGCAGGAACGGCGCCAGATGGTTGACGGCGAAGACGTGCTCGAAGCCGTCCACGGTGACCCGGCGCTCGCCGAGCACCAGGCCGGCGTTGTTGATCAGAACGTCGATGCGCTCCAGCGAGGCCAGGCGCCCGGCCAGCGCGCGCACCTGCTCCATCGAGGCGAGATCGGCGATCTCGACCTTCGGCGGCACCGCGCCATTCGCGCCGATCGCGGCGGCAGTCGATTCGGCCCTGCCCTGGTCGCGCCCGACCAGCACGACCTGGGCGCCCATCCTGGCGAGCGCGGTCGCTGCCGCCTTCCCGATCCCGGAAGTCGCGCCGGTGACTACGCAAACCTTGCCATTCATGGCCGAATGCTAGCCCTCGCAGGTTCCAGCACCGCGGGTGCCCCGGGAGTGGCCCGGGGTCGCGCTGTCCCGGATCTGTGTCAGCTAGCTTCCGGGTTGAGCGGGCTTGGCGCGCCGTACCCGATCCTCAGCACTGTTTGGCTGCCAGGCAGCGGGACCAGGCTCAATCCAGGGTGGTACAGGGATCGCTGCGCCCTGATGAACGACTGCATCCAGTTGATGTACTCCGAGGGAGTGAGGTGCCCCGGCGGGTCGGCCGTTCCCAGGTCCATTGACCTCAGCAGACTGGCAGGCCCGCCACCGGGTGACTGGCCGCCGAAATCCACGATCTGCAGCGGGTGGTAGTGGACCATGGTGACGACGAGCTCTGGCAGCCGCGGATCGATGTTTCCGCTACGGAGCTGTGCCTTGGCCTTGGCTGAGAGCTTGATACTCCTGTTGGTCAGCAACTGAGTGTCGAATAGTTTCCTGGCGTGTGCATACGCCCCTTGACCGCCGTTATAGGCGGTAGCGCCACCTGCATATTCCAGCCGAATTTCGATCTTGGCATTCCCCGAGCCGAAGGCCGCGATGATGGCCGGGGCCCAGACAGAGGCCAGCCGGTCACGGAGCTGGGCCCGGACGGCAGCGGTGGAAACCACCAGGGTAGCGCCGAGCGGATCCTTGGACCCGGGGCCGATTGTCAGCAGATTCGCGCCCGGGAACCCCCTGCTAGCCAGATCGGCGCACACCTGGGCATCACATCCCACGACCGCGGCCCTGCTGACCTGATGCATTACCCAGGTGACGGCGCGGGTTCTCACCGCAGCCTCGCTGTCCGGTGGCGGGCTGGTCCCAGGATGATTGCCCGTCGGCCGCCCCGGTGGTGCGCTGTGCCCGGCAAGATTGATCGCAACACCGATGACACCGGCAACCAGCAGAACCGATGCGGCCACAACGGCGGCGGCCCACCGGCGCCGCCGGCCACCGCCGCGCTGCGGCGCATGTGGTTCGGCGGCAGCGGGCCGGGCGCCGTTCGAGCCGTCGTCGCTGCCCTGCCGCGGCACAGGCACCACCGTGAACGTGGGCTGTGGGCTGGATGTCTCCTCGTCGATGGGAACGGCGGGGGCCTCCGGCGGGAGCGGGCCCTCGGGCCGCGCCCCGGCGGCCACAAGCTGGCTGAGCGCGCCACGCGCCGACGGCCTGAAGGCCGGGTTCTTGCTGAGGCAGCGATGGATGATGGAGCCCAGTGGTTCGGAAAGCGGGCCCACGGTGGGCTCGGCATGGAGGATGGCGTACGCCGTGGCCGTCAGCGACTCGCCCCTGAAGGGCAGCTCGCCGGTGCCCGCGAACGCGATCGTCACGGCCCACGCCCACATGTCCGCCGCCGCGGTCACTCTCGCCCCGGACAGCTGTTCAGGAGCCATGAACGCCGGGGTTCCCACGGCAACCTGGCCGGACAGGCCCGTGGTGGTCATGCCGGGAACCGCCGCCAGCCCGAAGTCGATCACGATGGGGCCGTCGGGTCCGAGTAGGACGTTGCCGGGCTTGAAGTCGCGGTGCACCATCCCGACCGCATGCACAGCGCCCAGCGCGGTCAGCGTCGCGACGGCGACGCGCTCGAGGACCGCACCGCTGCGGGGCCCGTGCTGCTGGATGACCTCCACCAGCGATGGCCCGCTGACGTATTCGCTGACGATGAACGGCCGCCGTTCGAAGATCCCGGCATCCAGAACCTGCGCCGTGCAGAATCCGGCGACCTGCTGCGCTGCCGCGACTTCCTTCAGGAACCGGCTCCGGACCTGTGGGTCCGTGGTCGGCGGCAGCAGCTTGACCGCCGCCCGGGTTCCGGTGGAGCTGAGAGCCAGGAAAACGACGCCCTGACCGCCCTCACCTAGGCGGCCCAGCAGCCGGTATCCACCCACCTCGCGCGGGTCGCTCTCGCGCAGAGGCAGCATCCCGGACATTGCGGACCCCGCCGATGTCACCAGCCCATTCTGCCCTGGCTCGTCCGGACAGGGGCAAGGTCCCCATCCGGGGGTCGAATATCCCCGCGCTCGCAGTAATCGTACGTCGGGGAGGCCTGGGCCGCTGCGCCGCCCCATCTCAGCCTGGCAGATCACTGTGCGGCAGCACCGGCACTGGCTCGTGGCCATGGCGGCGGCTGGCAAAGATCGGTCAGCTGACCGATGTCTCTCACTGCAAGTTGCAGCAGCATTTGTAGTGCAACAGCAAGATCGCGTGCCAAGTAGCTTGACCCGATCTTTCCTGGGCCGGCCACCCGGAGCGAGTCGCGCCAGTCCGGACCGGCTCCCTCAGCCCGGTAAGGAAACAGCGATGAACACCAGGGCGCTCACCCGTCCGACCGTGCCGCGCAAGCTGCGCGTCACGCTGACCGCGGACCACGCCGCGGAGGCCGCACGCAACGAGGTCCGGGCGGCCATCCGCGCCTGGGATGTCCCCGTCGACCCTTCCGTCGCGGTCCTGCTCACCAGCGAACTGGTGGCCAATGCGCTCAGGCATGCGGCAGGCAGGGCCATCGAGCTTGTCGTCAGTTGCGCACTCGGCCAGTTACAGGTGGATGTCTACGACACCTCGCCCGCCGCGGCGTTACAGGTGGACGCACCAGCCGGCTCGCAGACCGGCGCGGGGCTGATGCTGCTCGCCAGCCTGTCGAGTAGCTGGGGATACAGCCAGGCCCCCACGGGCAGGGCCGGATACTTCACGCTCATGTTCTAGGCCGCGCCGGATTCCGGCTGGGCCGGGGTCAGAACGCCGACGTCGTGGCGGTCCTCTCCTCGGGGAGCAGGCCGTGCTGCACGGCGAACATCGCGGCGGCGGCGCGGTTGGACGCATCGATCTTGGCGTAGATGTGTTCCACGTGGTTGCCTGCGGTCTTGGGCGTGATCACCAGACGCTCGGCGATCTGCTTGTTGGACAGGCCGCGCGCGAGCAGGATGAGCACCTCGACCTCGCGGGCGGTCAGGCCCGCGAGTGCTTCCCTGCGGCGCGGCACGCGATGGCCGGCCGCCTCGAGCACGGCATCGGCGGCCGCACCCTCCAGGCGGCCGGCCTGGACCTCGGCGCGCAGTTCCGCGCCTGCCTCCTGGGCCGACAGTGCGGGCCGGTGCGGCCTCGGCTCGCGCATCGACTGGTACGCCTCCGCCGCCCCGAGCACGCGGGCCTGCCTGGAGATCGCGCCGCCGGAAAGACCACGCGGATACCCCGTACCGTCCAAGCGCTCTCGGTGCTGTACGGCGACCTCACCAAGCGGCGCCAGGGCGGGCGACTGGTGCAGCATTCGCTCGGTCAGGTAGGGATACATGCGGATGCGTTCCCAGTCGCCAGCGCTCAGCGGTCCCGGCCGGTCCCAGATCGAATTCGACACGCCCAGCCGCCCGAAGCCGTGCACCAGCCCGGCCCGGCGCAGAGCTACCTGTTCCGCGCGCGGCCAGCCGAGCCGATTGCCAGCTTGTTCGGACAGGTCAGCTACCGCGACCGAATGGCCAAGGGTGAACGGCGACTTCAGGTCCACGAAGTTCGCGATGGCCGTCAGCACGCTGTCGACCTGCTCCGCCGAGAGGTCGACGGCAAGGGCCGGCTCGGCAGCGATCACGGTTCGCCATGCCGGGACAGCGTCCAAGCCGCCGAGGATCTCCTGCGCCTGGTCGCACAGCAGCGCCGCTAGCGCCGGATCGAACTGCTTGCGCGCCCGGCGGCGGGCCAGCGCCGTCGCGGCAGCGATCCCGCCGACGCGGTGAGCCACCTCGATGAACTCCGAGAACTGCGCGATTCTCGCCGCGATCGGCACCGCCTCACCGCGCAGGTCGCCCGGCCAGCCGCGGCCGTCCCACTGCTCGTATGCCGCGCCCACCGCCTCGCGCACCTGGCTCGGCAGGTCAAGCTGCTCGGCCAGTGTCCGCGCCAGCCTGGCGTGCTGGGAGATCATGCCATCCAGCTCGCGATGCCCGGACATCGCGAACTCAAGCCCCACCCGGAATCTGTGCAACGGCGGGTTACCGGCCCCGACCAGCCGCATGGTTGCGAGCGTCCCGCGCACGCTGCCGAACTCGTGGGCATACTTGCCCGATTTCAGCTTGATGTCATCCCCGAACCACTTTGCCTGCTCATGCGCATCGGAGTGACAACCGACGTTGACCAGCAGGGCGGTGTAATACACGGCTGCCCGGTCGCGCTCGCCGAGACCCGCATGGTCGGCCAGTCGCAGCGCGATCAGGCACTGGCGCAGCACGTGTTCCATCGGCTGGCCGAACCCCAGATCCACGCCAAGCGATAGCGCCGCGACAAGCTCAGCCAGCCGGGCCCTCGGACCGTCCATTTCCCCTGCCATCAGCGAAGCTTAACCCGCCTTGACCCGGCGGCGACCTGCTCGTACTCCCGCCCGGGGTGCCGTTGCGCATAGGGAAGATGGGGTGTTCTCCTCATGTGCCGGGCCCAGCCGTCTCGTTACGTTCGCGTCATCAGCGATCACAGCGGCACTGAAGAGAGGCAGCCATGACACTCCGGACCAAATTCTTCGCCCTGACCTACGACCGCCAGATGGCCAAGACCGAGCGGGCCGGGCTGGGCGCCTTCCGGCAGGACCTGCTGGCTGGCGCGAAGGGCCAGGTGATTGAGATCGGCGGTGGGACCGGGGCCAACCTGCCCTTCTACGGCCCGGCCGTCGAGTCACTGACCATGACCGAACCCGAACCGCCGATGGTGCGCCGCCTGGAGCGCAAAGCCCGTGAGCAGGCTCCCGCCACGAAGGTCCTGCGCGCACCGGCCGAGGATCTTCCCTTCGACGATGACACCTTCGACGTCGCGGTCTCCACCCTGGTGCTCTGCGGGGTCGATGATCAGCCGCGGGCGCTGCGGGAACTGCGGCGGGTGCTGCGGCCGGGCGGCCAGTTGCTGTTCATCGAGCACGTGCGCTCAGACGACCCGCGCCGAGCCCACCTCCAGGACCGGATGAACTGGCTGAACCGGCTGGTCGTCTGCTGTGACTGCAACCGCCCCACACTGAGCACCATCCAGGACGCGGGCTTCACCATCACGCAGGTCGAGCACACGGCACTGCCGAAGGCCCCGAAGTTCGTCAGCCCCACCATCATCGGCGTCGCCATGGCCCCGGTACGAGTGCCTGCCAGCTAACCGTGGCGCTGCTGCTTCGCAGCCAAGATTCCTGCCGCTTCCGGCCTGTTTCCGGCTGTCACGTGCCGCTCTGCGCGGGAGGCAGGGCCCGTCCTACACCGGATCGCGGATGATCACCTTGAGCAGGCGGAGCACCTCCTTGGCATGGGTCAACTCGGCCGAACCCTGGCCCGGGAAGTCAATGTCCCAGTGGGCAATGGAGTTGCGGTAGCACGCTACTTTCTTCAGCCGATTGATCATTTCGGCACGCTCGTACGGCCAGCCGAGCGTCGCCCAGAGCTCTTCCCGGTCGAGAAGATGAGGATAATTGCCGATGTTCAGGTCCTTGGGGGAATTGATCCTCTTGGCACGCGGATCGTCGGCTGGAAACGTTTTCCGCAGATCCTCCGGAGGTAGGTGGCTCACTGCCTTGCGCAGCCGCAGTTCGATCTCTTCGAGCACCGTGAACGGCTGCACCCGGTTTCTTAGCTCGCCGGAGAGATCGGCAGCCGTGAGGATTCCTGTCACTACATTCTCGCCGTCCACGACGATCAGGAAGCCGCGTCGCTGGATGTCATCGATACGGGCGAACAGTTCCTCGCTCTCCCGGCAGCTGTAGGCGTTGGTCTGCATGGCGTCGGCGACCTGTCTGGGCGTGCCTCCGAATTGCGCGTGTGCGATGCTCTCCCAGGTAATGAAGCCTTTGAGCCGTTGATAGCCGTCCACCACGGGCAGCTGGGAGTATTCGCCCGCGACCATCCGGTCTATAGCCGTCCCTACGGGCTGGTCGGCTTGAACGGTGACGACCTTCTTAGCCAGCGACAAGCTGCCGATCCGCCAGGTCAGGTCCGTCCCGCCCTCGTCTTCGTCGGCCGGTCTTGAGGCAAACTTCAGCGCGACCCCGGCGGTACCCCGGTCGGGCTCATGATTGCCAGTGCCGGCGCCGGAGACAGTGACAAGATCGTCCAACTGGACAGCGGTGAAATGCGGAACGACGATGAGGCCGAGATCAGCGAGGCCTCTATCGACTATCTGGATGCCGTCAGCGGTACGCCGCTGCCATCCCCATAGGCCGATCAGGTCGCGGGCGGAAAGCTGCCTCGTGCCGTCCTGGTCGACCTCAGTCTTCAGGTCTTCCTGGCTCGCGGGGGCGGCGACATCTCCCTCGTATCCGGGGTCGGTGCCCGAATCTACAAGTGACTGGACCCGCTTCGCCGCGTCGCGCCTGCTCAATTCGCTTACGGTACGGAAGGAGCCCATGCTGTCGCGCAGGTCTCCTCTTACCGCGGCCCGTTGAACGTCGCGCCTCAGCCAGGTGACCGGCCGAACGTGCCGCATGTCTGGGGGTAACACCAGCGCTGTCGAACCTGCAGAGAGCTCGCGACCGTTCCGCGGGCAGGCTCTGATCACGACCGTGGGAACGACGCACCTATTGCAGATCGCCGAGAAGGATGTCCACGATCGCTTCCTCATGAACGGCGACGTCCGAAGCCATCATGGCAGCGCTGAGCCTCTCGTCCCATGGTGTCGCTTCGGCCCGGCCGCTCAGCCTGAGCCGGTTCTCGGCAGGAAGCCGTTCAAGACCCTCGAGGTAGTCATCCCGCTTGAACCGCCATGGCTGCGCGCCGCGGTCGAAGATACGGCGCGCGATCCCAATGCCTGGCCAGTCGAAGTCGCCGTGGTAACGGACGATGGTGGACTCCAGCAGGATCATGCCAGCGGAGGCTGGATTCCCGGAAAGGCATGCCACTGGGCGCTCGACCCCGGCCGCCGCGAGGCGTTGCAGCACTTGTGGGTTTTCGCATGCGTTGATGACTTCGCCGGGGCTGGTGATATCCGTGGCTCGGTGGAGTTCGTGAACCGTCAGGTGGGTGATCAGCCCAAGATCGGCGCGCTCGCGCATCATGGCAGACCAGCGGTCGCGGCCAGGCGGACGCAGGCCCCAGGTGATGACGGTTCCGGAAATCTCGTCTGTGGTGACGCCTGCCCGCTGCCATAGCTCTCTGCGCTCTGCTGCCGACACGGCGGGTGGGACCTGCAGTGCGAGGGCGAGAGCGCGAAGTATGAGGGCTGCGGCCGGGGAACCGTCGTCCAGCCGGTGAGCGTCACCGGAGACTTCACTGGCGAGTTCGGCCAGGCCGACCGACGGTTGGGTATCGTCCAAGACTCGTGTCAGCACCTGGACAGTGATCGCCAGAACCGCCGTCGCTCTCGCGGCCGGGAGCCGGGTCAGGAGCCCGCCTCGTCGGAGCCATTCGGCCCACGGCGCCACCCATTCCTCGTCGGCAAGGCCATAGTCGCTGAGCAGTCGGTGGAGATCGGCCCAGAGTTCCTGGCGCCCGGCCCGGGCGGCGTCACGCTCCGCGGGTAGATTCCGCAGCGGTGCGCCGGTCAGGTCGGCAACGACAACGGCCAAGCTCCGCGCGGCCGCACTTGCGCGCAGCGACGCGTCAAGCTCGGCAAGACGCAGTCGGGCCGGCCCGCTACTGACCGCCCGGCCGAGCAGGCCGCCGAGCCGGTCTGCGCCGTCGTCATCCAGCTGCACGATGACGGAGCCGCGGACGGCGTGGCCATTCCGTTCGAGCCGGTCCCGCAGGGTCGACCACAAAGGCTCCAGCGACGGGACGAGGAGATAGGCGCGCAGTGCAGGGGGAATGGCGATCATGCGGTGCTGCGCAGGTGGCGGTTGCGGCCGTCCCAGTGAACGTGCGTGGTTACGGCGGAACTGCCGTCGCTGCGGCGGACCTCGTAGACGTCGAGCCGTGGAACCTGGGGGAAGCAGCCCCAAAGGGCGTGACCGGTCATGACGAAGTCGAGGTCGAGCGTGACGAGCAGGCCCATGAGTTCGGCCACGGTCCCGTCATCGACCTTGGCGAAGGCGTCGTCCAGCAGGATGAGGCGCAGGGCCCGGCCGTCGTCGCCCAGGCTGGTGAGGTAGCCATCGGCGGCGGCAAACAAGGTGACATAGGAGACGAAGCGGGTTTCCCCCTGGGAGAGCTTGGCACGGCGGGAAAGGCGCCGCTGCTGGCCTTCGTCCGGGCCGAGGATGGTGACCGCGACCTCGTGCCATTGCCGGTAGTCAAGGGCGGCGGCGAGGTGGGTGGCGTAGCCGCTGCTCGGGTCCGCGTCGTAGAACTGTTCGACGCGCTGCCGCAGGAGTTCGGTGAGTTCGGCGTTCTGGGTTTCGGACCGGACGGCGTCGGAGGTGGCGACGAGTTCGAGGATGCGGCCGAGAGTGGCATGATCGTCGCGGAGCCGCCAGCCTAGGCGGACGCCGATGCCGTTGCTGGTGCGGATCTCGCGAAGGCTAGCGTTCATGGCGCCGACGAGTTGGTCGGCCTGGTTGACGCGGCGGCGTAGTTCTTCGGCCACACCACCGAGAACGAACCTGGTGAAGACGGCACGCTCACGCTCGCTCAGGGCGGCCCGGCCAGCCTCGACCCGCGCGGCGAGGGCGCGGGCCGCGCCCGCGAGCGTTTGCTCGTCGCCCGCCCCCGCGACCTCCACCACAAGCACGCCGTCATCGATGGTGTGCTGGACGTCGAGCTGGCCGGATACCTCACGATCGAATTCGCGGAACGCATTGAAGGTCGTGTTCAGCGAGGTCGGCTGGCGCGGCGCGGCTACCGATGTCAACACGACCTGAGCTATGGACCGGACCTCCCCGGCTTGCTCCGGGTGGACGATCGCGGGCAGCGCGCCGGGGGTCGCCGCGGCGGCCACGCCCGGCATGGCGATGCCCCGGTTGAACCGATGAGCGGCGGCGACCATTTGCTCGGTCTGCCGGTCAACGTCCACGGCGGCCTTCTCGCTGAGCGCCTGCGCTTGACCCACCTTCGGGCCGAGTGCCGCGGCGGCCTTCCCGGCTGCCTTGTGGTCCTGGTCAGCCTTATCCCGGGCTCTCTTGGTCCGGTCCAGTTCCTCTCGGGCCTGCTCAAGAGGCAGGCCGATGGCGGCATGCTGGGCGGCCAGTTCGCTGGCCGTGGCGTGCCATTCGGACCAGCTCTCCTCGGCTATCTGCTCGGCGGCATCCCTGTCGCCGACGGCCTCCTCGGCCCGGCGGAGTTGTTCGGCGTGTCGGCGCGCACGTTCAGCAAGACGGCCGAACTCTCTCGATAGTCCCTCGCTCTTGTCCTTAGCCAGGCGGGCGGCCGCCACCATGATCTCCAGCGCCTCAGTCCCGAAGGGCAGGCCCAGATGGGTGCACGTGGCTTCGTGGGTGCTCAGTTCCGCTATCCAGGTACGGCGTAGCTGCTGGGCACGAGCAGATTCCTCCTTGGCGCGGGCGGTGCTGCGGTCGGCACGGGCGAGGGCGTCGGTGGCGCTGCGGCGGGCGGCGTGCAGGTCGGCTGTGCGGGGTGCAGCCCGGACCAGTGCGTCCAGGCGGCCGGTCCGCGCAGCTAGTTCGTTGCGCCGCTGTTCGCGCCGAGCGGCTGCTTGGGCAAGCTCATCAAGGTCGGCATCGATCTGTCTGATCTGCTCCTTGCGGTAGGCAGCCCGGGCGGCGGCCCCGATGTGCCGGGCCCGGTCGGCACCGTGCCGGCCGCGCAGCGGTCCGTTGCGCCAGCTCCCGTCGGCCGACACTGTCGTGGCGGCCGCGGGGTCGTCGAAGCCAATGCTGGCCAGGACTGCGGCAATCGCTTCCATGGGCAGCTCAGCGGCCGTGTCCGGGCGCAATGCGATCGACAGCGGTCTACCGGGCCGGGATTCGCTTGGGCTTAGCAGCAGCTCGCCGTCAGCGGCGATCACCGAACCGTCGGGCTGGATGATCGCGCTGAGCAGGCCGGAGGCCAGCAGGGCTGCCTCCAGGCCGGCCTGATCTGTTTCGGTCATGTGGCTGGTGAAGTCGACACAACGCCACAGCGGTTCGCCTGCCCGCTCTGCGGTCAGCCAGGGCGGGGCGTCTGGCCTTGAGTCACGCTCAGCGGCAAGGTTCGCGCGCTCGGCCAGCAAGACGTTCGCCCGCTCGTTCGCGGCTTCTTCGTCAAGGTCGAGACGGGCACGTTCGGCGCCCATCGACGCATACGCTGGCCTGGCGGCGTCTCCGGCCGCTTCGTCCAGGCCGGAAAGCCTGGGCAGCGAGATATCGTCCTCGCCGGTGAGGACCTCCGCGTCGAGAATCAGTGGGCCGACGGCCGGATGCCCGGCCCAATCGTGAGCTCCCAGCAGCTCCCGGGATTCCTTCCGGTTGACCCAGGCGCGCCAGTCCTGGGCCAGGGCGATGGCCGTGGTGTCACGCTCGTCGGCCTGCTTCTCCGCCGCGCTGATGTCGTCGGCGGCGGTGGATTGCAACTGTTCTGCGTCGGCCTCTACCCGGAGCACTTGGTGTTGCGCCGCCTCGAGCCGTCGGGCTTCTGCCAGCCTTCGCTCGGCCAGGGCAAAGCGGTCAGCGGCACTGGCCGAGGCCGCCATCGCCGCCTGCCGGGCCTCGCCTAGATCGGCCGGGTTGATCTCGGCTAGTGTCGCGGCCGGCCGGGTGAACGGCTCGGGGTCGCTATCACGCCCGGTGCGCAGCGGCACCTGCGTTGCGGTGGGCACTCGTTCGGCCGTGCGTACCTCGTTAGGCAAGTTGCCTGCGGGCAGGCCGGCGTCAGCCAGGGCCGACCGGGTAACGGCCAGGGCGTCGGCAGCGTCCTCGGCGGCCTGTCGGAGTTCACCCAGGGCACGTTCAGCGTCACCCACGGCGCGCGCATGGTTCGCTCGCTCCCGAGCGGCCCCGGCGAGCGCCTGGTCGGCGGCGGCGGCGAGCGCCCTTTCGGCCCGATCCCGCTGGACCAGGTCATCGGCGGTCTTGAAGATCTCTCGTGACTCGATTGCCCGCAGCGCGTGTTCGATCTCCGCGTGTTCCTCCGCCAACTGCTGGACTGTTGCCTGTAGGTGGCCGGACTCCTGTTCGAGTTCGGCGTGTTCGGCCGCTCGGCGTTTGGCGGTGGTTTCGGCTTCGGTGACGGTCGTCGCTACGGCCAAGGTGTCACGGGCCACTGATCGCAGGGTTTCGGCCGCATACCGCTGATAGACGGCCAGGAACGTGGCCACCTGCTGGGCCGAGTTCTCCAGCCGTTCCTGTGCTGCGCGGGTCTCGGTCAGGCCGTCGAGCTGTTCGCCGGCCCGCAGCAAGGCCTCCTCGTGCAAGGGTGGCAGGGACTCCAGCAGGATCTGTGGCAGGCGGCCCTCGTCGATGCGGTTGCCGACGTCCGGCGCGCGCAGCGTGTGCAGCAGTTGCACCAGCCCGTCATAGCGGTCGCGGCCTGCGTCTCCGCCCAGCCCGAACACCTCCGCGCGGACCCGTTCCCGGTGAACGTTTGGGGATTCGGTGATGCGCTCAGCCCCGATCAACTCGGTCAGCGCATCCCGGGAAAGCGGCTCGCGCGCGCCGGACATGAGCCCCAGGCCGTCGCCGACGCGCAGGGGAGTGGTGAAGTACCAGACTTTGGTGCTGCTGGCCGACTGACTGTAGCGGACCAGGGCCCCGACGGTCAGGTAGCCGCCTGGCCGTCGCAGTTCAAGCCACAGATAGCCGATGCGGTTGGACTGGCCCTGCGCGCCGGTGCGCATCAGATCGTCCAGGCTTACCCGCCCCGCGCCGGTGGCATCCATGCGGCGGCGGTCGGCGTCGAGGAGGAATGGCAGCAGCATTTCCAGGGCGCGGGACTTTCCCGACCCGTTCGTGCCTCGCAGGATCATCCGGCCGCCGCTGAGATCGAATTCATTGTCCAGGTAGTGCCAGACGTTGACGATGCCGGCGCGGGACAGCCGCCAGCGCTCGTCGAAGCGGCGGGGAGCGCGTTGCTGACTCATCCTGGTGTCTCCTGCAACGCGTCGGCCGGCGGGTTCTCAGCTGAGGCTGGTAGCGAGCCGCGAACGGGTAGATGACCACGCCATCGTTCAGTGCGCGGCCCAGGCCCAGTGCGGTAAGTAGGCCGATTACGTCGCTGCGCAAGGTGCCGAACGATTCGCTGTACACGTTCTTCCAGGCGGCGCGGAACCGCGTTGCCAGCCCGGCCAGGACCGTGTCCACCTGCGGCCAAGGCGCAAAGGCGCCCGGCAGTAGCACGCCATCAACCAGGACTGCCGATTTCCCGGAGGGCGCGATGGCGGTGGCCAACTCGTCGAGCAGCAGCAATGCGGCCTGCTTGGCGCTGCCGCTGCCGGGAAAGTCGAGATCGGTCAGCGCACCGGATGGGTCGTAGGCCAGTACGCCCTCGGCCCGGACCTCCAAGTACCAGGCCGAAGTTCTCGTCGAGCTGGCGGGCAAGCTCGTTACGTTCCCGGGACAGCACGTCCAGCTCGTCTTCGGGAAGCTCGGCGCGGAACACCGCTGGGCTCTCCACCAGCCGTTGGCGTAGCCGTCGGCGCGGCTGCTCGGGCTGGCGGTGTGACCAGGTGTCTTCGGCCGTCCGGTACTGATACAGCGGGCTCGGCAGCAGGTGAATCAGGAGTGGGCGGTTGATGCTGAGCAGTGCCTCATCCTCGGGACGCTCACCCCACGCGGTGAGTGAGCCATCGGTTTCGCTCACCACACCCCACGCAACTAGCAGCCGGAGCGCAGTGACAAGCTGCCGCGGTCGCTGATGCCGTCGGTGATCATGATCGACTGCTCGGCGGCGTCGGCGCGGATCTGGTCGACCAGCGCGGAGATGAGTATCTGCTCGCCGACGCCCGGTGCGAGAAGGGCGGCGCAGGCCAGCGCAAGATGCACGTAGGTGGCGGCCGTGAAAGGCCTGTCGTCGGTTGCCCGGCGCGCCGGCCGGACCGGCGCGGAAGCCGGCAGTGGTGCCTTGACCAATCGCGCGAAGGTGGACTCGACGACCAGCGCATATCCGAGCTGGCTGGCAAACATGGATTTCAGCGCACCGGCGTGCCGCCGTACCAGATCCAGCTCGGCGGACTGCCTGGCGGCAGTGAGGATCGGTGAGATCAGCAGGTGCCGCGCGGCGATGCGCCGCTCTCCCGCATCAAGGCCGGCCGTGGAGACGCGAGGCCGGTTCATATCGCCGCTTCCCGCTCTTCCGGCGCCCAGTCAGGAAGATGATGTGCCTGTCCCGGAATGGTTGGCGCTTGCCCCTCGGTACTCGAAATCGACAGGCTGAGACCGACGAAGGTCGTCGTGCCGTCCGGGCTCGCCACGACGGTGTCTTCGCCGGGGACCGCACGCAGGCGCAGTCCCACGTCATGGTCGACAGCCTCGTCACGGTGACGGGCCAGCAGGTCGGCCACCAGATCGAGGAGCAGGTCACGTGCGGCCGGGGAGATCGTGGCGCTGTGCAAAGATCCGGCCAGCGCCAGTTCGGCTGCGGCGGACCGGCGCTGCTCTGCCTCGCGCTCGGCCTCGGCAATCAGGCGGAGCCGGTCGGCGGTCGGGTCGGGTACACGGGAACTGCGTCCCCGCATGGCGCGATCGCCGCGTTCGCGAAGCGATACCGGAACATGGACCGGATCCGAGTCCCACCACGACGTCGTGGGCCCGATTCGCGGGTCAGGTTCCTCCGGGCCGAACAACAGATGCCGGGATGGATAGGCGCCGAAGGCGGCTGCATAGAGTCGGTGGGCACCGTCGTCCTCCGCGGTAGAGAACCAGCGGGCCAGCCGAAGAAAGTCGGCGCGCCGGGAGAAGCCCGTGCCGGAGGAGTCGAGCAGCCGCTTGGCGTTGGTGATGAGCTGGCCGAGTGCCTGCCCTGCAGCGGCCCGGAGCTGCTCCGGACCTGATGCACCGTGGTCGTCATACCAGTACGCGAGTTCCTCCCAGTCGGAGAGTGTCCTCCCGGGCACCCTCTCGACCGGCGTCCCATCCGGCAGAGTGAGCCCGGGAAGCGTGGCCAGCGTCTCCAGCAATGGATCGATCAGCTTCAGTACGACGCCGATCCGGTGCGCCACCGCTGGGGCGTGCCGGTTGACGTCGGCCGTGATCAGGTCGATGTAGACCAGCAGCAGTTCCTTGAATTGTGCATACTCCTCGCCCCCCAGGTCGTACCGGCTGAGGATTCCGGCCAGATAGGCGTAGAAATCCCGGACGCTGTCGGTGAATAGGCGCTGGCTGCTGAAGATCGTGGTGACCTCGCCCGCCAACGCGTCGGCGTCGATCGCCGGCTGGTCCAGCACGGCCAGGATACGGTCAAGCGACTGCACGATCTGACCGAGTAGCTCCCTTGCCACCTCACGTGCGCCGTCACTGGCATGCAGGATCGCGACGGCTTCCCGGTGCAGGCGCCCACCGAGCTTGGACACCTGGTAGCGCGAGCGGGATCGGATGTATTCGGCGACGGTGCTCACTCTTGCGTCGCGCAGTGACGGCACCAGATTGCCCCAGTCGACGAGCTGGCGGCAGCGCACCTCGACGATGTCGCGGGGAAGGCTCAGGCCGCGTTCGGCGAGTTGCGTGGTGACCTCGTCGGCGGACAAGTCGGTGAGCAGCGTGGCCGAGAATAGATCCATTATGGCGAGGTAATCGGCTGACTCGTCGACGGTCAGGTACACGAACAGGCCACGCCGATAGCGGTCGGCCGATGTCGCGGTCACATCCGAACGCTCCACAGCGGCAACGCTAGAGCAGCGGACCGACATTTCCAGTGTGCTTGTAAATCCCCGCCACGCCCTGCGCAGCCGCAAGGTTTGGTCCAGGGAGATGAGCGTGCCGTCAGGATCCTCGGCCATCAGCAGGGATGGGCCGATCGACGTAGATCAGGGCCGAATACCGGCAGGGGTCGGGCGGGCCTGCCGCGGCCCGTGCCGCCGAGGCCGTGGCGGCGATTCGCTGGGCGGCGCGTTCCCACAGGACGAAACCGGTGCCGGCGGCCTGCTCCGCCAGTTCGGCGGCATCCGCCACGGCACCGGCAACATCGCCACCGGCGAGTGCCACGCAAGCGGTCACGGCCAGTGTGTCCAAGGTTCCCGCGCTGACCCCGGGCCCTCCTCGGGCGATCTGCTCGGCGGCCAGAACAGCGTCCCGCCGAGCAGCCGGGATGTCGTTCGCCGACAACGCAGCGAGCGCCCGGTGCAAGGCGATACCCGCCAGGAGAGGCGGCTCGGCCATCCCCGTGGCCGCTTCAGCCGCTTCCGCGAGGAACCGCCACGCGCTGTCCAGGTTCCCCTCGACCAGCGCGATCATTGCCGCCGAGTCGAGGAAATGCGCGCGGCTCCGCCGCTCACCGAGATCTTCGGAAGCCGCGAGCACCGCCGCGATGGTGGCGCGCGCCTCCGCTATCCGCCCGAGACACAGTTGCACGAGCGCACGGCCGTGCTGTGAATTGGCCATGCCGTCCAGGTCACCGATGCGCTGCTTCAGCGCGCAGGACTCCTCGAACAACTCCAGCGCCCGCTCGGTCGCGCCCCGGTTCTTCTGGATGATCCCCAGAGCGTGCAGCACACGGGCGGCGACGGCTGGTGTTCCCCCGGAGGTTCCCGAAGGCCCTTGGGATCCTGGCTGGCCTTGGGCCGTGACGGTGGCGGCTGTGCCAGCCGCGCACCCGGCCGCCGCCAGGCAGGAGAGGCCAGCGAGGGCTGCGAGCAGACCCCGGGCGGGATGTCGTGCCGGCATTGAACAGGCTCCGATCTGTTGGCGTTGTCGCTGGCCCTGGTTGTGAGCCACCGTTGAGACCAGAAGACCGCGCCGGCGGCAGCCCGTATGTGACATTTCTTGCCAGGCGCTTACCAGCGGGCCCGGTGCGCTACGCCGTCCGTCATCACGGCCTATTCGGTAGCTCTCGGCCGCGGTGTGGCCGGTGTCAGTGATCGTGTCAGGGGCGTGACAGGTCGGCGTCAGGCCCGGCGCCGATGGTGGTCGCATGAGTAATTCAGCGATCGCAGCTTCAGGGCTGCGGAAGGCATTTGGGGACAAGACCGTCCTCGATGGCGTCGATCTCGATGTTCGTGCGGGCACGGTCTTCTCCCTGCTCGGCCCGAACGGGGCGGGCAAGACGACCACGGTGAACGTGCTGACCACCTTGATGAAGGCCGACGCCGGGACGGTCCGGGTCGCCGGGCACGACGTCGCGACCGAGACCAAGGCGGTGCGCGCGGCGATCGGGGTCACCGGTCAGTTCGCCGCGGTGGACGAGCTACTGACCGGGCAGGAGAACCTGCAGCTGATGGCGGACCTCAAGCATCTGGGCTCCGCCGAGGCCAAGCGGCTCATCACGGACCTGCTGGAGCGGTTCGACCTGGCCGAGCCGGCGCAGAAGCTGGTGTCGACCTATTCCGGGGGCATGCGCCGGAAGCTGGATCTGGCGATGACCCTGGTCGGCGACCCCCGGATCATTTTCCTGGACGAGCCGACGACGGGACTGGACCCGCGTAGCCGCCGCACGATGTGGGGAATCATCCGCAAGCTGGTGGCCGACGGTGTCACCGTCTTCCTCACCACCCAGTACCTCGAGGAAGCCGATCAGCTCGCCGACCGGATCGCGGTGCTCGACCGGGGCCACCTGGTCGCGCAGGGTACTCCCGACGAGCTCAAGCGCCAGGCCCCCGGCAGCCATGTCCGGCTCCGGTTCACCGACGTCGCCGGGCTCGGCGCGGCGGCGCGGGTCCTGGCCGCCTCCACGCGAGACGACGAGGACCTGACCTTGCGGGTTCCCAGCGATGGTGGGGCGAAATCGCTGCGGGCGCTGCTGAACAACCTCGACGAGCGCTCGATCGATGTCGAAGAGTTCTCCGTCCACACCCCGGACCTCGATGACGTCTTCCTTGCCCTGACCGGCCACGCAAGCACAGAGGAGAACCCGCAATGAGCACCGATTCGGCGATCATGCTGCGCCGCAACTTCAGGCACACTCTCCGGAACCCGACCGCGGTGTTCAACGCGGTCCTGTTCCCCATCGTGCTCCTGCTGATGTTCGTCTACGTGCTCGGCGGCGCTTTCCACGTCGGCGTCACGTACATCGATTACGCGGCGCCGGGCATGATCGTGCTGGCCATCTGCTACGGGCTGAGTGCGACGGCGCTGGCCGTGAACTCCGACATGACGAAGGGCATCATCAACCGGTTCAAGGTCATGGACATCTCCCGCGGCGCCGTACTGACCGGTCATGTCATCGCCAGCATGCTGCGCAGCCTGATCGCCGTCGCGGCCATCATCGGGGTGGCCCTTCTGATCGGGTTCCGCCCGTCTGCGAGCTTCCCCGACTGGCTCGGCGCGATCGGCCTCGTCGTGCTGGTCTGTTTCGCAGCCAGTTGGCTCACGGTCGCGTTGGGATTGTTCGCGAAGACTGCGGAATCGGCGGGACTGGCCACCGTGCCGCTGATCATGCTGCCGTTCCTGAGCAGCGCGATCGTCCCGACCGACACGATGGGGCCCGTCGTACGGCAGTTCGCGGAGTATCAGCCCTTCACCCCGATCATCGAAACCCTGCGCGGGCTGCTCACCGGCCAGCCCTCAGCCGGCGACGCGATCGCCGCCGTCGCCTGGTGCGCCGGGGTCGCCCTCGTCGGATACCTGTGGGCGCTCGCCACTTTCAAGAAGCGGGCCTGACCTTCAGGGCCTGGGCCCACCAACAAGATCACGCACGAGAAAGAGAACTGTCATGCCTACATTCACCACACCAGGGCCCATCACCGCCACCGTGAAAGTCGCCGGCGCTCAGGTGCGGGTCACCGCGAGCGACCGGACCGATACGGCGGTGCTGGTCGAGCCCATCAACGAGGCGAGCCGGTCGGACGTGAAGGTGGCCAGCAAGACCAAGGTCGACTTCGCCGGCGGTCAGCTGAAAGTGAAGACGACCGTCTCGGGCGACAAGGAGGGTTCGGTCGCCATCACAATCGACCTGCCCGCCGGCTCCCGCCTGGCCGCGAACCTGGCGTACTCGAGTGTTCACGCCGACGGCCCGCTTGGCGGGTGCGAGCTGCACATGGCATCGGGTCGGGTCCAGCTGGATCGCATCGACGCTCTGCGGGCGAACATCTCGGCCGGTGAGGTCGCGATCGGTCACATCAACGGGCGCGCCGACATCGACGGCGGGGTGTTCGCGGTGCGGATCGGCGAGGTCGAGGGGCCTGTCGGGATCGCGGGCGCGGGCGGCCGGGCCTGGATCGGTCACGCCTCGGCCGACCTCGAGCTCAGCAGTGGCAGCGGCGGCCTCGACATCGACCGCGCCGACGGCAGCGTGACGGCCACGACGGCCAGCGGCGCCATTCGGATCGGCCGGATGACGCGCGGTCAGGCGAAGCTGATGAACGGCTCGGGCAACATCGAGGTCGGCATCAGCGAGGGCACCGCTGCCTCCATCGACGCCAACAGCGAGCGAGGGGCGGTGCATGACTTCGTTTCGCCGCAGGGAAACTCTGACCCATCGGACCGCACAGTCATGGTTCACGCCCGCACGCGGCACGGCGACATCATCATTCAACGCGCAGCAAGCTGACCGTCAAGAAGCAAGCGTGACCTTGACCAGCTCGGACCAGCTCGTCAGGGTTCCCTCCAGCGTCGCCTCGGCGAACCGTGCTTCGCCGAGGCGGCGCCGTGCCGTCCGCTCGATCCTGGCCACATCCGGGTGGGAGTGATCCAGCAGTCCGCGCACTGCGGCGCTCGCCGCGAGCAGCCGTGCGGCCTGCTCGTATTGGCCGCTGCGCAGCGCCAGGTCCGCCACCCCGACGAGTACGAGCGCGATCAGCGGCGCGTGCCCCGCCTCGGATGCCGCCTCGCAGGCCGCGGCGCGGTGCGCCCGGGCCTCGCCGAGGTCGTCGGAGAGGTAGCCGAGCAGGTCGTGCTTCACCGCACGGATGTTCGCCCGTTCCGCTTCGTCGCCCAGCAGGGTTGTCGCGACGCCGAGCTGCTGGTATGCCTCCTCGGTGTGGCCGGCCCACCGAGCGAGCTCCGCCTTCGAGAGGGCCAGCTCGGCCAGTGCGTCCGGCCAGGTCACCCGCTCCGCGCACCGCTCCGCCTCGGCGATGGCGGCCGCGCTGGCGTCCTTGTCGCCCAGCAGCCAGTACAGCTGCGCCTGCCGCGACCGCAACGCGATGACATCGTCGATTGCACCGACCTCGGTGACGACCGCGATCGCCTGCTCGTAGTGGTCGCACGCGGCGGCGTACTCGCCCCGCACGGCGAGCCGGTCCGCCAACTCGGTCAGGGCGATCGAGATCCCGAACCGCTCGCCGAGCGCCCGGAACTCGGCGAGCGCCATCTCCAGGTACGCGTCCGCATCCCACCCGCCCCGGCCGAGCACGATCCGCAGCTTGCCCACCTGCAGCCGGGCCAGCGCGCGTACCCAGGGGTCCTCGTTGCCCAGCAATGCTTCCCACGCGGGCAGGAAATCGCCCGGCGCCTGCAACATGCGTTCCAGCGGAGCGACGAACGCCAGCCGCGGGTCGCGGGACTGACTGCGCTGGCTGAACCGGTATGCCCGGTGGATCCACTCCGCCGCCGTGTGCTCGTCGCCCCGCCCGGAGCTGACGAAATGCACGACAAGCGCGTACACCGTGGCCCGGACGTCATCGGTCACTGCGCCTTCTAGGCTGGTGGCCGCGGTGAGCAGCTCGATGCCCTCGGCCTTGTGCCCGCCAAGCCACCAGTACCAGCCCGCGCCCGCCGCAAGCCGCATCGCTGCCTGCGCCTCGCCCGCCGCGAGCGCGCCGCGCATCGCCGCACCGATGTTGTCATGCTCGGCCTCAAGCGTGGCGAGCCAGTCCAGCTGCTCGGCGCGGCGAAGGTGCGGATCCGCGGCCTCGGTGAGTTCGGTGAAGTAGGCCAGGTGCGCGCGGCGCGCCAGGCCCGACTCCCCAGCCTCCGCGAGCCGGTCCGCGGCGTACTCCTTGACCGTGCCGATCATCCGATAGCGCGGAGCGGCGTCGCCCTCGGTGAGCAGCAGAGACTTCTCGGCGAGCGAGGTGAGCAGGTCGAGCACCTCGTCCTGCGCGACCGCATCGTCGGCGCAGACCCGCTCGGCCGCCTCCAGGCTCGCCCCGCCTGAGAACACCGACAGTCTGCGCAGGACCGCCCGCTCGTTATCGGTGAGCAACTCCCAGCTCCAGTCGACCACCGCGCGCAGCGTCCTGTGCCGCGGCATGGCGGTACGGCTGCCGCTGGTCAGCAGGCGGAACCGGTCATCGAGCCGGTTGGCGAGCTGGTCCATGGACATGGTGCGCAGCCTGGCTGCGGCCAGTTCGATCGCCAGCGGCATCCCGTCCAGCGCCCGGCAGACGCGCACCATCGTCGACAAGGAGTGGGCGTCGACTCCGGGATCCTTGCCCACCGCGTCCGCGCGGTCACGCAGCAACCGGACGGCGGGCGAGGACTCGATCTCGCCAGTGCTGGCGTCCCCGTGCGGCAGGGCCAGCGGCTCGACCAGCCACAGCGCCTCACCGGTGATGCCGAGTTGTTCCCTGCTTGTCGCCAGGATCCGCAGCCGCCGGCACTCTCCGAGTACCCGATCGGCGAACTTCGCCGCCGCCTCGATCACGTGCTCGCAGTTGTCCAGGACCAGCAGCGCCTCCCGCTCGCGGATCGCGGCGATGAGCCCGTCCGCCAGATCCGCGTTCGGCGCCGCGCCGAGCAGCGCATCCCGGAGCCCGAGCGCGGTGAGCGTCGCCTGCGCGATGTCACCATCGGCGCCGATGGCGGCGAGTTCCACCAGCCAGACCCCATCCGGCACCTCGCCGATCAACGTACGCGCCGTCTCGGTAGCCAGCCTGGTCTTTCCCGAGCCGCCCGGCCCGACCAGGGTGGTCAGCCGATGCTTCGCGATGAGCTCGCGGACCTGGGCCACATCAGCGTCCCGGCCGACGAAACTCGTGAGCTCGGCGCGCATGTTGGTCTTCCGGTTCTCCTCCCGCCGCCCCAGCTCGCCCCGTAGCAACGCGACGTGCAGGGCCGACAGCTCCGGCGAGGGGTCGACGCCCAGCGCGTCGGCCAGCGCTTCTCTCGTGCGCTCGTAGCTAAGCAGGGCCTCGGAGTCGCGACCGGCTGCCACCAGGGCACGCATCAGGGCAGCAGCCAGCCGTTCCCGCAGCGGATGCGCCGCCGCCGCGTCGGTCAACTCCGCGACCACCTCCGCGCCGTGGCCGAGACTGACCTCTGCTTCGAACCGATCCTCCGTCGCGGTCAGGCGCAGCCCTTCGAGCCGGGTCACCGCCGCGTCAAACGCTTCGCTGTCCTCCAGCGCGACATCCTGCAGGGCCGCACCGCGCCACAGGGCGAGGGCTTCGCGCAACAGCCGCACCCGCCCGGGGCCCTCCTCGTGGCGAGCCTGAGCGACGAGGCGCTCGAACCGCAGCGCGTCGACGGCGTCTGGGTCCACCGCCAGCCGGTAGCCGCCCGTCTGGCCTTCGATCACACCTCCGGGCAGCGCCTTCCGCAGCCGGGAAGCCAAGCGTTGCAGGGCATTCGCCGCGTCGGCGGGCGGGCTCTCACCCCAGATCCAGTCGATGAGTATCGACTTCGGGACGACGCGACCTGGGCCGAGGGCAAGGGCGACCAACAGCGCGCGCAACCGGGCACCCGGCACGTCGGCGAGGGCGCCGTTGTCCGTGCGAACCTCGAAGGGTCCCAATATCCCGATCTGCACGAGCAAATTTTCTCACGGCGGCGTAAGCCGGGCATTGCCTGCGGCTGGTCAGAACTCCTGGTCAAGCGGCAGCCTGCGAACCTCGGGCAGATACGAATCCAGCTCACCGGAGTCAAACCTGCACATTCCGACAGCCAGCCAGAACTGCCCGGTGACATCACCCTCCTGCTTGTACCGGCCATCGGGGGCCAGCGCCGCCCAGCCCTCAGGCAGGCCAAGCAGCGTCAGGACCAGCGGGGACTCATCGGCCGAGATGTCCCACAGCCGGATCGTGCCGTCGTCCCCGGCGCTTGCCAGCGTGCCGTCCGGGCTGAATGCCACCGACCAGATGCGCCGGGTGTGCGCGGTGAGCGCGCGCAATTTCGTGCCCGTCTGCGCATCCCACAGCCGGATCGCGAGGTCGTCGCCGGCCGTGGCGAGCATGGCGCCGTCGGGGCTGAACGCGGCCGACCAAAGGCGGCCCTCATGACCCGCCAGCGTCCGGATGTGCGCGGCAGATGCCACGTCCCAAAGCCGGGCGGTGCCGTCGTTGCTCGCGCTGGCGAGCAACTCGCCTCCTCGGCCGAACACCACCGAGTAGACCCGGTCGGTGTGGCCGGTCAGCGAGGCCAGGCAGGTGCCCGCCTCGATGTCCCACAGGCGGACGGCCCGGTCATCGCAGCCGGTCGCCAGGATTTTGCCGTCCGGGCTGAAGGCGATGGAGCGCACCCGGCCGCTGTGATCCGCGAAGGTTCGGAGGTGGCGCCCGGTGGTGCAGTCCCACAGTTGCACCGTGTCGTCGTCGTTGGCGGTGGCGAGGACATCGCTGGCCGGGCTGAACGCCTCCGCCCACAGATGGTCGGTCTCGACGCCCATTTCCCGTTCGTAGGCGCCCGATGCGGCATTCCACAGGTAGACGCCGCCGTCGTTGCTCGCGGTGGCAAGGCGGTCGCCGGCTGGGCTGAAGAGCACTGAGATCAGCCGGTCGGCAGTTCCTGTGAACTGCCTGATCTGCTGACCGGTGCGAGGGTGCCAGAGCCGCGCCAGGCCGTCGTTGCCGATGGTGGCGAGCTGGTCGCCCGCCGGGCTGAACCGTACCTGAGTGACTCGCCTCCCGTGGCCCCGCAGTACGTGTCGGCACTGCCCGTCCGCCGGATCCCATAGCCGCATGCTGCCGTCGTTACCGCTGGTCGCAAGCTGACGGCCGTCAGGCCGGAACACTATGGGCCACACCGAGGCCTTATGCCCGGCCAACTGGTGCCTGGCCTGGCCAGTAGCCGGATCCCACAACTGGACGTATCCGTCGGAGTCGCAGCTCGCCAGCACGTCACCTTGTGGGCTGAAGGTCACCCGGTACACCGCACCCCGGTGGCCACTGAGCAGGCCCGCGGCCTGCCCGGTCGGCAGATGCCACAGCCTTACCTGGCCATCGGTATCACCGCTGGCCAGGCGGTCACCCTGGGGATGGAAGGCGAGCGTGTAGACGCTGCCGGTGTGGCCGGCAAGCTCATGGAGCAGTTCGCCGCCGGGATTCCAGAGCCGGACCATTCCTTCGCGGTCGCCGGTGGCGAGCATGTCGCCGACGGCGCTGAACGCGGCGCGGTAGACCGGGCCGTGATGCCCGCCGAGCTCACGGATGAGCGTGCCGCTCGCGGCATCGTAAAGGCGCAGCGCCGCCGCGTCGCCCACGGCGAGCACAGCTCCATCCGGGCTGAAGGCCGCGGTGTAGATGGGTGCGGTGTGACCGGCCAGCGCGATGCGCGGCCTGCCGCTCGCGGCATCCCAGATGCGCAGCACGCCGTCGCCGTCGCCGGTGACGACGAGGCCGCTGTCGGGGCTGAGCACCATCGGCCACACGCCGTCACGATGGCCGTCAAGCACCCGCAGGCAGTCGCCGGTAGCCGGATCCCAGAGCCGGACCGTGCCATCGCTCGATCCGGTGGCAAGCAGCTTGTCATCACCGCCGAAGGCGACCGCGTAGACCCGGCCGTTGTGCCCGTACAGGGTGCGCACCGGACGTCCCGAGATGGTGTCGCAGATGAGCACGCCGCCGTCTTCGCCGCCAAGGGCGAGCAGGCCGCCGTCGCGGCTGTATGCCATTGGCTCGGGGAGCCGGCTGGTCTGGGGATTCCGGCCGGTCTGGAAACTAAAGCCGTAGGGCACCCCGACCGCTGCCGGCGCAAGCACCACCTGGACCGGCTGGGGCGGTGTGACCGCCGCGCCGTGCAGTTCGGGCGCGGTGGCCAGGCCGGGGTCGGCCGACACGTCGACGAGGGCGGCGCGGGCCCACCGGCTTCCCGCGAGCGCCACGCCACGCAGGTCGACGCGTGCCAGCCGGGCTCGGGTGAGGTCGGCGCGGCGCAGGTCCGCGCCGGTGAGCCGCGCCTCGTCCAGCCGTGCCCCGGTCAGCCGGGCATCCTGCAGGATGACATGGGCCAGGTTGGCACCGACGAGCCGCGCCTCGGTGAGGTCGGCGCCGGTCAGGTCGACGCCCTCAAGTTCACGGTACGAGAGGTCCTCTCCCTTCAGAGACGCGCCGCGCAGGTCGATCTGTGCTGGTGTGCGCAGGCGGGTCATGACCTTCATCGCGTTGGCGCGGGCCACCTCCCCGGCGGCCGGGTCGGCCAGGATCCGCGCCGTCCATGCCTGGCAGGGCTTGCTGCCCGCGAGGTCGCAGAGGAAGTCGACGGCCAGTTGCGACAGCGGCCGGGCCGCCAGCGCGGCCGGGCGTTCCGTGCCGCTGATGAGCTGCCGGGCGATCTCGGCGGCGACGAGCCATTCGACAACCGAGGCGTGAATAAAGCCGAACAGACCCTCGTCGGTCCGCACTAGCAGGCTGCCGGAACCCATCGCGTGCGCCCGCTGGTCGGCCGACAGCCGGCCGCCGGCGAGGCCGGACAGGGTATCGGCGACCTCGGCCAGGTCGGCGAGCCGCAGCAACGTCTCCCCGCTCTCCCAGAGCCGCATCGCCAAGGTGGTAACTGCCTGCCACAGGTCGTCGAGCCGCATGCCGCCTGGTGAGCCGGCGACGCCGTGCGTGCGCTCTTCCTCGTGGGTGAGCCACGCCCGCAGGATCTCCTCATAGAGCCCGGCTGCGCTGATGGCCTGCTGCGTCCCGGCCACCGCGCGCAGCCGCTCCTCCTCAAGATCAGCGATGAATCCCAGCATGCGCGGATTGCTCGCCAGGTCGAGCAGGTCCTGGATGCCACCGAGCAGCCGCAACCGGTGGTCGGCGCGTTCCTTATCACCGTGGTAGCGGCCGACGAGGTAGGCGCGGATCTGCGCGGGCGTGAAGTCCTCAACGGCGAAGATCCGCCGGTTCGGCAGCGTGCCGACACGTTCGCCGAGGGCGGTGAACACCTGCTCGTGCGACTTGAAGTGCTGCGTCCGGCTGGCCACGACGATCTTTGCCTTGTCCTCTGCCGCGCGCAGCAGCGTCTCAAGGTGATCGGTGGCTCGTTGGTAGGTGACCCTGGTAACCAGTTCGTCGAAGCCGTCGAACAGCAGCGCGATGCGTCCATGCCGGAGCATGTAGCGGAACGCCTTGAGGTCGATCAGATCCTCGCCATGGTTGGCCAGGTGGGCCGCTACCAGGCCCTCCACCGAATGCGCCTTGTCCAGCGCGCGCAACTCGATGAAGATCGGGATGAGGTGGGGCAGCTCGACCGGGATCCGCCTGGCCACCTCGCGCAGTGCGAAGGTCTTGCCGCGCCCGAAGTCGCCCAGCACAAGAACGAAACGGCCGTGGTCGGCCGCGACCTGCCTGAGCAGCTCTTCCACCAGGTCATCGTGGATATCGGGGGCAGAGCTATCCAGCCGGCGGAACCGTTGCGGGACATAGAGGCCCGGCGGGTACAGGGTGTCCGCGGCCAGCCTGGCGGTCTGCTTCTCCACATAGTCCCGAAGGTCGAGCAGGCCCTGGAACTCGATGAAGCTGCGCAGCCGCACGCCGCGCCGCATGGCCTCTTCCCGCAGCAGCCGGGGCGGCTGGGGACCCTCGTAGACAAGCTCGGAGCCGGGCTCGGGCTGCCCGGTGTGCACGAGTTGCAGGAACGCGCCCAGGACCTCGCGCGTCGGCTCACCCACGTGCGCGGCCACGCGCCACTGGCGGATGAACTCGTCTTCCTGGTAGGTGATCAGCAGATGCGGCAGATCCCCCTCCATACGCCGTATCTTGGCCCGCTCATAACGGGTCTCACATACCTCCGTGATGCGGTCAAGCAGCAGGCTGGCGGGGCCAGCCGGGCGCGTCGGCTCCAGCCTCGCGGCCGGGGCATCTTCTCCCGGGGCCACCTGCCCATGATCGGAACCATCGGGGGAGAAGGTCCCGCCGGCCGCGTGCCACTGCAGCGGCAGATGCTCGGGCTTGTCGCCGCCGCCCCGGCCGCCCCAGCGGTCCAGCCCGTCTGCGCTGAGCCGAAGCAGCTGATGCTGGCCGGCGGCGGCCGCGGGCACGACCAGCAACCCGGAGGATCCCAGCTTGTCGGCCTGGAGGCCGCCCGGCCCGGGGCCGTGCAGTAGCAGATTGAGCCGCGGTGCGAGCAGTGTGTCGAGCGTCCCGGCGTCGCGGAGCAGCGCCGCGTCCTGCCCGGCGGGCCGGTCGCCTGGCAGTGGGTCGTGGCGGATGATGCCGATCCGCAGCCAGCCGTCCCGCTCGAAACTGCTTAACCGCTCTGCGAACCACGCGGCTTGGGCCTCACCGATCCAGCCGTACTGGTCTTCGGCCCGGTGACTGCTCGCGATCGTCGAGTTCAGGCCGGCTATCACGACTCGCAGGTCCTCGATCGCGAACAGCGTCCAGGGCTGGATGCTCTCGAACGCCGGGCCGTCCAGGCCCCGGTAGAGTTCCTCGAACACGCTGGTGTAGTGACGCCACTTCGGCCAGTACGGTGGGCGCGGCTCAATATCGTCCGCCTCGCAGTTGGCAAAGTAGGCACGCGACGCCGCCGCGTTGATGTCGTGCCCGCCGGGCACGATCGCGACGCGGTGCGGCTCCAGGCCGAGCAGCGCGCGCAGCCCGGTCAGGAATTCAAGTGCCTCGTCGCATTCGCGCCGGCTTCCCGATTCGGTCATGTCGCCGGTGACCACGATGAGGTCCGGCCTGGGCATGCCGGTCGCGGTCAGCCGGGTGACATCGGCCCATACCCGGGCCTGCAACTCGCTGGCGGACAGGTACTCACCTGGGGCGACGAGCCCTCGCCCGAACCGCGGACCTGGCACGTGCAGCAGCGTGACAGCGGTGCGCGGCCCTGCTGGGTGCGGCAGCGCAGGCGGGTAGACGGGTGCGCTGGCCGGTGCCCGGCGGGTGCGCGGCGCCACTGGCAGGTCCCGGCCCGGCGCCTCCTCAGTCTCCAGCACCTGGCCCACAATGGTCTTGGCCGCCCCGGGATAGCCCACCTGCCGCCGTTCTGCCCGGCCGGCCACCGCGTGGCCGATGCGACTGAGCAGCAGATCACGAGCATGGACCTGGTCGTCCACACCGACCAGGTCGATATAGGTGATGGTGGCAAGGAGCCCTTCGAGCGGGGAATCATCGACCCGGACCGGTATGAGCCTGCCCGACGGGTTATCCGGATCGCCCCGCAGCGCCGCCTGCCATTCCAGGCGGCCATACCGTGAGGTCTGATAATGCCGCGAGAGCACCGCGACCACGGCGGCGGCCTCGCTGACGCCGCGGTCCATGAATTCGATGAAATTGGTGCCGGGCACGAAATCCCAGGCCTGCAGCATTGTGCGGTAACCCGCAGCCTCGAGCTCCCAGGCGATCCATGTGGCCCAGCGCTCGTCCGCGGGTGAGTAGCTAACAAAGACCTGGACCGGGCCGTCCGTCCCCTTTGCGCCGGCTTGCCGGTTCATTACGCCAGTATGCGCCATCGGTCCCCCGATTCGCAGGCCCCGAAGATCGCATCCGCCGCCCCGCCGCAGGTCATTCTCCCTTCGCCGGGCCTTTGCCGCTGTGCGAGCATTGCGGTGTGCCCGCCGTCCGCCCCGATCAGCCCGCCCAGGACGGGAACGCAGTGACCGCGGGGCGCCGGCCGGCGAGACGCTGGCGGCCCGGCGCACTGGACCTGATCGCGGCTGGGCTGTTCGTCCTCGGCCTTGTCTTCGTCAGCACCGGTCTGCTGCCGCTCCACGCTGCTGACGCCACAATCAGGCGGATATTGCCGCTGCTGCTGTTCCTCGGCACCGTCATCGTCCTGGCGGAGCTGACCGCCGCCGCCGGCTTCTTCGATGTGATCGCAGTACGCGTAGCGGGCATAGCCCGGGGCAACTATCTGGCGCTCTTCGTGCTGTGCGTGCTCTTCGCCGCCGTCACCACCACGGTCCTCAACCTCGATACCACCGCTGTGCTGCTCACGCCGGTCATGCTGGCACTGGCGCGGAAGGTGGGCATCGTCGCGATCCCGCTCGCGATGACGACCGTATGGCTGGCCAACACTGCCAGCCTGCTGCTGCCCGTGTCTAACCTGACCAACCTGCTCGCGGCGAACCGGGTGGCGCTGCCTCCGCTGGAGTTCGCCAGCCGCATGTGGGCGCCCCAGCTGGCGTCTGTGGCCATGACGATGGTGTTCCTGTGGGTGTTCTACTGGCGGCGCGGCGCGCGCGGCGTGGACCGCTACGCCCCCCCGCCGCCGCACGAGCCCGACGACCGGGTGCTGTTCTGGGTGGCAGCGCTGGCCTGCCTGCTGTTCATCACGGTGATCCTTGCCGCCAGAATCCCGCTCGGCTATGCCTCCTCGATGGCAGCAGCCCTGCTGGTCGTGGCGTTTGCGATACGCAACAGGACGGTGCTGCGGCTCCGGCTGGTGCCATGGCGGCTGCTTGTGTTCGTGACCGGCCTGTTTCTGGTCGTGCAGACCATCGGTTTGCACGGGCTGGACACGGTGACCCATGCACTCATAGGCAGCGGGGGCGGCGCCCTTGGCGCGCTGCGCGCGGCCGGCACCGGCGCCGGGCTGTCCAATGCGGTCAACAACCTCCCCGCATACGTGGCGGGCGAGTCGGTGATCCCGTTCAGCAACCATGACCAGCTGCTTGCGCTGCTCATCGGGACCAATGTCGGCCCGATCATCACGCCTTGGGCATCCCTTGCCACGCTGCTGTGGTACGAACGGTGCCGCGCATACGATGCCGCAGTGCCCCTGCGGAAGTTCATGATCACCGGGGCCGGTCTCGCCGTGTTCGGTGTTGCGGCCGCCGTTGGCGCGCTCTTGCTGACCGGGTGAGAGTGCGGCGCAGCCTCGGCTACCAGTCCGCTGATGCCGTCAGGTTAGCCACCTGCGGGGCGATCCCTGTGGCCGTGGCGACCAGCCCGGTCAGCCGCCCGATGTTGCCCGGGTGGCCGGCGACGAAGCTGCGGTCCTGAGCCCGCAGCCCGATTGCCTCGTTGAATGGCTGGCCGTCAAAACCACATACCGCGATTCCTGCCTCCGTCGCGATGAGGGCACCTGCCGGAAGGTCCACCGCCTCGGCACGGTATCCAATGATGCCGTCGATGTCGCCACGAGCCAGCATGACCCAGGAAAGAAGCGGCGCCCAGAGCTGGAGCACCCGGCGGGCGGTGGATTCGAGCACCAGCCGCAGCGCGCGGGCGGTAGCGTCTCCGCGGTCCACACCGTGTCCCTGCGTCCAGGCAAGCACCGGCCCATACGGTGCCGCACGGCAGGCAGGCCGTGCCAGCCGGCCGGTCGGCCCGTAGGTGCCACCGCGCCGGACCGCCGACCAGGTCTGCCCGGCTACTGGATCGTGCACCACACCGAGCACCGGCAGGGTTCCCATGCAGAGCGCAATTCCGACAACGTATACCGGCAGCCTGATGGCCACGTTGTTGGTGCCATCGAGCGGATCCACAAGCCATGTGCAGCCGCCGTCGGTCCCGGCGGTACTGACGGCGTCGAGCAGCCCCGACTCCTCGGCGATGATCCGGTGGCCGGGGAAGGCGCCCCGTATCCGGCTTATGATCAGCTGTTCAGCGGCAAGGTCCAGGTCGCTGACGACATCGCCGGTCGCGTCCTTGACCCGCATTCCGGTGCCCTGAAGCGCCCGGGCGTGCACCAGCGCGCCGGCGGCCTCGGCCGCATCCACGGCGACCCGGCGGGCGAGTTCCAGGTCGGGGACGGCGGCCGCCGGGCGGCTGGGCTGCATCATGTCCCCGTGGCGGCCCGTCATGCGATGCCCAATGCCTCAAGCCGTCCCGCCACCAGGAGTGCGGCGCGGGCAGTCTCGGGTGCGGTGCAGCGTGACCGGGTGACCGTGTGACTGCGGGCGTGCAGCGGGCCCGCGCTGAGGTCAGCGGCAGGGGGGCGGCTGCGGCCAAGAGCTACGGTTGCCACCTCCTGCGCGCCAGGGACAACGGTTGTGTGGAACTCCCCGGCCTCCAGGTAGTACACGGATCCGGCGCTGTACTCGCGGGTCGGCTCAGGCACGCACGAGACCAGCCGGGTGGTGGCGTGGAGTTCATCCCTGTCACCGTGGCTGCGCACCTCAAAGATGCGGTGGGTGGCCGCGGCTCCGGCTTCGGCGACCCGGATGCGCTGGTTACACAGGGTCCCGTAGAGCACATAGCTGGTGAGATCCCAGCTATGTGAATGCACCTGGGATGTGGTGATGGTGGGCTGGAGCGCAGGAGTCCACACGTGAACGCAGATCCCGTGCTCGCCGCTGCGCTGGGCCGGTATACAGAGAAAACCGAGCGGGTGCAGCACGGCGGTCAGGTTGCACCGGCCGCTTGCGACATCACGCAGCAACTCCAGTGCCCAGCGCGGTACCCAGTCGGCGGCAGTGCCTTGCCGGATCGCTGCTTCAATCTTCGCGTAGTGCATCATCGGTATGGGTTTTTGGCCTGGATCGCCTTGCTGACGATTTCCGCGACATTGCGGTCGGTGAAAGCCCGGGGAAGAGGGAGATCAAGGTCCGTAAAGAGCTTGCGCGTTTCATCCACACTCGGCTCGTCGCTGAGTTCGATTTGATCCAGGCGGCTGACTGGTACTTGCCGGCATTGCCGAAGGCTGGCCATCAGCTCGCGGCTGTAGATCTCGTAGTAGTACTTCCCTGGTTCCAGCATCATCGCCGGGAACTGCGGGTCCTCCTGCGTGATGATCAGCCGGTGTGGGGTCATGTCCCACCGGAAGGTGGTCATCACCGACGACAGGCTGACCTCGATGGTGACGAAACTGAAGCGCCGCTGGTACCAGCAAGCGGCAAGGACGGTCGCATACGATTCCTTGCGCACGCGGTCCACAGTCCAGATCTCACCGGTGGCATCGGGCTGATCCGCCAGCGAGCGGCGGAACTGCGCGTAGGTGGCGCAAAGCTTTTCGTTGGCTGGGTCGATGATCTCCAGCTGCATATGCAGTGTGTGCTTCTTACGGCGGGCGATCTCGACGCATTCGGGTATTGTCACCGCCCGCAGGAACGTTCCCGTGCCCCCCTTGAAGGCCCAGCGGTCGGTGTTGCGGCGCGCCTCCTCGAGCGCGAGGCCCACCTCAGCGCCATGCAGCACCCGAATGAAGGAGCTCTCTTCCAGAGCCCGGCGGGTGCCCTCCACCATGCTTTCCAGCTCGTCCAATCGGGCGGGCAGCTTGCTAAGCATCGCCTCGGTGCTCTGCAGGACGTCGTGGAGCTGGGTGTCCATCGTCTCCTCGCGGGCCCTGTTCCGCAATGAAGAGGTGGCGACGAGGCCGAGGGTCAGCAGGATTGCGCCGCTCACATCGTTCGGGCTGGCGATGTCGGCGAACGTGAGAATCCCGACGCCGAGCGCGAGCAAGAGGGCCAGGCCGCTGTCACCGTACTTGTTCAGCCACGCCAGAAGTCGCGCCATCGAGTGCATCCCGGGGTTAGTCCACTTTCATGGTAACGAGTGGCTAGCGGCCACCGTGATACCACAGCGGCCAGCATCGCCCGGCCTCGACGTCTACTGTGAGTTTGCCGTGCCGGCACCAGCGCCCGACGCGAGTCTCATCGTGGAGGACCTCCTGGCCCGGGCTGAGGCGGCCGGAGGAGCTAGCTGGGGAACGCGATTTCGCACCAGACGACCTTGCCGCCGTCCGCCGCATGATGGCCCCACTTGTCGCCCAGGGCTTCGACGATGACCAGCCCCCGCCCGCCGTCGCTGGTGAGGTCCGGTCCCTGAGGGACCGGCGGGGCGGGGTTGGCGTCCCAGACCTCCACTATCAGGCTCGTGTCCGTGAGCCGCACCGTGAGCGCGATGATCTGCCACTCCATCGGCGGATGATCCCCGTCGGCGCCGTTTCCCGAAGCCTTCACGGCATTGGTGACAAGTTCTGACACCAGGAGCAGCGCCGTGTCGGACATGCTCTCCAATTGCCACGCGCGCAGCGTCTGCCCAAGCACGCGCCTGCCCCAGGGCACGGCGGAAGGCAGCGCCGCTAGCCTCAGCTGCCGGAGCCGCATTCCGTGACTTAGGGCCTGGTTCACGTCCGCGGTACCTGTGTCGTAGGTGGCGGGCAGTGCCGCAGGCTGTTGTCTCACCGGGAACTCCTGACCGGCCCACTGACGATGCGCGCTGCCTGTTGCGGCACGCCGGGACCTGGTGCGCAGGGCCGGCACCGGTTTCGCCAGGGACTGGGGGGCAAGGGTTCCCCGGTCCAGTGCCGGCCCCGCGGCTCGTGGTGGTTCAAAACGCGCCCAGTGCGAACTCGGCTAGCTGGGCGCGCTGACACGGCCAGCTCAACCTGCAGACAGCGCAGTTGCCATGATCGTTGACGTGCTCGTCGATCACCTGCTGGGCGGTGCCAAGCAGACGCATCAGTTCGGGCGGGAGGAAGTCGCCTGGATTCGGCACGAAGGTGTCCGTCTTCACTCCCTCCTCTAACGGCGCAATCCGCGGCGCATGATGCAGGGGAGGTGCTGCAAGCACACAGGGCAGCCGCGGGGCATCCTCCATCCGGCTGCCATCTGGATCGACGTCTCAGCATGTGAGCCTCCGACCGGTGGTACCCCTGGAGCTTCCGTGTGCTCATCAGCCTGGCCCTGTGCGGGGGACCCGCTACGTCGGGCAACTGTGAACCTTCTTCTGCTCTCCATGCTCACGCCCCGCGCGGTGCCCGTCTTCGCAGCTAGCACCCAACCTGGATGCAAGCTGGCAGGGGGCCAGGCATTCCAGCTAGCCGCAATGCCGAGAACGGCTGCATCCTGCACGCTGGGACCATGGCCGTGCGCTGCCTCCTCGTCGACGACAACCATGAATTCCTCCGGGCTGCGCGCGACCTGCTCGAGCGCCAGGGGATAAGCGTTGTCGGTGTCGCGACGACCGGAGCACAGGCACGCCGCACCTGCCGCGAGCTGAAGCCGGATGTCGCCCTCATCGACATCGATCTCGGCGAGGAGAACGGCTTTGATGTCGCCCGTCAGATCGCTGGCGGTGAGGGTACGGAGCCGCCGCGCGTGATCCTGATTTCCGCGTACTCCGGGGAGGATTTCGCGGACATGATCGCCGAGAGTCCTGCCCTCTCGTTCCTGCCCAAAGCGGGCCTGTCGGGGGCAGCGATCCGCGGCATCCTAACCCGCGGGGGCCGCGGCGCTGTCTAGCTGCCTGAGCTGGATTCAAGATAGGCGAGCACCGCGAGGACGCGGCGATGGTCGTCTTCCGTCTCCGGCAACCGCATCCGGGCGAGGATGCTGCGGACGTGCTTCTCGACCGTTCCCTCGGTGATCCACAGCCGGTGGGCGATGCCGGCGTTCGAGCGGCCCTCTGCCATCAGCGCAAGCACCTCGCGCTCGCGTTCCGTGAGCTGCTGCAGAAGGCCGTCCCGGCGGCGGGCCGCAAAGACCTCCTGGACCAGCGCCTGGTCCACGACGGAGCCACCCGCGGCGATCCGGCCGACCGTCTCGGTGAAGTCGGCCACGTCGGTCACCCGGCTCTTGAGCAGGTAACCGACCCGGTGGCCGGTGGCGAGCAACTCCATCGCCTGCTCGACTTCAGCATGTGCCGACAGGATCAGGATGCCGGTCGCCGGGAATTCTTCGCGGATCACCCGGGCCGCGTCGAGGCCCTCTGCCAAATGGCCTGGGGGCATCCGGATGTCGACGATGGCGACGTCCGGACGATGCTCGCGGATCAGGGCCAGCAGCCCCGGCGCGTCATCAGCCAGGCCCACCACATCGAACCCGGCCCGTTCGAGCAGGCTCCCGATCCCCTCCCGGAGCAGGGCGTCATCGTCCGCCAGCACAATGCGCGTCCGCGTTTCGCCCACTTTGCCTCATCGCCATACAGTGGGATTGGGTAGGTAAGCCACATTACCGGCCGGTTCCGGCTGGTCAGAGCTACCGGCACGGCGCAAGGGGGGTGCCTGGGACGCGAGAGTCCCGCCGCGGAAGCGGCCGCCTGACTAGGCGGACCGTCACCGTCAGTGTGCTCCTCTCGGCCGTCATCGGTGGCGCATTCTCCCTGCTGGCGCTGGCGATCGACGCCCTGCGCGACTCTGAAGAACGGGCGAATCATGCCCTGCAGGTGCTGGTGGCCGCGAACCGGCTGGAGCGGCTGATGATCGATGTCGAGACGGCTCAGCGCGGGTTCATCATCACCGGTAAGACCGGTTTCCTCCAGCCGTGGTACCAGGCCCGGGCAGGCTTCGCGACGCAGGCCGCCGCCCTGGACCACTTGGCAGCCGCGGGCGAGGCAGGCCAGGGCGTCCGGGCCCAGCGGCTCACGCGGGCGGCGGACTCCTACATCAGGGAGTACTCCGTCCCGCTCGTGACCGCGGCACAGAGCGACCTGGGCTCCGCCCGGACCGCGGCAGTGACCGTGGAGGGCAATCGCCGTGTCAATGCACTGCGTGACAACTTCGACCGGTTCATCGCGGTCGAGGGCCAGATCTTCGAAGCCGGCCGGGATCGGGCTGCGGCGACCGCTCGCTGGGCCCTTGTCGCCGCGACCGTCAGCGTCGCGGGCTCGATTGTCCTCATCCTGCTCTCCGGCGGCTACCTAGCCCGGTCGGTTGTCCGGCCGGTCCGCCGGGCGTCCGCGATGGCCGGCCAGGTGGCAGGCGGGGATCTCACCGCGCGGATAGCCGAGACCGGACCCGGTGAAGTTGGCACACTCGAACGTGCGCTCAACACGATGGCGGGCTCGCTGGAGACGGGCCGCGGCGAGCTCCGCCGGATTGCGGAAGAGCAGGCGGCGCTGCGGCGGGTCGCGACGCTCGTCGCCCGCGGCGTCTCGCCACCAGAGGTGTTCGGCGCCGTGGCGGCCGAAACGGGCCACGTGCTGGCGGCTGAATGCACAGCGATAGCTCGGTTCGAGCCGGACGGGAGGGCCACCATCGTCGGCTCCTGGGCAAGGTCCGCCGACCCTGGGCTGGCGCCGCCCCTGGGATCACGCTGGCCGGCCGACGAGGCAAGCGTGGCAGGGCAGGTGCAGCGGACAGGCGCCGGCCCGCGTTCCCGACTACGAGGCTGCGGACGGGGAGGTGCCGGCCTGGGCCCGGGCGCACGGAATCCGCTCCGGGGTGGGCAGCCCAATCATCGTCGAGGGACGGCTGTGGGGGGTGATCATCGCGTTCTCTGGGCGCAGCCGGGCCGCGCCCTGAGGGTACTGAGGACCGCCTGCTCGCCTTCACCGAACTCGTCGCCACGGCGATTGCGAATACCGAGAGCCGCGCCGAGCTCACAGCCTCCCGCGCGCGGGTCGTCGCTGCGGCCGACGAGACCCGCCGCCGCATCGAGCGCGACCTCCACGACGGGACGCAGCAGCGGCTGATCTCGCTCGCACTCGAACTGCGGGCCGCGGAAGCCAGCCTGCCGCCTGAGCAGAGGGGCCTGGCGCAGCAATGGTCCCGGACCGCGCAAGGCCTGAACGATGTGGCCGAGGAGTTGCGTGAGATCTCGCGGGGCCTGCATCCCGCGATCCTGGAGAAGGGCGGCCTCGGCCGGCCCTCCGTGCCCTCGCCCGCCGCGCCGGCGTCCCGGTTGAGCTCAACGTCCGCGTCCGCGGACGGCTGCCGGAACGAGCCGAGGTTGCCGCCTATTACGTCGTATCGGAGGCGCTGACGAACGCGGCCAAGCACGCGCGTGCCTCCGTGGTACGGGTCGACGTCGACATGGCCGACGAGGCCCTTCGGCTGCTGGTCCAGGATGACGGGGCCGGGGGAGCCGATCCGTCCCGCGGCTCAGGGCTCATCGGTCTCAGGGATCGCATTGAGGCGGTCGGCGGCAGAATCGAGATCACCAGCCCGCCCGGTAGCGGCACCTCGCTCATGGTCACCATCCCGGTCGGGCGGGGCTGAGCCGTTCCAGGCCACGCCGTGATCTGCCATGGGCCAGCAGCTACGAGAAGGCCCCTTAGCCGCCGAAGTCCCCGCCCCCGAAGTCGCCACCGCCGAAGTCGCCACCGCCGAAGTCGCCACCGCCGTAGTCCTCGCCCCCGAAGTCCCCGCCGCCGTAGTCCCCGCCCCCGGGATCGCCGTCGTTGGAGGGATAGTTTTCGGCGAAGATGGGGGAGGGTGCGAGCGCCTCGCCGAGCAGGAACCCGGTGAACAGCCCCGGGCCGAAGCCAAAGCCGCCCCAGTAGGCCGGCGCGAAGCCGGCGTTGACGTAGCTGACCGGCGCCCCGTCGACCTCTACGTTGCGTATCTCGGGCTCGATACCCTGGTCGACTTTGTGTGCGCAGGCCGAGCACGCCGGAACGGTGCGGCCGGGCCCGCCGCTGGATGGCGTCCAGTACACGTCGCGCACCGACATGCCGTGCCGCGGGTCGAAGAAGCACGATGGACGCCGTTCTGGCCCGGGCTGGCCCGCCGCGAGGGCGTCCGCGCGGGCCAGGTGATAATGCCCCTCGGCGATAGCCCGGCTGACCGCGCCCATGTCCTTGACCCGTTTGGCCGCGTCCAGGGCCGCGGTGCCTCGCTCGTAGGCGGTCAGGGCTGCGCTTTGTTCCTCCGCCGCTTCGGGGTTGTTCTGCAGGGAGGCGTCGGTGTTGTCGTCGGTGAGCCTGTTGCTGAGCGCGATCAAGTCGTCCTGGGCGGCCAGCTTGGCATCCCTGACCTCTCGTTGCCGCCGCTTGCGGATAGGCCGCCAGATCGCGACGGAGCCAAGTAGGGCCACCACGAGAACGATGCCGACGGTGATCAGGACAGTCTGCAGCGCGTGCGAAGGGGCGTCTGGCGCAGCGGCGCCCGGGCCCGAGGCGGCTTGCTGCTTCACATCGCCCACGAAAGCGGTCAGTGCCGCGAAGACGTTCTGATCCGCCTGATGCTGATGGACCACCCGGGTCGCGATTTCGGCAGCGCCATGGGGAGGCAGAATCCCGGAGTTATAGCCGCCAAAATGCCTCAGCCGGCTGTCCAGGAAGCCGACCGCGAACTGCCTGTGCCCGCGCAGCGCGCTGATGATCTCGCTCATCTCGCCGCTGTAACCCGAGGGACCGGACGCGGCGACCACCAGGTAAATGTCGTCGCCGCCGATCTGCCGTTCCAGCTGGGCCTGCTGGGCTTGCGAGACCAGCGAGCGGCCATCGCCCGCGACGCAGACGTGCCGCGCGGCTAGGCAATCCGCCAGCGTGCTGCCACTGACCTGGGCGGGGGCCAGCCACAGCGCCGTGAGCACGCCCACCCCCAGGCCCAGCAGCCTTATCATGCCACCGCCCTCCTGCCATCCCAGGCAGCCAGCCTCGCCGGGTGCCGACTGGTCGGGACCAGGTAAGTCGGCGGCCGTGCAACCGCCGTGTCGGCGCGATGATGACTGTATGGAGGCGCCTCTTTAGCAGCTTTGGGTACCGCGCTGGTATTGCAGGTTGAATGTTCCGCGTTCCAGCGTGGTCGCCGCTCCGGTGGGCGACCGCCATTCAACGTCGAAGCTGTGGTTGTCGTTGGCTTCGAATGGGCCCACGTTTTGCACGAAGGTGAAGGAGAAGGAGTCATGCGGGCCGGCCGGGACGAACCGGATGGCTCCTGGTGACATGGTCCCGCCCCCATCGATCCGGACCTGGAATCCGGCCGGGGCGCCGTTGAGCTCTACGCTGACCGTGGCGGTCACCTGCTGGAGCGCGCAGACGGTCAGCCCGCTCAAGCCTGGGACAGGCCGGAACGTCTTGCTAGAGGTCGTGGCCGTGGTAGTGGTGAACTTCGACGCCTGCAGATCCATCGACGAGCTGAATCCACCCGAGGCGGCGAGAACCGCGGCGGGGATAGCGAGCACAGCGACGGCCGCCAGGACGATGATGAACGTTCGCCGCATGAGAATCCCCTCGTTGCCCGCTGGCCGGCCCTTACGGATGTTCCGCCCAGCCGCGATGAGCTTGCTGTCCCCTGTTAAAGCCGGACGGCCGCCGTAGCGTACGGCTCCGGCCCTGAGCAGACCTCCCCGATCTTCAGGCCAGGTGTGATCGTCGTGAAGACGGCATGGAGGACGGTCGCCAACCCTGTCTCCCGGAGGCGGCAGCAGCGTCCCGGGCCAACTCTGCGCGGCAGCTTCACACGGCTACCACTGCCGTTCCACGTGGGGTGCGTCTGGTCAAGCTGTCCTGGCAGGACGGCGTCCGCACCGTGCGCCTGCTGGAGGTGACGGGTGAGCGACAGAGCGGTGCGGGCAGTGTTGGCCCTCACGATTCTGGCGCTGTCGGTCTTCTACGTCTCGACCAAATCACCTCGCCTCGGCCTCGACCTCCGCGGCGGCACCCAGATCGTGCTGGAAAGCCGCGACTCCGTCACCGTGAAGGCGGACCGCGAGTCCACCGGGCAAACCCTTGAGGTACTGCGTCGGCGTGTTGACGCCCTCGGTGTTTCCGAACCGGCCATCGCCCAGTCCGGCGAACGCCGGATCATTGTGGAACTGCCTGGTGTGCACGACCCCAGGCAGGCAGCGGCCGTCCTGGGCCGGACAGCACAGCTCACCTTCCACCCGGTTCTTGGCACCGCCAGGACGCCATTGCACGCCGCGCGAAGTCAGGCCAACCCGCGGGGGGAGCTGGTGCTGGCGGATGAGGGGGGCCAGCCGCTGCGTCTCGGCCCGGCCGGGCTGACCGGCGAGGGCGTGAAAGGCGCGGCCGCCCAAACCGACTCGGAGGGTCTCGGTAGCTGGTTCGTCACCGTGGATTTCCGCGGCTCGGGCGGACCGGCCTGGGCGCAGCTGACCGGCAGGGCGGCCTGCGCACCGGCCGGTGACCCCACCAGGCGGGTGGCCATTGTCCTGGATGACGAGATCATCTCCTCGCCCCAGGTCGATCCACAGGTTGCCTGCAACGTGGGCATCACCGGCGGGTCCACTCAGATCACCGGCCGGTTCACTGCGGCCGAGGCCCGTGACCTGGCGCTGCTCATCAGCGGTGGTGCCCTGCCGGTGCCGGTGGAGATCATCGAGCAGCGCACCGTGGGCCCGACACTCGGGCAGACCGCGATCCACGCCAGCGCCATGGCCGCGGTGATCGGCGTGATCCTGACCGGGCTGTTCATCCTCGTTGTGTACCGGGTGCTGGGCGCGATCGCCGCCGTGGCGCTGGCCGGTTATGGGCTCATTTCCTACGCGGCTCTGGTCGCCCTTGGTGCCACCTTGACCCTGCCCGGCCTCGCCGGTTTTGTGCTGGCCATTGGCATGGCCGTGGACGCCAACGTCCTGGTGTTCGAGCGCGCACGGGAGGAGTACGCGGCCCGCGGCGGCAGGAGTCTTCGCGCCGCACTGACGGCCGGCTTCCGCAACGCGCTCAGCGCGATCGCCGACTCGAACGTCACCACCTTGCTCGCCGCCGGGCTGCTTTTCTTCCTTGCGTCCGGGCCGGTCCGCGGGTTCGGCGTCACATTGTCCATCGGCGTGCTCGCCTCCATGATCAGCGCCCTGGTCGTCACGCGGGTGCTGGCGGAGTGGGTGGTGAACTGGCGGGCGGTACGGCGCCATCCACAGGTCAGCGGGATAGCGAATCCCGGCCGGGTCCGCAGGTGGCTGTCCGCGCGGAACCCGGACCTGATGCGGCACGGGCGCCGCTGGCTGGCCGTCTCCGCGATCGCCGTTGTGCTCGCGATCTCGGGCATCGTGCTCCGCGGGCTCAACTTCGGTGTGGAGTTCACCGGCGGGCGGCTGGTGGAGTACTCGACCAGCACCCCCGTGGATCCGGAGCGGGTACGGGCGGCCATCGCGGATGCCGGTTTCCCCAGGGCCGTCGTGCAGTCGTCCGGAACCGACGACCTCACCGTCCGGACCTCGAAGTTGTCCAACGACCAGGAAACCAGGATCCGCGAGGCCGTCGCCGGGCTGGGTGGCCAGACCGCGAAGATACGGGACGAGCTCATCGGCCCCAGCCTCGGGGACGAGCTGCGGCGCAAGGCGCTGATCGCGCTGGGCGTGGCCCTGGCCGTCCAGCTGCTGTACCTCTCGGCCCGGTTTCGCTGGACCTTCGGCGCAGCCGCGGTCACTGCGATGGCGCACGACGTGATCATCCTCGTTGGTGTCTTCGCCTGGCTCGGCAAACCGGTCGACGGGGTGTTCCTGGCCGCGCTTCTCACCGTTATCGGGTACTCGGTCAACGACACCGTGGTGGTCTTCGACCGGGTGCGGGAGATGTGGGCCGCCGCTGCGCGAAAGGCGCCGTTCGCGCAGGTGGTCAACCGGGCCTTGCTGCAGACGGTGCCGCGTACCGTGAATACCGGCCTCGGTGCGGTATTCATCTTGAGCGCGCTCGCGGTCCTCGGCGGCGACTCGCTCACAGACTTTGCCATCGCCCTGCTCATCGGCATCGCCGTGGGCACCTACTCCTCCATGTTCACCGCATCCCCCATCGCGATCGAGCTGCACGCGCGCGGCAGCGTCCCGCCATCGCCCCCCGCCAGCAAAGTCGCAGCCAGGTCCGGCGCCACCCGGGCCCGTACTGGCGGCAGGCCGATGCGATCACGCTCCCTCGCCGTAATGGCGGTGAGCGCGGGCCTGGTATGTGCCGCCTGCGCCACGGGCGTAGGCCCGGCGCCGAGTCCGGCTGTGCCGTCACCCGGTACCCACGCGCAGGCCCCGGGCGATGCGGTGCCGCCTGGCCAGCACATCGGACAGCCGTCCGTGCTGGCGCGAAATCTGGCGGTGCCATGGGCGATCGCGTTCCTGCCGGACGGCAGCGCACTCGTCACCGAACGGGACAGTGCACGGCTGCTCCGGGTGACCCCGCACGGCAAGGTCAGCCCCGTGGGCACCATTCCGGGCGTCGACCCCTACGGTGAAGGCGGCCTGCTCGGAGTCGCGGTGTCCCCGTCGTTCCGCCGGGACCGGCTCGTTTACGTCTACTTCAGCACCGCCACCGACAACCGGATCGTGCGGTTCCGCTATTCGAATGGCCTGATCGGGCCGCTGGATGCCGTGGTGACCGGCATCCCGCGTGCCGCCATCCACAATGGGGGGCGCCTGGCCTTCGGACCCGATGGCATGCTGTGGGCGGCCACAGGGGAGCACGGCGAACCCAGCCTGGCCCAGGACAGGGATTCGCTGGGCGGCAAGATCCTGCGGATGACACCGGATGGCGGTCCCGCGCCGGGTAACCCCTTCGGCACGCTCGTCTGGAGCTACGGGCACCGCAATGTTCAGGGCATGGCGTGGGATGGTGCCGGGCGGATGTACGCCACCGAATTCGGCCAGGACCGATTTGACGAGATCAACCGAATCGAGAAGGGGCGCAACTACGGCTGGCCTGCCACCGAGGGAGCCGCCGGCGACGGCAGGTACACCGATCCCGAGCTCACCTGGCGACCGGACCAGGCTTCGCCGTCGGGGGCCGCGATCGCTGGCGGCAGCCTGTGGGTCGCCGCGCTTCGTGGCGAACGGCTGTGGCAGATCCCGGTTGGCCGGACCGGCGCCGTCGGCGTGCCAGTGGCACATTTCACTGGTGACTACGGCCGGCTGCGCGAGGTTGTTCGTGCGCCTGACGGCTCGCTGTGGTGCACCACCAGCAACTTGGACGGCCGCGGAAACCCGCGGCCCGGCGACGACAAGATCCTGGTGATCCCTGTCCGGCCGGGGTGATGCCCCAGACGCCCGGCAACGTCTCGCACGCCGCCTGGGTGGGCTGACGTTGGGCGGTGGGGTGGGCTGGCTTCGGCGCCTTGGCACATCGTCGCTATGCCGATGGAAGCACGGCGACGGCGTCGATCGAGATCAGCAGGCCGCGTGGCAGCACCACGTTGGCCGGCGCGGAGCGAGCCGGCGGTGGGTCGGGCATGAAGCGCGCGTAGACCGCGTTGATGGCCGCGAAGTCCTCGACGTTGCTGTAGAAGATGGTGGTCTTGACCAGGGCCGACAACGACGTCCCGGCGGCGGTCAGGATCGCATCGAGATTGCGCAGCGCCAGCTCGGTCTGCGCCTCGACGCCGTCACCGGGCACGCCGGTGGCTGGCGCGATACCAACCGTGCCCGAGCAGAATACAAAGCCACCGGCGACGATGGCCTGGCTATAGGGCCCGAGCGCGGTCGGCGCGGTGTCAGTGGAGATTGCCTTTCTGGTCATTGGGCGTTGCCTCTCATCGGGAGCGGATGGACATCACGGATCAGCTATGGAGCACTCATCCGAGTGATCTTTGGGTGGTGGCCCTGGCACGTCTCCTTCGTGGGCGGCGAGGATCGGCTCGAGGTGGACGCTGGACCGGCCGAGAAGCCGTTTTGCTTCGCGAATGCCGCTGGTCATCGCGCCATCGGCGTACGCCAACCGCGCGCTTTGGGTGTGCTCGCCGGCAAACAGCAGGCGGCCGGCGATCGGCTCGCCCAGCAGGTCAGCATCGGCTGGGTTTGCTGCCGGTGGGATGTGGGTGTAAGCGCCGCTGCTGTAAGGATCTTTTGCCCACGAGGTCACGGCTACGGCTACCGGGGCCGGGCATGGGTTACCGATCGCTTCGGCGAGCATGTCAAGCGCCCACTGTGTGGCGTCGCCGTCGGTCACGTCGAGGACGTGGCCGGTTGCGCTGTGGAAGACATGAAAGACCAGCACCGGGCCAGCGCCGAACGCGTCCTGCCCGATCGCCCAGACCGCCGCGGCCCCCGGGTCGCGGGGGAAGATCATCGTGTGGGGAAGGCCCGCGGCGCGCCAGAATGGCTCGTCGAACCGCAGCGCCACCTTCTCGTAGCGCCCGAACCCGAGCCGCTCGATTGCCGCCAGCCGATCAGATGGCAATGCGGGCGAAAACCGCAGCACATGCCGCTTGAGCACACCCAGCGGCACGGTCACCACCACGTGCGAGCCTTCCTCGGTCGTGCCGTCATCGCTTCGCACGCGCACGCCACTGGCCGACCAGGCGACTTGCGCCACGGCCGCGCCTAGGCGCACATCAACGCCGGTGGCCATCGCCTCTACCAGGCGCTGGTAGCCCCCGACGGGTATGTCGCCGAAATAGTGCCCCTCGTATTCGAACTCGTTCCACATCCAGCGCAGCGACTGCCGCTCGGGGAGGTCGGCTGATTCGGCCTCGATAAGCGCGCGCAGCGCTTGGCGCGCCCGCCTGGCCGGGCCTGGCGCCAGGCCAGCCCCGGCAATGAATGCTTCGATCCCATCGGCTGCAGACGCATCGGGCCCGAGGCTCGCGAGCAGCCGGCCCTTCGCCTCCGGGAAGCCTTCCAGCTGCACGCGGAGACTCGCCTGGACCTCGGCGGCCGACAGCTTGCGTCCCTCGCCACTGTCGAAACCGGCCAGCTCAGGCAATGGGTTCGCGCTGCGGCAGGGGATTCCGGCGTGCTCTGCGAAGGCGCCCATCGGGTTGCCTAGGGGGGTGTGTATCCACGACCCGCCCAGATCCACCGGCCAGCCCGCCAGGTCCACGGTGCGCAGCCGGCCACCGATCCGATCGCGGGCCTCCATCACCACGCACTCCACCCCGCCATGGGCAAGAGCGTTCGCGACCGTCAATCCGGCGATTCCCGCACCGACGACCACCACGCGCTCGACCGGCTGCGCCGCCCCAGCCGCAATGCCGGCCCGCCCGTCGTCGAAGCTCTCAGCACCCATCTGCGGTCACCTCCGTGCCCGCGACGTGCCGCACGCGATCGCTGCAGCATCATCGGCTGTCTCGATACTGACCGCCGCCGCCACGGGGATACCGGCCGGCCGGCGGGCAGTGCCCAGGCCGGCGACGGCGGTGATGGCCGCGGTGATCACGACAATCATCCAGGCACGGTCCAATCCGGCCAGATCGCTCGCCGCGCGACCGCCGAGCACGGCGACGAAGGCCGCCACACCCACGGCCGCACCGAGCTGGCGCGCCGTGGCCAGTACCGCTGACCCCGACGCCAGGTCCGCTGGCGGCGCGGCATCCGCGCAGGCGAACAGCGAAGGCTGGATGAGCGCGTTGGCTACCCCCCACGCCAGCATGGCGGGCAGCACGACCGCCGCGTAGGCGGGGCTGTCCCCGGCCGTGGCCAGCGGCCAGCCACCGGCCGCCGCAAAGAACACGGCGCCCGCCACGACGGTGCCCCGCACTCCGATCGCGGCTGACAGCCGGCCCGAGAACGGTGAGAGGATCCCCGCTGTGATGGGACCGGGTGCGATGCTCGCGGCGGCCTGCAGGACCGAGAAGCGCCACTGCGTGGTCAGCAGCAGCGTCGTACCCAAGAGCATCGCGGCAAAGCCGGTGTAGTAAGCGACAAGGCCGGCTGCACCGGCACGGAAAGCGCGCACTGAAAACAGCTGGGGTGCGGCCAGGGGATCCGGGTGGCGGCGGATGTGGGCTACGAACCCGGCGCCCAGAACCAGCCCGGCGGCGAGCACCGGCAAGATGCGTGACATGGGCCACCGCGGTGCCTCGGTCAGCGCGGTGCACACCAGTCCCACGGCGCCCAGCACCAGGACAGTTCCCACGCCATCGATGCGCCGCCCGGGTCGCCGACTATCCCGCGCGCTGCGGTGCCGTGGCAAGATGACCAGGCCTGCCGCCAGGGCGGCGAGGATCACGGGCAGGTTGATGAGGAAAATCCAGCGCCAGCTTGACTCGACCAGCAGCCCCCCTAGCACCGGGCCGCTGCCAGCGGCGAGCGCGCCGACGCCAGCCCAGACCCCGACCGCGGTACGGCGCTGATAGGACGGGAACACTTGGAGTGCCAGTCCCAGTGAGGCAGGCATCAACACCGCGGCTCCAGCCGCCTGCAGCGCCCGGCAAGTGATCAGCGCCAGTAGATCCGGGGCCAGCGCGCACCCTAGCGACGCGGCACCGAACACCACCAGGCCGGCCAGGAAGCACGCCCGGCGGCCGATGCTGTCGGCAGCCCGCCCGGCCGGCAGCAGCAGCGCGGCCAAGACGATGGCGTACACATCGAGGATCCACGAGACATCCGTTAGCGTCGCGGGAGCGAAATCGCGCTCCAGCGCGGGAAGCGCGATGTTGACAACCCACAGGTCCAGGATGATGAGGAACTGAGCCGCCGACACCACCGCCAGCACTGCCCACCGTCGCCGGCCGGTTTCCGGTAGTTCAGCCCGCGGCGCGCGTGCCGCCGTACCCGCGGCCTCCCGGAGTGATCGGCTATCCCGCTCGGCGGTGGCCAGCAACTGCCGAGCGAACAGGGCTGCTGCTCGGGGCATCTGGTCTCCTTCAGGCGTGCAATGTGACCGGCGCAGGGCGCGCCCGCGGCAGCCGTTTGGGAATTCCATGACGGCTGCCGCGGGGTGCGCCGCTTGTCAGCGGGCTATGGGCGGGCCTCGTAGACGAGGTTGAAGGGCGTCTCGGCGACCCGGCGGAATGCTGTGTACCCGGCGTCCGCGGCAAGCCGCCGTATCGGCTCCTCACCGGCCTGGGCGCCGAGCGAGTAGCCGCCGTCCTGGGACAGCGCGTTCGGCACGCACAGGAAGGTAGAGAACGAGTAGTAGACCCGCCCCACGGGGTTGAGGTTGTCGGTCACGTTGGCGCCGGCGGCGGGTTCGACGATCATCCAGGTGCCGTCCGGCGCGAGCGTCTCCCGGATGTGACGGGCCGCGCCGAGCGGGTCGCCCATGTCGTGCAGGCAGTCGAAGCTGGTCACCAAGTCGTACGGGCCGCCGCCGAAGGTCTGCGCCGACGCGACATCGAATTTCACCCGGTCAGCCAGGCCCGCGTCGGCGGCGCGCTTGCGCGCTTGGATGATGGACTCTTCGTGGTAATCCGAGCCGGTGAAGATCGACGTCGGGTACGCGCGTGCCATCAGTGTCGTGGACGCGCCGTGGCCGCATCCGATGTCGGCGACCCAGGCACCAGCGTTGAGCTTGGCCTCGACACCGTCGAGCGCCGGGAGCCAGCTGGCGACCAGGTTGGCTGCATACCCGGGCCGGAAGAAGCGCTCACACCCCGAGAAGACCCCCTCGTCGTGCTCGTGCCAGCCGACACCCTCACCGGTGCGAAACGCCTGGATGACCTTCTGCTCCGACCGCAGTGCACCGAGCGCCAGCTCAAACGCGCCCGGTGCGAAGACGGCCCCGTCCGGGTCGGTCAGTGCGAAGGCCTGTTCGGGCGTGAGCGAGTATCCTCCGGTGTCCGGGTGGTATTCCACGTAGCCCCCGGCGGCCTGGCCGCGCAGCCATTCATCGACGTAGCGGGTAGCGGTACCGGTGCGCTCGGCGAGCTCATGAGGCAGCATCGGCTGCTCAGCAAGCACCCGGTAAAAGCCCAGCCGGTCGCCGACGAGCACATTGCCCGCGGCCATTGTCGCGCCGAGGTCTCCCACGAATTTGTGCAAGAACTCGGTCAGCTTGTCCTGATCGATAGCCATCTGTACCTCCGTTGAGCGGCCTGACCAGGTGCTCGGTCAGGCCGGGACGTTTTCGGCCTGACTCCAGAGGTATGCTGCCGGACGGCGGGCGAGCATCGGTAGCAGCTACCGAGATCAGCGGGCTGGGTTACCGGTTCGCGGTGTCGAGGACACCGAGCTCAGCCGCACAGGCAGCGGCCTCCCGCCGACTGGACGCACCGAGCTTGCCAAGCACAGCGGCGACGTGACTGTCGACCGTGCGCACGGAAACCACGAGATGGCTGGCGATCTGAGCGTTCGTGTAACCCTCGCTGAGCAGGCGCAGCACGTCGATCTGCCGGGTGGTCAGGCCGGCCGGGTTGACTCTCGTTTCGCCCAGCGGGCCGCGCGGAATCCGGGTCACGCCGAGCGCGCGCAGACGCCGGCGGACCGCGGTGGCGAGCGGTTTGGCGCCAAGCTCATCGAGCATCCCAAGCGCCGTCAGCAGGTGCTGTGCGTCGTCGCTATCTGCCAGCGCTGCGGCGTGCTCGTAGGGGCATCCCGCGGCCTCCCACGCCGCGGCGGCCTCCCGCCACCGGCCTGCTGCCTGCAACGCATAGGGGTGATCGGAGGTTGTGTCGACGGGCTGTCCCACCTTGGCGAGCCAGTAACCGAGTTCCGCCTGGTATACCCGGTCACCCAGCCGCCTGGCTTCCTGGTAAACCGGCGTGACGATGTCGCGCACCCGGGCAGGGTCTCCGTGGAGCCAGGCATCCTCCGCGCGTCCGGCCGCGGCCGGACCCAGCCGCTGCAGCTCGTCGATCTGCACCGCCAGCTTCCACGCCGACGAGAGCAGCCGGGCGGCCCGCGGCTGACCGCGCCGGACCTGCACTCGGCCGAGCACGACCAGCGCCGGGCATCTCGCCGGCAGGAACGCCTCTACCGCGGCTTCGGCGGCGCGGACCGCCTCGTCCCACGTGCCCTGCGCGAACTCCAGCCGCGCCCGCATGACCTGCATGTAGGAGAGGATTCCGAAGAACTCCGTCTCCTCGGCGAGCTTCATGGCCGCACTCAGGTAGCGCTCGGCCTCCTCCAGGCGGCACCAGTCCAGCAGGTTCCGGACAAGGTTCACGTACGCACGGCAGGCGTCCTCGACGTCGCCCGCCTCCAGGGCGACCCGGAGCGCCTCATCGAGGGTGGGCTTAGCAGCGGGATCGCCGAGTATCCAGCGGGAGGTGCCGATGTTGGTCAGGGCGTGCGCCGTGACTGCCGCATCGCCGGCCTCACGGGCGAGCGCAGCGGCGCGCTCGCCGTACGCGATGCTCTCGGCGAGGCGGTGAGCGGCCATGCACAGCTGCGATTCGTTGCTCAGGGCGAGCGCGAGCAGCCGACTGTCGCCGGCCCCCTCCAGCACGCTGATCGCCTCCCGGCCAGCCTGCTCGGCGTTCGCGCGTTCTCCTGCCATCCACCAGATCCGCGACAGCCACCGCAGGCAAGCGCCAAGCTGGCGCAGATCCCCCAGCGAGCGGTGCAGTTCGACCGCACACCGCCCGGCTTCGACCGCCTTGTCGATCGCTCCGATCGTGTAGCACTCGATCGCGTACTGTGCCAGCAGTTCGGCGCGCTCGCCCGGGGTGAACCGGCCTTCGTGCTCGAGCACGAGACCGAAGTGGGCGACGGCCTCGCGGTGGGCGCCAGCACAGGCCGCGTCTCGTGCGGCGGCCGGACCGTACCGGATGATGGCGTCCCGGTCACCTGCTTGCGCGGCGTGATGGACGATCCGCGACACATCCGATCCGTCATGTTCGATCAAGGCGGCGAGGACACGCTGATTCAAGGCTATGAGCCGCACTGCCGGCACGGAGCCGACGATGGCGCGCCGGGTCAGCTCGTGCCGGAAGGAGAGCTTGCGCGTCGATACGGTCAGCAGGCCGCGTTCCTCGGCCGCTGCCAGCGCTGCCACGCCCGCCGGGCCAGTGCCCGGAACGAGCGCGTCAATCAGCCAGCGCTCCAGCGCGGACGGGACGACGGCCAGCTGCTCAAGCATGTCCTGAGTCGAGGTGTCCAGGCTCCGGACCCTTGCCAGCACGGCATCGGCGATCGTCGGCGGAACACGCTCGCCCTGGGCCGAAGCAAGCAGCTCATGGACGAAGAACGGATTCCCGGATGTGAGCGCGAACAGGTCATGTGCGTCGACTGAGCTGCCCGCACTGAGCTCCTGCACGGCTTGCTGCGACAACCGGCGCAGCGGCAGATGCCGTACATGGTCGCTGCGGGATGCCTGGCCCAGCAGGCCGTGAAGCGGGTGCTCGCGGGTCAGCTCGTCGTCGCGGTAGGTCAGGACCAGGACGGCCGGCAGGTCGGCGATCCGCCTGATGAGGTAACGCAACGCGTCGAGTGTCGCGTCGTCGGCCCAGTGAACGTCCTCAATAACCAGAACTGTCGGATGCTCGGGCCAGGTCAGTTCCGTGCGCAGGGCGGTGAGCACGCGGTCGCGGTCACTGCCGTCTGTCACCGCGTGGCTGAGCTCGGTTCCTACGCTGCCCACCAGGTCGCGGAACGGGCCAAGGGTCCGCGGGGTCGCCAGATCGTCGCAGTAGCCGACGAGCATCCTGCCCTCGGCGGGCAGGTGCGAGCGCAAAGCCTCAACCAGGCTGGACTTGCCGATCCCCGCCTCACCCATGACCAGCGCAACGGACCCGTGCCTGTCGGCGGCCGCCCGCACGGCACCAGCGAGCACCGACAGTTCGGCCTTGCGCTCCAGGATCCCCGGGCTCATACCAAGATTGTAAAAGGATGGCAAAGTTGCCAACGCGCTGCGCGGCCAGGCTACGCCACATCCTCCGGCCGGTTCGCCCGCCGCGCAGCCATGCGCTGACGGCCGTCCTCAACAAGGGCGGCGCTGTCCGGAGGTCCGGCCGTGCCGTTGAGCAGAGCCTGAGCGTTCAGCAAGGTCCATAGCCTCTGCCCCGCCCGGTAGCCACGGCTGCCCCTGCCGCCCGCCGTCGATGCCTGGCCACCGGCCGCGCGTATCCGGGCCTGAGACTGTTTCACCTGCTCGGCCTCGGTGTAGCCGGGCTCTTTCCCGTGGAACCAGCGGGACCTCGTAGACCACGGTGGCAGGCTCACGGCGGACAAGCTCCGCCCCGACGCTCCGTGCCAGTCCAGCCACCGCCACATTGTCAGCCGCGACCAGTGCGGTGAACCGGCGGATACCCTCCTCGCGGGCACGCTCGGACAGTTGAGCCAGCAGTTCGGTGCCGAGTCCCCGGCCTTGCCATTCGTCCACGACGGTGACAGCTATTTCGGCGGACCATGCGTCTTGAGTGGACCGGACGTAACGAGCGACGCCCACGCCGCGCCCGTTGGCGCGATCCACCGCGCCGAGAGCCTCATGGTCGTGATGGTCGATCTCGGTGAAGTAGCGCAACTCCGCCGGGGACAGTTCGTTCTTCGTCCCCAGGAACCGCATCTGGCGTGATCTGGCACTCAACCGGGCGAAGCCGTCGGCCAGGAGCGGGGCATCGGTGCCCTCGACGGGCCGTATCAGCACCTCTGAGCCGTCGCGCAGCAGTGCCGGCTTGTCGCTCGCCGCGTGCCGCGGACCGGACCGCCAGCCGGGCAACAGCCGACCGATCGGCCCGCGAAGCGGTCGTCGGCGAGTGGCGGGCCCGGCAGGCCGCTGCCGGTGCGACCGCGCTTGCTTGGCCCGGCGAGCGGCCTCCGCCTCCGCGAGCAGGTCTCGGCGCCGCTCGGCCGCCAGTGCGGCTTGGATATGGTCATGCATCACGTGGACGCTCCTCAAGGTTGGCCAGTTGGCGACTGTTGCCGCCGGGTCCAACCTGATGCAGCGGGCGGCAGGCGGGCATCGGCAGCAGCTACGGATTCCTGAGGTTGCGGCTACCGATTCCGGGAATCGCGCTACCGAATCAAGCCGCCACAGCTGGATCCGTGTCCGGTGGGCGGTCAGCTCATCGCCAGCGTCGGCGACGAGTGCATCGGGCAGGTGGTACGTGAGCGGCCGCGTTAGGGGCCGCGAGAGGCCGGGCGGCCATCCGCCTGGTGAGATGGGCGGCCACGAACCGGGCGTCGCGTCCCACGCCACCGACGAAGCTGGAGTCGCGCCGGTGCAGGAACCTCAGGCCCAGCACGTAAAGGCCGGGGACGCTGGTCACGCCGCGGCCATGGGCGATCTGGCCGTGCCGGTCCAGGACGGGAACCCGCAGCCAGGGGTACGCCGGCCGGTAACCGGTCGCCCAGATCACGGTGGCGATGCCGGCCCGGTACAGGTCCAGCGTGGCCGGGCCGGCGGGGGCGGTGAATGGCGGGGGCGGATCGGCCGGGCTCGCGCACTCCTCTTCGCCGTTGTGTGTTATGTGGGCGTCGACGGAGCGCAGCAGCTGCTCCATCTGTGCCTGCGCCGCGCCGGTGGTGGCGGGCAGGTCGTCGGCGAAACTCAGCCAGCCGGCCGTCGGCTGCGGCGAGTCGGCCGGCCAGTGTCACCCCGCCTGCCGCCAGCGCATCCAGGCTGATCCGGCGGCCGCGGCCTGATAGCTGCAGCGACGGCGCCCGGCGGGCCGACTGTGCGTCGTGCACCTGATCGATCGTCTGGCCCAGGACCCCTGTCCGGTCCATCCACCACAAGATGTCGCGGCCCCGGTAGCGGCGCGGTAGCCGCGCATGCTGGCCCGCCGAGACGACCACCGGCCGCCCCGCGCGGCGCAGCTCGTCCGCGATCTGGACACCGGACGCCGAGGCGCCGACGACGAGCACGCCACCGCCGGGAACCTGGTCAGGTCCCCGGTAGCGGTCGGCGGTCAGCTGGTGGATCGCCGGGTCGATCCCGCTGGCGGTCGGCGGCACCCAGGCCCGGTTCTCGGTCCCGGTCACCACCACCACGTTGCGCGCGAGCCAGGTTCGCTGGCCGGTGACCACGCGCAGGCCGCCGGTGGACGCCTCGACAAGCTCGACCGTGGTGTTCTCGTGCACCGGGGCTGCGAACGAGCCGGCGTAGTCCTCCAGGTAGGAAACCAGCTCCGGTGCCGCCATGTAGCCGTCTGGGTCGGGGCCCGGGTAGGACCAGGCGGGCAGTCGGTTCATCCAGTTGGGAGTGATCAGCCGCAGCGACTCCCACCGGGAGCTGCGCCACCGTTCGGCGACCCGCCCTCGTTCCACCACGACATGATCGGCGCCCTGCCTGGTCAGGCAGCGGCTGACCGCCAGCCCGGCCTGGCCGGCCCCGACGACGACGGTCTCCACTCTGCGCATGGCCGTTCCCCGCCGCCGGTTCCCTGGTCAGCCGGCCACGACGCCGACGCCGTTACGCTGGGACTGCGCTACGACAGCACGCATGGTTACTCCTCCTGAAGGCTCTCGAACGTGATGGCTCCTGCCTCGATCGCGGGGATCCGCGATTGCAGGTCAGAGGCCCGATACCAGGGATATGCCGAGGGGCAGCCATGCGGCATCGGCAGGAGCCACCGAAGCCGGTACGGTCGGCTACCGATCCTGGGCGTCCAGGACACCTAGCTCGGTCGCGCGGGTGGCGGCCTCACGCCGGCTGCCGCTGATGGTGCGGTAGGCCCTGATCACCGAGGCCGGGGCGGAGGCCGCTGTACGAGCATCCGGGCCGGTCCGGCGCTAGGCGACGCAGATCGCATAGGTAGTCGCCGTGACCGGTTCCGGAGCCAGGTTGACCACCTCGGAGAGCCATTGGGTGGCCGGGTCGTCGAGCGATGCCCCCAGTGTGATGGCCGGTCGCGGGTGAATCACGTGGATGCCTCCGCCCAGGATCGACGTCCCCGCAGGGCACTGCGCGCCGCCGATCAGCGTGTCGGGACCGCCGGCATCGCTGCCGGACGCCGAGGTGATGGTGTAACCGGCTGGCCTGTGGCCGCAGATCGCGAACGTTGTGAGTCGCTGGTCGGTGCCTGAGCCGTTCCACATGACGCTGTTGAACCGCCGCGGGCCCAGCGGCCACGCGCTCAGCAGTTGCACATCGACGGTGTCAGCGGTGGACAGCGTGCCGCCGCTCAACAACCGCGTACCGGCGGGGCACACGGCGATCGCGGCGGACTGGGTGCCCGGGGGATTGTCCACCGTCGTGAACGTGGTCGTGTAACCCGCCGGCTGCTTGGCGCAGATCGCATCGACCCGGAAGTTGTCATCGGGCCGGGTGCCGCTGTTGTTGAACCGCCCCTCCCACCCGTTGCCAGTAGGCGCGGACGTATTGATGTTCTCGCCGGCGCTGGCGACGCCGCCGGTGAAGCCGACACCTCCGCCCTACGGCACCGTGCCAGCCGGGCATGCCACCTGCCCGCCCGAGTCGAAGTTCCCCGGTGGTATGGGGAACGGCGCGCTTATCACCCGCTGATACCCAGGCGGAGCGGTCGCCCCGCTGGCCGCGAACGCATTAGTCGCCGCGACCGCGGGCACCACGCCCGCGCCGATCGCCACCGCTGCCAGAACTGCTCTAACAGCACGTCTCATCTCGCATCTCCTTCACCGATTCGGATCACCGTGGCAGTACGGGCGTGGTGAGTGCTTTGGTTCACCGGTGACCAAATCGGAGATATCGGATGCTGAACTTCGTTGCTTCGCGATCGGGAGCTGGGCGACAGGGACTGAGGCTTTCCGGCGTCTAGGCCCGCGGCGCTCAACCCGGTCACCGCGGCGCTACTCCGCTGGCGGGAGAGGCCAGCGGAATGCGGCTGCTAGAGGTGGCCAGCGGCCAGGCGGAGTCGCCGATCCAGGCCGGCCGGCTCAGGCAGTGTGACGCATGTCGCACCCGCCGGGCCTGTGCCGTTGAACCTGCCAAGCCTGCCACCGCGTACGAGTAGTTGAGAGCGGAACTACCGCTGCCCGTCCAGCCCCCACAAGGAGCCAACCATGCGACACCCCAAACTCACCATCGCCGGCATCGGCCTGGCCGCCGTGGCCGCCGCCGGCGGCGTCACCGCCGCCGCCACAGCAGGCGGCCCATCCGCCAGCAGTTCCACAGCCGGCCACAGCGCAACGGCGGCGACCGTGCGCACGGTCTCAGCGACCGTCGCAGGCAAGACCGAGACCATCCTGGTCAACTCCGGTGGCCTCCCGTTGTACTTCTACCGGCCCGACACCGCGGCGAAGTCGTTTGTCACCGGGGGGGTGGCTGCGCTGTGGCCACCGCTGACCTCAGCCGCGCCCACGGCGGCCGGAGCAAGCGGCAAACTCACCGTGGTCAACGACGCCCACGGCCACCAGGTCGCCTACAACGGCCACCTGCTGTACACCTTCGTCAGTGACCATTCCGGCCAGGTGACCGGCCAGGGCGTCCAGAACTTCTTCGTGGCCACCCCCGGCCTTACCCCGATCGCAAGCTCCTCGGCGTCGGCCGGTATGGTCCCGGCCGCTCCGTCCACCCACGGCTACTGAAACGGCCAGGTGCCCCCGTCCGCTGACTCCGTGCCTTCGGGCGGAGTCCAGCGGTCAGGGGATGCCGTTGCGATCACGCCGGGAGCCTCTCCGGCCACCACCACCGCCGACCATGATCATTTTGTGTCTGAGGTCCGAGTTGCCGCTTACATACATGCCGCCATCACCGTTGAGCTTGTTCTCCGGAGTAAAGCGGTGATCAGGCGGGCTGGTAGGCGGCGCGGTCCCGGCCGACGTACCCGGTCATCGCCTGGCGTCAGCGGGTGAGGTGGCCATGGCGTCCGCCAGGGCCGGGCTGAGCGCCACAGCGGCATCGTCGGCCGCAGCCGCGTCCCGTAGTTCCTGCAAGCGGCTGCGGGACGGCAGCAGCAGGATGGCCACCAGGGCACCGAGGACGAACAGTGACGCCGACACCGCGAACGCCACGCTGAAGCCGTGCACCGCGGCGGTGGCCGGCGCGAGCCGTCCCACGTGGTGCGCGGTCAGGTAGGCTGCCGTGGCGGTCAGCGCCACCGTGCTCAGGGCCGCGGTGCCGATCGACCCGCCAACCTGCTGCATGGTATTGACCAGCGCAGAGGCCACGCCGGAGTCCCGCCGGGCCACCCCCGAGGTGGCAGTGTTGATAGCGGGCGCGAAGATCATGCCGAAGCCCAGGCCCAGGGCCAGCAACGCCGGTAGCACGCTGCCCGCGTAGGCAGAGGTCGGGGTGAGCTGGGTGAGGTAGGCCATCGCGCCGCCGCCGAGCAGCATGCCGCTAGCGATCAGGGCCCGCGGCCCGAACCGGGGCAGCAGCACGATGCTGGAACTGTTCGAGCTGAGCAGGATGCAGGCGATCATCGGCAGGAAAGCCAGCCCGCTGGTCACCGGGCTGTAGCCCTTGACCTGCTGGAGGTAGTAGGTGAGGAACAGGAAGACGCCGAAGACCGCGATCCCGGACAGCCCGACCGAGACGTAGGCGCCGCCCCGGGTGCGATCCATGATCACCCGCAGCGGAAGCAGGGGGTGGCTGACCCTGCTTTCGGCGAACGCGAACGCCGCGAGCAGGCTCACACCCGCGACGAGCGAGCCGATGGTCAGGGCGGCGGTCCAGCCCGCCACTTCGGCGTGCGAGAACCCGAAGACGATGAGGAACAGCCCGGCCGAGGCGAGCACCGTTCCTATCCAGTCCATCCGCGGACGGCTGTCCGGCCGGATGCTCCGCATGAAGGCCAGGGCGCCGGCTATCGCGATCGCGGCGAAGAACAGGTTGACGTACAGGGTCCAGCGCCAGGAGAAATACTCGGTGAGGACGCCGCCGAGGATCAGGCCCACGGCACCGCCACCGCCGGCGACCGAACCGAAGACGCCGAACGCCCGGCCGCGGTCACGCGGGTCGCGAAACGTGCTGACCAGGGTCCCCAGGGCGGCAGGCGCGAGAATGGCGCCGAACGCGCCTTGCAGCGCCCGGGCGGCCACCAGCATCCCGAACGAGACGGCAGCGCCGCCCAGTGCCGAGGACAGGGCGAACCCCGCCAGGCCGGTGATGAACACCCACTTGCGGCTGAACATGTCGCCGAGCCGGCCGCCGAGCAGCAGCAAGCTGCCGAACGCCAGGGAGTAGGCGGTCACCACCCACTGCCGGTCGCCGTTAGGAAATCCCAGTGCGTGCTGGGCCGACGGCAGGGCGATGTTTACGACGGTGGCGTCCAGCACCACCATGAGCTGGGCGACGGCCACGATCACCAGGATGAGCCAGCGATGGTCACTGCGCGCGGCACGGCGGCTGTCAGCGACAGAGGACACATATGACATAGCGGGCTATACCCCCGGGTGAGAAGCGTGACTGTTTCGGGCAACGATGATTGCGGAAGGCCCGGCGGTCATGCCGAGGCCACCGGCGCGCCGGGCGGAGCCGGCGTGGCGGTCAGCAGACGGGCCGCATCGTCCAGAATGTCGAGCAGGCGGAGAAAGGTTGTCCGGTCCTGCTGGCCCAGGGCGCCAAAGATCTGCCTGAGCAGCCGCTCGCGCGTGGAGCGCGCCACGTCCAGGGAACTCTCGCCGGCGGCGGTGATGGCGACGAGCTTGGCCCGGCGGTCCGTGGCGTCTGGTCGGCGCTCGGCCAGGCCCAGGCGCTCCAGTGCGTCGACGATGTCGGTGATGGAGTGGGGGGACAGCCCGAGATCGGCCGCCAGCACGCTCTGCCGGGTGGGTCCTTGCTCGCGGAGCCGCATCAGCACCTTGGTCCGGGCCATGGACAGGCCGCATTCGCTCATTTGATCGTTGACTGCGCGGAGCATCCGGTGATGGACCGCCAGGTACTGCTCGCCTAGTTGCTCAGGCGTAATCATGGCTTCCCCTCTGGCACGACCGACGCTAACCGCCCTATCATGAGGGACGTCACGTTGATGACTCTCATAATGAGGAACCTCATGAATTTATTCCGGCGCCCGGCCGCCGTGCTCGCCGGTGAATTGGCAGTTGGGGGGCCGTCGAGCGGTTTGACCTCACCAACGCCGCGCGGGCGCTTGCGCGCTGCGAGACCGGCCAGGTCACGAGCAACCGCTGGCCGGCGGGAATGAACCGGGCACCTGGATCGGTTGTGCAGCCGGATAGTTGTTTCAACTCCCGCGCTGATGGCCCGGACGTCTTCGTGCACTACTCCGAGATCGACGGCTACGGCTTCCGCAGCCTCGAGGAGAACCAGCACGTGGAGTTCGAGGTGACCCGAGACATGGGGGCCTGCAGGCCACCCACGTCCGCGCCGCCTGAGCCAAGGCAGGCCAAGCTCGCTCAGTGACGACAGGTAGCCCACGGCGTGTCGGTCGCGGCGGCCGCCGGGTGGCGTCCGCGCTCGGTGTCGGCACCGTGGCTGCGGCACGGCAAGTGGCGGGAGATTAACCGCCTCCAGGGATGAGCCGCCCGGCGGCGGCCGCGTCGTAACGTGGCCGAGGCCGGCAACCCGTGCGGGGGGAAGTCAAAGGTGCGTTGGGACCGAGGTGGTCGTTCATGATCGAGAATACCGGCGGGGGTGCGAGCGGCTTCGCCGACTTGGCGCTGGCCCCGGAACTGCGCCACGCGCTCTCTGGCCTCGGTTATGAGGAGCCGACACCGATACAGCGGGCTGCCATCCCGCCGCTGCTGGAGGGCCGTGATCTGGTCGGGCAGGCCGCGACCGGGACGGGGAAGACGGCCGCCTTCGCGCTTCCCGTACTCCAGCGGCTCCTCCGGGAAGGGCGACGGGTAGAGCCGCTCGCCCTGGTGCTCGTACCGACGCGCGAGCTCGCAGTGCAAGTCTCGGAGGCGATGCATCGCTACGGGCGTGACATTGGCGCGCGTGTTCTGCCGATCTACGGCGGACAGCCGATCGGCCGGCAACTGCGGGCGCTTGATCGTGGCGTCGACGTGATCGTAGCGACGCCCGGGCGCGCGCTCGACCACATCACCCGGGGAACTCTGAGCTTGCGTGGCCTTAAGATCGTCGTCCTGGACGAAGCGGACGAGATGCTCGACATGGGTTTCGCCGAAGACATCGAGGCGATCCTCGGCAACACCCCGCAGAATCGGCAGACCGCGCTGTTCTCGGCAACCATGCCGCCGCGCATCAACGGCATGGTGCGCCGCCACCTGCGCGACCCAGTGCGGGCCGAGCTAGGCCAGGCGCCGGCGCCAGCCGACGGCCTGCTGGTGCAGCAGAGTGCCTACGTCGTGCCGCGCGGGCACAAGCCCGCCGCTCTCGGACGTGTGCTCGACCTGGAGGCACCGACGGCAGCGGTCGTCTTCTGCCGTACCAGGGACGAGGTGGACCGGCTTACCGAAACCCTGAACGGCCGGGGCTATCGCGCCGAGGCGCTGCACGGCGGAATGGACCAGCGACAACGCGACCGGGTCATGAGCCGGCTGCGCGGCGGGAGCATCGAGCTTCTCGTGGCCACCGACGTGGCCGCGCGCGGCCTCGACATCGAGCAGCTCACGCACGTAGTGAACTACGACGTGCCCAGCGCGCCGGAGTTGTACGTGCATCGCATCGGGCGCGTTGGCCGGGCCGGCCGCGAAGGCACCGCCATCACCCTGGTCGAGCCGCGCGAGCACAGGATGCTCAAGACCATCGAACGGGCGGCGGGGCGGCCGATCGCGGTCAAGAAGCTGCCGACCGTCGCGGACCTGCGCACCAGGCGCCTGGAGCTGACGCGCGCAGCTCTTCGCGAGAGCCTGCTGGAGGACGACCTTGAGGCCTTCCGGGCCGTTGTGGAGCCGCTCGGTGAGGAGTTCGACCTCTTCGAGGTGGCGCTCGCCGCGGTCAAACTGGCGCATGAGACCAGCGGAACCGCCGGCGAGGAAGAAGAGCTCCCAGAGGTCGAATTGCGCTCGCCGGACGACCACCGCGGCCGTCGCGAGCCCACCGGACGCGACCAGCGGCGTGGCCGTCCTGCAACTGCGGGCACCACACGCCTGTTCGTGGGGACCGGACGCGCCTCCGGAGTCCGGCCACAGGATCTTGTCGGCGCCATCGCCGGCGAGTCGGACCTCTCCGGCAGGGACATCGGGGCGATCGAGATCGCCGATCGGTTCTCGCTCGTCGAGGTCCCCGAGTCAGCCGCCGACGACGTGGTCGCGGCGCTCCGGCAGAGCGGCATCAAGGGCCGGAGGGCAACCGTCCGCCGCGAACGCTACCCGGCGCGGTAGTCCACTGACCTAGACAGTCCATGACTGCGCGGCACCGTTCTCATTGCCAGAGGTGGTCATCGATGTCCTGAGACATCACACACTGCTCAGACCATGATCATCTGGTGTCCGAGGGCGACTTGAACCGCTGGCCTATGTTCTGGCTAAGCGCCTGAAAAGCGGTCCGTCAGCGGTAAGCCGTGCTTGTATCAGCGCGCGCATTACTGCCTCTTAACCAGTGGAGCCGCGGAAGCCGGGCCGTGCCCGCTGCGAGGCAGAAGGCCATGACAGCGCTGGGCCGGGTTTCCGCTGGCTCCTGCAGCCGAGTTCCGATCCCGGCTTGACCGGGGGAGAGCCCGGAACAGGCACGGGCGGCGGTCTGGAAAGCCATCCGGCGACGGGTGATGGAGTACTGGCACGCCCGTGACGGGCTGCCGCACGTACGACTATCACGGGGACGGGGAGCCAGATGCGGATCTTGCTTTTGGCGAGTGCGTACAACAGCTTGACCCAGCGGGTACACGCCGAGCTTGCCGATCGTGGGCACGGCGTGGCGGTCGAACTCGCGCTCGGTGATGAGGTGATGCGGGCGGCCGTCCGCCGCCATGACCCGGATCTGATCATTGCGCCGATGCTGACCGCGGTGATTCCCGCTGACATCTGGTCGGCCCGTCCCTGCTTCATCGTCCACCCCGGGCCCCGCGGTGATCGCGGGCCGTCCTCACTGGACTGGGCCATCATGGGCGGTGCCACACGCTGGGGTGTCACCGTGCTGCAGGCGAACGCGCAGATGGACGCGGGCGACATCTGGGCAAGTGCGGAGTTCCCCGTGCGCGCCTTCTCGAAGAGCTCGCTTTACCGCACCGAGGTCGCGGACGCGGCAATGGGAGCGGTGCTGGCCACCGTGGACCGGTTCGCCGGGGGCGGCTACCAGCCTGAGCCGCTGGATTACAGCAGCCCCGGGGTGACGGGCCAGTGCCGCCCGCCCTGCCGGCAGGCCGACCGCCGGATCGACTGGTCGGCCGAGCCCACGTCCTCGGTGGTGGCGAAGCTGCGGGCGGCCGACTCCAGTCCGGGTGTCCTGGATGTGATAGGCGGCGCCGAGTACTTCCTGTTCGGCGGCTACGAAGATAATCACCTGCGCGGTGAGCCCGGGGCGATCATCGCCCGGCGGGATGGCGCGATCTGCCGGGCGACCGTGGACGGAGCGGTCTGGATCCCCCAGCTCCGCCGCCGCCCGGCACCCGGCGGGCCACCCACCTGCAAGCTGCCGGCCACACTCGCGCTCCGCGGGTCACTGGCCGGCGTGCCACTGGTCCCGGCACCGCTGACCAGGCCGTTTGGCAGGCGTACCTACCAGGAGATCAGCTACCGCGAGAATGGCGGCGTCGGCTACCTGGAATTCTCCTTCCCCGGCGGCGCCATGAGCACCGGCCAGTGCCGCCGGCTGCTCGCCGCCTACCGGCTCGCCCAGGCACGCCCGGTGCGGGTGATCGTGCTCGGCGGCCACAGGGACTTCTTCGCCAATGGGATCCATCTGAACGTGATCGAGACCGCCCACGACCCGGCGGCAGAGTCGTGGCGCAACATCAACGCCATCGATGACCTGGTCGAGGCGATCCTGACCACCACCGGCAAGCTCACCGTCGCCGCGCTCGCCGGCAACGCCGCCGCGGGGGGGCTGATGCTCGCGCTGGCCGCGGACCAGGTCTGGTGCCGCGCCGGGGCGGTCCTCAACCCGCACTACCGGCTGATGGGCCTGCACGGCTCGGAATACTGGACCTACACCCTGCCCCGCCGCGTCGGCGCCGAGCACGCCGCCTGGCTCACTCAAGAGTGCCTGCCGGTCACTCCCGCCGCCGCGCTGCGATGGGGCCTGGTCGACCGGGTCATCGCCGGTGGCGCCGCCGAGTACCGCGGGCAGTTGGCGATCATGGCCGGTCAGCTCGCCCGCGGTCCCGGTTACCCGGCCCAGCTGGCAGCCAAGGCACGTGCCCTCGCGGCCACCGAAAAACAGCAGCCGCTGGCCGCCTACCGTGCCGCCGAACTAGCCATCATGAGCCGCAACTTCTCCGGCCCCGGTCAGTCCTACCCCCAGCTGCGGCGCGCGTTCGTCTACAAGCACAAACCAACCCATACACCACCGCACCTCACCCGCCGCCCGGTCCAGGCTGACGCTGCATAACCGCTTGGAAGCGACTTGCCGTGCACGACACCGCGGCGGGCGATGACCGCGCGATGCCTTTGGCTTTCACCTGATGGTGACGGGAACCGTGGCTGAGGTAACTGAGTTACCGGCGGCATCGGTGGCGACGACGGTAACCCCGTGCGTCCCTCGCGCGACGTTCGAGGTGTTCCAGGTGAGTGCGTACGGGCTGCTGGCGTCCGTGCCCAGACTCCTGGTCCCGTCGAGGAAGAAGGCCACGTTGGTGAGCCCGGAAGCCGTGCCGGAGCCGGTGCCCCGGTCCGTGGCGGTGGCGGTGATCGTCACCCTGGTGCCTCGCGTGAAGCTCGACCCAGCCGCGGGCGAGGTGATTGAGGCCGTCGGCGCGGCTGCGTCGACGCGGACCTGCTGAGACTTGGCGGTTTCCAGGTTGGCTGCGACGTCCGATGAGTAGTACCGCACGGTTGTCGTCTGGGACACCGTGAACGGCGCGGTGTAGGCCTTGGCGCTGGGGCTCGTCTTGGGGTCGCTGCCGTCTGTGGTGTAGGTGGTGGCCCGCACGCCTGAGCCGCCCGTGTCGGTGGCCGCCAGGGTGATGGTCACCGGCGTGGTCCGGTACCAGCCGGTCGAGCACGCTGCCCCGTTGCATGAGATCGCCGTGGCAGGAGCCGTTCTGTCGATCTGGACTGCCTGGGATTTGACGGTTTCGGCGTTGCCGGCTTTGTCCGTGGCGAAGAACTTCACCGTGGCCGTGGCGCTGACCGCGAAGGGGGCCGTGTAGACGGTGCTGGCGGTGGTCGGGGTGGAGCCGTTGGTCGTGTAGTAGATCTTGTCTACCCCGGAGCCGCCGGTGTTGTCCGTTGCGGCCAGGCTGACTGTCACGGTTGCGTTTGACCAGCCGGTCGAGCAGGCCTGGCCGTTACAAGAGATCACCGTTGCTGGAGCCACCGTGTCGATCTGCATCGACTGGGATTTGACGGTTTCGGCGTTGCCGGCCTTGTCGACAGCGAAGAACTTCACCGTGGCCGTGTTGCTGACCGTGAACGGGGCCGTGTAGACCGTGCTGGCGGTGCTCGGAGTGGAGCCGTCGGTGGTGTAGTAGATCTTGTCTACCCCGGAGCCGCTGGTGTTGTCCGTCGCGGCCAGGCCGACAGTCACCGGCGCGCGGTATGCCCCGGCGGAGCATGCCGACCCGTTACAGGAGACAGCGGTGGCAGGAGCCGTCGTGTCGATCTGGACTGCCTGGGACTTGATCGCTTCGGCGTTGCCGGCCTTGTCCGTGGCGAAGAACTTCACCGTGGCCGTGGCGCTGACCGCGAAGGGGGCCGTGTAGACCGTGCTGGCGGTGCTCGGGGTGGAGCCGTCGGTGGTGTAGTAGATCTTGTCCACTCCCGATCCGCCTGGGTTGTCTGTCGCGGCCAGGCTGACACTTACCGGCGCGTTGTACCACCCGGCCGAGGGCGCCTGGCCGTTGACAGCGACGGCCGTGGCAGGGGGAGTGGCGTCCAGTGGACCGTGGCACGAGCCCGTCCCGGAGTCGGTGAAGGTGCTCTCTCCGTCATTGACGAAGCTCCAGTCGTAGCTCCCCGCATGGAGAGCGAACCTGATCACGCCGTGCGTGGTGTTGTTGAGCACCTGGCTCGTCGCGACCTCCGCCCCCGGTGTGTCCAGACCGGCGCCACCGGTGCCCACGATGAACTCACGGACGCCACGGGCGTTGTCGACCGCGCCGGAGGCGTTGAGCGGCGCGAAGCGCTCGTACCAGTGGGAGTCACCGTTCAGGACCACGTCGGCACCGCCGTTGTACAGGTCCTGCCAGAACTGCTGGTAGGTGGGGTCACCACCGGAGCCCGAGGCGGCCGAGTTCCAGCGCGGGTTCTGGTAGTAGGCCAGGGTGCAGGTCGTTCCGTTGGCGGCCAGGTCCTGCTGTAGCCACTGGTCCTCGGCGCTGCCCGCGGCGCAGAAAGTGGTGTCGCCGTTCTCGCAGGGCGCGGTATTGAGCGCAATGACGTGCCATTGCCCGAGGTTGTAGCTGTAGTAGCCCTTGGCGGGATCACCGGCCCTGCTGCCGAAGTAGGAGTAGTAGCCGGCGCCCGGGGTGGTGGGGCAGTCGGTGCCGCCGCTGGTGAGGAAGTCCTCACCGCCCGGCACGGGATGGGTGATGTCCAGCTTCTGGCCCCAGGTCGGGCCGTAGGACTGCTGGAAGGCGCTCGGGCCGCCGCACTGGTACTGGTTGTCGCCGAGGGTCAGGACCGCGTCGGTGCCGTTCAGCAGGCCGACCGTCTTCGAGGCGGTGCAGTCGGTGTCGGTGCCCTGCCCGTTGTTGAAAGCGGGGAAGGTGGGGTCGCAGGCGATGTCGCCGGCCGCGCCGATGACCGGGTCGGCGTTCGGCTGTACCTGCACCTGCTGGGTCTGCACCGCTTCGGTGTTGCCCGAGTTGTCGACCGAGAAGAACTTGAAGGTGGTCGGCTGGTTGATCGTGAACGGGCCGGTGTAGAGGCGGCTCGCCGTGGTGGGCGCAGACCCGTCGGTGGTGTAGTAGGTAGCCTGCGTGCCCGAGCCGCCGGGGTCCTTCGACGACAGTGACACGGTGGTGGAGCCGTGGTACACGCTGGATGTGCACAGCGAGCCGTCGCAGTCGACGGCCGTGATCGGCGCCTGGGCGTCCGGCCCGTTGATGACCTGGGACACGGTCTCCACGTCGGTGCGCGGCGGCGCGCCACCCGGCAGGCCGGCGTTGCCCAGCCAGTCGAGGAGGGCGTTGAACGTGCTCAGCTCGACCGGCCCCCAGTCACTGATGCAGAAGGTGTAGTTGTCGGGGTCGAACTGCTGCGAACAGACCTGGTGGAAGACGAACTGGATCCAGCCGCCGCCGTTCTGGGCGGCAGCGGTGACCGCGGCCTGCATGCTGGCCAGGGTGAGCGGCGGGACGTTCGGCGGATTGCCGGTCGGCGCGTTGTAGACGGTCCGGGTCGCGAATGGGTCCTTAGGCGGGATCGTCTCTGAATACGCCGGGCCGGCACCGTCGCCGGCCACGTCAATACCGCCCGCAGCGCGCGCCGACGTGTACCCGCAGCCCTGGACGATGCCCTCGGCGGTCGCGTCGAACGCGCCCTCGGGGTAGGCGAAGCTCGTCGGGTAGAACCCGTGGTCGGTCATGTTCTGCCGGTCCTGGCAGACCTCGTAAATCTTCGTGGCGTTGTCGGGCAGCGTCTTCAGGTTGACGTGGTCGACCGTGTGGCCGCCGATCTCGTTTCCGCCGTTGTTGAGCGCCGTCAGTTCGGCCCACGTGACGTGCTGGGGATCGGAGCTGGTGAGGCCGCTGACGTTATAAAAGGTGCCGCCCATGTGGTGCGGCTGCAGCGCGCGACGGAAAGCGAGGTCGTACTGGCTTTGCAGGCCGTCGTCGAAGGTCAGCGAGACCGTCACCCTCGGCGGCTGGACCACGATCTGCTGGGACTGCACCGGTTCGGCGTTGCCGGCCAGGTCGGTGGAGAAGAACTTGACCGTGTAGGTGCCAGGTGTTCCCAGCTTGAATGGCGCCACATAAGCCGTACTGGATGTCGTCGGGTCCGAACCGTCCGTTGTGTAAAAAGTCTTGTCAACACCCCAGCCGCCAGTATCGGTGGCGCTGAGGCTCACCGTGGTGGAGCCGTTGTAACCGGTGCCGCCGCAGGGCGCGTTGTCGCAGGCGATCGTGGTGGCCGGCGGGGTGGTGTCTGGCGGCAGGCTCGCCTGGATCACCTGGGTGTTGACCGCCTCGGCGTTGCCCGCGTTGTCCCAGGAGCGGAACTTGAGTGTGGTCGTGCTGGTGACCGGTACCTGGCCGGTGTAGGCGGGACTGGACAGGGTGGGGTCGGACCCGTCGGTGGTGTAGCGCGTACTGGCGACGCCGGAGCCGACATCGGTGCTCGGCAGGGTCACATACACGGTGCTGGTGTAGGTGCTCGACGAGCACGGGGAGCCGTTGCAGGCGATCGTGGTCACCGGCGCGCTGGTGTCCGCGGAGCTGGCGGCACTGCCGACCGTGGTCAGCGCGGCGCCGGCCGGCGCCCCGCCGGACTGGCCGGCGTTCGCCATCCAGTCGAGGAACGAGTTCAGGTCGGCCAGTTCTATCCAGCCGGCCGAGGTGGTGCAGGTGGCGTAGTTGTTAGGGTCTTGGGCCTGCGAGCAGACCCTGCCGATCACGATCTGGCTCCACCCGCCGCCGTGGCTCGCGGCGCCGGTGACTAGTGACTGCATGTTGGCGAGGGTGACCTGCCCGGTGGGGGCGTAGGCGCGGGTGGCGAACCAGTCCCTGGGCGGCAGCGTCTCGGCGTAGGTCGGCCCGCCCGGGGACAGCGAACCAGCGCTGCGGGCGTTGCCGTAGCCGCAGTTCTTCACGATGCCCTCGATGGTGGCGTTGAACGCACCGCCGGGGTAGGCGAAGCCGGCCGGGTTCAGGCCATGCTGAATCAGCGCGGCGCGGTCGTTGCAGACCTGGGCTGTCGGATTCGGGTCGGTGGTGAGGTTGGTGGCGTTGACCGTCTTGCCGCCGATGTCGTTACCGGCTCCGGCCAATGTCCCCAGCTGTGCCCAGGTCATGGTGTTCGCCGACACGCCAATGGTGCCGGAGTTGACGAAGAAGGTGGCGTGCGTGCCGTGCGGCTGCAGTGCTTGCTGGTAGCCCAGCGTGTACTGGCCGACGGTGCCGTTATCGAAGGTCAGTGACACCTTCGTCGCCACCGGGTCGACCTTGATCTGCTGGGACTCCACCTGCTCGGTGTTGCCCGCCTTGTCTGTGGAGAAGAACTGGACACTGTAGGTACCGGGCGTGTTAAGCGTGAACGCGCCCGTGTAGACGGTGCTCGACGTCGTTGGCGTGGAGCCGTCGGTGGTGTAGTAGGTCTTGTCGACGCCGGCTCCTCCGCTGTCAGTAGGCGACAGCGTGACGGTCACATGGTCGACGTAGGCCGTGGCCAAGCACGCCGCCCCGTTGCAGGCGATGGTCGTGGCCGGCGGAGCCGTGTCGGGCGGGGCCTGGATCACCTGCGTGTTGACTGCCTCAGCATTGCCCGCGTAGTCCCAGGACCGGAACTTCACAGTGGTCGAGGTGCTGGTGCCGTTGACGTTGAACGGTCCCGTGTACGTCGGGCTGGACAAGGTCGGGTCGGAACCGTCCGTGGTGTAGTGCGTGCTGGCCACGCCCGAGCCGGTGTCCGTCGCCGCGAGCGTCACGCTGACCACGTCCGGATACGGCGAGTTGCTGCACGCCGCGCCGTTGCAGGCGATCGAGGTCACCGGCGTGCCGGTATCCGCCGAGGCGACAACGCTCCGAACCGTTGCCAGGGTCGCCCCGGCCGGCGCCCCGCCGGACTGGCCGGCGTTGGCCATCCAGTCCAGGAATGAATTCAGGTCGGAAAGCTCGATATGGCCCGACGAAGTGCTGCATGCTGAGTAGTTGTTCGGATCCAGGCTCTGCGAGCACACCTTGCCGATGACGATCTGGTCCCAGCCGCCGCTGTGCGTGGCCGCGCCGGTCACGAGGTTCTCCATGTTCGCGAGCGTGACCGTGCTCGGGGCGTACGCGCGGGTGGCGAACCAGTTGGCCGGGGGCAATGTCTCGGCGAACGTGGCGCCGGTCGGCGACAGCCCGCCCGCCGTCCGCCCGTTCCCGTAGCCGCAGCTCTTGACAATGCCCTGGACGGTCCCGTTCTGGGTGCCGCCGGGGTAGGCGAACGCCACCGGGGTCAGGCCGTGCTGCAGCAGCGCGGCGCGGTCGTTGCAGACCTGGGCTGCCGGGTTCGGGTCGGTGGTGAGGTTGGTGGCGTTGACCGTCTTGCCGCCGATGTCGTTGCCAGCCCCAGCCAGAGTGCCGAGCTGCGCCCAGCTCATGAAGTTGCCCGATGCGCCGACGGTGCCCGAGTTCACCAGGAACGTGGCATTCGCGCCGTGCGGCTGGAGTGCTTGCTGGTAGGCCAGCGCGTATTGGCTGATGCTGCCGTTGTCGAAGGTCAGCGACACCACCGTGGTCGTAGCGGCGGAGGCTGCCGGGATACCCGGCAGCGTGGACGCGACAACGGCGAATGCCCCCGCCAGACTCGCGAGCGAGGCCCTACGGAGCCACTGGCTCCGCATTCTCGCGCGCCTCCGGCGATGGGCGCTCCTCGGACTCGGCGCTCCTTGCGTCTTCCTGCCCTTGGCCTGGACCACGGTCGCTCATTCCCCCCACGCCCGGTTGGCACGAGTGGATCGATGAGGAGCTGACCTCTCGCCAATGCCGTATCCGGACTTCTTCCCACGACGCTGTGCGCGGTGTCGACAACGATCGATCGCCTCGATTAGGTAAAGAGACGCCAGATGATCATCTAGGCCGGGTTAAGGAAGGCACCACCCGAATCTGGCGTATTCAGCCTGCGTCGATGGGGGTCCGGCCGCCGCATACACGGGCTGTCGCTGTCGGCGATCACAATGCTTGCCTGGCCGTTGTTCCTGCTGACGGTGCTCCCTCACGGTAACTCGCGGATCGCTGTACAGCCAGGTGAGCAGCCTGCGATCAGCCAGAGACGACGGCTTGCAAGCGGGCGTCAGCCGGTCATGAACGGCTTTGCAAGGCTAACTGCCGCCCGTGCAGAAGACCTGCCCGGACAACCGCCGGCCGCGCGACCATCGCGCCTAAGGCCCTCGAAGTGCGAAACTCCAGGGGCTTCGCAGGCAGTCACATCTCGCTAGGAGGGCCGGGCTCGGGCGGCGTACTCTCCTCGCTCCGCCGCCAGGTGAGTGCCACAGCGAAGTTCGCCGTGCTGCCAACTGCCGCTATGAACGCACCTGCTTCGGCATGCAGGGTCAGGGCGAAGTCGATCCGGACTTCGTCCGGGCGGGCAGTGAGCCCCCGAAGTTGAGCGAGCGCGGCCTCCACCGCGGGACGGACCCGGAGGAACGCTTCCTCGAACGTCTGCTGGGCACGTTCGACAACATCGGGGCCTCTCAGCCCGCGGGTCACCGGGCCGACGGTGCGTTCAGTGGCTTCGACCAGAACCGACCCACCCGAATCCAGTGGGAACTCGATCAAGTGCGTCATCGCTCCCGCCTTCCGGTGCATCGGCCGCACCCTGGCCGAAGCCCTGCCCAGACATGCAAGGTTTACCTGGCGACTGGCGTTTGTCTCCCCACCGACAGTAGCCAGTCACGATCGGCGCCTGCTACTGGCCCTAGACAGGAAGAAATAAGCAGCGAAACTGGAATCAAGGGATATGCCTGCTCGCAGGTCAGGAGGGGATGCCACAGTGCCAGACGCTGGTCCGGGCGAACCCCAGCCGACCCCAGAGGCGGCCTGGAGATGGTGGCTCAACCGCCTGACCTCGCTGGCGCATTATCTTCGGAACGCGCTAGGCATTGGTGTCATGCGTGCATCAGGGGTGCCGAGTCGCCTGGTCCATGCGGATAGCCTCCTACCGGCAAGGGCAGTCTTCGAGGGCGCAAAGATTGAAGAGATCTACTCCTTTGAGCAGGAGATATCCCAGAACCCCCAGCGAGGGAGTAGGAAAGAGCCGACGGGGCAGATAGAACTGAGCCTCCCGTGCGACGGGGATAAATTCTTCACCAGGCAAGCATATGCGGATGTCTCGCGGACCTTCGGTCATGCCCATGGGAGTGCTCGCATCCTGGCTGGATACCTGGCATTTGAGGGGCATGGGCACACTGACCTTGACAGTCGTTTGGATGTGAGCCATGCATATGGCTCGATACCAATAGTCTTCGAAATCCCGCGCACTGATGGCTCTCCTCAGCCTGACCATCTCGTAGCCGATCGCAGCAGGTACGTCTTTAGTTGCGACTACACACCAGGTACAGGGCACCTCAGGACCATCCCCGTGCGTGTGGACATTGACCTGCTTGACCCAGACAGTGTGGGATGGTCGGTCGCTGACCCGCCAGCCCTCGCGCAGACAGCCGCTGTGCCGACGGAGGAGCCACAACCTGAAGAGAAAGCAGCGGAAGACGTACAGCCGGAAGATGAAACCGGAGAAGAAGACGACACGGGCACTGAAGTGGTGGAAAGCGACCAGGAAAAGTTCATGCAGCAAGTCGATTTCCGCCCGGACCTGACGGTCCGGATGACCGTCCATGTCGATGTGCAGGGCAACGCCCGCGACCAGGACACCCGTGTCCAGGTCCGGGAGACCAAGTCAGCCACCGCCAAGGTGGCGAAGGTCACGCTCGGGTGGCCGACTGTCACGTCGCTGCGGGATCTGACCCTGACCGTGGACGGCGCACCCCACTGGGTGCGGTACAACCCGACAGATGCGTGCCTCGAATGGTCAGACGTGCCGATGAGACTCACCGCTGACTCATCCGAGGGCACCGTGCAGAGATACGTGAGCGAGATCATGGACCTCTCGGTGCCGCATCCAGGTGAGCTGTACCAGCATCAGACCCTCCACGGGTCGGTTGAGGTGGAGCTGGACAAGCTGCTGTCGGGTATGGACGTCCGCCTGTTCCAGGCGAACGGTTTTCGTCAGCGGAAGCCGGCCGTCGAGCTGGTGACCAAGATTTCGGTCGACTTCACGCTGATCCTGGACGATGCGTTCGCGAAGCGCGTTCATACGCCGTATCAGCAGCTTCACTTCGATGAAGTCATTCCCTCCCGCATGCGCATCAACGACATCAAGAGCGCTCTCGTCAACCGCGGGTTCCGTGTATGCGACTCATTGGTGGGACCTGGCCCCTATGACTGGTGGCTGGAGGCGACGCGGTCGGAGGGGCCGGACACGATGACACTCGTCCTCTATGTAGCGGGTACCCGCCATAAGGCGAAACGCGAATGGAAAGTACCTGGTGGTGTCACCTACCGGAGCCACCTGGAGAGCGGCGAAATAGCCATCTATGCATACGGGTCGCTGCCGCGCAGCAGCCAGCCCATTGTTCACGAGATCAATGCACTGCGCCGGGCACTCCGTGATCGGTTTGACCACCTGCCGGCCAGACGCTGACACATGTGGAGGAGGCAATGGAAGCGACGTCCAAGTTCCTAACGGCGGAGCCGGTCGACCATGCCCCACAGAATCGTTGCTACCAATGCGGCTCTGCTGAGATCACTCGCACCTGTCATCACTGCGGTCGGCTTGGCTGTGCCCACCACGTGACGGCCACGCCGGTCGTGGCCGGCCACCCCCTCAGCCCGGAGTTCAGGCGGTTGGGCATGCGGCGGAAAGCGGGCTACCACTGCGCTGACTGTGCCCATGCCCCCAGCGTGGCCGCCCTTGCCTATGGGACGGGTGGTGCCGCGCTGTTCTTCATCGGCATCGCTGTCCTCTCGCTGAACCTCGTAGCCGGGGTTGTCCTGGTGGTGCTCGGTGCGGTGGCATCGGCAGGCAGTCTCGCTTCCTGGCACCGGCAGCGGAACCGCGGGCCGATGCTGCCCCTGCCGGTTTCACCCAAGATCACAGAAGTGAGACTGCGTGAGGAAATCACCGGCCGGATCACTCTGAGTCCGGACCTGACCTACCAGGGCTACATTGAAAAGGCGGCCGGGAAGGTCACCGCAGCACTACTGCTCGGCAGGCCGGAACGTGCCGTGCTCGACCGCTACCGGCGGGCCCGTCGGCTGGCGCCGGGCAGCAACGTCCCCTTCACCGCAGGATCCCTCGTGCTTCGTGGTAAGGCTGGCGTTGACCTCTCCGGGGAATTCCCGGGTCTCGTCATCCCCTTGCAGGGCAGCACCGCTGACTATCCCGTGTTCACGTCCGATGACCCGGTGCCAAGTCCCTTCCGTGTCGAGTACGCCTACGACCTCGCGCCAGACCGGAAGCTGAGGGACGCCCCGGTATGGATCACGCCCGCGATTGCCTCAAGGTCTGATCGGCGTGCTCTGGAGATCCACATCCAGTGGGTCGAGACAGGTCAGCCTGGCCCATCGCTCGAGCTGGAGACGGTGGAGTCGCTGGAGCTCCGGACGCCCGTCCGCTGGGGGAATGCCGAGAGTGCCAGCAGGTCCGGGTCCATGAGTACCAGGGGATGGGAAGAGGGAGACCAGGTGCTGCGGACCCTTGAGTGGGTGCAACTACGGCCCGACGCGCGGGAACGTAGACGGCACCGGCTTGAGTTGGTGGTCCGGTTCGAAGAGCAGGTCATTCCGGAGGATCCGGCGGGCCAAGAGCAGCCCACCATCTTCGGCCGCCTCGATGCAGTCTTCACCGGGACACTGTCCGGCCTAAGCTCAGTGAGGCTTTACGGCCCTCTTGGCGCATACCGTCCGTCCTTCTCTGCAGAGAAGGCAAGGACGCGCATCGTGTTGGACTTCGAGCTGAGCCTCACAGGCATCCGTTACCAGGAGGTCCAGCTCGTGCCGGACCGCAAGCCAGCCGAGGCGCTGGCAACTGCGCAGTCCTGCAACTTCCCCGGCGTGATCCCTGATGATGAGACGGTCATCAGCCTGACCAATGCAATTAGCGCCGCCAACTACTACGTGAAGAGGGTGATCGAGAACCCACCGCGCAGCGGTGCTCGGGCCAACCGAGTGCAGCGTTACTGGGACATCGCAGGGCGACTCTACGAAGGTGTGTATCCGATCGACTTCCATGTCGTCCTTACGGGCGAGGAGGTCCATCGCGGTGGCATCCGGGCCTTTAGCGGTACCACAGAGACACGGCTGACCGTCTGGGGAGCGTATGCCAATCCCGAGATGCGGGACAGCGTCAAGCGGGTGTGGGAGGCGCTACACGATCTCGTTCAGGCGACGCTGCATGAGCGTGCCCGCGCTGCGCGACTGATGGATGACCGGAGTGCCGCAGCGCCGGACTGGGCGGCGTTCACCACGGTCCCTGGCAGCACAGGGAATGGCAGTGGCTCCGACCATGGGGGCCCGAGAAAGGCTGTCAGCCTGCCAAAGTTGCTGGAGCTGCTCGGTCTTCTTGATGAGGCATTGCTCCATGGCCGCATCTCCGAGGAGCACTACTGGGAGATGCGTACTAAAGCCGAGCAGGAACTCCGGGGGCCCGAACCAAGTGGGGAGCGTTAGGTCATGGGGTGGGAATGCGGTGAGTGCAACGCCAAGGAGACATCCGCCAACCGCATCGACTCCGTATGCCACCACTGCGGGAAGCCTCTGTGCCGCGAGCACCGCATCGACATCGCCGACAATGCGTTCAGCGGGACTGCCATGGCAATACCTCGCGCTGCGCACTGCAATCCATGCAGAAGGAAGTGGCATCCGGGATCCCCTGCCCTGACCAAGACGCAGTCATGATCGAGCTGTCAGTCCCGGGGGGCGGCCTCACTGTTGGGGAGGCCGCACACCTCACTGTGTGTTTCACCAACACAGGCCCCGGACTGTGCACGCGGATCGTTTTCACCTTGTCACTGCCACCCGAGATCATGCTGCTGGACAATCCGAAAGTCCATCTAGGGCAGCTCGCCCCCGGGAAGACCGAGACGGCCTCGTTCCGGGTACGCCCGCGTAGTGCGGGTACTTTTCAGATCCGGAGCAAGAACTTCTCGTACCGGGACCGGTACGGGGTCACACAGCGATTCGATGACTTTCACGCCCAAGTGGTGGCCAGCGTGCCACCCTCGCAGCGGCCCGTGCTTCCTTCGATCACCCCAGCCCAGTTCTGTGTCGAGGTGGACTTCCTCACGGCATCCCTGCCCTATGGTCAGTGGTCCCGGCTCGATGCCCGGATCACCAATGTGGGCATCGTCGGCCTGCCCGCTCTTGAGGTCGGCATCGCGGGCCCGCTAACGCTTGACGAGCGACGCTGGAAGATCCAGGAGACTCTCGCGCCCGGCGCGTCGGCCCGGTTCGGCTTTCAGGTATGCCCAGAGCAAGCGAGCGGCGACCTGCCAATCCATGTGTACGTCTCGTGTGACACCCAGTCCGGCCGCCTCGGCCGCCAGGTCGCCAAGACAGTTCGGGTGGACAGGGACATGCCGCCACAGCGGGCCCGAACACGGCTGGTCCTTTTCATCGGCGCCAATCCCATCAACGCAGAGCCGTTGCGCATTGGCAAGGAGTTCAGCGCAATCACCGACGTAGTCCGGCAGGGCCCGTGCCGAGACAGGCTGGATATCCGGCCCTGCCTCGCAGCGACAGCTAAGGACATCAGCCGTGAGCTAGTCAACCAGCAGCCGCAGGTCGTCCACTTCGCTGGCCACGGCGGCGGGCGCAGCGAGAGTTTCGCGGCCGAGTACGCGGACGGGACTGCCCACCTCATGTCACCGGAAGACCTGGCGGGGCTGTTTGCGGCGTCCGGTGAGAGCGTCGAGTGTGTCGTCTTCAACGCCTGCTCCACGCTGGGCGTTGCGCGAGCCATGGCCGAGCAAGTGGACTACGTGATCGCGACCACACGGCCGATCTTCGACCATCACGCGATCACGTTCAGCGAAGGCTTCTATGAAGGGTTGGCAGCGGGCCGTGGCATCCCCGAAGCGTTCGGGCACGGCCGGTCGCGCCTGCGGCTGGTCGAAGATGGCGTAGCCGAGGATGAAGTGGTCCTTTTCCAGCGCGATCCCGCCAGCGACTGACCGAGAACGTGAGTTCCGGCCAGCACCTCGTAAGCACCCGGACGGCCTGGTAGCGCGCCCGGACCCTGCGGATCGCCACCGAGGACGGCGTGACCGTCATCGGCTGACACTGACATTCCAGCGGCGTAAGCAGGTAGGAAAGGAGAGCGAACGCCGAGCGGGAACGGGGCCTGCGGTGAGCACCGTCGAGGACCAGGCCGCCGCCCTCCGCGAGAAGCACGGCGAACGCTGGCAGATCTGGTACGTGCCCCGCTCGTTCGACGGCGGGTACACCTGGTGCGCCTGGTAGTCATGGCCATCCGGGCGGGATACGTTCCACCCATGGCGGACTGGACAGCCAGCGTGCTGAGGATGCGGACCACCGGTAGTGGCGGCGGTAACACCGTCGGCATCGTCACCGGCATGGGCGCTACCCCCGGACAGGCACTGGCTGCACTGCGGCAGCAGGCGGAACAACTGTCGCAACAGGCGGGAGAGAAGGCGGCCGAGGCGGCTGACCGGGCAGACCAGATGGCCGCTGAGCGGAAGGCGAGGGCAGCGAAGGAAACCGAGGATCGCCGCCGGGCCCAAAGGGAACGCCTGAGGCGCGAGAGCAGCGGGAGCGGGTGGGCAGAGCTACCGGGGCCGAGGGGTCCTGCGCGGCCACCCGAGACTGCCAGCGTGACCCCAGCACGGCGACACTGGTGGTTCGAGGTCATCGACGTCCGGTTGACCCCCGCCCCCCAGGACGCGCAGGCCAGCGGCTGGCTGGCCTACGGGACGCTGACATTTGAAGGGGCTCCCCCGCAAGCGACCACGGCAGGCAGCGCACAAACCGGGACCGGCCCCGCCAGGGGCAGCCGTGGTGACCGCACCCGGGGCAACCGCAGCCCAGGCGGCCGGGCAGGACCCTGAACGGGCCTGCTATCAAAGCCCGCTGTTCAGCAGGACGGGGCCGGGCGCAGGTGCGGCTCCCGGGCTTCTGAGATCCCGGGTCATGGCCGTCCTTCACCGGGAAGGCGCTGACGCCCGGCCAACTGACTAGTGCCCAGGAGATACCCGTTTCAGGGTCGTACAGCGGCGGGTGAGGGCGCTGGCGCGGCTTCGGGGGCGGCAGCGTGGCGTGACAGCGCACCGCCCAGTGAAGCCTGGCCATGAGGCCGAGAGTACGCACCGATGGCTGTGTGGCTCGATCGCACGCGCTTACCCGCGCGAGCGCCACCAAAGCGGACATACCGGACCCGTCAACACCGCGTGCTCCCTGCCGCCCGCCATGTGTTCAGCCAGCCCCGCCATCTCACCCGGCCTCCCGGTCGATGGCCCGCTCGCCGCTACCGGTCCCCCGCAGCGCCGCTCCTGTCCCCGTGCGGTGTTTCTGACCAGGCATTATGCCGAATCTCCTCACTATCGCCGCAGGTGGCGGGTTTGCGGGTTTGCGGAGTCAAGTCCCCCCACTACATATGGGCGTACATGGGGTATATAGATGGCCCTGACACCCCCTTACGCTGAGGAATACCTCAGCACGGACGCCGGCACGCTGACCGTGCGCCGGTCGGCTGGCATGGTTCGGGTCAAGGGCGAGGGTGCCGAGATGGTGGAGTCCTCGACCAAGACCAGCAAGCCGAGGGTGATCGACCTGGACCCGGCCACGCCAGCCCCGTCATCACGATGACCGTCTACGCGCACGTCCTGCCCGGCAGCCAGCGGGAGGCCGCAGAGCGGTTCGCGGCCATCGTCCAGGAGGCCGCCCAATGAGCGATCGTGTCGCTGGAGTGTCAAAACCGGGTTCTGAGCCCGTCTCCGAGGCTCTGACCAGGAAAACTCGGTGTCCGAGGGGGGACTTGAACCCCCATGCCCTTAACGGGCACTAGCACCTCAAGCTAGCGCGTCTGCCAAATTCCGCCACCCGGACGAGGGCCGGAGCACGGCAGGTTCCGTGTCGGCCGCATCACGATAGCAAATCCTCCCCGCGTACGGCGAGGCGCTAACCGCCGGCCCGGCCCAACTCAGGCCAGGGGCGCCGGGAGGCAGCAGCACTGGCCAGGGTGCCGCCCGGCGGCGGAGCCTGCGACGATGGGGGAGTGACGGAGAACCCAACAGCCGAGGACGAGGTCGCGACGCTCTGCAGCGACCTGATCCGGATCGACACGAGCAACCGGGGTGACCACTCCGGCCCTGGTGAACGCAAGGCGGCCGAACATGTCGCCGCGCTGCTCGCCGAGGTCGGGCTGGATGCCAGGATCTACGAGTCCCACCCCGGCAGGACCAGCGTCGTCACCCGAATCACCGGAATGCACCCGGATCGCCCGGCGTTGCTCATCCACGGTCACCTCGACGTGGTCCCTGCCGACCCCGGCGACTGGAAGGTCCACCCCTTCTCCGGGGAGATCAAGGACGGCGAGGTCTGGGGCCGCGGCGCCGTCGACATGAAGGACATGGACGCGATGATCCTGGCGGTGATCCGCCAGCGGCTCCGGGAAAACCGCCGGCCGCCCCGTGACGTGGTCCTCACCTTCCTGGCCGACGAGGAAGCGGGCGGCACCTGGGGCGCGCGTTACCTGATAGACAACCACCCAGGAGAGTTCGAGGGGGTCACCGAGGCCATCGGTGAGGTCGGCGGGTTCAGTGCGACGCTCGGCGGGCAGCGGCTCTACCTGCTGCAGACCGCCGAGAAGGGAATCGCCTGGCTGCGGCTGAGCCTGCGCGGCCCGGCCGGGCACGGGTCCATGAAGGCCTCCCGCAACGTTGTCGCCGAACTGGCCGAAACGGTTGCAAGGATCGGCCGGCACGAGTGGCCGCTGCGGCTCACCCCGGCGGCACAGGAGTTCCTCGAGGCAGCCGCCGAAGCGCTCGGTATCCCGGGAGCGGATGCGCAAGAGGTGCTGGAGAAGCTCGGCCCGCTCGGCCGGATGGCCAGCGCGACCGTGTCCAACACCTCGAATCCCACGGTGCTGGACGCGGGTTACAAGGTGAACGTCATCCCGGGCCTGGCCACGGCCCAGGTGGACTGCCGTTTCGTGCCCGGATACGGCGATGAGCTGCTGGATGGGATCGACGCTCTGCTCGGGCCCGGTGTCCAGCGCGAGTTCATCCACCATGACATAGCCGTGGAGACAGAGTTTGACGGCTCACTGTGCGAGGCCATGACGGCGGCGCTGCGCCAGGAGGACCCGTCGGCGAAGGTCGTTCCGTATTGCCTGTCCGGTGGGACAGATGCGAAGTCCTTCAGCACATTGGGGATCCGCTGCTTCGGGTTCGCGCCCCTGCGCCTGCCCGCTGACCTGGACTTCTTCGGCATGTTCCATGGCGTGGACGAGCGGGTGCCCGTCGACGCGCTCAGGTTCGGCGTGCGCGTGCTCGACGACTTCCTGGACCGCTGCTGAGGGCGAAACGGGCCGCCGCGCCAGCAGACACGGCCGCGGAACGTTTCCCGATTTCGCCCGACGTGCACATCAGCGGGTGCGAACTGCGCGTATGATCTGGCGCCGCAGGGTGGCTTTTCCGCTTCCATCTGCGAAGCGCCGTACCCGGGCGAGTTCCCAGTCGCCGCGCTCGGCGTGATCGGTCAGGATACGCCGGGCAACGTCCCGTGACATGTCGCGGGAAAGGTAGACGACGCGGTAGGAGTAATCGGGCATTGGTGTCCTTTGCACGGGGGCACGGGACGCTCGATAGCAGGAGGCCTCCCGGTGCAAGTCCGGGTACCTCCGGGGGAGTATCGAATCCCGCCGGGAACACGGGTGGGGGCATAAGAGTTGGAAACACGGACGCAGGGACCCTGAATTTTGGTCCAGCATGGCACACGCTGGGCAAGGGTACCGGGGCTAGAAGGTGAGGAGCGTGCCAGCAAAGACTCCAACCGCTGCCAAGGGTGCGGCGGGACGGCGGAGTGGCGCCGCGCGGCGGGATACCGCCGGGCAGAGCGGTGGCCATCGTTTGGTGATCGTCGAGTCACCCGCCAAGGCGCGCACGATCGCTGGGTATCTGGGCCGGGACTACGTGGTGGAGTCCAGCATCGGCCACATCAGGGACATGCCGGACAAGGCTGCCGAGATTCCGGTCAAGTACCGCAAGGAGCCGTGGGCACGGCTCGGCGTGGACGTGGACAACGACTTCGAGGCCCTGTACGTGGTGCATGCGGACAAGAAGTCACAGGTCACGAAGCTCAAGAAGGCGCTGAACGGCGCCGACGAACTCCTGCTCGCGACGGATGAGGACCGCGAGGGCGAGGCGATCGCCTGGCACCTGCTCGAGGAACTCAAGCCCCAGATTCCCACCCGCCGCATGGTCTTCCACGAGATCACCCCGCAGGCGATCGCCGAAGCAGTGGCCCACCCCCGCGACCTGGACCGCGGCCTTGTGGACGCGTACCAGACCCGGCGGGTGCTCGACCGCCTGTACGGGTATGAGGTCTCCCCGGTCCTATGGAAGAAGGTCATGCCGCGGCTGTCGGCGGGCCGGGTCCAGTCGGTCGCCACCCGCCTCGTGGTGGCCAGGGAGCGGGAGCGCATCGCGTTCCGCCCGGCCGAGTACTGGGATCTTGAGGCGGTCTTCACGACGGTCCCTGCAAAGGCTGACCGGTCCGGCGCCACGACGTCAGATCGCGGCAATACGCAGGCCCAGGGCGAGCCTTCCTCCTTCCCCGCACGGTTGTCGGCGCTGGACGGCCGCAGGATCGCGCAGGGGCGGGACTTCACCCCGGACGGCACCCTGCGTGCGGCGACGGGGAGCCAAGCGAACGGCGTTCCGCTGGTCCTTGACGGCGACAGTGCCGGGGGACTGGCCCGGCGGCTGGAGAACGCGGCGTTCGCCGTCGCCAGCGTGGAGCGCAAGCCCTACCGGCGGGCGCCCTACGCGCCGTTCCGCACCACCACGCTGCAGCAGGAGGCCTCCCGCAAGCTGGGCTTCTCCGCCAAGTACACGATGTCCACGGCGCAGCGGCTGTACGAGAACGGCCACATCACCTATATGCGCACCGACTCGGTGACCCTGTCGCAGACCGCGATCGCCGCGGCCCGGGCCCAGGCCAGGGAACTCTACGGGGCCGAGTACGTGCCGGACGCGCCGCGCGTCTACACCAGCAAGGTAAAGAACGCCCAGGAGGCTCACGAGGCGATCAGGCCCGCGGGGGACCGGTTCCGCACCCCGGCGCAGACCGGGCTGAGCGGCGACGAGTTCCGGCTGTACGAGCTGGTCTGGAAGCGCACGGTCGCCTCCCAGATGAAGGACGCGACCGGGGAGTCGGTCAGCGTCCGCATCACAGGTACCTCCTCCGATGGCGAGGAAGCCGAGTTCACCGCCACCGGCAAGATCATCTCGTTCCACGGGTTCCTGAAGGCCTACGTGGAAGACGTCGAGGATGACGCCGAGCGGGACGACCGGGAGCGCCGCCTGCCGCCGCTCGCCGAGCGTGACCCGCTGACCGGCGACCTGACCCCGGCCAGCCATGTGACCCGGCCTCCGGCGCGCTACACCGAGGCGAGCCTGGTCAAGGAGCTCGAAGACCGGGAGATCGGGCGGCCGTCCACGTACGCCTCGATCATCGGCACGATCCTCGACCGTGGCTATGTGTTCAAGAAGGGCACCGCGCTGGTCCCCTCGTTCCTGGCCTTCGCCGTGGTGACCCTGCTGGAACGGCATTTCGCCCGCCTGGTCGACTACGACTTCACCGCGCGGATGGAGGAGGGCCTCGACGAGATCGCCCGCGGTGAGGCGGCCAGGGTCCCCTGGCTGCGCCGGTTCTACTTCGGCGCCGACGGCGAGGAGGGCCTCAAGGAGCTCGTCAGCGACCTCGAGGACATCGACGCGCGCGACGTGAGCTCGTTCCCGCTGGCCGGCACCGACATCGTGGTCCGGGTCGGGCGGTACGGGCCCTACCTGGAGCGCGATGGCCAGCGGGTGAACGTGCCGGGCGACATCGCGCCGGACGAACTGACCCCGGAGAAGGCCGCCGAGCTGTTCGACCAGCCCAACAGCGACGTCGTGCTCGGCACCGACCCGGACAGCGGCCATCAGATCGTGGCCAAGAGCGGCCGGTTCGGCCCCTACGTGACCGAGGTGCTGCCCGAGGGAGCGACCGGCAAGCCGCGCACGTCGTCGCTGCTGAAGTCGATGGCGCTGGACTCGGTGACGCTGGAGGATGCGGTGCGCCTGCTCACGCTGCCGCGGACGCTCGGCGAACTCGACGGCGAGCCGGTCACGGCGCAGAACGGCCGGTACGGCCCCTACGTGAAGAAGGGCACGGACAGCCGCTCCCTGGACAGCGAGGAGCAGTTGTTCACCCTCTCGCTCGCCGAGGCCAAGGAACTGTTCGACCAGCCCAAGGCCCGCGGCAGGGCAGCCGCCCCGCCGCTGCGGGAACTCGGCGAGGACCCGGCATCGAGCCGCCCGATCGTGATCAAGGAGGGCAGGTTCGGCCCGTACGTGACCGACGGCGAGACCAACGCCTCGCTGCGCCGCGGCGACGACGTGGAGTCGATCACGATCCAGCGGGCGATCGAACTGCTGGCCGAACGCCGGGCCGCGGGCCCCGCGGCACCGCGCGGCCGGTCGTCCGGGACCGCACGGCGGTCGTCGGCCGGGTCCTCGGGATCCCGCCGGTCGGGGAGTTCGTCCCGGAGCCGCCCGTCGTCCACCGCAGCCGGTTGACGCCCGCACGTGGCCCGGCTCCCGCTCCCCGGCCTTATGGTGCCGCCGGTCCACATGGCGCCCTGCGGGCGCCGTTCGCACCCGTGGGCTAGCCTTGCGCGGCCGCCGGCCAGCGAGCCGGCGGCCCGTCATCACGGCCTAGATCACCGTGAGCTAGTGCATTCGGTCCCAGGTAGGCCGCGTGGCTCAGATGCGATCGGTACCCTAGCGCCGTGACCTTCCGATTCCCCGGGGATACAGCGGGCGTCAACGTGCTGTCCATCAGGCCTTTCCGGCGCCTGTGGATCGCTACCTCGCTGTCCAGCCTGGGGGACTGGCTGAGCCTGCTCGCGCTGACCGCGGAAGCGGTCATCCTGTCCAAACGGGGGATCGCGGCGTCGAGTGCGGCCGTCAGCGGGGTCTGGCTGACGTCGTTGCTGCCGGCCCTGCTGCTCGGCCCGCTGGCGGGGGCGGTCGCCGACCGGCTCGACCGCCGGATCAACATGATCATCGGTGACGTGCTGCGCGCGGCGCTGTACGCGTCGATCCCGGTGAACCTGGCTTTTGGCGTGGTCAACGAGCTCACCTGGATCTACGTGGTGCAGTTCCTCGCGTCCTGCGCCTCCCTGTTCTGGACCCCGGCCAAGGACGCCTCGATACCGAACCTGGTCCCGCCGGACAAGCTGGAAGAGGCCAACCAGTACAGCCTGTTCACCACCTTCGGCACCGCACCGGTGGCCGGCGCCGTGTTCGGGCTGCTTGCCCTGGTCGGCCGGTCGCTCGGCTCCGACCAGGTGAACCTCGCCCTGTACTTCAACGCGGCGACGTTCGTGGTGTCCGCGCTGACCATTTACGCGCTCAAGGAGATCCCCAAGCGCAAGGCGAGCGCGCAAATCTCGGCGCCGTCGGTGGCCAAGGCCATCTGGGAGGGCTGGAAGTTCCTTGGCCAGACCCCGGTGGTGCGCGGTCTGGTGATCGGGATGGTGGGTGCGTTCGCGGCCGGTGGTGTCGTGATCGGCCTCGGCCCGTCCTACATCAAGAACACCCTGGATGGCGGCAGCGCGGGCTGGGGTGCCGTCTTCACCGCGATCTTCGTCGGCCTGGCCGCTGGCATGTTCCTCGGCCTGCGCATCCTGCGCGGGTTCAGCCGGCGCCGCCTTTTCGGCCTGAGCATCGTCGGGGCGGGCGTGCCGCTGATCCTGATCGCGCTGATTCCCAACCTGGTGATCGTGGTCCTCCTGGTGATCCTGCTCGGCGCGTTCGCCGGCATCGCCTATGTCACCGGGTACACGATCGTGGGCATCGAGGTGGACGACGAGACCCGGGGCCGGACGTTCGCGTTCCTCCAGTCCGGCATCCGGGTCATCCTGTTCGCGGTCATCGCGATCGCGCCGCTGCTCGCGGCCGGGTTCACCGCGCTGGTGCACGGCATCACCGGCGGCAACACCCTGCGGGTCGCGCACATCGACTATGAAGCGGTCGGCTACAACTTCGTGCTGCTCCTGTCCGCGGTCATCGCGGTGTGGCTCGGGGTCGTCTCCTACCAGCAGATGGACGACCGCCGCGGGGTGCCGTTGCGGTCCGACCTGATCGCTGCCTTCCGCGGCGAGCCGTTCACCCCGGTGCCGGGGCATCCCAACGGCACCGCTCGCCGCCCAGCCGATGCCGCGCCGCGGCATGCTGATCGCCTTCGAGGGCGGGGAGGGGGCGGGCAAGACCACCCAGGCCCGGCTGCTGGCCATCTGGCTGCGAGAACAGGGGTACGACGTGGTCGCCACCCAGGAACCTGGTGCGACCAAGATGGGGATGCGACTGCGCGCCCTGCTGCTCGACACCGCGCATACCGGCCTGTCCCCGCGCGCCGAGACGCTGATGTACGCGGCGGACCGTGCCGAGCACGTCGAGTCGGTGATCGTCCCTGCGCTGCAACGCGGCGCGGTCGTGGTGACCGATCGCTACGTGGACTCCTCCATCGCCTACCAGGGGCGCGGGCGTAACCAGCCGGTCGGTGAGGTGGCCAGGCTGAACAGGTGGGCGACCGGCGGCCTGGAGCCCGACCTGACCATCCTGCTCGACCTGCCGCCGCAGGACGGGCTCGGCCGGCGCTCGGTGTCCGCGGACCGGCTGGAGGCCGAGCCCACCGACTTCCACGAGCGCGTCAGGGAAGGGTTCCTCGCCCAGGCTCAGGCGAACCCGGACAGGTACCTGGTCCTTGACGCGACCCAGGCCCCGGCCGAACTGAGCGCCCAGATCCAGGACCGGCTCCGCGACCTGCTTCCCGATCCGGTGCCGCCCGCGACCGAGCACGACACCGGCAGTTTCCCGGCGATCGTCGAATGACTGCCATCGCCGCCTCCGGTACGGGGGTCTTCGGGGATCTGGTCGGCCAGGACGCGGTCGTGGCGGAGTTGCGCGGCGCCGCCGCCGCGGCCAGCGCCGTCCTGCGCGGTGAGCCCAACACCGGCATGACCCACGCCTGGCTGTTCACCGGCCCGCCGGGCAGTGGCCGGTCCGTGGCGGCACGCGCGTTCGCCGCCGCGCTGCTGTGCCCCGAGGGCGGCTGCGGGCATTGCCCGTCGTGTCATCAGGTCCGCGCCGGTACCCACGCCGACCTGCTGCTTGTCCGCCCGGACGGCCTGTCCTACGGGGTGAAGCAGACCAGGAGCCTGGTGCTGCGGGCCGCCGGGGTGCCGTCGGGCGGGCGCTGGCAGGTGGTGCTGTTCGAGGACGCCGACCGTGCCACGGAGCAGGCCGCCAACGCGCTGCTCAAAGCCATCGAGGAACCGCCGCCGCGCACGGTGTGGCTGCTCTGCGCACCGTCGGCAGAGGAACTGGTGACCACGATCCGGTCGCGGTGCCGGCTGGTCGTGCTGCGCACCCCGCCCGCCGAGGCCATAGCCGAGGTCCTGAGCGCCGAAGGCGTGGCCCCCGATCGCGCGCTCACCGCCGCCCGGGCCGCGCAGGGGCACATCGGCCGGGCTCGCAGGCTCGCCACCGACGCGGACGCGGCAGCGCGGCGCGACGACGTTCTGGCCGTGCCGCCGCGGCTCACCGGCCTCGGTCCCGCGCTGTCGGCCGCGGCGGCGTTGGTGAAGGCCGCGCAGGCGGAAGCCGACGCGATCACCGCGGACCTCGACGAGCCCGAGCGGGGTGCGCTGCGCCGCGCCTTCGGCGAGGGCTCGACCGGCAAGGGGGTGGCCAAGGCCATCCGTGGCGTCGCCGGGGCCATGAAGGACCTCGAGGACCGCCAGAAGTCCCGCGCCACCCGGCTGAAGCGTGACGCGCTGGACCGGGCCCTGCTCGACCTCGCGGCGTTCTACCGCGACGTGCTCGCGGTCCAGGTCGGGGCGGCCGTGGACCTGGCCAGCGCCGGGCACGAGGCCGACGTCAGGCGCCTGGCGGAGGCCTCGTCTGCGGAGAGCACAGTCCGCCGGATCCAGGCCGTGATGACCTGCCGGGAGCGCCTGGAGCTGAACGTGGCCCCGCTCCTCGCCGTCGAGGAAATGACCCTAGCCCTGACCGCCAGCCGCTCCTGACCCCGTAGCCCTGTTTTCCATACTCACGTGATCATGGTTATGGTGCCGCCCGGCCATGAGCACGCTGGCTGTAGGGGCGGCTGAGGCCTCTCCGGAGGCGGTCTGGCGGTGCCCGCGTAACCTGGGGTGGTGGGCATGATGATGGCGGTCAGTTTTGAGCGGTACGGGAGGCTGTACTACCTGGACCCGGGCCCGTACCAGCCGGTCGTGGGGTCCAAGGTGCTCGTGCCCACCGACGCGGGCCCCGAGGTGGCCGAATGCGTCTGGGCCCCGCAGTGGGTCGACGAGGAGGTCGGCGGCCTGCCGGTCTGCGCGGGCATCGCCACCGACGACCACCTGACCAGGGACGAGGAGAACCGGTCGAAGCGCGCGCACGCGCGGGTGACCGCCCGCCGGCTGATCCGCGAGCACAGCCTGCCCATGAAGGTGGTCGGGGTGGACTATGTCGGCGGCCCGCCGGTGTTCACCATCTACTTCAGCGCCCCGCACCGGGTCGACTTCCGCGCGCTGGTCCGCGACCTGGCCAGCCGCCTGTCCGGGCGGGTGGAGTTGCGGCAGGTGGGCCCGCGCGACGAGGCAAGGCTCCAGGGCGGGATCGGGCCGTGCGGGCGCGACCTGTGCTGCGCGACGTTCCTCAAGGACTTCGAGCCGGTCTCGGTGCGCATGGCCAAGGACCAGGACCTGCCGGTGAACCCGTTGCGGATCGCGGGTGCCTGCGGCCGGCTGATGTGCTGCCTCAAGTATGAACACCCGCTCTACCAGGACTTTCACGCGGACGCACCCAAGGTCGGCGAGCAGGTCGACACCCCGGAGGGGCCGGGCATCGTTGCCGGGCACAACGTGCCGGGTGACAAGGTCGTGGTGAAGCTGACCGCGGACGGCCGGAAATGCGCGTGCACGAGGGCCAGCGTGTGCGGGTCGCGCCACGACTACGAGGCGCGCTACGGCGACGGCCCCAATCCCGCCGCTGCCCCTTCCGGTCGCACGGGAGGCGGGACGGAGTGACCCGCCGGGCCTTGGCCCGCTTCCTGTCGCTGCGAACCGGCGTGTGTCTCCAAGTGGCTGTGGCGTTGGCGTGCTGCCGGGTGTTGGCCCGCTTCCGGTCGCTGCGGGCCGGCGTGTGTCTCCCGGTGGTCGTGGCGCTGCTGGCGGGCCTGCTGGCCGCCTGCTCGGCCGGTTCCGCGCCACACAGCGCAGCCTCCGCGTCCCCATCCGGGCTGACCTACCCGTCCGGGCCGCCATTGGGGCCCGCTGGGCCGCCGCCTACGACCCTGGCGGGCTACTACGCGCAGAAGCTGCGCTGGCGGCCCTGCGACCACGGGTTCCAGTGCGCACGGCTGCTGGTCCCGTTCGACTACCAGCGCCCCGCGTGGCGCCGTTTCTCACTGCCGGTGATCCGGCTGTCCGCGACCGGCCCGAAGACCAGGATCGGGTCGCTGGTAGTCAACCCCGGCGGTCCGGGCGGGTCCGGCGTCCAGTACGCGCTGCAGGCTCGCAGCCAGGTCTCGGCCGCGGTGCGGGCCAGGTTCGATGTGGTCGGCTTTGACCCACGGGGGGTGGGCGGCTCGATCCCCGCGGTTCACTGCCTGTCCGATTCGGAGCTTGACCGGTTTCTCGCCACTTCCGACACCCCTGGCAATACGGCACAACGGGCCGTCGTAGTGTCAGAAAGCAAGCTGTTCGCGCGGGGCTGTGAGGAGCAATCCGGCGCCTTGCTGCCGTATGTCGGCACGGCCAACGCCGCCAGGGACATGGACGTGCTGCGCGCCGCGCTCGGCGACGCCAAGCTCACCTACCTCGGCAAGTCCTACGGCACCTACCTGGGCACCTGGTACGCGCAACTGTTCCCCAGCCACGTGCGGGCGCTGGTCCTGGACGGTGCAGTGGACCCGGGGGAGGCCGCGCTGGAGGAGAACCTCGTGCAGGCGCAGGGGTTCCAGGTCGCGCTGCGGTCCTTCGTGGCGGACTGCCTGGGCCGGTCCGGCTGCCCGTTCCCACGGGGGGAGCCGGTGACCGCCGCCATCGCGCGGGTCCAGGCGATGCTCAACAAGGCCGCGGCCAAGCCGTTGCAGAGCCAGGTTCCCGGGCAACCGGGGAACTCGGCGCTGCTGCTCACCGGGGTGGCCTCCGCCCTGTACAGCAAGTCGTTCTGGCCGTACCTCCGGCTGGGGCTCACAGCGGCCTTCCAGGGCAACGGCACCGTGCTCGTCGCGCTGGCGGATGCCCTGGTCGAGCGGGACCGCAACGGGCACTACTCGAACCTGACCTCGGCAGAACTGGCCGTGGACTGCATAGACCGCCCGTGGCCACGCAGCCTGCCGGCCTGGCAGCGCGCCGCGGCCAGCGCGGCCCGTGCGGCGCCCATGTTCGGCCAGGCGATCATGTGGGGCAGCCTGCCGTGCGCGTACTGGCCGGTCCGCCCGGCGCCCCAGGTGCGGCTGCGCGGTGCGGGCGCGCCACCGATACTCGTGGTCGGCAACACACGGGACCCGGCCACGCCGTTCCGCTGGGCCAAGGCGCTGGCCGGGGACCTCAAATCCGGGGTGCTGCTCGCCTGGAACGGCGACGGGCACACCGCCTACATGATGGGCAGCTCGTGCATTGACTCGGCGGTGGACAAATACCTGATCAGCCTGGTGCCCCCACGCAACGGGACCCTGTGCCCGTAACCCGCGCCGCACGCCAGGCCGGGGACGGGCAGGCTCTCCAGGCCGGTAGACTCTTGCCCGCTGCCGCCGCGCCGCGGGCGGCATCGCCGCCCTAGCTCAGTCGGTCAGAGCGACGCACTCGTAATGCGTAGGTCATCGGTTCGATTCCGATGGGCGGCTCCAGGCCAGGTAGCTTTTTCGAACTGACAGTTCGAAGTCGTGGAACGAATGACCCTGGCCCCGGTTATTGTTCCGACATGGCCAACACCGTCCGCGGCCACATCGAGCAGCTGCCCAGCGGCTCCTTCCGCGTGCATGTCTACGCTGGAACCGACCCAGTCACCGGCCGACAGCGCCGCCTCCGAGAGACCTGCCCGGACGATGTGACCGCCGCGGCGACACTCAGCCGCCTGCTCAATGAGGCCGACAGAGGCCGGTTCCCTGACCGTGCCGCGACGCTCGGCCAGGCTCTCGACAAGTACCTGGAAGTCGCCGACCTGGAACTGTCAACCAAGGAGGCGCACCAGGGCTACATCCGCCGCACCATCGGGCCTGTGCTCGGGGACGTGAAGGTCCGCAAGCTCGGCGCCGACTCCCTCGACAGCCTCTACACAGCGCTCAAGAAATGCTCACGGCTTTGCGGCAGGCTCCCGAAGACTGAACACCACCCCGCTGGTCCGCATGCCTGCGACCAGCGATGCGGGCCGCTTCGGGATCACCGCACCAACCGGCCTCACACCTGCGACAGCCGATGCCCTGCGCACGTGTGCAAACCAATGCGGCCGGCAACGATCTTGCGGATTCACTCGATCATCTCCGCCGCCCTGGACCTGGCCGTCCGCTACGAGTGGACCGATCGCAACGTGGCCAAGAACGCCCGGCCGCCGCACCCGCGCAAACGCGAGCCTGATCCGCCCAGCCCAGAACAGGCCTCGGCCGCGGGCGTGTGGGAGCCTCCAGGGGGCCGGTCCTGGACATAGAGGTAGTAATACTGATCTTGAACCGAACTGCGTGAACATCTGAAGTAGACTGGAAACCCCACTCCGAGTCACTAGAGGCCCACCCGGAGGTACGAACGAGGACCAGGGTCTACGACTCGCAGGGACTCGCGTGATCGTATTCAGCTCATGCGGTCGGCAGCGGGGCGGCATCGCAGGGAAGAGAAGATCATGCCCGCGATCAAGGCAAGGCGCACCGGCGCGACCACCTCGGCACAGAATGGGCTGCCTGGGCTTGTGCCATATGTTTACGGTCAGCAGACGCGCCGCAATACCTATGCCGCTCGTATAGCTCGGCGAAATGTCCAAGAATGGTGTCGGCCACCTATTGCTTTGTACAAGCCGAAGCTTACTCGGACGCAGGCTCCTGCGGGAACCGCTGGCGTAAATTAGCCTCGTCCTCTCGCTCAGCGGCTGGGCTGAGATTCTCACGGCTGGTCGCGGGGAGCTTCACGCCACCGTCCTCGAACTGTACCGGTCCGGGCGAGCGCGAAAAGCCTCCTAGGACCATCGGGGTTTGCAGGTCAGCGTCCTGGAGAGTCGTAACAGCTCCACTTTCTAAGCTGACAGTGCATCAGTAATGCAGGATTCGGCATGGCCGCCGGTGGCTTGCCGTGGTTTGCCGGGCGGCTACCTGGTGGTCGGCTCGCGGCATGCCTGCACGGCCGCTGCCTCGGTGTCATAGATGGGAAGTACCTTGGTCAGGCCCGTCGTTTCCAGGACGCCGCGGACCTGACGGGACGGCGCAGCCAGGGCCAGGCAGCCCGGAGTGGCACAGACGCGGTGCCAGATCCCGACCAGGACGCCGACTCCTGTCGAATCGAGGAAGCTGACGCTGGCGAGGTTCACGACGAGACCGTGCTGGTTTTCATCGGTGATGACCCGAAGCAGGCTATTGCGGAGCGAACTGCTGGTGGACACATCAACCTCACCGGTCACCTTGACCACGGCGACGCCGCTGTCGAGACGGTAGTCCAGGAGCAACCTATCCGGCACGTCAGCTGTGTTCATGGATCGTTCCTCCTGACCGGCGGGCCGCTACCGAACGCAACGGCGCTGTTGTGATCCGGTGCAGCTGAGACTCCTCGCCCTACCCGGCTGCCCGGCAATGAATCCACCGCCGGGCACGCGCAGGGGTGACAGCGGCAATGACAGCAACGCCGCCAGCCGCCAGGCCTTACCCGACACCTTGGGGCTACTACCGATGGCGGGCTCATAGGCCGGGGCCAGGACCTGCTCTGCTCTGATAAGGATGAGGTCAGATGATCGCGGCGGGGAGCTACCCGGACGGACGGCTTGCCAGATCTTCGGGCGAGGATGACCACCGGCCGCGGACTCGCCTCAGGTCGCGGACCGATCTGAACGGGCGCGGATAGCCTCTCGGGTACCTACGGATCTGACGGCTGGCGATTCGAGTCCTGCCACTGATCCGGAGCCGCGCCAGACTGGAATGCATGACAAGCCAAGCATGGTGGCTCGATCCTGAATCGGCGTGGTGGCGCAATGGCGTAAGCCTACTGCGGTCACAGTAGATGATGGGAGGATATGCGCCCGGAAAAGCTGCTTTCCTTTTCTTAACCCAGGTAACCGCCGCGTGAACGCCCGTACAGTGTGGTTCGACGTCGAGGATCTCCGCCTTTTTGGGCATGGTCCCTCGGCAGTCAATATGGGCAACCGGTATGCCCCGAAATCTGGCGTAAGCTTTACCGGCCATTTACCTGGTCCGGTCACATATCCGGCGACCAGGTCAGTACCGTGGATGCGGATGTCCGTGGGCGTATCGCTGTCCCGCATGATCCGTGTCATATCCCCCCTTGCCTGCGCTTTCCTCTGCTTCGCCCTCAAGCCAGCGTCACGGGCAAGGCACCCGGTCGCCACGGTTTGGTGACAAACATTGGGGCTATCCTTCGTCGGCGGCCAGCGCGCTGGCCGCCGTGGGTGCGGCCGTGTTCCCCGTCGGCCGACCAGCTGGCTCGGGGACCGCGGTCGCTGATCGCTTCCAGGCAGGCCGGGCGACTCCATCCGAACCTTCGGCTACGGCGGCGTAGGCCGCGTCCCGGTCGGCGGCGGTGGCGGCGGTGGGATCACGTGACCATGAATCTCACTTACTTGCTGGACGATCCCGGCGAGCAGTCCCCCGGGGGCGATGGCGGCCCGCAGCTCATCGGCAACGCCCTGCTTGACCAGCTTCTTGACCTCATCCCTGGTGGCGGTGTCGTTTTTCAGCTCCAGGGCAACGCCCTGCCCGACGTACCTACGGATCTTCTTCGGGGTATACGGCATGTCATCCTCCACCGGCGAAACATAGCCACTTAGCGGTCTATTAGGCCCATCCAGACTTCCATAGGCACCGCTGTAGGGTTGATCCCTCGTTACAAGGGACGTATCAATGGTAGCGCCCTCGTTGCCACCGACACTGATGATATTCCCATTGGGCAGAACTTTAACGACAATCGCGACGTGGTCAGCGTTGCCCATCCCGTTGTCGTTGAAGAGAACTGCGTCTCCAACCTTAGGATTACGACGGCGCACCCCCCGGCCATATTTCCGACCATATGTGCCAAAGCTCCCAGATTCTGAGTTCAATCTATCTGTATAAAGCACGTAGTCGGCTTGCTCCCATACCCATTTCGCAAAATCGGAGCACCAGGCGTGTCTTGCATGATGATTTATACAGCTCTGGCCGTAACCACCGCCGTCCACCTTGTTGGGACCGCAAGCGTGGTTGCCCCTTTCCCTCTTGGCGATTTTGGCAATCCTGGCCCCGATCGTCCGTGCCACTATACCCCCCCTTTACCCATAGCTTGCTCTAATTTGACCTTAAGCCAGCGTCACGGGCAAGACACCGGGTTGTCACGGTTTAGTAACAAACGAGAGCCTCACCTGCTGCAGCTGGGTCACATCGTGCCGCCGATCCCGGACGGAACACGACTTGCGATCCTGCCGAAGCCGCGATTCAAGTTACGGCTTGTGATCGCGGCGTGACATCCGAGTGCATGTCTGTTCGGACGGACGGCAACGGGTAGCACGAGTAGGGGGCTGGCCGGTCCAGCGGGGCAGCCCCCACGAGGGCCTTTGCCGTAGTCGGCGGGTGATCGCTGCGATCCAGATACTCATCGCCGCCGTAGTGGTGATCCTCCACCGATCACGGTTGACGCTTAGCGTCATCGGCGCGGCCCACACGTGGAACCACCTGGGGACCATGGCCTGTTCCATCTCTGTTCCGGCTGATGCCGACTAACACCGCCAAACGGCACCAACCGACAAGCAGCTAATTCCCAGCTCAGCAGGTAAACCTAGGTACCGAGGCTGCTGCCGGAAGTTCGAGCTGTACTTCGACAAGTGCAGCAGCCGTGTCAACGGCCCGGGCACATTCGGGGCACATGACCTTGCGATCTGCCGGAAAAGCGATGAGAACCACCGAGATCGCAAAGCCCAGCTCCTAAGGCTTTTCCGAACTTGCACCCGGCTCGTCATCTGTTCGAATGCCCTCTCCAGGCGGCTCAGATGCCCTTGTGGTGCCCCAAGCAGCCATGCGGCCTGCCACAAGTTGGCGTCCACCACTCGCTACGATCGCCCGGTGGCCTGATTCTGGCCATATAACACCGCGAAGGACCGAGCGCAGACGCAAGCCAACGAGCGACATCCTCGCAGGACACGCGGCATGCGCCCAGGCAGCAGGGAAGCGTGCGGCACAGCCCACAGATCTGAAGGTGCGGGGTCCGAGTCCTTCCGACGCGCCTCGGTCAACAGCCCCTGCCTCCCATCAGTTGTCGCGAGCTGACAGCACGCAGAATTCGTTGCCCTCGGGGTCGGCAAGCACGGTCCACGAGGCCTCCGATTCGTCCTGGCCGACGTTCACCCGAGTTGCTCCGCGGGCCAGCAGTGAGTCGATCAGCGCGCCCCGGTCATCGGTGATGTGCGGGGCCAGGTCAAGGTGCAGCCGGTTCTTGATGGTCTTGCCCTCGGCGACAGGTACGAAGACCAAGGCTGGTCCGACGGTGGGCCATTCCTCGGCCGATAGTCGCCGGTCTTGCTCGTGCTTGGGGGCGATCACCGCCTCATCATCGGCCTCATAGGCAAGCTGCCAGTCGAGCACGCCCGCCCACCAGCGTGCTTGGGCATGGACGTCCTGGCAGTCGATCACCACCGTGTACCACTTCAGCGCCATGATCCGACGCTAGCGTGCCACGCCTGTGGCATCGCTCCTTCGTGGCCGATCGTGCTAAACGCATTTGCTAACGACCGCCCTGGATGACCATGGACAGGAGCGGAACGAGAAGCATGGCGACCAGGGGGGAGTGACGTGCTGGACGGCTCTGGACACCTTGAGCCTTTTCATCCTGATCTTGGAGAAGCGCGGCGTAGACCCTGATCAGGTACGGCGTGTCGCAAGCTCAGCCCGGGCCGGGTATGCCACGCGCGCCCGCGGGCGTACCGTCGGGATGTGAGGCACGACGTGGTTCTGGTGCCGCTGGCAGCGGCAGCCTTGCTCGTGGCGGCATGTACCAGTGACAGTCAGTCCCTGGCGCGCCCTCAGCCACCGTCGGCACGGGCGAGCGCCGCCCAGCCGAGCACCGCTCAAGCAGGTGCGGCCACCTCGAACGGGTGTGCCGGGCAGCCGCCGGTCAGCCCGCTGCCCGTCTGGGCGCGATCCGGGTTCTCCCCGCCGGATCAGGCCATGCCACATGTGATGGGCGAGGCAGGCAACATCGTGGCGATCTTGTGGGCCGACCCCCTGCACTCCCCTCCGCTGCCAGACAGGAGCAACAAGATCCTCTGGGCGTCCAGGGTTCCGCCCGCCGTACCGGAGGCGCTGGTCATCACGGCCACGCTCGCGGGCGGCACGCGCACAGTGACACGGTCCGTGCTGGGCGGGCCAGGACCGTCGATCATCGACCTGCCAGCGCCCGGCTGCTGGACACTCCACCTGAGCTGGTCCGGCCGCACCGACGAACTCAAGCTGCGCTACGTGGCCTGATCGGGGGTCGTGTCGCGAAGCAGCCGTTCTCACGACGGACGGGGACCGGCCGCGTGACCGGTCCCCGTCAAGGTCCTTTCGCTGTGTCTGTTAGTTCGGGTTGACGGCTGTGACGGTGAATGCCTGGTTGCCCGGGCCGCCACCGCTTCCGCTCACGGCACCTTCGAGCTTGCTGGGTGCCTGCATAAGGTCACCATTCGAGACGGAGAGGTTGTACTCGCTGATCTTGTCGTTCTTCCAGTTCGGCGAGAAGATGTTGTAATGGTGAGCGGCGGTGTCGGTGATGGCTATTTGGGTGAATCCGACGATGCCGTAGTCAGCAAGGCTTGCCGATGGCGGGCCGCCGTTGGGCACCTCGGAGATGATTTCAGCGTTGGCGTTGCGGCAAGTGCTGCCGGACGGGCAGGGCTGAGTCGTGGTGAAGCCCTCCGCACCGTTGGTGTTATCGACAAGCGAGAGTTCCCACTCTGAGCCGTTGAAGAACACGCTCGCCGTGATGGAGTCTCCGGGGCTGACGCCGGTGAAGGCGACAGAAGCAGACGGGAACATTTCGTAGAACGCGAAGTAACTCGGGGTGCCACCCGAACATTCTGCGAAGTTACCCACCTGCTCTACGGTGTTACTGGTGTAGCCATCCAGCCCCACCCATTCGCTGTCGAAAGAGCCGTCAGGGGAGACGGCGCAGTTGAGACTTGGGATGGTGTACGTCGCGCTGATGAACCGGAAGTGATCACCGTATGTGGCGAAGCCTGACCAGTTGTTTGATTTAACCAAGTTGAACTTCGGACCGCGCTGCAGTGGGTGCGTCCGGAATGGGTGCGCCGGATGCGCCAGCGGCAGCGTATGCCGCAGTGATCCCGATGCAGGGATGTAACTGTGATGTGTGGCTGAGGGCGCTCCCCCTGCTGCGCTCGCAAGCCCCGGTGCGGCGACTATCAGCGGCGCAGCGCCAATGATGGCCAGCCAGATTTTCTTCTTTGCTTTCATTCTAATCCTTCCGGCAAGAAGCCCCGTAGAGGTGACCTAAACCCCCTTTCCCTTGAGTCTTTCCATCTCATGACGCGAGGACATATCATGGCAAAGCCATAGCAAAGTCCTTGCCACAAGGGAATTCGGGCTGCTGTCTTGCCGTCTGCCGCGCTCGCCGGAAGGCCAACTGTGAAAGGTCGGTACCGGCTCCACATCGTGCGCCATGCGGGGTGGCAGGCAGAGCCGCACTGCCCCGCATCACCGGCCAGCAGATCGACGAACGCGGCAATGGGTAAGTGCTCCCGAAACTGAACCTGGCGGCTCATGGCTTCCCCTCTTTGCCCCCATATGGAAGACGCCTGAGACGCCCGAACGTATTACGATCCGTGGGTAACCAATTCGGCACGATCATCCGGCCGACCCCTCCCCAGGGTCCCGGTCTCTGATGGAGCAAGACCACAGACAGGGGCTGACTCACCCAGCACGCGCTGAACCACCTTCGGGTCCGCGCCGTCGGTCGCCTGCGCCGATCCCTGGTGCCCGGCGCACCTCCACCGCGAGAAGGCGGGACCGTGGGAGCGTGCCGCGCAACGGTGGACGGGTGCTTAGCCCAGCGGCGTCTCGGGTTGCTCCACCCGGCTGATCAGGAGTTTGAGGTTGGCGATTTCCTCGGCAAGGGCGGTGCGGCCCGCTTTGGTGAGGGTGACCCAGGTGCGGGCGCGTTTCCCGGCGTAGCCCTTCTCGGTGGTGATGAGCCCGGCGTTTTCCAGCACGCCTAGGTGCTGGGAGAGGTTTCCCGCAGTCAGATCCAGGTTGCTGCGCAGGTAGCTGAACTCCACCCGCCGCGCTTCGTGCGCGATGGTGAGGATGCCGAGCCGGACGCGCTGATGGACGGTGTCGTCGAGGCCGTTAGCGGGATGACCGGTCATGGCGTCGATGACCGCAGCGGCCGCTGGGCCAAGGCGAAGCCGATACCGCCCAGTAGCAGCACGGTGCCGCCGGCCACCAGTTGCGGCACCAGGTTCCACGCCGGGATGGGGGTTCTCAAGGTGATAGGAAACAGCACGACCGCCAAGTAGGCGATGGTCAGCAGGAGCAAGGCGCGGTTGCGTTCCGCCCACGCCAGCACCAGCAGCGCGAGCCCGATCGGAACCTCGCTGGCCAGCCCGCGGCCAAAGCCGCTCAGCCCCATCAGGTTCCGGACGCCGGCCGAGGGGGCAACGTGCACCTCCCAGAGCGCCGCACCGGTCAGCACCAGCGCGATGACGATCCCGGCGACGGCGTACGGCCGCACGCGCGTCTCGATACCAAGTGCCCGGGACCTGTGGATATAGAACGCCGCGATCGCCACGTAGGCCAGCACCAAGGCGATCGGCCAGTACACGAACTGCGCGTTGGGGTAGACGGTGCAGACTTTCAAACCTGGACCGGTGGCAGCGCAGGGCCCCAGATGGCGGCCGCTGGAACGCAGGACGGGGATGGCGGCGAACGTCACCATCGCGAATACCAGCAGTGGGAACCAGGTCGCGCGCTGTTCCTTGCGTACCCGCTGCGCGAGTTCGCGTGTGCTCGACAGCAGTCGGCGCGGGTCGTCTCCGGAGTAGGAAGAGTCGGTCGTCATGGGCAACAGGTTAGTAATACAAACCTATTCGCGCAAGAAACCTAGGCCCCGCGCTGACAAGTTGTCCCTGAACTGCGACGACGCGGACTTGCGTCGGCAGCGTCGCCCCACGAAACTCGGCGGTAAGTCCATCACCTGCTCAGTGCATGGGAATGGCGCAAAGGGGGGCACTGCCGCGGCCGCCGCCGGAACGGCGCTCCGGGTGGCGGCATGAAAGGGTTAGCTGGGCTGGGCGCGGATGCCATAGCCGCCGAGGGACGGTTCGAGCAGATCGAAGGCGCGGGTGGCGGCGTCGGCCAGCATGGCGCAGATCTCCTCGCGAGGCTGCCCGGCCAGGCTGCGCCGGCTGGCTTCGGCGGACAGCACCCGGGGCACGGCACACAGGAGCGCCGCCACCAGTCGCTGCTGAGCGTCGTCGGTGCCGGTCTCGGCGGCGATGGCGTCGCCGAGCACTCGCTCGCGCTCGTTGAGCATCTCCAGCACCCGGCCGGTCAGCACCGGGCTAGCGACGATCATCTGGGCGAAGCCCGGAGTGGAGAGCCCGATCGTGACGTCGGCCCGGGCGACGGCCTCGCCGTAGTCCCGGCGGATCGCGGCGAGCATGCTCTCACCGGGGGCCCGGGCGGCGATGACATCGGCCAGGTGGCGAACCACCGCCTCGGCGCGGTCGAAGACCAGGTCCTCCTTGCGTGGGAAGTAGTTCGTCACGGTCATCTTGGCAACGCCGGCCGCGTCGGCGACCTGGGCAATCGTCACCTCGTCGAAGCCGCGCTCCACGAACATCTGGGTCGCGATGTCCGAGATCGCCTGCCTGGTCTCCTGCTTGCGCCGTTCGCGCAGTCCGGTTGCCACCTCCAGCACAATAGTCACAAGATAGGTCCGATACAAAATTAGGTTTGACACAAATTTATGTCTGACCTAAGTTAGCGGTCATGGCAGCGACACAGACACAGCACCGCGGGACGGCGCCGATGTCCGGTCCCAGGACGCAGGCACCCGCAGGCGCCGCCGCCCCTGTAGGCCCCGCCCCGGCAGCCCCCGCCGCCCCGGCAGCCCCCGCCGCCCCGGCAGCCCCCGCCGCCCCGGCACGCCCCGCCGACCGGCGGCCCGACATGGCCAGGGCGCTGCGGCCGCTGCTGATCGACGTCGGCATCCCGGTCGGCACCTACTACCTGCTCCGCGACGCGTTCGGCGTGAGCCTGTGGCTCTCCTTGGCGCTGAGCAGCCTCGGCCCCGCGGTGCGCGCTATCGCCGGCCTCATGGCGGAGCGGAAGCTGAACATGCTGGCTCTGCTAATGCTGGCCGTCAACCTCGCGGGTATCGCGGTCAGCTTCCTGACCGGTGACCCGCGCGCGATGATCGCCAAGGACTCGGTCGTCAGCAGCGTGATCGCGTTCGCCATCCTCGGCTCGGTCCTGCTCCGCCGCCCGCTCATGTCCGCGGGGCTGAAGCCGTTCATGACCAAGGGGGAGCCACACCGAACGGCCGCGTGGGACCGGCTGTCCACCGGCTCGCCCCGGTTCCGCAGGCTCGAACTGCTGTTCAGCACCATCTGGGGACTGACGCTGCTGGCCGAGTGCGCCGCCCGCCTGGTGGGTGCCTACACGCTGCCGGTCACCACGATGGTGTGGCTGGGCACCGTCATGACGCTGGGCGCGATCGGCGTGGCCATCGTGGTGGGTGGCGCTGCGGCCGGCCCGCTCCAGAAGATGATTGACACCGAAACGGCTGCCTCCTGACTACAAAAGCGCGTCCTGACCGGAGGGATTCCATGCGCGGCAAGGGCATCAACTACGACACCGGTTTCTCCCCCGCTGGCCGGAGGAGCCGCGAGCACTTCGACGCTGACGTCGTCCGCACCGAGATGCGCGTCATCGCCAGGGAACTGCACTGCACGGCCGTGCGGATCTCCGGCGGCGAGCCCGCACGGCTGAGCACCGCCGCCGAACTCGCCGCGGCCGAGGGACTGGAGGTGTGGTTCGCGCCGTTTCCGTGCGAGCTGGCCGCCGATCAGCTTGCGCCGCTGTTCGCCGACTGCGCGGAGCGTGCCGAGCATCTGCGCCGGACCGGCGCGAACGTGGTCCTGGTGACGGGCTGCGAGCTGACGCTGTTCGGCGCCGGCTTCCTCCCCGGCGGCACGGTCTATGAACGGATCCAGGGCCTGCAGGCCGGCGGCCAGCAGCTCTACGCGGCCTTCGGCGCGCTGCCCGGCAAGCTGAACGACTTCCTCGCCGCGACCGCCGAGGCGGCACGCAGCCGGTTCGCCGGCCCGCTGACCTACGCTTCCGGCATGTGGGAGCCCGTCGACTGGGCTCCGTTCGACATCGCCGCCACCGACGCCTATCGCGACGCGGGCAACGCGGGCACGTTCCGGTCCGAGTTGCGCAAGCAGCTTCGGCATGGCAAGCCGCTCGTGGTCACCGAGTTCGGCTGCTGCGGTTACGCCGGCGCCGGTGACCGCGGCGGGATGGGCTGGGCCATCATCGACGTCAGCTCCGACCCGCCGCGCCTCGACGGCGAATACGTGCGTGACGAAGCGGAGCAGGTCAGGTATCTGGAGGAGCTGAACGCCATCTTCGCGGAGGAGGGGGTGGACCTCGCGTTCTGGTTCACCTTCGCCGGCTACCCCCTCGTGCACGACTCCGACCCTCGTCGCGACCTGGACATGGCCAGCTATGGAGTGGTGAAGATGCTGCCCGGCGGCCCCGGTACCGGCGGCCCCGGCACCGGCTACCACGGCCTCGGCTGGGAACCCAAGCTCGCCTTCGCCGCGCTGGCCGGGGCAAACAGCCGCGCGGCAGCTTAGGCAGAAACCGGGCAAAACGGCTGCCCGTGCACGGCCGCCAGGCGCAGCCCTGCCATTAGTTTGGTGCCGAGATCACTCACACGCGGATCACACGCGATCCGCACGGTTCGCTGATGTCGGTCGGCAAGGGTTAGGTCCGCTGAATCATTCATCCCCAAGCACGGGCGGTGGCATGAACACCAGGAATGGTGACAGTCGCGGCGGCCGCCGGACGCGGTCGCGGAGGCGATGGCGGGCAGGCGTCCTGGCGGCCAGGGCAGCGGGATTCGCGGTGCTCGCCGCGGCATGCAGCGGCGGTTCGGCAGGTTCGGCCGGCTCCGCCGGATCGGCCGGTTCGCCGGGCCGGTCGAACCTCCAGATATCGATCGACTACGCGAAATGCATGCGCGCGCACGGCGCGCCGAACTGGCCCGACCCCAACAGCCAGGGGCAGTTCTTCAAGACCAAGACGAACGCCGCGGACTTCCAGGCCCCCGCGTCCGCGTACAAGGCATGCGTGCATCTGCTCCCGAACGGGGGAGAGCTGACCGCGGCGCAGCAGCAGATCGTCGCGCCGCTGATGCTCAAGCTCGCCGGCTGCATGCGCTCGCACGGCATCACGAACTTCCCCGACCCGACCGTGAACGCCCAGGGTATATCGGTCGACCCGCACGGCCTCGATATCTCCTCCCCACAGTTCCGCGCCGCGCAGCAGGTGTGCCGGAAGTACCTGACCGAGGCGGGGAAGTACATGCCGCCCGGGTGATGCGTCAGCCTGCGGTTTTGAGCACCTGGCGGAGGGCAGAGGTGGGCACCTGTCGCTGGGCGTGCTGTCTAGGTGCATCCGCCGATGGCGTGCCGGGAGTGCACAATCGGGAGTATGGAACGCTCGTGGATGCTCGACGAGATGGCGCATGCGGGCCCGGAGCATCTCGATCCGGCGTTCGTCGCGGGCTTCGACCGCAAGCAGGGATATCCCGATCCCGCCGGGGATCTCGCCGTGCTACGTGAGCACGGCATCGGCCCGGCCGCCACCGTCATTGACCTCGGCACCGGGACCGGGCGGTTCGCGCTGGCCGTCGCGCCACTCGTGCGCCGCGTGGTGGCCGTCGATGTCTCTCCCGCGATGCTGGCCGTGCTGCGCGAGCGCGTCGCCGGGGCCGGACTGGGCAACGTCGAGTGCGCACGGGCCGGGTTCCTCAGCTACGAGCACACGGGCGGGCTGGCGGACGCGGTGTATACCCGCAATGCTCTCCACCAGTTGCCGGACTTCTGGAAGGCCCTCGCGCTGGAGCGGATCGCGGGCCTGCTACGCCCCGGAGGCGTGCTGCGCCTTCGCGATCTGGTTTTCGACTTTCAGCCCGCCGAAGCAGGCGCCGTTCTCGATGACTGGCTCGATGGCGCGGTGCGGGATCCGTCCCGCGGCTACACGCGCGAGGACTTCGCCGAGCACCTCCGTACCGAGTTCAGCACGTTCCGCTGGCTGCTCGAACCGATGCTCGCCGCCGCCGGGTTCGCCATCGTGACCGCCGACTTCGAGGGCTCGATCTACGGCGCCTACACCTGCATCAGAGCCTGACCGCGCGGCCCGTGCTGGCGCGCGTGCCCGTGCTGGTACGGGAAGGGGCCCTCCCCGCCGGGGAAGGGCCCCTCGACATACCCGCGTTAATCCGGCCCGTCGGGTGGTTACCCCAGGTGCCCGTCGATCACCTTGCCCATGGCGGCCAAGGCGGTCACAGACTGGGGATGGCCGGTCACGAAGAACTTGCAGCCGTTATATCCCTGGTCATCCCAGTACATCACCGCGGCGATGGTCGGATGAGTCAGCACGTACGCCTTCATCTGGCCGATGAAATGCGCCTGCCAGGCCGGGACGTCGGAGTAGGCGGCGCTGGCCCACTCGGCGATGAACACCGGCAGCCCTCCGTGGGTGCGCGCGAACGCGAGCACCGGGTCGAACAGCGAGCCGGGGGTGACCGAGGGCTTGGTGGGGCTGGTGGTCCTATGGAGCCGGCAGCCGCCACGGTTGTAGCCGTCCGCGGCGATCACGTTCACGTTGGCCGCGCCCGGGAAGTAGTCCGAGGCGAAGCCAGCGCGCAGCGACCATTTCGGCCGCTCGCTGGCCGGGAAGTATGCCATGTGCATGAGGATCAGCGCCCACCGCAGCCGGCCGCCGGTGCCCGCGTTGAGATGCGCCTTGGCCGCGAGACTGTGCATGTGTCTCCAAGCGGCCTTGAACTGGGTGGGGGTGCCGAACACGTGGTTCGGGGGGTTGTTTGCCTCGTGCTCGAAGGCGACGTAGACCGCGGGCACGTCGTGCGCCACGGCTTCCTGCTCGGCCTCGGTGAGCCAGGCGCTGATCTCCTTGTCCTGGCGCCCGGCCGCGATAGAGGCGTAAGTGATCCCCTGTGAGTGGGGGACGTCGAGGCTGGCCAGCACCGTGCTGCCGGCGGCCATCGCCTTGTCGATCTTCGGGGTGTTGAACTTCTGGCCGATCATGTAATAGACGCGGATGATGGCCAGCTTGCGGCCCAGATGGCTCTGTTCGGCGAGCAACGGCACGGTGCCGCCGAACAGCGCGCCGCCGGAGACCCCCGAGGTAACGGCATCCTGCCGTGGGGGGAGGCGTACCGCGCCGGCCTGGGCGGCAGGCAAGGCGAAAGCTAGGGAAAGCGCGAGAACTGCTGCATACCGGAAGTAGCGGGGTTTCACTGAATCTCCAGGGCTAGTAGTTCTGCCCGGCACGGGAGCACGTCTGCGGTGACTGCGTGCCGTGCTGGCAGCTGCCAGCACAGTCGGCTATGTGCGCCTCCCTCCCCGTATAACGTGATCGGGCGGAAGCCTACTGCGGTGAAGACGCGCATGCAGGACATTCTGAGATATGTCCGTGGTGTCGGCTTTGCTCGGACCAGAAAGTATTGTTACCGATGGATCTGAGCCCATCACGGAACCGCATCAATGCGGCGAACATGAACCAAGCGCGGCAATGCGGCCACCAAGGGTGAAGGGCTAGCAAGGTATTCGGCCATAATGCTTAGTGCTGCGTTAGTGGTGGGTTAAGAGCGGGTTAGCGGTATGCGGATTGCCCGGATCCAGGGCTGTTTGTCCTGCGCTTGGCCGGGCGGCCGCGGCTCGGGCCCTGCGTGCCGTCCTGAGCAGCAGTGCGTGCGGTCCGGCCAACCGTGCGCTCCCTGGGTTGGCCGCGCCGGCGCCCGGGTGGGGTGCGGTGCGTCTCGTACGCCGGGCCTGACCAGGAGGCCGCGCCGCCAAGAACCGGTCTCATAGGTCACCTTCGTCCCCCCTGAGGGGGGCCGCACACAGATGTTCATGCGACACACAGATGCACCCCAGGCACTTCCATGCCAAAATTCATCAAGTTTTGGCACGTTTGACCCGAGCATTGGGGGAGAATGGATTCTCTATATTCTCGATTGGAAAAATATAGTTTGGTTCGGGTGGCCGGCTCGGTAGCCGATCCTGTCCACGGTCATGGTCAGGGCGTGAGCGCGGCACGCCCCGGCATGCTGTCAACGACAGGAGGCCCACTAGTGGCAGCTCACGGCAGATGGTTTTCGGCCCGGACACGGGTGATCGCGCTCTTGACCGCGGCCGTGGCCGGGCTATTCGGCCTCGCCATGGCCAGTTCGGCGAGTGCGCAACCGTCACCGATCCAGCACGTGGTCGTGCTCTACCTGGAGAACCACACCTTCGACAGCCTGCTCGGCTACTGGTGTGACGACAACCCGGGCAGGTGCCCGGACGGAGGGATGCCTGCTCAGGTGACCCTGTCCAACGGCACCGTGGTCACCCCCACCGTGACCCCGGACATCGTGCCGGCGGTGTCGCACACGGTGGCGTCGCAGCAGGCTGCCATAGACGGCGGCAAGATGGACGGCTGGCAGAAGGTGCAGGGCTGTCAGGCCAGCAAGAAATACGCCTGCATCAGCGGCTACACGCCCTCGCAGGTGCCCAACCTGACGGCGCTCGCGGACCACTTCGCCATCAGCGACCGCACCTTCTCCATGGCCGACAGCCCGTCCTGGGGCGGTCACCTGTACGCGGCAATGGGCCAGCTTGACGGGTTCGAGGGAAACAACCCCAAGCCCGGCCAGGGCGTGACGACCGGTCCGGGCTGGGGCTGTGACTCCAACCGGATCACCCAATGGATCGGCCGGAGCGGCGGCGTCCAGTGGGTGCCGAGTTGCATTCCCGACTACTCCCTCGGGTTGCAGAACGGCGGCGCATTCGAGCCCACCCCGGTCAGCTACGCGCCGACCATCATGGACCGGCTGGACAGCGCCGGGCTGTCGTGGCGGATCTACGGTGAGCCGAAGCCGGACACCGGCGGGACACAATCCGGGGGCTATGTCTGGGACATCTGCCCCTCGTTCGCGGAGTGCCTGGACACGGGGCAGAAGACGAACAACGTCGCCAGCGCGTCGTTCGTCCATGACGCCAAGACCGGGAACCTGCCGAACTTCTCCATCATCACGCCAGGCGGGAAGGACGCCCAGTTCAGCGAGCACAACGGCTTCTCCATCACCTCGGGTGACGACTGGCTCGGCCAGGTGGCATCCGCGATCATGGACGGCCCGGACTGGCGGTCCACCATGCTGTTCATCACCTGGGACGACTGCGGCTGCTTCTATGACCAGGTGCGGCCCGGGGTCAACTCGGACGGCACCGCGCAGGGACCGCGCAGCCCGCTGATTATCGTGAGCCCGTTCGCCAGGAGTGGGTTCACCGACACCACCTCGACGTCGTTCGCCGGGATTCTCAGCTTTACTGAGCACAATTTCGGCCTGTCTCCGCTCGGGCCCAACGACGCCCAGGCCTACCCGTTCTCGAACGCTTTCAATTTCCGCCAGGCACCGCTACGGCCCGCTCGGATGATTTACCGTAAGTGGCCGCGCGACGCCTATCACGTCAACCTCGCAGAAGGGCGCGACGACACCTGACTGAGGCGTGGGCGTGGCCGGAGTGAGCTAGGCCAGTACATGGGGGCCGCCCGGCCCGGGCGGCCCCCATTGGCGTTCCGTGGGCCGGGTGCCCGCGCCACCGCGGGCCTCCTGGGCCCGTCAGGGCGCAGCCACGTCGGCCAGGTGCCGCGGCCCGTGACCCACGTAGAGTTGCCGCGGCCGGGAGATGCGCTGCTCGGGGTCGAGAATGCCTTCCTCCCACTGGGCCAGCCACCCGGGCATCCGGCCGATCGCGAACAGCACGGGGAACATCTCCACGGGGAAGTCCATCGCCTGGTAGATGATGCCCGAGTAGAAATCCACGTTCGGGTACAGCCGGTGGGTCACGAAGTACTCGTCGGCCAGCGCGATGCGCTCGAGTTCCAGCGCGATGTCCAGCAGCCGGTTGGCCCCGGTGACCTCGAAGACCTGGTCCGCAATCGTCTTGATGAGAGTCGCCCGCGGGTCGAAGTTCTTGTACACCCGGTGGCCGAACCCCATTAGCCGTATCTCGCCGCGCTTGACCCGGTCGATGTAGGCGGGGATGTTGTCCACCGAGCCGATGTCGTTCAGCATCCGCAGCACCTGCTCGTTCGCCCCGCCGTGCAGCGGCCCGTACAACGCGGCCGTGGCCGCGGCCGCGGCCGAGTATGGGTCGGCCCGTGAGCTGCCGACCACCCGCATCGCAGTGGTGGAACAGTTCTGCTCGTGGTCGGCGTGCAGCGTGAAAAGCACGTCGAGCGCGTGGGTCAGGACCGGATCCGGGTTGTACCGCGGCTCGGTCATCCGCCGCATCATGTTCAGGAAGTTGCCGGCGTAGGAAAGCTCGTTGTCGGGGTAGGCATACGGCAGTCCCATTGCGTGCCGGTAGGCGAATGCCGCCAGCGTCGGCATCTTCGCGATCAGCCGGACGATCTGCTCGTGCCGCTGCTCGGTGTCGGAGATCGCCTTCGCGCCCGGGTAGAAGGTCGACAGCGCCGCGATCGTGCTCACCAGGATCCCCATCGGGTGGGCGTCATGGTGGAACCCGTCGATGAACTTCTTCACGTTCTCGTGCACGAACGTGTGCTTGGTGATCTCATCCGCCCAGGTGGTGGATGCCTCCTTCGTCGGCAGCTCCCCGTAGATCAGCAGGTTGGCCACGTCGAGGAACGGGACTCGCCCGGCAAGCTCCTCGATCGGGTAGCCCCGGTAGCGCAGGATGCCCTTCTCCCCGTCGATGAAGGTGATCGCGCTGCGGCAGCTTGCCGTGTTCATGAAGGCCGGATCGTAGGAGAGCAGCCCGAAGTCGTCGTCGGAAACCTTGATCTGGCGCAGGTCGAGGGCCCTGATCGCCCCATCGACGATAGGCAGGTCGTAGGCGCGGCCCGTGCGGCTGTCGGTCACATGCAGCACGTCCTGCGGCTGGGAGGGGTTCGTTGCCATGCCCCAAGTTCATCACTCCCGGGCCGGGCAGGCTCAGCGGACCCCCATCCGGATCCGGGGCGAGCGGGCCGGGTCCAGCCAGCGCAGCAGCGGGAGCAGTTGACCGGGGGGCAGGGTCACGCAGCCTGCCGTCGCGATGCCGATATTCAGGTGCAGGAAGATGGCGCTGCCCAGCCCCGGCGTGCGGGCCGTGTTGTAGCCGATCACCAGGCCGTCGTCATAGGCGGAGACGTCCATGGGCTCGGGGTCGCGGCCCGGGCTGGCGTGCCTGCTGTCCACCCACTCGTTGTACCCGGGGCTGGCCGGATCGTCGTCCCAGAAGTCGTAGGAGCGTATTTGCCGGTACCGGAACCGGAAACCGGGATTCGGCCCGGCGCCGAAGAAAAAAGGAATGCTGAACGATCCCGACGGGGTACGGCCGTCGCCTTCGCGCTTGTCTCCGTACGGGGCGAACCCGTTCCGGCCGAGCCGTGCCGTCCAGGGCCCGAAGACCCGCTGCCAGCCATGGCCGGCGCGGCGATAGGCGTTCAGCACCGCGTAGGTGTCCCCGTAGGAGGCAGCGGTCACCGTGATGAGCTGCCGGACCGTCGGCCGTGCGGCATGGCCTTCCGCGGCGGGGGCGTGGCCCGTACTGACCACCCGTGGGACGGGGGAAGCGGCTGGCCTGCCCCCGGGGGAACCCGGATCCCGGGGCTGGCCGGGGGCCATCCCCGGGCCAGCCCCGCACCCGCAGGCCAGCAGCGCGGCCAGGGCCAGCCCGGCCCAGGCTCCGTGACGGAGGAACGGAGCCTGAGGCCAGCGGGGGGTTCCAGGGGGGTCGTCCCCCCGGTCTGGCAGGGCCTGGCCGCGGCGGGCAGCGGACCGGGGAAGCGTCACGGTCGCAGAATGCCACACCCGGGCGGATTCCGGCCGCCGGGTTACTGGACGTGCCACCGGCACGGACGGACCGCGCCGGTGGCAGCCTCCCGGGTTGAGCCGGGAATCCCCCGCCCTGATAACGCCCCGCCAGGCGGCACCAGGGCGGGAGCCGGGCGGTCCTAAAGGCCCTCGTTGATCAGCCGGCGGCCTGTTCGTACTTCTGCGGGTCCCGCTTCTTGTAGTAGAGGGCGGCGCCGATGCCGATCAGCACCACGGCGAGATCGATCGGCCCTAGCCAGTAGGCATAGCTGTAGCTGGACGCACCGAGGAAACCGATGTTGGTGAACAGCAGGTACACAACGAATACTTGGGAGACGAACGCCAGCAGCGGCGCGAGGCGGGTCTTCCACCAGTGCACCTCGTCGCGGTGGTAGCGCTCGTAGTAGATCAGGATCGCCAGAGAGACCAGGGCCTGCACGGACAGGATGATGATCACGCCCATGAGCGCCATCAGCCCGTAGACCTGCACGTAGGCCTGGGAGGTCGGGTCGTTGGTGCCGGTGAAGATGGCGAACAGCGCGATGATGAAGGCGGCGATCAGCGACTGGGTGACCGAGGCGACGTGTGGGCTCTTCCACTTGGGATGAGTCTTGCCAAGCGCACGGGGCATGAACCCTTCCCGGCCGAGCGAGTAGAAATACCGCGCGGTGGTGTTGTGGAACGCCATGCCGCAGGCGAACGACCCGGTGATGATCAGGTAGCTCATGATTGAGGCCACCCAGTGGCCCGCGTACTGCCCGGCGGGGTTGAGGTAGAAGCTGGCCGGGTCGCTCTGGGCCGCGGCGATAGCGGCATGGGCGCTCGGGTACCCGCCCAGCGGTGCCCACGAGGTGACCGTGTAGAAGATGCCCAGACCGATCACCGAGATGTACAGCGCCCGGGGCACGATCCGCTTCGGGTCGCGGGACTCCTCGCCGTAGTTGGGCGCCATCTCGAAGCCGACCCAGGACCAGAACGCGAAGAACAGCCCGATGCCGATCGCCCCGGCGACGATGCCGTGCGAGACCGGGAAGCTCTTGAACGCGTTCACCGGGTTGATGGCGCTGAAGTTCACGTTGCCGTGGCCGAACAGGAAGATGTCGAAGATGATCAGGATGGCGACCTCGCTGATCAGGCCGATCGCCAGCAGGTTCGCCGAGACACGGACGTCGAAGTAGGCCAGCACCCCGATGAGCGCGATCATGAACAAGGCGAGCCACGGCCAGCCGACGTTCCACCCGAACTGAGCCAGCTTCAGGTTGAGGAAATAGGCGAACCCGCCGGCCAGCGATGCCTCGAACACCGAGTAGGCCACCAGCGAGCCGAACCCGGTGCCGATGCCCAGTTCCCGGCCCAGCCCGTGGCTGATGTAGGAGTAGAAGCCGCCCGCGGTGGTCTTCTTCCGTGCCATCGCCACGTAGCCGACCGAGAAGATCACCAGGACGATCGTGGCGAACATGAACGCCGCGGGGGCGCCGATGCCTTGCCCGAAGCCCACGACGATCGGCGTGTTGAACATCATGGCCGAGATGGGCGCGGCCCCGGTGACCGTCAGGAACAGGACTCCGCCAAGCCCGACAGCGCCCCGGCGGAGCTTGGCGACATCGCCGCGCTGAGAGACGTCGAAGTCTTCGGGGAACATGCCGGGAGCGAGCGGAATGCCCTCCCCGCCAGTTGAGGTGTCTGACTGTGCCATGATTCCTCCCCCACAGCGGGGCGTGCCCCGGGGTGAGCCGGTCCGGGAACAGGGGTTATTGGTCTGGCATGTGCGTTGTGGTACACGTCACAGCGCGGACAGTATCACCTGGTAGAAAGCGTGACAAGACTTCTGGTTCCGGTGATATGGACTTAACATGGACCGGTTGACACTAATCGGTCACATCCAGTATTTATTTGGTTGAACCAAATGGGCGGGGTGCGATTGTGCCCTCGCCGGGGACGCGGATGTGCAGAGTGCCCACCGGCGCGGCGCACGTCGCGCCGGAGGCGCGCGGAGTGCCTGGCGCTGGGAGGCGCAAGGGGTGCTGTGCCGGAGGCGCGGAGGTGACTGTGGCCGAGGAACTCATCGCCTTCGCCTCCAAGGGCGACATGCTCGCCAAGTCCAAGGAGTTCTGGAACCCGGCCAAGACCCAGTTCTGGGTGGACTCGGGCGTCCCGCTGGTCATCGACAGGCGCGAGGGCTACTTCATCTACGACGTCGAGGGCAAGCGCCTGATCGACACCCATCTCAACGGCGGCACCTACAACCTGGGCCACCGCAATCCCGAGGTGGTGGCCGCCGTCACCGCCGCCATGCAGCACTTCGACATCGGTAACCATCACTTCCCCTCGCTGGCCAGGACGGCGCTGGCCGAGGCGCTGGTGAGCACCGGGCCACCCGGCATCGCGAAGGTGGTCTTCGGCAGCGGCGGCGCCGAGGCGATCGACATCGCGCTCAAGACCGCCCGGCACGCCACCAAGCGGCGCAAGATCGTCTCGGTGGCCAAGGCGTACCACGGGCACACCGGGCTCGCCGTCGCCACCGGGGACGAGCGGTTCTCCACCCTCTTCCTCGCGGACCGTCCCGACGAGTTCAGCCACGTGCCGTTCAACGACCTAGCCGCGATGGAGCAGGCGCTGCGCGGCAAGGACGTGGCCGCGGTGATCATGGAGACGATCCCCGCCACCTACGGTTTTCCGCTGCCCGCGCCTGGCTACCTCGCCGGGGTCAAGCGGCTGTGCGAGGCGCACGGCGCGCTGTACATCGCCGACGAGGTGCAGACCGGGCTGATGCGCACCGGCGAACTGTGGGCGATCAGCAAGCACGGCGTGGTGCCGGACATCCTGGTCACCGGCAAAGGCATCTCCGGCGGCATGTACCCGATCAGCGCGGTCCTGGTCAGCGAGGCGGCGGCCGGCTGGCTCAGCGAGGACGGGTTCGCGCATATGTCCAGCTTCGGCGGCGCGGAGCTTGGCTGCGTGGCGGCGCTGAAGACGCTGGAGATCACCTGCCGTCCCGAGGTCAGGTCGATGGTGCATTACATCGCGGGCCTGATCGGCGCCGGGTGCCGGAAGATCCAGGCGCTCTACCCCGACTGGTTCGTCGGCATCAGGCAGGACGGCCTGGTCATGGGCTTGGAGTTCGACCACGCGAAGGGCGCCCAGTTCGTCATGCGGCGGCTCTACGAGGCCGGGGTCTGGGCGATCTTCTCGACCCTCGACCCGCGGGTGCTGCAGTACAAGCCGGGCGTGCTGATGACGCCCGCGCTGTGCGAGGAACTGCTCGACCGCACCGAGCACGCCATCGGCCTCGCCGCCCGCGACGCCCGCTCCGGCCGGGTCCAGCCATGACCGGGCCTGCCCGGTCGGCTGGCACCGTCACGGAGCCGTCGGAGGCGATCAGCTTCGAGGTGCTCAGCGACCCCGCGGGCGTGCCCCGGGCCCGGGCCATGCTGCAGCGGGCTGAATGGGCGGCCCGGGCATTCGCCCGCTACGACAAGCAGACCGTGGACCGGGTGGTGCACGCCGCCGCCCGGGCCGGGGCCGCCCAGGCGCGCGAGTACGCCGAATGGGCGGTCCGTGAGACCGGGTTCGGCGTCCCGGACCACAAGGTCGTCAAGAACCTGGCGTGCAGCACCGGGCTGGTCGAGGCGTACGCCACCCACGACTACGTGACCCCGCGGTTCGACCCGGCCGCGAAGATCGTTGAGATCCCGCGCCCGGCCGGGGTGATCCTCGCCCTCACCCCGTCCACCAACCCGGTCGCCTCGGTGTTCTTCAAGGCCCTGCTGGCGCTGATGACCCGGAACGCGGTGATCATCAGCCCGCACCCACAGGCCGCGGAATGCTGCGCGGACGCCGCGCGGACGCTGGAACGGGCCGCCGTGGCCGCCGGCGCCCCCGACGGCGTCATCCAGGTGGTGGACCGGCCTTCGGTACCGCTCATCGACGCGCTCATGACCGACGAGCGGACCAGCGTCATCGTCGCCACCGGCGGGTCCCCGGTGGTCCGGGCCGCCTACAGTTCCGGCACGCCCGCGATCGGCGTGGGCCCGGGCAACGTGCCCGTGCTCGTGGATGCCACCGCCGACCTGGCCAAGGCGGCCAAGCGGATCGTGGACAGCAAGAGCTTCGACAACTCGATCCTGTGCACCAACGAGTCGGTGCTGATCGTCGAGGACTCCGTCGCCGCCACCCTGCTGCGCCACCTCAAGCGGGAAGGCGCCCACCTGCTGGAGCCGGACGAGGCCGCCAAGGTCGCCGCGCTGCTGTTCCCCGGCGGGCATTTCGACGTCAGGTTCGTGGGCAAGGACGCGCCATGGATCGCGGCCGAGGCGGGCCTGCGGGTACCCGGCACCACCCGGGTCCTGCTCGCCCCGTTCGGGATGGCCGTGCCGGAAGAGCCGCTCGCGCACGAGAAACTCTGCCCGGTCCTGGGCCTGGTCCAGGTGCCGAACATCAGCCAGGGCATCGACGTGGCCCGTGCGGTACTGCGGATCACCGGTCGCGGGCACTCGGCGGCGATCCACAGCACCGACCCCCGGACGATCATGGATTTCGGGGCCGGCGTGGACGTGCTGCGGGTGTCGGTCAACGTCGGCAACAGCCTGGGCAGTTCGGGGATCTCCACGGCGCTCGCGCCGTCGATGACCGTGGGGACGGGGTTCTTCGGGCGCTCCTCGCTGACCGAGAACCTGGAGCCCAAGCACCTCGTGCAGTGGACGCGAATGGCTTACAACGCCGAGGCGGACGAGGCCATGGCGAACTTCTCGGGGGTGATTCCTTGGGAGGCGCCCGCCGGGCCGGTACCGCCCTACCCGGTGGCTTCGAATGCGGCTGAGGATGGGCGCGGGCGCGGCGGCCACCCCGGCGCGGCGGGGGGCAATACGCCGCGCCGGGGTGACACTCCGGCCCACGACCCTGTCGGATTCGGGTTGGGTGGCGCCATGGGTCGGCCGGCGGACGTGGGGGCGTTGCGCGAGGTGATCCGGCGGATAGTGATCGAGGAGCTGACGCAGTTCGCGGGGGGATCCCGTGGCTGAGCTGAGGTCGTTCATATTTCTCAACCGGCTGCAGCCGCAGACGATGTGTTATTTGGGCACGTGGATCCGGGGCAGTCTGCCGCGTAGCGATGTGGCCGCGCAGATTATTGAGGTGGCGCCGGGGCTGGACATCGAGCCGCTGACGGATGTGGCGCTCAAGCACGCGGGGGTGCGCGCGGGGATCCTGGTGGTGGAACGGCAGTTCGGGTACCTGGAGATCCACGGGGGGAACGATGAGGTGCGCGCGGCCGGGTCCGCGGTTCTGGACGCCCTGGGGGCTTCGGCGCGGGACGCTACCAGGCCCGAGGTGCTTGCGTCGAAGATCATCTCGATGCTGGACCCGCAGCACGCGTTCCTGATCAACCGGAACAAGATCGGGTCGATGGCGCTCGCCGGGGAATCGCTGTTCGTGCTGGAGATGCAGCCGGCGTCGTACGCGATCCTCGCGGCCAACGAGGCGGAGAAGGCGGCCCGGGTCAAGGTGGTCGACTACCGGATGATCGGGGCCACCGGGCGAGTGTACCTGTCGGGGTCCGAGGCCGACGTGCGCCAGGCCGCCGAGGCCGCCGAAGACGCACTGCGTAGCAGGACAACAGAGCGGGGTCTGGCATGACCGGGCCGCAGCCGCAGGCCGCGGACACCGAGGCCATCCGGGCGCTGGTGCGGGAGGTGCTGGCCGACCTGCTCCCCGGGGCCGCACGTGATCCGGGGAAGCCTGGGGACACGGGTGGCAGCGATCCGGGGTGGCCCGGCACGGTGCCGGGTGCGCCCGCGCAGCCGGGGTTGCCGCACACCGTTCGTGAGGACGTTGAGTCGGTAGAGGTCGTGTCGATCAGGACGGACGCCGAACTGGGGACGTTCGTTCTGCATCTGTTGCATCTGTTCGAGAACCCGAAGCACCGGGACGCCCTGCGCGCCGGCCGCCTGCGGTTCCGGCTGGCAGCGGCTGCGGCACCTGGGGCGGCCCAGCCCAGCCACCGCATCGAGAAGGGGGCGGTCACCGAGGCGATGGTCGCCGCGTCCGCCCGGGCCGGGGCGCGGCTGGTGCTCGGCCGGCGCGCGGTGCTCACCCCGCTCGCCCGTGACCGGGCCCGCGCCACCGGCGTCGAGATCGTGAAGGAGCGCTGATGCTTACCGCGACGGTAGTCGGAAACGTCTGGTCCACCCGCCGCCTGGCGGAGATACCGAACGGGGCGTTCCTGGAAGTGGAGGCCGAGGGCACGGGTACCCGGCTGGTGGCGTTCGACGTGCTGGGCAGCGGCGTGGGCGAGCGCGTCCTCGTCGCGCAGGGCTCGGTCGCCGCCGCCTGGTTCCCCGGCAACGCGCCGCCGATCGACGCGCTCATCATCGGCTCGATCGACGAGCCGGCCAGCACGGGCGCGGCGGCCGGATCTGACCGGAAGAAGGGAAAGGCACATGGCTGATAACGCGATAGGGATGATCGAGACCAAGGGCTACGTCGCCGCGCTGGCCGCGGCCGATGCCATGGTGAAGGCGGCCAACGTGACCATCGTGGGCCGCGAGGACGTCGGCGATGGCCTGGTGTCGGTCACCATCATCGGGGACGTCGGGGCGGTCAAGGCCGCCACGGAGGCGGGTTCGGAAACCGCGACCAGCGTCGGCGAACTGGTGTCGGTGCACGTGATCCCGCGGCCGCACGCCGAACTGGGCAGGCACTTCACGATCCGCTCCGAGTAACCGTGGCCCCGCCGCGCCCCGAACTGCGCGTCTACCTGCTGGTCAAGGACCTGCAGCGGCAGTTCGCCGCCTACCTGGGCACGCCCACCCGCGCCCGGGGCTACCCGCCGTTCGCCGGCGAGCACTCGCTCATCGTGGAGGTCGCGCCCGCGCTTGCCATCGAGCGGGTCACCGACCTGGCGCTGCGCGCGGTGCCCACGGTCGAGCCGGGCATCCTGTACGTGGAACGGCAGTTCGGCGTGCTCGAGGTGCACGGCGGCGACCTCGCCGGCGTGGAGCGGGCCGGCCAGGCGATCCTGGCGGGCCTGGACGCGGACCCGGCGGACCAGCTCCGGCCGCGGATCCTGTTCGCCGACGTCATCGAGGACCTGACCGACCGGCAGGCGGTCATCATTAACCGCAACCGGGGCGGGTCCATGGTGATCCCCGGGGACACCCTGGGGGTCTGCGAGGTGACCCCCGCGCTGTTCGCGACCGTGGCCGCCAACGAGGCCGAGCGGGCCGCGCCCGGCGTGACCCTGGTCGATGTGTCCATGATCGGCGTCGCGGGCCGGATCTACCTGGCCGGGCAGACCGGCGACGTGACCAGGGCGCAGCAGGCCATGGCGGACGTGCTGGCCGCCGTCGAAGGACGAGACCACGGCGAGGCGGCTCATGTCCGGGCATGACCTGTCCGCCGGCAGCGACGTGCTGGACCGCGTCACCCGCTGCGCGCAGCGGGCGCTCGGCGAGTACGGCTGCCACCCCGGTGCCTCGGTCCGGCTCCTCAACGTGTCGGAGAACGCCACCTACCTGATCGAGGACCCGGCCGCCGGGCCTTCCGTGCTGCGGGTACACCGGCTCGGCTACCACACACCCGCGGAGATCGCCTCGGAGCTTGACTGGATGGACGCGCTGCGGGCCGAGGCGGGGGTGCGCACGCCGCAGGTGCTGCCCGCCCCGGGCGGCGGGCGCATCGTCACCGTGGTGGACGAGGCCAGCGGCGAGCGGCGCACCTGCGTCAGGTTCGAGTTCCTGCCCGGGACGGAGCCCGCCGACTCGCTGCCGCACTTCGCCGAGCTCGGCGAGATCACCGCCCGGATGCACCGGCACGCGCGGGCCTGGCAGCGCCCGGCCGGGTTCACCCGGTTCCACTGGGACTACGACGCCGCGTTCGGCGCGGGCGCCCGGTGGGGCCGGTGGCAGGACGGGATCGGGGTCGGCCCGGCCGAGCGGGAGATACTCGGGCGGCTCGACGCGACGCTGCGGGCCAGGCTGACCGCGTTCGGCACCGGGCCGCAGCGGTACGGGCTGGTGCACGCCGACACCAGGCTGGCCAACCTGCTGGCCGACGGGGACGCGGTCAGCGTCATCGACTTCGACGACTGCGGGTTCAGCTGGTACCTCTACGACGTCGGCACATCGGTGAGCTTCTTCGAGCACGAGCCGCACGTCCCCGGCCTGGTCAGCGCCTGGCTGTCCGGGTACCGCCGGGTGCTCGACCTGCCCGCCGAGGACGAGGCCGAGATCTGGACGTTCATCCTCTACCGCCGCCTGCTGCTGGTCGCCTGGATCGGCTCACACACGGCGGTCGACATCGCACAGCAACTGGGAGCCGGATACACCGCAGGAAGCTGCGACCTGGCCGAGGCCTACCTCAGCCGGGTCGGCTGAGGGCCTGCAGGTCCGCGACGGAAGGGCCAGCCCGCGGGCGGCCGGGAAAGGGAAGGCGAGCATGTTCACATCCATCGCGGGGCGGGCCGTCGTGGTGACCGGAGCGACCCGCGGCATCGGCAAGGGCATCGCCGCGGTGTTCGCCGGCGCGGGCGCCCGGGTGCTCATCACCGGCCGGGACGAGGACGCGGCCAAGGCCACGGTGGCCGAGCTGTCGGCTGGCGGGGGCGAGGCATCGTACGTGCTCGGTGACGTCAGCCGCCGGGAGGACTGCCAGCGGATCGCCGCCACGGCGGCCGAGCGGCTCGGCGGCATCGACGTGCTGTGCGCCAACGCCGGGATCTTCCCCTCGGCGACGCTGGCCGAGATGACCGACGAGAACATCGACGAGGTACTCGGCACCAACCTGAAGGGGACCATCCTGTCGGTGCAGGCGTGCCTGCCCGCGCTGGCCGCCTCGGGGCACGGGCGGGTCATCCTCACCTCGTCCATCACCGGCCCGATCACCGGGTTCCCCGGCTGGTCCCACTACGGCGCCAGCAAGGCCGGCCAGCTCGGGTTCCTGCGCACCGCCGTCGATCGAACTGGCCGCCAGCGGCATCACGGTCAACGCGGTGCTGCCCGGCAACATCATCACCGAGGGCCTGGCCGACCTGGGTGAGGACTACATGGCGGGGATGGCCGCCTCCATCCCGCTGCGCCGGCTCGGCAGTGTCGAGGACATCGGGTACGCCGCGCTGTTCCTGGCCACCGACGAAGCGGGCTACATCACCGGGCAGACCATCGTGGTGGACGGCGGCCAGGTGCTGCCGGAGTCGCTCGAAGCCCTGGACGGCTGATGACCGAGCCAGCGCGCACGCACGAGGACGTGCGCCGGATCCTGGCGGACCAGATCTCCGCCGGGCGGTTGCGGCCCGGGCAGCGGCTCGGCGCCGAGCGCGCGCTCGCCGCCGAGCTTGGCGTCAGCCGGGCGGCCCTGCGCCAGGCGCTGGCCGTGCTCGAAGAGGGCGGGCTGGTCCGCCGGGTGCCCGGCCGGGGCGGCGGCACCTTCGTCAGCAAGGGCAAGATCGAGCGCGACCTGTCCCGCGTGGTCGGCGTGCCGGCCCTGCTGCGCAGCCAGGGCGTGGTGGCCGGCACCAGGGTGCTGTCCGCGCGGCTGGCCCCGTGCGACGAGACGGCGGCCAGGGCGCTGCGGCTGCGCCCCGGTGAGCTGGTGATCGACCTGGTGCGGATCCGGCTCGCGGACGGCAGCCCGTTCTCGGTCGAGCACCTGATGCTGCCCGCCGACCGGTTCCCCGGGATGCTGGAGATGCCCCTGGGCGGGTCGGTGTACGAACTGCTCGAAGAGCGCTACGACACCAGGCCCAAGGAGGCGGTGGAGCGCATCGAGGTGGTCAGCGCGTCCTCCGACGAGGCGATGATCCTGGAGGTGGCGGCCGGTGCCCCGCTGCTGGCCATCACCCGCACCACCACCGATGGCCAGGATGAGCCGATCGAGTTCTCCCACGACCTGTTCCGCGGTGACCGGACCCGGATCGTGGTGCGCACCCCGGGCAAGGGCAGCGTGACGCGGGCGTCGCGGGGCCGGGGGCAAGTGATCGAGTTGCGGGCCCAGGCGGCGCCATGAAGGGGAGGGAGCCGGGTATGACGGCGGAGGGTAACGCAGCAGCCGGCCGGCCGGTGGGCAGGGTCAGGTTCATGGACGCCCAGCGGGTCAACCTGGACGGGTTCGCGGTCGAGGACGCCGACCTGGGTCTTGTGGCGATGCGGTCGCCCTACGACCCGGAGCCCGGCCTGGTGATCCGCGACGGCCGGGTCACCGAGACTGGACGGGGTGCCCGAGGACCGTTTCGACTCCATCGACGCCTACATCGCCAGGCACGGGCTTGATCTCGCCGTGGCGCAGGAGGCCATGAGCGTGCCCGATGTGGAGTTCGCGCGCAGGCTGGTGAGCCCGGACGTGCCCAGGTCGGAGATCGTCCGGCTGTCGGCCGGTGCCACGCCCGCCAAGCTGGCCCGTGTGCTCGCCCTGCTGCGGCCGGCCGAGCTGTGCCAGGCGATGACGAAGATGCGGGCCAGGCGCACCCCGAGCAACCAGGCCCACGTCACCAACCGGCTGGACGACCCGCTGCTGCTCGCGGCGGACTCGGCGACCGCCGCCGCGTTCGGGTTCCGCGAGATGGAGACCACCGTCCCGGTGCTCGCCGACGCGCCGAGCAACGCGGTGGCCTGCCTGGTCGGGGCGGCGGCCGGCGCCCAGGGCGTGCTCATCCAGTGCTCGGTCGAGGAGGCGCTGGAACTGGAGCTTGGCATGCGCGGCCTCACCTCCTACGCGGAGACCGTCTCGCTGTACGGCACCGAGCAGGTGTTCACCGACGGTGACGACACGCCCTGGTCGAAGGCGTTCCTGACCTCGGCGTACGCGTCGCGCGGCATGAAGATGCGGGTGTCCTCGGGCGCCGGCGCCGAGGTCCTCATGGCAGGTGCGGAACGCAAGTCCATGCTCTACCTGGAATCCCGCTGCGTGGCTCTGGCCCGGGCCATGGGTGCCCAGGGGGTGCAGAACGGCGGCATCGACGGGGCCAGCGTCGCCGCCGCGGTGCCGTCTGGGCTGCGCGAGCTGATGTCCGAGAACCTCATGGCGATGATGCGCAACCTGGAGTCCTGCTCCGGCAATGACGCGCTGATGAGCGAGTCGGACATGCGGCGCACCTCGCGCACGCTGCCGATCGTGCTGGCCGGCTCGGACTTCATGTTCAGCGGGTTCGGCAGCATCCAGCGCTACGACAACATGTTCGGCCCGAGCAACTTCAACGCCGAGGACATCGACGACTTCCTCGCCATGCAGCGGGACTGGGGCGTGGACGGCGGGCTGCGGACCCTCACCGCGGACCGGATCGCGGAGCTTCGCCGGGAGGCCGCGCAGTTGTGCCGCGCCGTGTACCAGCACCTGGGCCTGGCCGACTTCACCGACGACCACCTGGAGCGGGCGGTGGACGCCGCCGGGTCGAAGGACCTCGGCGAGACCGACACGCTGGCCGTGGTCAGCGCCGCGCAGGCGATCAGGGACGGCGGGATCACCGTGGTGGACGTGGTCGCGGCCCTGGACGAGACCGGGTACGAGGCCGCGGCCGAGCGCATCCTGGCCATGACGGCGCAGCGGCTGGCCGGTGACTACCTGCAGACCTCGGCCATCTTTGACGAGCAGCTTCGCGTCCTGTCCCTGGTCACCGACCCGAACGACTACGCCGGGCCGGGCACGGGCTACGAGCCGGGACCCGAGCGCCAGGCCGAGATCGACGGGATCCGCCAGGCCCGTGGGGTCGAGGACCTGCGCGCGGAGCAGGCCACCTCGGCGGTCCCGCTGCTCGCGGTGGCAGGGCCGGCGCCGGGGAACGGGGCCGGCCGAGCGGCCGTACCCGGCCAGGATCCGCGCGAGGTGATCATCGGGGTGTCCCCGGCGGTCGGCCGGGACGTGTGGCGCTGCCTGTCCGGGCTGACCGTCCCCGAGGTACTCGCCGAACTGCTGGCCGGGCTCGAGGAGGAGGGCTGCACGGGCAGGGTGGTCAGGTTCAACGACACCGTGGACCTCGGCCGCATCGGCCTGGCCGCCGCCCGGCTGGCCGGCTCGGGCATCGGCATCGGCCTGCAGGGCAAGGGCACGGCGCTGATCCACCGCAGGGATCTGGCCCCGCTCGCCAACCTGGAGCTCTACTCGGTCGCCCCGGCGGTCACGCCCGAGCTGTACCGGCTGCTGGGCGCGAATGCCGCCCGGCACGCCAAGGGCGGCACGCCGGACCCGGCCCGCAACCCTTACAACGACGAGGCGATCGAGGCCAGGTACCACACCACGGTGATCGCCCTGATGGCGCTGGAGCGCGCCTGGGTCAAACCCGGCGCCCCGCCCGAGGAACTCTCCCTGGAGGGCCTGCGATGACCGACGTACGCGCTCTTTCCGGGAAGCCGGTGGGGGAGCTGACCCTGGAGGCCGTCCGCCGTGACGAGATCGGGCTCGAAGACCTGCGGATCCACCCCGAAACGCTGGAACGGCAGGCCGGCATCGCGGAGCAGCACGCGAACCCGCAGCTGGCCGAGAACCTGCGCCGCGCGGCCGAGCTGACCCGGCTGGACGACGAGGAGGTGCTCGCGATCTACGCGATGCTGCGGCCGGGCCGGGCCACACCGGCCGAGCTGACCGCGCTCGCGGACTCGCTCGCCGGCCGCGGGCTGCCCCGTTGTGCCGCGCTCGTGGCCGAAGCCGCCGAGGTCTACGCCCGCCGCGGCCTGTCCGCATGACCACCCCGGCGCCCCGTCGCCAGCCCGCCGGGGACGTGAATGTGAGTTTGGTGTTCAAAGAGCAACACCAAACTCACATTCATGACCGTTCCGGGTCAGGATGACCATTACCGCTGGGGTGGATGTGGGGAATGCGACCACTGAGGTCGCCTTCCTCGACGGAGATCGCCTGCTCGGCGTGGACCGGGTGCCCACCCGGGGCCGCAAGGGATCCGAGGACTCGCTGCGCGGCGCCGCCGCGCTGGTGCGCCGGCTGGAACGCCGCCTCGGCTGCCACGTCGCCCAGGCACGGGTGGCGCCGCTGCGAGCCGTGGACACCACCACCATGACGATCCCGCCGGCCCCGCCGGACACCGGCAGGCTGCGCCTGCTGGCCGCCGGGGTCGCGACGCCCGGCGGTTCCGGCGCCTGGGTTGGCACACCGCTCTGGCTGGACCACCCGCCGGCGTCCGCCCAGGCAGCCACGCTCGTCAGTGCCCGGGCTCCCATGCCGCCGGCCGGCCGCCGCTCGTCTGCGGCCGGGCCTGGCCATGCTGGCCCGGCCGGGACAGTCTCGGCTCTCACCGGCGCGGCTGGCAAAAGCGCTGCCGGGACGCCTGCCGTGGCCATCGTCCCCACCGGGTTCGGCTACGCCCGCGCGGCCGAACACCTGCGGGCGCTGCTGGCCGCCGGGGTCCCGCTCGGCGCTGTGCTCGTGGGCGGGGACGAGGGCGTGCTGATCTTCAACAGGCTGGGCGCGGCGCTCCCGGTGATCGATCAGGTCGACCTGACCGCCGTGGCCGGCCTCGACCTGGTCGCGGTCGAGGTCCGCCCGCCGGGCCACCCGCTAACCCTGCTGGCCGACCCGGTCGCGCTGGCCGACGCGTTCTCGCTCGCCGTGGGCGAGGCAGCGGACGCTGCGGTGCTGTGCCGCACGCTCGTCGATTTCTCCAACGCCGTGGTCGGCCGCGCCGCCGGGGACGCGGGCCGCGGCCCGGCGGGCCCCGGCTTGGCAGACCTGGGCCCTGCTGGCTCCGGCCCGGCAGGCCTCAGCCCGGCCAGCCCTGGCCCATCCAGCCCCGGTTCGGCCAGCCCTGGCCCATCCGGCCCCGGTGTGGTCGGCCCCGGTTCGGCCAGCCCCGGTTCGGCCAGCCCCGGTTCGGCCAGCCCCGGCCCGGCCGGGACTCCCGGGGCTGCGCGGCCGTGGGTGGAAGTGGACGGCGAGCGCATCACGCTGCGGTCGGCGTGCGCGCAGGTCGCGGGCTGGCCGGTGGGTACCGTGCGGGCCTTCGGCTCGGCCGCCGGCAGGGCAGAAACAGACGACCTGTTCGCGCTCGACCTCGCGCAGGTGGCGGACGCGGCCACCGCGCGGCGGGGCAGCCTGGGCTCCGCGGCCCTGGTCGCGTCGCTGCGGAGGCTGACCGATGGCGCCGATCACGCGGCGGTTCTGGCGGACCTGCTGGGAATCCCGGTGCGGAGCACGCTCTCCGAGCCCGCCGCCGCCCGGCTTGGCGCGCTCACCACCCCGGGCGCGCGCCCCGACGCGGCCGTGGTGGATCTGGGCGCGGGCACGGTGGACGTAATCGCGGTGCACGGGGAGGTGGTGGCCGCAGGCGCGGGCGAACTGCTCACCGCCGCGGTCGCGGAGACGCTGCGCATCCCGCGCGCCGCCGCGGACTGGGTCAAGCGCGGCCCGTGCCTGCGGGTGGACGGCGGCCAGCGGTTCGAGGCAGAGGATGGCAGCCGGGGCTTCCTTGACCGCCCCGCACCGGCTACCACTGCCGGGATGCTCGCCGCCCAAGGCCCGGCCGGGCTGATTCCCTTCGACCGTGCACACAGCCCGGCCGAATGGCGGGCGATACGGCTTCGGCTCAAGGAGGCCGTGTTCGCCGCGAACCTCCGCCGTGCCCTGGGCACGCTCGGCGGAACCCTGTCCCAGGTGCTCCTGGTCGGCGGGCAGGCCGGAGACGATGAGCTGCTCGGGGTGCTGCTGCGCGCGCTGCCCGGTGATGTCCCGGTCGGCCGGGCCAGCGTGGGCGGCACCCTGGCCGGGGTGCCGGCCGGTCACCGCTACGCGGCCGCCGTCGGCCTGGGCCTCGCAGGCCCCCGCGCGTGACCCCGCTCCGCTGACCCCGCTCCGCTGACCCCGCTCCGCTGACCCCGCTCCGCTGACCCCGCTCCGCGTGACCCTGCCCCGGCGCGGTCCCGGGACCGCGTTAACCCTCGTCCCGCGCGGCCCTCTTTACCTGGAGGTTAATTCGGCTTTGCCAGGACGGGCTTCATCCGGAGCTTTCTGGCGGTCAGCGATTTGCTAAATAACGCCGGATCTTGAGCTTTTGTTGTTTTCTTTACTATCGCGTCCGCTATAACGGGCTGGGGCTTTCCCGGCACCCGCAGCCGGTCCCAGGGCGAGGAGGGTGCAGGAAGTGTGCGATGACCACGCTGCGGTGAGTTCGCGGACGACGACAGGAACCCCGCTGTCCAGGAGGGGGTTCATGCACGCGTCGGCCGGTGCGGCCGCCGCGGCCGCCTTGCTCCGGCGGTTCCCCCGGCTGCCGCTGCGCTCCCCGGCCCGGCCCGTCTCGGTCGACGGCCTGTCCGCCTACTCGATGGCTATGCACGTGCATTCCTCGTTCAGCGAGCAGGACGGGTCGATGGATGGCCAGCTTTTCCAGGCCACCAAGAACTCGGTGGACGTGCTGTGGTGGACCGATCATGACACCCGGATGGACGGTATTGGCTACCGCCAGGTGGTGCACTTCACCAGCCTTACCAAGGAAAGCGGCGGCCCGGGCCAGGGCCGCCCCTGGGACTGGACGAAGGTGACCTTTGGCCCGCTGGGCAGCCAGTCCACCGGCGGGATCGTGCAGAGCCCCAGTTCGCCCGGTGACCCGGTGGCCGGCGGGAGCATGCAGCTCATCGCCAAGAGCACCACCGGCGCGCCGGCCACGTTCGGCTTCTACGCGCAGACCCACCAGGCGAGCTGGAACTACCGCGACAACCTCAACGGCCAGTCCCTGACCATCGACGTGCTACTGACCGGGGGCTGGCAGGCCGGCTACCTGGAACTGCTGATCGTCAGCTCCTACCACGAGGCGATCGGCGGCCGCCCGGCCGGCGGCTACCAGCTGTCCTACCGGTTCGTGCCACCCGGGGGCACGGCGCGGCGGGCCGCCAACGGTATCAGCGGGGTCGTCACGATCCCGGTCACGCCGAACAGTGGCAGCAACCCGTGGGGCACGATGACCATCAACCCGGCCGAGGACATCGCCGCCCTGTGGCCCGACATGGATCATCGCGACTTCGGCCTGTACGAGCTGACCCTGTCCGCGGTCAGCACCGGTGACCTGGTCGAGGGCTACTTCGACTACCTGCGGTTCAACCGGTCCATCAGCGGCGAGGCCTTCTTCAGGCAGCAGGCGGACATGGGCGCGGCCCTCGCCGCGCGGTACCGCTCGGTCGCACAGCAGCAAGGCCTTGAGGTGTCGCTGGCGCTGCCGCACGTCAACTGGTTCGGGAAGTCCGTATCCATCCCCGACTACGGCAGCACCAAGGGCCGCCGCGAGTACGGCGCCTACCTGGTGCAGAACCTGATACCGAAGGTGCACGCATCCGGGGGCCTGATCAGCTACAACCACCCGTTCGGCTACGGCGATATCCCGGAGCTTCCCCAAGCGCAGCAGGACGCGATGCTCGTCCAGACCGCCCAGGGCATGCTGCCCACCTCCTCGGCACCGGCCGCGCTCGGCACCGACCTGCTCGAGGTGGGCTACTCCCTGCGCCAGGGGGTGGACCTCGCCCACCACGTGGCGCTGTGGGACATCATGTCCCGCAACGCGCTGTTCCTCACCGGCAACGGCACCAACGACGACCACTTCGGCCAGAACTGGCTCGGCCCCGCCAACAACTGGTTCAGCTCCGTGTGGGCACGCGGCACCAGCATCGCTGACCTGCTGGCCGCGCTGGCCGCGGGCCGGGCCTGGTGTGCGTCGCTGTCCCGGTACCGGGGCAGCCTGGACCTGCTGGTCGACGGCATCGTGCCGATGGGCTCGGTCGGCGTCTCGAAGGTGGCCAGCCGCAAGCTCGTGGCCACCGCGACCGCCGTCCCGGCGCAGGGCAGGCTGCAGATCCTGCAGGGCAGGGTCGACTACGCCGGTGCCGCGGACCTGTCGGCGAACACCAAGGTGATCGGCTCCTACTCCGCCAGCCAGCTCACCGCCGGGCCGGTGACGCAGGGGATCGACACCGGCAAGGACAGCTTCGTGCGCACCCAGGTGCTCGACTCCACGGGGACCGTGATCGGCCTGTCCAACCCGGTGTGGCTGCTGCGAGCCGCGCCGCCCGGTGGCATCCCGGCCCCGCGCCAGACCTGAGGGTCACCCCTGGCGGCGGCTGGCCCTGCTGGCCCGGGGGGCGACCCCCGGAACCCCCGATGGCTTAAGGCCCCGTTCCTTCGTCACGGGGCCTTAGCCGCCTGGGCCAGGTCGTGCAGGGCGCGGGCGGAGCCGAGTGCGGTATCGGCCGCCAGCAACCTGGGTGCCTCCCCGTCCCGGATGACCGCATGGATGTGCCGGATCAGCGGGGTGAAGGACTGCCGGTAGGGCCCGATGCCCCGGTGCGCGACCGGGGCACGGCCGGCCTGGCAGACCACGAAGGTATCCCGGGCGCGAGGGTGGAACGGGTTGGTGACGTGGATCTGGCCGCCGGTGCCGAGCAGCCGGGTGAAGGTGTCGTCCGCACGGCCGAACCCGCAGGACAGGTAGAGGTGGCGGCCGCCGGGGAAGTCCAGGCAGCCCCAGGTCGCGCAGTCTACGCCGCCGGGCGCGAACTCGGCCCGCGCCCAGGCGCCCTCATGCTCCGCGCCAAAAAGGTCGCGGGCCAGCCGGACCGGGTAGCAGCCCACGTCAAGCAGCGCGCCGCCCTCCAGGTCGGCGAACATCCTGACGTTGGTCTGCGGGTCACCCATGAGGAAATGGAAGTCCGACTGGATCTCCCGGAGATCCCCGATGGTCCCGTCGGCGAGGATGCCGCGCAGCCGCGCCATCTGATCGTGGAACGGGAAGGCGAAGGCCTCCCACAGCGGCGTCCCGGTCGCGCGGGCCACGGCGATCACCCGCTCGGTCTGTGCGGCCGACCCCGTCAGCGGCTTTTCGCAGAGCACCGGCTTAGCGGCCTCCAGCGCGATGATCGTCCACTCCCCGTGCAGCGCGTTCGGCAGCGGAATGTAGAGGGCGTCGATGTCCGGATCGTCGACCAGGTCCTGGTACCCGGTGACCGCGCGGCCGATGCCGTTGGCGGCCGCCCACCGGGCGGTCCGGTCGGGGTCCCGGCCCGCCACGGCGGCCGGATCGCCGCCCGCCTCCCGCAACGAGGGCAGGAACAGATTCCGCGCGATCTTGGCCGTGCCGAGGATTCCCCAGCGAACGGTGCGCCCCAATGTCATCACCCCTCTCTCTCCCGGGCATTATCGCGGTATGAGCGCACTGTTTCGCGGCCCGGGTGTGGCCCTGCTGACCCTGTTCCATGACGACGGCTCCATCGACCCGACCGCCACCGCCGGCCTCGCCCGTGAGCTTGTGGGGCGGGGTATGCGCGCGGTGCTGGCGGCCGGCACCACCGGCGAGGCCGCCACGCTCACCAATGCCGAGCGCTCTGCGCTCATCGATGCGATACGGCAGGCCATCCCGGCCGACGTCCCGGTGATCGCGGGCACCGGGGCACCCTCCATCAGGCAGGCCGTCGCGCTGACCGGGGAGGCCGTGGTGGCCGGCGCGGACGCGATGCTGGCCTGGCCGCCGCCCGGGGGAGTGGATCTGCCTGGCTACTTCAAGGCCGTGGCCGACGCGGCGCAGGGCCGCCCGGTGCTGGCCTATCACTTCCCCCGGGTGTATCCGCCCGGCATCGGGGTTGAGGCGCTGGCCGGTCTGGCCGTGGCCGGCCAGAAGGACTCCTCCGGTGACCCGAACCGCCTGCTCGACGAGCTTGAGCACTATTCCGGCGACACCTACGTCGGCTCCTCGGCCCTGCTCGTGATGGCCGGTCAGCTTGGCGCCACCGGGGCCCTGCTGGCGCTGGGTAACGTCGAACCTGAGCGGTGCGCGGCGGCGTTCGCGGGAGACGCGACGGCGCAGCGCGAGATCACTGATCGGCATCTGGCCGCCGGGCGCGGCGGGGTTCCGGCGCTGAAGCGGATCCTTGCCGAGGATTGGGGCAGGCCGGTTCCGGTGCGGGTCGGGTAGCGGCTGCCCCGGCTCAAGGCGCTGGGGCCGTCCGGAGGCATGCCCGGGCGCGGAGGCAAAACTCCGCGCCCAGGCACACCACCGGCCCACAGAGGCCCGCCGCCGCGGTAGCTGTCGGCACCAGTCACTGTTCGCCCCGCGCGTACACCGGCGATGGCATCTCGCATTCGAGATACCGTGGGGGGTATGAAGCACGAGCCGGGGCTAGGTAGGCCTGGAAAGCTGCACGGAGCCGGGGTCGGTGAGGAGCTCGGTGCGCCGGAGGGTTTGGACTTGCCGGTGATGCCGGGGTTCCGGGAGATGGCGCTGCGGCGCATGTCCGACGAGCGGCGCCGCCTGGTTGCGGATCTGACTCAGCAGCGCCGGTCGGCGGGGCTGTCGCAGACCGAGGTCGCGGCGCGGATGGGGACGTCGCAGTCGGCCGTGGCGCGGCTGGAATCGGGTGACGCGGACGTCCGGGTGTCGACGCTGGAGCGGTATGCGGCGGCAATCGGCAGCCAACTCGCCTGGCAGGCACGGGCTCAGCCCGGCGCGAGCGCCGATCCGGCGGGGCCGGATCCGATCGGGCCGGGACTGATGGGGCCGGGCAACGCGCAGGCGGGATATCCACGGAGTGGGCAGCCGCAGGCTGGACCGGGGCAGGAGGACCGTTGATGATTACGCCGCGCGCGCATGGGCAGCCGCTTCGGCCGTGGCCGCCGGAGCCTGGGCCGCCCGGGCCCACGCCACCTACCCCCCCATGGCCGGGGCCGCTGCCGCCGGGGCCGCTGCCGCCGGGGCCGCCACCGAAGCCGGGGCGTGCGCCCGAGCCGGCGCGCCCGGGGCAGAACCCGGCGATGGCGCCGGTCCGGGTCTGGATCGACCCGCGCGGCTGGCCGGTACACCCCTACGACCGGCTGCTGGACCGGCGCATCGTCATGGCGCACGGGCACCTCGACGGGGAGGCGGCGACCCGGCTGGCCGCTCAGTTGCTCACCCTCGACGCCGAGGGGACCGCGCCGATCCGGCTCGAGTTGCAGAACCTGAGTGCCGACCTGCCCGCGGCGCTCAGCGTGATGGGCGTCCTCGATGTGATCCGCGGGCCGGTCTCCGGGCATGCGGGCGGCAGGATCGAAGGCCCGGCGCTGGGTATCCTCGCCGCCTGCCGGCACCGGAAGGCCTACCCGAACGCGCTGCTCGTGCTGTCCGAGCCGCAGGTCAGCTTCGACGGGACGGTGACCGCGCTGGCCTCCCGTGAGGAACAGGCGCGGGCCATGCTCGATGAACTGTTCGGCAGGGTCGCCGAGGTCACCGGTCGCGACGTGGCCCAGGTGCGCGCCGACGCCCGCAGGGAAAAGCCGTTCAACGTCGCCGAGGCGATCGCGTACGGCCTGGTGGAAAGCCAGGTCACCGCGCGCCCTCTAACTGGGCTCCCTGGGCTGGGGCGGGCGCCGTGGCAGCGCGATGACGACGGCGGCGACGGCAGCGCCGGCCCCGGCGACGAGTAGCCAGGCGGAGACCGGCACGCGGACAGCGAGCACGAGGAGCACGATGGCCGCGGTGAACACGCCCCACACGGCCAGCGGCAACTGCCGCCACAGCCAGCGCGCCGCTATGCGCCCGGACATCCCCCGCGGCGCGTCCACCAGCAGCAGGTAGCCCAGGATCAGCAGGCCCTCCCAGGCCAGTACGGCCAGGTCCGGCCGGGTGAGGACGGCCTCGGTGACCGCGGCCGCGGCCGCAAGCGTGCCCACGATCCGCCATCTGGCCAGCGGCACGGCCAGGCTCGCCGCCACCAGCACCAGGCCGACGGCGACGAGTGCCCAGGAACGGCCGGTCAGGTGCGGCGTGGGCAGCAGGATCATGCCCGCTCCCAGGCAGCCGGTGACCAGCCGGGTGACCACGTCGCCCAGACGCGGCCGGCGGATGCTGAGAGTGCCGCTGCCCGGCCCGCTCATCACCGCACCATCCGGATCCGCTGGCCGCGCAGCGGTACCTGCGCGCCTTCGAGCCCCGTTCCGCTGTCCCAGTTCAGCACCGGCACGCCGAGGCTGGTCAGACCGGACCGCAGCGCAGCCCGGTCGAGCCGCCAGAGCCGCACCGCGAGCTGTGACAAGGGCAGCCGCGGCTCGGCCGGCGGTTCGCGGGTGAGCACATCCACGACCACCAGGGACACGCCGCGTTGCCGCAGGTCGGTCACTGCGTTCAGGGCACGCCGGTCCAGCAGCGGCGAGAAGAGCACCACCAGCGCGCGCGGTGGCAGCGCGGTCCTCGGCACGCGGTCCAGGTCCGGAGTGGCCTCGCTGGGGAAGCGGACGCCGAACGCCATCTCCACGATCTTGAAGAACTGCCTGTTGCCCGGCGAGGGCGCAAGCCACTTGAGCACCCCGCCAAGTACCACCACGCCGACCCGGTCGCCGGTCCGCAGGTAGGCGGTGGCCAGGCCCGCCGCGCCCCGGACCGCGAGGTCAAGACTGGTGTCACCGGGCGGCCCGACGTCGGAGAACGCGTCGATCATGATCACAAGGTCGGCCGCGCGCAGGGCTGCCCGCTGGTTGACGTGCGGCTGGCCGAGTCGGCTTGTCACCGCCCAGTTCAGGTCGCGCAGCCGGTCGCCGGGCTGGTAACCGCGAATGCCGAAGAACTCGATGCCCGCGCCGGGCACCGTCGCGGTGTGTTCCCCGATCCGCCGCAGCAGGTCGGCTGGCAACAGGCTGGCCCTGGCTGGCGGCGGGTGCGGGAAGACCTCGACCCGTTCCGGCCGGAGCGTCAGCCTCGCCTGGCCCATCCCGTCGGTGCACCTGGCCGTCACGGTGCAGAGCTGGTGGCGGCCCCAGGCGTGCGGCTGGAGCACCCAGCGAGCGCTGGCCGGCTGCCCGGCCACCGCGACCTGGGTCACCGGGCCATCGATGACGGTCACCGCCGGGCCCGGCTCGATCCGGAACGTAACCTCGTCCGCCGGGGCCGCCACGGTGGCGACGATCTCGACATCCTCGCCCTCGAAACAGCGGGACGGAACCGCGGTGACGGCCGCGTCCAGGGCCTCCGGCAGGCCGCCCCGGCGGGCCGCGGCGAGCGCGGCGAGTGCGGGCGCGCCGAGCAACAGCAGGTCGGCGTGCCTGGTCAGGACCGCCACGAGGACGGCGGCCACGCCGATCGTGGCCAGCCTGCGCAGCCGGGGCGCGGCCTGCCAGGTCGCGGGCACCTGCGCCAGCGGCAGTGCCACCTTGGCCGGGCCCGGATCCGGTCGCGCCGCGCCGCCCGGGGCCGGGGGCGCGGCCGGTGCCAGGGTCGCGGCCGGGGCCGACGTCCTTGGCTCGCCGCGCGCCGCTGGCGGGCTTTCGGTCATTGGCTGGCCCTGGGCACCGGCTCGGCGGTGAGGATCTCGGTGATCAGGTCCTCGCCCGTCACCCTGCGGACCCACATTTCCGGCCGCAGCACCAGGCGGTGCGCGAGGGCGGCGACCGCGACTGCCTTGACGTCCTCGGGGATCACGTAGTCACGCGCGTCGAGTGCGGCGTGGCCGCGGGCGAGCTGGATCACCGCCAAAGTCCCCCGCGGGCTGGCCCCGACGCTGATCTGCGGATGGGACCGCGTCGCGGCGACCAGGCGGACGATGTAGCCGAGCAGGTCGTCGTCCAGGTGCACCTGTTCCAGGGACTCGCGCATGGCGAGCAGGGCGCTGGCGTCGAGTACCTCCGCGGTCTGCGGCGGCGCCGAGCCCCGGTCCAGCCTGCGCCTGGCCATCTCCGCCTCGCCCGCCTCGTCTAGGTAGCCCAGCCGGATCCGGGCCGCGAACCGGTCCAGCTGCGCCTCGGGGAGTGGGTAGGTGCCCTCGTATTCGATCGGGTTGTCCGTCGCGAGCACGATGAACGGCTGTGGCAGCAGGTGGGTCCGGCCATCCACGCTGACCTGGCCCTCGGCCATGGCCTCGAGCAGGGCCGCCTGCGTCTTTGGCGGCGTACGGTTGATCTCGTCGCCGAGCAGCAGGTTGGTGAACACCGGTCCCGGCCGGAAGACCACCTCACCGGAGCGCGGGTCGAGCACCGGCGAGCCGGTGAGGTCGGATGGCAGCATGTCCGGCGTGAACTGGACCCGGGTGAACTGCAGCCCCAGGGTGGCGGCGAAGGTGCGGGCGAGCAGGGTCTTGCCCAGCCCCGGCAGGTCCTCGATGAGCAGGTGGCCCGAGGCGAGTATGCCCAGCAGCACCTGGGAGACCGCTTCGCGCTTGCCCACGATTACCTGCTCCACCTCGGCGAGCACCTGGGCGCAGCGTTGCGCCGTGGCGGTTACCGAGGGGGCGAGGGTGCCGGTCATAGCTGCTCCAGCCGGTCCACGATGCGGGTCAGGGTACGCAGGTCGGCGCCAGGTGCTTTGCTGTCGAACGAAGGCGGCCGGGACGGGTCGACGAGCGGCCAGACGTCCTCTCCGACCAGGTCGCGCGCCCGGGCCGGATCCCTGGCCAGGTCCACCCGGTGGCGCTCGGCAAGGACCGACTCGAGCAGCCGGCCGAACAGCGGGCGGATCCCGTGGTCATAGTGCCATTGGGAGACCGGTGCCCAGCCGAGGTCGGAACTGATCTTGGCGTAGGCGGGGAAGTCGGCGGACCGTACCTCGGCGGGCGGGCTGCGCCGCCGGAGCCGGGCCCACACGGCACGGGCCCAGGCCGCGGCGCGGGGCACGCCACGTTCGCGGGCGCCGCCAGGAGTGCGGGCCAGGACGACGACCAGGGCGAGGATGGCCAGGCATTCGGCGGTGACGACCAAAGTGAATGGCCCGCCGATCGCGAAGGCGGCCACCAGCGCCGCGAGTGCCGCCAGCGTGACCGCCGCGACCCGCCGCGCGAGCGTCAGGCTGCCCCGGTTCACGGATCACCGCCCAGGTCCGCCTGCGCCAGCGTCCCGCTGTCCAGGTCGGCCCGCACCTGTGCCAGTGCGTCGATCGCCGCGGTCCGGTCGGCCTCGGTCATTGGGTGGCCGCTGTAGCGGGCCCGCCGGAACAGGCCGGTCAGAGTGGCGGCGGGGGCAGACCGCACCAGGCCGGTGGCGGTGGCGCGGCTGAGCACCTCCGCGGGCGTGTCCGCCATCCGCGGTGGCGAGCCCGCATCGGCCAGGCTGCGCTCCATCGCCGCGTAGCAGCCGATGATCGCGGTGCGTGGGTCGGGGTCCTCGTGCAGCACCCGGGCCCCAGCCGCCAGGGCCGCTACCAGCGGCTCGGCGTCCGGCTCCAGGTACGGCTCCGGCGGCGGCAGCGCGGCTTGGTGGCGGCGACGGTAGATGCGGAGCGCGGCCGCGCCGAGCGCCACGACAGCGAGCAGCACCAGCAGCGGCCATGGGTTTCCCTCGCGCAAATGCCCGGTGCCCCCGGTCCGGGCGCTCGCCCCATGCGCGGCCGCGGCCGCGACCGCGGCCGCATGCTGCTGCCGGAGCCGTTGCAGGATCTTTGACAGCCCGAACGCGGCCAGTGGGAGCAGCAGCACCCACCAGATCGACCGGCGCTTGCGCTGCAGCGGCTTCCCGCTCTTGCGCGCCCAGATCATCCGGAGGATCAGCAGCACGATCCCGGCCAGCGCCAGGACCACCTCCGCGCCGGCGATCAGCCAGTACACGGTCCGCCCGCTCAGGCCGAGAATCTCTGGGCTGCCAGCCGCCGAGAATGCCCCGCCGGCCCGCAGGCCTATCGCCGCGACGGCGACGAGCAGCAGGGCGGCCGCGGCCCTGCGCATGTCCGCGCCGCCGCGAGCCCCCTTTCCCGGCATGGCACCTCCAGGCCCGGCCAGGACCGTCCGCCACCGATCCCGGCCTGGCAGCGGGCCCGCCCATTACGGGACGCTGCACCGCCGCTTGCGCCCAGTTTGCCAGCCGGGCCGCCCGCTGCCCACTGGCTGCAACGGCTCTGTCGCCGGATCGACGCTGCGAGGTAACATCGGAGACAACCACACGGGAGCTCGGGCTAACCGGGCTGAGAGGGTGGCTGGCCACAAGGCCCGCGCCACCGACCGTCTGAACCTGACCGGGTAATGCCGGCGTAGGAAGGCAGCTGCGCGTGTCCACTTCCACTTCCACATCCACTTCCGTGTCCGGGACGTTCGTCACCGTCCCCGGGGACCGGCACTCCGAGGTGGCGCGCACCCTCGCCGAACCGGTCCCGCAAGCGCTCAGCGCGCTGGATCAGCTCGGGCTCTGGGGCAACCTGGGGGTGAGCCTGCTCGGCTTCACCGGCGCGATCTTCGTGCTTCAGCCGGGCGGCACCGGCACCCCCGAGCTTTCGCTCGCCGCGGCGCTCACCGCCATCGTGCTCGGCACCGTGCTCGGGACCCTGCCGGTCGCGCTTGCCGGGCTGCCGGGAACCCGTACCGGGGCGCCGGCCATGGTGCTGCTCCGCGGCCTGTTCGGGGCCAGGCTCTCCTACCTGCCCACCGCGCTCAACATCCTCCAGTGCCTCGGCTGGGGGATCTTCGAGCTGGTCACGATCGCGACCGCGGCCCACACCGTGGCCCCGGCGCTGCCCAGGTGGGCCTACATCCTGCTCGCCGGTGTGGCGACCGCGCTGCTCACGATCCGGCCACTCGGCGCGATCCGGATCCTGCGCAGGTACGTGACCACCGCGGTCGTGATCGTCCTGGCCTACCTGTTCATCCAGCTGCTCCGGCACCCGCTGCCGCCGTTCACCCACGGGACCTGGGGCTCTGGCTTCTGGGTGGCCGTGGACACGGTGGTCGCGGCCGCAATCTCGTTCGCGCCGCTGGCCGCGGACTACACCCGGCACTCGCGCAGCCAGGCGGCGGCCTTCAACGGCGCGTTCTTCGGGTACGGCATCACGCAGACGCTGTGCTACGTGATCGGCCTGCTCGCGCTGGTCACCGTGGCGCACGGCAACGCCAACGACATCTACGGCGCGTTCATCGCGCTGCCACTCGGCGCGATCGGGTTCGGCATCCTCGCCCTGCGTGAACTGGACCAGTCCTTCGCGAACGTGTACTCGACCGCCGCGTCGACGCAGAACCTGCGCCCGCTCTGGGACCGCCGGGTGCTGGCCGTCGCCATCTCCGCGGGGACCACGGCCGGGGCGCTGTTCCTCAACATCAGCGACTACGAGAACTTCCTGATCCTGCTCGGCTCGGTGTTCGTGCCGATGTCCGCGGTGCTCATCGTGGACTTCTTCGTCCTCGCCAAGGGCCAGTGGGATCTGTCGCCGCAGGCCCGCACCCGCTGGCTGATGCTGCTGCCGTGGGCCGCCGGGTTCGTCACCTACCAGCTCATCAACCCCGGTTACGTCTCCTGGTGGGTGTCGGCGTGGACGCATGTGGCCCAGGCGATCGGGTTCACGCCTCAGGTGTGGATGTCCGCGTCGATCTGCTCGTTCGTGGTCGCCGCGGTGGCCACCCTGGCCGTCGGCGGCCTCTCCGCATACCGTGACCATCGCACCAGCGGCGCACCGCTCGCCGAGCAGGCGGGACGGTGACCGGGGCGCGATGACCGAGCAGGGGCCCGCTGCGGACCCGCCGATTCCGCCCAGGCACCCGGTCCCGCGCGCCGCTGGCCGGAGGCGGCCAGGCCGTAGGCCAGCGGGGGGTTCCGGGGGGTCGCCCCCCCGGGCTAGCACTGGGGGGGTTCCGGGGCGGCTTGACGCCCGGGCTAGCACCGACGTGATCCGCGCTCACGGCATGGGCAGGGACCTCGTCGAGCCCGACTGGCCGCCGCTCAGCGATGCGGAGGTGAGCGCGGTGCTGGCCCGGTACGGGGCGGCCACCGCTCAGGCGGCGGTCCGCTGGCGCAGCCCCCGGCCCATGTCCGCGGCGGCCCTGGTGGACACCGGCGGCGCGGAGGTGTTCGTCAAGCGCCACCATGTACTCGTCCGCACCGCCGCGCAACTGGGTGCCGAGCACGCCCTCGCTGACCACCTGCGCGCCCTCGGGGTGGCCGTGCCGGCGGCGCGGCGGCTGCCGGACGGCGGCAGCACGGTGCGGTCCGGCGACTACCTCTACGAGGTGCACGCGCGGGCCGCCGGGATCGACTCGTACCGGGACGTGCTGTCGTGGGAACCGTTCACCAGCGTGCAGCACGCCTGGGCGGCGGGAGCCGCGCTGGCCCGCTTCCACCGGGCCAGCGCCAGCTTTGGCCTGCCGGGCCGCCCTCCGGCGGTGCTCACCAACTCCTGCGCGGTCATCACGGCCGCCGACCCGCTCGCGGCCGTCGCCCGCCTGGCAGCCCGCCGGCCGGGGCTGGCCAGCTACCTGGACGAGCAGCCCTGGCGGGACGACCTCGCCCGCCACCACCTGCCCGCGATCGGCCGTCTCGCGCCGCTGGTGCCTGCCCTGGGGCGGCTGTGGGGACACGGGGACTGGCACCCGTCCAACCTCACCTGGACCTCGCCCGGCCCCGACGCCGGCGTTGCCGGCGTGATCGACCTCGGGCTGGCCAACCGCACGTTCGCCGCCCACGACCTCGCGGTCGCGATCGAGCGCAGCGCGGTCTCCTGGCTGGACCTCGCGGAATCGGGACGAGCGCAGCCGGACATCCCCGCCGCCGCCGCCCTACTCGACGGCTACCAGTCCGTTCGCCCGCTCGGCCGGGCGGAACTCGCGGCGCTGCCGCTGCTGCTGCCCGTCGTGCATGTCGAGTACGCGCTGTCGGAGATCGAGTACTTCACCAGTGTCGTGCGGTCGCGCGAGAACGCGGATCTCGCCTACCACGGCTACCTCGTCGGGCACACAAGGTGGTTCGGTACGCCGGAAGGCCGGGCGCTGCTCAGCCACCTGCGGCAACGGGCGGACCGGCAGCCAGCCGCTCCCTGACCACCGCCATGGGATCCGTGGTGCCCTCGGGCATCTGCCAGCGGTTCTCTATCCACCAGGTGCATCCGGCCTGTGCCCACTGCGTCACGTGCGCCGCGGCCGCGGCCTCATCGTCCGCTGGCGTCTCGCCCTCGGCCACGATGTCGAGGCCCGGTCCGGCGCCGTGGGAGTCCAGCCACTCCCGTACGGCCCGGGCATCGTCGGGCCCCGCGTCCCGGCCGCCGAGGTTGTACTGCGGGATGATCCCGTCGCAGCGCAGCACCCGCCGCATCGACTTCGGCCGCGGCCACACCCCGACCACCCAGATCGGGACCCGGCCGGAGGCCGGCCGTACCGCCCGGACGAGACCGTCGCCTTCGCACTCGAAGTCGTAGAACTGCCCGTGGTAGCTCAGCCCGCCATCCCACAGTGTCCTGATGAGATCGATTCCTTCGTCCATGCGTAGGGCACGCAGGCGCTTGTCCGTCTCCTCGCCGGTGTCGGGCAGGCCTGTGTCGACGGCGCCGATGCCAACCGCCAGAATTGCCCGCCCGCCGGAAAGCTGGTCCACCGTGGCGACCTGGCTGGCCACCTTCCACGGCCGCCGCCACGGCAACGGGGTGAGCAGGGTGCCCAGCCGGATCCGCTCGGTGCGGGCCGCCATCGCGGCCAGCAGGCTCCACGCGTCAACGCCGTAGGCGATCTCCGGGACGAACACCCCGTCCCACCCGGATCGCTCGGCGAGTACCGCCTGCTCCAGTTGCTCGGTGGCCGAGCCGCCCGGCAGGACGAAACCAGTCAGCATGGTTTCGTCCTACCAGCCGGGTACGACAACGCGGTCTCATTCCGCGCCGATCGCCCCGCCAGGAGGTTAGGGTCAGCCATGATCCGCTCGCACGTGTCCACCAGGGACTCGCTGGTGGTGCTGCTCACGCTCACCACCGGCGCGGTGGACGTCACTTCGTTCCTCGCCCTCGGCAACGTCTTCAGCAGCGTGGTCACCGGCGACATGGTGCTGCTCGGCGCGGCGGCGGGTACCGGCAGGCCGGAGCTGGCGGTGCACAGCGGGGTGGCGCTGGCCGGCTACCTGGCCGGCGTGATGGCGGGGGCCCCGCTGGCCGCACGGCGGCATCACGCCTCGAGGACCTGGCCGCCCGGCGTCACCATCACCCTGGCGGTGGAACTTGTGATCCTGGTGGCGTTCAGCGTCGGCTGGGAGCTGGCCGGCACCCATCCCTCCGGCGGCGGTCAGCTCGCGCTCGTGGCGGTGCTTGCGCTCGCGATGGGCCTGCAGGCGGCCGCGGTCCGCCGCCTGGGCCAGATGTCAACCACCTACCTGACCAGCACCCTCACGGCCCTCGTCGCCGGGCTGGTGACCGGCAGCAAGCCGGACGGGATGGCCCGCAGTCTGGGCGTCCTGGCCACCCTCATCCTCGGCGCGGTCATCGCGAGCATCCTGCTCGAGGAGGCCCGTGCCTGGGTGCCGCTGGTGATCCTGGTCCCGCTCGGCCTGGTCATCGTGGCGTCCGTGGCCGGTTTCGAGTGGGTCAGGGCTCACCTCACCCCCGGCCGCGGCCGGTGAGCGGCGGCGCAGCAGCAGCGTGACCGCCAGCGCCGCCGCGGGCGGCAGCGTGACGAGGGCGGGAAGCTGGTAACGCCAGTTGAACTCGAACACGTCGGAGGACAGCAGCGCCAGTACGCCGGTGGCGAAGAAGAGCAGGCAGGCGAGGGCGGTGGCGCGCTGCGCCCGGCTGGACCTGCGGCGCAGCGCGGCGAGGCTCCCGGCCAGCCCGGCGAGCACGGTGAACGCGAACAATGGGCCCGGGGTGTAACCGCCGTGGAACTGGTAGCCGCGCAGGAAGCTCGCCAGTGGCTTGATCACGGCGGGGTTCGCGCCGCGGAAGTCAGACCCGGTGCCGATCTGCTCCTCGACCCCGTTGCGGTTGAACGTGCCGAAGACGAACGCCCCATGGCTGATGACGATGTACGGCGGGTACTGCGGGTAGTACGTCTGGAACTGCCAGCGGGTGATCGAGGGATCCCCGGTGCTGGTGGTGCGGCCAAGCGCGAACAGCTTGAGCGTGTCCTTGCCGATGGAGGCCAGCACATTGACGGGCTGCTGCTTCAGCACCCGGTGGTCGAAGTCGCTGGTCACCCGGCCGCACATGCTCGCCACCACGCGGGTTTGCACCTGGCCGCCCACCGTGACCTGCTCCGGCTTCGGGCACAACTGCTTCAGCGCCTGGTAGTCGGCGGCGCTCAGCCGCGGGATCCAGAGTCCCTTGATCGGCGAGGAGTTGTTGTGGTCCAGGCCGTCCGGGCCGAGCAGCAGCCTCTGCGTGGCGTCCGGGCAGAGCGGCTTCTCGTAGCCGGGCAGCCGCAGGGTGGCGCAGTTCGCGGCCTCCGCCATCCGGCCGTAGATGGAGCCGGACGCGTACGGGGCCAGCGAGAAGCTGTGCAGTTGCGGGTCGGCGTAGTTCCGGTAGCTGGCCGCCAGGATCGGCAGCACGAAAGCCAGGCACAGCAGTCCCGCCCGCTTGAGCCGCAGCGGCCAGCCTGGCGTCACGATCAGCAGGTAGCCCAGCGCGGGCAGGATGAAGATCTCGCCGATCTGGCGGGCGGTGGCCGAGGTGCCCAGGGCCAGGCCCGCCACCACGACCAGCCAGGGCGAGGGGGTGGCCCGCCAGAGCAAGACGACCACGCCGGTCACGATCAGCGCCTCGAACATGACGTCGGGCATGACGTTCTGCTCGATCTGGAGCTGGTAGGCGTCCAGCAGGACCGGGGCGGCGGCCAGGGCTGCGAGCCAGCGCGGCACGCCGCGGCGCAGCAACAGCAGGTAGATGGCGACGGCCATGCCCAGGCCCAGCAGGTGCTGTAGCAGCGCGACCAGGTCCAGGCTGCCGAGCGCGAGCACCGGCTTGAGCGCTAGCTGGTAGCCGGGCGGGTCGTCGCCGGGGTAGGCGTTCAGCAGGTACTTGGTCGAGTCGATGTAGAGCAGCGCCGGGCGGTAGGCGATCTGGGTGAGGATGCGCAGCACCAGGCCGGCCGTGAACAGCACGGTGAACAGCCAGTGCTGGCGGGCGAGCACCGGAAGCTGGCGGGCCTGCTGCCGCAGCCGCACAAGCCGGCCGGCCTGCGGGTCTGGCTGGCCGGACGCGGGCGCGGCGTCACCCGCGGCGGTCATCGGCATTCGCATGAGCGTTAGTCCCGGCACGATGGATGCTTTCGTCCGGGCGGCCCCTGTCCTCCCGCCGCGAACGCTGACACTGCGTCACGCTAGCCTGCTCAGGCTGGCCTGCGGGAAGAACCGCCCCCCGAACAGCACCGAGTAAGCATAGCGAAACTCAAGGTAGCCATACCTGCCGGGCGACGCGTTGCGCCTGCCCGGAAGGCCGGCCGTGGCCCGCCATGGCCGGTGCTCCGGCCAGCCGTCCTGCCACGGGCCGCCCCGGCCACCCCGTTAAGGATATTCAGGCCGCCGCGCGCAGCGGCCTGTCGGCGGCAGTTCCTAGCATGGCGGCCATGATGTCGGCGGCGGCGGACGGCCGGGAGGCCGGGGGCTGGGAGACCCTCCGGGCCCGGGCGCGGGCGGCCACCGCGGGACTGCCCGCCGTTCCGGAGCCTGGCCCGGGGGTGTGCGCGTCCTGCCGTGGCCCGGCCCGGCGCGGTTTCGCCCGTTGCTTCCACTGCGGTCTGCATGCGGAGAGCGCGCCCGGCCTGCTTGCCGACGTGGTGGCGCCGGTGGCCTGCGCGCCGAAGCGGAGCCGCCTGGCCACGGACCTGTGGCTGTACAAGTCGGAGCGGACCGGGTCGCGGGAGGCGGGAGAGTCCCTGCTCGCGTTGCTGCTTGTGTTCCTGCACGACACGGCACCGGCGTTGTGGCGGGCCGCGGCGGCGGTGCCGACCTGTGCCTGTGTGGTCCCCAGCGGCCGCGGCCGGCCCGGGCCGCATCCGCTTCAGGCACTCGTACACGGCTGCTTAGCCCTGCCCTGGGCGGCGCTGGTGGCGCGGCCAGGTGGCGACCCGTGGGCGCGCGCCCTGGACCCCGGCCGGTTCCGCGCGCCGCGGCCGCTCAACGGGGCTGCGGTCCTGCTCCTCGATGACACCTGGACCTCCGGCGGCACGGCCCAGTCGGCCGCGGTGGCGCTCAAGCGCGGCGGTGCCCGGTGGGTGGCGGTGGTCGTGCTCGGCCGTCACCTGCCACCGGGGGACGCCCCCCGACCCCCATGCCCCGCATCGCTATCTTGCGCGCCTCCGGCACGACGTTCCGCGAGGGAGGCAATTAAAGTCAACTGAGTCTTGCGCTCAATAGGCTGGGCTGGTGAAGCCGCCCGAAACCCGGACCGCGCTGGTCCGCCGCGCCCGGCGCATCAACCGCGAACTGGCCGCGGTGTACCCGGACGCCCATACCGAACTCAACTTCTCCTCGCCGCTGGAACTGCTGGTGGCAACCATCTTGTCCGCACAGACCACCGACAAGCGGGTCAACATGGTGACGCCGGTGCTTTTCGCGCGGTACAAGTCCGCCGCCGACTACGCCGCGGCCGACCGGGAAGACATGGAAAAGATCATCCAGTCGACCGGGTTCTACCGGGCCAAGACGGCCAACCTCATCGCGCTCGGCCAGGCGCTGTGCGAGCGGTACGGCGGTGAGGTCCCACGCCGCCTGAAAGGCCTCGTCACGCTGCCCGGCGTCGGCAGGAAGACGGCGAACGTGGTGCTCGGGAACGCGTTCGGCGTGCCCGGAATCACCGTGGACACGCATTTCGCCCGGCTGGCGAGGCGGTTCGGCTGGACCAAGGAAACCGACCCCGTCAAGATCGAGTTCGAGGTGGGGGCCCTGTTCCCGCGCTCGGAATGGACCATGCTGTCGCACCGGCTGATCTGGCATGGCCGGCGTATCTGTCATGCCCGGCGGCCGGCCTGCGGCGTATGCCCCGTCGCGCGCCTGTGCCCGTCGTTCGGTATCGGCCCGGTGGATGAGAAGGAGGCCAGGAAGCTGGTCAAGGAGGGGCCCTTCTCGTGACCCCGGCCCAGCCCGGTCCGCCCGGCCCCGTCCCGCCGGGCGCGGCGCCGTCCGGCGCGCCGCCCGCCTGGCTCACCGAACTGGCGGCCAGGGCGGGGGAGATGCGAGTGCCACCGCCGCTCCGGGCTCCGGCGCACGGCGGCCGGGCCTCGGCGGTCCTGCTCCTGTTCGGCGAGACGGCAGGCGAGCCGGACCTGCTGATCGTGCAGCGCGGTCTGCACCTGCGCCGCCATGCGGGCCAGCCGGCCTTCCCCGGCGGGGCGATCGAGCCGTCCGACCAGGGACCGGTGGGAGCCGCGCTGCGTGAGGCCGCCGAAGAGGTGGGCGTGGACCCGGCCGGGGTGGAGGTCCTTGCGGTACTGCCCGAGCTGTACATCCCGCGGAGCGGTTTCCGCGTCACGCCCGTGCTGGCCTGGTGGCGTGAGCCGAGCCCGCTCGTTGCGGCTGCCGACGGCGAGATCGTCTCTGCGGCCCGGGCCAGGCTGGCCGACCTCGCCGACCCCGCGCACCGGCTGAGCGTGCGGCACCCCTCCGGCGCCGCGGGCCCCGCCTTCCGTGTGCACGGCATGCTGGTCTGGGGCTTCACCGCGCTGCTGGTGGACCGGCTGCTCGCGCTCGGCGGGTGGGAGCAGCCCTGGGACACCGGACGTCAGGAGGACCTGCCCCCGGACGTGCTGGACGCCGCTGCGCGCAGCTAACCGCCCCGGCCGGGGGAGGCCGCCTGGCGCGGCCGGCCGGGCCGCGCGGGCCTGGTAGCGGCCAGGACGCAGTGCGGTCACGACCAGTGCACTGTGCTGCATCAGCCCGATACCGTGGATGGATGCCGGGAGATCTGCTCGATCTGATCTTGATCGTGCTCGCGGCGGCCTTCGCCGTCGCCGGGTACCGGCAGGGTTTCATCGTCGGCGTGCTGAGCTGCATCGGGTTCCTGGTCGGCGCGGCCGTAGGCGCCACGTTCTCCCCCGGCGTGGCCAAGTTCCTGGTGCACGGGACCTCACAGCAGGCACTCGTGGCCATCATCCTGGTGTTCATCGCGGCGATGATCGGCCAGTTGCTCGCCTCGCTGCTCGGCGTGGCGGCGCGTTCCCGGGTGACCTGGCGCCCGGTGGCCATGGTGGATGCCCTGGGCGGGGCCGTGGTCAGCGTCTTTTCCGTGCTCCTCATCGCCTGGTTCATCGGCTCGGCGGTGGGCAGCGCGCCGTTCCCCGCGGTAGCCAGGCAGGTGCGCAGCTCCGAGGTGCTCCGCGGGGTGAATGACGTCATGCCCCCGGCCGCGCTGACCATATTTTCCGACTTCCGGCATCTGATCGACAAGAGCCCCTACACCCAGGTGTTCGGCGCGCTTGGCATCAACGGCTCGGCGAACGTGCCGGCGCCGGACAAGGCGGTGCTGGCCTGGCCCGCGGTGAGAAAAGACCGGAACAGCGTGGTGAAGATCTGGGGCGAGGCCAAATACACCTGCGACCGGAGCCTGGAAGGCTCTGGCTTCGTGGTCTCACCGGAGCATGTGCTGACCAACGCGCACGTGGTCGCCGGGATGACCAGCGGCCCGTTCGTCAGCTTCGGCGGCGACAACGGCCTTCCGGCCACGGTTGTGCTCTTCGACTGGAACAACGACGTGGCGATCCTCTACGTGCCTGGCCTGCACGCGCCACCGCTGCACTTCGCCGGGCCGGCCGCCAGGGGCAGCGGCGCCGTGGTCGTCGGCTACCCGGAGAACGGGCCGTTCCGTGCGGACCCGGCCAGGGTCGGCTCGCAGTGGGCGGCCAGCGGCCCGAACATCTACCGGACCGGCTCGGTCACCCGGGAGATCTACGCGGTGCGGGCCACCGTGGAACCGGGGAACTCCGGCGGCCCGCTGCTGGCAAAGAACGGCAAGGTCTACGGGGTCATCTTCGCGGCCTCGACCAGCGCGCGGGACACCGGTTTCGCACTCACGGCGAGCGTGGTGCGGCCCGACGTCCGCCGCGGCGGCAACGCCACGGCAGGGGTCTCCACCCGGGGCTGCCCGCGTCCGGGCTGAGCCGGCCATGCGGGCGGCCGGTCAGGCGGCGACCAGGCGCACGGTCATCTTGTCGGCCCTGGCCGCGGCCAGGCCCTCCCGCTCGATGCGCGCCGCCATCTCGCGTGCCACCTGGCTTATCGTGGCGGCGTCGATATCGTGCGGCGCGGAGTGGGTGTAACCGGCCACCCGGTCCGCGCCCCTGCGGAGCAGAGTCGCGGCGCCGTGGGCGTTACCCCGCCGTGCATGCGTGAGGCCCACCGCGATCTGGGCCAGCCCCTGCCATAGGTCCCGCTCGGCGGGCGGCGCGGTCTTCCAGGACGCTTCGAGCACCTCGTGCGCATGGAACGGGCGGCCCTCGTCGAGCAGTTGCTGCGCGAGCCCGAGTGCCTGTGCGGGCGGGAGCACCAGGTCGTCCGGAATGCGCTCGTCCCCGGCCGCGCCGCGTGGCAGCGGGCGGCCCAGGGCGTCGCGCGGCCGGGCGTTACGTGCCCGGCCGCCCGCGTCCCTGTCGCGTGGCGCAGCAGCAGACTCCGGGGGGTCCGACTTCATCGTTCTGGTTCGGGGTCTGCGAGCCAGTTGTGCAGGGCGGAGTCGAACTTGTCCGGCTGCTCCTCCGGCAGAAAGTGCCCGGCCCCCTCCACGAGTCGCCAACGGTAGGGCCCGTCCACGTAGCGGGCCGAGGCCTGCGCGCCGCGGGTCGGCACGCACGGGTCCATCGCCCCGTGCAGGTGCAGGGTGGGCACGCCGATGGGGGCGCGCATCCGGTGGGCGTAGCGGATGCCGTCGGTGCGCAGCCAGGACCGGAGGAACCAGCGGTGGTACTCAAGCGCCGAATGCGCTACCGAGGGGATGACCATGGCGGCCCGGTACCTGGCTTCGGTCTCCCGGTCGGGCCACCCAGGGCCCGACCACGCCTGCAGCATCCGGGCGACCTGCTCGGCGTTGTCCCGGACCAGCCGTGACTCGGGCAGCACCGGAATCTGGAAACCGACCGTGTTGCCATTGCGCCAGCCCCGGTGCACCGGTCCCGCCAGCATCTCGGCCCGCATGCGCAGCGGGTGGGCCGCCGACACGATCGCCAGCCGCCGCACCACCTTGGGGTGGTAGGCAGCCATGGTCCAGGCCACCAGGGCGCCCCAGTCGTGGCCGACGACCACCGCGTTGGCCTCGCCGAGCGCCCGGATCAGGCCGGCCGCATCCGAGGCGGCGGTGATCAGGTCGTAGCCGCGGGGCGGCTTGTCGCTGCCGCCGTAGCCGCGCAGGTCGCTGGCGACGGCGCGGAAGCCCGCGCCGGGCAGCGAGGTGAGCTGCCGCCGCCAGGTCCACCAGAACTGCGGGAACCCGTGCAGCATGAGGACCAGCGGCCCCTCACCGCTCTCCGCGATGTGGAACCGGCTGCCGTTGGCGCTGACAGACCGGTGTGACCACGGTCCGTCCAGGTAAACGGCTGAGCCTCCGGTCACGGGCATGCGATCACCGCGGGATGGCCGCAGGCGGCCCGGCGTTCTCGTCCCGGCGCAGAATCGCGATATCGCCCTGCACCGATTCCCTGGTCTTGCGGAGGCGGTCCAGGCGCCGGACCTTGAGGTAGATGATTCCGGCGAAGGCCGCGGCCAGCACGATCAGCACGCCGGTGACGATTAGGAACGAGGCCCAGTCCCAGACACCGAGCGTCTGCAGGCCGTAGGCCAGGGCGAAGCACAGCATCACCAGCATGAGGAAGCTGGTAAACACGATGGTCGCCGCCAGCCCCGCGGACACGCCAATGCGCCGCACGTCGGCGAGCAGTTCCTGCTTGGCCAGGTCAGTCTCGTACCGGACCAGCCGGGTGAGGTCGCTGACCGCATCGGAAACGAGGCCGCCGATCGACCGGTCATCTGCCTCCGTCGGCCTTGCGGCTCCAGGCTCGGCCATCGCGCTCTTCCCTCCTGCGCCCGGGTACTGGGCCGCGCTGGCACCCTCCCGTGCGGTACGCACCGCGCGGCACGCATCCGCCGCATCATCGTGCCGCCGGCCGGGACCGGCCAGACGCCGTGCGCAGTGGTAACGAGCCGCCTACGGCAAGAGATCCTACGGGATCATCGTGGTATGGCCGGGCAGCACTCAAGTGCTGCTGCTCGGCTGGCGTGGCCGAGGACCCGGGGCAAGCGAACGGCGCTCCCGCTGGAGCGCCGTCGCTGGCACGTCAGGCCCGGGTTACCAAGCGCACATTCACTTGTGCCGGGCGGCCCGCCACGGCGGGCACCGGAGTCCGGTGCCAATGCGCTGTGGCCGACTGCCCTGGCTCGCCTCCCGCGGCTGGTCGCGCGTGGGTGCCCGGTTGCCGTGCCCGGACCCGTAGGTCCGTAAAACCTTTCTACGACGGATCGGCCGTGCTGCATAGATGCTGTGCGGCATCAATTGGTGATCTTGATTGATCACGGTGCTTCCATTCCCATCGGCTGGGCGCTGCGGCGCTCCGCCGTGCTGAACGAGAGCACGGGCCACCCGCGCATGAGGGCGATCCGGCGGAGTGCGCGGTCGGGGTTGACCACCCGCGGGTTCCCGACGGCCTCAAGCAAGGGCAGGTCCGTGATCGAATCGCTGTAGGCGTAGCAGCCGGGCAGCGAGTACCCGCGCTCGCCGGCGAGCCTGCGGACCTGGACGGCCTTCTCCTCGCCGTAGGCGTAGCACTCCATCTCGCCGGTGTAGCGACCGTTCGCGATTCGCATCCTGGTCGCGATCACCGATTCCGCGCCGAGCAGCGCGCCGATCGGGGCCACCACCTCCTGGCCGCTCGTGCTCACGATGATGACGTCCTCGCCGGCGTTGCGGTGCTCACTGAGCAGCACCCGGGCCTCGGCGTACACATAAGGGAGGATCAGGTCCTTGAGGTGGCGGCTGACTATCTCGGTCACCCGGTCCGCTGGCCAGCCCCGGCAGGCGGCGCACGCGGAGGCACGGAGCTTTTCCATCTGCCGGTGGTCCGCCCCGCTGAGCCGGTACCGGACCTGGGCGAGGGCGCCGCGCATCATGTCGGTCCGGCTGAGCAAGCCGTGCCGGTAGAACGACCGGCCGAATGCCAGCGTGCTCGAGCGGGCGATCAGGGTTTTATCTAGGTCGAAGAAGGCGGCCGTTGGCGGAAAACCAGACTTCGCAGGCCTCACGGCCTCGACGGGAGTGCCCACGATCCGGCAGCATAGGCGTTAAAGACCCGCAATCCATGGCATCTCCGCGTAGCCGATTGGTAACTTGGTCCTACACACATCTAAGCTTCTATGGAAGACGGTTCTCGCGTCCGCACCCGGACCTGGACCGTGCGGCGACCCCCGCTCTCCCCCCCGGCGGGGGTCGCCCCCTTTGCGGGGGCGCTTGCCCCTGCTCGCAGCCGCTCCGGGCTGCTTCGCCCTGGCCCCGCAAACCACTAGCCCGGGGGCCGAGCCCCCGGACCCCACGTTCGCCAGGCGTGCGTTTGTGCGGCGGGTGGTTGCTGCGGGGATGGCGGCGGGTGGTTGCAGCGGGATGGGCGACTGGTTGCTGTGGGGCGGCCGTTCTTCCGGTTTCACCGGTTCGGCTTCGCAAAGTTCAACCGGTGCCGATACCGACTGGCGGGTGACAAATGGCTCGTTTGTCACGGGCGGTCCTTTGCTTGCAGAACCTTTATGGCCGATCTCTCGCTTATGGCGGCGACGCGGAGGGGCTCACGGGACTGCTGATGCACCTGGGGCGGTTCCGGCCTTTTCGGCGGGCTCGTGGCTGGTCATCGGGCCAGCGGAGCGCACCGGACTGGTGGCGGGCGGCGGACCAGTGGTGGCGGGGGCACCGGCCAGCAGGGTTTCCAGCAGCAGGACCGCCCCCTCCTTGGACAGCGGCTCGTTGCCCGTCCCGCACTTCGGCGACTGCACGCACGACGGGCACCCGGCCTGGCACTCGCAACTGCCGATCGCCTCGGCCGTAGCGCGCAGCCACGCCTGTGCCACGGCGAACCCGCGCTCGGCGAACCCGGCACCGCCCGCGTTCCCGTCGTAGACGAACACCGTGAGCTGCCCGGTCGCGGGGTGCAGGTCCGCGGACACGCCGCCGATGTCCATCCGGTCGCAGGACGCGAACAGCGGCAGCAGCCCGATCGCGGTGTGCTCGGCGGCGTGCGCCGCTCCGGCGAGGTCGACCCCACAGCGCCGCAGCGCATCCCGCTGGCCTGCGGAGATCGTCCACCAGACGGCACGGGTACGCAGCGCGCGCGCCGGCAGGTCGAGTGCCTCCTCGCCCAGCGGCTGGCCCGTCTCCGGGTTGCGCCTGGTGAACGAGGTGACCTGGCGCACCACGTCGACCTCACCGAAAGACACGGTGGCCGGCCCCCAGGCCACCTGCCGCAGTTCGCTGACCACGTCGATCCCGGTCACCTCGCGCGCCGAGGTGAGGTAGCTGGGGTCACCAGGCTCGACCAGCGCCACACGCTCGGCGAGGTCCAGCGCGGTCACCAGGTACAGATCGCCTTGGTGCAGGTAGACCGCGCCCGTGTGGACGAAGATGTGCGCCGACGGCTGGTCGACCGTGCCCACCAGCCGCCCGGTGCCCTTCTCGACGATCTTGACCGGGTAGTTCCCCTCGCCACGCAGGTCGGGCCAGTGCCCCCGGCCGCGCCGGGTCCAGTACAGCCGGTGGCCCCTGCGGCGCAGCATCCCGGCCGCCACCAGGTCCTGTGCGGCGGCGGCCGCGGACGGGCCGAACAGGCTCAGGTCGGCTTCGGTCAGTGGCAACTCGGCCGCCGCGGCACACAGGTGCGGCGCCAGCACGTAGGGATTCTCGGGATCGAGAACGGTGGCCTCCACCGGCTGGTGCAGCAGCGTCTCCGGATGGTGAACCAGGTAGGTGTCGAGGGGGTCGTCCCTGGCGATCAGCACCGCGACCGCGGGCTGGCCTTCCCGCCCGGCCCTGCCCGCCTGCTGCCACAGCGCGGCCCTGCTGCCGGGCCAGCCCGCAATGAGCACCGCGTCCAGGCCGCAGATGTTGACACCAAGTTCCAGGGCGGTGGTGGCGGCGAGCCCCAGCAGGGTGCCGGCCCGCAGCGCCTCCTCAAGCTGGCGCCTGTCCTCGGGCAGGTACCCCGAACGGTAGGCGGCCACCCGGCGGCCCGGCCCGGCGGTCGTCACCCGGCCGGCGACGCTGACCGCACCATTCCGTGCCCCCGGGCCGGCCGGCGTCCCGTTGGCCGGCGAGCCCTCCTTCGCCGTCCCGCTGGCCCGCGAGCCGTCTGGCGGTGAGGTCTCCTCCGCGCCGGCTGGCTCCACGGCCGCTGTGGCGGCCTGCGCGGCTGCGGCGGCGGGTTGCGCGGCTGCGGCGGCGGGTTGCGCGGCTGCTCGTTTGGCCGCCCGCGCCGCCGCTCGCTGGGAGGCCGCGGCGGTGGTCCCGGCCAGCGTCCGCCGGGCCGCTATGGCTACCGCCTCCGCGCCGCGCCGTGACCGGGTGAATGCGAGCCCCCGCACGTCATGCGCCACCAGGTCGGCCAGCAGGGTGGCCGCCTCTGAGGTCGCCGGGCGGCGGACCGGGGCACCACCCTCGCCGCGCGCGGCGGTGAGCGGTGGTTCCCAGAGCCCGAACGTGAGCGGCCCTCGGGGCGCCGTGCTCTCGGTGATCGCCTGCGCGTCCTGCCCGGTGAGCAGGCGTGCGCAGTTGCCCGGCTCGCTGACGGTGGCCGAGGCGAGCAGGAAGACCAGGCCGTCAGCCGCGGCACCGGCCCGGGCGCGGGCCGGGTGCCGGTGGGCGTGGTGTGCGGCCACCCGCCGCAGCCGCCGCAGCACATGGGCAACGTGCGAGCCGAACACGCCGCGGTATCCATGGCACTCGTCCACGATCACGTAGTGCAGGCGGCCGAAGAACTCCCCCCACCTGGAGTGCCGGGGGAGCAGCACGTGATGCAGCATGTCCGGCGTGGTGAGCAGGTAGTTCGCGTGGGTCCTGGCCCGCTCGCGGTCCGCGCCGTGGGTGTCACCGTCGACCACGGCCGCGCATACCCCGGGGATGCCGAGCGCCTGGATCGCGCGGACCTGGTCGGCGGCCAGGGCCCTGGTCGGGGCCAGGTACAGGACCGTGCTCCCGCGCAGCACGGCGGTCAGCGCCGGCAGCAGGTAGCCCAGTGACTTGCCGGAGGCGGCAGGCGTCGCGATGATCACGTTGCTGCCTTGGCGTGCGTGCTCGGCCATGGCCGCCTGATGGGCCCAGGGCCTGGTCACACCGGCCTGGGAAAACGCGAGCGTGATCTGCTCGGGCACCCAGTCCGGCCACGGAACGCCCTCCCCGGGGCGGGCGGCGATCTCTTCGACGTGCATGAGCCTGCCGGACCGCGCGCCGCGGCGCAGGATGCGCGCGGCGGGTACGGTGTCCCGTCCGGGGTGCCTCATGCCGGGTTCCCTGTCGGCCGCCCGCGGAATCCGGGAGCGGTGAAGTGCGAGCAGCGTAAAGCGAACGGCTTTCAGTGTGTCATCCGCGGCGGACAAGTCCGCCCGTTCCGCCACCGGCGAAGCGCGGAGTTAACCGGCGGGCCTGCGGGCCAGGCAGGCCAGTCCACTGCCTGGAACCGGGGGCGACAGGGCCCGGCTGCCGCCTCCCCCCAAGGTGACGGCAGCCGGGCAGGCTGCCGATACCGGCCGGCTACGGCAGGCTGACCGGGCCGCTCGCGTTGATCACCTGGTGGAAGGCGACCGGCGGCATGCTCTGCGAGCACTTGCCGCCCGAGCGCGCCCCGATGGCCAGGATGCTCAGCTGGTACTTGCCGCTGCCGCTGATCCCGGCGTAGGCGCCGGTGCCGCTTGAGCAGCGTGTAGGTGCCGTGCTGGTTGACCGTGAGCAGGCAGGTCTTCGGGTTGAAGGTCTGCGTGCCCGTGCCGTTGGAGTGCTTCACGGTGATGGTGCCGTTGGAGAACGTGAAGGTGCCGATGTTGTTCGGGCCCTCGTGGTCGACTGCCGGGGCGGTGAACACGCCGCTGGCGATGACGGATGAGCGTTCGAGGTGGCCGAGGTCGTCATCATCTGGAAGTGCTCGGTCCCGCTGACCGCGGTGTGGGTGCTGGCCGCGGCCAGCCCGGCACCGCCGATCACCGCGGCAGCCGCGGCCGCGGTGAGTGCTGAGGCGAGAATTTTGCGCATTACTGGGTCCCCTTCAGGTGCGATCGCTGCCGGGGTGGAGTGCCGCGGGTGCGGCGGCCCGGTCAGCGTCTGTCATCGCGGACCAGCTTGCGGGGAACCGGTGTGGTCGCACATCGGCAGTGATGCGTATTCGGGCCTGCGGTAAATGACTACGAGGCCGTCGTCCGCGCCCGCTGCGGTGCGCCGGCCTGTTGGTATCGACACAGACACACCAGACCCGGACACTTTCCTATGTGGCTGGGATGCGTTGCCGATCGTGGGGCGGTCCGCCGAGCGTGCGGTCCTTTCCGCCGCGTACGCGCGGGCGGCAGCGGGCGAGCCGCAGGTGGTGCTGATCACCGGCGCCGCCGGCATCGGCAAGACCAGGCTCGCCGAGGAGCTGATCCGGGAGGCGAGCCAGGCCGGGGCACAGGTACTGACCGGGGAGTCCGCGCCGCTGGCCGGCGCGGCCCTGGCCTATGGCCCCTTCGTCGCCGCGCTGGGGGAACAGGCCGCATGGCTGCTCGACGACGACGGCCCGGGCGGCATGCTCGCCGCCCGGCACCGCCTGTTCCTGCGGGTACTGGGGCTGCTCGGCGACCTCGCGGCGGCCGCGCCCGTTAGTGCTCGTGCTTGAGGACCTGCACTGGGCCGATGAGTCCTCCCGCGAGCTGCTGGCGTTCCTGGCCGTCCGGCTGCGCCGAGGTTCCGGTGCTGGTGGTCGCGACGGTGCGGGAGGAGGATCTGGACAGCGATGCCCAGCGCTGGCTCACCGAGACTGGAGCACCGGCCCACGGTGGCCCGGCTGCGGCTCGGCCGCCTCGCCGATGCCGAGATCACCGAGCTGGTGACGAGCGAGCTGCCGGCTGGCGCCAGCGCGGACCAGGTGGCGGCGGTGGTCTCGGCCGCCGAAGGCAACCCGCTGTACGCCAAGGAACTCGCCAGCGCAGGCCCGCATGGGCCGCCCGCCTCGATCGCCGAGCGCGGTACTCGCCAAGGCGGCCGGCCTCACGGCGGCCGCCCGGGCGCTGGTGGACCAGGTGTCCGTCGCCGACGGGGGGATGTCCCATGAACTGCTGGCCGCTACCGTCGCGCTGCCCGAGGAGCAGTTGCTCGACGCCACGCGGCAGGCCGTTGGCTCGGGACTGCTGATCTCCCGCGGTGACGGCTACGCCTTCCCGCACGCGCTGATCCGGCAGGTGCTTTACGACGACCTCCTCCCCGGTGAGCGGCATCGCTTGCACCGTCGCCTGGCCGAGCGCGCTCGCTGCGCGAGCGGACGCCGACCCAGGACTCCTGGCCCAGCACTGGCACCTGGCTGCCTGCCCCGAGCAGGCCGCTGCCGCGGCCATCGTGGCGGCCCGCCGTGCGGTGGCGGCACGTGCCTACCCGGAGGCCGACCGTTACTATGCCCTGGCCCTCGAGCTGGCGCAGTGGCTTGCGGAGTCCGGTCCCGGTGCTGCTGGAGGAGGCAGCGCAGGCGGCCAGCTGGGCCGGAGACCCTGATCGCGCCGCCGAGTGGGCGGCGCAGGCACTTGCCGGGTCCGGTGCGGGCGCGCGGGACGACCGGGCCCGGCTGCTGGAGCGGATCGGCCGTTACCGGTTCGAGGCGGGAGACCTCCGTGCCGCCGCCGACGCCACCGAGCAGGCCGTGGCAACGCTTCCCGATGGCCCGCCGTCTGCCTTGCGCGCCCGTGTTCTCGCCGCGCTTGCGACCTGGTACATGCTGCTCGGCGAATTCACCGAGGCCCTGCCGATCGCGGTCCGCGCGGTTGATGAAGCACAGCAGGCCGGCGCGGTCGCGGAGCACGCCCATGGCCTGGCCACGCTTGGCATACTCCAGGCACAGCACGGCGAACGTGACGCCGGGATGGCGGCGCTGCGAAGCTCGTTCGAACTCGCCGTCCGCGCCCAGAACGCGGAGGATGTTGTCCGGGCAGCGACCAACCTCATGTATCTGCTGCACACGGCCGGGCGCTTCACCGAGGTCCTGCAGGTAGCGGAGGCGGGGCAGCGGGCCGCCAGGTCTCTGGACGCGCCGCCCGCGCTGACATCGGCGCTGGCCAACAACACCGCGGCGGTGCTGCACGAAACCGGGCGGTGGGCGGAAGCCGACCAACTGCTCGCCGAGGTGATCGGTGAGTCCGAGGGCAAGGTCACCAGGTACCTGGAACTCCTGCAGCTCGAACTGGCCGTCGGCCGGGGCGACGGCCAGCGCGCCACACGGCTGGCCGAGGCCCTGCTGAAAGCGCCTCCGGATCCCGGGCTCACCGGCCCGCTGCGCGCCTGTCTCGCGGAACAGGCGCTGTATGCGGGTGACCTGGCCACGGCCGCCGGTGAGATACTGGACGGACTCGCGGCACTCGCGGGCACCGACTGGTCGGAGGAAGAGATCCGGCTGCTCGCCGACGGTGCCCGGGTTGCCGCCGACCTCGCGGCGCTGCCCGCGGCGACGCGGCCGGGGGACCTTCCGGAACTCTGGGAGCCAACGGCCACTACCTTCGGTGCGCGGGCCCGTGCCATCGCGGACGCAGACGGCGCCGGGCGGCCCGGTGTTGCCGCGTTCGGGGCACTGGCGGCCGCCGAACATGCCCGCCAGCACCGGGAGGATGACCGGGCTACCTGGCGCGCGGTCGCCGAAGCGTGGCGGGTGGCTGGCCAGCCCTACCGGGAGGCTTATGCCCGGCTGCGCGAGGCGGAGGCCGCGGCCCGGGCCGGGCGGCGCGAACAAGCCTCCCGATCCCTGGCATCAGGCCAGGCCCTGGCCCAAGAACTGCCGTCGGCTCCGTTGCTCAGCCTTGCGGGGCAACTGGCCCGGCGGGCGAGGCTCACCGAACGTGCCGGCCAGCCAGCACGTGCTGCCGTGGCTCCGGCACGGTTCGACCTCACCGGCCGGGAGACCGAGGTGCTCGTCCTTCTCACCAGGGGCGACAGTAACCGCCAGATCGCGCGCGCGTTGTTCATCAGCGAACGTACGGTCGCGGTGCACGTATCACGCATCTTTGACAAACTTGGCGTACGGAACCGTACCGAGGCAGCGGCGGTCTGCTTGCGGCTGGGGATCGGCCAGCCATCGCCGTCCGGCCCGCGGCCCCAACCCGGAGAGGAACCCAGCGGTGTACCTTCTGCGCATCGGGACCGACCCGACCGACTGGGAAGTCCTCCAGGATCTTGACATCAGCGCGCTGGCACAACAGCTGGCCGCTGGGCCGGTTGAGCTGCCGGTCAGCTATCCGCTCCGGGGAACCCTTGTGGTGTCCGCGCGGAACGCCGGGGCGGTGTCGTACACCCTCCCCGGCCCGCATGGTTCCCACCCGACCGGTGCCGAGTTGCCGTCGCCAGCGATACACCTGCCGTCGGCGACCGCACCAACCCAGGACATGCCTGGTGACACCCTGCCCAGGGGCACCGACATGGACCAGTTGCAGCAGAGCATCGTTGCGGCCATGACCGATGGCACGTTCCTGACGATTCAGACCAGTAGCGTCCCCGGCGGAGCTCTTGTGCTCAACGGCGCCACGCTCGCCTACGCTGTCCTATGCCGCGCGGCGGGCACGGGCTGACGCGGCGGAGGCGAAATAGACGGCGCTAATTCGGGACTGCTGCCCGTAGGCGGGATGCCGCGAAGCGTGAACTCGTGTAGACATGACGTCAGCGCGTGATTGAATGCGCGACGGGGTGCCCATGCCTCGGGGTGGGCAGCGGGCGTACGCCAACACGGGCGACGACGGAAGACCGCATGGCGCGGGAGGATTTTGTGGACTTGAAGCTGGAGCATCACACGACGGACGGGATCGAGGTCGTCGATGTCGAGGGCGAGATCGACGTCTATACCGCCCCGCGGTTGCGTGAGCTTCTCATCGACCTGGTGAACGGCGGGCACTACCAGCTCGTGGTGAATATGGAGAAGGTGGAGTTCCTTGACTCCACCGGCTTGGGCGTGCTCGTCGGCGGCCTCAAGCGCGTCCGTGCCCACGACGGCTCGCTGGACCTGGTGTGCACGCAGGAGCGCATCCTGAAGATCTTCAGGATCACCGGGCTGACCAAGGTCTTCGGCATCCATGACGGCGTGGACGAGGCCATCGCCGCCCGGAAGTCGGAGAAGTGACGCCGCACCATCGCAGACGATGCCCACCGTGGAGATGACGTTCACGCCGCTGCCTGCGCATGTGCGCACGGCGCGGCTGGTGGCCACGGCCGTGGCGCGGCGCAGCGGCGTGCCGGAGGCCTTGCTCGACGAGGTCCGCCTCGCCGTGGGCGAGGCGTGCTCCCGCGCCGTTGAGGTGCATCAGGAGCACTGCCCGGCCGAGCCGGTCAGGGTTGCCCTGACCGGTGCCGGGGAGCGGTTCGAAGTCGTGGTGACCAACACCGCCGTCGGTGACGGCGGCATGGCATGGCCGCCGCAGCCCGCCACCGATGGGCAGGATCCGGCGGCGCTGCCCGCCGAACTCGGCCTCGCGGTCATCGCCGGGCTGGCGGATGATGTCCAGGTGTCCAGGAACGGCGATGGCCTCAGCATCCGGATGAGCTGGCCTTCCGGGCCGCGGGCGGGCTGACCGGCCGCAGCCGGCCGGCCCGGTTCCCGTAGCGGCGCTGTCGCTTGTGCAGACGCGCTGGCGGTGGGCATGGGCGACCGATTTGTGGTTACCTTGGCATGACCAAACGCAGCGCGCTGCCCTGGCGGAACTGACCCCGCCTCGCCATCCGCTGGCGGGCATGCGTAGACTCCCGGGTCTGTCCTGGTGGCATTTGCCTTTATCCAGTGTGCTCCGCGCCTGGATGCCATGGCCGTTGCCCGGGGGGCGTTACCCGCGCGCGAAGACCCGCGCGCTTGTCGAGGAGGACTTGATGACAGGGCATACCCTCGCCGCAAGCGGTGAGGCGGTCAGTCTGACCGGTAGCAACCTGACGCTGGTTGTGGTTGTCGGAGTGATCGCGCTGCTCGCGCTTGCCGTGGCGGGCTGGCTGGTGCGAGACGTACTCGCAGCCAGCCAGGGCACGGCCAAGATGCAGGAGATCGCCCGTGCCGTGCAGGAGGGCGCCGCGGCATATCTGCGACGCCAGTTCCGCACCCTCGGCGTGTTCGTCGTGCTGATCTTCTTCGTGCTGCTGCTGCTGCCCGCCGACTCGGGTGGCGTGCGGTGGGGCCGGTCGCTGTTCTTTATAGTCGGTGCGGTTTTCTCGGCACTGACCGGGTTCACCGGAATGTCGCTGGCAGTGCGCGGCAACGTGCGGGTGGCGGCCGCGGCGCGTGACTCGGTGAGCGGCGCGCCATGCGGATCGCGTTCCGCACCGGTGGCGTGGCCGGCATGTTCACCGTCGGGCTGGGGCTCTTCGGCGCCGCGCTTGTGGTGCTGATCTACAAGCAGAACGCCCCGTCGGTGCTGGAGGGCTTCGGCTTGGGCGCGGCGCTGCTCGCCATGTTCATGCGAGTCGGCGGCGGTATCTTCACCAAGGCCGCCGACGTGGGCGCCGACCTTGTGGGCAAGGTTGAGAAGGGCATCCCCGAGGACGACCCGCGCAACGCCGCCACCATCGCCGACAACGTCGGTGACAACGTGGGCGACTGCGCGGGCATGGCGGCGGACCTGTTCGAGTCCTACGCCGTCATGCTGGTCGCCTCGCTGATCCTGGGCAAGGTGGCGTTCGGGAACTACGGCCTGGTCTTCCCGCTGATCGTCCCGATGCTCGGCGTCATCACCGCGGTGATCGGCATCTTCGTGGTCGCCCCGCGCAAGAACGACCGCAGCGGCATGACCGCGATCAACCGCGGCTTCTTCGTGTCGGCCGTCATCTCGCTGATCCTCGTCATCGGCGCGGCGTTCCTGTACCTGCCCGACACGTTCAGCAAGCTGACGGGCGTCACCGACCACAGCATCCTGTCCCATGGCGGCAACCCGCGCTGGTTCGCCATCGGCGCCGTGCTCATCGGCCTGGTCCTGGCAAGCACCATCCAGTTGCTGACCGGGTACTTCACCGAGACCAACCGCAAGCCGGTCAGCGAGATCAGGCGAAAGCTCGCTCACCGGCCCCGCGACCGTGATCCTCTCCGGCGTCGCGACCGGCATGGAGTCCGCGGTCTACGCCGCACTGCTGATCGGCGGCGCGGTCTACGCCGCCTTCCTGCTCGGCACCGGCAGTGCGACGCTCGCCCTGTTCGCGGTGGCACTGGCCGGCACCGGCCTGCTCACCACGGTCGGCGTCATCGTGTCCATGGACTCCTTCGGCCCGGTGACCGACAACGCCCAGGGCATCGCGGAGATGTCCGGGGACGTCGAAGGTGACGCGGCGCAGGCGCTCACCCACCTGGACGCGGTCGGCAACACCACCAAGGCCATCACCAAGGGCATCGCGATCGCGACCGCGGTCCTGGCGGCCACGGCCCTCTTCGGCTCGTTCCGCACCACGGTGGAAGCCGCGCTCGGCGGCGCCGCCGGGACCTTCAGCCTGTCGGTGGACAAGCCGAACGTGCTCATCGGCGTGGTCGTCGGCGCGGCCGTGGTCTTCATGTTCTCCAGCCTGCTGATCCGGGCGGTCGGGCGGGCTGCGCAGCGCGTCGTCGTCGAGGTGCGCAACCAGTTCCGCGACCACCCGGGGATCATGGACTACACCGAGAAGCCCGACTACGCGCGAGTGGTGGACATCTGCACCAAGGACTCGCTGCAGGAACTGGCCACGCCCGGGCTGCTGGCCGTGCTGACGCCGATCGCGGTCGGGTTCGCGTTCGGCTACGCGCCGCTCGGCTCCTACCTGGCCGGGGCCATCGCGGCCGGGGTGCTGATGGCGGTATTCCTCGCCAACTCCGGCGGCGCCTGGGACAACGCCAAGAAACTGGTCGAGGACGGGAACTACGGCGGCAAGGGCTCCGAGGCGCACGCCGCCACGGTCATCGGTGACACCGTCGGGGACCCGTTCAAGGACACCGCGGGCCCCGCGATCAACCCGCTGCTCAAGGTCATGAACCTGGTCTCCCTGCTGGTCGCCACGAGCGTGGTCAAGTACAGCCACAACGTGGGCCTGCGGACCGCCGTGGCGCTCGTCGCGGTGGCCATCGTGGTGACCGCGGTCGTGATCTCCAAACGGCGCTCGTCCGGCCTGTCCGGCGGCGAGCCGGGGGACGGTGCCGCGGCCGTCACGGCGGCCGCCCCGGAGGCCGTGTCCGCGCCCCAGCCGGCCGGCGACGGCACCAACGGGACCGCCCCCGCCAGCCAGCCCCAGCAAACAGCGCCCTAGCCGTCTGCCC
>CAVSCM010000038.1:0-43561 GCA_963726415.1 uncultured Actinomycetes bacterium
CCGCGCCGGGCGGCCCTACTCCCGCGCCTGACCCGCGTCAGCCGGTGGCCGCGAGGAAGTCGCCGACGTCGCCGGCGAACCGGCTGTGATGCTGGAAAAGGAAACCGTGCGCCGAGTCCGGGTAGATCGTCAGCCGCGCGTCCGGCAGCAGCCCGGCGAGCAGGTACGAGTAGCGGGGCAGGATCATCGGGTCGCTGTCGCCGTTCGCGACGAAGACCGGGAGATCGATAGCGGAGACTCGCTGGAGCAGCGAGTGGTTCGGGATCCCCCATCTGCACACGGCGTCGTATTGCGCCTGCCGGGTCTGCCACGTCGTCGGCACGTCCCGGTTGGCCTTCCTCCCGAAGATGCGCCCGGCGACCTGCTGCCCTGCTTCCCGGCTCGTGCTGGTGGGGGCGAAGAAGACGTCAAGGTATCCCCGCGGGTTCGGTTCCGGCTCACCAACCGCGCCGATCACGCCGGGTGCCCACCCGTGCATCCCGTCGGCGCCCTGCGGAGCCGACGACGCGAGCACGATGCGCCGAAGCAGGCCGGGGCGAATGAGCGCGATCTCCTGCGCGACGAAGCTGCCGATCGAGAACCCGAGCAGATCCACCTTCGTGAGACCCAACGCTTCGACGAATGCGATCGCGTCGTGGGCCATGGCCTCGATCGTGTTCGGCGTCATGCCGGTCGTGCCGCCAACGCCGCGGTTGTCGAACGTGACCACGCGCCGCCCGGCGGCGAGGTCGTCGATCAGAGCGGGATCCCAGTTGTCGAGATTCCCGCGGAAGTGCTGCAGCAGAACGAGCGGCACCTCGCCGGAACCGAGATCGTGGTACGCGAACTCGACCCCGTTCCCGGCGGTGACCCGCTCGATGGAGGCACTCGCGTAACCGGCCCGCGCATCCGTGGCCGGCTGTTCGTCTGTGTTTGTCATGACGGCAGTCTCCGCCATGAGAGCTGGGAGCGGTATCGCACGAACCCGCGATTTCAAACCGGCGGAACGGACCTGAGCTGCCCTGACGGCGCCCCTGGTGCCGCCTAGGCGGGTCCCCAAGTCGTCTCGATGGCCCTGAGGATCAGGCCGGCGGCGATGTCGGGGCGGGCGATGAACGTGGCGTGTGATCCTTCGCTCACCGTCTCGACGCTGGCCTTCGTCCGCGTGGCCATGAACCGCTGGCAGCCGGGCGCGATCGCATTGTCCTGCCCGGAGAGCAGGTACCAGGCAGGCAGGTTTTTCCAGCCCGCGACCGTGGCCTTCTCCGTGAGTGCTGCCGCACTGAGCGGCCGCTGGCTTACCGCCATCGGAGCGGCCACCTCGGCGGGAAGATCCGCGCAGAACGTCTGGTGGAAGTCCGCGATCTTAATGAACAGATCGGGGCCGTGTGGCGCGCCGGGAGCGTCGTAGGGGCTGGGCACGCTGGTCGACGCCAGCAGCGGCGCCGGGAACGGCTCCTGGACGCTGGCGCAGCTCTCGCCCTTGTCCAGCGCGAACGCCGAGAGGAACACCAGCGCGATCACGTCGTTGACCACGGGGACCGCCTGGGAGATCACGGCACCGCCGTAGGAGTGCCCGACGAGGACGATCGGCCCTTCGATAGTGGTGGTGTAACGAGCGATGGCGTCGGCGTCGAAGGCCAGGCTGCGCAGCGGGTTCATCGGCGCCCGGACGTCTACCGCACGGGCCTGAAGCTCGCGGATCACCCCCGCGTATCCGGAGGCGTCGGCGAAGGCGCCGTGCACCAGAACCACGGTGGGGGGTGATCGCATCCCTGCTCCTTGGGGAGTCGTTGTGGTTCAGCGTGGCGACCGCCGGTACTCGGCCGCATCGCTCGATCGGGCCATGTCTTTCGTGCTGGCGAGAGGGCGTGCGCGGCGCCTCAGTCGGCGCGCCGGGCTCCCCGCGCCCCGGCCATGCGGGTCAGGGCGACCCGGGAGTTGACGCCGAGCTTGTCGAAGATGTGGCGCAGGTGACTGTTCACGGTGTGCGGCGAGATGAACAACGTCTCCGCGATCTCGCGGTTGGTTCTGCCTTCCGAGGCCAGTTGGGCGACGGTCGCTTCCGCGCTGGTCAGAGCCTCCCAGCCGGTGGCGGGACGCTTCGAAGTGCTGATCCGCCGCCGTACACCCAGCCGTCTCAGCCGGCCACGTACCCGCGCCGCGTCCCAGCTCGCGCCGGCGTGTGCGTCGATCGCGAGGGCCCGGTCGAGCGAGGCGATCGCGTCATCGGTGGCGCCTTCGCCGGCCTGCAAGCGGCCGAGGTCCTCCAGCGCCGATGCCGTCGCCAGCGGGCGTGGCCCGGTCCCGAAGAGCGACGCTGCCGTCTCCAGATGGCCGGTGGAGCTCCGCCACAGTCCCCTGGCGTGCGCCACTGCTGCTTTGAAGGAGACGACGCCGGGATTGAGCTCACAGCGATGCTCTGCTTGCCCGATGGCGTGCTCGGCGAGTTCTTCGTCGCCGACGGCGACGGCGATCCGCACCAATTGGGGATCGTCTTCTATCTCGAAGGGGAACAGGGGGAACAGCTTCAGGCGATTGTCATGACCGCGCGCGCAGAGCCAGTCGTGTGCCTCGTCCGCTTTGCCCTGGGACATTGCATGCAGCGCCAGGTACCAGGCGGCGTGGGACTGAACACTCGGCGCGCTGGCCTGCAGCATGATTTTCGCGATCTCGGCCATCTCTGCCGCGCCGCGCTCGTCGCCGGTGTGAATCCGCAACTTCCCCAGGGCCACCACCGATGGTGCCTCGAGCACGCCGACAAGCAGGTGCGCTTCGTCGAGGCTGTACCGGCCCTCCAGAGCGACTGCCGCCTCGCCGAACTGACCCATCTGGAGCATCTGACGGCCCCGTGAAGTCTCGAACACGCGCAGTGCCCAGTTCTGCCGGTCTCGCTGGGCGGCCGCAACGCCTTCGTCTATGACGTGGCGCGCCTCCGGGTATCGATCCGTAGCCGCCAGGAGCCACGACCGGAAGTTATGCGCGAGCCGCTGTCGCGCATCTTCCTGGCCGTCGAGTCCCCGGCGCTCGGCCATCCGGAGAATCTCAAGGCCACGGTCGAAGCCGTAGGTCTGGTAATGCACGGCCGATTCGGGAAGCTCGAAGGCGAACCAGCACGCGTGATTGCGGCTCGAATACACGGCCTCCCGCGCTTTGCCCTCGATGGCGAGCGCCTCATCGGTACGGCCGGCGACCACCAGGTTGTGGAACAGCGCCGCCCAGAGCCAGCCGCGCAGATCGGCCGTCAGATCGGGCAGTGCCAGCGCCGTTCGGGCATTGTCGGCGCGCAGGTCAGGGGAGAGGTCGAACATGCTGGCGACACTGAAGCGAACCCGCGCCTCTTCCTCGGCGGGGAGCACCTGCCGGAGCGCGGTATCGGCGAACTGCCTGCCCTCCTCCCGGAGGCCAGCGGCGAACAAGGAGATGGCTCGTCTGGCAACCAGAGGCCCCCGAAGCGGGTGCCGCGGCGGCGCCAGCTCCAATGCCCGGCCGGCCAGCTCGGCGGCCGTTCCAGGGTCCGTCGTCCCAAGGGCGTCAGCGGCTTGCAGCAAGGTGGCGATGGCGGTTTCGTCGCCGGGCTCGGCGCTGTCCGCGAGCTGCTGGGCCGCCTCGACGGGGAGCGCGCCCCGGGCCAGGAGCACGTCGGCCGCCTGACGGTCGAGCGCCCGGCGAACCGGGACCGGGGAACTAGCCCGTACTGCCTCGCGGATCAAGTCGTGCCCGAATGCCAGCCGGTCGCCGCTCTCGGCGAAGATGTCGGCCTGGACAAGCTCCTTGATCGGGTCCAGCAGGTCGGCGACCGGCATCCGGGACATCTCGGCCAGGTCATGGAGGGAGAACCGCCTGCCCAACGCCGAGGCAAGCGTCGCCAGGCGGTCCGCGGTGGGCGACATGCGCAAAAGCCGCCCGCGCATGTTGTCACCGACACGCCGTGGCAGGCGGTCTTCGAGGAGCCTGGCCCGGCCGGACTCAACCGTCACGAGGTGCTCGTCCTGGAGGCCGCGGAAGAACTCGATGAGCAGGAACGGGTTTCCCTGGACCAGCTCGGCCTTGCGCAGAAGCTCCTCGTCGGGCTCGGCACCCAGAACGTCCGCAGCGATCTCTGCGACCGCCTTGCGCCTGAGCGGGCCGAGGCGGATCACCTCGGCCCCCGCGTCTTGAAGCTGGTCCTTGGCGCTTTGCACCTGGGGAAGGCCCTGGTTCGGGCGGAACGCCATCACCCAGCCGACGGGCCAGGAGGCGAGCCGCTGTGGCAGCTGCCGCATCGCCACCGCGCAGCCGGCCCCGCCCCAGTGCAGGTCGTCGAGGCAGATGAGCAAGGGGTCCCGCAGTGCCGCCTCTTCGATCAAGGCCTGGATGTCCTGCAGCAGCCAAAACCTCTGCTCCGGGGATGCGTGATGGTCACTGAGGGCACCGCGCGCGACGAGAGGGGTGTCGCCGTCGAAGAGCGCGTCGAAGAGCGCGTCGAGTTCGACCACTTGGCGATGCGGCTCGGTCACTCCACGCCCGACCCGGAAGGAGCGCTCGGCGGCCATGGACACACACGCATCAAGAAGGCGGGTTTTGCCGAGCCCGGCCCGCCCTTCGACGATGATGACCGAGCCGACCCCGGAACGGACCTCGTCGAGGCGGGCACCGATGGCGGCGAGTTCGCCGCCGCGGCCACGCAGCGGCGGCCCCGGAGTGCCTCCTACCATCGGGTCCTCACGCCGGGAGTGTACGTCCGGCCTGGCCGGGGCAGCCAGGCCACGCTGGCCTGGGCCGGCGCCCTGCGCCGATAAGGAATGGCTCGTTCGAGCGATGCCGTGGTGGTGCGCGGCGCGAACAATCTCTGCTATGCCCATGATCGACGTCTACGCCACTACAGGGACATTCCCCGACCAGCACCGGCTGGCCACCGATCTCGCCGCCGCGCTCATGGCGATCGAGCAGGTGCCGGACATCCCCATGTTCCGGCAGAACACCGCCGCCTTCATCCACGACCTGCCCCCCGGGAGCCTGTCCAACGTCGACGGCGACACCAACAACGTGCGGATCCAGGTCCTCACCAACGCGGGCGCGCTCGATCGCGGCAAGCAACTCGCCGTGGTCGAGCGGCTGACCGCGATCGCCGCCGACGCCGCGGGCGACCCCGGGCTGACCAGCCGGACCTGGGTGCTGCTGACCGAGGCACCCGACGGCGGCTGGGGCCTGGCCGGCCATGCCAACACCAACGAGGAACTGGTCGCCGCCGCCCGCGCACAGCTTGCCAGCCTGGCGGCCGACAAGCAGGCCGACGACTGACAGGTCCCCGGCGGGGGGCTCAGTTGTTCCGGGAGAAGATCCGCAGGAAGAATAGGAACACGTTCAGCGCGTCGAGAAAGATCGACGCGGCGAGAAGCGGCGCGGAGTCGAGGTCTTTCGAGCGGCGCAGCCGCTGAAAATCGAACGCGGTCAGGCCCGCGAAGATCACCAGGCCGATAATCGAGTAGATCAGCGAGCCGTTCGGGATATTGACGAAGATCAGCACGATGCCGAACACGATGAGGGCAAGGAGAGCCCAGAAGCACAGGCGGGCGATCCCGGAAAGATCCCGCCGGGTTACGTAGCCGGCCGTGCCGAAGCCCGCGATGAACAGCGCGGTAGCGCCGCCTGCCTGCCACAGCACCTGCGGGTTTGTGGTCGCGTAGTAGACCAGCACCGGCGCCATCGCCAGGCCGATCGCCACCCCGAAGATGAACAGCAAGGCTACGGTCAGCCCCGACGATCGCCGGACCGCGAAGTTCATGCCGATCAGGCACGCGAACGCGACGATGAACCAGACGATGACCCAGCCCTGGGACAGGTTGCGCCCCAGGTAGGCGCCCAGCGCGAAGAAGCCGGCGGTGGCCGCGACGTACCACATCGTCTGTGCGAACAGGGTGCGGGTCCGGTCCTGGGACACCGTCCCGTAGCCGCCGTAGCTCAATGACTCGCTCATGACCCCATTGTCCCCGGCCCGCGCATCCGTGCGCCAGCGCTGCTGCCCGGGTAGCCCATTCTGGGCCGGGGCAGCAGCGCTGGCGCCGGGCGGTTCGTACGTAGGGCCGGAATGCGGCGCCCGGCCTCGGTCAGGGCGCGCCGACCGTGACGCCGAGCGGTGTGGTGGTGCCGATGGGATCGCTGCTTTCCGTCATCGCGGTGACCGTGGCCGCGGAAGCCCCGCCCGCGCTGGAGGGTGCGGCGGTCAAGGTCAGGACAGCACGGCCGCCGATGACGGCGGTGGCCGGCGAAAACGACGCCGTGACGCCGCTGGGCAGGCCGCTGACGCTCAGCGTCACCGGGGTGCCGTAGAGATAGGCGGGGGCCCGGAACGAGACGGTGATCCTGGTCCGGTAACCCGCGCGGAGGGTGACCGACGACGGGCTGAGCTGCATGGTGTAGTAGCTGTCCTGCGACGGCGCGGAGTGTACGCCGCGCGTGACGTTCGCGGGAGCGGCCGCCTGGCTGGCGAACGCCACCTGCGACCCGCCGGCGGCCAGCAGCAGTGCTGTCGGCAGCAGCGCCGCTTTCAGCAGCGTTCTGGGGTGAATGCGGAACATTTCAGTCTCCTTGAGATCTCCGGTGGGCAGCGATGCACGCTGGGCACCATCGTTTGCTCTGGGGAATGTCGCATTTCGTGCTGAAACGGCGCTGATGCGGGCCTGAAACGGCCAGGTGGGCCATCCGCATCCCAGATCCCCGCGTTGACACCAGCCGGTTATCGCAGCGGCACTGCGGTAGCTGTCATGATCGGCCGTAGGATGCGCGCGGCAGGCCTCGGGCCAGGCCGGCGGCACCGGTCAGCAGAATGAGGCCCAGAAAAACCAGGTAGATGATGCCCTGAGGGGACTCCCACCGGAAGAGGTCCGGGTAGCGAGCGATCGCGATGGCCTGTAGCAGGGCGAGGAGGACGTACCCGGTAGCGGCGGGCCGGAGCCGGCGGGCGTCCCGCTCGAGCAGCGCGTGGGCCGCGGCAACCCCGAGGCTGATCAGCCAGGCGGCGGTGGCCTGTGCGAGCAGCGGGGTCAGTTTCCATGGCCACAGCGGCGCGGTCTGGGCGGGCGCGGCGAACAGTGCCACCCCGAAGCCGAGCAGGATGATCGACTGGCCCGCCAGGACGGCGTTGAGCCAGGCGGGCAGCGGTGCCGACCGTGGTGGGTCGACGCCCGCCGCCGAGGTGGAGCACTTGCGCGGGGGGCATCGCCATGGAACAGCGGCGCAGCCGCGATGGGGCCCGGCTGCTGCTCAGCGCGGCCAGGCGCTTCGAGCCGCTGGACGCCGCCGTGGCCCGCGAGACTTACCTGGAGGCGCTCACCGCCGCGATATGGGCCGACGATCTTGATGACCCGCGTGGGCTGCAGACAGTCGCGGAGGCCGCGCGGGCCGCGCCGCCCGGCCCCGGTCCGCCGAGTGCTGTCGACGTCTTGCTCGACGCGTTCGCAACGCGGCTGACCGACGGGTACGCAGCGGCCGCTCCGGTGCTGATCCGCGCACTGGAGCTGGTCATCGCCGCCGACGCTGGCGCCGATGCCGACATCGCCCACTGGCTGTGGCTCGCCGGCGGCCGCGTCAGCCAGCTCGCCGCCGCTGAGCTGTGGGACGACGAGGCCTGGTACACCCTGGCCGCTCGGCAAGCGCGGGTCTCTCGTGACGCGGGCGCGCTTGTGCAGTTGCAGTTCGTGCTCAACTTCCTGGCCATGCCGCACCTGCTTGCCGGCGAGCTGGGCGCGGCGGCTCAGCTCATCGAGGAAGATCGCCTGATCGCGGAGGCGACCGGGAACCCACCGATCGCCTACACCGCGATGGCGCTCGCGGCCTGGCGCGGCCAGGAGGCCCAGGCCTCCACGCTGATCGAGGCCACCGTCCAGGAGGCGACCGCACGGGGCCAGGGCAGGCTGGTCACATTGGCCGACTATGCACGCTCGGTGCTGTGCAATGGCCTGGGCCGCCACCAGGCCGCCCGCGACGCCGCCTGGCGGGCATTCGAACGCGACCCCATGGGATATGGGCCGCTCATCGTGCCCGAACTGGCCGAGGCAGCATCCCGGACCGGTGATGAGGCACTGGTCCGGGCCATGCTGGAGTGGCTGGCCGAACGTACCCGGGCCAGGCCCGTCGACTGGGCGATGGGGATCGAAGCCAGAATCCGTGCCCTGCTCAGCGATGGCGATGCCGCCGACCGGCACTACCGCGAGTCGATCACGCGCCTAAGCCGTACCCGTATCCGTGCCGAGGTCGCCCGCAGCCACCTGCTCCACGGCGAATGGCTGCGCCGCCAGCGCCGCCGCACCGACGCACGCGCGCGGCTGCGCACCGCCCACCAGATGCTCGACGCGATGGGCATCGAAGCATTCGCCACCCGGGCCCGCCGGGAACTACGCGCCACCGGCGAAAGCGTCGGCGACCGCGCCCCCGACGCGGGCACCACCCTGACCGCCCAGGAAGCCCAGGTCGCGCATCTAGCCCGCGACGGCCTGTCCAACCCCGAGATCGGTACCCGGCTGTTCATCAGCCCCGCCACCGTCGCCTACCACCTGCGCAAGGTATTCACCAAGCTCGACATCGCCTCCCGCACCGAACTCGACCGCGCCCTGCCCACCCGGCCGAACACGGCATAGGCGATCACGCCGGATCAGGGCGACTGGTCAGCGGCGGGTGCGTTGCACCAGACTGATGACAGCGATGGAGATGCGGCCCGCTGCAGACGCCGACGCGGCGCAATGGCTGCTGCGATCTGATGCTGATTGGTGGGATCTTGTCCGGTACGGCCCACCAGGCTTTGACGTGTATGTACGTATCGCATTTCCCCAAGATTCCGGGGCGGATGCCGACAACCCGTCAGGCGAACCACCGGCCGATGTCCTTCGCCCAGCCCTCACGACTCTCGCTTCCTACACGGCCACGCCTTTCAAGGGGTATGCGGCAATATGGGAGGGCTGGACAAGCGGAACGCCGGCTCCTCAAGCGCCGCGAGTGGAGATTCCTAACCGGACAATGCTGCTGTTCACCGGCCCTGTCGAAGCACTCAGAGACGCACCTGCGCTGGCTTGGTACGGCTCTGCCGCGGGCGTCGCGCAAGAGCCGCACCTCGTGTGGCCGGAGGATCAAGCCTGGTGCCTGGCCTGCGAGGTCGACGAGGAGATCGAGTTCACCGTGGGTTGTTCCATGGAGGCGTCGCAGGCTTTGGCTAGAGCCCTGCCCGGCGCTGTACGGCGAGTGCATTACGGGGATCCGGCACCGCTGTACCGCGACCCGGCCTAGCCCTATCCGCTCGGCGGCTAGCTGCCATCGGCTGCCCTATCAAGCATCCGGCGGCCTGACCCCCGAGACCGCGGCGGCGATGGCCTGGCGAACGTAGGCGGCCAGCGCATCGGGGTCGGCCCGGTCCGGCCAGTGCCATGTCGATTCGGGAGTGAAGATTCTCAGACCCGCTCCCTTGCCCGCGAGTGGGCTGCCCTCGGGCAACCGGATCTGCAGCATTGCCGCCCCACCGCAGTCCTCGGCGTTCCATGGCATGAGCAGCAGATCATACTCCTGCCCGTCCAGTTCGCCCGCAATGGCTCCGTATTGGGCTGGCCGCCGGTACCACGGGTATTCACGCCGTTCCCGGAATCGGCCGCCGAGAAGGACGGCAGTCATCTGCAACATCTGGTTGGCGGCCGCGCGGTCGCGGGGGGTACCCAGCGCCTTGATACCGAGCCAGACCATCGCCCCGGTCATGACCAGTACTGCCGCACCCGCGCAGACGGCAAGGATCAACATCACCGCAGGCCCCACCGCGAGTCACCCACACCACGAACAGTATCGACACACTCAGCGGCTGCATATCGCGCGGGAACCGCCGTCCCGGCCGCAGGCGAGCGGACCCAGACAGCAGAGCGGGGCCCGCTTGGCAACGAGTCAAAGACATAAGGGCGCCAGGGCAGAATGGCCGCATGGATCTTGGATTGCGCGACAGGGTGTACCTGGTCACCGGTGGCAGCCGGGGCCTTGGCTTCGCCGCAGCCCAGGCACTGATCGCGGACGGGGCACGCGTGCTGCTCAGCGCTCCCCACGAGTCCACAGCGGCGGCCGCAACGGCTCGCCTCACACAAGACGCCGCGCCAGGTGCCGCCGCCTGGGCCATCGCAGATAACGCCGACCCCGCAGCCCCGGACCAGCTGATCGCCGCCGCCCGGGATCGTTTCGGCCGCTTGGACGGTGCGCTGATCAGCGTCGGCGGGTCGCCAGGCGGAACGGTCGCCGGCACCGGGGACGACGCGTGGCGGTCGGCGTTCGAGAGCGTCTTCCTTGGCGCGGTACGGCTGGCCCGGGCGCTCGCGGCCACCCTGGGCGGCGAAGGCCAGGATGGTGCGGCGAGCGCCTCGCTCACCGGGACGGGCGGCTCAATCGCTTTCGTCCTGGCCGCCTCGGTACGCACGCCGCTCCCCGGGCTCGCCATCTCCAACGGGCTGTTCCCCGGGCTCGCCGGCGTGGTTAAGACACTCGCCGACGAGCACGGACCGTCCGGGATCCGGATCAACGGGCTGCTGCCCGTCCGGATCGCCACCGACCGGGTCCGCCAGCTCGATGCCCTCGCCGGCGACCCCGACGAGGTACGCGCCCGCCTGTCGAGGAGCATTCCGCTGCGCCGCTATGGCGAACCTTACGAGTTCGGGCAGGCTGCCGCCTTCGTGCTCTCCCCCGCCGCTTCCTACATCACCGGCGCGATGATCCCTATAGACGGCGGTGCCATCCGCTCCATCTGAACACCCAGCCACAGCAACGGAGACGCCACCTGAAGGCGGCGCCGTGCCGACGCCAAGAACGACCAGGCCTGCGTGATGCACGGGCTGCCTGGGTTCGCGGTCAGGATACTTCTGTCGGCTCGGCCGGGTGGTCACGCTGCCAGGCGCGGGCAAGCTGCTGGATTCTTGCGGCCGTTTCCGCCAGCGGTTCCCCACGGCCGACCGATACGCCCAGGAAGTAGGCGGTCAGCGGTGCGGCCGGCCGGTCGACCAGGTGGGCTATGACCCTGGTCAGGTTGAGCACGGTCTTCTGGCTCTCCCCCGGGTCAAGCCCCAGCTCGGCGCACACGGCTTCGGTCCATTCGTCCAGCGTGCTCATTGTTCTCCGTTCTGACTCGCTGATACCGGCGGCTCGCGCATGAGCCTGCGGTCGTCGGGCAGGCGCCTGGTGACACCCGCCCGGTCCAGCCACTCCAGCAGCGGGATCGCCACCCGCCGGCTCGTGCCCAGTGCCTGTCGCGCCTGTGATGTGGTGAACGGCTGCGGCAGGCCGGCCAGGATTCGCGCCGCCCGCTCCGGCGCGTCGGGCGCCAGCAATATGTTGCCGGGCAGCCGGCACAGCAGGCCAGCGCGTTCCGCGGCCGCGGCCGCCCGTGCGTCGATCCCCAGTTCCTGCAGCCGCTCGGAGTCCGGAGCGTGGAACGGCTCCTCCGCCAGGTCGGCGAGCACCGCTTGGACGGCACTGGCGACCGGGGCTGGCAGGCGCGGGCCGGCAGCCTGCGCGCTGCCGCCGCCGGCCGGGCGCCGATGCGGCGCAGGATGACCGGCCGCCGCAGCCGGCCGCTGACCCGGCCCGGCGCTGTTCCCCGGCTGTCCGCCTTCGCCGAGCCCGACGACCCGCAGGTATCCGCCGTGTGCCTCGATCGGCGAGCCGGCGCTACCCGCGGGCCAGGCGGCGAGAGCTTCGACCAGGTCGCGGCCGGGCAGGCCGAGTTCGGCCCGGGCCGCCTCGACCGGCAGGCCACGAGCCAGCGGGTCGCGGGCCTGGTGCGCGGCCACCGCCGCCACCAGCAGTTCCCGCAACCGCTGCCAGTGGCCGGGGTCGGCCAGCCAGTCCCCGGTGACCGGCGGCGGCAAGTCCGTCAGCCCCATGGCCGCAGCAGGGCCGGCCCTTCAGCAGCCGGTGCCGGCGCAGCAGGTCCGCCGCCGCCGGTACCGGCGGCCAGGATGCCAGTTCCCGCGCCGCGGCCGCGGCCGCGCCCCTGCCGCGCAGCCGCGGCGGCGACACATCGAGCACCGTGGCGCCGAACACCGGACGACCGCCGGCGTGATCCGCGGCCGCGCCCGGATCGCGGAGCAGCACCCGGTCCCCGATGTGCAGCGGCAGCGGGTGATCCAGGGTCAGCCGGGCGAACTGGCTGCCCAGCATCCGCATCCCGGTCACCGCACGCGCCGAACCGATGTGCAGGGTGAGCCGGGCCGGCAACTGGATGGCACCGGGCGGCTGCCCCTGCTCCGGCAGACCCGGCTCCAGCGGAGCCTGCGCCAGGCGGACATCGATCACGCTGGTCACGGTCCAGCGGCCAGGCTGGCTGAGCGCCATGCCACGGCCCAACTCCCGGGTGCTGACCCCACGCAGGTTCAGCGCCACCCGGGCGACGCCGCTGACGTGGGCAGCCGGTGCGCCGAGCGACTGGACACCCCGGATCCGCACGGTCCGCATCGCCGGGGCGAGCACCAATTCGTCCCCGGGCTGCACGGTGCCTGCCTGCAACGTCCCGGTGACCACGGTCCCGCTGCCCTTGATCGCGAACACCCGGTCCAGCCATAGCCGGATGGCGCCGCGCGGGTCCGGCCGGGGAAGCCGGGCGGTGAGCGTGCCGAGCGCGGCGGTCAGCCCGGGCAGGCCCTGGCCGGTCACAGCACTGACCGCCACGGCCTCCACCTCGCCAAGGCTGGTGCCCGCGATCTGCCGGGCGGCCTCCCGCATCGCGGGTTCCGGGTCGGCCAGGTCGGCCCGCGTGACCACCAGTACCCCGTGGCGGACACCGAGGGCGTCGATCGCCGCCAGATGCTCGGCCGACTGGGGCATCCAGCCTTGATCCGCGGCCACCACGAACATCACCGCCGGCACCGGGCCCAGGCCGGCCAGCATGTTCGTAATGAACCGCTCGTGCCCCGGCACGTCGACAAACGCTAGCTCGTCGCCGGACGGAAGCGTCGTCCACGCGTAGCCCAGGTCGATCGTCATGCCACGGCGCCGCTCCGCCTCCCAGCGGTCCGGCTCCATCCCGGTGAGCGCACGCACCAGCATCGACTTCCCGTGGTCCACATGGCCGGCGGTGGCGACGACGTACACGGCTATTCCCCGTGCGCGGCGCCGTCGCCGGCCACCGCGGCGAGCACCGCCGCGGCAAGCCGCTCGTCGTCGGCGGGCGGGACGGCACGCATGTCGAGCAGCAGCCGGCCGCCCTCGATCCTGCCGACGACCGCGGGCACGTCGCCGCGCCGCACGGCCGCGCCCGACCGCAGGCCCGCGGCCAGCGACTCGGGCAGGGACAGCGCGGCGCTCGGCAGCCGCACGCCGGGGCCGCCACCGCCACCGACGGTGGCATCCGCCGGCGCCACCCGGCAGTCGACGCCCGCGCCGGCCAGCCGCTCGGCCTGGACCTCGGCCCGCGACCTGATCGAGTCGGGGGTGGCCGCCATAGCCTGGGTGACCGGCGGCGGCGGGCCGGTGAGGGTTGCCTCAAGGGCGGCAAGGGTCAGCTTGTCCACCCGCAGTGCGCGGGCCAGCGGATGGCGGGCCACGCGGGTGATCGTGTCCGCATCGCCGAGCAGCAGGCCCGCCTGCGGCCCGCCGAGCAGCTTGTCGCCACTGGCCGTGACCAGCGCGGCGCCCGCGCGCAGCCAGGAGTCGGCGTCGGGTTCATCGGGGAGCAGCGGACTGCGGCGCAGCAGGCCAGACCCGATGTCACCGACCACAAGCACGCCGAGGCCGGCCAGTTCGCCGACGCCGGCCGACGCCGTGAAGCCCTCGATCACGTAGTTGGACGGGTGCACCTTCAGGATGAAGGCCGTGTCGGCGCCGATCGCCCGCTGGTAGTCGGCGAGCGCGGTCCGGTTGGTGGTACCCACCTCACGGATCCGGGCGCCGGTGGACTGCAGCAGGTCGGGCAGCCGGAACCCGTCGCCGATCTCGATCAGTTCGCCACGGCTGACGACGATCTCCCGCCCGGCGGCCAGCGCCGTGGCCGCCAGCACCAGCGCCGCGGCGTTGTTGTTGACCACGTGCACCGCTCCGGCCGCCGGGACCGCTCGCGCGAGAGCATCGAGCGCACCGGCGCCACGGCGGCCGCGCTTCCCCGAGGCCAGATCGAACTCCACGTCCGTGCAGCCCGCCGCGGCCCGTATCGCGTCGCGCGCCGCGGCCGACAGCGGCGCCCGGCCAAGGTTGGTGTGCACGATCACGCCCGTCGCGTTGATCACCGGGGTGAGCGAGGCGGCAGTCGGCGGCAGCGCGGCCACCGCGGCGTCGGCCACGCTCGCCGGGCTGATGGCGCCGGCCCGGGCCAGTTCCTGCGCCTGGGAAACCGCCGCCTTGACCAGCGTCGTGCCCAGCTGCTCGCGCGCCGCAGCCAGCCGGGGGTCGGCCAGCACGACGTCGGTTCTCGGCACGTGACGGCGCGGGTCCACAACCGCGACCCTAACGGGCACCGGCCCCGGTCAGCCATTCCCGGTCCGCGGCGGGGCCGGTCCGGGCCTGGCACTACATTGGGCCCCATGACCGGTCCGGATGCGTTCCGGCTCACCCAGTACGCGCGTGGCGGCGGCTGCGCCTGCAAGATCCCACCGGGCGAGCTTGAAGAGGCGATAGCCGCCCTGGTGCCCGGCGGCGCGGGCACGGACCTGATGGTAGGTGTGGAGAACGGCGACGACGGCGCCGTGGTGCGGATCGGCCCGGCCATGGCGATCGTGGTGACCGCGGACTTCTTCACCCCCGTCGTGGACGACGCCTACACGTTCGGGCGGATCGCCGCCACCAACGCCTTGTCCGACATCTACGCCATGGGCGGCGTGCCACTGGTTGCCCTGAACCTGCTCGGCTGGCCGCGTGACAAGCTCCCCACGGAGCTGGCGGCGGAGGTGCTGCGCGGCGGCCTGGCCGTGGGACATGCGGCGAACTGCCATGTGGCGGGCGGGCACAGCATCGATGACCCCGAGCCGAAGTACGGCATGGCGGTGACCGGCACCGCGGACCCGGCCACGCTGCTGCGGATCGACGCCGGGCTGCCCGGCGTGCCGCTCAGCCTGACCAAGCCGATCGGCACCGGCGTGCTCAACGCCTGGCACAAGGCGACCGGCGAGGTCAGCGCGGCGGCGGTCGAGGTGATGACGGCGCTGAACGCCGAGGCCAGCCGGCAGGCGCTGGCGGCCGGGATCACGTGCGCCACCGACGTGACCGGATTCGGCCTGCTCGGTCACCTGTTCAAGCTCGCCAGGGCCAGCGGGGTCACCGCGGTGGTCGACCACGCGGCGGTGCCGCTCATCGAGGGCACGCGGGCGGCGGCGCGGGCCGGGTACATGCCCGGCGGCAGCCGGCGCAACCTCGACTGGGTGCTACCGCACAGCGACACCGGTAGCGTCAGCGAGGAAGACCTGCTGCTGCTCGCGGACGCGCAGACCTCGGGCGGGCTGCTCGTGGCCGGGGAACTGCCGGGAGCGCCGGTGATCGGGGAACTGGTCCCGCGCGGCGGCAGCGTGCTCGTCATCCGGTAGGCCCGCGGCCGCCGGCCGCGGAACAGTGCCGGAACGCTGGGCAACCGATCCGGCGGTGGTGCGTACTAGTAAACGTGGACCAGGTACCGTCCGGCATGCTAAGCACGCCGGCGCAGACCGGCAGCCAGGCCAGCGGCGCTGAGCCTGGCCGGCCAGCGGCGCCGCAGGCCGGCTGGCCCGACGTCGCGGTGCTGTACCGGCAGCATCACGCGGACCTGGTCCGGCTGGCGCTGCTGCTGGTCGGGGACCGTGGCTGCGCCGAGGACGTGGTGCAGGACGTGTTCACCCGGCTCTGCGCCCGCGGCCGGGTTCTGCAGGCGGACAGCACCCTGGCGTATGTCCGCACAGCGGTGGTGAACGGCTGCCGCAGCGTGCTGCGGCGGCGCGCGCTCGCGCGCCGGGTCGCGATCAGCCGCGCCGTGCCGTGGCGCGACACACAGGATTCAGCCGAGCAGACCGCCATCCTCGCCGAGGACCGGCGGCAGGTGCTGGCCGCGCTGGCGGGGCTGCCGAGCCGCCGCCGCGAGGTGCTGGTGCTGCGGTTCTACCTGGACCTGCCCGTGGCCGAGGTAGCCGCCACGCTCGGCATCAGCCAGGGGTCGGTGAAGTCCGCCACGGCGCGCGGGCTCGACGCGCTGGCACGCCGGCTTGGGGAGGAACGATGAACACCCTCCCGGACCGGCTGACCGACGCGATGAGCGCCGCCGCCGACACGGTTCGCGACGAGGAGTTGCGCCCGCTCACCATGCCGAAGCGCCTGGCGGCGCCCGTCACCGTGGGTCGCACCCGTCGCCGCGGCCGCGGCCGTGGTACTGGTGATCGGCCTGGCGGTGTCGGTGTCGAACGGGCTGTTCGGCGTGGGCCGGTCCGGCGGCGCGGCGCACCTTCCCGCGGCACCGCACCGGTACTACCTCGCGACCGACCTGGGCACCTGGAAGACCGCGGTCCGGTCGACCGCCACCGGCAAGGTCATCGCCGTCGTGCCGGTGCCATCGCTCTCGGCCGCGGGGTCCGTTTCACCCGCGCTGGCCTCTGCCGGGAACGGCACGTTTTACATCGCCGCGTTCGAGCGCGGCACGCGCGGCGAGCAGATCTACCGGTTCCGGGTTACCGCTGCCGGGCACGTCGCGGAGTTCGCCCGGGTACCCGGCGGCATCCTGCGACCCGGGTGGGCCGCCGACGCGCTGGCGGCGTCGCCCGACGGCTCGCGGGTCGCGGTCGGGGCCTACTACTACCCCTATCACGGGCGCTTGCCGCAGCGATCCGACCAGGTCGTCGTGATCAACACTGCCACCGGGGCGCAGAGCACCTGGCGGGGCGGGTCGCCCGCGGGCGGGTACCGGTTCTTCCGTGTCGCCAGCCTGTCCTGGACGGGTGAATCACGCGAACTTGCCGTGCTCGGTGAGTGGTGCAAGGTCGACTCGGACGCGGGCGGCGAGGGCTGCCCCCGGTGGGAGCGCGTGGCGCAACTGCGGGCCATCAACCCGGCCGGTCCCGGCGGCGGCAGCGTGCTGGCCGGCCTGCTGCTGCTGCGGCAGGCGCCGCGGACCTATCTCGCCCAGGCGCTGGTCAGCCCGGACGGCTCAGTGATCACGGCCATGGTGCTGCGCGGCAAGATCAAGGGCAATCCCGACATCAGCGGGATGTACCCGCAGCTCATGTCCGTGGAGCGAATCGCCACGGCGACCGGGCACACGCTCGGCGTGCTCTACCGCCGCGACCTAGGTGACACCAGTTCGACAAGTGGCCCGATGTCCGACCCGCTGACGCTCATCGCCGACGCCGCCGGGCAGGGCCTGATCCTCGACGGCGGCATCTGCAACCTGCACTGCAGCAACGAGTTCAACGGCTGGCTGCATGGCAGGACCCTGGTGCCGCTGCGGCCCTCGGGGTTCGCCCACCGCGAGGCGGCCGAGGCCTGGTAACCCGCCCCTCACCGGCGAGCCCGGTCACGCACGGCCGTCGCGGCCGGATCAGCCGACCAGGAGCACGAGCTTCCCGCGCACGTGACCGTCCTCGCTGACGCGGTGCGCCTGCGCGATCTCGGTGAGCGGGAAGGTCTGCACGACCGGGAGCGAGAAGCGCCCGGACTCGATCAGCTCGCCGATCCCGGCGAGCCCGTGGACCGCGCGGCCGGCGTCCCCGCTGCTGAACCTTACTCCGTGCTCCTTCGCGCCGGCGAAGTCGGCGATCGTTACGACGCGCTCTGGGCCGCCCGCGAGCTCGATGAGCTCGGGCAGCACGCCGCTCCCGGCGACGTCGAGCGCCACGTCAACGCCGCCGGGCGCGAGCGCGCGAACCCGCCCGGTGAGGCCCGCGCCGTAGGCGACCGGCTCGGCGCCCAGCGAGCGCAGGTAATCGTGGTTGGCGGGACTGGCGGTGCCGATCACGCGCGCGCCGCGCGCCACGGCGAGCTGAACCGCGGTGCTGCCGACGCTTCCGGAGGCGCCGTTGATGAGCAGCATGTTCCCGGCCCCGACGCCGAGCTGGTCCAGCGCGCGCGTGGCCGTCTCGATGGCGGCCGGCAGCGCGGCAGCGCCCGGGAAGTCGAGCGACCGCGGGATCGGCGCATAGTAGGACAGCACCGCCAGCTCGGCCTGGGCCGCCCCCTCGGCGGAGAAGCCGAACACGCGATCGCCGACGGCCACGTCCGCAACGCCCTCGCCGAGCTCGTCGACGACGCCCGCCGCCTCGTGCCCCATGACCTGTGGGAGCTCCCCATCCATCAGGCCCTTGCGCTTCTTCCAGTCGCTCGGGTTGACGCCGGCCGCGCGCACCGCGATCCGGACCTGGCCGGGACCCGGATGCGGATCGGGGAGATCCACGATCTCGAGCACCTCCGGGCCCCCGAACCGGCTGAAACGTGCTGCCTTCATCATCCGCTCCGATCTCGGCCCCGGGCGTGGCGCTTGCGGCGTCGATATCTAGAGCCGGGCCCGGTAGAGGTCGCGGAGCGCCGCCCAGTGCCGGTCGCTCGCCGAAGCGTCATATGTCGGGTTGTCGGGCACGGCGAATCCGTGCCGGGCAGGGTAGAACTCGACGGTGTGGTCGACCCCGGCACCGGTGAGCGCACTTTCCAGCAGTGCGGCCTGCTCGGCGGTGAACGAGCCGTCGTCCTGCGCGCCAGCCACGTAGACCGCGGCCGTGATCCGGTCCGCAGCCAGGTGCGGGCTCGACGTGTCGCCTTCGACGGCGAGCCGGCCGCCGTGGAACGACGCCGCCGCGGCGATCTTGTGGCCGAGCCCGGTCGCGGCGATCAGGGACATGCGCCCGCCCAGGCAGTAACCTGTGGTGCCGATCGCCGGTCCGGTCACCTCCGGCCGCGCCAGCAGGAAGTCGCCGTAGGCGCTGGCATCGGCGATGATCGCCTCGTTGGTGAGCGGGGTGACGAGGCGCCGCATCCGGGCCCGCTCGTTGTCGTCGGTGAACAGCGTGGCCACGTCGAACGGCGCCCACTGTCCCGCGCGGTAGTAGATGTCGGGGATCAGCGTGACGTAGCCCATGCCCGCCAGCCGGCCGCCCAGCTTCCGGAAGGTTTCCCGCACTCCCCCGGCGTCGGGAAAGACCAGCGCACCCGGCCACGGGCCCGCTCCCTCGGGGACGTGCAGCGTGCCGTTGCTGTGGCCATCGGCTGCGGGGATCTGAACATCCAGGCACGGCATCCGGCTGCCTCCGCGAGGCTCCTCGAAGGTGGTCAGCCGAAGGTATCACCGCCGGCGGCGCCGGACGGCGGGGTCCAGATGGGGTCGGCGGCGCCTTCGGCGAGGCTCTCTTCGTAGATCTTGGCCTTGAAGGTGATCATCTCCAGGCACGCGGTGAGCGCGGCCAACCGGGCGGTGATGCGCTCCTGATGCTGGCGCAGGATGGCCAGCCTGCCGGTCTCGTTGCCCGGGCCCTGCCTGACCAGGTCGGCGTAGCGGCGGATCGCGGCCAGCGGCATCCCGGAGGAGCGGAGCTTGATGCACAGGTCCAGCCACTCCAGGTCGTCTTCGGTATAGGCGCGGCGGCCGTCGGGAGTGCGCTGCACCGCGCTGGCGAGCAGGCCCTCACGCTCGTAGAAGCGCAGTGCGTGCACGCTGAGCCCGGTCCGCTCGGCCACCTGCCCGATGGTCAGGCCCTGTGCTGGCTCGGTCACGGCGCCAGAATACGGGCTTGACCTAGAGCCTGCTCTCATGGGAATGCTCAGTACGGCGGATAAATGGCGGATGGGCGGTAATGCGCATGGATGGTGTGCCTGGCCCTCAGACGCGACCGTGGCCGGGGCGAACGCGATGACGAAGTGGCCGGCCGATCCCGTGATATACGAGGTCAACACCGCGGTCTGGCTGACCTCGCTGTCCCGGGCGGCCGGTCGGCGGCTGACACTGGGGGAGGTGGCGGCGTCCGACTGGGAGGCGGTCACCCCGGCCGGCGTGGACGCGGTCTGGCTGATGGGCGTATGGCAGCGCAGCCCGGCGGGGCTGGCCGTGACCAGGGCGGACGCCAAGGTGATGGCCTCGTTCGGCGACCTGCTGCCGGACCTGGAACCCGAAGACGTCATCGGGTCGCCCTATTGCGTGCGCCGCTATGTGGCCGACCCGATGTTCGGCGGCCCCGGCGGCCTGGCCGCGGCGCGCGCCGCCCTGGCCGCCCGTGGCGTGCGGCTGCTGCTGGACTACGTGCCCAACCACGTCGCGATGGACCACCCCTGGGTGACGAGCAAGCCCGAGGCATTCGTGCACGGCGATGAGCATGACGCCGACGCCGACCCGGCAGCGTGGATCAAGATCGGCGGGCAGGTGCTGGCCCATGGCCGCGACCCGTATTTCCCGGCATGGACCGATGTCGTCCAGCTCAACGCATTCTCACCGGCGCTGCGGGCCGCCGCGGCGCAGACCCTTACCGACATAGCGGGCCAATGCGACGGAGTCCGCTGCGACATGGCGATGCTGATGATCAACCGGATCTTCCGGCAAACCTGGGGCGACCGGGCCGGGCCCGAGCCTGCCGAGGAGTTCTGGCCGGGCCTGATCGGGGAGGTGCGCGGGAGGCACCCGGATACCTTGTTCGTCGCCGAGGCCTACTGGGACCTGGAGTGGGAGCTTCAGCAGCAGGGGTTCGGCTTCTGCTACGACAAGCGACTCTACGACCGGATCGTCGGCCAGGACGCCTCCGGGGTCCGGGACCACCTGGGCGCGGACCTGAGCTACCAGTCCCGGCTCATCCGCTTCCTGGAGAACCATGACGAGCCTCGCATCGCCGCCAGCATCCCGGCGGACGCGGGGCGCGCCGCGGCCGTGGCCATCGCCACCCTGCCGGGCGCAACGCTGTGGCACGAAGGACAGTTCGAGGGCCTGGCACGTGCGGCCACCGGTCTTCTTGTCACGCCGCCCGGATGAACCGCCCGACCGCGAACTGGCCGACTGGTACCGGTGGCTGCTGGCCATCATCGGCGGCGGCGTGCGCCGCGGCACCTGGCGGCTGCTCAACGCCACCGGGTGGCCCGACAACCAGTCCTGCCGCAACCTGCTCGCCTGGTCGTGGGACGGCGATGGCAGCGGTCACCGGCACGTGGTGGTGATCAACTTCTCCGGCCAGCCGGCGCAGGGGCGAGTCCCGTTGCCGTGGGCGGACCTGCCCGGCCGGAACTGGCACCTCACCGACCTGTTCGCCGGAGAGGTATTCGAGCGAGACGGCGGCGAACTGGCCAGCACCGGGCTCTTCGTCGCCCTGGGACCGTGGCAGTTCCACCTGCTCGCCCTGCCATGACCCGCGTCGTCAGCGGCCGGCGGCGCGCCGCCGGCCGCTGACGGCAAGGCCGCGGAAGCCGTGCCCACCGAGCCGAATGCCGCGACCCGGCCGTGCCCGGCCGGGCCGCAGCTGGACTCCCGCGTGCTACTGAGCTGCTTGCTCGCCGCCGCCGGTACCGTGCAGGGCTTCCTGCAGTTCCTGCTCGTCTTCCTTGGACAGCGAGGTCTTCAGTACGGTGCCGCCGTACTTGCTCATCGCCTCGACCGCCTTGTCCGGCGTGACCTTCTCCAGCACCAGGAACAGCGCGGAGGTGCCGGGCTTGACCATGTCGCGCACCTGCTCCTGGAACTGTTTGTCGATGCTGGTCTTGGCGAACTTGCCCATGAGGGCGCCCATCCCGGCGCCGATGGCCATGCCGAAGACCGGGATGAAGAACAGCAGCCCGAACAGGAAACCCCAGAACATGCCCCAGGTCGCCCCGGCGCCGACCGCGTGATGGTTGGTGTGGACGTGGTAGCTGCCGTCGTTGTCGCGGGAGATTACCGCGATCGCGTCCGGCTGGATGATCAGGTCCTGGGCCAGCCGCCGCGCCTCATCGGCTGCCGCCTCCGCAGTCGCCTGATCCGGATACCCGATGGCGATCAGGTCAGCCATGGCGCTCACCCTTTCTGTCGATTCGTTGCGCCCGCACTGACCGGGCCCCTCTGTCGATCCTGCTGCTCGGCGGCCGCCGGGTCCTCACCCTCCCGCGGGTGAATTCACCGGCCGGATGCCGGGAACGCTCACATCAGGAAATGCCGTGCGACCACCTGTAGATGCGTTTTCTGGCCGCGCTGCCGATGAGGATGCCGACGATCAGCATGGCCACGCCCGCGATGATCACCGTGGACATTCCGGCCAGCCGCGCGAACGTCCGCTTGCTGGTCTCGCTAATGGCCGCAGCCGCCTCGGCTGTCGCCGTGCTCATAGGCACCCTCCTATCGGTCGGCTGGTACTGCAGGTTACGCGAGGGTGGCGACGAGGATCGCCTTGATCGTGTGCAGGCGGTTCTCGGCCTGGTCGAACACGATGCTGGCCGGTGAGTTGAATACCTCTCCGGTGACTTCGAGGCCGGAGGTCATGCCGGTGTGCTCCATGATCTCCCGGCCGACGGTGGTGTTCGGGTCGTGGAACGCGGGCAGGCAGTGCATGAACTTGACGGCCGGGTTCCCGCTGGCCGCCAGCAGCGCGGCGTTGACCTGGTAGGGGGTGAGCAGCCGGACCCGGTCCGTCCAGACGTCCTTGGCCTCGCCCATGGAGACCCACACGTCGGTGTGGATGAAGTCGACGCCGGACACGGCCTGGCGCACGTCGTCGGTGATGGTGATGCGCGCGCCGGTGCGGCTGGCGATGTCGGCGGCGATGTCGGTGACGTCCTTGGGCGGGTGCAGCTCCTCCGGGCCGGAGAGGCGGACGTCGCTGCCCATGAGCGCCCCCATGACCAGCAGCGAGCGGCCCATGTTGAACCGGCAGTCGCCGACGAAGGCGTAGGAGATCGCGTCGTAGGGCTTGTTGCTGGACTCGTGCATGGTGAGGAAGTCGGCGAGCATCTGGGTGGGGTGCCACTCGTCGGTCAGGCCGTTGTACACCGGCACGCCGGCGTGCGCGGCGAGTTCCTCGACGTCGGTCTGCTGGTTGCCACGGAACTCGATCGCGTCGTACATGCGGCCGAGCACCGCGGCGGTGTCGGCGACCGATTCCTTGTGCCCGAGCTGGGAACCGGACGGGTCGAGGTAGGTGACGTGCGCGCCCTGGTCGTACGCGCCGACCTCGAAGGCCGAGCGGGTGCGGGTGGAGGTCTTCTCGAAGATGAGCGCGATCTCCTTGCCCACCAGGTGCTGGGCTTCGGTGCCGGCGTACTTGGCGAGCTTGAGCGCCTCGGACAGGCGCAGCAGGTAGCGCAGCTCGCGCGGCTCGAAGTCGATCTCCTTGAGGAAGCTGCGATTCTTCAGGTTGAACGCCATCGAATTGCTCCTGTGCAGGTCTAGAAGGCGGGGTCGCGTTCCAGCGGGCAGGTCATGCAGTGCGCCCCGCCGCGGCCGCGGCCGAGTTCGAAGCCCGCGATCGTGATCACCTCGATGCCGGCCTTGCGCAGGGCGGTGTTGGTGCCGGTGTTGCGCTCGTAGGCGACGACGACGCCTGGTTCGAGCGCGACCACGTTGTTGCCGTCGTCCCACTGCTCACGCTCGGCCTCGAACGAGTCGCCGCCGGTCTCGACGACGCGCATCTTGGTCACGCCGAGCGCCTTGGCCATGTGCTCGGGCAGCCATCCGTGTTGTTCCTCGGTGACCAGGTCGTCCGGCGACGCCCCGGGCCGGATCGCCCACGTGCGTGCCCCGTTGATCACCGGCGGGAACAGCGTCACCAGGTCGCGGTCGCACATGGTGATGACCGTGTCCAGGTGCATGTAGCTGCGCGACTTGGGCAGGTGCACCGCGAGCACCTGCGCCACCGCGCCCGCCCGGAACAGCGACCTGGCGATCCACAGCACGGCCTGCGGGGTGGTCCGCTCGCCCATGCCGATCATCACCGTGCCATTGCCGATCGGCTGTACGTCGCCGCCCTCGACGTGGCACCGGCCCCAGTCCTCATCGGCGCCGCCCAGCCAGATCGGGAACTCTTCGCTGGCGAACATCGGGTGGAACCGGTAGACGATCTCCATGATCATGGTTTCCGGCTTGCGGGCCGGCTTGGTCATCGGGTTGAGGGTGACGCCGCCGTTGATCCAGCACGACGGATCCCGCTGGAACAGGAAGTTCGGCAGCGGCGGCAGCAGCAAGCTCGTGGGGTCGGCCGACTCCCACACCAGCCCGACGTCCTGGGCAACGTCCGCCCTGGTGATCCCGCCGATCAGGAACTCGGCGACCTGCGACGCCTCGGCCGTATTGATCCACTCGCGGGCCCTGTCAGCGGCGCCTATGCCAACCTCGCGCTCGCTGAGGATGTGCTCGCACGCCCAGTCCCTGACCCCGGGCTCGGCCAGCGCCTCGGCCAGCAGGCGCTCCACCTCGAACACCTCGACGCCGCGCTCGCGCATGACCTCACAGAACGCGTCATGTTCCTGCTTCGCTCTGCTGACCCACAGGACGTCATCGAAGAGCAATTCCTCGGCGTTTGCCGGAGTCAGCCGGTTGTGTTCGAGGCCGGGCCGATGCACCATCACTCTGCGCAGCCGACCAACTTCAGAGTGCACTCCCAACGCCATGTACGGTCTCCTCGGTCCTCGACGATGGCAGCCCGTGCGACTTGAGCCTGCGCGGGGCCTGGCCCGGTGTCGTCACCCTTCCGGGGGTGACATCAGGATTTACCTTTCGGAAACCGAAGCTTTGATCTTCAAAAGCTTTGGTAATTCGTGATTGTCTGGGGGGCGTGTCTGTGGTAACGGGGGGCAGCACCACACTGACCGCGCGGTTTGCGGTGTTGAAGTTCCGGCCTGCGGGTTTGCCGTCGACGCTGGTGTCGCGGGGGGGTTTGGCGGGGCGGTTGTCCGGGGGGCGGGCAGGCGGCTGACGGTGGTGGTGGGGTCGGCGGGGGCGGGTAAGAGCGTGCTTTTGGCTGATTGGGCGGCGGGGCGGCCGGGCGGGTCGACGGCGTGGCTGTCGTGTGATGGCGCCGACGCCGATCCGGTGCGGTTTTGGGCGGGGTTCATCGAGGCGCCGCGGGTGGTGGAGCCGGGGTTCGGCGCCGACGCCGCCGAGTTGCTGGCGATGGACGGGGTGATGTCGGCCGATGTGATCGCCTCGATCGCCAACGACGCGGCCGGGCTGCCGGCCTGGCACCGCGATCGTGGTGGATGACTTCCATTTCGCCGCGGCCGGCGCGGCCCGGCACATGACCGACCTGGCGGCGCACTGGCCCGCCGACCGGGTGCAGCTGGTGCTGGCGTCCCGGTTCGACCCGCCGCTGCGCCAGCACCGGCTGCGGATGTCGGGGCAGCTGTGCGAGCTGCGCGATGAGGACCTGTACTTCTCGGTGGCCGAAAGCCGCGACCTGCTGGCCAACTTCGGCGTCGCCGTCGCCCCCGGCCAGCTCGAAGCGCTGCACCAGGCCAGCGAAGGCTGGCCCGCCGCGCTGCAGATGGCCGCGCTGTCGCTGCGCGGCGCCGGCGACCCCGACCGGGTCACCCGCGCCCTGGACGTCCGCTCCCACACCATCGCCGACTACTTCATCTCCGAAGTCCTCGACACCCAGCCGCCCGACCTGGTCCAGTTCATGCTGGACACCTCCATCCTCGGCCAGCTCACCCCCGCCGCCTGCGCCGCGGTCACCGGCCGCCACGACGCCGCCGCCATGCTGCGCCGCATCGACACCGCCCACCTGTTCCTGGTCGCCCTCGACGAGCAGCCAGGAAACCTTCCGCTACCACCGCCTGGTCCGCCAGGTCCTGCACGCCGAACTGCGCGCCCGCGACCGCGACCGCGAACCCCTCCTCCACCAGCGCGCCGCCGAATACTTCGAACCACCGGCGACACCCCCCGCGCCACCCGCCACTTCCTGTCCGCCCGCCAAATCAACCGCGCCCTGGACCTCATGCAAGACCGCGTCATCACCGACTTCCTGCAAAACCCCACCCCACCCGGCACCCTCGACCTGTCCATGGTCACCCCCACCACCCTCACCGACACCCCCGACCAACTCCTGACCGTCGCCGCGAACCTGCTCATCCGCGGGGACACCGGCCACGCCGGCGACTACCTCGACCGCCTCGCCGAGATCGCCGAGGCCACCCCGCTGGAACCCAAGCTCACCGACCGGCTGGCCGCGATGCAGTGCTTCCGCTATGCCCTGACCGGCCAGCTCACCGCGGCCGCGGCCGCGGCAGACCGGGCGCGCGCGGCCCGGGAGCAGGCACCGCGTGCCGACGAGTGGGACGCAGCCGTCCCGCTGGTGATGATGCGCCTTTACGCCAGCCTGGAAGATGTCAAGGCGGTGGAGCGTGAAGTGGACGCGGCTCTCGCGTCGCCCGGGCTCAGCGATCCGGCCCGGCTCGTGCTGCTGCCCAGCGCCCAGGCACTGGCCTGGTTCGAGGCCGGCCACCTCACTGACGCCAATGCCGCCGTCGGCGCCGCAGCCGAGGTAGCCGAGCGGCTGGGGTTCGAACGGCACTTCTTCGCCGTGGACTACCTCCGCGTCCAGGCCGGCCTGGCACTGGAACGACGCGACCTCGACACCGCCGAGCACCGCACCGAACAGGCCCTGTCCATCACCGAGCACCAGCGCCCGATCTTCGAATACCTGGCCCTGCTCGACCGGGCCGCGATCTGGGCCGCCCGGGGGCGGGTCGCTGACGCGCTCGCCACGGTCGACTCGGCCCGCGCGGTGCTGTCCGGAACCAGATCGCCGCTGCTGGCCCGCACCGACGAAGCCGAAGCCGTGCTCCGCCTGTACCTCGGCGACCTGCGCGCCCCCACCATGCTGGCCACCAGGCTCCCCGCCGCGCGGCGGGCGACGCTGCTGGCGCGGATCGCCCTTGCCGCGGGCGATCCGCACGCGGCGCGCGAGCACCTGCAATCACCGGCGCTGAGCGACCTGACGCCACGCCGTGCGCTGGTCCGCGACCTTTTGCTCGCCGCCACCGCGATCGAGCGCGGCGACCCTGAGGCCGCGAACATCCTGAGCAGCGTGCTCCACTCAGCCCGCGGCGAAGGCTTCCTCAACACCGTCGTGACGACCGCGCCGCAGGTGACCAGCTACCTCATCGAGCACGCCAGCGGGCTGCACGCGGATCCCTTTGTCGACCGGGTGACCGCCGCGGCCCGCCAGGTCCGGGCCGCCCAGCCCCGCGCGTTTGCGGCCGGGCGCGTGCTCGCCGAGCCACTGACCGCCGCCGAGCAGCGCATACTCGAACTTCTGCCCGGCAGCACCTATCTGCAGATGGCAGACACCCTCTACATCTCGCGCAACACGGTGAAGACCCACCTGCGGTCCATCTACCAGAAGCTCGGGGCGACATCACGCTCCCAGGCCATCGAGCGCGCGCTCGAACTGCGGCTGCTCTGAGACCGCCCGGCCACCCCGGAAGCGGCACCGGGGATCACCCGTGCCAGGTGACGACATCCCCCGGCTGGCCGAACAGGCTGGTAGCGGGCTAACCACCCTGCCGCGACCCCACGGCGAGCCGGCGCAGCCTGGCCCAGTTCACCTCGGGCTTGGGCTGCGGGACTCCCGGCCGACCTCGCGGCACCCAGACGCGGAGCGCACCGGGATGGATCGTGCACACCACCGGCGCCGGCAGTGTCACGGACTCGCCGTCGATGCCGACGGGGATCTCGGGCGCGTCCGTGCTGATCTCGATCCGCTTCGTGGTCAGCACGACGACCCCGGTCGAGCGCCTGCCGCGAAGCAGTTCGGCGGCCTGCCGCGCGCTGCCCACGGAGACGCCGATGACGCCGAGCACGCCGCGGTCCAGCCGGAACCGGCGGCCCAGGCCGGCGATGTCCCCGCTGCCATAGGGATTGTTGGCCACGAGCACCGCCTGCGGCCCGTCGAGTTCGGTGCCGTCGGCCCGCGCGGTGAACCGCGCGCCGCGGTTGCCCTGCAGCAGGTCGGGGAGCAGGTCCAGGGTCGTGCCCAGCTTGTCGTCACGGTAAGCCGGGGATTCGACAACCTCAGCGTAGGCACCGAACGAGGCGTTGTTGACGAACGTCTGGCCGCCGATCTCGCCGAGGTCGACGCGCAGTTCGACGCCATCGGACAAGGCGGCCAGGCAGGCCGCGGGGTCGTCGCGATCAAGCCCGAGATCGAGGGCGAAGTGGTTGCGGGTACCGGCGGTGATCACCACGAACGGGAGGCCATGCTGCGCGGCAATGCCGGCCACCAGGGCCTGGGTGCCATCTCCCCCGGCGACGCCGAGCAGGTCCGCGCCCCGGGCCACGGCCGCCCTGGCCACCGCCGCCACATCGACCGGCTCGTCGCCGTCCATCAGGAACACCTCAGCGCCGAGGTCCTCGGCCTTGCGCTTGAGGCCGAACCGGCCCACCTTTCCGCCCCCCGACCTGGGGTTCATGATCAGAAACGGATGGGCAGCGGCCGGCTGTGCCGGATGCTCGGGCATGCGCCAGTCCGCGGCGTCCCCGGCCAGTGCCAGGCGTGCCGTGACGGTCGCGAGCAGCCATGCGAGGGCCGACAGGACCGCTGCCAGCAACAGGCCGGTGAACGCGAAGACGACGAGCACCGCGATCGGGGCGAGCACGAACAGCCCGAACGAGAGCCACCGCAGCACCCCCCGCCGGGACAGGAAGATATACGCCGTGGTGACGCTCACTACCGCGCCCACCAGGGCAACGGCCAGCACCGCGATCCCCTTGAGCCCGGCGACAACGACGACGATCACAATTGCCAGGGCCGCGAGCAGCAGGCTGAGCCGCGCCAGCCAGGTTCGCGCGCGGGCCCGGCGGTCGCCTGGGGACCTGTGCATATATGCCATGATCAAGGGCTTGCCAGCGCCGCGCATCACCCTCCAGGGGGTGACGCGTCGCTCGGTTGTGCGTCAATACCACGACGTCCTACGATCATCTGCCGGACGCCCGGCGGTCACCCGCCGAAGGGTGATGACTCCGGGCACGGCCGCAAGGGATCATGACGGCAAATGTTCAAGCTGGCGCGCGGGCTGAGCCTCTCGCCGTTCCACCGTGAGTGGCTGGCCAAAGACATCGTGGCGGGGGTCGTGCTCACGACCCTGCTGGTACCGCAGGGCATGGCCTACGCGGAACTGGCGGGCCTGCCGCCCATCACGGGCCTGTACACGTCCATCATGTGCCTGCTCGGCTACGCGGTGTTCGGCCCGTCGCGCATCCTGGTGCTGGGCCCGGACTCCTCGCTCGGCCCGATGATCGCCGCCACGATCCTGCCGCTGATCGCCGCCAAGGGCGACCCCAAGCGCGCGGTCGCGCTCGCGTCCCTGCTCGCGATCATGGTCGCGGCCATCATGATCATCGCGGCGGTGGCCAAACTCGGTTTCATCGCCGACCTGATCTCCAAGCCGACGATGATCGGCTACCTGAACGGCCTGGCGCTGACCATCCTGGTCGGGCAACTGCCCAAGCTGTTCGGGTTCAAAATCGATGCCACGGGCCTGATCAGCGAGTTCATCGCGTTCGTCCGCGGGCTCGCGAACGGTGAGGCGGTCGCCGCCGCGGCGGCGGTGGGCATCGCCGGGATCGTGCTGATCTTGGTGCTGCAGCGCTGGCTGCCCAAGGTGCCCGCGGTGCTCATCATGGTCGTGCTCGCGATCGCCGCGACGACGGTCTTCGGCCTCGCCGACCACGGCGTCAGCCTGGTCGGGGTGCTGCCCAAGGGTTTCCCGCCGCTCACCATTCCGTCGGTACGCCTGGCAGATCTCGGGCCGCTGTTCGCCGGCGCGCTGGGCATCGCCCTGGTCTCCCTGGCCGACACGATTTCCACCTCCTCGGCGTTCGCCGCCCGCACCGGGCAGGAGGTCGACGGGAACGGCGAGATGATCGGAATCGGCGCGGCGAACCTGGCCGCCGGGCTGTTCCAGGGGTTCCCGGTCAGCACGAGCGGGTCGCGGACCGCGGTGGCGGAGCGGTCCGGCGCCAGGACCCAGCTCACTGGCGTCACCGGGGCCGTCCTGATCACCCTCATGATCGTGCTGCTCCCCGGCCTGTTCCGCAATCTCCCCCAGCCCGCCCTGGCGGCCGTGGTGATCACCGCCTCGTTGTCGCTCGCCGACATCCCGGGCACGGTGCGGCTGTGGCGTCAGCGCAAAGCGGAGTTCCTGCTGGCCATCGCGGCCTTCCTCGGTGTCGCCCTGCTCGGCGTCCTGCCCGGGATCGCGATCGCCGTCGGCCTGTCGATCCTCAACGTGTTCCGGCGGTCGTGGTGGCCCTATGACACGGTGCTCGGACGGGTGGACGGGCTGGCCGGCTACCACGACATCCACTCCTATCCCGGCGCACGCCAGCTCCCTGGCCTGGTGATCTACCGGTTCGACGCCCCGCTGTTCTTCGCCAACGCCAAGACGTTCCGCGACGAGGTCAGGCGGCTGGCCGCCGCCGACCCGCCGCCCCGCTGGATCGTCATCGCGGCCGAGCCGGTGACGGACGTGGACACCACCGCCTCCGACGTGCTCGAGGACCTGGACGAGGAACTGAACGCCCGGGGCATCTCCCTGGTGTTCGCCGAACTCAAGGACCCGGTGCGCAGAAAGATCGAACGGTACGGGCTGACCCGGACAATCGACCCCGGCCATTTCTTCCCCACCGTCGGGGCCGCGGTCAAGGCATTCCGTGCCGAGACCGGGGCGGAATGGCCCGTGGTCACCGGCGAGCCGAGTGACATCGCTGCGCCGCCTGGCTGAGCTGGAGTTCATGCGTTACGTAGCCCCGGACAACCTGCCTGCGCATGTCAGGGCGATCCCTCGCTAACCTCGGGGCAGCGGCCATCGCATGCGCGGTGCCCGCCTCACGACGGCCCTTGGCCCGTGATCTGCACGAGATCAATCACCGTCTGGGGGCAACGCCACGAGACTCACGTCAATCACCTTGAGCCCGAGGCTGCCGATCCGCTCCATGAGGCCCGTCAGCGCCCCCTGGTCCGGCAGGTCTGCACGAAGCGTCGTGGTCCCCCGGCCGACGGTGATCTCGCAGTCATCGAACTCTGCCGAGAGCGTGCTGCCCGCCTGACCCAAGAAGGTGATCTCATAGGTCTGTGATCGCACTGGGTTATGCCTCGCAGTCCGCTGGTTGCCCTGTGATGCCAAGCGTCCTTCGCGACTGCGCCGGGGACATCACCCAGCCGGGGGTGACCTGAGGCCGACTTCTGAGTGAATGACGCGTGACCGGCGGCCGAGTGAATGGGACATGACCGGTGACCGTGCAGATATCAACGTGACACCACCGCTGACCATGCCGAACTATACAAGCCCCCGCGCCAGGACAAAACACCCACGCTGGGTGATGTCCGGGCAACCGCTTGCGTGGATTCTGAAGTGTGACGCGCATCCCGAAGGCGAGACGCGCGTCTGAGGCTGCCATAAAACGGCCGGCAGTTCCCCAAGGGCTGGGACCGCGTAGGACTGTGACACAGGGTGCGACCATCCGACGCGCCTCGCCAGGCGCGCGGTTTGCGGTGTTGAAGTTCCGGCCTGCGGGTTTGCCGTCGACGCTGGTGTCGCGGGGGGGTTTGGCGGGGCGGTTGTCCGGGGGGGCGGGCAGGCGGCTGACGGTGGTGGTGGGGTCGGCGGGGGCGGGTAAGAGCGTGCTTTTGGCTGATTGGGCGGCGGGGCGGCCGGGCGGGTCGACGGCGTGGCTGTCGTGTGATGGCGCCGACGCCGATCCGGTGCGGTTTTGGGCGGGGTTCATCGAGGCGCCGCGGGTGGTGGAGCCGGGGTTCGGCGCCGACGCCGCCGAGTTGCTGGCGATGGACGGGGTGATGTCGGCCGATGTGATCGCCTCGATCGCCAACGACGCGGCCGGGCTGCCGGCCGGCACCGCGATCGTGGTGGATGACTTCCATTTCGCCGCGGCCGGCGCGGCCCGGCACATGACCGACCTGGTGGCGCACTGGCCCGCCGGCCGGGTGCAGCTGGTGCTGGCGTCCCGGTTCGACCCGCCGCTGCGCCAGCACCGGCTGCGGATGTCGGGGCAGCTGTGCGAGCTGCGCGATGAGGACCTGTACTTCTCGGTGGCCGAAAGCCGCGACCTGCTGGCCAACTTCGGCGTCGCCGTCGCCCCCGGCCAGCTCGAAGCGCTGCACCAGGCCAGCGAAGGCTGGCCCGCCGCGCTGCAGATGGCCGCGCTGTCGCTGCGCGGCGCCGGCGACCCCGACCGGGTCACCCGCGCCCTGGACATCCGCTCCCACACCATCGCCGACTACTTCATCTCCGAAGTCCTCGACACCCAGCCACCCGACCTGGTCCAGTTCATGCTGGACACCTCCATCCTCGGCCAGCTCACCCCCGCCGCCTGCGCCGCGGTCACCGGCCGCCACGACGCCGCCGCCATGCTGCGCCGCATCGACACCGCCCACCTGTTCCTGGTCGCCCTCGACGAGAGCCAGGAAACCTTCCGCTACCACCGCCTGGTCCGCCAGGTCCTGCACGCCGAACTGCGCGCCCGCGACCGCGACCGCGAACCCCTCCTCCACCAGCGCGCCGCCGAATACTTCGAAACCACCGGCGACACCCCCCGCGCCACCCGCCACTTCCTGTCCGCCCGCCAAATCAACCGCGCCCTGGACCTCATGCAAGACCGCGTCATCACCGACTTCCTGCAAAACCCCACCCCACCCGGCACCCTCGACCTGTCCATGGTCACCCCCACCACCCTCACCGACACCCCCGACCAACTCCTGGCGGTAGCAGCCGACCTTTTGCTGCGCGGCGATGTCACCCGCGGTGGCGAGTACCTCGACCTGATCGCCGAGGCCGGCCTGCCCGACTCACCGACGCTGGCCGCCCGGTTCGCGGCACTGCAGTGCTTCTACGCCACATCGATCGGCCAGTTGCATCAGGCGGAGCGCCACGCCGACCGGGCGCGGGCCACCCAGCACGCCGAACAGCCCGGCGACGAGTGGAACATCGTCATCCCGCTGACCCTGCTGCGCGTTTACGCCAACCTGCAGGACACCGAGGCGGTCGAGCGGGAAGCCGCCGCCGCGCTGGCGCTGCCCACGGCCACCGAACCGGTCAAGACGATCGTGGTCCCCGGCGCCAGGGCATGGGCCCGGTTCGAGGCCGGCCGCCTGGCCGACGCCGAAGCCACCGCCCGCGCAGCCGCCGCCGCAGCTAAGCGGCTGGGGTTCGACCAGCACTTCTTCGCCGTGGACTACCTCCGCGTCCAGGCCGGCCTGGCACTGGAACGACGCGACCTCGACACCGCCGAGCACCGCACCGAACAGCACCTGTCCATCACCGAGCACCGCCACCCGATCTTCGAATACCTGGCACTGCTCGACCGGGCCGCGATCTGGGCCGCCCGCGGGCACTACCGGGAAGCCCTGGCCACCGTCAGCGCCGCGCGCGGCACCCTCCCCGGCGCCCGGTCGCCGCTGCTGGCCCGGGCCGACGAGGCCGAGGCACTGCTGCGCCTGGCCCTGGGCGACCTGCGCACCCCCGCGCAGCTAGCCACCGCGCTGCCCCCCGCCAACCGCGCCATGCTGAACGCCAGGATCGCCCTCGCAGCCGGCGACCACCACACCGCACACCAGCATCTGCACGCACCCGCCCTGACCAGCCTCTCGCCCCGCCAGGCGCTGATCCGGCAGATCCTGCTCGCCGCCACCTCCATCGAACGCAGCGACCCCATGACCCCAAGCACGCTCGGCAGCGTGCTGCACGCCGCGCGTGGCGAGGGCTTCCTCAACACCGTCGTCACCACCGCCCCCCAGGTGACCAGCTACCTCATCGAGCACGCCACCCAGCTACGGCCGGACCCGTTCATCAAGCAGTTGATCAACGCGGCCGTGGAGGTGCACACCGGCCAGCCCGATTCGCCCCGGCTCCGCCGCGGGCTCGCCGAGCCCCTGACCGCCGCCGAGCAGCGCATCCTGGAACTCCTGCCGACCAGCACCTATCTGCAGATGGCCGACACCCTCACGGTGTCACGCAACACGGTGAAGACCCACCTGCGGTCCATCTACCAGAAGCTCGGGGCGACATCACGCTCCCAGGCCATCGAGCGCGCGGTCGAACTGCGGCTGCTCTGAGCGCGGGCGATTCACCCTCGGAAGGGTGACGACACTCCCGGGCGCCCCGAACAAGATGCGGGCGTGGCGAGCGCACACGGGAAGCACGCGGCGCCTGACGCGCCACCGTGAGCCGACCAGAGGTGAGTCATGGCGGATGAGGTTCAGGTTACCGGGCCTGCCGGTGACACAGCCGAAGCGGAAAAGCCCAACCAGTTCGGACTGACCGCCGCGATCGCGCTGATCGTCGGCAGCATCATCGGGGTCGGGATCTTCAACCTGCCGAGTTCGCTGGCGGCCTACGGCCCGATCACGTTGGTGTCGATGGCGCTGACGACCGTGGGCGCGCTCGCGTTCGCGCTGCTGTTCGCCGCGTTGTCACGGCGCCTGCCCGCCGACGGCGGCCCGTACGCCTACGCCAGGGTCGCATTCGGCAACAGGCTCGGGTTCATGAACGCGTGGTCGTACTGGATCACCGCATGGGCCGGCAACGCGGCGATCGCGGTCGGCTGGGTCCTGTACGTGGAGCACTTCATCAACAAGGGCCAGAACAAGCTGTACTCGGTGCTGCTGGTGCTGGTCGGGCTGTGGATCCCGGCGGCGATCAACCTGTCCGGGGTCAAGAACATGGGCTCGGTCCAGGTGATCACCACGATCATCAAGTTCGCGGCGCTGGCGTTCATGTCGATCGTGGGCCTGTTCTTCATCTCGAAGGCCAACTTCACCCCCTGGAACGTCAGCGGGGGAAGCGCACTGAACGCGATCGGCGGCGGGATGGCGATCGCGTTGTTCAGCTACCTCGGCGTCGAGACCGCCTCGGTGGCGGCCGGCAAGGTCCGCAACCCCGACCGCAACATCCCGCGGTCCACCGTGCTGGGCACGATCGCTTGTGCCGTGGTCTACATGCTCTCGCTCACCGTGGTGTTCGGCATCGTGCCCACGAGCAAGCTCGCCACCGCGAACGCCCCGTTCTCCGACGCCGCGAACGCGATCTTCGGCGGCACGTGGGCCGGCAACGTGCTGGCGATAGCGGTCATTATCTCCGGCTTCGGTGCGCTGAACGGCTGGACGATGATCTGCGCCGAGATGCCGCTGGCCGCCGCGAACGACGGCCTGTTCCCCGAGCGGTTCAAGCGCATTTCGAAGAGCGGGGTGCCCGCGTTCGGCATCATCGCCTCCACGGTGCTCGCCTCGGTCGCGATGATCATCAACTACCTCGGCGCAGGCGGCGCGACCGTCTTCACCACCCTGGTGCTGATGACCGGCATCACCTCCGCCATCCCCTACGGCTTCTCCGCGCTCGCCCAGATGAAGTGGCGCTGGATCGACCACAGGGCCACGCAGACCCCGCGCTTCATCCGCGACATGATCATCGCGATCATCTCGCTGCTGTTCTCGATCCTGTTCATCTGGTACTCGCGCAACACCGGCCACAGCGTCTGGGAGGTCTGGGCGCCGTTCTTCCTTGCCGCCGCCGCGCTCGTCCTCGGCATTCCCGTCTACCTGGCACAACGCCGGCACATGACCCAGCCCGGCCGGGTACCGGACTACCGGTGATGTCCAACGTAGGCACCGCCTGGCATGCGCTTAGCACGGACTCGGTCCTGTCGGCGGAACAGGTCGATGAGCGGGACGGCCTGAGTTCTGCCGAGGTGCAAGCGCGCACCCAGCGGTTCGGCCCGAACAAGTTCGACGCGGGCAAGGCCGAGCCCCGGTGGCATGTGTTTATCCGCCAGTAGGCCGACCCGATGCAGGTCGTCCTGCTGGTGGCCGGCGAGGGCAGCCTGTACCCGAGCAGGGACGCAGCGCGGCCATCGCGCACACCATGGGCCTGGTGACCTTCTCCCTCGCCACGCTGTTCTTCTCCATCACGACCAGGGACGAGCGGCGGACGGTGTTCAGCCTCGACACGTTCTCGGACCGGACGTTCAACATCGCCACGATCGCCTCGGTGCTGACCCTGATCCTGGCCACCGTGCTCGGGCCGCTGGAGAAGCTGCTGGAGACCACCAGCCTCGACGTCCAGCAATGGCTCATCTGCAGCTGCGTCGGACTGGCGATCGTCATGGTCTCTGAGATCCGCAAGGCCATCCGGCGCCGGGCTGGTATGCCCGCGGCGGCCGGGCCGGAATCACCCGCGGAAGGGTGACGACGTTCCGGTACAGCACCAGACAGCATGAGAAAACCGTTTCAAAACAAGCGTTAAAGAGCCGGCGACCTGCGCGCCGCCGCCGATCGTGATGTCAGCCGGTCCTACCTGCCTGGAGGCTGCAAGTGCGGATTGTGATCGCTCTCGGTGGCAACGCGCTGCTGCGGCGCTCAGACCCGATGACCACCGAGGTGCAGCGCAAGAACATCGAGATCGCGGCCCGGGCGATCGCGCCGCTGGCCGCAGAGCACAGCATCGTCGTTGTCCACGGCAACGGGCCGCAGGTCGGCCTGCTGTCGCTCCAGGCCGATGCCTACCGCGGCGCCGAGCCATACCCGCTCGACGTGCTCGATGCGGGCACCCAGGGCATGATCGGCTACCTGATCCAGCAGGAACTCAGGAGCCTGCTACCGCCAGAGTGCCAGGTCACGACCCTGCTCACGATGATCCTGGTCGATCCGGACGACCCGGCGTTCGGCGACCCGACGAAGTTCGTCGGCCCCGTCTACCACAAGGAGTCCGCCGACAAGCTCGCCAGGGAGAAGGGCTGGTCGTTCCGGCAGGACGGGGAGAGCTGGCGCCGGGTGGTGCCCTCCCCCGAGCCCCGGACCATCGTGGAGATCCAGCCGATCACCTGGCTACTCGACCGGGGCGCCGTGGTCATCTGCGCCGGCGGCGGGGGCATCCCCACGATGCACCCGGCCGAAGGCGGGCCCGCCATCCTCGGCGTCGAGGCGGTCATCGACAAGGACCTGGCCGGCGAACTGCTCGCCCGGGACGTGGGCGCGGACCTGTACCTCATGGCCACCGACGTGGACGGTGTCTACCTCGACTGGGGCACTCCGCAGGCGCGCAAGCTCGGCCAGGTGTCCGCCAGCGAACTGACCAGCCATCAATTCGCGGCCGGCTCGATGGGGCCGAAGGTCAAGGCCGCCGCGCGCTTCGCGGGGAAAACCGGCAAGCGGGCCGCCATCGGCTCGCTGGATGACATCACCGCGATCGTGGCCGGGGAGGCCGGCACGAACGTGGTGGCGTAGAAAGGGGCCACCGCGTTGCCAGAACAAGCGGAAGGGGTGCCAGCACCAGCCGAGGTCACCCACCTCAACGTGCGCCAGGCCGCGTTCATCGGCGTCGGGTCGATGGTGGGAGCGGGGATCTTCGCGCTGCTCGGCGCGGCCGGCGCGGTCGCGGGCGCGGCGGTGTGGCTGTCGTTCCTCCTCGCCGGGGTGGTCGCCATACTGCAGGGATACTCCTTCGCCAAGCTGGGCGCGCGGTATCCGAGCGCCGGCGGCCTGCTCGAGTATGTCGCGAAGGGGTGGTGACCTTCGTGTTCACCACGCTGATCCACGAGCCCGCCTCTATCGTCACGCTGCTGATCATTCTCGCGCTGAGCATCGGCCTGGACTACTGGTGGAAACGGTCCAGCGCCGGCAAGGCCCCGCATGTCCAGGTCGCGCACTAGGTCTATGGAGCCCCGATGACTACCACCAAGCCCCCGGACCAGGCCGTCACCTGGTACACGCTCTCGGCGGACGATGCCGCGGCGCAGCTCGGCGTCAGCCCCGACCAGGGCCTGCCCGCCGAGAAGGCGGCACAACTGCTGGCCGAGTACGGGCCCAACGAACTGCCCACCGAGCCACCGCCGAGCGTCTGGGTGGTGGCGCGTGCTCAGCTGTCCAACCCGATGAACATCATGCTGCTGATCGTGTGCGGCGCCAGTTTCGCCATCGCGCAGTGGGCGACGGCCGTGGTGGTGCTCGGGCTGGTCCTGTTCAACGTGGTCATGGGCACGGCCCAGGAGCTGAAGGCCCGGGCCAGCGTGGAGGCACTGGCGCAGCTTCAGGTACCGCGGGCCCGGGTACGGCGGTCCGGCCAGGTCGAGGAACTCGAATCGACCAACCTGGTCCCCGGTGACGTGGTGCTGCTCGAGGCCGGCGACGTGGTCCCGGCGGACGGCAGGATCCTTACCTCCGCCACCCTTGAGGTCCAGGAGGCGGCGCTCACCGGCGAGAGCGCACCGATCCCCAAGGACCGGGGGACGCTGCCCGAGGGTGAGATCCCGCTGGGAGACCGGACGAATCTGGTATTCCAGAACACCCAGGTGACCCGCGGCTCGGCGGCGGTCGTGGTGACCGCGACCGGTGTGGCGACCGAGATGGGCAAGATCGCCGGCCTGGTGACGGCCACCAAGCGTTCACGTTCGCCGCTGCAGCGCGAGCTCGACGGCATGACCAAGGTGTTCGGCACGATCGCCTTTGTGGCCGTAGCGGTCATCGCCATATTCGGCATCGCGCGGGGCCAGGACACCACGACCCTGGTGCTGTTGTGCATCTCGACCGCGATCGCGGCCATCCCGACCGGCCTGCCCACGTTCGTGCAGGCGATGCTGTCCTCGGGGGCGCGCCGTCTGGTGGAGGCCAAGGCGGTGGTCAAGTCGCTGTCCGACGTGGAGACCCTGGGCGGGACGACGGTCATCAACAGCGACAAGACCGGCACGCTGACAATGAACGCGATGACCGCGACCACGATGCTGGCCGGCGGCGACTGGTTCAAGATCGAGGGCCCCGGTTACCAGAAGGCCGGCGCGATCCTGGGCATGGCAGGAGGGGAGCTGCCTGACTTCCGCCGCCTGTCGCTTGGCCTGGTGCTGTCCACTGATGCCACCGTCGGTGATGACGGGTCGGTCATCGGCGACCCGACGGAAGCGGCGTTCGTGGTGCTCGCCGCAAAGATGGGCGCCGACGCCGCCGAGACGCGGGAATCGCTGCCGCGCCGGGCCGAGGTGCCGTTCGATTCCGAGTACAAGTTCATGGCCACCTTCCACGACCGCCCCGCCTCGCTCGCTGGCGGGATGCTGCATGAGCCGCACTTCGCCACCGTGAAGGGCGCGCCCGACGTGGTCGTGGAGCGGTGCGGCCGGGCGCTGTGGCACGGCGAGCAGGTGCCGATCGGCACCGTCCGCGACGAGATCCTCGCCGGCAACCGCAAGCTCTCCGAGCGAGGGCTGCGGGTGCTCGCGTTCGCCGCACGTGACATGGACGACGCCACGATGTCCGCGGCGATGGCCGACCCGATGGCCGCGGTCACCGATCTCGTCTTCGTCGCGCTGGTGGGGATCGTGGACCCGCTGCGCACCGAGGCCAAGGACGCCGTCCATATCGCCCTCAGCGCCGGCATTGATGTGCGGATGATCACCGGCGACCACACTGTGACCGCGCGGGCCATCGCCGACGAGCTTGGGCTGGGGCCGGGCGTGATCACCGGCACGGAGTTGCAGCACCTGGACGACGCCGTGGTGCTGGAACGGCTACCTGACCTGCACGTGTTCGGGCGGGTGGCGCCCGAGGACAAGCTGCGGCTGGCCCGGCTCATGCAGGAGTCCGGCGAGGTTGTCGCGATGACCGGCGACGCCGTCAACGATGCGGCCGCGCTCAAGCAGGCCGACGTCGGCGTGGCCATGGGCAGCGGTTCCGAGGTCTCCAAGCAAGCGGCGAAGATCGTGCTCACCGACGACAACTTCGCCACGCTGGTACGTGCCGTGGACCTGGGCCGCGACATCTACCGGCGGATCTCCACCTACGTCAGGATGCAGCTCACGATCTTGTCGGCGGTGCTGCAGTTGATGGTGTACGCCACGATCCTCAACATCAACGGCGGCGTCGCCCTGTTCCCGCTCCAGTTGCTGTTCTGCAAGTTCTTCGTGGTCATCACCGTGGTGATCGGCTTCATCGTGGATGCGCCCGACCCCGGGGTGATGCAGCGGCCGCCACGCAAGCCCGGCACGAAGATCGTCAACCGGCCACAGGTCATCCGCTGGTTCATCACCGGGTTCGCGATCGCCGCCTGCGCGCTCGGGGTGCTCGCCTTCGGCCCGGGAAACCCGAGCACGACGCACGCGTCCCAGTCCATGACCATGGCGTTCGCCATCGTCTCGTTCAGCGCGGTCAACATCGGCCTGGTCATGCGGCGCGAGCGCCAGGTGCCCTGGGCGTCACCGCTGTTCCCCTACCTAGGCTGGATCATCCTGGGCTGGGTCCTCACCTGGGCCGCGGTGGAACTCAACATGCTCCAGCGCCTGCTCGACACCACCTCGCTCACCGGAGGAGAGTGGGGGACGGTGCTCGGCCTGTCGCTCATCGCCCCGGCCATCGTAGGGGCAGATAAGGCCATTCAGCTGCGCCGTCAGCGCACGCCCCATGGGGCGACAAGCCAGCAGCCAACGCCGGCCGGGCACGCCGCCCAGGCATCGCCGGCCAGATCGGAGGCACGGACATGGCGATTCAGGCCGATACCCGGGGGCAGCCTGCCACGGCGGGCCGGAACTGGTATGCGCGCTCGCCCGAGGAGGTCGCCTCCGAGCTTGGCGTGGACGTGGCCGCCGGGCTGCCGGGAGCCCGGGCCGCCGAGCTGCTGGCCGCGCACGGCCCGAACGCGCTGCCGGAGGAGAAGCCGAAGCCCGGCTGGCGCCGGTTCCTTGATCAGTACCGGACCTACATGCAGATCATCCTGATCGTGGCTGCGGTGGTGTCGCTGGTCATCAAGGAGTGGAGCACCGGGATCCTGCTGATCGGCCTGACCGTGCTGAACGCGGTGATCGGGATGCGGCAGGAGGGCAAGGCCGAAAGCGCCATGAACGCCCTGAAGTCGATGATGAAGGCGACCGCCAGGGTGCGCCGCGACGGGGCCGAGGCGCAGATCCCCGCCGACCAGGTGGTGGTGGGCGACGTCGTGCTGCTCACCGCGGGCGACGAGGTGCCCGCCGACGGCCGGATCGTCGCGGCGAGCGCCCTGCAGATCGACGAGTCGGCGCTGACCGGGGAGAGCACGCCCGCCGCCAAGGGACCCAGCACCCTGCCGGACACCGAACTGGGCGCGGGTGACCAGGTGAACATGGCGTTCATGAACACCCCGGTCACCCACGGCAGCGCCACGATGATCGTGACGGGCACCGGGAGCGGCACCGAACTGGGGAAGATCTCCGGCATGCTGGCGGCCACGGCCGTCGAGGAGTCCCCGCTGACCAGGGAGATGAACCGGCTCACGCTGTGGATCGCCGGCGCCGCGGGCCTGACCATGGTGGTGATGTTCGTGCTCGGCCGGGCCCGCGGCCGGGCATGGGATGACCTGTTCACCGCCGCGGTGTCGCTGGCGATCGCGGCCATTCCCGAGGCGCTCCCCACGGTGGCGCAGACCATCCTCTCCATCGGCGGGGCGGACCTGGCCAAGCGCAACGCGATCGTGAAGGACCTGCCGTCGGTGGAGACGCTGGGGTTCACCTCGGCGATCAACTCCGACAAAACCGGCACGCTGACCATGAACCAGATGACCGCCGTGGAGGTGGTCGCCCCGGCGGACCGGTACACGATCTCCGGCAGCGGGTACGGCCTGGAGGGCCAGGTCCAACATGCGGCGGGCGCCACGGGCAGCATCGAGGACGCGATCCTGCCCTACCTTGTGGCCAGCGACGCGAAGCTGGTGGACGGCAAGGTGGTCGGGGATCCCACCGAGGGCGCCCTGCTGCTGCTGGGGCATAAGGCCGGGCTGGACATCGAGGGCACCCGCGAGCGGCTCCCCCGGCTGGCCACCTTGCCGTTCGACCCGACCTACAAGCTGATGGCCGCGTTCTGCTCGGCCACCGACGCCTCCGGGCGGCCGGTGGTCCGCTGCTTCGTCAAGGGCGCCGCGCCCGCGGTGATGGACCGGGCGGCCACGGCGCTGTCGGAGGGGTCGAGCCTTCCCTGGGATGAGGCCCTGGCGCGGACGCACACCGAGGAGATGGAGCGGATGGAGGGCGAGGGCCGGCGCGTGATGGCCGCCGCGGTCCGCGATCTCGATCCGGCCGAGTTCGACCCCGAGGGTGACCTGCTCGGGTACGTCACCGGCGTGCAGATGACCAGCCTGGTCGGCATGGTCGACCCGCCCCGGGAGGAGTCCAAGGCGGCGGTGGAAGCGGCCCAGGCCGCCCACATCCGGGTCCGGATGGTCACCGGGGACGACGTCACCACCGGCGCCGCGATCGCCCGCCAGCTTGGCATCGACGGTGAGGCCATCCTCGGCGCGGACTTCGCCGCCATGTCCGAGTCCGAGCGGCTCGACCGCATCGATGACATCGGCGTGGTCGGCCGGGTTGCCCCCGAGCACAAGGTGCTGCTCGCCGACACGCTCAAGCAGAAGGGCGCCGTGGTGGCGATGACCGGCGACGGCGTCAACGACGCCCCGGCCATCAAGGCCGCCGACATCGGCATCGCCATGGGCAGCGGCACCGAGGTCGCCAAGAACGCCGGCCGGATGATCCTGTCCGACGACAACTTCGCCACGATCGTGTTCGCGGTCGAGCAGGGCCGCAAGATCTACGACAACCTGACCAAGTACATTCGGTTCGTGCTGGTGCTGCTGGTCGCCTTCGTGCTGACCTTCCTGGGCGCAACCTTGTTCAACATCGCCAACGGCGAGCCGTTCAGCCCGGCCCAGGTGCTGTGGATCCACTTCTTCGTCAACGCGCCGTTCGGCTTCGCGCTCGGTTTCGACCGGGAAACACCCGGCCTGATGGGCATGCGGCCACGCCCCCGTGGCCAATCGGTGCTCACCACGGGAATGGTCACCACCGTGGCGCTCGCCGGGCTGGCCATTACCATCGGCCTGCTGTCCGTCCTGGAGATCGGCACATCGGTCTACCACAGTGCCGCGATCGGCAACTCGATCGCGTTCACCACGTTCGCGATGTGCCTGATCGTGGCCGCCGTGGAATGCCGCAGCGAGACCGCCACCGCGATCACCACGGCCACCTTCGACAGCAAGCAGATGAACTGGGCGATGCTCGGCGAGTTCATCGTCGCGGTGCTGGTCACGCAGATGGACGTGTTCCACCGGCTGCTCGGCACCGTCGACATCAACGCGCAGCAGTTCGGCTGGGCGCTCGTGCCCGCCGTCGTGCTGCTGGTCCTGTGGGAGATCGGCAAGGTCGTGGTCAGGCGGGGCGCCCATCGGGTGGCCGCATGACGGGCGGCGCTCCGCCCGGCCACGGCTGGACGGTGGTGCTGCGCCGCATGCCCCTGCGGATCGTGGGAGGCCGGCAGGAAGGCGGCTACATCGACGCGTTCGAAGTAGTCTGCTGTGACTGTGGTGACGACCCCGACCTGGATTATCGGGAGGTCTCACCTGAGCTGCAGCGGATCCGCGGGCCCTATCACCCGATCACTGCCGGCGCCGCCGCCTATACCAGGCACGTCGCCGCGCACGACGGTGCCCGGCCGGTGTTCTCCTGAACCACCCCCTCTCACCCGGCGATGGGTGAACCGCCGGGCGCATATGGATGTTTGGATTGCCTGATGGTGGTGATTTTCGGCTTCGGTCCTGGCAAGCAGGAGGACCTCGGCGAGGCGGTGCAGGTCGTCTGCCCCAACTGCAACAACCAGGTCGTCCTGCACCACGTGCGGTCGAAGAAGACCGTGCGCCTGTACTTCGTGCCGGTGGTGCCCTACGGCACGGACGACTACCTGGTGTGCCCGATCTG
>CAVSCM010000039.1:0-255880 GCA_963726415.1 uncultured Actinomycetes bacterium
ACGTCCTTCTTTCCCGGCGGCCAAGTGGGCCGCGATCAGCGCAACTGGGGCAGCGGCAGGTGGTCGACGATCGCCGCAAGAACCCGTTCCGGCGACTGCTGTGTCACTACCGCCTCGGCGCTCGGCAGCAGCCGGTGCGCCAGCACCGGCAGGGCCAGCGCCTGCATGTCGTCGGGGATGACGAAGTCGCGGCCGTCCAGGGCGGCCCTGGCCCGCCCCGCCCGCAGGAGGTGGAGCGTGGCCCGGGGCGAGGCGCCAAGCCGCAGCTCAGGTGAGGCGCGGGTCGCGCCGACCAGCCTGATGACGTACTGCTTCAGCGGCTCGGCCACGTGGACCGTGCGCACCGCGGCGATCAGTTCCCTGATGTCCTCGGCCTGGGCCACCGGCTCGAGCCTGTCCAGCGGCGAGGACGACCCGTGCGCGTCGAGCATCGCAAGCTCGGACTCGGCGCTCGGATAGCCCATCGAGATCCGGGCCGTGAAGCGGTCCCGCTGCGCTTCCGGCAGCGGGTAGGTGCCCTCCATCTCGATCGGGTTCTGGGTGGCGATCACCATGAACGGCGGGGTCAGCGGGTAGGTCCGGCCGTCGACCGTGACCTGCCGCTCCTCCATGCACTCGAGCAGCGCGGACTGGGTCTTCGGCGAGGCGCGGTTGATCTCGTCGCCCACGACGATGTTCGCGAAGACCGGCCCCGGCTTGAACTCGAACTCGCGCCGCTCCTGGTTGTAGGCGCTCACCCCGGTGATGTCACTGGGCAGCAGGTCCGGGGTGAACTGGATGCGGCGGACCGTACAGCCGGTGGACCGCGCCAGCGCCTTGGCCAGCATCGTCTTGCCCACTCCCGGCACGTCCTCGATCAGCACGTGTCCCTCGGCGAGCAGGACGGTCAATGCGAGGCGGACGGCATCGGACTTGCCCTCGATGACGGACTCAACGGCCTCGCCGACGCGGTGCGCCACCCGGACCAGTTCGTCAAGGGTCCGGCTGCTGCCTTGCCCGGTATCCAGAACCACTTGTCCTTCTCCTAGCTGCTCATCCCGAGCGCCGGGCCGATGGCTCACCGCCCCATGGTGCCCGACTGGCCGTGCTTACAGACAGTACGTCCTGCAGGGGAATACGCGCGATGCGGCGGCCAGGTTCAGGCGGCGCCATGCCCCGGTGCGCGCGGCCTGCCTTAGTTGGCCCGGCCGCTCTTGGCGTGCGCTTGGCGCCGGCTTGGCGTGACCCGCCTTTGTCCCGGGGCCGCCGGCCGCCTCGCGGTGGGGCATGGGGGGAGCAGGTGGGGCGCCGTGGGGAGCAAACGGCATTGACCGTGGGGGATTGTGGAGTACAGTGGAGCGCAGGGGTGAAGAAGACCACTCAGATGGGCCTCTGGGTGCGGGCGCGGGGAGTGGAGGTGAGGGCTGATGTTCCTCGGCACTCATTCACCACGCCTGGACGAAAAGGGACGAATGTTCCTCCCGGCCAAATACCGCGAAGAACTGGCGGCCGGAGTCGTGATCACCAAGGGGCAGGAGCGCTGCCTCTATGTGTTCCCCGTTGCCGAGTTCGCCCGGATCACCGAGGCCCTGAGCACCGCTCCGGTCACCGCCAAGGCGGTGCGCGACTACAGCCGGGTGTTCTTTGCCAGCGCCTCGGACGAGACTCCCGACAAGCAGGGCCGGGTGACGATCCCGCAAGGGCTGCGCGACTACGCGGGCCTGCAGCGGGAGTGCGTCGTGATCGGTGCCAACACGAGGCTGGAGATCTGGGACAACGCAGCGTGGACGGCGTACCTGACCAGCCAGGAGGACGCCTTCTCGACTGCGTCGCAGGAGGTGCTGCCCGGCGTCTTGTGACTGGCGCCGATGGCGGCAATAGCCGTGCACGGCGAGGTCTCCACCCGCGGCAGGCGGCCTGCCGGCTGACGTCACTTCCCCGGCGCCAGGCGGCAGAGGGCCGCCGGCCCGCGCGGATGGAGACCTGGCCGGGCACGCACGCAAGGGGCGTGCCGCCCGCCAGGCGGCAGGCCGGATCGCATGGTGCGCCGCCGGGCCGGCGGCGCGGGCAGCACGGCCGCCGGGCGGCGGGCGTGCTGAGGACCGGAGAAGGGGCTTGGCATGAGCACACCGGGAGGCGGCCACCGGCCGGTCCTCCTTGACCGCGTGCTCGCGCTGCTCGGGCCGGCCCTGGACCGGGCCGGCGCGGTCCTGGTGGATGCCACCCTCGGCCGGGCCGGCCACGCGCAGGCGCTGCTTGACGCCCACCCGGGGCTGATCCTGATCGGGCTGGACACCGACGCGGCCGCGGTCGAGGAGTCGGGGCGCCTGCTCGCCAGGTACGGGGACCGGGTCACCGTCACCCGGGCCGTCTACGACCAGGTGGCCACCGTGCTGAGCAGCCACGGCCGCCGCACCGCAGACGGCTTCCTTTTCGACCTCGGGGTGTCCTCGCCGCAGCTCGATGAGCCGACGCGGGGGTTCGCCTACTCCTATGACGCCCCGCTGGACATGCGGATGGACCAGAGCCAGTCGCTGACCGCCGCCGAGGTGCTGAACACCTACCCGGCCGGCCGGCTGCGCCAGGTGCTGCGTGACTACGGCGAGGAGAAGTTCGCCCGGCAGATCGCCGACGCCGTGGTGCGGGCGCGGTCCCGGGCGCCGCTCACCTCCACGACCGAGCTGACCGACATCATCCGCGCGTCGATTCCCGCGCCCGCCCGGCGCACCGGCGGCAACCCCGCCAAGCGCACCTTCCAGGCGCTGCGCATCGAGGTCAACGGAGAGCTTGACGCGCTGGAGCGGGCCCTGCCCGCGGCGCTCGACGCCCTGGCGCTGGGCGGCCGCATCGTCGTGCTGGCCTACCACTCGCTGGAGGACCGGCTGGTCAAGCGGGCCCTGGCGGAGCGCGCGGCGGACACCACGCCGCGGGGCCTGCCGGTGACGCTCGCGGCGGCCGGGCCGCAACTCCGGCTGCTCACCAGGGGGGCCGAGCGGCCCTCCGCCGCCGAGGTGGCAGCCAATCCACGTGCTGCCTCTGCCCGGCTGCGGGCAGCGGTCCGGATCAAGGAAGCCGCGTGAGCGGGGGACGGGGGGCAACGACCGATGAGAGCAGGGGGAGCGCGGTGAACGGGCGCACGGAAGTGACGGAGAGAAGGCAGGCCACGGGCAGTCCGCCGCGGCGCGCTCCGCGCCGGGGGGCGGCCGCCGGGCCACGGCGCGCCGCGGCGCCCGCAGCCGCGCGGCAGCCGCGGCCAGCCGACCCGAGCGGTGCTCCCGCGACCAGTGCAGGCGTGAGCAGCGCCGGCGTGGGCAAGGCCGGCGCGAGGCAGGCCGACGGCCGCCGGGCCGTGGCACGGCCGCCTCAGCCACGCCCGGGCACGCGGCCGGGGAGGGCCAGGCCGGCCGCGGCACCGCCGGTTCCGCGCCGCGGCCGCCAGGGATCGCCGTCAGGTACCGCGCGCACTGCCCGCCCGCCGTTGCCCGGCCAGCGGCACGCGCCGCAGACGCGCACCCGGTTCGTGTTCCTCGTCGTGGGCCTGCTCGGCGGCGGCCTGCTGAGCCTGTTGATGATCAACACGATCCTGGCCACCGGTGCCTTCCAGATCACCGCGCTCCAGCAGGGCAACGTCACCCTGGCCCAGCGGGAACAGACGCTCCAGGCCCAGGTCGCGGCCCAGGAGTCACCTGCCTCGCTGGCACAGCGCGCGGCCACCCTGGGCATGCAGGTCCAGCCGCGGCTGCACTTCCTGAACCTCAAGAAGGGGCGGCTGGAAAGCGAGCCCAACCACATGCCCGGGATACCCACCGTCCCCGGGTACACGCCGTGACCCCACCCGGTGGCGGCAAGGATGGCCGGAACCGCCCGCGCGGGCCCGCCCGCCCGCCCGGGGCATCCGGCCAGCGGCGCCCCGGTGTGGGCCGGGCCCGCGAGGCAGGCGGCCCCCATCCTGGCGCGGCCGGCGGGGACCGGCGCGCCGACCCAGGTGGCGGCGACCGCGTGCCCGGGTCACCGCCGGATGAGGCAAGCCCACCACGGGCGGCCCGGCCTGCCGTGGGCCGTCCCAGTGGGCGCGGACCAGGCAGGCGCGAACCAGGCGGCCGCAGGCCGGTGCGGCGCGTCGCCCTGCGGCCGAGGCTGCGCCGGGCCAGCCCGGCACGGCGGCTGCACGCCAGCCTGCTGTGCGTGGGCTTCGCGCTCTCCCTGATAGCGGGCAGGCTCGTTCAGTTGCAGGGCCTGGAGGGGGCGGCGTTCAGCAGGCAGGCCGCCAACTACAAGCTGCAGGTCATCCAGATCCCGGCCGAGCGGGGCTCCATCACCACAGCGGACGGCACGATCCTCGCGATGACCGTGCAGGAGGACAAGGTGATCGCGGATCCGCCGCAGATCGCCGGGGCCACCCCGCAGGCCACCATGACGGCCAGGCAGAAGATGGCCGCGCTCCTGGCAGGCCCGCTGCACATGGCACAGGCCGCGATCCTCGGCAAGCTCTATCACCACTACTCCAGGGACTACGTCGTGCTCGCGCAGGGCGTGCCCGCCGTGGTCGGCAACCGTATCCAGGCCATGCTGACCGCGCGCGACCTGGCGGGCATCAGCCTGCAGCCCACCTACGTCCGCTCCTACCCCGGCCAGGACCTGGCGGCCGGGGTGGTCGGGTTCACCACCACCAACACCAATCTCGACCTGGTCGGGCAGGCGGGCATCGAGCAGTCCTTCAACTCGCTGCTGGCCGGACGCGACGGGCAGGAGCAGGTGGAAACCGGGATCACCGGCCAGCCGATCCCGTTCGCCTCGCAGAAGACCAGGCCCGTGGTACCCGGCGGCGACGTGCGCCTGACCATCCTCTCCACGCTGCAATGGGAGGCGCAGCAGGCCTGCGCGGACCGGGTGCGGAAGACCCACGCCGACTCCTGCACGATCGTGGTCGAGCAACCCTCGACCGGGCGGATCCTGGCCATGGCCCAGTACCCGACGTTCCAGCCCAGCCATGTGACCAGCCTGGCCGCCACGCTGGACCTGCCGGTGTCCGGTATTTTCCCGCCGGGCAGCACCGCCAAGGTGATCACCGCGGCCGCGGCGCTCGAGCACGGTGAGACGCCGGCCACGCCCTACAACGTGCCCGAGCAGATCACGGTCGGCGACGGGTTCACCTTCCACGACGCGGAAGGGCACCCGACCGAACGGCTCACCCTGGCGGGCATCGTGGCGCACTCGAGCAACGTCGGCATGGTGCAGGTCGCCCAGCACGTCAGGCCGCAGACGCAGTACGACTACTACCGGAAGTTCGGCGTTGGGGTGCCGACCGGCCTGCCGCTGCCCAACACCAGCCAGGGCCAGCTTCCGCCGCCATCGAAGTGGTGGGGGGACGAGCGGTACACCCTGGCATTCGGCCAGGGTGTCGCGGCCACCGCCGTGCAGATGGCCGGCGTGTACGCGACCATCGCCAACCACGGGGTCCGGGTGTCGCCGAGCATCGTGGCAGGCACCACGGGCCCGGACGGGCGGTTTACCCCGGCGCCAGCGGCACACCGCCAGCGGGTGCTCCAGCCCTCGACCGCCGCCGAGCTCATCGGCATCCTGCAGCAGGTCCCCTACCTGGACGCCACCATCGCCTACCAGCCCTGGGGCGAGATCCCCGGATACTCGGTCGCTTCCAAGACCGGCACCGCCCAGGTCTGGGATCCGAAGGCGGGCTGCCTGTGCCAGTACGGGTCCAGCTACATCGGCATGGCACCGGCCAGCGACCCCAAGCTCGTGGTGGCGGTGAACATCCAGAACCCGAAGGGGGCCGATTACTACGGCAACTACGTGGCCGGCCCGGCCTTCTACCAGGTGATGAAGTTCGCACTTGCGTCGCTGAAGATCCCGCCGGATCACGGCAAGCGCCCGGACGTGCCGCTCACCGCACGGTGAACAGCGGTAGCCTCTGCGCGTGCCTGCGGATCTGCGTCCCCTCAGCGCGCAAGGGCGGCCCTTGTCCGGCCTCGCCGCGCTGCTCGGGGTCGTCATGGCCGGGCCAGGCCCGGACCCCTTCACCGGGCCGGGTGGCCCGCTGCTGGTCTGCGGTGTGACTCACGACTCACGCCGGGTCCGCCCGGGTGACCTGTACGCGGCGCTGCCCGGCGGCCAGCACCACGGTGCTCAGTTCTGCCAGGACGCGGTATCGGCCGGGGCGGTCGCCGTGCTCACCGACCCGGCCGGCCGGGAGGCCGCGCGGGAGTGCGGTGTGCCCGTGTTCGTCGTCGCCGATCCCAGGGCCCGGCTTGGCGAGGTGGCGTCCTGGGTCTACCGGCACCCCTCGGCCCGGCTGCTGCTGATCGGCGTGACCGGCACCAGCGGCAAGACCACCTCCACGTACCTGCTGGAGTCCGCGCTGCGCCGGGCCGGGCACCTGACCGGCCTGATCGGCGGGGTGGAGACCCGGATCGCGGGGGAGACCGCGCCGAGCCAGCTCACCACGCCGGAGGCGACCGATCTGCAGGCGCTGTTCGCCACCATGGCCGAGCGCGGTGTCACCGCGGCGGCGATGGAGGTGTCCAGCCACGCCCTGGCGCTCGGCCGGGTCTCGGGCACCTCCTACGAGGTGGCTGTCTTCACCAACCTGTCCCAGGACCACCTGGACTTCCACGACACCCTGGAGAAGTACTTCGCCGCCAAGTCCGTCCTGTTCTCACCCGGCTACGCACGGGTAGGGGTGGTGAACATCGACGACGCCTACGGCCGGCGCCTGGCCGACGGCGCGCGCATCCCCGTCGTCACGTTCTCCGCCGACGGCGACCCGGACGCGGACTGGCGGGCCACCGACGTGCGCGGCGGTGCGGACGGGAGCACGTTCCGCATCGTCGGCCCGGGCGGGGTCGAGGCTGACGCCAGCGTCGCACTTCCCGGCCCCTACAACGTCGCCAACGCGCTGGGCGCGGTGGTCGCGCTCGTCGAGGCCGGCGTGCACCTGGCCACGGCGGTGGCCGGGGTCGCCGCCTGCCCCGGGGTTCCTGGGCGATTGGAGCGAGTCGACGTTGGCCAGGATTTCACCGTGCTCGTTGACTATTCTCACAAACCGGGAGCGGTGGAAGCCGTGCTGCGTGCGCTACGCCCGGTAACCGGCGGCCGCCTGGCCATCGTGCTGGGCTGCGGCGGCGACCGGGACAGCGCCAAGCGCCCGCTGATGGGTGCCGCCGCTGCCAGCCTTGCCGACCTGGCCATCCTGACCAGTGACAACCCCCGCTCGGAGGATCCCCTGGCAATACTCGCGGAAATGCTGGACGGGGTGATCACCGTCGGCGAGCCGGAACGGGCGCGGATCATCGTGGAGCCCGACCGGGCCGCCGCTATCGGCATGGCCATCGCCATGGCCGACAAGGGAGACGTCATTGTGGTGGCAGGCAAGGGTCATGAGACCGGGCAGTACGTCGGGCAGAAGGTGATCCCGTTCGACGACCGCGAGGTCGCCGCGGGGGCGCTGGCCCGCCGGCGGCCCGGCGCACGCGGTCAGGGGGCGGCGTGATCCCGCTGACCCTGGCCGCGATCGCGGAGATCACCGGAGCGAGCCTGGGCCCGTTCACCGGCCCGGCCGCCCTGGCCCGGTCGGTGGTGATCGACTCGCGGCAGGCGGGCCCCGGCGTCCTGTTCGCTGCCCTGCCCGGCGAGCGGGTGGACGGCCACGACTTCGCGGTCGCGGCGATCGAGAAGGGCGCGGTGGCCGTGCTCGCCAGCCGGCCGGTCGGCGTGCCCGCACTGATCACCCCCGATGTGCCTGCCGCGCTGGCCGCCCTGGCCAGGGCGGTCACCGACGCCCTGCCTGGCCTGGCTATCGCCGGAATCACCGGTTCCGTGGGCAAGACCACCACCAAGGACCTGGCCGCCCAGCTCATCGAGCGGCTGGGGCCGACGGTGGCGCCGTACGGGTCCTACAACAACGAGATCGGCCATCCGCTGACGGTGCTGCGGGTCACCGAGGAGACCCGTTACCTGGTACTGGAACTGTCGGCCCGCGGAGCCGGGCACATCGCCCAGCTTTGCCAGATCGCGCCACCCCGGCTCGGGGCCGTGCTGTGCGTGGGGCACGCGCACACCGGCGAGTTCGGCGGGCTGGCGGAGGTGGCCCGTGCCAAGGGCGAACTGCCCGCCGCCCTGCCGCCCGACGGGGTCGCACTCCTGAACGCCGACGACCCGCTGGTGCTGGCGATGGCCGAGCGCACGGCGGCTCGGGTGGTGACATTCGGCACGGACCCGCGGGCCACGGTGCGCGCGGAAGGCGTCACCCTGGGCGGCGATGGCCGGGCCAGCTTCACCCTGGTAACCCCGGCGGGGACGGCCGTCGTAAAGCTGCGGCTACTGGGTGCGCACAACGTGGTGAACGCGCTGGCCGCCGCGGCGCTCGCCGGCGAACTCGGGATGGGTGTCGCGGATGTCGCCGAAGGCCTGTCCGCGGCCACCAACCGCAGCAAGTGGCGGATGGAAGTCACCGAGCGCCCGGACGGGGTCACCGTCATCAATGACGCGTACAACGCCAACCCCGAGGCGGTGGCGGCCGCGCTGGACACCCTGGCGACCGTGGCCAGGGGACGGCGTGCCTTCGCCGTGCTCGGCCCCATGAACGAACTGGGCGACGAGTCACCGCAGTGGCACGAGCAGGCCGGTGGCCTCGCGGCGCGAGCCGGCGTGACGGGGCTCATCGTGGTGGGCGAAGAGGCCGCCCCGATGCTGTCCGGCGCCAAGGCCGAGCGGTCCTGGCGCGGCGAGCTGATCGGCGTGCCGGACGCGGACAGCGCGGTCGCCGCGCTCGGGAACCTCTTGGCCCCCGGAGACGTGGTACTGGTCAAAGCCTCGCGCGCGGCCGGGCTGGAACGCGTGGCGTTTGCCCTGACCGGGGAGGCAGCACAGTGAAGACCATCCTGGTGGCTGGCGGGGTCTCGCTGCTGCTGGCGCTGCTCGGCACGCCACTGGCGATCAAGGTGTTCTCCCGGCGCGGCTACGGGCAGCTGATCAGGGAAGAGGGCCCGGCGGCCCACGTCACCAAGCGCGGCACGCCCACCATGGGCGGGACCGTCATCGTCATCGCGTCGGTGGTCGGGTACTTCGTCGGGAACGTGGTCACCGGCCAGGTCCCGTCGGTGTCGGGGCTGCTGGTCATGATGCTGATGGCCGGGCTCGGCTTTGTCGGCTTCATCGACGACTTCATCAAGATCTACAAGCAGCGGAGCCTGGGCCTGCGCAGCAGTGCCAAGCTGGCCGGGCAGGCCGTGGTCGGAGCGGTGTTCGCCCTGCTGGTGCTGCAGCAGCGGTTCGCCGACGGATACGACATCACCCCGGCCGACGCGCACCTGTCGTTCCTGCGCGACTTCGGCCCCGCCCTGGGGCTGGCACCGTTCGTGCTGTGGATCGTCTTCCTGATCGCCGGCACGTCCAATGCGGTCAACCTCACCGACGGGCTTGACGGCCTGGCGACCGGGTCCGCCTGCCTGGTCCTGGCCGCCTACGTGCTGATCGGCAACTGGCAGCTCCGCAACGACTGCACCAGCTTCCTCGCCCCGCGCTGCTACCCGGTGCGCGACCCGCTGGACCTGGCGGTGGTGGCCGCGGCCGTGCTTGCCGCCTGCTTCGGGTTCCTGTGGTGGAACGCCCCGCCGGCCCGCATCTTCATGGGGGACACCGGGTCGCTCGCCCTCGGCGGGGTGCTGGCCGGGCTGGCCGTGTGCACGAAGACCCAGTTGCTGCTGGCGATCCTCGGCGGCCTGTTCGTGGTGATCGCGCTGTCGGTGATCATCCAGGTGGGCTCGTTCAAGATGACCGGGCGCCGGGTTTTCCGCATGGCGCCGCTGCAGCACCACTTTGAGCTGCTCGGCTGGGCCGAGACCACCATCGTGATCAGGTTCTGGCTGATCAGCGGCCTGTTCGTGGCCCTGGGCCTGGGCATCTTCTACGTGGAGTGGATGCCCAGATAGGCGATCGGCCCTCGGGGCACCGGGTGACGTGGATGCCCAGGTAGGCCGGTCGCTTCCGGCATGCTGGTGCGCGACACGCGGGCGGATTTCCCGCTGATACCCCGGTTCACCGCCGAGACTGGGATGATGGAGCGAGTCCAGGTTGCTTCCAGGCCGGGTGCGCGCGAACCGGGCGGGATGGCTGCGGCCGACCCGCCCGGTCTCGTGCCCGATGCACCGGCCCCCTCTTCGCGGCGCGCCATGCTGCTCGCGCTGCTCGACCGGCCGCTCACCTCGTACTACCTGATCCTCGGCATCACCACGCTGCTGCTGGCCCTGGGCCTGGTCATGGTGCTGTCCACCTCTTCGGTGCAGAACCTGGGCCAGGGCGGGTCGCCGTACTCCGGATTCCAGCACCAGTTGCTCGGCGTCCTCCTCGGCCTGCCGTGCATGTGGCTGGCGGCCAGGTCCGGGCCGACGGTCTTCCGCGCGCTGGCCTACCCGCTCATGTTCGTCGCCATCCTTGGCCTGCTGCTGACTCCGGTGATCGGCGTCGAATACCAAGGCGCCACCCGTGAGCTGATACTCGGCCCGATCGTGTTCCAGGCGTCGGAACTGGCCAAGCTGGCCTTCCTGCTGTGGGGCGCGGACCTGCTGGCCCGCAAGGACCGGCTCTCGCACCTGGATGACTGGCGGTACCTGCTGATACCCCTGCTGCCCGGGGCCGGCATCCTGGCCATGCTGGTGATGCTCGGCGACGACCTCGGCACCACGTTCGTCCTGCTGCTGATCTTCCTGGCGCTGCTCTGGGTGGTCGGCACCCCGCTGCGCCTGTACATGGGGATACTCGGGCTGATCCTGCTGGCGCTGCTGATGCTGGTGGTGGTCGCCAAGTACCGGTCCGACCGGCTCACCCAGTTCTTCGGCCCGCAGGGCAGCCCGGTCGGCCGGAACCAGCAGCCCATCCAGGGCAAGTGGGCGGTGGGGTCGGGCGGCTGGTTCGGCGTCGGGCTCGGCGCCAGCACGCAGAAGTGGGGGTGGGTGCCCGACGACACCACCGACTTCATCTTCGCCATCATCGGCGAGGAACTCGGGCTGGTCGGGACGCTGTGCGTGGCGCTGCTTTACGGCGGCCTCGCATTTGCGGGCCTGCGGGTCGCCCGGCGGGTGGAGGACACCTTCATCCGCCTCGCCGGCGGCCGGCGCCACCATCTGGATCGTGGGCCAGGCGATCGTGAACATCGGCGCGGTGATCGGGCTGATCCCGATCACCGGCGTGCCGCTGCCGCTGGTCTCTGCCGGCCTGTCGTCGCTGGTGACAACGATGATCGCGCTCGGAATGCTGATGTCGTTCGCCCGGCGGGAACCAGGCGCCGCCCAGGCGCTTGCCGAGGCCGGCCCCGGCCCGGCGCGCCGCGCCCTAAGCTGGCTGGGCCTGGACCGTAGGCGGGAATGAGCGCAGTAGCCGCCCAGTCCAGGCCGGAACGCCGCGAAGAGGAGGGCCTGGCGATGAGTGTGGTACTCGCCGGAGGGGGCACCGCTGGTCATATCGAGCCCGCCCTGGCGGTCGCGGACGCACTGCGCCGGATGGATCCCCGCATCCCGCTCACTTGCCTCGGCACCGAGCGCGGCCTGGAGACCAGGCTGGTCCCGCTGCGCGGCTACGACCTCGCGCTGATCCCGCCGGTCCCGTTGCCCCGCAAGCCGACCGCGGAACTGCTCAGCGTGCCGGGACGGCTGGCCCATGCGGTGCGCACCGCCGGAGACGTGCTGGACCGGACCAGGGCCCAGGTCGTCGTCGGTTTCGGCGGCTACGTCGCCACGCCCGCGTACCTGGCGGCGCGGCGCCGCCACGTGCCCATCGTGGTCCACGACGCGAACGTCCGGGCGGGCCTGGCGAACCGCATCGGCGCGCTGTTCACCCGGCACGTGTTCACCGCCCACCCCGGCACCAAGCTGCCGCACGCCACCTGCGTCGGGATCCCGATCCGCAAGGAGATCTCCGGGCTGAACCGGCTGGCCCTGGCGGACAAGGCACGCGAGCACTTCGGCCTGCGGCCCGACCTGCCCGTGCTGCTGGTCACCGGCGGTTCGCAGGGCGCCAGGTCGCTCAACCTCGCGGTGCTCGACGCCGCGGACCAGATCCGTGCCGCCGGGGTCCAGGTGCTGCACCTGCTCGGCCCGCGCAGCGGCCTGGAAGTGCACATGCCGCCGGTCGGCCCGCCCTACGTCACGCTGCCCTACGTGGACCGGATGGACCTGGCCTACGCCGCGGCCGACTTCGCGCTGTGCCGCAGCGGCGCTCTGACCTGCGCCGAGATGACCACCGTGGGGCTGCCCGCGGCCTATGTCCCGCTGCCGCACGGCAACGGCGAGCAGCGGCTGAACGCGCTGCCGATCGAGCGGGCCGGCGGCGGGCTCATCGTGGACGACGCTGCGCTGTCCCCGCAGTGGATCTGCGAGGTGCTGCTGCCGGTCATGCTGGACACCCCGCTCGTGGCCGGGAATGTCGGAGGCGGCGTCGCGGCTGGGCAGCCGCGACACCGACGACAGGCTGGCCTACGAGGTCATGAGCATCATCGCGGGCCGCCCCTCGCGCAGTCACGCGGCGCACGGGCGGTGAGCTGACATGGGAAGCCTGGTCAGCCCGGTGGCCCCGGTGCCACTGGCGGAACTGGGCCGGGTGCACTTCACCGGCATCGGCGGCGCTGGCATGTCCGGCATCGCCCGGATCATGATCGCCCGCGGGGTGAAGGTCTCCGGCAGCGACGCCGCGGCCAGCGACCTGCTCGCCGCGCTCGCTGGCCAGGGCGCCGAGGTGCACGTCGGGCACGCCGCGGAAAACATCGACGGCGCGGACACGCTCGTGGTGTCCACCGCGATCCGCGAGGACAACCCGGAACTGGCCGAGGCGCGGCGGCGCGGCCTGCGGGTCCTGCACCGGGCCGCCGCCCTGGCCAGCGTGATGCTGGGCCGGCGCGGGATCGCGGTGGCGGGCACCCACGGCAAGACCACCACCACCAGCATGATCACCACGATCCTGCGGCACAGCGGCGCCGACCCCGGGTACGTGATCGGCGGGATTCTCACCGAGACCGGCCTGGGTGCCGGCGACGGCAGCGGGGCGGAGTTCGTGGCCGAGGCCGACGAGAGCGACGGCTCCTTCCTGATGCTCGCCCCCGAACTGGCCGTCGTCACCAGCGTGGAGGCTGACCACCTGGACAACTACGCCGACCTCGGCCAGATCGAGGCGGCGTTCGCGGCGTTCGCCCGGCGGATCACCGCGGGCGGGATGCTGATCGCGTGCGCCGATGACCCCGGCGCACGCGCCCTCGCCGCAGCCACGGCAGCGGCCGGGGTACGGGTCCGCACCTATGGCGAGGACCACGGCGCCGATTACCGGCTCACCGGCGTGCGCCCGCACGGCATGTCCGTGCGCTTCGGCGTACTGTCCAGGCCTCAGCAGGACGCCGGCGCGCCGTCACAGGCCCTGCTCGAGGTCGCCGTCCCCGGCCGTCACAACGCGCTGAACGCAACGGCCGCCTACGCCGCCGCCCTCGAGCTTGGGCTGAGCCCGGGGCAGGCCGCCGCGGGGCTGGCCGCCTATCGCGGCGTGGGCCGCCGGATGGAGCCGAAGGGCGAGGCCGCCGGGGTGCTGGTGCTCGACAGCTACGCGCACCACCCGACCGAACTCGCGGCCGACCTCCGCACGGCCCACGACATCAGGCCGCAGGGCCGGGTCCTCGCGGCGTTCCAGCCGCACCTGTTCAGCCGGACCCGGATCTTCGCGGCGGAGTTCGGCGCCGCGCTCGGGCTGGCCGACGAGGCGTTCGTGCTGGACGTGTACGCGGCACGGGAGGACCCGGAGCCGGGGGTCAGCGGGCTGCTCATCGCCTCGGCGGTGCCCGGCGGGCGGGCCCATTTCATCCCCGACCGCGCGCGACCTGCCCGCCGCCGTAGCGGCGGCCGCCCGCCCCGGGGACCTCGTCCTCACCATGGGCGCCGGGGACATCACGGCGCTCGGCCCGCTGATTGTGCAGGCACTGCGGCAACGGGGGGAAGCGCCTGATGGCTAGCAGAGTTTCCGGGCCGACGCGGCGCCCCGGCGGGCCAGGGCCCGGAACCAGGGACGGCGCACGACCGCGGCGGCGCACCCGCCCCGGGCCCCGCCCGCCCCGGCGGCGCATCCGGTGGCCCTGGCATGGCCGGGGGAGACTGCCAAGGCCGCACTGGAAGGCGGTGTTCTTCGCGGGCACCGCGGTGGTCATCGTCGGTGTGATGGCCTGGGCGCTGCTCGGCTCCTCACTGCTGGTGGTGCGCTCGGTCCGGGTCGCGGGCAACGGCAAGGCGGTCTCCGCCGGGCAGGTGCTCGCCGCCGCCCGGGTGACCCACGGCCAGCCGCTCATCTGGGTCGACACCGGCGCCATTTCCCGCCGGGTGGAGCAGCTCAGGCAGGTGCAGTCGGCCCAGGTCAGCAGGGACTGGCCGACCACGCTGGTGATCACCGTCGAGTTGCGCAAGCCGGTCTTCGCGCTGCCCGTACATGGCGGTTACGCCCTGGTTGACCCCTTTGGGGTGAACGTCCGCGAGGTCACCCGCAGGCCGCCGGGGCTGCCCGTGCTGACCGTGAACACCACAAGCAGCAGTCTGCGTGGGAGCCCGGCGGTGCGCGCCGCCGCGGCGGTACTGGGCGAACTGCCGCGGCGAGTCGCCAAGCAGGTGCGCGGCATAACGACCGGCGGGCCGAACGACGTGTCGGTGCAACTGGCCAACGGTTCCGTCGTGGTCTGGGGCGGCGCCGAGCGGGGGCGAATCAAGGCCAGGGAACTGCGGATTCTGATGCGCCGGCATGCCAAGGTCTATGACGTAAGTGGCGTCGGCACTGCAATGACCAGTGGCTGAGCGGGCCTGCGGGAGCTCGCAGGGGTGCGGACAGCGGCAAGCTGGCAGTCGGCTCAAAACGCCGTCTGCCAGATCACCGCCGCCCGCGGCGCATCACGCGCCGCGCCAATCTCACACTCCAAGCCTCGGCGCCGTTTCACCTCTACCTCCGGCCATCGGCGACGGGTGGGGAAGCGGAAGTGATTCGGAAGCTGACTGGTTTCCGGATGGGCGCCGACGGAAAGTGGACCGCAGGCTAGCCGGGGCCGTGGGATCCGGGGGCTCGGCCCCCGGGAAATACGGCGGGCCGCGGCGAAACTGATAAAAGATCAGCGAGCAGGCTGACTCGCCACGGGCGTGGCGAGTTGACCCGGGTTCTGGGCAACCCTACTGTCCGTATCAGTCGTCACCATAGCATAACTCTAAATCTCAGGTTGAGAGTGAGGGTTTTGACTCACGGGAAATCGTGGAATTGCCCGGCCGTCACTGCGGGGGTGCACTTCGGCGGCCTGCGGACGCGGCCGATTTTCGGTGTAAGCGGATTCCCCGGCCGCACTGGCAGCAGAGCAGGAACACGATAGCGGCAGACAAGCGGAAAGGGCCCTCCTCGTGGCAGCACCGCAGAACTATTTGGCGGTCATCAAGGTCGTCGGTATCGGCGGGGGCGGCGTCAATGCCGTAAACCGGATGATCGAAGAGGGGCTCAAGGGCGTTGAGTTCATCGCGATCAACACGGACGCGCAGGCGCTGCTGATGAGCGACGCCGACGTCAAGCTGGACGTCGGCCGTGAACTGACCCGTGGGCTCGGCGCCGGCGCCAACCCTGATGTGGGTGCCAAGGCCGCCGAGGACCACCGTGAGGAAATCGAGGAAGTCCTCAAGGGCGCGGACATGGTCTTCGTGACCGCGGGCGAGGGCGGCGGCACCGGCACCGGCGGTGCTCCGGTCGTGGCCGACGTGGCGCGGTCCCTCGGTGCGCTCACGATCGGCGTGGTGACCAGGCCGTTCGGCTTCGAGGGCAAGCGCAGGGCGTCCCAGGCGGAGATCGGCATCGAACGGCTGCGCAGCGAGGTGGACACGCTCATCGTGATCCCCAACGACCGGCTGCTGTCCATCTCGGACCGCCACGTCAGCGTGCTCGACGCGTTCAAGGCCGCCGACCAGGTGCTGCTGTCCGGTGTCCAGGGCATCACCGACCTGATCACCACCCCGGGCCTGATCAACCTGGACTTCGCCGACGTGAAGTCGGTCATGTCCGGTGCTGGTTCCGCCCTGATGGGTATCGGTTCCGCCCGCGGGGATGACCGCAGCGTGGCCGCCGCGGAGATGGCCATCTCCAGCCCGCTGCTCGAAGCGAGCATCGACGGCGCGCACGGCGTGCTGCTGTCCATCCAGGGTGGCTCGGACCTCGGGCTGTTCGAGATCAACGAGGCGGCCCAGCTTGTCGCCAACTCGGCGGCGCCGGACGCCAACATCATCTTCGGCGCCGTGATCGACGACGCCCTCGGTGACGAGGTCCGGGTGACCGTGATCGCGGCCGGGTTCGACGAGGCGGGCGTACGGCACGCGCTGCCCGCGCAGCCCGCTGTGGCCCGCCCGGGACTGGACGCCCATAGCCCGGCCCCGGGAGCCGCATCCTTTTCCGGTAGCAGCGGGTTCGGCACCAGCAACGGCCACTCCGCTGGCGGCCATACGCTCGATGCTGCGGTGGATGAGCCTGTGGTGGAAGAGCGCGTGGCGGTCGAGCCCGCCGCCAGCGTGACCGGCCCACCAGCGCCCGCGCCAGGACCGGTCGAGGACAGCGCGATGCCCGGAGATGACGTTGACTCCGCAGACCGGGCCGACGAGGAGGCCGAGCCGGTGGCCGCGGCGGCGGTACCCGCGCGGCACCGAGCCGACCCCGGCGCCGCGGCGCGCATGTTCGACGCGGCCACCACCACCCGCCGCCGCAGTGTCGTCTTCGAAGAGGACGATGAGCTGGATGTGCCGGACTTCTTGAAGTGATCCTTTGCGGGGGGCGGGCGAACAGGTACCGCCCCCGCGCTTCGCCTTCGGCTCTTACACGCTGCGGGGACGGCACCTGCTCGCCCGCGCTCGGTGGGGCAAGTAGTCCGGCCCGTGAGGGGAGAAAGAGCGAGAGGTGGGTTCGGGGGTGGCCTGGTTGCGTTCCGCCGGGCTCGCCCCACTTCCCATCCGCTGCGGGCGAGTGGCCCCACCCTGACCGAGTTCAGGGTGATCGTCGGGGTGATGATGTGGGTGTGACGGATGTGGAGGCGCGGCGGGCGGAGATCGCGACCCGGCTCAAGGCCGTGCATGGGCGGATCGAGGACGCGTGCGTGGCGGCGGGGCGGGATCCGGGGGAGGTGACGCTGGTTGCGGTGACCAAGACGTTTCCCGCCTCGGACGTGCGATTGCTCAGCGAACTCGGTGTGCGGGATGTGGGGGAGAACCGGGACCAGGAGGCGGCGCCCAAGGCGGCCGAATGCGCAGACCTTTCCCCGGAACTGACTTGGCATTTCATCGGGCAGCTTCAGACCAACAAGGCCGCGAGCGTGGTCGGTTACGCCGGGGTGGTGCATTCGGTGGACCGGCTCAGGCTGGTGCGCGCGCTGGGCACGGCAGCCAGGAAGGCGGGCCGGACCGTCACCTGTCTTGTCCAGGTCAGCCTGGACCAGGACGAGGGGCGCGGCGGCGTGCCCGAGCCTGAGGTGGTAACACTCGCCGGCGCCGTGGCCGCAGAGGAGGGTCTGGTACTTGGCGGCGTGATGGCGATGGCGCCACTCGGCGTTCCCCCTGCCGAGGCATTCGCGCCACTTCCGCGAATCGCCGGCGCGGTCCGTGCGGCTTATCCCGAAGCCGTCATAGTGTCGGCGGGAATGAGCGGCGATTTGGAAGACGCCATTGCGGCCGGCGCGACACACGTTCGCGTCGGTACGGCGTTGCTCGGCGGCCGGCCGGGCTTCGTCAGGTAATGTCCGTCGCAGCGAATGGCAGGCCAGGGACGACGGAGGGCTGACGGATGGCCGGCGCGATCCACAAGATGGCGGTCTATCTCGGCCTCGTCGAGGACGAGGTGGCCTACGAAGACGGCTATGACTCCTTTGAGGAGGATTACGCCGGCTACGAGGACGAGGAGGGCCCTGGGCCCGATTCCGCGCGTCAGCCGGCCGCCCAGCCGCACGGTGGCTATGACGCCGACGCCGCCGAGCCCGGCCGCCCTGCTCCGGTGCGCCAGACCGCAGATCTCACTCGGATCACGACGCTGCATCCGCGCACATACAATGAGGCCCGGACGATCGGTGAGCACTTCCGCGAAGGCACCCCGGTCATCATGAACCTGTCAGAAATGGTCGATAGTGACGCTAAGCGACTTGTTGACTTCGCAGCAGGGCTGATTTTCGGGCTTCGCGGAAGCATCGACCGGGTGACCAACAGGGTCTTCCTGCTGTCACCCGCGTCCATAGAGGTGACCGCCGAAGACAAGGCCCGGATGGCCGAGAGGGGCTTCTTCAACCAGAGTTAGGCGGCCCAGGTCAGGCGGCTCGGCGCCGACCGCAGGGCGGCTGCCGTGTCGTGGTGAGAGCAGGACTGGGTTGTGGGTCTCGTAAAGATCATCTTGACATACGTCCTATGGATCTACCTGTTGCTGCTCATCGGGCGGCTGATATTTAGCTGGATCCAGGCCTTCTCCCGGTCCTGGTCGCCACGCGGGCCTGTGCTGGTGGTGGCCGAAACGGTGTTCACCGCAACCGACCCGCCGCTGAAATTCCTAAGCCGGTTCATCCCCGTGCTCCGGCTCGGTAGTGTGGCCTTGGACCTCAGCTTCATGGTTCTGTTCTTCGTGGTACTTCTCCTGATCAACGCCGTGGGGCTGTTGTGATCAGGTACGGTCCCATAGGAACAGACTGCAGCGCACCAAGGAGACGAGATGCCGCTGACCCCCGCAGACGTGCGGAACAAGCAGTTCAGTACCACCAGGCTCCGCCCCGGCTACGACGAGGAAGAGGTAGACGCCTTCCTCGATGAAGTCGAGGTCGAGCTGGACCGGCTGATCCAGGAGAACGAGGAACTCCGGTCCAAGCTGGCTGAGTGCTTGCGCGGGGGCAAGTCGGCCGTGTCCGCGCTCAGCTCCCCGCTGGCCGACCCGGAGCCAGAGATGCTGGCGCCCGAGCCGATGATGCCCGAGCCGGAGCACCGGCCCGAGCCGGTCAGGGCGAGCATGCCGAGCGAGGACAACATGGACACGGCAGCCCGTGTCCTTGCCCTCGCCCAGCAGACCGCCGACCAGGCCATCGCCGACGCTCGCCGTGAGGCCGATGAGACCCTGGGCCGGGCTCGCCGTGAGGCGGACGAGATACTCGGCAAGGCCAGGCGGCAGGCCGAGCAGATCACCAGCGACGCGCGGGCCCGGGCGGAAAGCCTGGAGCGCGATGCGCAGGAGCGGCACCGTCAGGCCATGGGCTCCCTGGTCCAGCAGCGGGAAGAGCTGGAGCGCCGGGTCGACGACCTGCGAGCGTTCGAGCGCGAATACCGCAGCAGGCTCAAGGCGTACCTCGAAGGCCAGCTCCGCGACCTGGAGGCGGGCGCCGCGGACAGCGGCACCTTCCCCGCGGTCGCCGGGCCGCAGTCCTCGGTCGGCGGCGGTGTGCAGTCTCGCATCGACTCCCGCAACGGCCAGCCGGCAGTCACCGGCGCCTACGTCGGCTCACCGGAGCCCGGAGGGCACAACGGGGGCTTCCACCCCTCCGACGGCCCTTCACACGACCGCCGGTAACCAGCAGCCCGGCACGCCACGCCGGGGCGTGGGAGGGCGCACGTGATCCGCTCCAGTGCCCTCCTGACCGTTGCGGCGTTGGCGATGCTGGTGGCCGGGGTGTTCTCGGCCAGTCTGGGACTGATCTACGCTTCGATCGCCGTGAGCATCCTCGCGGCGCTCACCCTCGGCGTCGGAGTTCTGCTCCGGCGCCGAGAGCTTTTCGGCGCAGCCGCAGCGGGAGACATTCGGCCCGGCTGGGGAGCCACTGGCGTCGCTGGGGCCCGGCCCGACGGGATCCGGGCCGTGGCGACCGGTCCAGCCAGCGCGGGGCAGCCCGCCGGTGCGGGGCTGGCAGCCGATGGCCGGGCACGAGCTGACCGCGGTGGCAGGGACGGCGGCGAGCAGGACGGTGACCTCGCCGAAAAGCCCCGGACGGCGGCATCGGCGTCGGGTGCGGGTTCGGGTTCCGCCCGGTGGCCGGGCTCGATAGCGGCCAAGGGTGCCTCGGTAGCCGGCCGGCGCGCCGGCGAGCACTCGGCGGCTCACGCGGCCGGTCGCGGCCGTTCCGTGCGGCCTGCCCCCGCCCCCGCCCCCGGCACCGGGTCTGCGGCCCGCGACCCGGCGGCGCGTGCCCCCGCCCCCGCCCCCGGCACCGGGTCCACGGCCCGCGACCCGGCGGCGCGTGCCCCCGCCCCGCGTGAGCCCGCCCGAGGGGACAAGGGCAGGACAGAACGTGACCGAGGCGGGCGCACGCCGGGCGATCGCGAGCCGGCCGGGCGTCCCTGGAGCGACCGCGAGCCCGTCCGGGATGAACCCGCCGCACATGACCGGGGCGACCGGGAGCGGGCCGGCCGTGAGCCAGCGGGCCAGGAGCTTGCCGGCCGGGATCCGCGTAGCCGAGAAACCCGCCAGGATCGGCCGGGGTCCGGCCGGGAACGCGAGCGGGACCGGCCGGGCCAGGACCGCGGCTATGCCGCCGCGGCGTGGGCGGGGCGGCCAGGCCGCGGCAGAGACAGTTACCGCGACCACGATGAGGACCAGGATGCCGCTGCGCAAGCCGGCCCTGACCAGGCCGGAGCCGGGCGCGAACCCGCCTCCCGAGGGACCCGCGACCAGGCGGCACGGCAGGAAAAGGAAGCGGCTACGCCGGGGGCCGAGGCGTTCCGGCTGCCCACCGCCGATGAACGGGCCGTTCGGGCCAGGGATGAAGCGGCCCGCCGCGAACGGGCCGGTGCCGGGGGCGCGGGCGACGACTTCTGGGATCGGGTCAGCGAAGAAGTCTCCGGCAGCGGCAGTCAGGATCCGGTCCGGCCTGCCTGGCCGTCCACCGCGGGACCCCGGGCAATGGGCGCCGGTTCCGCCGCCTGGCATGGCCCGGCCGAGACGGCGGGCGACGAGCCGGAGGCAGCCTGGTCACCGCCGGGATACCGGCAGGCGGACCCTGCGTACCGGGGCGCGGAGACCTCGCGGTCGCCCGGCGGGCCGGATGAGGACGACGAGCAGGCCGAGGGGCCGGCCGCTGGCGAGGCACGGCGGGATCGGATGGTCCCACCGTACGTTGACGAACTGACCAGGCCGGGACGGGACCGCAAGCCTGCCCGGCCCGGCTCCGGCGACCTGTCATCCAGGGAAGACTCTCCGGCCGGGGAAGAGGCCGAGGCCGGCCAGGAAGCCGGCAGCGTGTGGAGCGCATGGTCCGGCCTCCGCGCCACCGGTGTGGAGGAGCGGGCCGCGAGCGGCGGCCACGATCCCGTCCGTCCCGACGGCGGCCACGATCCCGTCCGTCCCGACGGCGGCCACGATCCCGTCCGTCCCGACGGCGGCCACGATCCCGTCCGTCCCGACGGCGGCCACGATCCCGTCCGTCCCGACGGCGGCCACGATCCCGTCCGTCCCGACGGCGGCACGCCAGCGGGCGGGCTGGCGGACGGCGGGGCAACCCCAGGCGATGTGACCGGCAGCGACGCCGCGGCGAGCGACGAGGCCAGCGAGGACGGCGACGCCGCGGCGCCCGTGACGGACGTGGCGGGCGATGAGCCGGCTGGCTCCGGAGCGGCTGAGCCTGCCGCCGCGCTCGGCACCACGCCGGGCGGCACACCCGCGGGGGCCGCGGCCGGGGCCACCGGGACGGATGAGGCTGCCGACAGCGACACCGAAGCCGAGGAACCCGCCCCGGGCACGGCTGAGCCCGGAACCGCCGGGACGGGACATGGCGGGGCAGACCGTGAGCCAGCCGCTGTGGACGGTGCCGGGGACGCCGCGGAGACCGGGGAGCAGCGCGAGGCCGGCTCGGCGGATACCGCCACCAAGGGTGACCGCACCTCGGCCGCTGCCGAGGCCGAAGCCGAGGGCAGCGCCGGGAAGGACACCGCTGCCGGGAAGGACACCGCTGCCGGGAAGGACACCGCTGCCGGGAAGGACACCGCTGCCGGGAAGGACACCGCTGCCGGGAAGGACACCGCTGCCGGGAAGGACACCGCTGCCGGGAAAACGGCCGAAGAGGACGCTGCCAGGGCGGACGACGGTGCCAGGGCGGACGGTGCTGACGGCTCGGAGGACACCGCTGCCGGCGAAGAGGCCGACCGGGCAGCGGGCGACGCCACACCGCTGGACGACGAGGTGACCATCGTGCCGGGCGTCGCCAGGTACCACCGCAGGGGATGCATCCTCATCCGCTTCCTCGGCGAGGGCGACCTGGAGATCATGACCCGCCGGGAGGCCGAAGCCACCGGGCTGGTGCCCTGCAAGGCGTGCCAGCCCGATAAACCTGACCCCTCCGCCTGACCAGCCATCGGCAGATCCGCGGCCAAGCGCTATCGCGGCGCTGGCCGGTAAGCGGAGCGTTGGTCGGCTCAGGACCGGCGGATCCAGAAGTTCAGGCCCAGGTCGGCGGCCCGGTGCTCGGTTCCCGCGTCCGGTGCGGCCGACGGATCGGCGGTGCCGAGCGGGCCGAACTCGGTGGCGAGCACTTCCCCGGCGATCAGCTGCCCATGCTCGGTCAGCGCCGCCGCGAGTTCCGGGTCTGGCGCCTCCCAGCGCAGTGCGATCCGGTCGCTGACCTCCAGGCCATCCGACTTACGGGCGTCCTGCACCAGCCGGATCACCTCCCTGGCCAGTCCCTCTCGGCGCAGTTCCGGAGTCACGTCCAGGTCCAGGGCCACGGTCTCGCCGCCGTCACTGGCCACCGACCACCCCGCGCGTGGGGTCTGGGTCACGATCACGTCATCCGGGCCGATCCCCACTGGCTCCCCGCCCACCAGGACCGACGCCTCGCCCGCCGCGGCGAGCTGGCCGGCCAGCGTGCCGGGGTCCACCGCAGTGATCGCCGCCGCGACCGCCTGGGTGCGGTTACCGAACCGGCGGCCGAGCGTGCGGAAGTTCGGCTTGACGACGTGGTCCACCAGGTCGCCGGCCACCGTGCTGAGCGCCTCAAGCGCCCGCACGTTGAGTTCACCGGCCACCTGGTCGCGAAGCTCGGCGGGCAGGCCGGCGAACCCGGCCGCATCCGCCAGGGCGCGCGGCAGCGGCTGCCGGATGCCCAGGGACGCCGCGGCGCGGGCCGACCGGCCCAGCTCCACCAGCCGCCGGACCAGGCCCATCTGGGCGGAGAGTTCCCGGTCCACCAGGCCGGGATCGACACGTGGCCATGCGGTGAGGTGGACCGACTCGGGGTCGTCGGGGCCGCGCAGTATCCCCCAGACGTAGTCGGTGAGAAACGGCACGATCGGCGCCATCAGCCTGGTGAGGGTCTCCAGGCACTGGTACAGGGTGGCGAAGGCCGCGGCCCCTCCTGGCGTGCCAGGTCCCTCCCAGAACCGCCGCCGGGACCGGCGCACGTACCAGTTGGACAGGTCGTCAACGAACGTGGTGAGGCGGCGTCCGGCCGCGGCGGTGTCGAACTCCTCCAGGGCGGCCGTGACCTCGGACGTCACGAGTGCCAGCTCGCTCAGAACCCACCGGTCAAGCAGTGGCCTGGCGGCCGGCGGTGGGGCACCGGCCAGCATCCCGGGCCGCCACGCCGCACCCTGCGCGGCACCGGCGTTGGCGTACAGGGTCAGGAACGAAACCGTGTTCCAGTACGTCAGCAGCACCTTGCGGACGATTTCATCGAGCGTGGCCGACCCGATCCGCCGGGTCGACCAGGGGGAGCCGGAGGCGGCGAAGTACCACCGGACGGCGTCGGCGCCGTGCGCCTCCATCAGCGGGATCGGCTCGAGCACGTTGCCGAGGTGCTTGCTCATCTTGCGGCCCTGCTCGTCCACCACCAGGCCAAGGCACACGACGTTCTCGTAGGAGGACCGGTCGAAGACCAGGGTGCCGACCGCCATCAGCGAGTAGAACCAGCCTCTGGTCTGGTCGATCGCCTCGCAGATGAACTGGGCTGGGTAGGCGCGGCGGAACTCCTCCTCGTTGCGCCACGGCGCACCGAGCCGGGCGAACGGCATCGAGCCCGAGTCGTACCAGGCGTCGATGACTTCCGGCACGCGCTGTGCGGGGCCGCCGCAGTCCGGGCAGGCGATCACCACGGCATCCACGTACGGCCGGTGCGGATCCAGGTCCGACAGATCGCGACCGGCCAGCTCACTCAGCTCGGCCAGGGATCCGACGCAGGTCAGATGATGCTCGCCGCACTCCCACAGCGGCAGTGGCGTGCCCCAGTACCGGGTACGCGACAGCGCCCAGTCAACGTTGTTGCGCAGCCACTCCCCGTAACGGCCCTCCTTGATCGTGGGTGGCTGCCAGTTGGTCCGCTCGTTCTCCGCGAGCAGCCGGTCCTTGATCTGGGTGGTCCGGATGAACCAGGACGGCAGCGCGTAATAGAGCAGCGGCGTGTGGCACCGCCAGCAGTGCGGGTAGCTGTGCTGATACGGCTCATTGTGGAACAGCACGCCACGCTCGGACAGATCACGGACCAGCGGCTCGTCGGCGTCCTTGAAGAAGAGCCCACCGACCAGCGGCACCGAGTCCTCGAACCGCCCGTCCGGGCGGACCGGGTTGACCACCGGCAGCCCGTGGGCCCGGCTGGTCTCCATGTCATCCGCGCCGAACGCGGGCGACATGTGCACGAGGCCGGTCCCATCCTCGGTGGTGACGAAGGTCCCGGGCAGCACGACGTGCGCGCCGGGGATGTCCACCAGGCTGAAGGGCGGCCGGTACGTCGCTCCGACCAGGTCGGAACCGCGCAGCCTGGCGGCCACGTGCCAGCCCTCGCCGAGCACCCGCGGCATCAACCGCTCGGCCACCACGACGGCCTCCTGGCCACCCGCCCGGCGGGCCACCACGTAACCCTCGTCGGGGTGCACGGCCACCGCGGTGTTGGAAACGAGGGTCCACGGCGTGGTGGTCCACACCAGCAGATCCGCCCCGGCCAGCAGCGGCGTGGCCCCTTCGGGCACGGTCAGCAGCGGGAACCGCACCGTCACACCCGGGTCGGTCACCTCGCGATAGACGTCCGGCTGGCCCATCTCGTGGTCGGACAGCGCGGTCTCGCAGCGGGGGCAGTACGGACTGATCCGGTAGTCCCTGACCAGCAGGCCATTGCGGAAGATCTCCCTGAGCGACCACCAGACGGATTCGATGTAGCTGGCGTCCATCGTCCGGTACGCGCTGGACAGGTCGATCCAGTAGCCAAGCCGGTTGGTGAGTTCCTCGAAGGCGTCCACGTGCAGCAGCACCGACTCGCGGCAGCGCTGGTTGAACGCGGCGATGCCGTATGCCTCGATGTCCTTCTTGCCCGACAGGCCGAGTTCCTTCTCGACCGCGACCTCCACCGGCAGGCCGTGGCAGTCCCAGCCGGCCTGGCGGGGCACGTGGAACCCCTGCATGGTCTTGAACCGGGGGAAGACGTCCTTGAAGACCCGGGCCTCGATGTGATGCACGCCGGGCATGCCGTTGGCGGTGGGCGGGCCCTCATAGAAGGTCCAGATCTGGCCGGGTGCCGTCCGGTCCAGGGAACGGTCGAAGATCTTGCCGTCCCGCCAGCGCCGCAGGATCTCGTGCTCCATCGCGGGCAGGTCTATCGCCGCGGGCACGGCCGGGAAGTAGGCAGCGTCGTGGGCGCCTGACGGGGGCATCGGACTCCTCCAACGGTCGGGCACTGCCAGATCGGCTGGCCTGTGCTCGGATCGCTGGAGGGACGGGACACAGCCGGCGGCGGTCCCGCGGTACCACCCTCCTTGACCGCGATCTGCCCCGCAGGGTGATTCGCGGCCCGCTCAATTGGCTCGCGGCCGGTTCTACTGAGCTGTTCCCGCCCCGGCTAGGCCGGTGCGGGAGCCGTTCTTCCGGCGGCTCCGGGGTGATCTGGTCCGCTGGGCGCGGCCCCGGGCTCTCACCATCCCCGGATCGCTCCTGGCCGCTACCGACGGCAGCTGTTCCCATCAACGCCTTCGCGACTGACACGATATCCGATGCGCCGCGCTGCGGTCACTTGGGCGGGGTGGTGGGGCCAGAGTGACAGAGTGTGGGGTGGTGGGGCCGGAAGAACAGAGCCGTTTGCGGAGGCCCGCCATGGCGAAATATCCTCCGGTGACTGCTCGTGTTCAAGATCGATTCACGGCAGCAAGGGCACCGTTCCGCAAAGGGAGGCAGATCATGGCCGCAGCCGCGGGCGCCGGCGCCGCCGCCCTTCCCGTGCGCCCCGGCGAAAAGCCCTGGTCCGAGGCGGAGCTGAAGAAGGTGCGCCAGCAGCTTCAAGCGGACATCGCCGGGCTCCTCGCCGACATCAACGAGGCCGAGTCGGCGATCGCCGAGCGGCTCGGCGACGCGGCCGTGGATGCAGGCGATGACCCCGCCGACGCCGGGGCCAAGACATACGAGCGCGAGCACGAACTCGCGCTGACCGAGAACGCGCGCGAACTGCTGGCGCTCAGCGAGCGTGCGCTCGCCCGGATAGATGACGGTACCTTTGGCGTGTGTGAATCGTGCGGTCAGCCGATCGGCAAAGCGCGCCTGCAGGCGTTCCCACGTGCCACCCTGTGCGTGACCTGCAAGCAGCGCGAGGAAAGGCGCTAAAGTGCAGGAATCAGGCCCGCAGGAGCCGCGCCGTCCGCGCCGGGTGGGCCTGCTCTTCGGTGTCGCCGCGGCGGTCTTCGTGGCGGACGTGATCACCAAGATCATCGTGGTGGCCACGCTCACCCCCTACCACGAGGTCAAGGTGATCGGCACGCTGCTCACCCTGGACCTGGTGCGCAACAGCGGCGCCGCGTTCAGCTTCGGGCCCAGCATCACCATCGTGTTCACTCTCATCGCCGTGGGCGTGATCTTCTTCATCGTGCGGACTTCGCGGCGCCTGCACAGCTTGGCCTGGGCGGTGACGCTCGGCCTGTTGCTTGGCGGCGCGGCCGGGAACCTCACGGACCGGCTGCTGCGCTCGCCCGGGGTGTTCCGCGGCGAGGTGGTGGACTGGATCCAGCTGCCGCACTGGCCGGTCTTCAACGTGGCCGACTCGTGCATCGTGTGCGGCGGGTTCCTCGCCGTACTGCTGGCCGCCCGCGGGATCCGGCTGGACGGCAGCAGGGACGTCCGGGCCGCCAGTAAAGAGGACACCGCCCGCGGCCCGGCCGGCGGAGCCCAGGCAGGGGACAGCCAGACGTGATGGTCGGCGGCCCGCGCCGGGTGGCTGTTCCCGAAGGGCTGGACGGTGAGCGGCTCGACGCCGCTCTGGCGCGCATGTTCGGCTTGTCCCGTGCCACCGCGGCAGACCTGGTGACAAGCGGCAACGTGCTGGTCGACGGGCGCCCGGCGGCCAAATCGCAGCGGGTGCCGGCCGGCGAGTGGCTGGAGGTGATCCTGCCGCCCCCACCCGCCACCGCGCCGTCTCCTGAGCCAGTGCCGGGCCTGGCCATCGTCGCCGAGGACGAGGACATCGTCGTGGTAGACAAGCCGGCCGGTGTCGCCGCGCACCCGACGCCGGGCTGGTCCGGCCCCACGGTGCTCGACGGCCTGCGCGCCACCGGGCACACCATCGCCAGTTCCGGGGCGGCCGAGCGGCAGGGGATAGTGCACCGGCTGGACGCGGGCACCTCGGGGCTGATGGTGGTGGCCAAGAGCGAGCCTGCCTACTCCGCGCTGAAGCGCGCGTTCCGCGAGCGCGAGGTGGACAAGCGCTACCACGCTCTGGTGCAGGGCCATCCCGACCCGTTGCGGGGCACCGTAGACGCGCCGATCGGCAGGCACCCCTCGGGCGACGGGCGCTTCGCGGTGGTCACCGGCGGCCGCCCCAGCGTGACCCACTACGACACGATCGAGGCGTTCCGGGCCGCGAGCCTCATCGAGGTCAGGCTGGAAACCGGGCGGACGCACCAGATCAGGGTGCACATGGCGGCGCTGCGCCATCCTTGTGCCGGAGACCTCCTCTATGGTGCCGATCCGGTCCTCGCCGAGCGGCTTGGCCTGACCCGGCAGTGGCTGCACGCCGTCCAGCTGGGTTTCGCCCACCCCGCCGACGGCCGGTGGGCCGAGTTCCACAGTGCCTACCCGGCGGACCTGGCGCACGCGCTCGACGTCCTCCGGGCGGACGGTTGAGGCAAACCGGGCACCGGTCCGGCACGGCGGCTTCGTACTGTCTGCGGGCTCCGTTAGAGTCGTTCTGCCGGACCAGTGCGGCCCTGGGCGGGAGCACTGGCAACTTCCCCCCGGCCCTGGTTCAGGTGTGCCCGCGAGGGCGTACTGCGCATGCCCGAAGGAGGCGGTTCACTCGTGACGGCGGCCGGAACCGGGGAAGGCTACTCGCCGCAAAGCGGCTTCGGCCAGGGTCGCAGTGCTAGCCCGGGGGGGCACTCTGCCTCCCCGGGGGCAAGCCCCCGGACCCCACGGCCCGGAACCCCCCGCGATCGCGGGTTCGTGCACCTCCACGTGCACACCGAGTACTCCATGCTGGATGGGGCCGCCCGGCTCAAGGACATGTTCACCGGGTGCCAGCGGGCGGGCATGCCGGCCGTCGCCATCACCGATCACGGCAACGTCTACGGTGCCTACGACTTCTGGTCCAAGGCGACCGCCGCGGGCGTCAAGCCGATCATCGGGATCGAGGCCTACGTGGCACCCGAGCACCGGCGGTTCCGGCAGCCGGTCCGGTGGGGAACCCCGGCGCAAAAGGACGACGACGTGTCCGGCGCCGGGGCGTACACCCACATGACGCTGCTCGCCGAGACCACCGAGGGCATGCACAACCTGTTCCGGCTGTCGTCGCTCGCCTCGCTCGAAGGCTTCTTCCGCAAGCCCCGGATGGACCGCGAACTGCTGGCGGCGCACGCCAAGGGAATCATCGCCACCACCGGCTGTCCCTCCGGTGAGGTGCAGACCCGTCTCAAGCTGGGCCAGTACGACCAGGCCGTGGCCGCCGCCGCCACCTACCGCGACATCTTCGGGCCCGGCAACTTCTTCGTCGAGATCATGGATCACGGGCTGGAGATCGAGAACCGGGTCCGGGACGGCCTGCGCCGGGTGGCACGCGACCTGTCGCTGCCGTTCGTGGTCACCAACGACTCGCACTACACCAGCCCGGACGATGCCACCGCGCACGAGGTGCTGCTCGCCGTGCAGACCAACGCGACCCTCGCCGACCCGGGCAGGTTCCGCTTCGAGGGCACCGGCTACTACCTGAAGAGCCCCCAGGAGATGCGCGCGGTCAGCAGCGACGAGGAGTGGCAGGCAGGCTGCGACACCACGCTGCTGATCGCCGAGCGGGCCGACGTCAAGTTCGCCAAGTCCAACCTGATGCCCAAGTTCCCCGTACCGGAGGGAGAGACCGAGGAAAGCTGGTTCCGCAAAGAGGTCTGGCGCGGCATGGACCGCCGCTACCCGGATGGCTTCGACGACCGGCGCCGGGACCAGGCCAGCTTCGAGATGGACGTCATGGTGTCCATGGGGTTCTGCTCGTACTTCCTTGTGGTCGCCGACTTCATCATGTGGGCCAAGCACAACGGGATCCGGGTCGGCCCCGGGCGCGGTTCGGCGGCCGGCAGCCTGGTGTCCTACGCACTGGGCATCACCGACCTCGATCCGCTCAACCACGGGCTGGTGTTCGAGCGGTTCCTCAATCCCGAACGCGTGTCCATGCCCGACATCGACATCGACTTCGATGAGCGCCGGCGCGGTGACGTCATCAGGTACGTGACCGAGAAGTACGGCGACGACCGGGTCGCCCAGATCATCACCTACGGCACCATCAAGGCCAAGGCCGCGGTGAAGGACTCCACCCGGGTGCTCGGGTTCCCCTACGCGCTCGGGGACCGGATCACCAAGGCGTTCCCGCCCGCAGTGATGGGCAAGGACATCCCGCTGGGCAGCATCTTCGACGCCGACCACCCCCGCCATGGCGAGGCCGGCGAGATCCGTGGGCTGTACGAGGCGGAGCAGGAGATCCGCCAGGTCATCGACACAGCGCGCGGGCTGGAAGGGCTGATCCGCCAGGCAGGCGTGCACGCGGCCGGCGTGATCATGAGCAGCGAGCCGATCGTCGACCACGTCCCGGTCTGGAAGCGCGAAGCCGACGGCGCGGTCATCACCCAGTTCGACTACCCCGCGTGCGAAGACCTCGGCCTGCTCAAGATGGACTTCCTCGGCCTGCGCAACCTCACCGTCCTGGACGACGCGGTGGCGGGGATCAAGGCCAACCGCGGTACCGAGATCAGCCTGGAAGACCTGCCGCTGGACGACCAGCCCACCTATGACCTGCTGGCCCGCGGCGACACGCTGGGCATCTTCCAGTTCGACGGCGGCCCGATGCGGGCCCTGCTGCGGAGCATGCGGCCGGACAACTTCGAGGACATCTCGGCGGTCGGTGCGCTCTACCGGCCCGGGCCGATGGGCGCCAACGCGCACAACGAGTACGCCGACCGCAAGAACGCGCGCAAGCCGGTGGTGCCGCTGCACCCCGAACTGGCCGAGCCGCTCGCCGACATCCTGGGCGACACCTACGGGCTGATCGTCTACCAGGAGCAGGTGATAGCGATCGCGCAGAAGCTGGCCGGCTACTCGCCCGGCAAGGCGGACCTGCTGCGGCGGGCCATGGGCAAGAAGAAGAAGGAGATCCTTGACAAGGAGTTCGAGCCGTTCGCCGCGGGGATGCGGGAGAACGGGTACTCGGACTCGGCGATCAAGACGCTCTGGGACATCCTGGTCCCGTTCTCCGACTACGCCTTCAACAAGGCGCACAGCGCCGCCTACGGGCTGGTGTCCTACTGGACCGCCTACCTCAAGGCTAACTACCCGGCCGAGTACATGGCGGGCCTGCTCACCTCCGTCGCCGGTGACAAGGACAAGAGCGCCCTCTACCTGAACGAGTGCCGCCGGATGGGGATCACCGTGCTGCCGCCGGACGTGAACGCCTCGGCCGCCACGTTCACCCCCGTCGGCGGCGACATCCGGTTCGGGCTGGCCGCCGTGCGCAACGTCGGCACCGCGGTGGTGGACGCCATCGTCGCGGCCCGCACCACCGAGGGCGCGTTCACCAGCTTCTCCGACTTCCTGAACAAGGTGCCGGTCAACGTGTGCAACAAGCGGGTCATCGAGTCACTGGTCAAGGCCGGTGCCTTCGACTCGCTCGGCCACCCGCGCAAGGGCCTCGTGCTCATCCACGAGCAGGCGATCGACACGGTGATCGACGTCAAGCGCAACGAGGCCATGGGCCAGGACTCGCTGTTCGGCCCGGACACCGAGACCGAGGCGACGTTTGAGGTCCCGGTGCCCGACGGCGAATGGGACAAGGCCACCCTGCTCGCGTTCGAGCGGGAGATGCTCGGCCTGTACGTCTCCGACCATCCCCTGCTCGGTGTCGAGCACATCCTCGCCAGCAGCACCGACTGCTCCGTCGCGCAACTGCTGTCCTCCGCTGCCGACGAGGCCGAGCGCGGCGCGGCCGAGCGGGGCGCACGAGGCGGCCGCGGCGATGGACAGCCGGTCACCGTCGGCGGGATCCTGTCCGGGGTGCAGCGCAAGGTCACCCGGCAGGGCAACCCGTGGGCCGCGGCCACGCTCGAGGACCTTGAAGGCGCGATCGAGGTGCTGTTCTTCCCCGCCACCTACGCCGGCTGCGCCACCCAGCTCACCGATGACGCGATCCTGCTCGTGAAGGGCAGGCTGGACCGCCGGGAGGAGTCGCCGAAGCTCATCGCGATGGAGGTGAGCGTGCCGGATCTGTCGGCGACCGACAACGCCCCTTTCGTCGTGTCGCTCCCGGTGCAGCGGTGCGTGCCCGTCGTGGTGGAGCGGCTCCAGGAAGTGCTGCGCGGCCATCCCGGGCTGAATGAGGTGCACCTGCGGCTGTGCAACGGGCGCCGCACGACCGTGGTCAAGCTGGACGACAAGCTGCGCGTGAAGCCGTCACCCAGCCTGGTCGCCGACCTCAAGCAGCTACTGGGCCCTTCCTGCGTGGGTTAGGGCCGGCCGCGTGTGGCGCCGTCCGGCGGGCGCGCCGCGGGCTGGCAGGACGATGCGGTGGTCGGCCGAGTCAGGCCCGAGGCGCGTGCGGCAGACACCGAGTGCGGGCCACGCTACGCCCGCGGCACATCCCACCGGCTGGCACTTCTCGTGCTCAGGCGTCGCGGCGCTGGAGCAGGAAAATGGCGGCGGCCAGGAGCAGCACGGTCCAGGCGCAGAACACGCCGAAGCCCTGCCACGCCGACAGGAGCTGGCCTGCCGTGGTCTTGTCCTGGGTGATCAGCTGTCCCGCGATCGTGGGCAGGTAGGCGTGGACGTGCGCGCCCCAGCTAGACGGCAGCAGCCCGGCCAGCGGGAAGATGACCAGCACCATGCCGATCACCGCGGTGATCGCACCCGCGGTGTGCCTGATCAGGCCGCCGATGGCCAGAGCGAACAGGCCGAGCACGGTCAGGTACAGGCCGGAACCGACGACCGCCTGCAGCACGCCCGGCTGGCTCAGTGACACCGTGATCGTGTGGTGCACGCTGACGGCGTGACCCGCCACCTGCCCACGGAGCGTCACGACGTGCCCGTTCACGAGGGCTTTGCCGATGAAGAACGACAAGAACGCGACGATCTCGCCGACGACGATCACCAGCGCCGCGAAGACCAGGCCCTTGGCCAGCATCACCGGGTAACGGCGTGGCACGGCAAGCAGCGCGGATCGGATCGCTCCGGTGGAGTACTCGCTGGTGATCACCAGCACGCCCAGCACGCAGATGGCGAGCTGGCCCAGGCCAAGACCGGTGCCCAGGATGAAGTTGACCGGGTCGGTGACGATCGAGGACGCGGCATTGCCGCGCCTGCCGTTGCTTATCGCGTTCAGGGTGAGCCAGGTGAGCAGGCCGGTCAGCCCCAGGCTGACGACGACGAAGATGATCAGCGTCCAGACCGTGGACCGGACCGAGCGGATCTTCGTCCACTCGCCCAGCATCACCCCGGCGAAGCCCGACCGGCGGGCCGGGATCGGGGCCGGGGCCTGGGCGGCCGGCGCGGTGCTAACGGTGCTCATTGGCTGCTCCCCGGGGACGTGACGCTGACCGCGGGTTCCTGGGCCGCCGCGGGTGTGTCGCCGCCGTACTCCACGCTGCCGGCCGTCATCTCGATGAATGCCTCCTCCAGCGAACCCAGCCGTGGCGTGAGTTCGTGCAGGACGATCCGGTTCGCCGCGGCGATCTCCCCGATCCGGGGGGCCTCCAGGCCGGTCACGCTCAGCGCAGCAGCCCGCCCCTCGGCCGGGTCCTGCGGTATGGCCTTGCCGCCCTCGGCGGCGATCAGGTCCGCGAGCTCACCCGCCTCCGGCGAGCGCACCAGCACGGTCTTTTCCGAACTCCGCTCGATGAACTCCTGCGTCGAGCTTTCGGCGATCAGCTTTCCCTTGCCGATCACGATCAGGTGGTCCGCGGTCACCGCCATCTCGTTCATCAGGTGGCTGGACACAAAGATCGTGCGCTGCTCCGAGGCCAGGTGCTTCATCAGGTTCCTGATCCACAGAATCCCTTCCGGGTCGAGCCCGTTGACCGGCTCGTCAAGCAGCAGCACGGACGGGTTGCCGAGCATCGCCGCCGCGATGCCGACCCGCTGGCTCATGCCCAGCGAATACCCGTGGACCCGCTGGTTCGCCACCTCGCGCAGGCCCACCAGGTCGAGTACCTCGTCCACCCGGCGGCTTGGCAAACCCTGGGTCTGGGCCAGGAACAGCAGGTGGTTGCGTGCGCTCCGGCCCGGATGCATCGCCTTGGCTTCGAGCAGCGCGCCGACCGTGCGCAGGGGCTGGGCAAGCTGGGTGTACGGCATGCCGTTGATCGTCGCGGTGCCCGCGTTCGGCCGGTCCAGGCCGAGCACCAGCCGCATAGTCGTCGACTTGCCCGCGCCGTTCGGTCCCAGAAACCCGGTCACCCGGCCGGGCTCGACCGTGAAGGACAGGTGGTCGACCGCGAGTTTGTCTCCGTAGCGCTTGGTGAGATCCTGTGCCTCGATCACGTAGTTTCCCTCGTCTTGGCCCACCCGTCCCCCCGAATCGGACGAGCGGTACACAATCGCGCACCACCGTAGCAAGGTTTGCTTGGCGGCTACTAAACGGCTGCCGCGTCTGCGGTAAGGCGTGTCGCGTACGCTGCTGCCGACCATGTCTGTGCCAATTCCCTTCCCCGACCCGGCCCGAGGCGACGACGCCGTGCGCTCCTGGCGGTTGCGCGACGGGGTGCGCGCCGTGGTCGCGGCGCTGGCGGTCGCCATCGGCACCATGGCGCTCGGCGTGCTTGCCGGGCTCGGCTGGGCCGCGGTGGCGCCGCGGCCGTTGCTCGTGATGACCTCCCCGGGGGCGGCCGCCCTGGTCAATACCGAGACGAATGCCTTCATCGCGGCCGATGCCGCGTTCTGCCTGGTGTGCCTGGCCGGGGGAGTGGTGTCCGGCGTGCTCGGCTACCTGTTCGCGGTGCGCAGGTACGGGCCGCTGGCCATGGCTGGGCTGCTCGTCGGGGCGCTCGCCGCCGCCTTCGTGGCCCGCTGGGTGGGGGAACAGTCCGGGCTCGCCACGTTCCAGCACCTGCTCGCCACCCTGCCGACCGGCGCCAGGTTCCGTGACTCGCTGGCGCTCGGTGCAAGCGGCGCGCTCGCCGCCTGGCCGCTCGCGGCCGCCGTGACCGCGGGCGGCCTCGAACTGCTCGTCAGCCCCGGCCGTCACAAGCGCTAGGCGGTATTAGCCCGGGGAGGGACCCCCCGGAACCCCCGCTGGCTCAAGGCTCCGTTCCTTCGTCGCTGGCTCAAGGCTCCGTTCCTTCTCCCGCGGGGCCTTGGCCTGGTGGCTGGGGTGAATGACTCCGTAGATGAGTGAGGTGTATCGCTATGAGGACGGTTCCGCGCGGAGGCGGGCTGGCTTCATAGACTGGGCGGGTGCTCTCAGTTATCGATCTTCGCGGGCAGCCAGCGGTCGCCATGACCAGGGAGAAACTCGCCGGCGTCCTGCCGCGCGCGGCGCTGGACACCGGGGTCGCCCTTGAGCAGATCCGGCCGGTCTGCGAGGACGTGCGGGATCGCGGGGCGGCCGCGGTCCGGGAGTACACAGTGCGCTTCGACGGAGTCGACCTGCCCACGAGCAGGGTCCCGGCGCAGGCACTGGCTGATGCTCTCGCCGCCCTCAGCCCGCAGTTGCGGGCCGCGCTCGAAGAGATGATCCGGCGGGTGCGGCCGGTACACGAGGCCCAGCGGCCGGCCGACCACGTCACCACGATCGGCGACGGTGCGCGGGTCACCGAGCGGTATGTCCCGGTGGACCGCGCCGGGGTGTACGTGCCGGCCGGCACGGTGCCGCTGCCCTCGTCGGTGATCATGAACGTGATTCCGGCACAGGTCGCCGGGGTCGGCCGGATCGCGGTCGCCTCGCCGCCCCGCCGGGAGTGGGGAGACCTGCCCGCCCCGGCCATCCTGGCCGCCTGCGCGCTGCTCGGCATCGAGGAGGTCCACGCGGTGGGCGGCGCCCAGGCGGTCGCCATGTTCGCCTACGGCACCGCCGACTGCGCTCCGGTGGACGTGGTCACCGGGCCCGGCAACGCCTACGTCACCGCGGCCAAGCGGCTGCTGGCCGGCGCCGTCGGGGTGGACGCCGAGGCTGGCCCGACCGAGATCGCGATCATCGCCGACCACACCGCCGACCCGCGGTTCCTCGCGGCCGACCTGGTCGCGCAGGCCGAGCACGGCCCGCTGTCCGCATGCCTGCTGATCACCACAGAGCCAGGGCTCGTCGAGCGCACCGAGGCCGAACTGCGCCCGCAGGTCGCCTCGGCCAGGCACCGCGACACGGTGCAGGCCGCCCTCGCCGGGCAGTCCGCCTGCGTGCTCGTGGACGACACCGCCGCCGCGCTGGCGGTCTCCGATGTGTGGGCACCCGAGCACCTGGAGATTCAGACGGCGGACGCGGCCAGCCTCGCGGCGCGGGTCCGCAACGCCGGCGCGGTCTTTGTCGGCCCGTACGCGCCCGTCTCGCTGGGCGACTACCTGGCCGGGTCGAACCACGTGCTGCCCACCGGCGGCACCGCCCGCCACACCGCCGGGCTCTCCGTCCTGGCCTTCCTGCGCGGCATCCACGTGGTGGACTGCTCGGCCGCGGCGCTGGCCGAGGCCGCGCCGTACATCGACGCCCTCGGCGCGGCGGAGGACCTCGCCGCGCACGTGGCCGCGGTCCGGGTCCGCGTGGAAGGTGCTGGGCCGGGGGAACACCCCGCCTCCCCGGGGGCAAGCCCCCGGACCGCACGGCCCTGGAACCCCCCGGTGGCCTCCGGCCCGGTTGGGCGGCAGCCCTGGGCCGGGCCGCCGATCCGGCCGGATCTGGCCGGCCGGTCCCCGTACGGGGCGCCACAACTGGACGTGCCGGTAAGGCTCAACACCAACGAGAACCCCTTCCCGCCGCCCCCGGCGCTGGTCAAGGCGATCACACAGGCCGTCGCCAGCGTGGCGGGCTCGCTCAACCGCTACCCCGACCGGGACGCGATGGCCCTGCGTGCCGAGCTCGCCGCGTACCTGGGGCACGGGCTGACCGCGCGGCAGGTCTGGGCGGCCAACGGCTCCAACGAGATCATCCAGCAGCTGCTGCAGGTGTTCGGCGGCCACGGCCGGTCCGCGCTTGGTTTTGAGCCCTCCTACGCCATGCACCCGCTGATCTCGCGGGCCACCGGCACCAGGTGGATCAGTGGTGCCAGGGAAGACGACTTCGGCCTGGACGCCGGCCGGACCGTGGACGCGGTCCGGGAACACCAGCCCGATCTGGTTTTCCTCACCTCGCCGAACAACCCGACCGGCACCGGGCTGCCGCTGGCAGTGATCGAGGCGGTCTGCGAGGTCGCTCCCGGCATGGTCGTGGTGGACGAGGCCTACGCCGAGTTCGCCAGGAAAGGCACGGGGACCGCGCTGGCACTGCTGCCCCGCTTCGGCCGGCTGGTGGTCACCAGGACCATGTCCAAGGCGTTCGCGCTGGCCGGCGCCAGGGTCGGCTACCTCGCCGCGGACCCGGGCGTGATCGATGCCCTGCTGCTCGTCCGGCTGCCCTACCACCTGTCCGCACAAACCCAGGCAACGGCGCGGGTCGCGCTCGCGTACGCCGGCCGCCTGCTCGCCACCGTGGCCGACCTGCGCGCCGAGCGGGACAGCCTGGTGGACTGGCTGCGCGGGCGCGGGCTCGCCACGGCGGACTCGGACGCCAACTTCGTCCTGTTCGGCAGGTTCGGCGACTCGCACGCCGTCTGGCAGGGCCTGCTGGACCGTGGCGTGCTGGTCCGCGAGGTCGGCCCGCCCGGCTGGCTGCGGGTGAGCATCGGCACCCCCGCCGAGATGACCGCCTTCCGCGACGCCCTTACGGCGGTGCTGGGCCACTCCGGAGCGGGGGGAACGGAATGAGGCATCATCGGCCGCCCACGACCTCGGCTAAAGCGCCGCAGCCGCCGGGCCGAACGCCGCCGCAACTCCGTTGCGGCGCCCCGGCGCAGAGACTGTGCCGCCTTGGGCCCTCCGGGCCCGATGGGCCTCCCACTCTGCGGATTTGCGTGCCTCCGGCACGACCATGGGAGGCCCCCAGGGCCGACCGCCCGCGAGGGAGGCAATAGATGCGCAGAACCGCCCGGGTGGAGCGGGCGACCAAGGAGACCAAGATCCTGGTGGAACTCGGGCTCGACGGCACCGGCACGTCGACGGTGCACACCGGCGTCCCGTTCTTCGACCACATGCTCGCCCAGCTGGCCAAGCACGGCCTGCTCGACCTGACGGTCCAGGCCGAGGGGGACACCGAGATCGACGCGCACCACACGGTCGAGGACACCGCGCTCGCCCTCGGCCAGGCGCTGCGCGAGGCGCTCGGCGACAAGGCGGGCATCACCAGGTTCGGCGACGCCGTGGTCCCGCTGGATGAGACCCTGGCCAGGGCGGCCGTGGACCTGTCCGGCAGGCCCTACTGCGTGCACGACGAGCCGGACGGCATGGCGCCGCTGATCGGCACCTACGACACCACGCTCACCCGGCACTTCTTCGAGTCCCTCACCGCGACGGCAGGCATCTGCCTGCACCTGTCGGTGACCGGCCGGAACCCACATCACCTGGTCGAAGCCCAGTTCAAGGCCGTAGCCAGGGCGCTGCGGGCCGCCGCGGCACCCGATCCGCGCTCGCCGGGTGTGCCCAGCACGAAGGGCGTTCTGTGACGGCACGCCGCCCTCGCGTCGTCGTGCTGGACCACGGTTCCGGAAACCTTCGTTCAGCGGAAAGAGCCCTTGCCCGCGCCGGAGCGGATGTCGCGGTGACCGCGGATCGGGACGCCGCGATGGCCGCCGACGGATTGGTGGTGCCCGGCGTGGGTGCGTTCGCGGCATGCATGGCGGGGCTGCGGGCGGTCGAGGGCGAGCGCGTGATCGACCGGCGGCTGGCTGGCGGGCGCCCGGTCCTGGGCATCTGCGTGGGCATGCAGATCCTGTTCGCGGAGGGAATCGAGCACGGCGTGCATACCGAGGGCTGCGGCCAGTGGCCGGGGCTGGTGGAGCGGCTGGACGCGCCGGTGCTGCCGCACATGGGCTGGAACACCGTGCTCGCGCCGGCGGATTCGGCGCTGTTCACCGGGATCGGGCCGGACGAGCGGTTCTACTTCGTGCACTCCTACGCGGCCACGGCGCTGCCGCTCGGCAGCACGCGGCACATGGCCGCCCCGCTGATCACCTGGGCAACCCATGGCGTGCCGTTCGTCGCCGCCGTGGAGAACGGCCCGCTGATGGCGACCCAGTTCCACCCGGAGAAGTCCGGCGACACCGGCGCGAGGCTGCTGTCCAACTGGCTGGGGACGTTGACATGACCTTGACTTTGCTGCCCGCCGTGGACGTGGCGGGCGGGCAGGCGGTGCGGCTGGTGCAAGGCGCCGCCGGGACCGAGACCAGCTACGGCGATCCGCTGGCGGCCGCGCTGGCCTGGCAGTCCGCCGGGGCGGCCTGGATCCACCTGGTGGACCTCGACGCGGCGTTCGGCCGCGGCTCCAACGCCGCGCTGCTCGCCGAGGTGGTGGGCCGCCTGGACGTGGCGGTCGAACTGTCCGGGGGCATCCGGGACGACGAATCGCTCGCGGCGGCGCTGGCCACCGGGTGCGCCCGGGTGAACGTGGGCACCGCGGCGCTGGAGCGCCCCGGCTGGGTCCGGGCCATCATCGCCGAGCACGGCGAACGGATCGCCGTCGGGCTGGACGTGCGGGGGACCAGGCTCGCCGCGCGTGGCTGGACCCGTGAGGGCGGTGACCTGGCGCAGACGCTGGCCAGGCTGGACGCTGATGGCTGCCGCCGGTTCGTGGTCACCGACGTCACCAAGGACGGCACGCTGACCGGGCCGAACCTGGACCTGCTGCGGTCGGTGTGCGCGCGCACCGAGCGCCCTGTCATCGCCAGCGGCGGCGTGTCCAGCCTGGACGACCTGCGGGCGATCGCCGCGCTGGCGCCACTGGGGGTGGAGGGCGCCATTGTCGGTAAGGCGCTCTACGCGGGAGCATTCACCCTGGAGCAGGCCCTGGAGGCGGTGAAACAGGCATGACACGGAAGGTCTCGACCCGGACCACGTGGGAGCCGGTGGTCGGTTACAGCAGGGCGGTCGCGGCGGGCGACTTCATCTTCGTGTCCGGCTGCACCTCCGTGGCTGACGGGGTGTTCGTGCACCCGGGAGACGCACGGGCGCAGACCACACAATGCATCGCCAACGTGGCGAGCGCGCTGGAACAGCTCAGTGCGGGCCTGGCCGACGTGGTGCGGACCCGGATGTTCGTCACCGACATCTCGCGCTGGGAGGAGTACGGCCTGGCCCACGGCGCGGCGTTCGGCGAGACCATGCCCGCCACGTCGATGGTCGGCATCGCCGCGCTCGTGGATCCCCGGATGCTCATCGAGGTCGAGGCCGTCGCGTACAAGCCCGGGGTGGGTGGGTGAGCGTTACTACCCGGGTGATCCCGTGCCTGGACGTGGATGCCGGGCGGGTGGTCAAAGGGGTCAACTTCGAGGGGCTGCGCGACGCGGGTGACCCGGTCGAACTCGCCGCCGCCTACGACGCCCAGGGCGCCGACGAACTCGTCTTCCTCGACATCACCGCCTCGAGCGGCGGCCGGGAGACCACCTACGAGGTGGTGCGGCGTACCGCCGAGCAGGTGTTCATCCCGCTCACCGTCGGCGGCGGCGTGCGGACCACGCAGGACGTGGACCGGCTGCTGCGGGCGGGCGCGGACAAGGTGTCGCTGAACACCGCCGCCGTCGCCCGGCCGGAGCTGCTTGCCGAGGCGGCCCAGCGGTTCGGGTCACAGTGCATGGTGCTCTCCGTGGACGCCAGGCGCGCGACCGCCGGCCACCTGCCCGGCGGGTTCGAGGTGACCACGCACGGCGGCCGCCGCGGCACCGGGATCGACGCGGTGGCCTGGGCCGCACAGGCGGTGGACCTCGGCGTGGGGGAGATCCTGCTCAACTCCATGGACGCGGACGGCACCAAGGCCGGGTTCGACCTGGAGATGATCAGGGCCGTCCGGGCCGCGGTGACCGTCCCCGTCATCGCCAGCGGTGGTGCCGGGGAACTGGCTCACTTCGCGCCTGCGGTGGCCGCCGGTGCGGACGCGGTGCTGGCCGCCAGCGTGTTCCATTTCGGGCAGCTCCGGATCGCCGACGTGAAGGCGGCGCTGCGGGCCGGCGGGCACTGCGTACGCTGACGTCCCCGGCTGCCGGTGCGGTCAGGCGGCGGTCAGCGCCGCCCCCACGATGCCGGCGTCGTTCAGCATGGCAGCCGGGACCACCTCGGCATGCAGCTTCCCCAGTAGCGGGAGGAACTTGTCCGACTTCCTGCTCACCCCGCCGCCCACGATGAACAGGTCCGGCCAGAGCAGCGCCTCGAGATGGCTCATGTACTCGTCGACCCGGCCCGCCCACTGCGCCCAGGCCAGGTCGTGTTCTTCCCTGGCCCGCTCCGAGGCACGTTTCTCCGCGTCCTTGCCGCGAATCTCGATGTGGCCGAACTCGGTGTTCGGCACGAGCAGCCCATGGGTGAACAGCGCACTGCCGATGCCGGTGCCAAAGGTCAGCATGACCACGGTGCCCTGATGGCCCACCCCGGCGCCGAACCTCATCTCGGCCAGGCCGGCCGCGTCGGCGTCGTTGATGACCTGGCACTCCAGCCCGGTCGCCGTGCCGAACAGCTCGCAGGCGTCCACCCCGATCCAGGCCGAGTCGAGGTTGGCCGCGGTGCGGATGACACCGTTGGTGACCACGCCGGGGAAGGTGATGCCGGCCTTGCCCGACCAGCCGAACTCGGCCGTCAGGCCGCGCACCGCCTCCGCGACGGCCTTGGGCTTCGCCGGCTGCGGGGTGAGTACCTTGATCCGCTCCCGGGTCAGGGCGCCCTTGGTCACGTCCACCGGTGCCGCCTTGATCCCCGAGCCACCGATGTCGACTCCCAGAACTTCCACCCCGCGCTTCCCTCCCTCCTGTCCGCGGCGCTGGCGGACTCGTGCCGCCAGTCTGCTACACGCCGCGGCGTGCCGTGCCAAGCTGGCGGACCGCGTCGGCGCTCCCGTCGAACCGCACCCGTGCGGCACCCGTGCGCCCCATGGCCCACATCAGCAACTCCGCCGGGTGACCGGTCACCGTGACCACCGGGGTCCGTGCCCTTGCGGTCATTCTCACCTGACGCTGCCCGGCGTCGCCGCTCAGGTCGTCCCTGGCCAGTTCCACGCCCACCGGCGAGCGGCGGAACAGCAGCCTGCTGTGCTGCAGCCGCTGCCAGAGCGCGTCGGTCAGGCCGTCCTTCAGCTCGCGGGGCTGCCAGCCGTCCGCCCCGCGCCGCACGTCCTCGTGATGGACGAAGAACTCCACCAGGTTGAGCCGCTCGTCCATGCCCGGCAGCCGGAACACCGACAGCGTCGGTGGCCCGGTACGGATCAGCTCGACCAGGTGCGGGAAGGGCGTCTGGCGGGACAGGGCCTCGTTCACCCGCCGGGTGTGGCCCGCCAGCGGCCCGCCCATCAGGCCTGCCGCCGCGTCCGGGCGGCGCTCCCTGAGCACCAGGTGCGCGGCCAGGTCACTGGTGCGCCAGCCTTTGCACAGCGTCGGCGCGTCCGGTCCGGTCTCGTCCAACTGGGCGCACAGGGCCGCACGCTCGTCGCTGGCATAGCTCACCCCGCGATGGTACGCCCTTGCCTGCCCCGCGATCCGCCGCTGCTTCATAGGATCGGGGGATGACGAAAGGAGGCCAGGCGTGACGCAAGGTGCCGTCCGTCCGCCCTCGCTGGACCCCGCGATCGCCGCCCGGCTCAAGCGCGACGCGAACGGGCTGGTCGCCGCGATCGCCCAGCAGTACGACACCGGGGAGGTGCTCATGCTGGCCTGGATGGACGACGAGGCGCTGCACCGGACGCTGTCCACCGGCCGGTGCACCTACTGGTCTCGCAGCCGCCGTGAGTACTGGGTCAAGGGCGAGACCTCGGGCCACGTGCAGCGGGTGATCTCCGTTGCGCTCGACTGCGACGGCGACGCCGTGCTTGTCAAGGTGGACCAGTCCGAAGGCGCCTGCCATACCGGTGACCGGACCTGTTTCGACGCGGGGCCGCTGGAGTTGACCGCGCCGTGACCGCGCCGCGGGGCGGGGTGCCCGCCGACAACAGGCCCGCCGGGGCGCTGCCCGGGTCCCGGCGGGAGTACGCGCTCGCGCTTGCCCTGGGTGCGGCGGGCGCCGGGGTCGTGCTGCTGTCGGCCAGGCAGGGCTGGGCGCGCGTGTCCACGCCTGCCCCGGCGCCGTTGCCCGCCAGCGTGGTGCCGGTCAGCGGCCAGGATCTCGTTCCGCTGGCTGGCGCGCTGGCGCTGGCCGCGCTGGCCAGCCTCGCCGTGGTCATCGCCACCAGGCGCCTGGCCCGCCGGCTGGCCGGGCTGCTGATGGCGGCCTTCGGCATGATCATTGTCGTGGCGGTGTGCCTGCCGCTGGCCGCCGACGACGTGCGCGGTGCCGCGCGGGTGACCGCCGTCTCGCAGGCGGGTTCGGCCACGGCGGGCGGTGCCGCCGGGGTTTCGCCCGGAGCCGTGCCCGGTGGCGGCGCGGCGCCGGGGATCACCGCTGTGGGCCACGTCACGATGACGGCGGCGCTGTGGCGGCCGGCCGCGGTGGCCGGTGCGCTGATAATCGTCGCCGCGGGCCTGCTTGTCTCCTGGCGCGGGGCGCGCTGGCCGGTGATGTCCAGCCGATACGAGCCACCTGAGCAGGCCGGACGCAAGCCGGTCGCGGACAGCGCCACGTTGTGGGACGCGCTGACCAGCGGCGCCGATCCCACCGTGCTGGCCCGGGGGAGCACAGCGTCACCCGGGGGACACCCCCGGACCCCCGATGGCCCGGAACCCCCCGGGGCGTCGATGGCGCCTGGCCGGTAAGCCGGCAGGTCCCATCGCGCGCTGGCCCGGGGGAGCCCCCCCGGAACCCCACGGTGGCCTCAAGGCCCCGTGACTTCTCACGCGTCGCCTTGGGCCGCCGCGCACCGGGGCAGACGCGGGGCAGCACGGCCCGGACTGAGGTCCAACGGCGGCTCGCGTTACGCTCGTAGGTGTTACTGGCTGGCGGAAAGCACGGGCCGCCCGGCCCGCAGCGGGCGTGCCTGGCGGAGGTGAGCGGTGAACGCAGCGGAACCGGGCAGGTGGCCACGGCGCTTTCCGGCAAGCCGCCCAGCGGTGCGCCGCGCCGCGCCGGTGCGCCTGGTAACCAGGCTCGTGGTGGCGCAGGCGGCCGCCGCGGCCGCGGTGGGCCTGGCGTTCAGCCGGAGGCACCTGCCTTCGGTGCTCATCACCGTCGCCCTGGTGCTTTCGCTGTGCGTGCTCGCATTCCTGGTCAGATCCGGCGCGAGGGGCGCGTGGCTGACCGCGGTGGGCTTCGAAAGCGTCTTCTTCGTGTACGGAGTGTCGAGGTTCGTGGTCGCCCGCTACGTCGGCGGCACGTTGTTCGCGTTGGTCGTAGCCGGCACTTTGCTCCATCCCGCCGTGGCGCGGGCTTACTCGGCCGTGCCGGACGGACTGTCCGGCCATGAGCATGGTGAGGTGGGCTTTGCTGATGCCGCAGGCGAGACGTTCGGCGAACACGCCGCTGGCTGACCGGCGGGGAGGGTCCGTGCCGGGGCACGGCACCCGCCCGGCTACCATCACCCGAAGCAAGGCATCCGACCCGAGGGGATAGCGGACCGCGTGAGCGTGCTCAACGAGATCCTGGAAGGCGTGCGCACCGATCTCGCCGCCCGCCAGCGGCAGACGCCGCTGGAGCGGCTCAAGGAGATCGCCAGGCAGGCGGCTTCGCCCCGAGACGCCGTCGCCGCGCTCAGCGGCCAAGACGTGGCCGTCATCGCCGAGGTCAAGCGTGCCAGCCCGTCCAAGGGCACGATGGCGGCGATCGACGACCCGGCGGCGCTTGCCTGCGACTACGAGGCCGGAGGGGCGAGCGTCATCAGCGTCCTCACCGAGCCCCGCCACTTCGGCGGCAGCCTGGAAGACCTCGCCGCGGTCCGGGAACAGGTGGCCGTGCCGGTGCTGCGCAAGGACTTCATCATCAGCTCCTACCAGCTCTGGGAGGCCCGTGCGCACGGCGCCGACATGGTCTTGCTGATCGTGGCCGCGCTGGAGCAGAACGCCCTGGTGTCACTGGTCGAGCGGGCCATGTCGCTAGGGCTCGTGCCCCTGGTCGAGGTGCACACCGACGCGGAGGTCGTGCGCGCGGTGGAGGCCGGGGCCAAGGTCATCGGCGTGAACGCCCGCGACCTGACCACCCTGGAGGTGGATCGGGGGGTGTTCGCGCGGCTCGCCCCGCTGATCCCCAGTCACGTCATCAAGATCGCCGAGTCGGGGATACGCGGACCGCGGGACCTGTTCGCCTACGCCGCCGCCGGAGCGGACGCCGTGCTGGTGGGGGAGAGCCTGGTCACCGGCAAAGACCCACGCTCGGCCGTGGCGGACCTGGTGACCGCGGGTTCCCACCCGGCGCTGCGCGGCGACCGCCCATGAGCGGTAATGGCGCCACGGCCGGCTCCGCCGCTGCGCCTGGGCCGGCCGTCGCGCCCGGGCCGGCCGCCGTGCTGGCGGAAGTGCCCGACGCGGGCGGTCATTTCGGCGGTTACGGGGGGCGGTTTGTCCCCGAGTCGCTCATTTCCACCCTGAACGAGCTGGATGCCCAGTACGCGGCCGCCAAGGCCGACCCGGCGTTTCATGCCGAACTGGAAGCCCTGCTCCGCGGTTACGCGGGCCGGCCGACGCTGCTCACCCGGGCGGCCCGGTTCTCCGCGGCGGCCGGGTGCGAGGTGCTGCTCAAGCGCGAGGACCTGGCCCACACCGGTTCGCACAAGATCAACAATGTGCTCGGCCAGGTGCTGCTGGCCAGGCGGATGGGCAAGACCCGGGTGATCGCCGAGACCGGCGCCGGGCAGCACGGGGTGGCCACCGCCACGGCCTGTGCACTGTTCGGCCTGGACTGCGCGGTGTACATGGGCGAGGAGGACACCCACAGGCAGGCGCTGAACGTGGCCCGGATGCGGATGCTCGGCGCGGAGGTCATCCCGGTCACGATCGGCTCCCGCACCCTCAAGGACGCGATGAACGAGGCGTTCCGCGACTGGGTCACCACGGTCGCCAGCACGCACTACTGCATCGGGTCGGTTGGCGGCCCGCACCCGTTCCCGATGATGGTCAGGGACTTCCAGCGGGTCATCGGCGTCGAGGCGCGTCAGCAGGTACTCGAACTGACCAGGCGGCTGCCCGACGCGGTGATCGCCTGCGTCGGGGGCGGTTCCAACTCGATCGGCATCTTCCACGCCTTCCTGCCGGACTCCGGCGTCGCCCTGATCGGCTGCGAGGCCGGCGGCGACGGGCTGGACACCGGCAGGCACGCGGCGACCATGGTGGCCGGGTCTGACGGGGTGCTGCACGGCATGCGGACCCGGGTGCTGCAGGACCGGGACGGCCAGACGCTCACCACCCACTCCATCTCCGCGGGCCTGGACTACCCCGGGGTCGGCCCCGAGCACGCCTGGCTCGCCGCGAGCGGGCGGGCCAGCTACCGGGCCATTACCGACGACCAGGCCATGGAGGCCTTCTCGGTGCTGTGCCGGACCGAGGGGATCATCCCGGCGCTGGAGTCCGCGCACGCGCTGGCCGGTGCGCTGCAGGTGGGCAGGGAACTGGGCCCGGACGCGACGCTGCTGGTGAACCTGTCCGGCCGCGGTGACAAGGATGTCGCCACGGCCTCGAAATGGTTCGGGCACCTGAGCGCCGAGGCACTCGACGCGGCGGTCAGCCAATGACCGCCGTCGGCGCGGCGTTCACGAAGGCCGCGGGGGAGGGCCGGGCGGCCCTCGTCGGGTACCTGCCGGCCGGTTTCCCCACGGTGGACGGGGCGATCGAGGCCGGGAGGGCGATGGCGGAAGCGGGCGCGGACGTGATCGAGATCGGCCTGCCCTACACCGACCCGCTGCTGGACGGCCCGGTCGTCCAGGCGGCCATGGACCGGGCGCTGGCCGGTGGCACCAGGCCCGCCGATGTGCTGCGCACCGTCGAGGCCGTGGCCGCCACCGGCGTGGCGGTGCTGGTCATGACCTACTGGAACCCGGTCGACCACTACGGCGTGGACGCCTTTGCCCGCGACCTGGCCGCGGCGGGCGGCTGCGGGCTGATCACCCCCGACCTGACGCCGGAGGAGGCCGGGCCCTGGCTGGACGCAGCCGCCGCGCATGACCTGGACCGGGTGTTCCTGGTGGCGCCGAGTTCCACCCCGGAACGCATCGAGCTGATCACCAAGGTCTGCGCCGGGTTCGTCTACGCGGTGTCGGTCATGGGCATCACCGGCGCCAGGGACCGGGTCGGCGACGCCGCCGCGGGCGTGGTGAGCCGGATCCATGCCTGCACCGACCTGCCGGCCGCGGTAGGCCTCGGCGTGCGGGACGGTGCCCAGGCCGCGGAGGTGGCAGGCTTCGCCGACGGTGTGATCGTCGGCTCCGCGTTCGTGCAGCGCCTCCTGAATGCGCCGGATCTGACCTCCGGCATCCAGGGAGTGCGCGAGCTGGCGGGGGATCTCGCGGCGGGCGTGCGCCGCCCCGCCCGGGCCGCCCGCTGATCTCACTCGCTGCGACGCAGCGTTACGGTACCTGTGACGACCAGGAATTTGTCTGTCTCCAGGGGTTTCGCCCCCCGGCCTGCGCGGGCAAGAACGCACGGGTGGCGTAATCTGGAAGTAATCCCGGAGCGGTAGCTCACAAGGCCGGCAGCCGCATCACCGGTGCCGCCCCGCGGCAGGGCCAATGTTGTCCCGAATCCGCACGCGATAACGCGAATACGGACGACAGGAGCACGCATGGCCCTTGCCGTTGGTTCAGGCAACCCCGCACACGGCCCCGGCCTGTATGACGGCCGGTACGAGCATGACGCCTGCGGCGTCGGGTTTGTCGCTGATCTGTCCGGGCGCAAGACCCATCACACCGTTGCCCAGGCCCTCACCGTGCTGCGGAACCTGGACCATCGCGGCGCCAAGGGCAGCGACCCGGACACCGGTGACGGGGCCGGCATCCTCACCCAGATGCCGGACGCCCTGTTCCGCGCCTCCTGCGGGTTCGATCTGCCCGCGCCCGGCAGCTACGCCGCCGGGCTGATCTTCCTGCCCACGGACGCCGCCGAGTGCGCGCTGGCGCAGGCGGCGGTTGCCGAACTGGCCGCGCAGGAGGGACTGTCCGTGCTCGGCTGGCGGGATGTCCCGCACAACGCCGCGCAATGCGGCAAGGGCGCGCGGGCCACCATGCCGCGGCTCGCCCAGCTTTTCGTGGCCGCATTGAAGGGGGATGGGGAGGCGGGTGGGGACACCGGGCTGGCCCTGGACCGGCGGGCGTTCTGCCTGCGCAAGCGGCTGGAGCATGAGACCGGCCTGTACCCGGCCAGCCTGTCGTCCGCGACGATCGTCTACAAGGGCATGCTCACGGCGCTGCAGTTGCTGCCGTTCTACCCCGACCTGTCCGACCCGGCCTACACCTCGGCCCTGGCCCTGGTGCACTCCCGGTTCTCCACGAACACGATGCCGTCCTGGCCACGTGCCCACCCCTACCGGTTCATCGCGCACAACGGCGAGATCAACACCGTGCGCGGCAACCGCAACTGGATGCGGGCCAGGGAGGCGATGCTGTCCTCCGGCCTGTTCCCGGAATCACAGGACGGACGCGGGCTTGAGCGGCTGCTGCCGATCCTGACCGAGTCGGCCAGTGACTCGGCCAGCTTCGATGAGTGCCTGGAACTGCTCTACCTCGGCGGCCGGTCCCTGCCGCACGCGATCCTCATGATGATCCCCGAGCCGTGGGAGAACCACGACGAGATGGACCCGGCGCGGCGCGCGTTCTACCGGTTCCACGCCGCGCTGATGGAACCCTGGGACGGCCCGGCGTGCGTGGCGTTCACCGACGGGACCGTGGCGGGCGCGGTGCTCGACCGCAACGGCCTGCGGCCGGGCAGGTACTGGGTGACCCAGGACGGCCTGGTGATCCTGGCCAGCGAGGTCGGCGTGCTCGACCTCGACCCGGCCACCGTGGTCCGCAAGGGGCGGCTGCAGCCGGGGCGGATCTTCCTCGCCGACACCGGCAGCCACCGCATACTCGAAGACGCCGACGTCAAGGCGGCGCTGGCCACCGAGCACCCGTACGCCGAGTGGCTGCACGCCGGCCTCATGCACCTGGACGACCTGCCCGACCGGCACCGGGCCCTGCCCGGCACCGCGGAACTCATTACCAGGCAGCGGGCCAGCGGTTACACCGGGGAGGAACTGCGGCTGCTGCTGGGGCCGATGGCCACGGCCGGCGTAGAGCCGATCGGATCCATGGGCACCGACACACCCATCGCCGTGCTCTCCGACCGGCCGCGGCTGCTATTCGACTACTTCGCCCAGCTTTTCGCCCAGGTGACCAACCCGCCGCTGGACGCGATACGGGAGGAGCTTGTCACCTCGCTCGAGACCTCCACCGGCGCCGAGCAGAACCTGCTGGAGCCGGGCCCGGCCTCATGCCGCCAGATCGTGCTGCCCTACCCGGTGATCAGCGACAACGATCTCGCCAAGATCATCCACATCAACCACGACGGCAACCTGCCGGGCTTCGCCGCGTATGTGGCCGACGGCCGCTACCGGGTGGCCGGCGGCGGCGCGGCGCTGCGCGCGCGGCTGGCCGAGATCTGTACCGAGGTGACCGCCGCGATCGAGGCGGGCACCAGGATCGTGGTGCTGTCCGACCGGGGCGGCGCCGACCCGGCGGGCGAGGTCGACCCGGCGCTCGCCCCCATTCCGTCACTGCTGCTGTGCGGCGCGGTGCACCACCACCTGATCAGGGAGCGGACCCGGACCCGGGTGGGGCTCGTGGTGGAGTGCGCCGACGCCCGCGAGGCGCACCACATCGCGCTGCTCATCGGCTACGGCGCGGCCCTGGTCAACCCGTACCTGGCGCTGGAGTCCGTGCAGGACATGGTGCGCCGCGGTGTGCTGGAGGGCGTGTCCGCGGACAAGGCCGCGGCCAACCTGATCAAGGCGCTCGGCAAGGGCCTGCTGAAGATCATGTCGAAGATGGGCGTGTCGACCTGCGCCTCCTACCACGGTGCCCAGATCTTCGAGGCGATCGGCCTGGGCGACGAGGTGGTCGGCACCTGCTTCACCGGCACCACGTCACGGCTGGGCGGTGCCGGGTTCGACGTGCTCGCAGGCGAGGTGGCCCGGCGCCACACGCGCGCGTTCGGCGGCCGCGAGGCCGGGCTGGCGCACCAGCGGCTGGAAACCGGCGGGGAGTACCAGTGGCGCCGTGACGGGGAACGGCACCTGTTCAACCCGGAGACCGTGTTCAAGCTCCAGCACGCCACCCGGGCCAGGCGGTACGAGATCTTCAAGGAGTACACCCGCCTGGTGGACGACTCCGCCACCCGCCTGATGACCCTGCGCGGGCTGCTGCGCCTCCGGGGCGTGGACGTCGCCGGAACCCGCCCGCCGGTGCCGGTCGAGGAGGTCGAGCCGGTCTCGGCGATCGTGCGCCGGTTCGCCACCGGCGCCATGTCCTACGGGTCCATCTCGGCCGAGGCGCACGAGACCCTGGCTATCGCGATGAACCGGCTCGGCGGCAAGTCCAACACCGGGGAGGGCGGGGAGGACCCGCGCCGGTTCGTCCGTGACCACAACGGTGACCTTCGCAGGTCCGCGGTCAAGCAGGTGGCGAGCGGCCGGTTCGGGGTGACCAGCGAGTACCTGGTCAACGCCGACGACCTGCAGATCAAGATGGCGCAGGGAGCCAAGCCGGGCGAGGGCGGGCAACTGCCCGGGCACAAGGTGTACCCGTGGATCGCGCAGACCCGCTACTCCACCCCCGGCGTCGGTCTCATCTCGCCGCCGCCGCACCACGACATCTACTCGATCGAGGACCTGGCCCAGCTCATCCACGACCTCAAGAACGCCAACCCGGCCGCGCGGGTGCACGTCAAGCTGGTCGCCGAGGTGGGCGTCGGCACCGTGGCCGCCGGGGTGTCCAAGGCTCACGCGGACGTGGTGCTCATCTCCGGCCACGACGGCGGCACCGGGGCCGCCCCGCTGACCAGCATCAAGCACGCCGGGGCGCCGTGGGAGATCGGCCTGGCAGAGACCCAGCAGACGCTGCTGCGCAACGGGCTCCGGGACCGGATCGTGGTGCAGGCCGACGGCCAGCTCAAGACCGGCCGCGACGTGATCATCGCGGCGCTGCTCGGTGCCGAGGAGTTCGGCTTCGCCAGCGCGCCGCTTGTCGTGTCCGGCTGCGTCATGATGCGCGTCTGCCACCTGGACACCTGCCCGGTCGGCGTGGCCACCCAGAACCCGGAGCTGCGCAAGCGCTTCACCGGCCGGCCGAGTTCGTGGTCAACTTTTTCGAGTTCATCGCGGCGGAGGTCAGGGAGTACCTGGCCGCGCTCGGGTGCCGCACCCTGGACGAGGCGGTGGGCCGCGCGGACCTGCTCGACACCGCGCGGGCGGAGAGCCACTGGAAGGCCGCGGGGCTGGACCTCACCCCCGTCCTGTACGTGCCGGAACTGCCCGAAGGAGAGGCCAGGCACCAACGCACCAGCCAGGACCACGGGCTTGACCGTGCGCTCGACAACACCCTGATCCAGCTCGCCGAGGGCGCCCTGGCCGACGCGACCCCGGTCACCCTGGACCTCCCGGTCCGCAACGTGAACCGGACCGTGGGGACGATGCTCGGCTATGAGGTGACCAAGCGGTGGGGCGGCGAGGGCCTGCCCGACGACACGATCACCGTCGCCTTCACCGGGTCCGCGGGCCAGTCGTTCGGCGCGTTCCTGCCCCGCGGCATCACCCTGCGGCTGTCCGGGGACGCCAACGACTACCTGGCGAAGGGGCTGTCCGGCGGGCGGATCGTGGTCGCCCCCGACCCGGCCGCGCCGTTCGCCGCCGAGACCCAGATCATCGCGGGCAATGTGATCGGCTACGGCGCGACCGGCGGGGAGATCTTCCTGCGCGGCATCGTCGGCGAGCGGTTCTGCGTGCGCAACTCCGGCGCGGTCGCGGTCGCGGAGGGCACCGGGGACCACGGCTGTGAGTACATGACCGGCGGCACCGTGGTGGTGCTCGGCCGGATCGGCCGCAACTTCGCCGCGGGTATGTCCGGCGGTACCGCCTACCTGCTCGACCCGGACCTGCGCCGGGTGAACACCGGCATGGCCGACCTGGAGCCGGTGGACGCCGCGGACGCGGACCTGCTCCGCGGGCTGGTCGAGCGCCATCACGCGGAGACCGGCTCTGTGGTGGCGGCGCGGCTGCTCACCGACTGGGACGCGGCGCTGCCCCGGTTCGCCAAGGTCATGCCGCACGACTACAAACGGGTGCTGGAAGCCGCCCGCCGCGCCAAGCGCGAGGGCCTGGACGTCGACGAGGCCGTCATGGCCGCCGCACACGGGTGAGGGGGCGTCATGGCTGATCCCAAGGGCTTCATGACCACGCCGCGGGTGACCCCGGTGCGCCGCCCGGTGAGCGTGCGGATCTCGGACTGGCGCGAGGTCTACACCGAGTTCGGTACCGCGCGGCTGGAACTGCAGGCCGGGCGGTGCATGGACTGCGGCATACCGTTCTGCCACCAGGGCTGCCCGCTGGGCAACCTCATCCCGGAGTGGAACGACCTGGTCTGGCAGGAGGACTGGGCAGAGGCGGCCAGGCGGCTGCACGCCACGAATAACTTCCCGGAGTTCACCGGGCGCCTGTGCCCCGCGCCGTGCGAGAGCGCCTGCGTGCTCGGCATCAACTCGGATCCGGTGACGATCAAGCAGGTCGAGGTGGAGATCGCCGACCGGGCGATCGTGTCGGGCTGGGCGGCGCCCGAGCCGCCGGCCGTGCTGACCGGGCGCACGGTGGCCGTCGTGGGCTCCGGGCCGGCCGGCTGGCCGCCGCGCAGCAGCTCACCAGGGCCGGGCACACGGTGACGGTCTACGAGCGCGCGGAAGCGCCCGGCGGCCTGCTCCGCTTCGGCATCCCCGAGTTCAAGCTGGAGAAGCGGCACGTGGACCGGCGCCTGGGCCAGATGCGCGCCGAGGGCACGATATTCGCCTGCGGCATCGACGTGGGCCGCGACGTGACCGCCGCGCAGTTGCGGGCCGAGCACGACGCCGTGGTGCTGGCCGGCGGCGCGACCATCCCCAGGGGCCTGCCGGTGCCCGGCGTGGACCTGGACGGGGTACACCAGGCGATGGAGTACCTGCCCGCGTCGAACCGGGCCGTCGCCCACGGCACCCAGACGCCCATCAGCGCGAGAGGCAGGCACGTGGTGATCATCGGCGGCGGCGACACCGGCGCCGACTGCCTCGGCACCGCGCACCGGCAGGGCGCGGCGTCGGTGACCCAGCTCGAGATCATGCCCAGGCCGCCGGAGTCGCGCCCGGAGGTGCAGCCCTGGCCGACATACCCGATGATCTACCGGGTGTCCAGCGCCCACGAGGAGGGCGGCGAGCGGGTGTACGCCGTCTCGACGCAGGAGTTCCTCGGCGAGGACACCGGGCGGGTGCGGGCGTTGCAGCTGGTGGAGGTGGAAGGCCCGGCCGCCCGGTTCGCGCCCGTTCCCGGTACAGAACGACGGCTCAGGGCCGATCTGGTCCTGCTCGCCATGGGGTTCACCGGGGCGGACCGGGCGGGGCTGCTCGATGACCTGGGCGTGGCGATGGACGCCAGGGGGAACGTGGCGCGGGATGCGGCCTACGCGGCGTCCGTCCCCGGCGTGTTCGTGGCCGGAGACATGGGCCGTGGCCAGTCGCTGATCGTCTGGGCGATCGCCGAGGGCCGGTCCGCCGCCGCGGCGGTGGACGCCTACCTGATGGGCACGACGGCGCTGCCCGCCCCCATCCCGCCCACCGCCCGCCCGCTCACCTGACCCGCATCCCCGGTGCCCCGCCCATCCCCCCGCGAACCCGCCCACACCGGTCATGAATGTAAGTCTGGTGCCCCGCTAAGGGCCTCAACGTCACATTCATCCCCCGTGGCCGCACGCCCTGGCAGCGGACGCGAGCCAGGGTTCGTGGGGGTCCGGGGGCCCGGGCCCCGGGTGGTGCCGCGGCCCACGGTGAGGCCGCCGAAGGCGGCCGAGCATGGAAAACCGGCTCGTGCCCCGGGTGGGACTCGAACCCACACTGCACGGTGTTTGAGACCGCGGACTCTGCCTATTGGTCTACCGGGGCTTGACCGGCTGTCTCCCCCTGGAAGAGGAGAGGCACGGCCGACGCCAATCTACCGCTTTGGGTACGCTCGTGGCTGTGAGCCAGACACCCGTCCGCGTTGTGATCGCCGAAGACGAGGCGCTCATCCGGCTTGACCTGAAAGAGATGCTGGAGGAGGAAGGCTACGAGATCGCCGGAGAGGCGTCCGACGGGGAGCAGGCGGTCGAACTTGCCGAAAAGCTGCGGCCCGATCTGCTGATTCTGGACGTCAAGATGCCGGTCCTGGACGGCATCTCCGCGGCCGAGCAGATCGCTGCCAAACACGTCGCCCCGGTGGTCATCCTGACCGCATTCTCCCAGCGTGAACTGGTCGAGCGGGCCCGGGACGCGGGCGCGATGGCCTACCTCGTGAAGCCCTTCACCAAGGCCGACCTGGTGCCCGCGATCGAGATCGCGGTCAGCCGCTTCCAGGAACTGTCGGCGCTGGGGGCGGAGGTGGGCACCCTGCGGGAGCGCCTGGAGGTGCGCAAGCTGCTGGACCGGGCCAAGGGCCGCCTGCAGGTGGATGCCGGCATGACCGAGCCAGAGGCGTTCCGCTGGATCCAGAAGACGTCCATGGACCGCCGCGTCCCGATGCGCCTGGTCGCCGAGGAAGTCATGGCCGGCATCCTCCCCGGTACCCCGGATGAGAGCCCGGCGGACACCACGCCCACCCCCGCGTCCCCCGCTGAGTGATCGCGAGGCTCCGCCTTCCGAACATGACGGCCGGAGGCGGGGAGCAACATCAAGCTCCCGCGCCAATGGAAACCGCTGACCACCATGGGAGCCGGGGGGTTCCGGGGGGTCGCCCCCCGAATGAGCACAACGGCCCCTCGGCGCAGGCCGCCGCAGGCGGCCAAGCGGCAGGGGCCGGCTCGAAAGCCCGGGGCCGCCTTTGGTGCCGTGTCGGCCTTCCCCGGGTCGACACGTTCTCTACTCGGCCGCCCCGGGCTCTCGGCACCACCGTAGCGACCGTCAGGCGGGCCGCGCAAAGGCATCTACATTCACCGGACAGAATGCCGTAAACGTCCGGTCGTGTGTGGTTTCCCCTGGTGGCGCAGGGCATGCGCGCCTCCACGCCTGGTCACGGGCTCAGGCCGAATCGCTGCCGGGAGCGGCCAGGGGCGCCCGGCCCCGAACCCGGTCCATGAGCATGCAGGTGAGCCGCGAGGTGCAGACCCGGCGCCCGGCCTCATTGGTGATGACGATCTCGTGGGTGGTGATCGTCCGCCCGCCGTACAGCAGCGTGGTCACGCCCGTCACCAGGCCTTCGGTGGCGGCGCGATGGTGGGTCGCGTTGATCTCGACACCGACCGTTATCCGGTCCGGCCCCGCATGCAGGGCCGAGGCCAGCGAGCCCAGCGTCTCGGCGAGGACGCACGAGGCACCACCGTGGAGCAGGCCGTAGGGCTGGATGTTGCCGGCCACCGGCATGGTGCCGACGACACGCTCCGCGCTGGCTTCGACGATGGTGATCCCCATCCGGTCAGCGAGCGTGTTCTTGCTCGCGGCCTGGTAGGCCTCCACGACCTGCAGTGCGTAGTCCTGCTCCACCGCCACCTCCGCGTCGTCTGGACGCTTACCTGTTCAGGGAAGACTAAAGGCCCGGATCCGCAAGCCATATATGGAGGTCGTCGTGATGGCATGAGCTCGCACGCTGCGGGCTGCGGAGGCCTGCGGTAGGGCCGGGCAGGGGCTGACCTTCTTCGCTGATCTGAAGATCGAGCGGAACGCGCAGGAGGCGTCGTCACCAATAGTGCATGCCCGGCGGGCCATTCCCGCGATCGTCGCCTGCTACCTGGTCTCCGGGAGCATCGGCTTCTCCCGTGGAGGAGTCCGGGCCGAGGCTGCGAAGGGGTGCGCTGGGTACCCGCTATGGTCATCGATCTACCAAGATTGCGTGACATTTGCCCAAAATCGGTCAAGAATCAACGCGGGGAGTACCCGATCAAGGGAGGCGAGTTTATCCGGAATGTTAACGCTCACATCGAGAATGTGCTGGTCAAAGCAACGGAACGGTGATTTGTTCCCAGGAACAGGCGAGGAGTGAGCATGGATATCCAACTGAGGCACAGGCCAGCCCGGTACATGCTGGGCGCTGGAGTGGCCACGGTTCTCGTGATCGGCACGGCGGGGCTGGCGTCCAGCGCAGCAGCGTCACCCGCGTCAACGGGGGGCGGGAGGCACTGCAGCACATCCATCACCAAGCAGAGGTTCGGCACGGCGAACTCGGGGCCGTACGGTGGCAATCAAACGGTCTTCCGCTACACCATGACCAACCGCGACTGCATGCAGGTCAAGGTCATCACTTACGGCGCCACAGTGCAGTCGATCACTGTCCCCGACCGGCACGGCGACCTGACCGACGTAGCGCTCGGCTTCAAAACCCTGGCCGACTACGTGAACCTGGCCAGTCCGCCGCCGACATCGCCGAATTTCGGCGGCCCCTACTTCGGCGAGACCATCGGCCGGTACGCCAACCGAATCGGCGGCGCCTCGTTCAAGCTGAACGGGAAGACCTACACACTGCCCGTCAACAACGGCCCCAACACCCTGCACGGCGGCTTCGTTGGCTGGGGTAACCGCGTCTGGCAGAACCCCACGACGGCGACCGGCCACGACAGCGTCGCTCTGACGATGACCCTGGTCGCTCCCAACGGTGACGAGGGCAGTGGCCTGCTGCCGGGCACCAAGAACTACGAGCCCAACTGCTCGATCCCTAGCAACCCGCCTACCACCTGCACCGGCTTCCCGGCCAAGGTCACCACAGCGATCACTTACACACTCGACCAAGACAACCGCCTCTGGATCCACTACCGGGCGCACAACGACTCCGCGAAGCAGTCGACCGTCATCAACCTGACCAACCACACCTACTTCAACCTGGCCGGGGAGGACTCTGGGCCGGCCTACGCCCAGGCGGTCCGCATCAATGCCGACTCGTTCACGCCGACCGACGCCAACCTGATCCCGACCGGCAAGATCGTGTCGGTGTCAGGCACGCCGTTCGACTTCACCTCCTTCCACACGATCGGCGAGCGCATCGGTGACGCCAGCGCGCCTCAGGGTGATCAACTCGTTCTCGCGCACGGCTACGACCACAACTGGGTGCTGAACAACAGCGGCCCGACGTTTGCCGGGCTCCGGTTCGCCGCCGCGGCCGTGGACCCCGCGAGCGGGCGCTTCCTCAGCGTGTGGACCGATGAGCCGGGTGTCCAGTTCTACTCCGGCAACTTCCTCGATGGGCACCTGGTCGGCATCAGCGGTCACACCTACCGGCAGACCGCGGGTTACACGTTCGAGACCCAGCACTTCCCGAACTCACCGAACCAGCCGAATTTCCCGTCCACCGTCCTGAAGGCGGGAACGACCTTCAGCACAACAACCATCTACGCGTTCGGCGCCAAGTAGCCGTCGTTCGGTTGCGCCCTGCCGCCGCGTCGGACGCGGCGGCAGGGCGCAACCTGCCCGGATATCCTGCCGGGGCCTGCCCGGAACCCCGCCGATGTCGTGACCGCGCACTAGACTTCCCGCGTGGTGACAACGTCGGCTGGACAGGACTCTGCGGCAACGGACCAGGCAGGACAGGCACAGCCCGGCTCGCACGGGCGGCTCCTGCTGCTGGACGGGCACTCCCTCGCCTACCGGGCCTTCTTCGCCCTGCCGCCGGATCTCGCGACCACCGACGGGCAGCCGACCAACGCCGTCTACGGCTTCACCTCCATGCTCATCAAGATGCTGCAGGACGAGCAGCCCACGCACGTGGCGGTCGCGTTCGACCGGGGCGAGCCGACGTTCCGGCACGAGCAGTACGTCGAGTACAAGGCCAACCGGCGGGAAACCCCGTCCGACTTCCGCAGCCAGCTCCCCCTGATCTTCGAAGTGCTCGACGCGCTGGGTATCGCCCGGCTGTCGGTGCCCGGCTACGAGGCGGACGACATCATCGCCACGCTGGCCAGCCAGGCGGTCGACGCCGGCCTGGACGTGCTGATCGTCACCGGCGACCGTGACGTGCTCCAGCTTGTCAGCCCGCAGGTGACCGCGCTGATGACCCGCCGTGGCATCAGCGAGATGACTCGTTTCACCCCGGACGAGGTCGTGGCAAAGTACGGCCTCACGCCCGTGCAGTACCCGGACTTCGCCGCACTGCGCGGCGACCCGAGCGACAACCTGCCGAGCATCCCCGGGGTGGGGGAGAAGACCGCCGCGAAGTGGATCGCCGAGTTCGGCTCGCTGCGCGCAGCTCGTCGACCGGGTGGACGAGGTCAAGGGCAAGGCCGGGGACAAGCTCCGCGAGCACCTCGGCGACGTGCTGCGCAACCGGCAGCTCACCGAGCTCGCCCGGGACGTGCCGCTCGAGGTCGGCCCGCTCGACCTGCGGCCGGTGCCCTGGGACCGGGAGCAGATCCATCAGCTGTTCGACACGCTCCAGTTCCGGGTGCTCCGCGACCGGCTGTACGCCACGCTGCCCGACGGCATCGCGGGCACGGCCGCGGGCCAGCAAGCACCGGCCAGCGCGGTCGAGGCAGGCTTCGATGTGGAGGTCACCCGGCCCGGCCCCGATGAGGTGGCGCAGTGGCTGGACGAGCACGGGACCGGCACCGAGCGGGCCGGCTTTGGCCGTGGCCGGGAGCTGGGGACGCGGCACCGGCACCTTGTCCGCGCTGGCCATCGCGGCCGCCGACGGCACGGGGGCCTACCTTGACCCGGTAGCGCTGACCGAGGAGGACGAGGCGGCGCTGGCGGCCTGGCTCGCCGACCCGCAGCGGCCCAAGGCGCTGCACGACGCCAAGGGGCCGATGCACGCACTCGCCGCCCGGGGCCTCAGCCTGGCCGGGGTCACCAGCGACACCGCGCTTGCCGCCTACCTCGCGCTGCCCGGCCAGCGCACCTTCGACCTGGCCGACCTGACCCTGCGCTACCTGGGCAAGGAACTGGCTGGCGGCGGCGAGGAGACCAGCGGCCAGCTCGCGCTCGACCTCGAGGGCGAGCAGACCGACGAGGAGGCTGCGATAGCCTCGGCGACCGCGCTGGTGTGGCAGGCCAAGGCCACCGCGGAGCTGGCCGCGGCGCTCGATGCCGACCTGGACCGCCGCGGGGCCACCCGGCTGCTGCACGAGGTGGAGCTGCCGCTGGTCGACGTCCTGGCCCGGATGGAACGCGCGGGCATCGCCGCCGACACCGACCACCTCGCCGCCATGTCGGCGACGCTGGGCGGGGAGGTGAAGGCGGCCGAGCAGGGCGCGTACGCACTGATCGGGCACGAGTTCAACCTGGGCTCGCCCAAGCAGCTTCAGGAGATCCTGTTCACCGAGCTCGGCCTGCCCAAGACCAAGCGGATCAAGACCGGGTACACCACCGACTCCGAGGCGCTCACCGGACTGCTGGCCCAGACTGGCCATCCGGTGCTGGAGCACCTGCTGCGGCACCGCGACGTCGCCAAGCTCAAGAGCATCGTGGACTCGCTGATCCCCATGGCCGACGAGGACGGCCGCATCCACACCACCTACAACCAGACGATCGCGGCCACCGGCCGCCTCTCCTCGACCGATCCGAACCTGCAGAACATCCCGATCCGGACCGAGGAAGGCCGGCGAATCCGGCGCGGGTTCATCGTCGGCCCCTCTTACGAGTGCCTGCTCACCGCCGACTACAGCCAGATCGAGCTGCGCATCATGGCCCACCTGTCCGGTGACGAGGCGCTGAAGGAGGCCTTCAGCTCCGGCCACGACTTCCATGCCGCGACCGCGTCGCGGGTGTTCGGCCTGCCGCCAGAAGAGATCACCGGCGATCTGCGCAACCGGATCAAGGTGATGAACTACGGCCTCGCCTACGGCCTGTCCGCCTACGGGCTGTCCCAGGGACTGAGGGTGACCCCGGACGAGGCGCGCGCGCTGATGGACGGGTACTTCGAGCAGTTCGGCGGGGTGCGCGACTACCTGCACGAGGTGGTCGCCCGGGCCCGGATGGACGGCTACACCGAGACGATCCTTGGTCGTCGCCGGTACCTGCCAGATCTCACCTCGGACAACCGGCAGCGCCGGGAGATGGCCGAGCGCATGGCCCTCAACGCGCCGATCCAGGGCTCCGCGGCGGACATCATCAAGGTCGCGATGCTGGAGGTGGACCGGGCGCTGCGGGACGAGGCCGCGCGGGTCGCGGATGCTGTTGCAGGTCCACGACGAACTGGTCTTCGAGGTGGCGCCGGGGGAGCTCGAAGACCTGCGCTCGCTGGTCGGCGCACGCATGTGTGGCGCGTTCGAGATCAGCGTGCCGCTGGAGGTGTCGTTCGGCACCGGCCGCAGCTGGGAGGAAGCGGGCCACTAGGCGAAGCCTCGGTCTCGGTTTGGTACCTGCGATTGACCCACTGCGCTCGGCTCTCATATTCTGAACGACGCGCCGTGTTCTGGTGCAGTCCGCCATGGCCAGGCACAGCCAGGACTTGCCGTGAGGCAAATCGTGGCTGGTCAGGTCGGCCAGGCAAATCCAGTGCACCTGTCAGCCCCAGATGGAGGGGCTGGTGGTGGAGCGCGCCCAACTACATTGTGTCCGCCGGAGCCAACCCACACATGACGAGTAGCACGCAGGCAAGCCCGACACCCAAGGTGGCGGTCAACGACATCGGGTCGGAGGAAGACTTCCTCGCCGCGATCGACGAGACCATCAAGTACTTCAACGACGGCGACATCGTCGAAGGGACAGTCGTCAAGGTCGATCGAGATGAGGTCTTGCTCGATATCGGCTACAAGACCGAGGGCGTCATCCCCTCGCGGGAGCTGTCGATCAAGCACGACGTCGACCCGCATGACGTGGTCAAGACCGGTGAGCACATCGAGGCACTTGTCCTGCAGAAGGAGGACAAGGAAGGACGCCTCATCCTGTCCAAGAAGCGGGCGCAGTACGAGCGCGCGTGGGGCACGATCGAGAAGATCAAGGATGAGGACGGCGTCGTCACCGGCACGGTGATCGAGGTCGTCAAGGGCGGCCTGATCCTCGACATCGGGCTGCGCGGGTTCCTGCCCGCGTCGCTGGTGGAGATGCGCCGGGTACGCGATCTGCAGCCGTATGTGGGCCGCCAGATCGAGGCGAAGATCATCGAGCTGGACAAGAACCGGAACAACGTGGTGCTGTCCCGGCGCGCCTGGCTGGAGCAGACCCAGTCCGAGGTCCGGCAGAACTTCCTGCACACGCTGCAGAAGGGCCAGATCCGCAAGGGCGTGGTCTCCTCGATCGTCAACTTCGGTGCGTTCGTGGACCTCGGCGGCGTGGACGGCCTGGTGCACGTGTCGGAGCTGTCCTGGAAGCACATCGACCACCCGGGCGAGGTCGTCGAGGTGGGCCAGGAGGTCACCGTCGAGGTGCTGGACGTGGACCTGGACCGCGAGCGGGTCTCGCTGTCGCTGAAGTCCACCCAGGAAGACCCGTGGCAGCAGTTCGCCCGCACCCACCAGATCGGCCAGGTGGTACCCGGCCGGGTCACCAAGCTGGTGCCGTTCGGCGCGTTCGTCCGGGTCGAAGAGGGCATCGAGGGCCTGGTGCACATCTCCGAGCTGGCGGACCGGCACGTGGAGATTCCCGAGCAGGTCGTGCAGGTCGGGGACGAGATCTTCGTCAAGATCATCGACATCGACCTGGACCGGCGGCGGATCAGCCTGTCGCTCAAGCAGGCCAACGAGGGCACGATCGGCGAGGCGGTCGGGGACGACTTCGACCCGACGCTGTACGGCATGCCCGCCCAGTACGACGAGCAGGGCAACTACGTCTACCCCGAGGGCTTCGACTCCGAGACCGGCGAGTGGCTCGAAGGCTACGAGGCCCAGCGCGAGGAGTGGGAGCAGCAGTACGCCGAGGCACGGTCGCGGTTCGAGGCACACCGGCGCCAGATCACCGAGGCGCGTAACAAGGCCGCCGAGGACGAGACCGGCGACGGCGGCGACGGCCGAGGCCGAGGGTGGCGCCGATGGGCGCGGTCAGCGGCGCTCCTCTCCTTCTCGTCCTCGTCCTCGTCCAGCCGCGGCGACAGCGCGCCCAGCTGGTGCCCTGGCTTCCGACGAGGCCCTCGCCGCGCTCCGCGACAAGCTGTCCGGCCAGAACTAGCAACAACCCAGCACGCCCGGGCCCGGCACTGCCGGGCCCGGGCTTTGCTGTTATGCCCTAGCCTGGCTGGCGTGTCTTCCCTCAGAGTCGGGCTCACCGGCGGGATCGGCGCGGGCAAAAGCGAGGTGTCCCGCCGGCTGGAGTCCTACGGTGCCGTCGTCATCGACGCTGACCTGCTGGCACGGCAGGTCGTGGCGCCCGGCACACAAGGACTGGCCCAGGTGGTCGAGGCCTTCGGCGAGGAGGTGCTCGGCCCCGACGGTTCCCTGGACCGGGAACGGCTGGGCGAGATCGTCTTCGCGGACGCGTCGCTGCGCGGGAAGCTGAACGCCATCATCCATCCCCTGGTCGGCGCGCGGATGCGCGAACTGGAGGAGGCGGCGGACGAGGCGGCGATCGTGGTCCACGACATCCCGTTGCTTGCCGAGAATCATCTCGCGGACGGCTTCGACGAGGTCGTGGTGGTGGATGTGCCGCCCCGGGTGCAGGCCGAGCGGCTGGTCAAGGAACGCGGCATGACCCCCGAGCAGGCCGAGGCCCGGATGCGTGCCCAGGCCAGCAGGCAGGAACGGCTCGCGATCGCCACCATCGTGGTGGACAACTCCGGCTCGCTGGCCGAGCTTGACCGTGAGACCGGAGACCTGTGGGCCGAACTGCGCCGCCGGGCCAAGCGCCTGGCCGGGAACGAGGACGACGGCGCCGCCGGATAACCCGCCGGTTCTGTCCGGGCCCCGGCTTACAGTGGAACAGGCGCGCGCCGGGATGTGTTTCGTAGGGGCGACGTGGTGGTGCAGTGTGCTCGTCGGCCCTGGCCGACTCGCCAGGGCCTGCAGTGTTAGCCCCGGGGGCGACCCCCCGGAACCCCCCGCGGGGGCGCCCGGAGCGCGCGCGGGCTGAAGGGAGAGGAGTTGGTTCGGTGCGGCCGGTAAGCGATCTTCAGCGGCGGGTGGCACCCTTCGAGGTGGTCACCGACATGGTCCCCGCCGGTGACCAGCCGCGTGCCATCGCGGAAATGGAGCAGCGCCTGCGGTCGGGCGCCAAGGACACCGTGCTGCTCGGCGCCACCGGTACCGGCAAGACCGCCACCGTCGCCTGGCTGGCCGAGCGGCTGCAGCGGCCCACGCTGGTCATGCTCCCCAACAAGACCCTGGCCGCCCAGTTCGCCAACGAACTGCGGGAGATGCTCCCGCACAACGCGGTCGAGTACTTCGTCTCCTACTACGACTACTACCAGCCGGAAGCCTACGTTCCGCAGACCGACACCTATATCGAGAAGGACTCCTCGATCAACGACGAGGTGGACCGGCTGCGGCACTCGGCCACCAACTCGCTGCTGACCCGCCGGGACACGATCGTGGTGGCCTCGGTCTCCTGCATCTACGGACTCGGCACACCGCAGGAGTACGTGGACCGGATGCTCCCGCTGCGCCTGGGCACCACGGTCGACCGGGACATGCTGCTGCGCAAGCTGGTCGGCATGCAGTACAGCCCGCAACGACCTCGCCTTCACCCGCGGCACCTTCCGGGTCCGCGGCGACACCATCGAGATCATCCCGGTCTACGAGGAACTCGCGGTCCGGATCGAGATGTTCGGTGACGAGATCGAGCGGCTGATGACGCTGCACCCGCTCACCGGCGAGGTGATCAGCGAGGACGAAGAGCTTTACGTGTTCCCGGCGTCCCATTACGTGGCCGGGCCCGAGCGCATGGAACGGGCGATCGCCGGGATCGAGGTGGAACTCGCCGACCGCCTCGCCGAACTGGAGCAGGCGGGCAAGCTGCTCGAAGCCCAGCGGCTCCGGATGCGGACCACCTACGACATCGAGATGCTCCGCCAGGTGGGGTCCTGCTCGGGGATCGAGAACTACTCGCGGCACATCGACGGCCGCGAGGTGGGCAGCCCGCCGAACACGCTGCTCGACTACTTCCCCGAGGACTTCCTGCTGGTGGTCGACGAGTCGCACAACACCGTGCCGCAGATCGGCGCGATGTACGAGGGCGACGTCTCGCGGAAGAGGGTCCTGGTCGAGCACGGCTTCCGGTTGCCGAGCGCGATCGACAACCGGCCGCTGACGTGGGATGAGTTCTGCGACCGGATCGGGCAGACGATCTACCTGTCGGCCACGCCCGGGCCCGTACGAGCTGCAGCGCACCGGTGGCGAGGTGACCGAGCAGGTGATCAGGCCCACCGGCCTGCTGGACCCCGAGGTGCTCATCAAGCCGACCAAGGGCCAGATCGACGACCTGGTGCACGAGATCAGGGAGCGGGCCGAGCGCTCCGAGCGGGTGCTGGTCACCACGCTCACCAAGAAAATGGCCGAAGACCTCACCGACTACCTGCTTGAACTGGGCATCCGCGCCGCGCTACCTGCACAGCGAGGTGGACACGCTGCGCCGGGTGGAACTCCTGCGTGAGCTGCGGCTCGGTGAGTACGACGTGCTGGTCGGCATCAACCTGCTCCGCGAGGGCCTGGACCTGCCCGAGGTGTCCCTGGTGTCGATCCTCGACGCGGACAAGGAAGGCTTCCTGCGCTCCGGCACGTCGCTGATCCAGACCATCGGCCGGGCGGCGCGGAACGTGTCCGGCCAGGTGCACATGTACGCCGACAAGGTCACCCCGTCGATGCGGCGGGCCATCGACGAGACCAACAGGCGGCGGGACAAGCAGATCGCCTACAACACCGAGCACGGCATCGACCCCACGCCGCTGCGCAAGCGCATCGCCGACATCCTCGACCAGCTCATCCGGGAGGACGCCGACACCGAGAAGCTCCTCGGCGGTAGCGGGCGGCAGCAAAGCCGGGGCAAGGCCCCCGTGCCCGGGCTGTCCTCGCGGGCCCGCCAGGCGGCCGACCGGGCGGCCGGCGACCGGGCGGCGGATGACGCCGCGGCCGGCGGCAGCGAGGCCCGTGGCGACCTGATCGCCCTGATCAGCGAGCTGACCGAGCAGATGCACGCCGCCGCCGCGGAGCTGCAGTTCGAGGTCGCCGCCCGGATCAGGGACGAGATCAAGGACCTGAAACACGAGCTGCGCGGAATGCAGGCCGCCGGGGTATGAGGACGGCGGGCTCGACCTGGGTGGTGTTCGACTACGGCGGGGTCATCTGCACACCCCAGCCGGACGCGGACGTGGCCGCTGCTGGCCGCCGCCGCGGGCGTGCCGGTGCCGGACTTCCAGGTTCCGTACTGGGCATACCGGCTCAGCTACGACCGCGCGGAGCTGGATGGCACGACCTACTGGCACAAGGTGGCCGCCGCTCTGGGCCTGTCGTTCCCGGCGCCCCAGGTGGCGGAGCTGATCCGCCTGGACATCGCGTCCTGGCTGCATCTGTGCGACGGCACGGTCACGTTGCTCGAAGACCTGGCCGTCGCCGGGTACCGGCTCGCGCTGCTGTCCAACGCGCCCGCCGATTTCGCCGAGGTGATGGCGGAGCAGCCGGTGGCACGGTTTTTCGAGCACCTGGCGTTCAGCTGCTACCTCGGCTCGGTCAAGCCCGAGCCGGATTGTTACCGGGCCGTCCTGGCCATGCTCGGTGCCCGCCCGGCCGACGTCGTGTTCATCGACGACCGGCCTGAGAACGTCGCCGGGGCGGCCGCAGTGGGCATGCACGGCGTGCACTTCACCACGCCGGAGGCGGTGCGCACCGCCCTGGCCCGGCACGGGGTCCTCGCTACGCCGCGTGGTTGACCAAGAGCCGTGCGGCTGCCGGGAGTCTGTGTCACGATGGGCGGGTTACGACACTCGGTGTGCGTCATTTCGTGTCTAACGTCACACACCCTCTCTGAACTGCGGCGGAATCGCCCATTGCGGTCCGTCCGCGGGCAAACGCTTAGCTGGCTGGCTTGCCTTCTCCCCAGCGGCGTAGGGTCGGTGATGTGTTGGTCAGCATGGCGGCTGCGCTGGTTGCTGCCCTGTGCTACGGCATCGCCGCGGTCATGCAGGCGATGGCGGTACAGGCGGCCAGCCGACGCACCGCCGATTCCGGGCACAAATCGCGGCTGGGCACGGTGGACCCGGGCCTGGTCGTGCGCATGCTGCACCAATGGCCATTCATCGCCAGCCTCGGACTTGACCTGATCGGCTTCTGCGCCCAGCTGGTAGCGCTGCGGCAACTGCCGCTCTTCGCCGCGCAGGCGATTATCGCCGGCAACCTGGCCGTGACCGCGGTGTTCGCCGCGTGGCTGATGCACCTCGAACTCTCCTGGCGGGAGTGGCTGGCCGTCGGTGGGGTGGTCCTGGGCGTGGGCATGCTCGGCTCGTCCGCGGGCCCGCACGCCGCCACCGGCGTGAGCCCTCAGTTCAAGCTCGCCCTCATCGTCGCGGTGGCGGGCATCGCCGCCGCCGGCATCGCCGCGTCCCGGCTGCCCCAGCCCGCCCGTACCCCGGTGCTCGGCGCGATCGCCGGGCTGGGCTATGGGGTCCTTGCGGTGGCCGCCCGGGTGCTCCCCGGATTCTCGCCCCACCAGTTGATCCGGGACCCGGCCGCCTATGCGCTGGCTGCCGCGGGCATCGTCTCGTTCATGCTTTACGCCACCGCGCTGGAAGGTGGCAGCGTCACTGTGGCCACGGCCGCCGTGGTACTCGCGGAAACCACGCCACCGGCCGTGGTCGGTGTGATGTTCCTCGGTGACCAGACCCGCCCCGGCCTGGGCGGGGTCGCGGTGCTCGGGTTCAGCCTGGCCATCGTCTGCGCAGTCGCCCTGGCCCGGTTCGGGGAGACCGACGAGCAGGGCCTCACGGCGGCGCAACGCCGGGTCAGGCAGGCCGCCGACGGTGAGCCGACCCCGCACACCCTGTGACGAGCAGGCTACCGACACCCGGGCCAGCGGGGACGGCGGTGCTGCAGCCCAGTTTGCCCGCTGGCTGATATCCTGATGGCCCGTGGACGGGCGGCTTCTCCGCCTCGGACCGACCACGGGAGTCTTCCTTTGGAAGCATCACGCCTGGCGCTCACCAAGCATCTTTTCGTCACCGGTGGAGTTGCCTCCAGCCTCGGCAAGGGCCTGACGGCCTCGAGCCTCGGCCGGCTGCTCAAGGCCCGCGGGCTTCGTGTGAGCATGCAGAAGCTCGATCCCTACTTGAACGTGGATCCGGGCACCATGAACCCGTTCCAGCACGGGGAGGTGTTCGTCACCGACGACGGCACAGAGACGGACCTGGACGTCGGCCACTACGAGCGGTTCCTTGACACCGAACTGTCGGGCCGCGCGAACGTCACCACCGGGCAGATCTACTCCACCGTGATCGCCAAGGAGCGGCGCGGGGACTACCTGGGTGACACGGTCCAGGTGATCCCGCACATCACCAACGAGATCAAGGCCCGCATCCTGGGGATGGGCGGCCCCGGGGTGCAGGTGGTGATCACCGAGGTGGGCGGGACCGTCGGCGACATCGAGTCGCTGCCGTTCCTGGAGGCGATCCGCCAGATCCGGCACGAGATCGGCCGGGACCGGTGCTTCTTCCTGCACGTGTCGCTGCTGCCCTACATCGTGCCGTCGGGGGAGCTGAAGACCAAGCCGACGCAGCACTCGGTCGCCGCGCTGCGCAGCATCGGTATCCAGCCGGACGCCATCGTCTGCCGCGCGGACCGGGAGATCAGCAGCGGCCTGAAGCGCAAGATCAGCCTGATGTGCGACGTGGACGAGGAGGCGGTGGTCGCTGCCGCCGACGCCCCCTCGATCTACGACATTCCCAAGGTGCTGCACGCCGAGGGGCTGGACGCCTACGTGGTGCGCCGCCTGGGGCTGCCGTTCCACGACGTGGACTGGAGCGACTGGGACGACCTGCTGCGCCGGGTGCACCGGCCGGCCAGGAGCGTCACCATCGGCCTGGTGGGCAAGTACGTGGACCTGCCCGATGCCTACCTTTCCCCCGCCGAGGCGCTGCGGGCCGGCGGGTTCGCCAACGACGCCCGGGTTAACATCCGCTGGGTGCCCAGCGACGAGTGCCAGACCCCGGAGGGCGCGGCACGCGCGCTCGACGGCGTGGACGGGGTGCTGGTCCCCGGTGGCTTCGGGGTACGCGGTATCGAGGGGAAGATCGGCGCGGTCACCCACGCCCGCAGCCACCAGATCCCGCTGCTCGGCCTGTGCCTGGGCCTGCAGTGCGTGGCGATCGAGGTGGCGCGGAACCTGGCCGGCCTGGAGGGCGCGAACAGCGCGGAGTTCGACCCGGACACCCCGTACCCGGTGATCGCGACCATGGCCGACCAGCAGGACGTGGTGGCCGGGGAGCGGGACATGGGCGGCACCATGCGCCTGGGCCTGTACCCCGCGGTCCTCGCCGAGGGCTCCCTGGTGCGGAAGCTGTACGGGGCCGAGGTGGTGGAGGAACGGCACCGGCACCGGTACGAGGTGAACAACGCCTACCGCGATGCCCTGGAAGAGGCCGGCCTGCGGTGCTCGGGGCTGTCGCCGGACGGCCGGCTGGTCGAGTTCGTGGAACTGTCCAGGGATGTCCACCCCTACCTGGTCGCAACCCAGGCCCACCCCGAGTTCCTCTCCCGGCCCACCCGGCCGCATCCGCTGTTCACCGGGCTCGTCGCCGCCGCTCTCGAGCATTCCAGGACGGTCCGCACCGCGCCCGCCGCCAGCGCGCAGCGCGCCGCGGCGAGCGCGTGACCGTGGAACGGCCCGGAGCGGAGCTTCGTGACACCGAGTGGCACTGGCCGGTCAAAGGCCGGCCGCGGCGGGCGAGGGGCGCCTTCGTGGTACTGCGGACCGACCAGGTCCGCATGCCCGACGGGGATGTGGCACCACGGGACGTGGTGGAGCACCCCGGCGCCGTGGCCATCGTTGCGCTCGACGAAGCCGATCGGGTGCTGCTCATCCGCCAGTACCGCCATCCGGCGGGCCATTTCCTCTGGGAGATCCCGGCGGGGCTGCGGGACGTGCCCGGCGAGCCGGCGCACCGCACCGGTGAGCGGGAGCTGCGCGAGGAGACCGGCTATGCCGCGCGCACCTGGCACGTGCTCACCGACTGCTATACCTCACCGGGGATCTCCACCGAGCGGGTCGTCGTGTACCTGGCCCGCGGCCTGGCCGAGATTCCGGACGCCGAGCGGGGACCGCCGCTGCGCCACGAGGAGGCGTACCTGGAGCCCGCCTGGGTGCCCTTGGAGCAGGCGGTGCAGCTTTTCCTCCGGGGTGAACTGCACAATGGTGTGACAGCGGTAGGTATCTTGGCCGCGTACGCCGCCCGTCAGGGCGGGTTCGCGATGCTCAGGAAAGCCGGGGCAGGCGAAGGCTGACGGCCGAGGGGTTGGAGTCAGCAACCGGACCGCCGGGCAGTGGCGCCCGGGGGCCGGCGCGCGAGAAGGGGCTAGCGGCATGAAGGTTGGCGTTCCCAAGGAACTCAAGAACCACGAGTACCGGGTGGCGATCACGCCCGCTGGCGTGCATGAGCTTTCTCGTGCGGGCCACCAGGTGTTCATCGAAGAGGACGCGGGAACCGGCTCGGCGATCCCGGACGCCGACTTCGTGGCCGCGGGAGCGACCATGCTGCCTACCGCGGACGACGTGTGGGCCACCAGCGAACTGGTGCTCAAGGTCAAGGAACCGGTGCCTGAGGAGTACCACCGGATGCGCAAGGGACAGGTGCTGTTCACCTACCTGCACCTGGCCGCGTCCCGCCAGTGCACCGACGCGCTCCTCGGCTCCGGGATCACCTCGATCGCCTACGAGACGGTCCAGGCGCCCGACGGTTCCCTGCCGTTGCTGGCCCCCATGTCAGAGGTTGCCGGCCGGATGGCGCCGCAGGTCGGGGCGCACCACCTGCAGGCCGATGGCGGGGGGCGCGGGGTGCTCATGGGCGGGGTGTCCGGCGTCTACGCGGCCAAGGTGGTGGTTCTCGGCGCGGGCGTGTCCGGGATGAACGCGGCGGCGATCGCGCTGGGCATGCAGGCGGAGGTCCTGCTCGTGGACAAGAACATCACCAGGCTCCGCCAGGCCGACGCCATCTACCAGGGCCACCTGCAGACGGTCGCGTCGAACACCTACGAGATCGAGCGCGCGGTGCTCGACGCCGACCTGGTCATCGGGGCGGTGCTGGTCCCCGGGGCGAAGGCCCCGATGCTGATCTCCAATGAACTGGTGTCCCGGATGCTGCCCGGCTCGGTGCTGGTGGACATCTCCATCGACCAGGGCGGCTGCTTCGAGGACTCGCACCCGACCACGCACGCCGAGCCCACGTACAAGGTCCATAACTCGGTGTTCTACTGCGTGGCCAACATGCCGGGAGCGGTGCCGCACACCTCCACCTTCGCGCTGACCAACGTCACGCTGCCGTACGCGCTTGAGCTGGCGAACCTGGGCTGGCGCGAGGCGCTGCGGACCGACGCCGCGCTGCTGCCCGGCCTGCACACCCACGAAGGCGCACTGACCATTCAGCCGGTCGCGGAGGCGCACGGGCTGCCCTGGATATCAGCGGAGCAGGTGCTGAACTGACGGGCCCGGGCGAGCACAACGGCAGAGCCCGGCCAGGCCTTGAGGCCGCGGTCGGCCGTTACCTTGACCACCTCACGGTGGAACGGGGCCTGGCCGCGCACACCCTGGCGGCGTACCGGCGCGACCTCACCAGGTACGCCGCCGCGATGTCGGCCAGCGGGCGGGCCGCCATCGGGGAGGTGACACAAGCGGACGTCGCCGCGTACCTGGCCGGACTGCGCCGGGGCGAAGACGGGCATCCGCCGCTGAAGGCGAGTTCCGCCGCCCGCGCCATGGCCGCGGTGCGCGGGCTGCACGCCTTCGCGGCCGCCGAGGGACTGGCCGCCGGGGACCCGGCCGGCCAGCTCCCACCGCCCGCCCCCGCCCGCAGGCTGCCCCGTGCGATCGGGATCGCCGAGGTGGAGCGGCTGCTTGATGCGGCGGCTCCCAGCAGCGGCGAAAGCAGCCCGCTGCAGTTGCGCGACCGTGCCCTGCTCGAACTGCTCTACGGCACGGGGGCCCGGATCTCCGAGGCGGTCGGCCTGGACGTGGATGACCTCGGCGGTCCCGCGCTGCGGCTGGCCGGCAAGGGCGGCAAGCACCGGATCGTCCCGGTCGGCAGCTATGCGGCGCAGGCCGTGGACGCCTACATGGTCCGGGCGCGGCCCACCCTGGCGACCGCCGCGCGCCGGGCACCGGCCAGCCCCGCGGTGTTCCTGAACGCCCGCGGGGGCAGGCTGAGCCGGCAGGGTGCCTGGGGCGTGCTCAAGGCCGCCGCGGACCGGGCGGACCTGGCTGGCGTGTCGCCGCACACGCTGCGCCACTCGTTCGCCACCCACCTGCTCGACGGCGGGGCGGACGTGCGGGTGGTGCAGGAACTGCTCGGCCACGCGTCGGTGACCACCACCCAGGTCTACACCCTGGTCACCGTGGACAAGCTGCGCGAGGTGTACGCCGCGGCGCACCCCAGGGCCTTTTGAGTAGCGGTCAAACTACGAAAGGCACGGATGCGCCCGGCAAACGGTGAGTCGGCTTGCCGCTGGGCCCGTCACGCCCTAGAGTCCGGATCCCAGCGGAGGCTTTCTGTGCGCCTCCGCTGGGAGGTGCAGCACATGGTGGCAGCGTCCCGCGTAGCCGAACTCGTGACCGGGCCCACCGGGCGTCCCCTGCCGGTCTTCCCCCGTCCCGAGCCGCTCACCAGACATGGGCCGGCGCGGGTAGTGGCGGTCTGCAACCAGAAGGGCGGGGTGGGTAAGACAACCACGACCATCAGCCTCGGCGCGGCACTCGCGGAGTTCGGCCGCCGCGTACTGCTCGTCGATTTCGACCCGCAGGGCGCGCTCTCGGTAGGCCTGGGCATCCAGCCGCACGAGCTCGACGCCACCATCTACAACCTGCTGATGGAGCGCGGTGCCCCGTCCGAGGTGGTGATGAAGACCAGCGTGGCCGACATGCACCTGCTGCCGAGCAACATCGATCTCTCCGGCGCCGAAGTCCAGCTCGTGCACGAGGTGGGCCGGGAGTTCGTGCTCGGCGGGGTCCTCGAGCCCCTGCTGCCGGACTACGACATCGTCCTCATCGACTGCCAGCCGTCCCTGGGCCTGCTCACGGTGAACGCGCTCGCCTGCTCCGACGGCATCATCGTGCCGCTGGAATGCGAGTACTTCGCCATGCGCGGGGTGGCGCTGCTGACCGAGACCATCGACAAGGTCTCCCGGCGGATCAACCCCCGGCTGCGCATGGACGGCCTGCTCGCCACCATGTACGACTCGCGTACGCTGCACTCCCGCGAGGTGCTCACCCGGGTCGTGGACCGGTTTGGCGACCAGGTGTTCCACACGGTGATCAGCCGCACCGTGCGGTTCCCGGACGCCACCGTGGCCGGCGAGCCGATCACCAACTTCGACCCCGCGTCCAACGGCGCCAGCTCCTACCGGCAACTCGCCAAGGAGGTGCTGGAGCGGTGGCGGCAGGCAGGTCGCGCCTGACCCGGGGCAGGCGAGTCAGCCTGCCCGGCGTCCACGAACTGCTCCGCCCCTCCACCCGTGACCAGGCTGCCCACGACGGGCGCCAGGCCAGTGGCCGTGAAACGCACCCGCAGAAGATCACCGTGTACCTCTCCGCCGAGGAACTGCTCGACCTGGAACGCGCCCGCCTCACCATGCGTGCCCGTGGGCTGAGCGTGGACCGGGGCAGGATGGTGCGGGAGGCCATCGCCGCGCTGCTGGCGGACCTGGACGCGGGGGTGGAATCGAGCACGCTCGCCCGGCGGCTGCGCGAGTCCGCCGCGAGGCCTGAGGGCGATCAGGCGCCAGCGGGAACCCTGTGATCGCAGCGGTGGACAGCGAGCCGGGGGGCACCCCGGGCAACCCCGCGGGCTTCGAGGTGCACCTCGACGTGTTCGAGGGGCCGTTCGACCTGCTCCTCGGGCTGATTTCCAAACACAAGCTGGACATCACCGAGGTGGCCCTGTCCCAGGTCACCGACGAGTTCATCGCCTACATCCGGGCCCGGGCCGACTCGTTCGACCTGGACCAGGCGAGCTACTTCCTCGTGGTCGCGGCGACCCTCCTCGATCTCAAGGCCGCCCGGCTGCTGCCCGCGGGCGAGGTCGAGGACGAAGAGGACCTTGCCCTGCTCGAAGCCAGGGACCTGCTGTTCGCCCGGCTGCTCCAGTACCGCGCCTACAAGGAGGTCGCCGGCCTGTTCGCGGGGCAGATGGCGGCCCAGGGCCGCCGGTTCGCCCGGCGGGTCCCGATGGAACCGCGGTTCGCCGGCCTGCTGCCCGAGGTGCTGCTCGGCCTCGGCGCGGGCGAGTTCGCCAGGATCGCCGCGGTGGTGCTCGCCCCGCGCCCGGCGCCGGTGGTCTCCACCGAGCACATCCACATGCCCAAGGCCAGCGTTGCCGAGCAGGCCGCGATCCTGGCCGAACGGCTGCGCCTGGCTGCACCGGGCCACGTTCCGGCAGCTTGTCGCCGACTGCGCCGGCACCTTCGAGGTGGTGGCCAGGTTCCTCGCCGTGCTCGAGCTCTACCGCGAGGGTAACGTCGTCCTTGAACAGGCGGAGCCGCTCGGGGACCTCTACGTGACCTGGTCGCCCAGCGCGCCCGCGGCCGCCGCGGGCGCTGGCGAGGAAGAAGACGGTTAAAAGATCATGCTTAACGATGGCGACGGGGTGCTCATCACCGGAAGTGAACCTGGTCCCAGCCTGGAGGCCTGCCTGGAGGCGATCCTCCTCGTCGTGGACGAGCCGGTCGCCGAGGTGGTCCTCGCCCAGGTGCTGGAGCGGCCCAGGGATGAGGTGTGCCGCGCCCTGGCCGGGCTGGCCGCGTCGTACGATGACCAGCGCCGCGGGTACGACCTGCGCCAGGTGGCGGGCGGGTGGCGGTTCTATACCCGGGAGGAATGCGCCCCGGTGGTGGAGCGCTTCGTCTCCGGCGGGCAGGAGGTGCGGCTCACCCAGGCGGCGCTGGAGACCCTGGCGGTGGTCGCCTACCGCCAGCCGGTCAACCGGTCGCGGGTCTCCGCGGTCCGCGGGGTCAACTGCGACGCGGTGATGCGCACGCTGACCCTGCGCGGCCTTGTCGAGGAGGCCGGGACCGAACACGAGACCGGCGCGATCCTGTACCGGACCACCAGCTACTTCCTTGAGCGGCTGGGCCTGGCCAGCCTCGAGGAACTGCCCGACCTCGCGCCGTTCCTCCCCGACCAGGTCGAGGATGCCGCCGAATCGATCGGGGAATCCGTCGATTCCGTCGAGGAGGAGACGACCGGTTCCGGCGATGACCAGGGCGCGTGACCGTAAGGCTCGGCAGGGCGACCCCGAGGGCGAGGGGGAGCGCGACTCCCTGACCGACGTTCCCGGCGGGGTCCGGCTGCAGAAGGTGCTCGCCGCCGCGGGCCTGGGCAGCCGGCGGTATTGCGAGGAACTGATCGGCGAAGGCCGGGTGGAGGTCGACGGCGAGACGGTGCGCCGCTACGGTGCCCGGGTCGATCCGCAGCACCAGGTGATCCGGGTGGACGGCCTGCGCATCCCGTCCCGCCAGGATCTGGTGTACCTGGCACTCAACAAGCCCGCCGGGGTGCTCACCACAATGTCCGACGACCGGGGCAGGCGCACGGTCGGCGACCTGCTCGGCGACCGGCCGGAACGGCTTTACCACGTGGGCAGGCTCGACTACGAGACCGAGGGCCTGATGCTGTTCACCAACGACGGGGATCTGGCGCACCGGCTCATGCACCCCAGGTACGGCGTGCTCAAGACCTACCTCGCGGACGTGCCCGGGCCCGTGGACCGCGACCTCGGGCGGCGGCTGATGACCGGCATCGAACTGGAGGACGGCGTGGCCAGCGCGGACAAGTTCCGGGTCGTGGAGCGGGCCGGGTCGAGGGCGCTGGTCGAGATCACGTTGCACGAGGGGCGGAAGCACATCGTGCGGCGGCTGCTGGCGGCGGTAGGGCATCCGGTTTCTCGGTTGGTGCGGACGCAGGTGGGGCCGGTGAAACTGGGAAACCTGAAACCTGGTACATCCCGGACCTTGACGACTTCTGAGGTGGGTGCGTTGTACGCCGCGGTGGGGCTGTAGGGGGCCGTGCCCCGCGGATGCCCCGCTGGCTGGCAGTCCTTGCTGCCGCGTCCGTTTCGTTGGCCCGAGGCGCGTGGAGTTGGGCGGCGGGCGCGGGCTACGCTACGCCAGCGGCGCACGGGGGGCACACCCCTGCGCCTGACCGCAAGGCCCCTGCCTGCGCCTCTCCTCGTCGCTGCCAGTACGCCAGCTCCTGAAAGACGTATGGATTCATCTCGCACACTCGGGTGACGCCTTACCACTCTGGGGAGGGGGAGCGGGAGGTGGATCGGGCGGGACTGATTCGGAGGGAGTCTGGGTCCGTGGTCGCTGGCATGGGAGGTGGGTCGGGGCTGGTGTGATTCTCGGGGGCGGGGGCTGGTTTCGTGCCGATAGCCTGGGAGTGGCCGGTTACCGAAGGTGAGGAGTGGTGGTGGCGGTTCGGGCTATCCGGGGTGCCGTGCAGGTGGACGCCAACGCCAAGGCGGACATTCTGGAGGGGACTACTGAGCTGGTCACCGAGGTAATGACCCGGAATGGGCTGGTTACTGACGATGTGATCAGTGTCGTGTTTACCGCGACGCCGGATCTGGATGCGGAGTTCCCGGCGCTGGCCGCCCGCAAGATCGGGTTCCATGACGTGCCGCTGCTGTGCGCGAGCGAGATCGGGGTGCCCGGGGCGATGCCACGCGTGGTGCGGTTGCTGATGCACGTCGAGACGGACGAGCCCCGGTCCGCGCTTGAGCATGTGTACCTGCGGGGCGCGGTGGCCCTGCGGCTGGACATCGCACAGTGAGCAAGCAGACGCCGCCGGGGCTGGACCGCGCGGTGGTGGTGGGAACGGGGCTGATCGGCACGTCCATCGCGCTGGCGCTGCGCGAGTGTGGCGTGCGGGTGAGCCTGGCCGACCAGGACCCGGCAGCAGCCAGGCTGGCCGCCGACATCGGGGCGGGCACCGTGGTCGGTGCGGACTTCGCGGACCTCGGCACACCGGCGGACCTTGCGGTGCTCGCGGTGCCGCCTGCCGCTGCCGGGCCGGCCCTGCTCGCCGCCCAGGCCGCCGGCGCCGCTCGCTGGTACACCGATGTGGCCAGCGTCAAGGCCGCGGTGCTCGACCAGGCCGCCGAACTCGGCTGCGACCTCACCTCGTTCGTGCCCGGGCACCCGTTGTCGGGTCGGGAACGCTCCGGGCCCGCCGCCGCCCGCGCGGACCTGTTCCTCGGCCGCCCCTGGGTGACCTGCCCCGGGCCGCAGACCGCGCCTGAGGCCGTGGCGGCGGTGGCCGCGCTGGTGCGCTGCTGCCAGGCCCAGGAAGTGCGGCTGACCGCCGCGGAGCACGACCGGTACGTCGCACTCGTCTCGCACGCGCCGCACGTGGTCGCCGCCGCGATGGCGGCCCGCCTGGCCGGCGCGGCCGAGCCCGCCCTCATGCTGTCGGGCCAGGGGATCAGGGATGTGACCCGGATAGCGGCCGGGGACAGCCGGATGTGGGCGCAGATCCTGTCCGCCAACGCCGTGCCGGTCGCCGATGTGCTCGCCGCGGTGTCCGCCGATCTGGCCGCTGCCGCCGAGGCGCTGCGGGAGGCCGCGGCCGACGGCGCTGGCCCGGGCCTGAAAGCGGTCACCGGCCTGCTGGACGAGGGCACCGCCGGGGTGACCCGCATCCCGGGCAAGCACAGCAAACCGCGCCGCGACGACATGGTGGTCCAGGTGGTCATCCCCGACGTGCCGGGTGAGCTGGCCCGGCTGTTCCGCGCGGCCGGGGACGCCGGGGTGAACATCGAGGACATCGGCATCGAGCACTCGCCGGGACTGCCGGTGGGCGTGGCCGAACTGGTGGTCCGGCCGGAGGCCGTGGCCCGGCTGACCCAGGCGCTGGCGGCTTCGGGCTGGCCGGTCCGCCGGTAGCATCGCAGGGTGACTGGCTGCCTTGTGATAGCGGTGGACGGCCCCGCGGGCTCAGGAAAATCGAGCACCGCCCGGGGGGTCGCCGCCGAGCTTGGCCTGCGCTACCTGGACACCGGCGCGATGTACCGGGCGCTGACCTGGTGGCTGATCAGCCAGAACCTGGATGTCCGCGACCCAGCGACCGTGGCGCGTGCGCCGGCCGGCCGGTGATCGAGGTGACCACCGACCCGGCCAGCCCGACGGTGAGCGTCGACGGCACCGACGTCACCGGCTTGATCCGCACCAGAGAGGTCTCCAACGCGGTGAGCGCAGTCGCATCCGTCCCAGAGGTCAGGAAACACCTGGTCGCCCGGCAGCAGGCCATCCTCGCCGACGCCTGCGCCGCCGGTGAGGGGATCGTGGCCGAGGGCCGTGACATCGGCACTGTCGTCGCCCCGCAGGCCGTGGTGAAGGTGTTCCTGACCGCCAGCGAGGATGCCAGGGCCGAGCGCCGCAGTGCCGACCTGGCCGCCGATCCCGGTGCCACGCCAACGGTGACCCGCGATGAGCAGAAGCGGCGGGACACCGCCGATGCGGCGCAGTCGGCGATGGCCAGCGACGCGATCGAGGTCGACTCGACCGCCATGCCCCTGGCGCAGGTCATCGGCCTGGTCGTGCGGGTCGCCGGGGAACGGGGATTCCCGCTGGCCGGCCACCCGGCGCGGACGGGCTGACATGGCCGGCCCATACGAGCAGGAGGACACCCAGGTCCCCGGCGCCCCGGTGCCCATCGTGGCCGTCGTCGGAAGGCCGAACGTCGGCAAATCCACCCTGGTCAACCGGATACTCGGCAGCCGCCAGGCGGTCGTGCAGGACACCCCGGGCGTCACCAGGGACCGGGTGGCCTACGACGCTACCTGGCGCGGGCGGTCGTTCACCCTGGTGGACACCGGGGGATGGGAGGCCGCTGTCGGCGACAGCGCCCACCCCAGCCGCGCGCTGGCCGAACTGGTCACCGCGCAGGCCCGGATGTCGGTGGCTGCGGCGGACGCGGTGCTGTTCGTGGTGGACGCCGTCATCGGCATCACCGACGCCGACGAGGCCGTCGCCGCGGTGCTGCGCCGGTCGGGCAAGCCGGTCGTGGTCGCCGCGAACAAGGTGGACGACGCGCCGGGCGAGCCCGCGGCCACGGCGCTCTGGGCCCTCGGCCTGGGCGAGCCTCACCCGGTCAGCGCCCTGCACGGGCGCGGCAGCGGTGACCTGCTCGACGTGATTCTCAATGCGCTGCCGCAGGCCGCGCCCCCGGAGCGGGACTCCGGCGGCGGACCGCGCCGGGTGGCCCTGATCGGGCGGCCCAACGTGGGCAAGTCCAGCCTGCTGAACCGGCTGGCCGGCGAGCAGCGGGTGCTGGTACACGAGGTTGCCGGTACCACCAGGGACCCGGTGGACGAGCTGATCGAGCTTGGCGGGGTGACCTGGCGGTTCGTGGATACGGCGGGCATCAGGCGGCGCGCAAGGGAGGACCAGGGCGCGGACTTCTACGCCGGGCTGCGGACCGCCGGCGCTCTGGAACGGGCCGAGGTAGCCGTCGTCCTCGTAGACGCGAGCGAGCCGCTCGCCGAACAGGATCTGCGCATCGTGTCCATGGTCATCGATGCGGGACGAGCGCTGGTCCTCGCCTACAACAAGTGGGACCTGGTCGACGAGGACCGGCGGCTGCAGCTGGACCGCGACATCGACCGTCAGTTGCACACCGCGCGGTGGGCGCCGCGGGTGAACATCTCGGCGAAGACCGGCCGGCACACCGACCGGCTGGTGCCCGCACTCGAGACGGCGCTGGCTGGCTGGGAAACCCGGGTGCCGACGGGCAGGCTCAACGCCTGGGTCGGTGAGCTGGTCGCGGCGACCCCGCCGCCCGCGCGGGGCGGCCGGCTGCCGAAGGTCTTGTTCGCCACGCAGGCAGGGATCCGGCCACCGCATTTCGTGCTGTTCACCACCGGGTTCCTCGAAGCCGGATACCGGCGGTTCGTCGAGCGGCGGCTGCGCGAGGAGTTCGGTTTCGAGGGCAGCCCGGTGCACCTGTCGGTCCGGGTGCGCGAGCGGCGCACCGGCCGCCCCGCGGGCCGGGCCCGCACCAGCCGCTAAGCATCGAGGCGGAACCACACCGTCGTGCCGCTGGACTCGCGGACGTGACCCCACTCGTCGGCGAGCGACTGGACCAGGAACAGGCCGGCGGAAACGTCGGCCGGTGAATGTGCCATCTCGTCCCGGTCCCTCCCCGGCCGAGGCGGAAGGCCTGCCCTGCCTGCCGTCGCCCCGGCCACCAGCACGATCGCGCTTCGCAATCAAGCGAGCACTTTTAGTAGTTCAATCATGACTCTGCGGAGCAGTCGGGGCAAGCGCATGGCCGTTACGATCCGCGTGTCAGCGCGCGTCAGCGTGCCGCAGGCCATCCCCTACGATCAGTGCGGGGCTTGGCGCTGGACGAAACGAGGTATCCCATGCGTTACCGGCCGCTCGGCGATTCCGGGCTGATGGTGTCCGTGACCGGGCTCGGCTGCAACAACTTCGGCCGCAGGCTCGATCTCGACGCGACCCGCGCGGTGGTGAACGCGGCACTGGAGGCGGGCGTCACGCTGCTGGACACTTCCGACACCTACGGTAACGGAGGAGGCTCGGAGGAACTGCTTGGCGAGGTGCTCGCCGGGCGGCGCGACGAGGTCGTGCTCGCGACCAAGTTTGGCCACCAGGACTTTGACATGGGTTACGGGCCGGCCGCGGGCGCCAAGGGCGGCCGGGCCTACATCAGGCGGGCCGTCGAGCGGTCCCTGCGCCGCCTGCGGACCGACTACCTGGACCTGTACCAGATACACACCCCGGACCCGGTGACCCCGGTGGCGGAGACCCTGGCCGCGCTCGGCGAGCTTGTCGCCGAGGGCAAGGTGCGCTACCTGGGCAACTCCAACTTCACCGGCTGGCAGATCGCCGACGCCGCGCACGTCGCGCGGGCGGCCGGCGCCGCGCCGTTCATCTCCGCGCAGAACCATTGGTCGCTGCTTGAGCGCGGGGCCGAGGCCGAGGTCGTGCCCGCCGCCCGGCATTTCGGCCTGGGCGTCCTGCCGTACTTCCCGCTGGCCAACGGGCTGCTCACCGGGAAGGTGCGCAAGGGCCAGGCGCCGCCGCCCGGCAGCAGGCTCGCCGGCCGCCCCGGTTATCTGACCGAGTCCAAGCTGGACCGGGTGGAGACGCTGATCTCGTGGGCGGCCGAGCGCGGGCTTACCGTCCTCGAGGTCGCCGTCGGGGCGCTGGCCGCGCAGCCCGGATGCACCTCTGTGATCGCCGGGGCGACCTCCCCGGAGCAGGTGAAGGCCAACGCCGTCGCGGGGGACTGGATCCCGTCGGCCGCCGACCTCGCCGAACTCGACCAGATCGTGCCGCCGCCCGCGGCCGCGTGACGGCCGGGCGGAGCGCGGTCAGCCCGGCCCGCGGGCTTGCGCGGCCGCCGCGGCTCACTCCCCTCGACTGATTGTGCAGGTCAGAGGCGTATAAAGCCAGTGGGCCGCGGGGGTCAACCATAGGACGGCGGCGGGTTCGGCGCCGGTCGTGGCGCCCTGCGGATCGGGCCAGCGGCCGGGCGCAGGCGATTCATAGCGAGGGCCTGGCCAGCCGCGTAAGATCGCACCGTCATGAGCTATCTCACCGGTCACTGGTCGTTCGACCCGTTCATGATCGTGGTCGCGGTCCTGGTGATCTGGCATGAAATAGGCCTGGCCCGGCTCGCCCGGCGATCCCGGCCGGACCGTACCCGCCAGCGACGGCAGCGATCGTTCCTTTTCTACGGCGGCCTGGCGGTGCTGCTGCTCACCGTGCAGTCGCCGATCGACTACTGGGCGGACGACTACTTCTTCGTCCACATGATCCAGCACCTGCTGCTGATGTTCGCCGCGCCGACGCTGGTGGTGGCCGGGGCGCCGTGGCAGCCACTGCTCGACGGCCTGCCCGGCCGGGCCGGTCAGGCGGTCACCCGGGGCACCATGCGCGGCACCTGGTCCCGGCCACTGCGGGCGGCAGGTGCCTTCCTGCTGCGGCCGTGGGTCGCGGTGATCCTGTTCAACGCCGTGATGATCTTCTGGCACCTGCCTGCGCCCTTCGACCTGGCCGGGAACAACCAGGCCGTGCACATCTGGCTGATGCACGGCAGTTTCTTCGCCGCCGGGGTGCTGTTCTGGCTGCAGTTCATCCCCTCGCCCCCGTTCCGGCGGCGGATGCCCGACGTATCCCAGGCCATGGCCCTGATCGGCACAAACCTGGTGATGTGGGTGCTGGCCATGTCGATGAGCCTGTTCACCCAGTCGTCCTGGTACCCGGTGTACGACCACGTCCCCGGGGTCAGCCTGCCGCCATTCGCCGACCAGCAGATCGGCGCCGCGATCCTGTGGGTCTGCGGCGACTTCTGGGCAATCCCCGCGATGATCATGGTGATGCGGCGGATCATCGACTCCGACGGTGGCGTCGGCGCGGCGATCGACAAGATCCTCAGCCGCGGCGCGGCCAGCCACACCTGGGCCGGTGGCGCGGGCTCACCCCGGGCCCGCAGGGCCGGGCCGGCGATTCCGCCCGCGCCCGAGCCTCCTGCGAAGGCCTGACCGCCGGGCCGGGTCCCGGCCGTGTCGTCACTGCTGTGGCGCCGCCTCGCTGGCGGCCACGGGCGAACGCGCCGCCACCTGGCCGAGGAACGCCGCCAGCCGGCTCGCGGCGTTGTCGGGCCCATGGACGGCACGGAACCATGCGCGCGGGGCGAAGCTCTCGCTCAGGCATGCGGCGACGGCGGCCGTCACATCGTTCTCGCTGGTGAAGAACCGGCCGGTGTCCGGCCGCACGTACTTCCACCCGCCGAGGATCCGGCGGTTGACGGCGACCGGCACGTCCAGGCACAGCGCCTCGGTGAGGAACACCGGCGACGCGTCGAGCACGTTGGGGAAGAACGCGACACGGGACTGGGTCAGGCACGCCATCAGCTCGTGCCAGGGCAGTTCGCCGCGGGTCTCGATGCCGGGCACATCGGGGACGTCCGGCGCCTGGTCCCGGCCCACGAGCAGGGCCGTGATGCCCAGGTCCTGTACCAGCCTGGACAGGCAGCGCTTGGCGAGTGCCCAGTTCTTCGTCAGTTCGTTGAAGCGGTTGGGACAGCAGGTGTAGATCAGGTCCCAGCGCTTGTCCTCCGCGGTGTGGCGAGCCCTTCGGCGGAGACCCATTCCGGGTCGGTGAAGTCGGAGATGCTGATCAGTGACCGCGGACCGTCCGCCGGCAGGTACTGATCGGGATTGCGGAAGCAGTGTGCCCAGGCCGCGCCGCGGGCCACCTCCGGGCGCTCGCGGCCGTCCCGGCCCTCGGCCGCGCGCTGCGCGCCGTCGAACACGGCATGAATCCTGGGGAAGGTGCCGTACGCGGTCAGCCCGATCAGCCGCCGCTCGGCCGCGAACCGCTCGAATGCCTCACTATCGTGCTCGCCCACCGGTGACCGGACGGCACCGAAGCCGGTGTCGCCGCCCGCTTCGTCGACGATACGCAGCAGCGACCAGGGCAGCGTCGTCTCTGGTGGACCACTGAACTCGAGAAAGGCCCGGCGCATGGAACCTTATCTTTCGATCACGGAACCTGGCCCGGCCCGCAGCGCCTCCCGGCGGCCGCTGGCGGCCCACTGGGCGGCCTACACGATGCCCGTGGCCGGCCGGACATGAGGAGGTCTAGGTCCATTCGGCACGCATGGCGACGCTCCTTCCGTGATGAGTCACGCTGGGCGGCGCAGAAAGGACGAGGTGATGCCCGTCTTGACAGCAGATTTCCCAGTCTGTCACCATTCGGAGTTAGCCCAGCACCGATAGTTAACCATCAATAACTCTTGTCCCGCACAGCACTTCCGAGAGTTTTCATGATCTCCATCCCCCGGACGGGCACCGTCATCCGATTCGCTGGCAACCCTCTCGGCTCCCTCCGTTCCTGGCAGGTATGGGACCTGCGCGGGCCGCTGCGCTGCTACGTCCTCGCGGTGCCCGTGGTCTATGCCGGGGCGTTCGCCTTCGCAGCGACCACCACCACGTGGCAACTGCGGCACCTGCTCGTCTTTGCCGCGCTGCTCGCCTGCGGGATGGCCGTGACCGAGGCGAACCGCTCGGTCCGCGAGCCTCAGGGCACCCTTGCCAGGGACCTGCAGTCCGTCTGGTACCTCGCCATCGCCATCACCCTGCCACCCTGGTACGCCCTCGCGGCGCCGATTCCGCTCGCCGTGCACAAACTGTGCCGGACCCGGCGGATGCTCATCTACCGGCGGATCTTCAGTCATGCCGCGATCGGCCTGGCCTACGGGCTTGCGTCCGTCACGTTCCATTCGCTGCCCGCCTCGGTGGTCGGTACCTCCCCGGGCGCCGGCCGCCACGCCCTGTACTGGGTGCTCGCCGTGGCGGCATGCGGCATGATCGCGACCCTCGTCAACTACGGCTTCATCCTGGTGGCGATACGGCTCTCCGATCCCGACACAAGGATCCGTGACCTGGTCGGCAGCAGGGAATCGCTGACCTCGGATGTGCTGGAACTGAGTCTGGCCGTGGCGCTGGCCCTGGTGGTCGCCATCAACCCGGTGCTCATGGCGCTGGCACTGCCAACGGTGGTGCTGTGCCAGGCGCTACCTCATGCAGGCGCAACTGCTCGCACAGGCCCGGATCGACGCCAAGACCGGCCTGCTCAACGCCGGCACGTGGCAGCGCGAGGCGGCCGCCGAGTTCTACCGTGCCCGGCGCAGCGATGCACCGCTCGCCCTGGTCATGGTGGACATCGATCATTTCAACAGCGTGAACGAGACCGCGGGCCTGGCGGCCGGGGACCAGGTGCTGCAGGGCATCGCCCGCACGGTGACCCAGAACCTGCAAGGCTTCGGCCTGGTCGGGCGGTTCGGCGGGGAGCAGTTCGCGATCCTGCTCCCGCAGACCGGGGAAACCGAGGCCAGGCGGATGGCGGAGCGGTTGCGTGATCACATCGCCGGGGAGCCGATCGCCATCGAGGACGGGAGCCACGCGGGCTTCGTGTTCCGGCTGACCGTCTCCATCGGGATCGCCATCCTGGACCGGTCCCGGCGGGCGCTTGCGGAACTGATCGGCGCGGCCGACAAGGCGCTCAGCGAGGCCAAGACCACCGGCCGCAACAAGGTGTGCGTCGGGCCGGGCGTGGTCGAGCCCGACTAGGGCGCGCCCGGCCGGTTCCGGCCCAGTCTGTCAGGGCTGGCAGGCCATCCCGTTGAACTGGCAGCCGCCGGGGACGATGGTGCCGCCCTGGGCGGAGATCGGCACGATCTCGGTGGTGCCCGGCGCGAGAGTCTCGCCGCCGGACACCGCGGTCAGGCCAGCGTGCCCCCGCTGAACTGCCAGTTCGCAAGCGAATCCCACCAAGGGGACGGCTGCGACTGTTGTGAAAGAAGGTAAATGCCGGGCTGGTGTCAGCCGGTGCAGGTCTGGCTGTTGAACACGCATCCGGTCGGCTGGACCGTGCTGCCGCTCGCGGTGAAGTAGGCGGACTGGCTCGCGCCGGGTGCGATGGTCGGCTGGCCGGACGGCGCCGTCAGGGTCAACTCGCTCCCGTTGACGGAGTAACTGGCGCTCCACACCGAGTCGATCTGGTCCCCGGGCAGGGTGGCGGTCAGTGCCCAGCCGCTGAGTGCCTCGGTGCCGTTGTTGACGATGGTGAAGTGGCCCTGGAAACCGCCGGGCCAGCGCTGGTCCACCGTGTACGTGACCGTGGCGTCCACCTGCGTAGGCGTCGGGGAGGCGGACGCGGTGGGAGTGGGAGTGGGAGAGGCAGGTGGCGGCGTCGGCGACGGCGAGTGCGCCGCGGCGGCTTTGGCGGACGGTGATGCAGACGGGGAGCGGGTGGGCGCCGCGGTCACGCGGTGGTGCGCCGGGGCGGGCCGGGGCGTCAGCTTGCCGCGCGGGGTGCCCTGCGGCGCGACGCTTGCGCTGGTGCTCCCCGGCAGCGCGGCGGAGCAGCTGACCATGCCGCAGTCGCTCGCCACCAGGCGCCCGTCGTGGCTGTTCATCATGATGATCGCGCCGGTGGCCAGCGCGGCGGCGGCGACTCCGGCCAGCAGCGCCCCGTACCACCGGTAGCGGACGAGAAGCGAGCGCTGCCCGCCACTCGCCCTGGCCCGGCCGTGGCGCCCGCGCCCGGCCGGCCGGGCGTCCGCCAGCTGATCGTCCGCCGGCCAGTCGTCCGCCGCCCAGTCGTCCGGCAGCCAGCCCTCGGACGGCCAGTCCTCGGACGGCCAGCCGTCGGTCGGATCACTCATGGGCAGGGCCTGTCCTCGGTGCGACGAGCCCCACCGACCGCATAACATCCCCAATCGACGCAATCCGACCGGCGCTCACTCTAGCAATGCCGGGCCGGCGGGTTTGGCTGTCCGGCGGGATACGGCAGAGTCTGGTGTCATGACCATGCACCTGGAGACCCGGGCGATCCACGCCCCCGCCACCGAGCTGAACGGATCCCGCCCGGTCAGCGTCCCGATCTACCAGACCTCGGTGTTCGCCTTCGACGACGTCGCCGCCTGCGCCCGGGCGCTTGACGATCCCAGCGCCGGGTTCGCCTACAGCCGGTACGCCAACCCGACCACCAGCGCGCTGGAGGCCGTCGCCGCCGATCTCGAAGGGGGCACCGCCGCGCTGGCCACCAGTTCCGGCATGGGCGCCATCAACGCGGTGCTGCTCGGTTTGCTGCGTCCCGGTGACCACGTCATCGCGCAGCAATGCCTCTATGGGGGCACGTTCGCGGTCTTCACCGCGCTGGCCGACCGCTACGGCATCGACGTCAGCTACGTGTCCGGCCGGGATCCGGCCGAGGTCACGGCCGCGGCCGGGCCGCGGACCAAGCTGCTGTTCCTGGAGACGATCGCCAACCCCACGATCGCGGTCAGCGACCTGCCCGCGCTGATCGCCGCCGGGCACCAGATCGGCCTGACCTGCGTCGTGGACAATACCTTCGCCACCCCGGTACTGTGCCGGCCGATCGAGCACGGCGCGGACATCGTGGTCCACTCGGCCACGAAGTACCTCGGTGGCCATGACGACGTCACGATCGGGCTGGTGGTCTTCGCCCGCGAGCAGCCCCACCGGCCGCTGTGGAAGCACACCGTGGACCTCGGGGTCGCCGCGGATCCGTTCGCCGCGTGGCTAACGCTGCGCGGGCTCAAGACGCTGGCGCTGCGGATGGAGCGGCACTGCGCCAACGCCGCGCACCTGGCCGGCAAGCTCGCCGCCCACCCCGCGGTGACCCGGGTGCACTGGCCCGGCCTGCCCGGCCACCCCGATCACGCCACGGCACAGCGCATCCTGAGCGACTTCGGCGGCATGCTTGCCTTCGACCTGGCGGGCGGGCGGGACGCCGGGCTGGCGTTCGTGGCGGGCCTGCGGCTGGCCGCGCTGGCGGCGTCCCTGGGCGGCGCGGAGACCCTGGTGCTGCACCCGGCCTCGACGTCACATCGCCAGATGGACGCGGCGAGCCTGCGCGCGGCGGGCATCGATGAGGGCTCCATCCGCGTGTCGGTCGGGCTCGAACACCCCGATGACCTCTGGGCGGATTTCGAGCAGGCCCTCGCGGCGCTGTGACCGCCCGGCCGCGGTCAGGCGCCTGCGATGCCGCTGCGCCGCTCGACCAGGACGACGTCGCGCCACCGGCCGTGGTGGCAGCCGATCCGCTCGCGGACGCCCACTACGCGGAAGCCCTTCCGCTCGTGCAGGCGGAGGCTGGCGGTGTTCTCCGGGAAGATGCCGGACTGGATCGTCCAGATCCCGGCCGCCTCGGTGGAGTCGATGAGCACCTGGAGCAGCGCGGCGCCAACGCCACGGCCGCGTGCCCCGGGCGTCACGTACACCGAGTGCTCCACCACTCCGGCATAGGCGCCGCGGGCCGACACCGGGCTGACCGCGACCCAGCCGAGCAGTTCGCCGGTGTCGTCGGCGGTCGCGACGTGGCGGTGCCCGGGCAGCCTGGCCGCGTCGAAGTCGGCCCAGGACGGCACGGCAGTCTCGAAGCTGGCGTCGCCCGCGTCGAGGCCGGCCTGGTACACGGCAAGTACCTGCTCCGCGTCAGCGGGGAGCATGGGCCGGATCGCCAGGCCCATCGGCCCGGGGAAGGGGGGCAGCGGTGGCAGGAACTCCTGCTCCGGATGGTCAGGGAGCGGCGCCGCGAGCCCGCCCACCAGCGCCGCCGCGGTCGGGAAGTTGCTCACGCAGGCGGTGTTGATGCGGTAGTACCTGGCGGTGCCGCGGCGCTCAGCGAGCACGAACCGCACCGCGGCGAGCACCTTCAGGTGCTGGGAGACCGTGGACTGCCCCACCTGCACGGCCGCGACGATCTCGGCCACCTTCATCGGCCGGCCGTGCCGGGCAAGCAGCGACACGATCTTGACCCGGGTGCCGTCGGCCAGCGCCCGGAACCAGGCCGCGTAGTCCTCGGCCTCCGCTCGTACTGCCAGTTCCGCACCGCTCATTGCCCGTCACGCTAGAAGATGATTCAAGGCAGGTCAAAATGCCAGGCCGGGCTCGGACCGGGGCCGTCGGCGTATCGCCGCCCGGGGCCAGTCCATAAGCTCACAGATGTGTATCTGCCGAAGCATTTCGCTGCCAGGGACCGCGCCGCGGTCGAGGCGTTCGTGGACGGTGCCGGCGCGGCCGACCTGGTCACGTTCGACGGGACCAAGCCGGTCGCCAGCCTGATCCCGATCATCTGGGACCGGTCGGGGGACGCCGGGAACGGGCGGCTGCTCGGCCATCTGGCGCTGCAGAACCCGCAGTGGCGGTCCGTGGGGCCTGACACGGTCGCGCTGGCCATCGTGCACGGTCCCCAGGCCTACGTGTCCCCGTCCTGGTACCCGAGCACGGCCAGGCATGGCAGGGTCGTGCCGACCTGGAACTACGTGAGCGTGCACTTCACCGGTCGGCTTACCGTGCACCGGGACACCGAATGGGTGCGCGAGGTGGTCAGCCAGCTGACCGCCAAGTACGAGGCCGGGCGGCCCGCGCGCTGGCACGTCAGCGACGCGCCACGGGACTTCATCGACGGGCAGTTGCGGGCGATCGTCGGGGTGGAACTGGCGATCGCGACCGTGGAGGCCAAGGAGAAGCTGAGCCAGAACCGGGACGCCGAGGACCGGGCCGGCGCGCTCTGACGGCCTGCGCCACGAGCCGGGCGCTGGCCCGGCCGCGATCGCGGACCTGATGGGGACGCTGCCCCCGGCGCGCCGCTAACGCGGGTCAGTCCGCCAGGGCCTCCTCGCGGCCTAGCTCGGCGGGTTCTTCGGTACCGGGGCACCCGGGCGGGAACGTCGGGATCGGGCGGCCGCCGCATGCCGCGGCCATCACCTGGCCGATCGTCTTGAGCTGCGTCACCTGCTCCGGGGTGAGCCCGTCGAACAGCGACTCACGGACCTGCGCGACGTGGCCGGGGGCGGTGGCGGCCAGCACGGCGTAGCCCTCGTCGGTCAGTTCGGCCACCTGGCCGCGCCGGTCGGTGGGGCAGTCCACCCTGCGGACCCAGCCGCGCTCCTCCAGCCTGGCCACCGCGTGCGAGGCGCGGCTCTTGCTCGCCGAGGCCGCCTCGGCGAGCTGGCTCATCCGCAGCGCACGGCCGGGTGCCTCGGACAGTTGCACCAGGATCTCGTAGTACGCCAGCGGCATGCCGGCGTCCTTCTGCAACTGGGCGTCCACCGCGGTGAACAGCGCGCGGCAGCCGGCCATGAAGGACCGCCAGGCGTCCTGCTCCTCAGCGGTGAGCCAGTGTGGTTCCCCCATGGCACCAGTGTACACGAGAAATAGTTGAGCGCTTGACAATGTTATAGAGGGCGTGATACCTGTAGAGCATTCAATCATTGAAGACTCAATCACCTCGCAGCAGCAGGAGGACGACATGACCACCACCGATACCGGCACCCTGACCGGTCTCCCCGGATACGTGGCGGGCACCTGGTCGATCGACCCGGTCCACTCCGAGGTGGGCTTCACCGTCCGCCACATGATGGTGAGCAAGGTCCGCGGCAAGTTCCGCACGTTCTCGGGTGAGATCGTGACCGGCGAGAACCCGCTCGACTCCGCGGTGACCGCCGAGATCGACCTGACCTCGATCGACACGGGCAACGAGCAGCGCGACGCGCACATCAGGTCTGCCGACTTCTTCGAGGTCGAGACCTACCCGACGATGACCTACCGGTCCACCGGGGTGCGGCAGGACGGCGACGTCTACATTCTCGACGGCAAGCTCACGCTCAAGGGCGTGACGAAGGACGTGGAGCTGGCCCTGGAGCTCAACGGCTTCGGGCCGGACGCCTACGGCGGCACCCGTGCCGGGTTCACCGCCATCGCCGAGATCAACCGGCGCGACTTCGGCGTCAACTTCACCGCGGCCCTGGAGACCGGCGGCGCGGTAGTGAGCGACAAGGTCACCATCCAGCTTGAGATCGAGGCAGTGCTGCAGCCCTGACACGGCGCCAGCACCGCGGCAGCGGGGCGGTCACGGGAACTTCCCGTGGCCGCCCGCGGCGTCTCTAGGATCGGTAGGGAGTACCCGACCCGGCAGGAGGCCAGCCCGTGAGAGCCGCCAGTTACGACCGCTATGGCCCGGCGACGGAGGTCCTGGAGGTCCGGGACGTGGAGCGGCCGGCCCCCGGGCCGGGCGAGGTCCTGGTCAAGGTGGCCCTTTCCGGGGTCAACCCCACCGACTGGAAGAGCCGCAGCGGCGCGACGCCCCGGCCCATCGACGGCTTCCAGATCCCGCACCACGACGGCGCCGGGGTGATCGAGGCGGTCGGCGACGGTGTCGACCCGGCACGGGTTGGCCAGCGGGTCTGGCTGTGGCTCGCGGCGGCCGGGCGGCGGTGGGGGACCGCGGCGGAATGGAGCGTGGTGCCGCAGGATCAGGCGGTCCCGCTGCCCGACGGCGCCTCCCTGGAGCTTGGTGCCAGCCTGGGCGTGCCCGCCATGACCGCGCACTGGTGCGTGTTCGCCGACGGGCCGGTGACCGGGAAGACGGTGCTCGTCGCGGGCGGCGCGGGCGCCGTCGGCCACTTCGCGATCGAGCTGGCCGCCCGGGCGGGCGCCCGGGTGATCGCCACGGCCAGCGGGCCGGAAAAGGCGGAGCTTGCCCGCAAGGCCGGCGCCGCGCACGTCGTCAACTACCGTGACGCCGATGCCGCCGGCCAGATCCGCGAGGCGGTGGGCCAGACCGACCGCGTGATCGAGGTCGCGCTCGGCGCGAACCTGGCCCTCGACCTCGCGGTGGCCAAGCCCGGCTCGATGATCGTCACCTACGCCGCCGAGCCTGCCGATCCGGTGCTGCCGGTCCGCGCCTGCATGACGGCGAACGTCACGATCCGGTTCATCTTGCTGTACGGCGTGCCCCGCCCGGCGCTGCGCCAGGCGGCGGCGGACATCACCGCCGCGCTCACCGAGGGCGCGCTGACCGAGCTGCCGGTGCACCGGTTCGCGCTGTCCGACATCGTCGCCGCGCAACAGGCGTGCGAGGCAGGCGCGCTCGGCAAGGTGCTGGTCGCTCTCTGACTCACGGCTTCGCCCGGGCACTCAGGCGATTTTCTGCCGAACGACGGCCAGCCCTGCCCCCTCCGCACCGGCCGGCGGGTTCCGGGGCGCGCCCGCTCGGGACCGCAGGTATGGCCTTCGAGGTCATCAGGGAGTCAGACGGCCTGGCCCTGCGCTCACCGGCGGCCATCACCGGGCAGGCGGCCGTGCCGGGGCCGGTACGCGGCCCGGCGGGGCCGTGGCGCACATGCGGCCCTAGGGCATGCCCTAACTTTTTCCGCGACTAATCCGGACCTTGGCGGCCAGGCGCGCCCCGGTTGTCGTACCGCCGGGCCAGCATCAGCGCGGGCTCGGAGCGCGGCCCGGTGCAGAACGTGGTGTGCGGCTGGCCCTAACTTTTTCGCGACTAATCCGGACCTTGGCGGCCAGGCGCGCCCCGGTTGTCGTACGGCCGCGCCATCATGAGCAGCGTCCGGGCGGCCCGGTGCGCCGCACCGGCTGAGGCGGTCACGGCGAACGGGGCCACGATGCGGCTGATCCACACGTCCGACTGGCATCTCGGGCGGACCCTGCACGGCGTGAGCCTCCTGGAACACCAGGAGGAGTTCCTTGACTGGCTGGTCCGCCAGGCGGTCGCGGGCCAGGCCGACGCCGTGCTGGTGGCCGGGGACATCTACGACCGGGCCGTGCCACCGCTTGAGGCCGTGACCCTGCTCGACCGGACGCTCACCAAGTTCGCCGAGGCGGCCATTCCCGTGGTCCTGATCAGCGGCAATCACGACTCATACGTGCGCCTCGGGTTCGGGTCCGCGCTCAGCGAGCGGGCAGGAATCCACGTGCGCACCCGCGTCACCGACATCGACCGGCCGGTCGTACTCTCCGACGCCCACGGCGCGGTCGGCATCTACGGCATCCCGTACCTGCTGCCGGACGCGGTCATGGACGAACTGGGGGCGGAGCGCTCGCACGCGTCCGTGCTCGCCGCGGCGGGCGGGCGGATCCGGGCCGACGCCACCGCCCGCGGGCTGGCCCGCACCGTGGTACTCGCGCACGCCTTCCTGACCGATGCCGAGCCCTGTGAGTCCGAGCGCGACATCAGGGTCGGCGGGATCGGTGACGCGCCCGCCACCGTGCTGGCCGGCTGCAGCTACCTGGCCCTGGGCCATCTGCACGGCCAGCAGCGGGTCCGGGTACCCAGCAGCAGCACCACGGCCAGGTATTGCGGCTCGCCGCTGCCCTTCTCGTTCTCCGAGCAGCAGGCCAAGTCGGTGACGCTCGCCGAGATCGACGGCGCCGGCCGGGTGACGGCCGAACTGCTGGCCACGCCCGTGCCGCGGCCGCTGCGCGAGGTACGCGGCCGCCTCGCCGGCCTGCTCGCCCGGGCAGATGGAGACCTCGCCGGCCTGGCCCGTGCCTGGGTCAAGGTGGTGCTGACCGACCCGGTGCGGCCGGTGGCGCCGATGGAGCGGCTGCGCGAGAAATGGCCGCACACGATCGCGCTCGATTTCGACCCGGACGGGGGAATGACCGGGGCGGACGCCGACCTGGCCCGGCTGGCCAAGGCGTCGGACCCGGTGGAGATCTGCGAGTCGTTCGTCGAGTACGTGGCCGGCGCCCCGGCGGACGCGGCCCAGCGCGCGGTGCTGCGGGCGGTGGTGGAGGCCGCCCAGCACGCCTGCGACGACGGCCCCGGGCACATGGCCGCTACCGGCCGGCCGGTCCCCGCCCAGGCAGGTGGTGCCTGATGCGGCTGCACCGGTTGCGGATGACGGCGCTCGGGCCCTACGCCAGCGAGCAGGTAATCGATTTTGACCGGCTCGCGCAAGGAGGGCTGTTCCTGCTGGAGGGCCCGACCGGGGCCGGCAAGAGCACCGTGCTCGACGCGGTCACCTTCGCGCTCTACGGCGGCCTGGCCGGCGAGGATTCGGCCGACGACAGGCTCCGCTCGCACTTCGCCGCCCCGGACGCCCGGACCGAGGCCGAACTGGAGTGGTCGCTGCGTGGCGTCAGGTACCGGGTGACCCGGAGCCCGGAATACCGGCGGCCGAAGAAGCGCGGCGACGGGCTGACCACCGAGGCGGCACACGTGCACCTGCAGCGGCACGACGGGACGGGCTGGGCCAGCGTGTCGGCGAACAAGGCCGAGGCGGGGGAGGTGATCAGTGACCTGCTTGGCCTGACCCGCACGCAGTTCACCCAGGTCATGCTGCTGCCGCAAGGCGAGTTCGCCCGGTTCCTGCGCAGCAGCGACGATGACAGGCGCAGGCTGCTCACCAAGCTGTTCGGCACCAGCCTGTACGACCGGATCACCGACGGGCTGTGCAGGCTGCGGACCGAGGCCACCCGGACCAGGGAAGCGGCGGACCGTGCGATCTGTGACGCGGTCTCGGCGGCGGCCGAGGCGGCCGGGCTGGACGCCGCGGGCCGTGCTGATCTGCTGGCCGCCGCAGGCACCGACCGGCACACCCGGCTGAAGGAACTCGACGAGAGCCTGGCCGGTGCCATCGCCCTCACCGGTACCGCGCTCGAAGCGGCCGCCGCAGCGCTGGGCGCCGCGCAGGCCGAGCACGAGCAGGCCACCCGGCAGGCCAGCCTGATGACCAGGCTGACCACGGCGCTGACGGAACTGCAGGCGCACGCCGCCACCCGGCCCGGCCACGATCTGCAGGCGTCCCGGCTGGCCGCGGCCAGGCACGCCGAGCCGGTACGGCCGCTGCTCGACCTGCTCGCCGAAGCCACCGCGGCGACCGCGGCGGCGTCCGCGGACCTGGCCGGCCTGCTGCCGGAGCCCGGCGAGGATGCGCTCGCCGGGCGGGGCGGCACCGACGCGGCGGCGCGGGCGCAGGCCGCTGAGGCCAGCGCCGCGGCACTGCAGCACGACGCGGACGACGAGCAGGGCCTGCCCGGGCGGGAGGCCGAACTGGGCCGGCTGGAACAGGACGCGGCCGCCGCCGAGGAACGGGTCGCCGCACTCGAACGCGTGCGGCAGAACCTCCCCGATCGCATCGCCACCCTGGAGACGCGGCTCGCGGAGGCAGCTAACGCCGCCGCCGGCCTTGGCGCCGCGGCCCAGCACCTCGAAACCGCGCACCGGCGCATGGGCGCCGCGGCCAGGCTCGCCGAACTTGAGCCGCGGCTGGCCGAGCTTGACCAGGCGCGGCTGGCGGCGGTCGAGACCCATCACCGGCTGGTGGACGAACATCAGCGCCTGCTGGACACCCGGCTGGCGGGTATCGCGGCGGAACTTGCCGCCGGGCTGGCCGAGGGCAGGCCGTGCCGGGTGTGTGGCTCACCCGCGCACCCGGAGCCGGCCCTGGCCTGCGGCCAGACGGTGTCGGCCGACGACGTGGAGGAAGCCAGGCTGCGGCGCGAGGCCGCGGACGCGCAGCGGGCGCAGGCGGACAGTGAGCACACCGCCGTGGCCGTCGAGGCCGCCGGGTGCGCCGCGGTGGCGGAAGGCCGCAGCGTCGACGGCCTGGCCGCCGAGGCGGAAGCCCTGGCCGGCCAGGTAGATCAGGCGCAGGCGGCCGCCGAAGACGTGATCCGCCTGGAGACCGAACTCGCCGACGCACGGGCCGAAGCCGAACACGTGGGCCTGGAACTGCGCGAAGCCGCCGAAGCAGCGGCGGCGGCCCGGGCCAAGGCGAGCCAGGCCGACGCCGAGCTTGCCGCGCTCAGGGAGCGGCTGGCAGGCGCCGCACAGGGCCATGCGTCGGTGGCCGCGCGGCAGGCGGCGTTGCGGGACAGCGCCGCCCGCGAGCGCGCCCTGGCCGCGGCACTCGACCGCGTCGCCGCCTGCCTGGCAGCACAGGCCACGGCGCAAGGCCGGGTGGACACGCAAGCGCGGTCGCGGGGTTTCGCCACGCCGGACGAGGCCGCTTCGGCCGTGCTCACCAGCCAGGAGCAGGCCACGCTTGCCGCCGGCCTGCGATCCTGGGAGGAGAGGCTGGACCGGCTGACCGCCGCCGCGGATGCGCCTGACCTGGCGGGCCTGGACCCCGGGCAGGCGGACCAGACCGCGGCCCGCGCGGAACAGGCCGCCGGCACGGCGGCCCGCGCGCAGGAAACCGAGCGGGGTGCGCGCAGGGCCAGCGAGGCCGCGGTCGCCAGGGCCGAGCGCTTCGCCCAGCGCACCGCGGACGTCCGGGCCGTGGAGGATGCCTACGACCGGGTGGCGGAGGAGACCGAGGCGGTGATCCACCTGGCCGCGCTTGCCAGCGGGACCGACGGCCAGCGGCGGGTCGCGCTGACCACCTACGTGCTGCGGCACTGGTTCGGCCAGGTGGTTGCCGCGGCCAACCTGCGGCTGTCGGCAATGTCCTCGCAGAGGTACGAGCTGAGGCGCACCGACGAGGGCAAGGCCAGGCGGGACCGCTCCGGGCTGACCCTTGCCGTGATCGACCGGCACACCGGTGAGGAGCGCAGCCCCGCCTCGCTGTCCGGCGGGGAGACGTTCTACACCTCCCTGGCCCTGGCCCTGGGCCTGGCGGACGTCGTCAGGGCCGAAGCGGGGGGAGTGGATCTGGACACGCTGTTCATCGACGAGGGGTTCGGCTCGCTCGACTCGGGCACCCTGGACCAGGTGATGGGGGTCATCGACGACCTGCGCGACCGGGGCCGGGTGATCGGCATCGTCAGCCACGTCGCCGAACTGAAGGAACGCGTGCCGGAGCGGCTGGAGGTCCGCCGCCTGCCCGACGGCTCCTCCGCCGTGCGGGTCGTCGCCTGAGTGGAATCAACCTGCCCGGGGCACGGTTGGCACGGACATGGCTTCAGGGCATCAGATCACAATCACACCCACCGGCCAGCACGTCGAGGTCTTCCTCGGCGGCGAGAAGCTGGCCTCCTCCGACCGGGCCGTAGTGCTCGCCGAGACCGGCCTGCCGGACCGCTACTACCTGCCCGCCGAGGACGTGCGCACCGACCTGCTGCGGCCCACCAGCACCACGAGCACCTGCCCCTACAAGGGCGAGGCCTCGTACTGGTCGGCCGAGGCCGGCGGCCAGGTTCACGAGGACATCGTGTGGAGCTACCCGGACCCGATCCCCGCGGCTGTGGGCATCACCGGGCTGCTGTGCTTCTGGACCGAGCGGGGCGCCGAGGTGACCGTGGCCAAGGCCCGCGCCAGCGGATCAGGCGTCGCGCAGCCGTAGCAACAGGCCGCCGGCCAGCAGCGCCGCCGCGGCCCAGGCCGCGAGCACACCCAGCCCGCCCCACGGCCCGATCGGCAGCGTGCCGAGGCTCCTGGTGGCCTGGATGGCCAGGCCCGCGTTCATCGGCGTCCAGCGCTCGATCCGGTGCTGCCACACCGGGTTCAGGGCCACATCGCCGAGGATCGGGAAGATGTAGAGCAGGCCGAGCACGACCGTGATGGCCGCGGCGGAGTCGCGCAGCGCGGTCGCGGCACCGAGGCTGAGCAGGGCGATCAGGGCTAGATAGAGCACCGAGCCGGTGGCCGCGCGCAGCGTCGGGCCGTGGGCCAGGGACAGCGGCGCGAAGCCGTGGGCGGTGGTGAACCCGTTGCCCGGTTCCAGCAGCCGGCCGGCCAGCAGCGAGGCGGCCACCGCGATCGTGCCCGCCACCAGTACCACCCCGGTGACCACGGCCGCCTTGGCCGCCAGCAGGGCAGGCCGGCGCGGCATGGCCGCGAGCGTGACCCTGATCATGCCGGTGCTGTATTCGCCGCTCATCACCAGCACCGCAAGCGTGGCGACCGTGGCCTGGCCGAGCATGACACCGGTCAGGCTGAGCTTGGTGGTGTCCGCGCTGCACGACCCCGGGCACTTCACGATCGCGGCGGCCAGCGCGCTGGCCCCCGCGGTCAGCAGGACGGACGCGGCCAGCAGCAGGGCGCTGCCCGGCGCCGTGCGCAGCTTGGTCCATTCCGCGTGCAGCGCGTGCCTCATGCGTCTCTCCGGTGCAGCAGGTAGGCCGCCACGCCCAGGCCGAGCTACCGCCCACGCGCACATCACCGTGAAACCGGTCCATGGGGCCAGCGGGTAGCAGCCGTGGTACGGGGTACAGGCCGTGTCCACCTGCGAATACCGCAGGGTGGACGTCTGCAGGCTGAACGCGGCCGCGGGGGTGTACCGCAGCAGCCAGGTCGCCGGGGCCGTCGGCAGGATGACGGCCAGCACCAGCGGGATGATGACCAGCCCGATGACGGCGGTGATCGCCCCGGCGCTGCGCCGCAGGATCGCGCCGGCGGCCAGGGCGAGCAGCGCGGTCACCGCCAGCAGGGCGGCGGTACCGAGCACCACCCGCACGCCGACCTGGCTGGTGAGCGGCCAGTCATGCCACACCGGCGGCGTCCAGCCGAGCGCGGTCAGCTTCCGCTCCGCGAACACGAAGGCGACGGCGGCACCGGCCAGCCCGGCCACGAACGTCACCGAGCCGATCACGATGGCCTTGGCGGCGAGCACCCGACCCCGCCGGGGGCTCGCGGCCAGGGTGGTGCGGATCATGCCGCGCCGGTACTCGCCGGTGATGTACACCGCCCCCAGGGCGATGATGGCGATCGCGCCGAACAGCGTGCCGTAGAGCGCCACCTGGAGCGGGTCCACGATCGGCACGAACGGCGCGATGTCGCCCGAGCCGGCCACGGTGAACGTGCCGCCGGAGCGGGTGAACCGGCCCGGCTGCTGCGGCGTGTTCCCGCAGGACGACGGGGCGCACTGCCCGCCGACCTTTGCCGGGCAGCTCGAGCGGGCCGACGTGGCCGCCGGTCCAGGCGCCGGCCGGCCAGTCGCCACGCCGGGTAACGCTGCCGAACACGGCGGTGGCCTGGGTGGGGCTGCTGTCCCCGTGGTCGCCGCCGAAGCTCTGCGACTCGACGGCGTAGTCGGGCGAGGCGACGAAGAGCCCGGCCTCCACCGTGGCCGGCAGCCTGGCGAGGTGCGCGGTGCCGACCTCGGTCCAGTGCCTGCCGTCGGCCGAGGAGTATCCGGTGAGCGTGTCACCCGCGCGGGTCAGCCGCAGCCACCGGGGGGAGGCGGCCGACACCTGACCCGCCGGGCCGGCGATGTCATGGGTGAAGTCGTACTGCATCCGCGCGCCGTGGCCGGGGGTGACCATGATCGCCGCGTACGGCGACCCGGGCCTGGTGCCCGCCTTGACGAGGATCCCGGCCTTGGCCCAGGGCTGGGTGCGCGGGGCCTGCGGGAACTGGTGGTGCTTGCGCAGCGGCGGCCCGCTGCCCCGCAGCGAACTGACCGCCACGGTCAGGCTGCCGTTCCCGGCCAGGGGCTGGTGGACGAAGTAGAAGCTGTCGGTGACGGCCCCGCCGCCGGGCCCGGTCGCGACGGTGCTGGCCTCCACCTGGCACAGCCCGTGCGCGCAGGTCATTGGGTCGTTGCTCTTCGCGATGCCCGCCAGGGCTATCGGGACCAGCGCCGTGGCGGCCGCCGCGGCGAGCATGGCGATGATCCAGGCCCGCATGGTGCGGAACTTGGTCCACTCGGCCCGCAGCACCTGCGCGAAGCCGTCGTGCGCGGCGCGCTGGCCGGAGCGGTACGGGGTGATCGTGGCGGCCATCACGCCTCCCGCACAGCCGGTATGGCGCGGAATTCGACGGCATCGGCGGTGAGTTCCATGTAGGCCTCCTCCAGCGACGCGCGGTGCGCGGCCAGTTCGGAGAACGGGACGCCGTGGCGGCCCAGCAGTTCCGCGATGCGCTGGGCTGGCAGCCCGGAGATGGTGACGGCGTCGTGCCCAGTGATCGCGACCGTCGCGCCCTCGTCCGTGAGCACGGTCATGGCTTCGGCCCGGGCGATGGTGCGCAGCGTGACCCGGTCCCTGGACGCGGCCGCGAGGAGTTCGGCCACGCTGGTGTCGGCGACCAGCCGGCCACGGCCGATCACCACGAGATGGTCCGCGTTGTCCTGCAGTTCGCTCATCAGGTGGCTGGACACCAGGACGGCCCGGCCCTCGGCGGCCAGCGACCGCAGGAACCCGCGGATCCACGCCGTGCCCTCAGGGTCCAGGCCGTTGAACGGCTCGTCGAACAGCAGCACCGGCGGGTCGCCGAGCATCGCCGCCGCGATCCCGAGTCGCTGCCGCATGCCCAGCGAGAAGCCGCCGGCCTTCCGGCGCGCCGCCGATCCCAGGCCCGCCTGCTCGATCACCTCGTCCACCCGCCTGGCGCCCAGGCCCTGCGAGTGGGCCAGCCAGAGCAGGTGGTTGCGGGCACGCCGGCCGGGCTGCAGCGCACCGGCATCCAGCAGTGCCCCCACGTGGTGCAGCGGGTCGCGCAGGCTCCGGTACGGGTGCCCGCCGATCAGGGCGCTGCCGGAGTCTGCCGCGTCCAGGCCAAGGATCACCCGCATCGTGGTGGATTTGCCCGCGCCGTTCGGCCCGACGAAGCCGGTGACCTGCCCCGGGGCTACGGTGAAGGACAGCTGGTCCAGGGCCGCGGTCTGGCCGAACCTCTTGCACAGCCCGGTGACTTCGATGGTCGCTTCCATGCCTGGCAGGTTAGGGAAACCAGGTGGCCCAGGTCGTCACGCCGCGGAGCCGTTTTCGCCGCCGCTGGCCCGGGGGAGGCGGGGACGCCGCATCCCCCGCGGGAGGGACACGGTATTGGCGGGCAGGGGGGACGCCAGCGCCCCGGCCAGCGGCGACAATAGGCGAGGTGGACGCGGTGGGTGATTGGTACGGCACGTGGGCCGGCCGGGGGCGGCGTATCGCCGCGGCCCCGCTGGCACCCGCCGTGTCCGGCGCGCTGCTGGGGATTCTCGCGGTGGCCGAGACCCTGGCCCGGGCCACGGGCACCGGCGTCACCGCCGGTCCGACGCGGCTCACCCTGGTGGTGGCCGCCCTGGCCAGCACGGTACCCCTCGGCCTGCTGTGGGCGCGGCCTGCCCTCGCCGCCCCGGCCGTCACCGCGGCGGCCGTGGTATCCCTCGCGGCCTTCCACACGCTGACCGTCGCCGGCCTGCTGGCCCAGCTTGCCGCCCTGTACCGGCTCGGCCGCCACGGCCCGCCGGTGCTGGCCGCGGCGGTGGCCATGCCCTACCTGGTGGTGGCGCTGGCCCATCCGCTGCACGGCGCGGCGGAAACCTTCCTGATCCTGCTGGCCTCGCTCGCCCCGGTGGCGGCCTGGGCCGGGATCGCCCGGCGGGCGCGCAGCGAGGCGGTCGCGCACAGCGCCGCCCGGCAGGTCATCGCCGGCAGCCTGCTCGAGCACACCGCTCGCGGCGAGCGGGCACGCATCGCCAGGGAATTGCACGACGTCGTGGCCCACCACATCTCCATGATCGCCGTGCAGGCGGAATCGGCGCGGCTGACCACCCCCGGCATGCCCGCGGCCGGGGCGCGGCGGCTGTCCGCGATCGGCGACACCGCACGGTCCGCGCTCACCGAGATGCGCCGGCTGCTCGGCGTGCTCCGCGAGGACACCCGCGACGAGGACGCGGCCGGCCGGCGGCCACAGCCGGGCCTGCCGCAGCTCACCGAACTGCTCGACATGACCAGGGACGCCACGGGCGCTGGCGCGCGCCTCATCGTCCGCGGCCGGCTGCCCGGGCTCGGCCCGGGCGTGGAACTGGCCGCGTACCGCATCATCCAGGAGGCCCTCACCAACGCGCGGCGGCACGCGCCGGGCGCCGCGGTGGACGTGGAACTGCAGCAGACCGGCGCCGCGCTGGCGGTGCGCGTCAGGGACAACGGCCCCGGGCCGCCCCTGGCCGCGCCGGGCGGCGGCCACGGGCTGGCCGGGATGCGCGAGCGCGCCGCCGCCGTGGGTGGTGAGCTGCGCACCGGCGCGGCACCCGGTGGCGGCTTCCTGGTCACCGCACGGCTGCCCGCGCAAGCGGAGGACCTGGTGGGATGAGACACCCTCTATCAACCATTTGCAGTATCGCGCCGCGGCCGCCGGGCCGAACGCCGCAGCGCTCCGCGCTCCGGCCTCCCGGCGGCGAGACCCTGCTGGCCCGGGGGCCGGACCCCCGGACCCCCGTGCCTCCCGAAGCCAGCGCGCCGCTGTCTGGCGCGCCTGCGGCACGACGTCCCGCGAGGGGGGCAATGTAGTCGTGAGCGCGCAGACCAGGATCGTGGTGGCCGACGACCACCAGGTGGTGCGCGCCGGGTTCGCCGGCCTGCTCGCCACCCAGCCGGACTTCGCCGTGGCCGGCACCGCGGGCGACGGAGCCGATGCGGTGCGGATGTGCCGGGAGCTGCACCCCGATGTCGTCCTGATGGATGTCCGCATGCCGGGCATGGACGGTATCGAGGCCACCAGGCAACTGGCCTGCCTGCCCGACGGCGGGCCGCGCGTGCTCATCCTCACCACCTTCGACCTGGACGAGTACGTCTATGACGCGCTCTGCGCAGGCGCCAGCGGCTTCCTGCTCAAGGACGTCACCGCGGAGCGCCTGTTCGAGGCGGTGCGCGTCGTCGCGGCCGGTGAGGCGCTGCTGGCGCCGACCGTCACCCGCCGCCTGATCAGCGAGTTCGCCCGGCTGCGCCCGCACACGACGGCCCCGCCCGCCGACCGGCTCGCCGCACTCACCCCGCGCGAAACGCAGGTGCTCCGCCTGGTCGCCGAGGGCCTGTCGAACCCGGAGATCGCGGCACGGCTCGTGGTCACCGAGGAGACGGTGAAAACGCACGTAAGCCGTGTGCTGGGCAAGCTCGGGCTGCGGGACCGCACCCAGGCCGTGGTCACCGCGTACGAGTCGGGGCTCGTCGTGCCGCGCTCACCCGGCCGGGGGGAGCCCGGGCCGCCGGCGCGGCACCGATAATGGCAGCGGGCGGGCTCCCGCCCGGGGCGCGACGGGGAGGTGGCATGGCCGCGGAGAGCGAGCGCATCGCCGGGTTCGGGCGGCTGGAGGACGGGCTGCGCCAGGCCGGGCCCTGGTACCAGTGGGGGCCTTACGTCAGCGAGCGGCAGTGGGGAACCGTCCGCGAGGACTACAGCCCGGACGGCGAGGCCTGGACCTACCTGCCGCATGACCACGCCCGGTCCCGGGCCTACCGGTGGGGGGAAGACGGCCTGGCCGGGTTCTGTGACATCGAACAGCGGCTGTGCCTGGCCCTGGCGCTGTGGAACGGCCGGGATCCGATTCTCAAGGAGCGGGCCTTCGGGCTGACCGGTGCGGAGGGCAACCACGGGGAGGACGTCAAGGAGTACTGGTGGTACCTGGACGCGCTGCCCAGCCACGGCTGGAACCGCTGGCGTTACCACTACCCGCAGGCCGAGTTTCCCTATCAGGACCTGATCGCCGAGAACGGCAGGCGCAGCAAGTTCGACGCGGAGTACGAACTGCTCGACACCGGCGTGTTCGACCAGGACCGCTACTGGATCACCGAGGTCTGCTACGCCAAGGCGGACCCGGGTGACCTGCTGATGGCCATCACCGTGACCAACGCCGGGCCCGCCGCCGACACCCTGCACGTGCTGCCCACCGCCTGGTTCCGCAACACCTGGTCCTGGGACCAGGACGCTCCCAAACCGGTCATCGAGTCGGCCGGGGAAACGTCGGCCCGGATCGGGCACCCCTTCCTCGGCGACCTTGAACTGCTCGCAGGCAACGCGCCGGACGGCACCGCGCCCGAACTGCTGTTCTGTGAGAACGAGACCAACAGCAGCCGCCTGTTCGGCGTGCCCTCGGACACGCCTTACCCCAAGGACGGCATCGGCGACCATGTGATCCACGGCACGGCCACGGTGAATCCGGACCGCCGCGGCACCAAGTGCGCCGCCTGGTACCGGCTGACGGTTCCGCCCGGCGGCACCGCGCAGATCCGGCTCCGGCTGCGGCCCGCCGCCGCGGTGCCGGATGCGGCCGCGGTGCCGGATGCGGCCGTGGCCCTCGGCGCGGACTTCGACCGGGCCGTCACCGCACGCCGGGCCGAGGCCGACGAGTTCTACGCCGAGCTGACGCCACAGCGCGCCACCGCCGACGAGGCGGTGGTCATGCGGCAGGCCTTCGCCGGCATGCTGTGGAGCAAGCAGCTCTACTACTACGACGTGGCGCGCTGGCTGGACGGGGACCCGGCCCAGCCGCCCCCGCCGCCCGGCCGGCGCGGTGGCCGCAACGCGCGCTGGCGCAACATGAACGCGTTCGACATCATGTCGATGCCGGACAAGTGGGAGTACCCGTGGTTCGCCGCCTGGGACCTGGCCTTCCACTGCGTGGCGCTGGCGCACCTGGATCCGGGGTTCGCGAAGTACCAGCTCCTCCTGCTCTGCCGGGAGTGGTTCCAGCATCCCAACGGTGCCCTGCCCGCCTACGAGTGGGACTTCGGCGACGTGAACCCGCCGGTGCAGGCGTGGGCCGCCCTGGAGGTGTTCGCCATCGACGGCGGCCGGGACCTCGACTTCCTGAGCCGGATCTTCGACAAGCTCCTGATCAACTTCACCTGGTGGGTGAACCGGGAGGACGCCGAGGGCAACAACCTGTTCGAGGGCGGTTTCCTCGGGCTGGACAACATCGGCCCGATCGACCGGTCACACCTGCCGTCCGGCTGCGTACTTGAGCAGTCCGACGCGACCGGCTGGATGGCGTTCTACGCGGTGGCCATGGCGGGCATCGCCGCCGTGCTGAACCGCAGCGGCCGGCGTCCCGCCAGCGACCTCGTGATGAAGTTCCTCGAGCACTTCGCCGCCATCAGCGAGGCCATGGAGGGCCAGGGCCTGTGGGACGACACCGACGGGCTCTACTACGACAGGCTGCTCGCCCCGGACGGATCTCAGACGCCGGTGCAGGTCCGGTCCATGGTGGGCATGATCCCGGCCCTGGCGGTGGCGGTGGTCGACGAGGTGACGCTGGACCGGTCACTGACCGTCGGCAAGCATTTCGCGGACTTCCTCGACCGGCAGGGCCTGTCTGACCGGGACAAGCTCCAGCAACTCGGCGTGCTCCGCGGCCCGCCCGGCCACCAGCGGCTGCTGCTTTCCGTGGTCGGCATCGACCGGATCGAAAGGCTGTTCGCCCGGCTGTTCGACGAGGCCGAGTTCCTGTCCCCGTACGGGCTGCGCGCGCTGTCCGCCTACCATCGCGACCATCCGTACTCTTTCTCCGCCGACGGGGTGCACGCGAGCATCGACTACGAGCCGGCCGAGTCCACCACCCCCATGTTCGGCGGGAACTCCAACTGGCGGGGGCCGCTCTGGATGCCGCTCAACTACCTGGTGATCAGTTCCCTGGAGCGCTACCACCGGTTCTTCGGGGACGAGCTGACGGTCGAGTACCCGGCCGGCTCCGGGCGGCGGCTCGCACTTGACGCGGTCGCGGCCGACCTGTCCGACCGGCTCATCTCGCTGTTCCTGACCGGCCCGGACGGCCGCAGGCCCTGCTTCGGGCAGGTTGGCCGGCTGCAGAACGACCCGGCGTGGAAGGACAACATCGTCTTCAGCGAGTACTTCCACGGCGACAACGGGGCAGGCCTGGGCGCGTCGCACCAGACCGGCTGGACCGGTGTGATCGCCGACCTGATCCGCCGCCGGCACGGTGAGGTGCCCTCCGTGGGCGACGTGCTCAGGATCCTGGCAAGCCAGGTCGAGCAGTAGCGGTGCTAGCCCGGGGGAGCACTCCGCTCTCCCCGGGGGCAAGCCCCCGGACCCCACGGCCCGGAACCCCCCGATGGCCGGCGGCTTGCGTCACTGGTGTGACAGCACGGCCTTGGCGAACTGGTTGAAGTTGGCCTGCTTGGCGGAGTCGGGCTGGCCGACGTTGTTGTAGTTGCTCAGGCAGCCGGGGCCTGCCTTGGGCCCGCCGCTGGAGGCATAGACCAGGTACATCTTCAGCCTCGGGTAGGTGCCGGCGTCGAAAGCGCTCTTTGCCTGCAGGTAGAAGTCGTTGGCCGCGGCGGTGTTGGCGTTCGAGCAGGTGCCGAACTCACCAAGGCCCCAGGGCTTGGAGTCGAAGTCGACGCTGGGGCTGCTGTCGCCGGCGAGCACGTGGTAGAACCGGCCGACGGTGTTGTCCCAGGTCGCGTGGCCGTTCCGGCTGTAGGTGTCGTAAATGACCCAGTCGACCAGGCTGTTGCCGGGCCACAGCAGCGGCACCAGGCAGTCGTACAGGCCGTTCGCGGGCGCCTGGTAGTCCATGGCCCAGACGACATTGGTCACGCCGGCGGCACGGAAGCGGTTCTCCACGTTGCGCCACATGGCGATGTACTGCGCCGGGGTGCCGCCGGTGGCGTTCGGGTTCAGGTAGCAGTTGGCACCGGGGTCGCGGTGACGTCGTTCTGTGGCTCCCACCAGATGGTCATGAAGATCTTGTGCGGGGCGACCGACTTGATGCTGGCCGCGACACGGTCGATTTCCCTGTTGACCACGGGGTCGCCGCCGCCGGCTTGGGCGAAGGTGGCGGCGGGCTTCCAGTTGACATCGATGTAGGTGCCCGGCCTGCTGGCAAGCTGCATCTCGTTGCTGTTGAGCGGCAGGTCGCCGAGGGCGTTGCTGCCGGGCGCGCTGTGGTAGTCCCGGAAGATGTCCAGCCGCTGGCCGACCAGCCTCTCCAGGTAGTCGAACTGGGCGACCTTGGAGTCCGACGCGCCCGGGTTGCCGTTGGCGGCGGCTCCGAACCAGGGCCGGCACGGGTTGACCAGCATGGCGCTCGGTGCGCACTTCCCGGTCGCGGGCTGTGTCGTGGCAGGCGTACCGGAGTTCCCGGTCAGCAGGTAGGCGCCGATGGCGCCGATGCCCGCGGCGGCGACGACGAAGATGGTGGCAAGGATGCCGACCCGGAACCCGGGCCGCTTTCCAGGCCTGGTGGGCTGAGCGTGCGTCACGTCCCTCACTCATCTGGTCGCAGGGTCGGCTGCGGGGGCTGGCCGGCCGCGGGCGCCTGCCCGGTGCCGACCCGAGCAAGGTTATGGCCCCCGGGCGGCCGGCCAGAAATCAGCAAGGAAAAGATCTTCGCCGCACCAGCACGTGAACGCGCTTGGCAGGCGCGTCACGCCGCTGTGACCGCGTCGTCTTTCCGGTCAGGTCACCCGGTTGAAAGTGCGGCGCGGGGGGTTGCGGTGTCCTAGGGGGAGTCGTATAACGGTGAGGCGGTCGGGAGGGCTCCATCGAAGATGAAGGAGTTTGTATGAGACGTTCGCTGAAAGCTGCCCTTTCAGCAGTGGTCGTCGCGGCGCCAATGGCGCTGGTGGCCACCCAGTTCGGCGCATCATGCGGCGGCGCCGGCTGCGCACCAGTACGTGCCGCACAACGCGACCACCCACATCGCGGGGCTCCAGCACTGGTGCGGCAGCAACGGCATCACCTGCGCCGAGCCGGCGACCAACTGGAACGAGTTGGCGGGCTACAAGTCGGCCATCAAGGTCGGCGCGCACATCGAGGGCTACATCGGTCACGACGAGCCCGCCACGCTGTTCTACTCGAACACGCCAGGCTCGGGAAACGACGTCACCTATCAGCTGAAGCTGCCCAACGACCCGCCGACGCTGCCCAAGAACAACGGCAGCGGCGGAACCGACAGCTTCCAGCTGCATCCGACCTTCTGGCTCGGCATGGTGATGTGCGACCCCAATGGCTCGCCCAACCCGGACGGGCTGGCCCAGACCGGCCATGCGACGCCCGCGTGCAAGCCGGACAGCGACTCCAACATCTTCGCGAGTCAGAACCCCAGCAGCCCGCGCTACTTCGGGCTCGGCCCGGGCCAGGCCTACGAGGAGATGCAGTTCTACCCGCCGGGCTGGGTGCCGTGGCCGACCGGCATCGGCTGCACCGCCAAGCAGTGGTGCGCCGCGATGAACATCGACACGTTCGCCGACAACGAGAACACCGGCGCGCTCAACAACACCGCGTGCCTGAACACCGTGGGCCCGGAGCCGGTGAACTTCGCGTTCGTCACCAAGAACGGCAAGTCGACGGCGCCCGCGAACCCGGGGGCGCCGCAGCACTTCGTCCCGAACAACGCCAAGAACCTGCTGATGAACTCCGGTGACCAGCTCACGGTGCACCTGTTCGACACCGCGGCAGGGCTCAAGGTCACCATCGCGGACCACACCACCGGTGCCACCGGCTCGATGACCGCCAGCAAGGCCAACGGGTTCGGCACCGTGCTGTTCCAGCCGAACGCGACCAAGTGCACGATCAAGCCGTGGGCCTACCACGCGGAGTACAGCACCTCCACGCCGCAGACCCGCAACGTCAACGCGGCGCACACCTACAACATCGCGTTCTCCGACGAGATCGGGCACTTCGAGGAGTGCGGCAAGGTCGACATCAAGAGCCCGATCCTCGCCTGTGCGCAGCCGCTCGGCCCGGACACCAACAACGGTGACTTCGGCCAGGACCCGGAAGGTGACGACGACTCTCTGTCTGCCCGCGTCCCAGTCGCTGGACGTGAAGATCAACGGGTGCCTGGATATCGACGGTGACTTCGACGGAGTCCCGTACACCGACATCTGGCCAGGCTCGATCAGCAACGTGACCGCGGACCGGCTGCTGCACCCGACCTCGTTCCAGTTCACCAGCCCGACCACGACCGGCGGGCAGAACTTCAGCCAGATGGCGTTCGAGTCGGACATCTCCCGCAACGAGTCCAGCGACACCTCGTTCCGGGTGGACGTGCCGTGCCAGCGGCACTTCGCCAACCCGGCGGACCCGAACCCGGGCACGGGCTGCGTGAACCCGCCGCCGAACTCGGTGTTCTACCCCTTCTACACGACCGGGCAGAACTCCAGCGGCTGCTTCTGGCAGGAGGGCGGCCCCTACATCCCGGGTACCACCAATAAGTTCGGTGGTAGTGCCCACGCCGAGTACGGCCCGCTGCGGGTGATCCAGCTACCCGACCGCACCGTTCGGCACCATCACCAAGCGCTCCAACGACTTCCGGAGCAACACCACCAGTAACCCCTGCCCGGCCGCGTAACAGCCGGTCAGCCAAACGACAGCGAGGCCGCTCCCGTCCCGGGGGCGGCCTCGCCGCCGTGACCGGGCGGATCGGGTGCCATGGGGGGTCTTGTGCAGGAACTGGGCATCGGCGGCGCGTGGGCTGTACGCGCCCCGGGTGTGGCCTTGCTCGCTCGCCGGAGTGTTGGCCCAGGGGGACGACCCCCTGGAACCCCCGAGCGACTGACCCAGAGGAAGAACCCTGGGACCTCGAGCGGGGCACCGACATTGAGACCAGCGACATGTCACGAGATATCAGGTGAGCTCGTGCAGGTATTGCGGGAGCATCCGGTGCCAGGTCGGCCAGTCATGCTTGTATTCCGGGCCCCAGTTGTCCACCCGGTTGGGGATCCCTTTCGCCCCGAGCGCCTCCGCCATGCGCCACGACTCGCCGGGGTCCTCCCAGTCGCCCGCACCGGACGCAAGCAGGGCGAACCGCTGCCTGAGCCGGTCCAGTTGCGGGCCCTCCAGGCCCGGCAGGAATTGCAGCGGTGCGGCGAAATACAGGTCCTCGGTCCAGGCGCCCTCGTAGAAGCGCTCGATCCCGTAGGTGCCGCTCATGCCGATGGCCGCCGAGAAGACATCGGGATAACGGCACAGCGCGGCCACCGCGTTGAACGCGCCGATCGACGCTCCGGTGGCGATCACGTCCATGGGCTGGCCGCCGAGATCCGCGTGGATGGCCGGCACCACCTCCCACCTGACGCATTCGTGGAACTGGTTGAGCAGCCACAGCCGGTGCCCGGCCGGGCTGGTTTTCGCGATCATCGCCCGCCCGGCGGCGCTGTCGATCGAATACAGCTTGATCCGGCCCTCGGCGAGCAACGGCCCGCACGCGCCGACCAGGCCGAACCGCTCGATCTCCTCGGCGTCGCCGCCGGCCGAGGGAAAGACGAGCACCGGCTGGCCGAACGTGCCCCACCGGGCGACGGTGATCTCCTGGTTGAGGCGGTCCGAGAACCACCGCTGCACGGTCTTCACGCGGTCACTCGTAGAAGAACTTCTGTGGGCCGGGGAATATCCATGAAAGCCCTTCCCGTAGCCGGTCGCGCCAGTTTTCCCAACTGTGCCCGTCCCGTGCTTCGACATAACGGACGGCCATGCCGGCCGCCTCGAACGTGGGAACCATGGACCGGTTCGGAATGATCAGCGGCTCGTATATGCCGCAGCTCACGAAGACCCGGTCGGCGACCCGCCGGGGCGCGGCACGGTACCTGTTGACGAACCGCACCACCGGCTCGAACGCCGGCCCGCCGCCGTGGTCGTGCCCGATGTCGGTGAACACGAACGAGCCGGATTGCAGCAGCAGCGAGCCGTAGGCGCCGGGGTAGCGGTACGCCGCGGACAGCGCCGCGACCGCGCCGAAGCTCGCGCCCATCAGGCACCGCGCCGACGGGCCGCCCGCGAGCGGGAACTCCTCCTCCAGCCGCGGCACCAGTTCCGCGGTCAGGTACCGCGCGTGCGCCGCGGAGTTCGCGTACTCGGTCAGCCGGTCGCCCGGGTGCACGAACGCCACCACGGTCTCCGCCACGTCCAGCCGGTGGATGAGGTTGTCGAGCACCGTCTGGGCCGCCGCGTACTTCAGGTAGTCGCCGCCGTCGTGGACGATCAGCAGCGGGTAGCGGGCGATCCGCCGGAACCGGGCGGGCAGGTAGAGCGTCACCTGGCAGGCGCGCCGCAACGCCCGGCTGGGCACGGTGAGGTCGACCAGCGAGCCAGGACGCGATTCCGGGTCCGGCCTGGTCCACTCGGGCACCTCATACCCCCGGGCGTAACAGACCGAGGAACTGCCCAGCGGGCTGTGCGCGAGGTGGGGGTTCAGCGGGTCGTTGATGCGCTCGCTGTGCCCGTCGCGGGAGATCTCGAGCTGGTATTCGACCCTGGACCCGTCGGGCAGTTCCAGCACCAGGTACCACAGGTCGGTGCCGTGCAGCCGGCGCAGCGGGATCCGCCCGGGCAGCCCGAAGATCCGGTGCACCAGGTGGACCGCGCCGGCCTCGCCCCGGTACAGGAACGTGCACCGGGCACCCTCGACGATAGGCACCTGGTAGCGCGCGAGGAACCGGCTCACGGTGGCCGGGTCGAGGGGCCTGCGCTCCCTGAGCCTGTTGATCGCGAGCTTGCGGCGGACGGCGGGCGCGCCGCCGACGGCGGTCAGGCCGCCTCCCCGGTGGTCACGTGCCCGTCCGGCGCGAGCACCCGCATGCCCGGCGGCCAGATGCCGTCGCTGCTGGTGTCGATCCTGGTTCCGTGCTCCAGCAGGACGCAGCGGGCCGGGGCGAACCTGCGGGCGAACACCGACATCCGCGGCGCGTCGTCAAGCAGCAGCCTGGCCCGGGCATGCGGCAGCGGCACGACGCCCCGCAGCGCCGACAGGCCGCTGCCGTGGATCTCCGGGTGGCCGGGCCCGTGCGCGGAGCGGTCGTGGAACAGCACGATCCGCTCGGCCAGCGCCATCGCCCCCGCGGACCAGGCGATCACCGGCGCGCGCAGCGACGCCGCGACGTTGAACAGGTGCAGCACGTCGGCCAGCACGCCGACGTGCCCGCCGGCCAGCACCACGGCGGCGGCGTCAACCAGCAGCGCGGCCACCTCGGCGCGGTGCTCGGCAATCACCGGGCGCTCGTGCGGCGGCAGTTCGGCGTAGAACTCGCCACGTACCGCGCCGACCCGGCGCAGATGCGCGGCGTCGAGGTCGCGTACCGCGCCGATCGCCTCGGCCAGGATGTCGCCGCGAAGCGGGTCGTTGCCGCCGCGGCGCTGCACGGCGTAGACCGCCTGCAGCGCGTGATCCAGGCGGATCAGGTAACTGCCGGCGACCTCGTCGAGCACCTCGGCCAGCCTGCGCTCGGCCGCGGCGAACAGCGGATCCCGCTCGGTCACGTCGAGCCAGCGCCGGTACAGGCCGAGATTGACATCGCGGGCGCCGAGCAGCTTGCCCAGTTCACCGTCGTCGCTCTCGCGTTCCTGCCACCCGGCGGTGATCGTGGCGATCGGTCCCTCCGGGTACAGCGACCAGGCGACCGCCTCCAGCGTGGGCCTGCGCTGCGGGCCCAGCAGCGTGATCCTCACTGGGCGTGGACGTGCAGCGTGCGGCCCACCGTGTCGAGCATCCCGCGCAGCGTGTCGTAGTCCGGGTGCCGCATCCGCACGTAGGCGTTGGCCATGTACCCGGCCGCCACCGGCTGCGTCGGGGTGCCCGGCGGGGGCAGGTGCGCGTCGATCACCCACTCGCCGAACTGCTGCTGCAGTTCCTCCGCGCCCGAATAGCCGGTGATGCTGCCGTCCCGCTCGGGCCGCAGCGCGACCATCCCGCTGGCGTACCGCCGCGACGGCGCCGCGCCGGTCTCGCCACGGATGATCGCGTTCGCCCAGGCGGTGTAGGTGTCCATGTCGTTGCCCGCGGAGTACAGGTCCCACGCGCCCACACCCGGCGGCCTGCAGCCGATCTCGGAGAACTTCAGCCCCTTCGAGCCGAAGAACCACTCCATGTGCGTCGCCGATGTCCCGATCCCGAGGGCGCCGATGACCCGCCGGCCCATGTCCCGCAGTTCCGCGTACTCCGGGGCGGTGTCGATCCGGTTGGTGGAGATGAACTGCGGGGAGATCCACCGCGTCCGCATCGCCTCGAGCACGTTCGGGTAGTAGTGCGAGACGAAGTCCACGGCCACCTGGCCGTCGATCGTGATCGTGTCGTAGAAGCCCTCGTGGCCCTCCACGAACTCCTCCACAGCGATCGACTCCACGCCCTGGCCGCCGAACACGCCCAGGGCCTGCTCCAGGCCGGCCGGGTCGTCGGCCCGCATGGTGTCCAGGGCACCGGCGCCGCTGCGCGGCTTGAGGATCAGCGGGTAGCCGACCTGCTCGGCGAACGCGGCCACCTCGGCCGCCGTGCTCGCCCCGGCCGAGGCGGCCGTGGGCACGCCGGCCTCGCGCAGCGCCTGCTTCATCGACGGCTTGTCCCGGCACAGCCAGGCCGTCCGCACCGACGTCCCCGGGATCGTGCAGGCCTCCCTGACCTGCGCCGCGGGCAGGGTGTGCGCCTCGATCGTGGCCTCGAGCCGGTCCACCCACAGCTTGTCCTGCACCCAGCGGACGGCCGCCGTCATGGCCTCGACATCGGTGACGGAACGCACCTGCTCGTAGTGGTGCAGCCAGCCCTTCAGCTCGCCGTCCAGCGCGTCGGCGGGATACTCGCCGATGCCGATCACGGTCGCCCCGGCGCCGGCCAGCGCCCGGGCGAAGTGCCTCTGGTTGTTCGGGAAGAACGGCTCGACGAAGACCACGTTCATGCCAGGAATGCTAGCCGTATGGGATCTTCTTCCCTAGGGCTGGTGCAGCCGCTCCCGCTTGACTGGTGGCGACGCGGCGGGGTAAGCCCCCAGGCATGACGGTTGTCGCCTTTGCCGCGCCCTACCTGCTCGACGCGACGGCGCGGTTCGCCGAGGCTGCCGCCCGGCTGCCGGGCGTCGAGCTGGCGCTGATCACCTGCGAGCCGGCCGAGCGCGTCCCGGAGCCGCTGCGCGGCTCGCTGGCGGCGCACTGGCGGATCGACGACCCACTCGACACCGGGCAGATCGCCCGCGCCGTCGCGGCGGTGAGCGAGCACGTCGGCCCGGTGCAGCGGCTCATCGGGGTGTTCGAGCATCTGCAGGTGCCCCTCGCTCAGGTGCGGGAGCAGTTCGGCATCCCCGGCATGGACGCGGCGACCGCACGCAACTTCAGGGACAAGGCGCAGATGAAGTCGGTGCTGCGCGCCGCGGGGGTGCCGTGCGCCAGGTACCGGCTGGCGCGGTCCGCGACCGAGGCGGCCGGGTTCGCCGACGAAGTGGGCTACCCGGTGGTGGTCAAGCCGCCCGCGGGTGCGGGCGCGAAGAGCACGTTCCGGCTCGACGACGCCGGCGACCTGAAGGTGTGGCTGGACGCCGCCCCGCCGACGCCGGGCAGCCCCGCGCTGCTCGAGGAGTTCCTCAGCGGCGACGAGGGCTCCTACGACAGCGTGATGACCGACGGGCAGCTCGTCTGGGACTCGGTGTCCTGCTACCTGCCCACGCCGCTTGAGGTGCTGCGCAACCCGTGGATCCAGTGGGCGGTGCTCATGCCCAGGGACATCGGCGGTCCCGAGTACGACGACATCAGGGCGATCGCGCCGACGGCGCTGCGCGCACTCGGGCTGCGGACCGGCTTGACTCACATGGAATGGTTCCGCCGCCCCGACGGCACCGTCGCCGTCTCGGAGGTCGCGGTGCGGCCGCCGGGCGCCCAGATCAGCTCGATGCTGTGCTACGCGCACGACTTCGACCTGTACCGCGCCTGGGCGCAGCTCATGGTCTACGGCACCTTCACGCCGCCGGAGCGGGCCTGGTCGGTCGGCACGGTGTTCCTGCGCGGCCAGGGGAGCGGGCACATCAGGGGGGTACACGGCCTCGGTGAGCTGCCGCCAGAAATCCGCGCCCTGGTCGTCGATTCCCGCCTGCCGCAGCCCGGCCAGCTGTCCTCGGCCAGCTACGAGGGCGACGGGTTCGTGATCGTCCGGCACCCCGACACCGCCGTCGTCACCGACGCGCTGCGGCGGCTGGTCACCACCGTGCGCGTCGAGCTGGGCTGACCACGATGAACATCGTCATGATCTCCCCGGGATACCCGGCCGAGATGGCCTTCTTCGCCCGCGGGCTGGCATCCGCCGGGGCCACGGTCATCGGCGTGGGCGATCAGCCGCCGCATGCCGTGCCCGGCCCGGCAAGGGAGGCGCTGGCGCACTACGTGCAGGTCGGCTCGCTGGCCGCGGCGGACGAGGTGGCCGCGTCCGTGCGGGACCTGGCCAGGCACGTGAGCCTCGACCGGGTCGAGTGCCTGTGGGAGCCGTACATGATGCTCGCCGCGCGGCTGCGCGAGGAGCTTGGCCTGCCCGGGCTGACCATGCGGCAGACCCTGCCGTTCCGGGACAAGGAACTGATGAAGGCGGTCCTCGACGAGGCCGGCCTGCGCACACCCGGGCACCAGAGCACCGAGACGGTCGCGGGCGTGTGGGCGGCCGCCGAGCGCCTCGGGTATCCGCTCATCGTCAAGCCGATCGCGGGCGCCGGCTCGGCGGACACCTACCGGGCCGACTCGCCCGCCGACCTCGACGCCATCCTGCCGATGGTCAGGCACCTGCCGCAGGTCATCGCCGAGGAGTTCATCGACGGTGAGGAATTCACCTACGACACCATCTGCGCCGGCGGTGAGGTGCTGTTCGAGAACATCTGCTGGTACCGCCCGCGCCCGCTGCTCACCAAGCTGCACGAGTGGATCAGCCCGGTCATCGTGTCCCTGCGCGATCTGGACGCGCCGGACCTGCAGGCCGGCCGGGCGCTCGGCGCCGCAGCGGTGCAGGCGCTCGGGTTCCGCGACGGGTTCACCCACATGGAGTGGTACCGCAAGGCGGACGGCGAGGCGGTTTTTGGCGAGATCGGCGCCCGGCCACCCGGCGGGCGGATGGTCGACGCGATGAACTACGCCACCGACGCCGACATGTTCACCGGCTGGGCGCAGGCGATCACGCACGGGCGGATCGTGCAGCCGGTCGAGCGGCGCTACAACGCCGGAATCATCTTCAAGCGCGCCGAGGGCGCGGGCCGGATCACCGGGTATGCGGGCCTGGACCACCTGATGGCGGAGTTCGGCGAGCATGTGGCGGCCGTCGACCTGCTGCCCATCGGCACGCCCCGGCGGGACTGGCGCGCCGTGACCATCTCCGACGGGATGGTCGTGGTCCGCCACCCGGAGCTGGCCAGGACCATCGAGATGACCGAGCGGTTCGCCACGGAACTGCACCTGCACGCGGGCTGACCGAGATGACACCTGAGCCGCTCGCCGCGGCCGTCGGGCACGTGCTGCCGTCGGTACGGGCGGATCTGGAGCGGCTGGTCGGGATCCCGTCGGTGTCGGCGGACCCGGCGGCGGCGCCCCACCTGGCGGCCAGCGCCCGCGAGGTGGCGGCACTGCTGCGCGCCGCCGGGCTGCCCGAGGTCGAGGTGGTCACCGCCGGCGGCAGCCAGCCCGCGGTGCTCGGGCACCGGCCCGGGCCGCCCGGCGCCCCCACGGTTCTGCTGTACGCGCACCACGACGTGCAGCCGCCCGGCGACGCCACGGCCTGGGACAGCGACCCGTTCGAGGCGTCCGAACGGGACGGCCGCCTGTACGGCCGCGGCGCTGCCGACGACAAGGCCGGCGTCGCGGTGCACCTGGCCGCGCTGCGCGCCCACGGCGACCGGCTCCCGGTCGGGGTCACCGTGCTGGTGGAGGGCGAAGAGGAGATCGGCTCGCCCGCGCTTGCCGAGTTCCTCACCGCGTATTCCGGCCGGATCCGCGCCGACGTGCTCGTGCTCGCCGACTCGATCAACTGGGCGGTGGATGTCCCCGCGCTGACCACCTCGCTGCGCGGCGGCGCCAACGTCACGGTGGAGGTGCGCACGCTGCGGCACGGCGTGCACAGCGGGGCGTACGGCGGCCCGGTCCCCGACGCGCTCACCGCCCTGTGCCGGCTGCTGGCGACCCTGCACGACGAGCGCGGCGACGTGGCGGTCGCCGGCCTGGCCCGCGGACATACAGAGCCGCTCGACCTCACCGAGGAGCGGCTGCGGGCCGACGCCGGGCTGCTCGAGGGTGTGCACCTGATCGGCACCGGCAGCCTCACCGAACGGCTCTGGGCGCGCCCCGCGATCGCGGTCATCGGCATCGACGCCCCGGCGGTCGGCGCGGCCTCGAACACGCTCATCCCGGCCGCCCGTGCCAAGGTGAGCCTGCGGGTAGCCCCCGGCGACGACGCAGCCAGGGCACGTGAGGCTCTCGTAGCGCACCTGAAAACGGCAGCGCCGTGGGGCGCGCACGTGACCGCCGAGCCCGGCGGCGCGGTCGCGCCCTACTCCGCCCGCGCCGGGGGACGGGCGTACCGCGCCGCGCACGCGGCCCTGGCCAGCGCGTGGGGGAGCCCCGCCGTGGACGTCGGCGTCGGTGGCTCCATCGGGTTCGTCACCGCCTACGCGGCGGCCTTTCCCGGCGCCGAGATCCTCATCACCGGCGTCGAGGACCCCGGCACCCGGGCGCACGGCACGAACGAGAGCCTGGACCTGGCGGTGTTCGAGCGCGCCTGCGTGGCCGAGGCACTGCTGCTGCGCAACCTGGCCCGGCCTACGTCGGCATGGGTGCGGCGCAGCGTCGAGACGTCGTAGCGCATGATCCTGCTCAGCCGGAGTGCCACGGCCGTGCGGCGAGGATGGCCAGGTGGAGAGCGACGAGCGTGTCCTCGAGTGCGGGGATGCCACGGATCCGGTCGTCGCGGACCTCGGCACGCACGAGTTCGGCCGTGGCGCCGGCCAGCGCGAGGTAGGCCTCGTACGGGACTTCCGGCCAGGACGGGTTGTCGCGTTGCGCGCGTTCGTGCCAGGCTGCGGGTCATCCGGGCGAAGCTGTGCTGCGCCATCTCGAGGCGCTGGACCGCCCGGGGCCCGGCGGCCGGCATGTCGATGTAGAAGGCACGGGCGAAGGCGGGCTCGGTCGCCAGAAAGCCAAGGAACGCGGCGATGCTCGCGCGCAGCGCCGCCTCGGCGCTCAGCTGGCCGGGCTGGTGACGGCCCGCGGCGGCCACCCGGTCGGTCATCAGCCTGCCCCCCTCGCGCGTGGCGGCCAGGAAGCAGTCCTCCTTGTCCGCGAAGTGGGCATAGAACGCGGCCTTCGAGACCCGGGCACCGCGGACGATGTCCGCCACGGTGACGTCGCTGAAACCGCGCGCCGCCACCGCGGCGATCACCGACCGCAGCAGCCGCTCGCGCTGCGCCGCGCGCACCGTCTCCGGCGGCAGGCCGTTCCTGCCGCGGGGGAGGCCGGGCTCACCCTCGTGGGTACGCGCGAGCACGCCCTCTTGTCTGGTGGCAGGCACGCTTCTAAACTTATCTAACGCACTAAAGTACGTCGATCGTACTTATGTGCCGGCATGGGAACCAGGCGGCCAGAGCCGAGCAGAGAAGGCCCGTCATGAGAGCGCAACGGCCCCGTGTTGTGCTGGGCCCTTCGACGCCACGTGCCGGTTGCTCTGCCGTCTGTCTCGGGGGCGAGGATCCGTTGGCTATTTCCCCGCCGCCGAGGCCTTCGGCGACGGGCCAATTAGGCGCCCGTGAGATCCCGGGCGCAGGACCGATCACCATTGCGAGGGCCGCATGACTGCGACTGCCACAGATCTGGTTCCGGGCCACCGAAGAGGGTCATGGCTGTGGAACCGCCAGCTCGACCACTATCCCGACACCGGCATGCGCGTGCTCTACCTCGGCATCACGGTGCTGGCCACCGTCATGCTGTACTACGAGCTTTATGTCGGCGGCTCGGTGGCCACGCTGCTGCTGGCCAACCTGCGGATGACCTTCTCCTTCTACGTGGTGATCCTGGCGTTCGGGAACCTGCTCGGGGCATTCGGGTCGCTCGCCGCCGGGCTCGCCGACCGGTGGGGCCGCGCCAACCTGGTGGTCGGCGGCCTGCTGGTGACCGCGGTCTTCGTCGGGTTCATCCTTCCCGCCGCGACCAACAAGTGGGCGTTCGGCATCGAGACGTTCGCGGTCGCCATCGTCGAGGGCATCGCCCTGGTGGCCACGCCGGCCCTGATCCGCGACTTCTCCCCGCAGGTCGGCCGGGCCACGGCAATGGGCTTTTGGACCAGCGGCCCGGTGCTGGGCAGCCTGATCGTCGCGGTCGTGGGCAGCGCCACGATCCCCGCGGTCGTGCCGAGCACCCGGTTCTGGACGCATGAGTTCTTCATCTGCGGCATCGCCGGCCTGGTGGTCTTCGTGATCGCCCTGGTCGGGCTGAAGGAGCTGAGCCCGCAACTGCGCGACCAGCTCATGGTGACGATGCGCGACCGGGCGCTGATCGAGGCCAGGGCCAAGGGAATCGACATCGAGGCGGCGCTGCGCCACCCGTTCCGCCAGCTGCTCAAGCCCGACGTGCTGATCTCCGCCACCGCCGTTTCGCTGATGCTGCTCGTCTACTACACGGCCGTCGCGTTCAGCGTCATCTACCTGACCTCGATCTTCGGTTTCTCGGTGAAGGACGCCAACGGGCTGGGCAACTGGAACTGGGGCTTCAACGTCATCGCGGTCATCCTCATCGGCGTGATCTCCGACCGGTTGCGGGTGCGCAAGCCCTTCATGGTGCTCGGCGGGGTCGGCGCCGCGGTGATGATCGTGATCTACCTGCTGGAGGCCGGGCACCATCCCAGCTACTACACGCTCGCCATCGAGCTGGCGCTGCTCTCGTTCGCCCTGGGCGTGGCCTACGCCCCGTGGATGGCCAGCTACACCGAGACCGTGGAGGCGCGTAACCCGGCGCTCATCGCCACCGGCCTGGCGATCTGGGGCTGGATCATCCGGGTGGTGGTCTTCCTCTCGTTCCTGCTCATCCCGCTCGTGGTCACCTCGGTGACCCCGCTGGTCACCTACGGCACCACGGTGTCCACGTACGCCGCCAAGTACAAGAGCTGAGCTCGCGTTCGCGGCAGGCCACCCGCAGATCGTCGCCACCGCCACCAAGTACCAGGTCCAGCTAGCCAACGCGAAGAAGTTCGCGCCAGAGCTGGCGGTGATCCAGGCCAACCCCGTCCTGTTCACCAAGCTGGCCACCTATCCCACGCCGGCCGCGGTCCCGCCGAAGCTCGCCGCACAGGCCGTCGCCGCCGCCGGCGGAGGGGCGACCGGGCTCAAGATCCTCTCCACGATCAACGCCAACAAGGCCGCGATCAACGGCGTGATCGCGGTAGGGCCGCAGATCCAGGCCATAGCGCCGTTCGCGGCCCAGCTCACCGCGCTGTCCAAGGTGCCGCCGGGGGTGTTCGCGTACATGAAGGCGCACGGCGCCTCGGTGCAGACCGCCGCCGCCGAATCTCCCGGCCAGTGGCAGACCTGGTACTGGATCTGTTTCGCCGGGGTGATCATCTTCCTGCTCAGCATCCCGGTTTTGCGCGGTCGGTGGAAGCCGTCCGACGCCCGCCGGGACGAGCAGGAACACGAGGCGATGGTCGACGCCGAACTGGCCAAGCTCAGCGCCTGAGCCGGCGCGCCCTTGTCCCTGGCTGTTCGCGGGCGGCGTGCCGCGAACAGCCAGGGCGCGGCCGGGGCACTAGCCTTTGGGCAGGTTCACCGGCAGGGGCGAAACGGAGGGCCAGTGACGGGGGTGCCGTCCAGCCGAACGGGCATGGGCGCGGTGCCGTACGACGGCGGGACGGCGTTCCGGGTCTGGGCGCCGAACGCGCCGCCGTCGCGGTCACCGGCGATTTCAGCGTCCTGGTCGGTGGCTGGCACGCCGCTGGCCAGCGAGCCGGGGGCACGGGCTGTGGTCGGCGGAGTGCCGGGCGCCCTCCCCGGCCAGGCTTACCAGATCCTGGTCACGGCCAGCGGCGGCACGCTTCCGCCCGGGTCGACCCGTACGCCCGGCAGGTGGTCGACGAGAACGGCCTGGCCACCAAGGCGGTCATCTACGACGAGGCGCCTTCGACTGGGGCGCGGCCGGCTATACCGCGCCCGGCTGGACCGACCTGGTCATCTACGAACTGCACGTCGGCAGTTTCAGCAAGCCGCCAGGCCGAGACGGTTGGCACCCTGGCCGACGCGGCGGGAAGCTGCCCTACCTCAGGATCTGGGCGTCAACGCGGTCGAATTGCTGCCGGTGGCCTCGTTCGAGGGCGCGGTCTCGTGGGGATACGACCCGGGCGTGCCGTTCTCGGTGGAGCGTCCTACGGCGGCCCGGACGGCCTCAAGGCGTTCGTCCGGGCCGCGCACGCGCTGGGCATCGCGGTCATCCTCGACGTGGTCTACAACCATTTCGGCCCGGATGACTCGATCCTGTGGCAGTTCGACGGGAGCGGTCCCACCTGGAACGGCGGAATCTACTTCTACGGCGAGCGCTTACCCCGGTGACCCCCGCCCGCAGACTCCGTGGGGGTCGCGGCCTGATTACGGGCCGCCCGAGGTGCGCCAGTACCTGGTCGACAACGCGGTCTCCTGGCTGCAGGACTACCGGCTCGACGGGCTGCGCATGGACGCCACTGCCGTACATCCGCAACGTCGACGGCGACGGGGACCCGGCCCAGGACATCCCGGACGGCTGGCTGCTGCTTCAGCAGCTCAACGGCGCGGTCGACGCCGCGCAGCCCTGGAAGATCACTATCGCGGAGGACATGCAGGACAACGACTGGGTCACCCGCCGGTCCGCCGCTGGCGGAGCGGGTTTCGACGTCCAGTGGGACCCGGCCTTCGTGCAGCAGGTGCGCGCGGTCCTGAACGGAAGCCCAGGACCACGACCGGGACATGGGGCAGGTCCAGACGGCACTGGAACGGCGTTACGCGGCCACCGCGTTCAGCCGGCGTCGTGTTCACCGAGTCACACGACGCCGACGGCAACGGCCGGACCCGGGTGCCCGCCGAGATCGACCCGGCCCAGCCCGGACAGCTGGTGGTCGAAGAAGCGGTCCACGCTCGGCGCCGCGCTGATGTTGACCGCGCCCGGAATCCCGATGCTGTTCCAGGGGCAGGAATTCTTGGAGCAGCGCCCGTTCGTCCAGGATCCGGCCCCGCTCGACTGGGCAACGTCACCACGTACGCGGGCATCCTGGAGCTGTACCGCGACCTGATCCGGTTGCGCCGCGACTGGTTCGGCATCACCCGCGGCCTGCAGCGGGGAGAACTGCAACGTGTTCCACGTCAACAACGCGGCGAAGGTCGTCGCGTTCCACCGCTACGACCAGGGCGGCCCGGGCGACGATGTCGTGATGGTGCTCAATTTCGCCAACATCGGCTACGACGCCAGTACTCGGCTCGGGCTGCCCGGGCCCGGCACCTGGCGGGTCCGGTTCAACAGCGACTGGAACGGTTACGATCCTGGGTTCGGCAACTAGGCCAGCTACGACACCGCCGCCGACGGCCCACCGCAGGACGGCCTGCCGCTGTCCGGCGCGGTCGGGCTCGGGCCCTACACGGCCCTCGTCTTGTCACAGGACGCTCCGGAAGCTACCTGACCATCCGGGCGTGGTCAGTTGACCGGAACGAGCCGTCCGAGAAGCTCGTCCAGGCGCTCCATCGACTCGTTGATGCCTTCCTCCATGTCGGACCCGACCGCCGCGTCCCGGTCCTCGACCGACTGGTAGACGGTGTTCTGGCGCACCACGGTCATGTCGCCGCGTTCGCCGAACGTGACGGTCTCCAGGCAAACGTGGCCCGGGAAGTCCTCGGACTCGAAGGTCCAGACGATCCGCTCGCGGGACGGATCGCCGTGGAACACGCCGTGGAAGGCGTAGTCGGTGTCGTCACCGTCGGAGTGGATGAACCGCCAGCTGCCGCCATGCCGGGGATCGAACCGGTCGATGGTCATGGTCATCCGGCGTGGGCCCAGCCACTGCCTGAGCAGGTCGGGATCGATATAGGCGCGGAACAGGAGATCGCGCGGAGCAAGGAACTCTCTGCTGACTGCGAGTTGGGGGACTCCTGGTTCGGCGATGATCTGCGTCTTGGCCACGGGGGGCTCCTTTCCGCCGAGCTTGGCCGCTTGTTTGCCAGTTCCATGGGAGTCCTGTCATCGAACCCGGCACATGTGCACACACGGCGCGGCCGGGGTGAAGGCCGGATGGAGACGTGGAGTGACCAGGCACGGGACAGCGGAGCCAGCGGGCCAAGCCCGGCGGAGCCTGCGGGCTAAGGCTCGTTGATGAAGCTGTCTATCAGCCCGAACGCCTGCTCTTCATAGTCCGTAGCGTGATCGAGCCAGATGATGGACTTGTCGCGCCGGAACCATGCGAGCTGCCGCATCGCAAACCGGTATATGGCACGGCTGAGCTCATCGAATAGCTCTTCCTCGCTGGCGTATCCGCCCTGCAGGAAGCGCGCCACAAATCGATACTCAAGCCCCAGCGCCTCGAGCCTGGAGAATGAGACGCCTTCGTCCAGCAGATCCCTGACCTCATCGATCATGCCTTCGTCAAGGCGCGTGCGGAGCCTGGATCTGATTCGCTCGCGCAGGACGTCCCGTGGCCACGTCAGGCCTAGCTGGCAGAACCTGTACTGTGGCGCGTTGACATGCGACGTCTTGAAGGGAAGCCCCTGTTCCCTGATCTCGACCGCACGTATTATGCGCCGCCTGTTCCGTGGGTCAATAGTCATTGCGGCGTCCGGGGCGAGTTCGTTCAGGCGGTGGTGCAGTTCCTCATCGGTCAGCCGCTCAAGCCGGTCGCGCAGCGCAAGATCGGGCTGGGCGCTGGTGAGCTGGTATCCGTCGACCACCGACCGCACGTATAGCCCTGTGCCGCCAACGATGATGGGCAGCCTGCCACGGGCCGTGATTTGGTCGATGAGCCCATAGGCGCTCTTCTGGAAGTCAGCCACGGAATATCGCGTGCCCAGATCCATCACATCGATCAGATGGTGGCTTATTCCCTGCATCTCGCCGCGACTGAGCTTTCCCGTGCCGATATCGAGCCCGCGATACACCTGCCGCGAGTCCGCCGAGATGATCTCGCCGCCGAACCGCAGAGCTGCCGCCACACCAAGCGCGCTCTTACCAGATGCGTTCGTGCCGACAATCGCCACAGCCTTGGCTCTGCTTGCTGCCAGGCTTCTTGCCGAATCAGATGTGGCCTGATCGCCAACGGCCAAGACTGCTACTTCCCTCGTCGCCTGCAGGGCAGGGCAAGTGTATAGCCAGTGCCTGTTCCCGCAGGTTGATGGCTTGGCCGCGGCTGTGCCGGGCGGGTACGGCCGGATCGCGGCCTAAGAGGTCCTAACACAATGCGTGGATCTTGAGGCGGCGCCAGCAGATGATGGCGCAGCCGAGGGTGAGGAATGCCTCGTGGATGTCGTCGCGCACCTCCCAGCGGATCCGCAGGCGGCGGAACCAGTGCAGCAAGGCGATGGCCTGTTCCACCACGTACCGGTAGACGCCCAGGCCCGAGCCGTGCGGGGTGCCGCGGCAGGCGATGACCGGGCGGATGCCCCTGGCCTTGACCTGGGCCCGGTATTTGTCGTGGTCGTAGGCGCGGTCGGCGAATACCTTCCCGGGCCGGCGGCGGCCTGGCCCGCCCGCGGACGGCTGGGATCGCGTCGATCAGAGGAATGAGCTGGGTGATGTCGTTGCGGTTGCCGCCGGTCAGCGTGACCGCCAGCGGGATACCACCGCCGTCGGTGATCACATGGTGCTTGGAGCCCGTTCTGGCCTGGCCGGCGGGCTGGGCCCGGTCTTGGCCCCCCTTTTAACGCCCGCACATGCGAGCCATCGGCCGCCGACCTCGACCAGTCGATCACCCCCGCCGCATTCAGCGCGGGCTAGCGGCCCTGGTGCGGCCTAAAGTAGTCAGCGGTGAGTGCACACGTTGATGCGGCCAAGAAGGCGATCCGCAGCCGGGTCTGGGATCTGCTGGTACGGGAACGCGTTGCCGGGCCCGGCGTCCACGGATACATTCCGGCGTTCATCGGAGCCGGGGCCGCCGCCGACCGGCTCGCCGGACTGCCCGAGTGGCGGGCCGCCCAGGTCGTCAAGGCTGTCCCGGACCGCGCGCAGCATCCCGTCCGGGAACGTGCCCTTCGCGATGGGAAACTCCTCTACGTGGCGGTCCCCCGGCTGGCCGCCGAGTTGCCGTTCTTCGTCCTTGACCCGGCAGACGGCACCACGGCGCTCGCTGAGGCCGCGTCGCACGAGCATGCCGCGCACCAGGCTCGCCATGCTCGCAAGGTGGGCGTCCAGGACATGCGCCGTGTCGACTTGGTGGTCTGCGGCAGCGTCGCGGTGAACCGGCGCGGCACCCGGCTGGGGAAAGGCGGGGGATATTCCGACATCGAGGTAGCCCTGCTCCAGGAGGCCGGGCGGATCGGTCCCAGCACCGTGATCGTGACGACCGTCCATCCGCTCCAGGTGATTGACGAGCCCATACCGGAGACCGAGCACGACTTCAGCGTCGACCTGATCGTCACCCCCGACGAAGTCATCGAATGCGAGCCGCAGCGCCGCCCCACCGGCCTGTACTGGAACAACCTGACGCCCGCGAAAATCGCCGCCATACCCGTGCTCGCCGCCAGGGCCGCCGCGGCCAGGCGCGGCTAGCCATCCCCAGCCGCGCCCTCACGCGTCGCGGAACCGGAGCACCAGCCCGCCGAGGATCAGCGCTCCCGCCGCCCATAGCGCGAGCACGCCGAGGCCCTGCCAGGGGGTGAGCGGCAGCGCGTGCACGCCGACCGTGGCCTGGATGTACAGGCCGGCGGTCATTGGGCCGATCTGCTCCAGGTGCCGTTGCCAGTGCTGGTTGCTGACCACGGTGGCGACGATCGGGAACAGGTACAGCAGTGCGAGCACCGTCCCGATCGCCACCGCCGAGTCCCGGACCGCGGTGGCGATGCCGAGGCTAAGCAGCGCGATCAGCGCGAGGTACAGGACCGAGCCGCAGGCGGCGCGCAGGTCCGGGCCATTCCCCAGGGACAGCGGCTGGTAGCCGTTCGCCGGGGTGAAGCCGCGCCCGGGCAGGATCAGCCGCCCGGCCAGCACGGACGCCAGGACGGCGACGGCGCCCGCCGCCAGCACGAGGCCGCCGGCGAGGGCGGCCTTGGCGGCCAGCACCGTGTGGCGGCGCGGCATCGCCGTCAGCGTGACCCGGATCATGCCGGTGCTGTACTCATTGCTGATCGCCAGCACGGCCAGGATCACGACGACCGCCTGCCCGGCCTGGATGCCGGTGAGGCTGAGCTTGGCCGGGTCAACGCCTGGCGCGGCCGCCGCCGCCGCGACCGCCGTCGCGCTCACCGTGACGGTGAGCGCGACGGCGCCGGCCAGCAGCCACCCGGTGCTGGCCAAGGTCCGCAGCTTGGTCCACTCCGCGTGCAGCGTCTCCGGCCACGCCCGGTGGCTCCGCTGGCCCGCGCTCAGCGGCAGGCTCATGCGTCTCTGCGGCGCAGCAGGTAGGCGGCCCCGGCCAGGGCGAGCGCGGCCCAGCCGCACAGCACCGCGAGCCCGGCCCACGGCGCGAGCGGGAAGAAGCCGTCACCCAGGCCGGGCAGTGTAGGCGGCTTGGACCTGCTGGTACTGCGGCGTGGACTGCTGGACGGCGAAGGCGGCGGCCGGGGTGATCCGCAGCAGCCACTCCCCGATGACGGCCGGCACGGCGGCGGTGAACGCCAGGAAGTACGGGACCACGATCGTCACGATGACGATCATGACCGCGGCGGCGCTGCGGCGCACGATGGTGGCGACGGCGAGGGTGAGGACGGCGGCCACGGCGACGAGCGCCGCCGTGCCGGCGATCAGGCGCAGCTCGGCCGGCCACGGCACCGGGCACAGGGAGTAGCCGCTGGCGTGCGCCATCCTCGGTAGCGGCGATCACCGTGCCGACGGCGGCGGCCAGCCCGGTCACGAAGGCAGCCGCGCCGATCACGATCGCCTTCGCCGCCAGCACCCGGCCCCGGACCGGGCTCACGGCGAGCGTGGTGCGGATCAGGCCCCGCCGGTATTCGGCCGTCATGAACATCGTCGCGACCACGATCACCGCGATCAGCCCGGCGACCGTGCCGGCGAGGAAGAACCCGATGGGCTCGTGACCCTCGTCGCCATTGCCGGGTCCGGGGATGGCAGGCGCGATGTCGCCGGACCCGGTCACGGTGAACCGGCCGGCGGCCTGGTGATATCCCTGTGGGAAACCTTGGATACCTTCCGTCGCGGGTCCGATATCGCCGCCGGTCCACGTGCTGGCCGGCCACGCGCCGGACCTGCTGACGTGATCGAAGACGGCGGTGGCCACGGTCTGGTCGTTGTTGATGTTGCCTGAGCCGAAGCTCGTGCTGATCGCAATGTACTGAGGTGAGGTGGCGAACAGCCCCGCCTGCACGGCAGACGGCAGGCCGGCCAGGTGAACGGCGCCGACCTGCGTCCAGTGCGCGCCGTCGGTGGAGTCATAGCCGGTGATCGTGTCGCCGTCGCGGGTGAGCCGCAGCCAGCGCGGGCTTGCCGCCGAGACGGCACCGGACAGGCCGGGCGTGTCGCCGGTGTAGTTCCACTGCATCCGCACGCCGTTGCCGCCGGTGACCATCATCGCCGCGTACGCCGAGCCCTGGCTGAGGTCCTGCTTGATGATGATCCCGGCCTTGGACCACGGCACGAGGCCGGCTGCATGTCCGGCCCTGCGGGCCGTCGGAAGGCCCGTGAGCGAGGTCACCCGGACCGTGATGCTGCCGTTCCCGGCGAGCGGCTGGCGCACGAAGTAGAAGTTGTCGGTCACCGGCTCGCCGCCCGGGCCCAGCAGGAGAGCGGGCGGGCCGCAGGCCGCCGCGCCGTGCCGTACCTGCCCGCTCCCGCCCCCGGCTCGAGCACGCCCCGCAGGAGACGTTCGCGCTGGCCGCGACGAGGAACACCCCGAGCCCGGCCGTCACCAGGATCGCGACGATCATGCCGATGACCCAGCCGCGCACCGTGCGGAACTTGGTCCACTCCGCGTGCAGCAGCTGCGGGAAGCCGTCGGGCCCGTCCTGCACGGGCGAGCGGTATGGCGTGATGGTGGTCACTGCGCCGCTCCTCCGGCAGCCGGGGCGGCGCTGAATTCCACGGCGTCCCTGGTGAGTTCCATGTACGCCTCCTCGAGAGTCGCCCGGTGCGCGGATACCTCGGCGAACGGGACGCGGCTGTCGGTGAGCGCCGCCACCACCCGGTCAGCGGGAAGACCCGAGACGATGAGCTGGTCAGGACCGGTCATGGCGACCCTTGCCCCCGCGTGCGCCAGCACCGTCATCGCGTCGCCGCGCGCCGCGGTGCGCAGCTGGACCCGGTCCCCGGACGCGGCCGCGATCAGGTCCTTGACGCTGGCGTCGGCGATGACCTGTCCGCGGCCGACGACGACGAGGTGGTCGGCGGTGTCCTGCAGCTCGCTCATCAGGTGGCTGGAGACGAGCACGGCGCGGCCCTCGGCGGCCAGCGACGCGCAGGAAGCCGCGCATCCAGACGATGCCCTCGGGGTCCATGCCGTTGAACGGCTCGTCCATCATCAGCACCGGCGGGTCGCCGAGCAGCGCGGCGGCGATGCCGAGCCGCTGCCGCATGCCGAGCGAGTAGCCGCCGGCCTGGCGCTTCGCGACGGCCGTGAGGCCGGCCTGCCCGATGACCTCGTCGACGCGCCTGGCATCGAGGCCTTGGGAGTGCGCGAGCCAGAGCAGGTGGTTGCGGGCGGTGCGGCTCGGCTGGAGGGCCGCGGCATCGAGCAGCGCGCCGACGCGGCGGAGCGGATGCCGGAGCGTCCGGTAGGGCTGGCCGCCGATCAGCGCGGTGCCCTCGTCGGGCGCGTCCAGGCCGAGGATGACGCGCATCGTGGTGGACTTGCCGGCGCCGTTCGGGCCGACGAAGCCGGTCACCTGGCCAGGGAGGACGGTGAACGTCATCCCGTCAAGCGCCTGCACCGCACCGAACCGCTTGCGCAGCCCGGCGACTTCGATGGTTGCTTCCATGCTTGATCAGGCTAGGTTCCGGCGGGGACGGCGGTCGTCACGCCGGGGAACCGTCTTGGGCGTCGTCCTTCCGGGTGACGTTCCCCGGGTGTCCCTCCTTACGGGGGATGGCCGGGATTCCCGGTCCGGGCGACGCGAGTCGGCCTGGGCTGCGGAGACAATGACTGCATGGCGACTGGATGGACGCAGCGGATCGCCGCGGCACCGCATTCGGTGACGACCGTGGGCGCGGTGCTGGGGCTGGCCGCGCTCGGTCAGGCCATCGCCCGGGCCGTCACGCTGGCCACTGCCCACACCGTCCAGGCAGCGCCGGTGGGCACTGCCGCTGAGGCGGCCCTGTACGCCGTGCCGCTGTGCCTGCTGGCCCTGGCGACCACGGTTCCGCTGATCTTCCTGCGCCCAGCCGCGGCCGCGGTCACCATCACGGCGGCCAGCACGGTGTCGCTGACGGTCTTTGGCTCCGGCGCGCTGACCGTCGGCGGGCTTGCCGCGCAAGTCCTCGCGAGCTACCGTCTCGGCCGCGCGGGGGTTCCCGGCGGCGCTGGCGCGCGGTGGGACCGCACGCAGATCCTGGCCTGCGGCCTGGCCGTGCCCTTCCTCGTGCTCGCGCTCGCCGGCCACGCCGACGTTCCGGCCATCCTGCTGGCCGTGCTCGTCCCGGTGGCGGCCTGGGCCGGAATCGCCCAGCGGGCACGCGGCGAGGCTGCGCGGCAGGCCACCGCCCGTGAGGTGATGGCGGGCACCCTGGCCGACCACATGGCGCGCGGGGAGCGCGCCCGTATCGCCCGCGAGCTGCACGACGTCGTCGCGCACCACATCTCCATGATCGCGGTGCAGGCGGAGACGGCGCGGGAGACCACCCCCGGCCTGCCGGCCGCAGGCGCGCAGCGGCTCGCCGAGATCGCCGGCACGGCCCGGGCCGGGCTCACCGAGATGCGGCGCCTGCTCGGCGTGCTCCGCGAGGATGCCGGCGGCGCGGCCGCCCGGCACCCGCAGCCCGGCCTGCCGCAGCTCGCCGAGCTGATCGACGCCGCGCGGGAGACCTCGGCTGCGGGCGTGCGGCTCATCGTGTCCGGCCCGGTCGCGGCGTTCGACCCGAGCGTCGAGCTCGCCGCGTACCGGATCGTGCAGGAGGCGCTCACCAATGCCCGGCGGCACGCGCCCGGTACCGCCGTCGACGTCGAGCTTCGCTACGGCGAGGACACGCTGCTGCTGCAGGTCCGGGACAACGGCCCCGGCCCGCCCGCCGGCCACCCGGCCGGCGGGAACGGCCATGACGGTGCGGGCAGCCCAGGACACGGGCTGACCGGCATGCGCGAGCGCGCTACGGCGGCCGGCGGGTCGCTGCGCACCGCCGCGGCCCCGGGTGGCGGGTTCCTCGTGGAGGCCACGCTGCCCGCCAAGCCGGAGCTCGCATGATCGGCATCGTCGTGGCCGACGACCACGAGGTGGTGCGCACCGGATTCGCCGCGATGCTCGGCACGCAGCCGGATTTCAACGTGCTCGGGACCGCCGGGGACGGCGCGGAGGCGGTGCTGGCCTGCCGCGAGCTCCGCCCCGACGTGGTCCTGATGGACATCCGGATGCCCGGCACGGACGGCATCGAGGCGACACGGCAGCTCACGCTGGACGACCAGGCGCCGCGGGTGCTGATCCTCACCACCTTCGACCTGGACGAGTACGTCTTCGACGCGCTGCGCGCCGGCGCGAGCGGGTTCCTGCTCAAGGAGGCCACCGCCGGCCAGCTCTACGACGCGGTGCGGGTCGTCGCGGCCGGCGACGCACTGCTCGCCCCCGGGGTCACCAGGCGCCTGATCAGCGAGTTCGCCCGGATCCGCCCGCCCGCGGCTGTCCCCCAGCCGTCATCACTCGCCGCGCTGACCCCGCGCGAGACCGAGGTGCTGCGACTTGTCGCCGAGGGCCTGTCCAACAGCGAGATCGCCGCCCGCCTCACCGTGACCGAGGACACGGTCAAGACCCACGTCAGCCGCCTGCTCGCCAAGCTCGGCCTGCGCGACCGCGTCCAAGCGGTGGTCACCGCGTACGAGTCCGGCCTGGTCGTGCCCGCCCGAGAGCGCTAGGCAAGCGTTCCAGCGCAGGTGATTCGCGGGCACTGAGCTGTCGGGTTCGCGGGCATCAGCCTGAACGGTCCGGCATCGGCTCGGCGAGCGCTGCCCGCCACGGGGGAGGGTCGAACGGGTCGGCAAAGTACTGGGTCTCGTGAACGACGAGGCCACCGGAGAACTCCATGATGCTCACCGAGTGGGTGGGCACGCCGTCGTAGCCGATCACGCACTCGCTTACCCAGATGTCCCCGGTACCGCTGATCCGGCGCACGGTGAAGTGCCGGTCCGCCGGATGACCACCGCGCTGCGCCGCGATGGTCGCGCGGCCGCGGAATCGTTCCCCGGATTGCGGATAATCCAAGATCGCGTCCGCCGCGTAGATGGCGTGCTCGGCCGCGCTGTCCCCCCGCTCGGAGGCCCGCCAAATGGTCCATGATCCTTGCCCTGGCCTGGGCGTCACCGTCCATCGTCTCGCTCCTCATGTCCGGTGGCCGGGGTCGACTGAGCACACCTGGGACCGTCGCTGGTTTCCGCCGTCCTTGAAGCTATCCCAGCCGCAGCAGCAGGAGGAGGCTGACCACTGCGTGGCCCGGCCGTTCCCCGCCCCGCTCCAGCCGGCGGCGCCTGATCGCTCCGGGCGCTGTTTCAGCAGAGCCTCTAGCCAGCAGAAAGCTCATGACAGGGCTGCCGTCCGGCCGCACCAGAGATGATCCCTGAAGCTTGAGACCGGCAACACAATGCCCGCAATTTTTTTCCAGAAGTTGTGGTAGTGTTTTGGCGTGGGTAGCTGGCCTGTTCCGCCTATACCTAACCGGGGAGCCATCATGGACTCCGGAATCACGGTCAAGCCCAGCCTGGGTGTTTCCGTCCGGACCGTGGGCGGCATAACCATCGCCGAACTGACTGGCGAACTCGACATTGCCAGCGCCCCGGCCCTGCGTGAACAGCTCCTGAGCTTGCTCCGGCCCGGCTCCAGCCGGCTCTATGTTGACCTGTCCAAGGTGAGCTTTTGTGACGCCAGCGGACTCGCGGTACTGGTCGGCATCAGCCGCCGGGCCCGGCTTCTAGGCGGATTCTTGCGCTTGGCGGCCGTCTCGCCGCAGGCCGACCGGGTACTGCATATCACCGGGCTCCACCGGCACCTCCCTATTTCCCCGCTGCCCACGCAGCCGCAGCCGGCCCTCCCGACGCCCGGCGCTGGCCCGTCGTCGGCGGAGGCTGACGGCGCGGTGGCGGGCGCAGCGTAACGGGCGGCAGCCCGGACCTGCTCCGTCCGAACAGAATGGCTTGTGGGAATGGCCGTGGTGGTGTGCATTGAAAAGGCCGTGAGGGAGCAGCCACCGTAGATTGTCCCGGATGAGTAACCGGGTGTGGCATTGTTCAGACGGCGGCTGGTGCTTTGGGGGCGGCGTTGAGCGGTGCGTTCTGGGCGGCGCTGGCCGGCGCCGGCACCGTGAGGGCGGGTATTTCGGGCACGCGCAGCGGCAGCGGCGTGGCGCCGGTGTCCTGCGCGCCGGCGGCCGGGGGCTCAGCCTGGGCAGTGACCGGGGCTGCGCGGTCGAAGAAGCGCAGCAGTTCGACCGGGATGGGCATGACCAGGGTGCTGTTCTTCTCGGCGGCGACCTCGACGACGGTTTGCAGCAGCCGTAGCTGCAAGGCGGCCGGGTCGGCGGACATGACCACTGGCGGCCTGCGCGAGCTTCTTGGATGCCTGGTATTCACCGTCGGCGGAGATGATCCGGGCGCGGCGTTCCCGCTCGGCTTCGGCCTGCCGCGACATCGAGCGTTTCATCGACTCGGGCAGTGCGACGTCCTTGACCTCGACCCGTTCTACGCGGACGCCCCAGGGCTGCTCGGTGGGAGCGTCGATGACGTCCTTGAGATGGGCGTTGATCTTCTCACGCTCGGACAGCAGCTGGTCCATGTCGCTTTGACCGATCACCGATCGCAGCGAGGTCTGGGCGACCTGGGAGACGGCGAACTTGTAGTTCTGCACGTTGATGATCGCCTTGAGCGGGTCGATGACCCGGTAGTAGACAACCGCGTCCACGCGCAGGGTGACGTTGTCGCGGGTGATGGCCTCCTGGCCGGGCACGGCCGCCACAACGATCTGCATGTTGACCTTGCGCAGCCGGGAGGTGAACGGGTTGACCCAGGTCAGCCCCGGCTCACGGATGCCGGGCAGCGCCCGCCCGAAGCGGAAGACGATGCCTTTCTCGTACTGTGTAATGATCTTGAAGCCGAACATCTCGGCCGTCCCATCCCTCGGCGCATGGCCCGCCGGGTCCACCCGGACCGCGGACGGCGCTGACGTGAATGTCGGCGTTCGAAATGCCCTCGGCCTGCTTTTCATTATGCCACATCAGCGAAATCAAGCCAAACGCCGGCGGCTTAGTAGGTGTATTTCTCATTGGGTCTTTGAAAGTAACTCCGCCGCCACGCCGGGAACCCGGCCCGCCGGGTTTCCGGCACCGCTCACGGGCCCGGGAGCTCCGGCGGTATGGATGCCGGTGGCCTGCGGGATGCCGGGATTGGCGGCCGCTATGTTCATTTCGGACCAGGCGGTCTCTGTCGGGGTATCGGGGGGGACCACCAGCAACGCGATCGGTTCCCGGCCGCCGCCTACGGTGGCGCTGATCGTACGGCGGGGAATGGTGGTGAACGAGTCGACCCGGACAAAGTGGCTGCCGTCGGCGGTGAGTCGGTGCGGGATTTCGTCCCATTCGTAGCGGTGGACGGCCAGCACCTGCACCCTCACGCCGGGGCGGGCGTCCAGTGCTGCGATCAGGGCGGGAAGTTCGGTATTTGCATTCCGGGAGCGTGGCCACCATCCTCCGTCGGTCGCGCCATGCCGGGGGAGTGCGGGGTCAAACATGACTCGCGCCGGTGGCAGCCCGGTGGGGATCCCGGAACGTGCGCTGGCGGCGCTGCCGTGCGGGATCACCTGCGGCTGGTTCGCCATGGGCCGACTCACGGCTGAGGCCCGGGCTCAGGGCGTCCCGGGCCGGTATTCCGGTCCCGGTGGGTGTCACTGGCGGGGGCATGTGCGTGGCCAGCAGTGCTGGTCGGGCGCATGGTGCGCCGGAACTGGGCTGATCCGCGCGGCGGCCGCCACCACCAGCGCCCCTGCGACGGCCGCGACCAGCAAGGCGGCGGCCAGGGACACATTCGCGTGCGCGCCGAAGAAGGTGATGGGCACGGCGTGGGTGTTCTGTGCGATGAAGATCACCAGCAGGACGAGGACGCCGATGCCAGCGATCAGCCCTATCCGGATGCTGGCGATCCGGGTGGGCCGCCGCCGGGCGGGGGGTGCAGGCGGGGGCCTGGCGGAGCCATTGGCTGAGGGGCGCAGCGGCGCCCGGATGCCGTCGTAACGACCTGCTGCTGGTTCGGGCATGACATTTCTTCTCTCGCTAGCAATGCGGTGCGCTGGTCCAGCCGCCACCCGCCTGGCGGGGTGATCGGGCGTGTCCAGGCGCCGGGCCGGTGCCGGCCAGGGAGCGCATTCGCACGGCCGCTGCGCATTGGTGCCCAAGCCAGCCTACAGAGGCAAAGGACAACTAGCAATAATTTTCTAGTTTTCTGCTGCTAGCATTTCGGCGTCGCAGCCACCGCACCTCAACAACCAGGGGTATCCATCTGGGATGGTTCCTACAGCGGCTCGGTGGCCCAGTGCCAGCCGTGGTCAGCCCACACCGGGCTGACCACTGTCGCTTGGGCCGCGTCGGCCAGCTGGGCCACGACCCGGACGAGCTGGCGGTGAAAGTCATCGGGGGTGTGCTTGCCCTCATGCGAGGTGACCGTCACTAGCGCCACGGCTGATGCCTCGGCGCCGCTCAGGCGGATCGTGACGGTGCCGGTGTAGTCACGGCCGACCGCCGCGATAGCATCGGCCCGCACGAGTTCGCTGCCATCATCCCTGGCCACCCATACCTCCGGCGCGGTCATACGCCTCACCTCCCAGCTCACTTGCCAACAGCCTTCCACAGTGGCGCACCTGCGCTGTGCGGGCCCACCGTGAGCTGGGCGGATCCGGCAAGCGAGGGGCGGCCGCGCCGCCGTGCCCGCTCAGTACTCGAGCTCGGGCCGCAGTGAGCCGACGGTGTGCAGGTGCCGCAGGACCTCTGCGTAGGAGGCGAAGAACCCACTGTCGCAGTAGGCGATGCCATGCTGCGCGCAGAACGCACGCACGGGGTCCCGAGCATGCCGCAAGCTGGGCCGTGGCATGGAGGGGAACAGATGATGCTCGATCTGGTAGTTGAGGCCGCCAAGCGCGAGGTCGGTGAGCCACCCCCCGCGGATGTTCCGGGACGTGATGACCTGGCGGCGGAGGAAATCGGACTTCTCATCCTCGTCCAGCACTGGCATGCCCTTGTGGTTGGGTGCGAACGAGCATCCCAGGTAGACGCCGAACAGGCCCTGCTGGAGCAGCACGAAGGCCACCGCCTGCACGGGGGACAGCACCAGGAGCACGACGGCCAGGTAGCCAATGACGTGCGTGGCGAGCAGTGCGCCGTCGACCAGCTTGGCCGTCGTGCTGCCACGTCGGCGCAGCAGGCTCCGGGCCCCGGCGGCATGCAGGTGGAAGCCTTCCAGCAGCAGCATCGGGAAGAACAGCCAGGCCTGATTGCCGGCCAGCCAGCTCCCGATCCCGTGCCGGGCCCGGGACTGGTCCCGGGTGAGGGCGATCGCCCGGCCACCGATGTCCGGGTCGCGGCCGAGCTGGTTGGGGTGGGCGTGGTGTCGCCTGTGCTTGTCCGTCCACCACCCGTAGCTGAGCCCGATCAGCAGGTTCCCGTGGATGCGGCCGATAATGTCGTCGGTGCGCTTGGATCCGGAGATCTGGCGGTGCCCAGCGTCATGCCCGATGAATCCGGTCTGGGTGAACATCACCGCCAGGAAGACAGCAACCAGCAGCTGCCACCAGGACCGCCCGAGCAGGAAGAACGCGGCCCACCCGGCGGCCAGCAGGAGCAGGTTGACGGCAATCTTGATGCTGTAATACCCAGGACGCCTGCGCAGCAGCCCGGCCGCCCGCACGCTGCGGGAAAGCTTGGCATAGTCGCTGCCCGGACCGGTGAGCGGCGCTTCCCGGTCAGCCACCAAGGTGCGTTCGGCTACCGGATGTGCCGCGTCAGCGGTCAACCTCATCCTCCTGCGGTGAGCGGTGAGCGGTGCGCGGCGAGCGGCCGGCCGCCAGGGAGGCCGATGGCGAATCCCGGCCGGGCGGCGGTGCGGCAAGGCGGAGCATGCGGCGGCCCCGCGCTTTCCCGCGCGGGGCCTGCCGCCTGCATCCGGTCAGATTGCGTGGACCTGCTCCGCCTGCGGGCCCTTGGGGCCCTGGCGGGTGGTGTACTCCACCTTCTGGTTCTCTTCCAGGGTGCGGTAGCCGTCCATGTCGATCGCCGAGTGGTGGACGAAGACGTCGGCGGTGCCGTCGTCGGGGGCGATGAAACCGAAGCCCTTATCGGCGTTGAACCACTTCACAGTTCCCTGTGCCATCTGCTTGTCTCCTTAAGACGAGCCCGGATCCGTGCCCTTCGCACGAATCAGCTGCTGGTTGCCCGCCACTGGGGAGGAATTTCCACAGCCAGACGGCTAGACGCCCATTGTCGAAATGCGGCGTCTTCACGATCGCAAGCGTCGACAACAACTTTTCTGCGTTAACGCCATCTTGTGGCCGGTGTATTCCTCCGCGCCTGGTGTCCTTCCTGGCATCCGGGCCGGGGAAGAGCGCCGCGGGCCGCGTCTCTACCTCCTGCGGCGCCCCCGGTAGCCGGCGGACATGGCCACCGCGCCGCGGCCGGTAGCTGGGCCTGGCCGGCAGCGTCGCCGCGGCGGCGGCGGTCGGGCGGCTCGGCCCGAGCCGCAGGCGGTCCGGCGATGGAACGCAGCAGCGCGGAGCCGGGACTGACCGTTCGCGGCCAGCGGGCTCACGCCCGCACGGCGCATCAGCCCGCGCACGTCGGCGGCCTGGGCCGGGCTCTGCAGGGTAATGACCACACCGTCGGCGCCGGCCCGGGCGGTCCGGCCGGACCGGTGCAGGTAGGCCTTGTGCTCGGTGGGTGGGTCCGCGTGGATGACCAGGCCGATGCCGTCCACGTGAATGCCGCGGGCAGCGATGTCGGTGGCCACCAGGACCCGGGTCGTGCCGGAGGCAAACGATGCCAGGTTCCGCTCCCGGGCACCCTGGCCGAGGTCGCCGTGCAACTCCGCTACGGATACGCCTGCCCTGGCCAGTTGACGGGTGAGCTTCTGCGCGCCGTGCTTGGTCCGGGTGAACACCAGCGACCGGTGGCTGCCGCCCGCCAGCGCGGCGACCACGCCCACCCGGTCCCCCGGCGCGACGGTGAGCAGGTGATGGACCATGGCGCCGGGAGCGGCGGTGACCGAGTCCACCGAGTGTACGGCCGGGTCGCTGAGGAACCGGCGCACCAGCACATCCACCGCGTTGTCCAGGGTGGCGGAGAACAGCATCCGCTGGCTCTCCCGCGGGGTGGCTTCCATCAGCCGCCGCACCACCGGCAGGAAGCCGAGGTCAGCCATGTGGTCCGCCTCGTCCAGCACGCTGATCTCCACGTCGCCCAGGTGGCAGTGCCCCTGCTCGATGAGGTCGGCCAGCCGCCCGGGACAGGCCACGACGATGTCCACCCGGTTGCGCAGCGCCGTTACCTGCGCGTTCTGCCCGGTACCGCCGAAGATGGTGGCCACCGTCAGGTCCAGCGCCTGGGCCAGCGGCGTGAGCACGGCCTGGACCTGGCTGGCCAGCTCCCGGGTGGGCACCAGGACCAGGCCACGCGGGCGGCCCGCGCTGGTGAACCCGTCGGCCAGCCCGGCGACCAGCGGGATCGAGAACGCGAGCGTCTTGCCGGAACCGGTCCGGCCACGGCCCAGGATGTCCCGCCCGGCCAGTGCATCCGGCAGCGCGGCCGCCTGGATCGGGAACGGCACGGTGACGCCGGTCCCGGCCAGCACGTTGACCAGCGGCCCGGGAACACCCAGTTCGGCGAAGCTCGCGTGCAGCGTGGCCACCCCGGCCATGGCCGGGCGGGACCGGCTTCCCACGCCCGGTCGTGCGGCGCCTGGGCGGATTGCGCCGCGCGGGAGGGCGCGGCGGCCCGGGCGGAGGACCTGGGTTTCGCCCGGCCGCGGCGACGCCGCCGGGCATGCGAAATTTCGGTGGACGTAATGGTCACAAGGAATCTCTTTCGGATCTGGGTGGCCGCATTTAGGAGGCCACCACCTGAGATCCGTGGAAACCAGCTCGCTCACCGAGCGAGGTACGACCGGCGCGTCCTGATGACGCCGCCTCACGATGTGCCGTGTGCCGACAGCGTACCGCACGCCGTGGCGAGGCCACGCGGGTCCGGCCCTGCTCCCATCCTCAAAATCACTCCTAAAAACTAGAAAAATATTGCTAGTTTTTAGCTACCTGTGTAGTTTGAGAAGCAGGCGCCCGGGGAGCAGACGCCATCGGCGGACAACTCCCCCCGGGTCGCCGAAGGGAGCAGGCCATGATCCTCACCCGCCTGGCCGTCATCGTCGTGGTTCTGATGGCGGCCGCGGTGCCGGGCATCCGGGGGACGCTGATGGTACGCGATGCGCGCCGCAGAGCCGGGTCGCCGCCGCTCCAGCCGCGGGAGCAGTGACATCACGAACGCCTGCGCTGCATGACGTTGAGGCCGCCGGCGGCTGGCCCCGGCTTGGCTCGACAACGGCGGCGCGCCAGCGCCGATGACGTCACCACACGGTTAAATGGGCGGCTCGCGCCGTCATCCAGGGGCCGTCATCGCGCAGGCTTTTCCCCAGAGGCCTGCGCCTTGCGGACACGCTGCTGTCGTTGCTCCGGCGGCCCCAGGAGTGTGGGTGCGTGCTGCCACACAAGGTAGGCGGCGGCGCCGAGGGGGATAGGGGGCAGGTAGGTCACGGCCCGGTACAGCAGCACGGCGGCGGTCACCTGCGCGCCAGCACCTGGGCCGAGACCGGCGGCCAGGGTGCCGACCAGGCCGAGTTCGGTGATACCCAGACCGCCCGGGGTGAGGGGCAGGGCGGTCAGCAACCGGACGAACGCGAACGCCGCGAGAGAGGTCTGCCAGGGCACCTGCGCCTGGGACAGGCCGACGCCGCGCAGGCACGCGAGCAGGACCAGCCACAAGATCAGATTGCTCGCCACGGTGGTGGCAGTGATCCGCCAGCCACGGGCGGCGACCAGGGCGGCGGCCCGGCGGCGGAACCCGAGCAGCGATCCGGGTATGTCGCAGGGCGGTTGCCGGCGCACCAGCCGGCACACGATCGCGAGCACGGCCTGTAGCGCGCCGCCCGCGCGAAGCGCGAAAGACTCGCTGCGCACAAGCAGGCCCAGCCCGGCCGCCGCGGTGGCGAGCACCGCCAGGCCCACGGTGGCGGCGGCGATCAGAAGGGCACCGGGCCGGGTGACCGTCAGCATGATCAGCAGGGCGAGGGCCGGTAGTCCCAGGCGGGCCAGCACATTCCACGTCCCTGATACCAGGGTGTAGAGCACGTAGTCCGCCGTGCTGACGCCCCAGCTGGACAGCATTGCCCAGCTGACCCCCATCCCGAGGGCACCGCCGGCCGGCAGCGTGTTCGCCACCGCGTTGGAGCCGAGGTTGACCACCGCCGCTTCGCGCAGGCGTATCGACGGCAGCACCGCACAGATCATGAACCAGTACGAGGCCATGCTGGCGGCGGCTGTGACACCAACGAGCAGCACATGCGGCCAGGTCATCCCGTCCAGGCTGGCCCACACGCTGCGATAGGACGCAAACCGCGGCAGGGCGAACGCGAAGATTGCCGCGACCAGAGCCACCGACACCACGGTGCGGAGAACCTTACGGGCACGGTGCGGCCGCGCGACGGCGGTCCCTGGCTCGCGCCGCTGCACATGACCGCGGCCAAGCCGGCCTCCGGGCGAGTGACCTGGCCCGGCAGCTCGTCGATGGTCCTCATCGGGTCTGGTCCGTGCCAGCGGTGCGCATGGCCGGGAAGGTCTTCGGCCCGCTGCGGGTAATCCTCGCAACTGAGGAGGTCATCAGCCAGCGTCGGGCGATCGCCGGCTCATCGGGGCCAGGAGGCTTGCGGGCCGTTCTCCGGTCGGCGTGGGGATACCGCCGCCAGCGAGCACATGTGCGGCGGGTATCGTCCCCGCCCGCCTGCGCTGCTCGAGCCGCGCGGAGGTAGGCCACCGCACACCGCTGACCCATCCGAGGCGTTCGAACCCGCGGATCAATCCGGCTGACAGGTCGATCTGACCGCGGTCGACGCCGTGCCGGGCGCAGGCCGGATCGGAGTGGTGCATGTTGTGCCAGCTCTCACCCAGCGACAGCACCGCCAGCGGCCACAAATTGGTGGCCCGGTCGTGGCGGCGGGTGGTAAAGGGCCGGCTGCCGAGCAGGTGGCACAGGGAGTTCACACTCCAGGTGACGTGCTGCAGCAGGAAGACGCGAACGAGCCCGGCCCACACCAGCGCCAGCAGCGCAGCCAGCCAGGTGCCCCCGAGCGCCCACCCCGCAGCGAACGGCAGCGCCAGCGACGCAGCGCACAACGCGGGGAAAGCCCGCGACACCCGCCGCATCGACCGGCACGCCAGCATGTCGGGTGCATAACGCTCCTGCGGCGTCGGATCGTTGCCGAACAGCCACCCCACATGGGCGTGCAGGAGGCCACGCACCTGCCCGGCCAGCCCGGTGCCATACCGGTAGGGCGAGTGCGGGTCGCCCGGGCGGTCGGTGAACGCGTGGTGGCGCCGGTGGATGGCGACCCAGCCGATCACGTCGCCCTCGAAGGCCATCGACCCGGCGATCGCCAGGGCCACCCGCAGCGCCGGCCGGGCGGTGAAGCTCCGGTGGGTCAGGCACCGGTGGAAGCCCACCGTCACACCAAACCCCGTCACCAGGTAAAACAGCGCCGCCAGGCCCAAGTCGGCCCAACCGACACCGCGGCCCCACAGCAGCCAGATCGCGGCGATCAGCCCGGCGAACGGGAGTACCACGATCAGGCCGGTCACCGTCACCTGCCCGGTCCGCTGCGCCCGGGTCCGGACAGGGGCACTGGCAGCCGGGAAGGGCTCGGTGCCGTCATAGGGTGCGCTGATAGTACTTGCGGTCACGATCATCACTCCGCATCGCGGTAAAGGACAACGCAGCGAAACGGATCTCGAGACCGGCGTGAGGTCTAGACCTGATCGGAAAATGCGTTCAGGCTGCCTGGATAGCAGGGTCAGTCTATGCCCCCGGGTACTAATTCCGGCCGGAGCACGCGGACCTTCTCCCGAGGACGCACACCTGGCGGCCCGCCAGGAGCCGCGGCATCGTGGGCCTGGACGTGGTGCGGGAGGTCACCGCGCTCGGCCCACGGCGGCACCCGGGCAGGAGACATGTTCCGCCAGCAGGTCAAGACGACCGCCAGCGGCCATACCGCCTGTGCCTCGGTCAGCACCCGCTCGGCCAGGCCGATCTGTCCGCCCCGCGCCATCAGCTCCGCGGCGAACCATACAAGCAGGCCGAGCAACGCCCCGGCCAGCCGCCCGGTAAGCGATGGCCTCCGGCCTGCGCAACTGCCGGTCAGGACACGCCCTGATCGAGCACCCAGGTCGAAGCCGGCATCCGCAGGTAGGCCGACGGAAGGTGCGGTCCCGGTCCGTCACGGGGGTTCGTTGTCGCCGGCGAGCAGGGCCAGCATCTCGCCCAGGGTGCGCTCCCGGCTCGTGGATTCCGGCAGCGGGAGGTGTGCCTGGATCTCGTAGCGGTTGCGGCGGCCGTCTTTCTGCTTGACGATATAGCCGGCCTTGGCCAGGTCGGTGACGATGCCGTAGGCGCTGCGCTCGGTGATGTCGAGCCTGGCCGCGATGTCGCGCAGGCGGACTCCCGGGTCGTGTGCGATGCACAGCAGGACCCGGGCGTGGTTGGTCAGGAAGGTCCAGCTTGGGGCAGCCAACTATTCCATCCAATTCCGGAAGTTATTTGCTAGTTTTATACAACTAGCGTAGCGTCGCTGGCAAGGCACCGGCCTCAGCCGCTGACGACGGCCAGCTACCCGGAGTTACCGAAGGTGCTCATGTCCATGGCCTGGTCAGCATGGCCGGCCCTGCACATGGCCACGATAGTGCTGCGCACCGGCTGAGGCTACCGGTGTCCCTCGCGGGCCCCTGGCCGGACCGTCGGCCCTGGCGGCCGCGGAACCATCAACGCTGAGACGATGGATGCACCGCCCGGCGCCACGGGCTGACGCTGGACTGCGTCGAGGCAGACAGCAGGTAATGCCCCGCCGCTAGGCGAGGGGTGCGTACCCGAGCGCCTCCAGCACGCTCTCTATGGTGTCGTTCCCAAGTTGCGAGGGGTGTGTGTAGTCCGGTCCGAGGAGGCCCGCTGCCGCCTTCGTCCCAGCGGGTCCGTTGAAGGAATGGTAGATGTCCGCGCAGCCGAACCCGTTCGCGGTCGCGGCCGAGCAGAGCATCTTGTCCCAGGCGTCGAGCATCGTCTTGGTCTTCAAGCCCTGGGCGTGAGTCAGGTGTGCGGCGGTGAACCCGATCCAGTCGTTGTACCGGTTGATGGTGCGCAGGATCGTTGGTTTGCCGTCACGCCAGGCGGCGATCTGGGAGTACAGCTTCTGGTACATCGGCTGGTACTTCGCTGCGGATTTTGTGGCGCACCTGGCGTCGACGACCGACCAGACGGGGGTCCGGTTGATGACCGGGCGGCCGCAGGGAGCATCAGCGTTCAGCTCGAAGCTGTTGTGAGCGATACCGACGAGAATGACGTCCGCCGCGGACAGGGGCTGCTTGAAGGAGCCGAGTTCGCCGAGTAGTTGCGGGAGGGTCAGACCGGTGTGCTGCGACAGGTTCTGCACAGTCACATGCTTCCCGGTCGCCTTCTCGACGGCCTTCGCGTATTGGTCCACGAACCCTGTGCACCCAGGGCAATCGTCAGGGCTGTTGTAAGGGATTGAGTCCCCGATGGCGACCAGGCTCAGCCCCGCTGGCCCGGCGGGCGAGGACCTACTCTGACCTGACGGCGGGGCAGCCGAACCACCGCCGCCAATGGGACTTGCGGCGGTACCGCAAGCAGCCAGCGCCAGCATGGCGAACCCCGCGATCACCGTCACGCAGCGGCGGACGACCCGCCGAGGCGAACCTGGCCGGGGACGGAGCACGGCGGTTGGCGGCACTACGACAGAGGAGCCGGTGATGCCGATTCTCTCGGTAGATCCGCTCACCCCTGCGAAGATCCTCCGCACGCCAGGCATGGTAGGCGCTCCTTCACAACTTCCCCCCACAACGAGGCAGTGCCCTCGGTGAGAAGGGCACGCCAGCGTCGCCTTGATACACGATCAAGACCAGATGCCCGGGCGTGGCGCTGCAGGCCGGCGCTAGCACCGGCCCGCCAGCCGGAGCAGCTCCTCACGCTGCGCGCTCATGAGCTCTTTCTGATGTCAACGGATAACGTTGCGTAGCGTCAGGCTTGCAGGACCCACTCGTCGTCTCGGATGATTTCCACCGTGCCCTTCGGGCCGGTGCCGGTGACGGTGATGCCCTCGCCGCCGATCACGACGTCGGTGTGGACGGCCGAGCGGTTGAGCCCGATCTCGTACCGCTCCTCGTCGCTTTTCTCCAGGCCGCCCGTCACGGAGAACGGGAAACTCTGGCCCCATGCGACGTGGCAGCCCGCATTCTCGTCGAACAGTGTGTTGTGGAACAGGATGCCGGCCTTCGCGATCCGCGACTCCCGGTCGACGAGGGAGACCTCGCCCAGGCTCCGGGCGCCCTCGTCGGTGTCGAGCTGAGCCCGTACCGCTTCGGAGCCCGATGCGGCGGTGACATCGGTGATGCGCCCGCCGGAGAACGTGACCTTCAGCCCCTCGACGACCTGGCCGCTGACGATCACCGGCTTTGTCAGGCTGATCGTGCCCTCGGCGCGGCGCCGGTCCGGGCTGGTGAAGACCTCCTCGGTCGGGATGTTCGGCATATACGCCAGGCCGTCCGGGTCGGTGCCGCCGCCACCGGTCCACTGGGTGCCCGGCACCAGCCCGACCGTGAGATCGGTCCCGGCGCCGTGGTAGCGCACCTCGGTCAGGTCCAGTGCGCTCAGCGCCCGGCCCCGCGCCTCAAGCTCGGCGTTCCGCTCCTGCCAGCTGGCGACCGGGTCGGCCTCGTCCAGGCGCATCGCCGTCGCGACCGCCTCCCAGAGGCGTTCGACATCCGGCTCACCGAAAACCTCCGTGGCCCAGCCCGGGTTCGGTGCCGCGACCACGGTCCAGCGCAGCTGCTGTACCAAGATCGCCTCCTGGTAGGCCTTCGCCTCCTCCACCGGGAACGCGGCGGCCTTCGCCGGATCGACATCGTCGAGCAGATGCGGGTCGGGATCGCCGACGAGTGAGATCACCACGCCCCGCTCGGCCGCCCATTCCCTGGCCCGCTGAAGGGCCCACGGCCGGGTCCTGGTCAGCGTGTCGATGCTCGCGTGGGTGAGCCGCGAGCGCCGGATCGGCCCATCCGACCACTCGACCTCGACCCACGCGGCACCGGCGGCGTAGGCGCGCTCCACCACTGCCCGGGCGATCTCCAGGTGAGCGGTGTCGGCGGTGAGCAGGACGCCCGACCCGGGCTGGACGTTGGCACCGACACGGACGGCCAGGTCGGCGAAACGTTCGAGGCGATCGTTGTCAGTCATGCTGGCAGAGTAGGACAAAGCCGCCAAGAAAGAGTCAGTCAGGACTGGCGCTGCGGGGCGAGGTCCGGTAGCTGCCGGGTGGACATGGCCGGTACGCCGCTGAGCGGTCCCGGCGTTCGCATGCCAGCGAGGTGGATGTCGAGGAACCGCTGCCAGGTCCCTGGACCGACCCCCTCCGCGGCCTGCACCAAACCGCGCATCGCCCAGACCAGGGCCATGACGTCACCGGCGGTAGCGCCTGGGTTCACTGTGCCGGCCGCTACGGCACGTGCGGTGAGTTCATCGATGGCTGCTCGTATCCGGTGCGCGGCGGAGGGGTCGGTGGGGCGATCAAGGAGCAGGTTCGCGTAGCGGGCATGGTCGGCGAATGACTGCCCGAAGGCGCGCAGCAGTTCTTCGAGTCCGTACCCGTCGGTGCGTGCCAGTGCCTTTTCTGTGGCTCCTATCAGCTCTTCCACTGCGAGCCGCAGGAGCTCACTGATCAGGGCGTCCTTGCTGGCAAACCGGCGGTACACCGTGCCGATGCCCACACCCGCCCGTGCGGCGATCTCCTCCATGCCAGCATCGGCGCCCGATTCGCCGAGCACTTCGCGTGCGGCGTCGAGAATGCGCTGGTAGTTCCGAACGGCGTCGCGCCGTACAGCCCGGGCTGGGCGCGGGAGCGTAACTGGCCGGGACGGCTGACCGCTCACCATCTGCTCCTCCCGGGTCGAGCAGGCTACCCCTGCGTGGCAGATTATTCGGCGCTAGCCCGCACGGCGCATCCGGTCACTCGCTCTTGTCTCCGACGATTGTCCCACCGGCGACCATGGCCATCTCGCTGTGCTCCGGCTCATCGGCCATCTGTCGCAAGCGCCGCACCGAGGGAATGAGCAGGCCAGCGAGCGCTGCCAGCACGAGCCAGCCGGCCATGACAGCGAAGCCGATCGTGTAGCCGGACTCCTTCGGCAGTCCGGACGGCGCGAGCTGCGAGGTGACGATGCTGGCCATCATGGCCGCGCCGATGCTGCCCCCGATTGTGCGGATGTTCGCGTTCATGCCGCTGGCAACACCGGTCTGGGAGGTCGGTACTGCGGCGACGACTAGCGCGGCCATGGCCGAGAACGCAAGCCCGAACCCGATGCCCATCAGGGCGGTCGACAAGTAGATCTCCCACTCGTGCCCGTGCGCGAAGGCGAGGACCGCCATTGCTACGCTTCCGATCAGGCAGCCAGCGATGACAAGGACCTTGCCCCCGAGCCTGCGGGCGAGTCGGCCGACGGACATACCGACGGCGAACATGGTGATCGTGGCGGGCAGCAGCATGAGCCCGGAGCGGGTGATGCTCGCGCCGAACCCGTAACCGGCGGCGGTGGGCGTCTGCACGAACTCGGGCAGGAATGCGAACGTCGCATACATCCCCATACCGATGAGCAGCGCGACAAGGTTGTTCGTCCATACGGCCGTCCGCCGCATCATATGCATGTCGATCAGCGGCGTGGTGGCCCGCAGTTCGGCGATGATCCAGCCCGCGGCCAGCACCGCCGCCGCTGCCAGCAGGCCGAGCACCCGGCCGGAGCCCCAGCCCCAGATTGGTGCCTCGCTCAGCGCGACCAGCAGCGCGACAAGCCACGCGGACAGCAGCACCGCTGGCAGCCAACTGATCCGTCCGGGGGCATGCACGGGCGACTCGGGTACGAACAGTACCGCGGCCACGGCGGCAACGATTGTGAGGATCATAGGCAGCCAGAACAGCCAGTGGTAGTCCAGCACGTTGACGATCGGGCCCGCCAGGACGATTCCAAGGCCAGCCCCTATCGCGGTCAGCGCGGCGAGAGCCCCGACTGCGCCAGTCACCTTCTCGGACGGGAACTCATCCCGGATGATCCCGAACGCAACAGGCACCATGCCGCCACCGGCACCCTGGATTACCCGGGCCACGATCATCACTTCGATGGAGGGAGCGAGCGCTGCGAGCAGCGAACCAACCGCAAGTGCCACGAGCGAGGCCACGAAGACCCGCTCCTTGCCCTTCATGTCGCCGACCCTGCCCAGGATCGGCGTCATGATCGACGCCGACAGCAGGTAGGCGGTAAGCACCCACGTCACCGTGCCCTGCGTGGTGTGCAGTTCGTGCTGCACCGTCGTCAGCACCGGGATAACAAGTGACTGCAACAGCGCGAACGCCGCGATCCCGAGGACCAGCACCGCGAATGTGACCTGATAATGCGCGCGCCGACCACTCTTGACCATCAAGATCCCTTCAAAGCGGAATCGCCGTTCCGCTAGAGTCTAACAAAGCGGAATACTGATTCCGTCAGGTGAGGGTGCTCATCGGGTCTGCCCGGCGGTGACGCCCGTACCTTCCAGGTGGCGCTGCCATAGCTGAAGCCGGCGTGGTGAATGGCCGTACGGTGGGGTGGTGGAGGTGCGGCTGTTCGGCGAGCTCGAAGCGGTGCAGGACGGCATTGCGGTGCCGGTCCGGGGTACCAAGCAGCGGGCCCTGCTGGCTTTGCTGGCGCTGCACCGCGGCGAGCCGGTCAGTGCCGACCGCCTGATCGACGTGCTGTGGGGCGACGGGCAGGCGGCGAACCCGGCCAATGCGCTGCAGGCGCAGATCGGCCAGCTGCGCCGTGTTCTCGGGCCAGCGGTGATCGTCACCACCGAAGCTGGTTATGCCCTCGCCGTCGGTTCCGGGGACGTTGATGTCATCCTCTTTGAGCAGCTGGTTGCGAGGGGACGCCGCCTGAGCGAGGAGGGTGAGGCGGCGCTGGCGTCAGCTGCCCTGGGTGAGGCGCTTGGCCTGCGCCGCGGCGAGCCGCTGGCCGAGTTCGCCTATGCGGGCTTCGCCGACGCCGAGCGGGCGCATCTGGACGAGCTGGCCCTGGTGGCGGTCGAGGTCCGTGCCGGAGCGGACCTGGAGCTGGGGCGGCATGCCGACCTGGCCGGCGAGCTGGAAGCCGCGTGCCGCCAGCACCCGCTCCGCGAGCGCTTGTGGGAACTGCTGATCGTTTCCCTGTATCGCTCCGGCCGCCAGGCGGAGGCGTTGCAGGCGTATACCGCGATCCGTGACCGCCTGGTGGATGAGCTGGGCATCGATCCGGGCCCGGCGCTGCGCGAACTTCAGGCCCGCATCCTGGCCCAGGATCCGTCGCTTGCCGCAGCCAGGCCGCCTCCGGTCCAGGCGGCGGCGGGGCGGCCGTCCCGCTCGCGGTGACCGGCAATCTGAGGGAGCAACTGAGCGGCCTGGCCGACCGCGAGCCCGAGCTGGCCCAGCCCCGGGAGGCGGAGATTCTCGGGGTACCAGCGGCCCTGCTCGAGACGAAGTTGTATGTGCCGAGGTCGCGGCGTGGTCTGGTGTCGCGTCCGCGGCTGAGCGAGCGGCTGGACCGGGGGACGGCGTCGAAGTTGGTGCTGGTTTCGGCACCTGCTGGGTTTGGCAAGACGACGCTGCTGTCCGAGTGGCTTGCGGCGCGGCCGGCTGCGCCGGCCGGTGAGCGGCTGGCGGCGTGGCTGTCGCTCGATCGGGGCGACAATGATCCGGCGTCCTTCTGGGCCTATGTGATCGCCGCACTGCGGATGGTGGCACCCGGGATAGGTGAGAGCGCCCTGGCCCTGCTACAGGCGCCGCGGCCGCCTGCGGTCGAAGCGGTGCTGACCGCGCTGCTCAACGACCTGGCCGCGATCGCGGGCGAGATCGTGCTGGTGCTCGATGACTACCACGTCATCGAATCGCCAGCTGTGCAGGACGGGATGGCGTTCCTGCTCGGCCATCTGCCTGCGGGGCTGCATGTGGTGATCGCCAGCCGCGCCGATCCTGCGTTGCCGCTGGCCCGGCTGCGGGCGCGCGGCGAGCTGGCCGAGATCCGCGCGGCCCAGCTGCGCTTCACCGCCGATGAGGCCGCGGCGTATCTCACCGAGATGATGGGGCTGCAGCTGACGGCGCGGGGATTTGCAGGCCGGGCACCGGGCTTATTCCGCGTGCGTGGACGGTCTGCGGCGGGCCGGGTTCATCGCTGACATCCTGGGCTGCTCGATCGCTCTTGCCGACATCCGGATCACGCAAGGCCGTCTCGGCGAGGCCCTGCGCACCTACGAGCAGGCATTGCAGCTCGCAGGCGAACAAGGCGGGCCGGTCCTGCGGGGAACGGCAGACATGCACGCAGGGATCAGCGAGATCCACTGCGAGCGCGGCGACCTGCGCGCCGCCACCCAGCATCTGCTGACGTGCCAGGAGCTGGGCGAGCACACCGGGTTGCCGCAGCACCGGTACCGTCGGCGAGTCGCGATGGCCCGGGTGGCGCAGGCTGAGGGAAACCTGGCCGGTGCCCTTGACCTGCTCAACGAGGCGGAGCGCTGCTATGTGAGCAACTTCTTCCCGAATGTGCGGCCGGTTCCGGCGCTGAAGGCACGGGTCTGGATCAGGCAGGGCAGATTCGGTGAAGCCCTCGGCTGGGCGCGAGAGCACGGCCTGTCCGTTGATGACAGCCTGTCTTACCTGCGCGAGTTCGAGCACATCACCCTGGCCAGGCTGCTACTGGCGCGGCATGAGGACGAGCACCCAGAGCGCTCCGTGCATGAGGCGACCGGGCTCCTGCAGCGCCTGCTGCTCGCGGCGGAAGAAGGCGGGAGGGCGGGGCGCGTCATCGAGATCGTTTTGCTGCAGGCGCTCGCCCACCAGGCGCTAGGGGACATGCCGGCTGCGCTTGCCTGCCTGGGACGGGCAGTGACGCTGGCCGAGCCGGAAGGTTACGTCCGGATCTTCGCTGATGAGGGCCCGCCTCTCGTCCCCTTGCTGACAGCGGTCGCCAAACGGGGGACCAGGCAGAACTATGCCCGCCGGCTCCTAGCCGCCGTCGGCAGGACCGCAACCGGCAGCCCTACGACACTGGCCTTGATCGACCCGCTCAGCGAGCGCGAGCTCGACGTGCTCAGGCTGCTCGGAACCGAGCTGGACGGCCCGGCCATCGCCCGCGAGCTCACGGTATCCCTGAACACCATGCGGACTCACACCAAGAACATCTACGCCAAACTCGCGGTGACCAACCGCCGGGCAGCAGTCCGCCGCGCCGCGGAACTCGGCCTGCTGCCGCGAAACCGCGACTTCCGGCCCTGACCGTCGCTCACCGGCAGGCGCACCGCGGTGGGCCGTGGGTGGTCGCGCAGCGGCGGGCCGGGTGGCCGGGGGCGGGCACCCGCTCACCGCACGCCTCCTCCGCGCCCTCCGCCGGCTGAATCACCACGTCAATCACCAGGTGTGGTGATGCCTGCTCACCACATCCGCTCATAGCTTCCGATCAGACCCAGAAACGCCCGCATGGCGGCGGAGATGCCAGCCAGGCGAGCACCAGCTAAGGAAGCGCCATGAGCCAGACACCTGCCGGCCAGCATGGTGGCCCCGAGCGGTATGAGATTCGCCTCAAGGGTCACCTCGACGCCCGGTGGTCTGCCTGGTTCGACGGGCTGAGCCTCACCAACGAGAGCGACGGCACCACCATCATCCATGGCCCCGTAGCCGACCAGGCCGCGCTGTACGGCTTGCTCCAGAAAACGCGCGACCTGGGCCTGCCCCTGATCTCGGTCAACCACGCCGAGCCCGACCATCCTGAGGCGCCCGCCGCCGAGGCCCGATAACTCAGCGATCCATAAAAAGGAGACCGACATGGCCACCACCGTCCGAACTCCAGCAGCGAAACCGCCGGCGAAAAGAGTCCCGATGAGCTCGACAAGGAAGACCGCGCTCGTCGCGGGCATCTTCTACCTGATCACCTTCATCTCGATCCCCACCCTCGCCCTCTACGGCCCCATCAAGAACCACCACGACTGGATCCTCGGCTCCGGCGGCCACACCGCCGTGCTCGTCGGCGGCTTCCTCGAAGTGATCGTCGCCCTGGCCGGCATCGGCACCGCCGTCACGCTGTACCCGGTGGTCAAGCGGCAGAACGAAAGCCTCGCGCTGGGCTTCGCCGCCGCCCGCGTCCTGGAAGCCAGCATGATCTTTGTCGGCGTCGTCAGCCTGCTGTCGCTGGTGACCTTGCGACAGGACCTGGGCGCAACGGCCGGAGCAAATACGGCCGCGCTCGTCACCACCGGCGCGTCGCACGCCGCGGTCTACAACTGGACGTTCCTGCTCGGGCAGAGCTTCATGCCTGGCATCAACGCGGTGCTGCTGGGCTCCTTGCTGTACCGGTCCCGGCTCGTGCCCCGCATCATTCCCGTCATCGGGCTCATCGGCGCCCCGCTGCTGATCATCGCCGTCTTCGCCACGCTGTTCGGCGGCAGCATGCCGCCCCCCTCCTGGACCGGGCTCGCCGCGGTCCCGGTGGCCGCCTGGGAGTTCTCGCTGGGCGTCTGGCTGGTCGTCAAGGGCTTCAAGCCCTCCCCGATCACCGCCGCGATGGAGGCCGCCAGCACGCCGCGCGCCTACCAGGACGTCGCGGCCTGACCCCGGCAGGTCGAAACGGCCGGGCCCTCCCGGGAGGGCTCGGCCGTTTCTGCCCTGGCAGCCCGTTGCGTGCCGATGGCCGTGCTGCGCCGATGCGGTGCTCACCGGACCCGGCGCACGGGCAGGATCGCGACAGCGCCGGTGATCGCGCACAGTCCGGCGACCGCGTAGAGCACGCCGTAGCTGCCGCCGCCGACGGCCAGGATGGCCGGCGCGATCGCGGGCGCGATCGAAAACGGAAGAGCGCCAGCGATGTTGAACACGCCCAGATCCTTGGCGGCGCTACGCCTGCCGGGCAGCACGTCCACCACTAGCGCGAGGTCAACCGCCAGGTACACGCCGAAGCCAAGTCCGCTGATGGCCATGCCGACCAGGAAACCGTTGAAGTCGCTGGCGACGGCGATCATGAACAACGCCAGGCCGTACACGATCGACGCGGTGAAGACGAAGATCTTCCGCCGGCCCGTCCGGTCAGAGAGCCTCCCGCCGATGAGGGAAGCGGCGACGATGACGGCGGACTGGGCGAGCGTGCCCAGAAATATCTGCTGCGGCACATCAGCCTTGGCGCTGCCGATCTTGTCCAGCAGGTAGTAGGCCTGGTAGGTAACCAGGAAGGCGTAGGCCAGGACGAACATGAAGCGGCTGGCGAAAGCCCAGGCGAAGTCCGGGTTCTTGCGCGGGTTGACGTAGAACGTGCTGGCAAATTCCCGGAGCGACCAGGCCGGCTTCTCGGCCTTGGCAAGCCGGCGATCTTTCAGGCTGACCGCGAAAAGGAGGATAAAGAATCCGCCGATCGCGCACGGGCCCAGGAACATGGCGAGCAGATGGCCGGTGAACAGCTTGACCACGAAGGTGCCGCACACCGACCCGACGGGCATGCAGACCCCCAGGACACCGGAGACCCGGCCGCGCTGAACGGACGGCACCTGATCTGGCATCACCGCCACCATGGCCGCGAGCAGCGCGTTGAAGAACAGCTGGGCCATACACCACCCGGCGAGGACGACCGGGATGCTGGGCGCCAAGGCGACGATGAGGATGCCGAGGGAGCCGCCCACCAGCCCGATGATCATCCATGGCCGCCGCATGCCCAGCGGCGATGCGGTGCGGTCGCTCAGCTTGCCGAAGAGCGGATTAACGACCATCGCCAGCAGTGCGCCGGTCCCGGCGACAAGCGCCAGGCTGCCCGGTGCCCGTCCGATCCCGACGAGCGAGTCCACTTTCAATGCCAGGGTGACCAGCAGAGGCGCGAGAAACAGCAGCGAGGTGCTCATATACGCCAGCGTGTACAGCGAGATAAAACCCCACCCGACCCGGTGCGCCGCCCCGGGTGGCTCAGGCTCCAGTGCAGCCTCGGCTGCGTTCCGGTCCCGTACCTCGCGGCCCGCGCTACCCGGCCGGGCCGCGGCACTGCTAGCCGCTTGTGTGTCCCGCCCGGCACAGACCAGGCGAGCGCTCGTGTCCCAGAGCCGCGCCGCCGCGGTGGTGTCGTAGGAGGCCTTGCTCGAGGTCGTGGGCCTGCGGTGGGCGAAATACTGTCCGGTGACACCTTCAACCTCGGATGCGGATGCCAAGTAGATGGAGGTAGCTGCGCCCTGCGCGGGTGTCTCGAGGAACGGCCGCGACACCATGATCATGACCTTCGCCAGCGGTGACGGGTCCTCGGCGGCGAAGGCGGTGCGTACCACGCCGGGGTGCAGCACAGTGGCGGTGACGCCGGTGCCGTCCAGGCGGCGGGCGAGTTCGTAGGTGAACATGACGTTGGCGAGTTTGGACTGGCTGTATGCCTGCTGCCCGGAGTAGCGGCGCTCGCCCTGCAGGTCGGTGAAGTCAAGCTTGCCGGTTGCCTGGGAATTGGAGGAGACGGTCACGATCCTCGCGGGGGCGCTGGCCTTGAGCAGGTCCAGGAGCAGGCTGGTGAGCAGGAACCCGGCGAGGTGGTTCACGGCGAAGGTGCGCTCAAGCCCGTCCGCGGTGACGTGCCTGCTGGCCCAGAACCCCCCAACGTTGTTGACCAGCACGTCCAGTCGTGGGTAGGCGTCGAGGACCGCGGCGGCGAGCCGGCGTATCTCGGCCTGGGAGGACATATCGGCGGCGAAGGCGTCCACGCAGGGGTTGCCGGACTCGCGCGCGATCGCTGCGGCGGCTGCCTGGGTGCGCGCGGTGTCCCGGCCGGTGATGCCGACGCGAGCGCCAAGCGCGGCCAGGCCTACTGCGGTGGCTCTGCCGATGCCGCCGGTACCGCCGGTGACCAGGGTGGCCGTGCCCGCCATCGGGCCGGGTGAGTCTTCAGTCATCGCGGTTCCCTCGTCCCGGTTGTGTGGTGGTCACGCAAGTTTCCGTACCGGGCAGGCCCGGGCTTACCCTGCTGACTTTCATCGGGACGTCGCTCACGCCGTGCTCGGCCGCAGGAATCCGAGCCGCTCCACAGCGCGCCGATCAGCCGGTCGGCGCTGACCGGCCCGCCGCGGCGCAGCGCCAGCGGGGCCCGCTGCTTGGCGCCCCGGACCGGCACCGGCACACCCTCGTGAACCGTCTCGAGTTCGCCGAAGAGCTGCACCTCCACGATCCCACCGTAGGCCAGTCGCCCCCGCCGTCAGCTTCGCGACCGCCCTGGCCGTGCGCCTCAGCGCCGCGACAGTGCCGCCTCAGGCCCGCTGCGCAAGCTTCATTCCAAGACCTGCACATCGAGGGAAGGACCCGTCGCTCGAGGAGGCGTTCTTCGATCTGACCGGAATGAAACCGACTACCACGCTGACCGGCTCAGCCAAAGGAATCTGACATGAGCGCTACGACCTGTACCACTATCCCGGCTCCACCGGCCCGAGCCGCCACGATCCGCAGGCTCCTCTTCCGCGGTGAGCGGCCCCGCCACCCCGGCCGCCGTGAGAAGCCCATGAATAACGCTCCCGTGCACGCCAGCGGGTATTGGCTGTTTTCCTGCCGATCACCGCCGTGCTGTACGTCGGTGCCGAGGCGCTGGACCCCAGGGGCACCGACCAGGTGGTCACCAATACGGCCACCGCGTTCAAGCTGCTGCCCATCGCGGCGGCCCACTCCTCCCAGCTGTACCTGTCGGGTTCGCTGTCGGTGATGGCGCTCGGCGGCCTGGCGGTGTCGTATGCAGCGATCGCCCTGCTGGTCACCGGGCGCGGCTGGGTGATCGCCACGATTGGCGCGCTGCTGGGCGGCCTCGGCGCTTTCGCCGGGGCCATGCTCAACGTCCTGGGCGGGATCAGCCTCGCGGCGGCAGCCTCCGCGCACATGACCCAGATAGCGGCCGCCCGGTTCCTGGTGACCAGCTTCGGTTCCGGGCCGGCTCAGGCCGCCGCCTACATCTACTTCGCATCCGAGTACGCCGCGCCGGTCGTCATGGGTTTCGCGCTGTGGCGCAGCCGCGCCGTGCCGCGCTGGCTGGCGGTCCTGTTCACCGTCGGCCTGGAAGTCGCCGAGGCGATGGGAGCCATCGGCCCCAAGGTCGTGCTGTTCATGCTGCCGTTCGCCGTCGCGATGATCCTGCTCGCGGCCCGGATCTGGCAGGCCGCCGTCCGCCCGGCCCCGGCGACCGGTGCCACGACCACACCGGCGGCAACGACGTCGCCGGACATCGCAGCCGCACCGCTGCCCACCCCTCCAGGGAGCTGACATGACAACCACCACCCCGCGCATGAGGCCCATCCGGAACAAGCTGACCGCCGCCGCAGCCGCGGCCGCCCTGCTCACCACGGCCGGGATAGCATCCGCCAGCGCCGCCAGCGCCTTGGCCGCCCCGCCCCGCACAAGCAGTGCCGCGCTGCGGGCGGCGCTGCACCGTGACCTCAGCCGGTACCTGACCGCGCGGCGCACCGCCGAGCACATCTCCGCGGTCTCGCTGCGGGTCACCTTCCCCGGCAGCAGGCCGGCCATCAGCCTGGCCACCGGGACCACCCGCTACCGCGGCGGCGCGCCGGTATCGGCAAGTGCGCTGTGGCAGATCGGCAGCAACACCAAGGCCTTCACCGCGGTGATCCTGCTCCAACTCGAAGCCGAAGGCAAGCTGTCGATCAGCGACCCGATCGGAAAATGGCTGCCCCAGTACCCGGCCTGGCGCAACATCACCATCCGCCAGCTGCTGGACATGACCAGCCGCATCCCCGACTACCTCTACCAGCCCGCTTTCATCGCCGCATTCGCGGCGAATCAACATACCCGCTTCGCCGCCGCCCGGCTGGTGTCCTACGTCGTCGGCCTCCCCCTCGGGCCAGCCGGATGGCACTACACCAACACCGATTACCTTCTCGCCGAGATGATCATCGAGAAGGTCACCCGCGACACCTACGCCGACCAGCTCACCAGGCGGATCATCACCCCGCTGCGGCTGCGCACCACCTGCCTGGCGCCTTACACCTGCCCCCCATCCGACGCCAGCCGGATGCCGGCCGGGTACTTTTACATCGCCGGCGCCCCGCCGTCACTGATCGGCAAGCGCATGCCCCCCCTCGCCCTGACGTGGGCCCAGGCCACCGGCGGCATTGTCAGCTCACTGGCCGACATGACCACCTGGGACCGTGACCTCTACACCGGACGGCTCCTGCCGGCCCGCCAGCAGCACCAGCTCGAGTCCCTGGTGTCCAAAACCACCGGCAAGCCCATCCGCCGCACCACCGCCGCCGACCCGGCCGGCTACGGGCTCGGCATCCAGCAGGTATTCAATCCCCAGACCGGCATCATCTGGGACTACGAAGGCCAGGCCTTCGGCGCCCGGGTCCTGCACCTCTACCTCCCCCGCACCGGCTTGCTCATCGCAGTCGCCGCCAACAGCAGCACCATCACCAACGACGACCTGCCCGGCCTGTCCGGAGCGGTCTACCAGACCCTGCACAAAGCAGGCACAATACCCACCCGCTGAAACACCGCCTGAGGACCCGGATACCGGCCACGCGACACGAACTGGCCGGTATCCACGGCTGTGGCGAGAAACATGATCTACGTCCAGGGTGCCCCAGCGGTCCCGGCATCATTTCCATGCGCTGTGGCGGGGCGCGACGTTCGGCAGCGCCCGCAAAACGCTGTTGCCGCCGAGCAGAGCCGCCACCGTGGCAACGGCAGCGCCGCGGCCCCGGGACCAGCGGGGCGATCGCGGCGTAGGAGGCCGCCAGAGCCCGAGCGCGACCAGGGTGAGCGAGCCCGACACGTACAGCTGGCCGGGATGCGACATCTGCCGATTCGGGTCAAGCTGTTCCCATTACGGTGGCCGGCCAAGACCTATCCGCGTCTGCAGTGCGGACAGAAGCGCCTTAAGCCGTATGCCGCCTGGCGTCTTCGTTATTGTGGCGACGCGATCACCGTGACTGCGTGGCCGCCACTTTGAACCTTTGCTCTTCCGGCCGCCAGGTGGGAACGATCATGGCTGATCTCGTTCCCAGTTCAGAGTACAAGCGTTCGAAAAACCTGTCGGGACGGCCGGATTTGAACCGGCGACCCCTTGACCCCCAGTCACTTCCCGCGTGTCGCGGGGCGAGGCTTGACGGGGCTCACAGAGTACTTGACCAGCCTAAACAGTCGCCTGGCGTAGCTGGCTGTCGCCGGAAACCTGTCCACGTTGGCTCTAGGAATGGCTCTTTCGCGCGGGGAGTCCGGCCGCCCGTCGGCGGGACAGCAAAGACTGTGAATAACACACGCCGAGCTGATCGGCGCGGATGTCGGCTCGGCGCTGGCCGATCGCGGGCTGTTCATATTTGGGAGTCCGGAGCGGTATTGGTCGTCCTGAGCGGCCGGAAGCTGTCAGCCCAGACTCCTGGACGCGGCATTCACGGTGCTGGGGGAGGGCGCAGAGGAGGTTGCCCTCCGGGTCGGCCAATACCGTCCAGCGTCGGCGCGGATCGTCCCACTGCCAGGTCGCGCCGAGGGCGATCAGAGGGCCGAGATCCTCGCTGGCATGCATTCGCACGCCGAGATGGACACTGCCGGGCACTGGCTGCAGGTCACGTACTGGCGTTAGCCACACGTGCAGACTGTCTCGGCTCCCCAGCAGGACCGATTCGTCCACACCCAGCGTTCCAGCCGCGATGGCGGCGTCCTGCGGGATGACCGCCAAGCCGAGAAGCCCGGCATAGAAACGCGCGAGGAAGTGCGGGTTCGCGGCAGTTGATGACAATGGCTTCCAATCGTGGCACCGAGGATGGCCGCGTACTCGGAGACGAGGCCTCTGCGGAAGTTCGTACTCACGACCCGACCAGGCGGCGATGCGCGTTGTGAATTCCTGGCCAGACCACGCTGTGTGAGATGCCGCAACGGCCCGCAGATTCCCGATCGCCAGCCCGGCGCGGCAGGCGGCCGACGGGCATCACAGGGGGCCGTCGCAGCTCTATCTGGCTGGCGCGTGCTGGCAGGAAGACAGCCTGTCGCTGGCCGTGGAGCGGCTGGATGCACGCTCCTGGCCTGAGAACGAGCTGGACCCACTGTACGAACGCGACTTTCCCTGAGTACGCCACCGCCGGCCAGGAGGCGAGGGCCTGCACCGACCTGGTTCTGCCAGGATTGCCCGGAGTTTCTGAACATGCCCAGCGCCCCATGATCAGCGCGCGCTGCGGTGGATCTGGATGTCCTGGGGCGCCTGCCGGGCTGGCGGCGGCGCCTTGGAGGCTGACGCGCCGCGGGCCAGCAAGACGAGCGCGGCGGCGAGGACCCACAGGTTCTGGGCGACGATCAAGACGATCGCCGCGCTGAACGCGGCGGCGCTGAACAAAGCTGCCAGCCCTAGAACGACGCTGATGGCGCCGAAGGTCATCGCGGTCCACGCGAAGGCCCGCGGCAGCAGGCGCGAGCCGAGCAGGACCGCTCCGGTGGGCAGCAGTAGCGGCGGTGCGATCAGGAACATCCGGCCGATCGCATCGTTGGCCGGGCCGTCGATGAGGTCGATGCTCACCGCGGCGGTCGCCGCGTGCCCGCTAGCGACGGCCTGGGCGGCGGCGACGGTAAACGCCGCGTCGATCAGGCTCAGGGTGAGGATGACGGCCGAAGAGAGCATGGTGAGCCAGCCCCAGAATCGGGTCATGCCCCCGGCCAGGTAGACCAGCCCGAGCGCGAACAGCACGTACAGGAGCGGCCCGAACCCCTGAAGCCACGCGGTCGCGAGCATGGCAGCGTGGTGTCGCAGCACGAACCGGGTGATCACCGCCGACGGGGCGTTGTCGCTGGGTACGCCTGCGGGAAAGAAGAAATGCGCGGTCAGCATGACCACTCCAGTGATCCCGCATATGGCCACCCAGATCCTGCTTGCCCGGCCGGTCATGACCGCTCCGTTTTGCTGCTAGCCCGACCGCAGCCCGACGTGGCCGCTGCGGCTGATCCAGGGTGCTTGCCTCCTCTATGAGAGTGATATGAGCCACGCGCCGGCTGGATTCTGCGTCGGCGGCTCGGCCGGGGCGCACTGCTGGCCTCCATCCGGTGAACGCTGTCTCCAGCGACAGGCTGATCTTCTCCCCGGGCCATGCGCACCGGGAATGAACTAGACATGATGGTCTCCTTGCGATGGGGCAGACACGCATCGGGTGGCCTGCCGAGGGTGAGGAAAGTCTGGGGCGGTTGCGGCCTGGATCTGCTTCACCGGTGGCCTTCCTCCAGGCGGGGCGGCGGCGCCAGGTGCTGGCTGCCACCTCTTCTGGGGCGGCGCTGCGGCTTGTGGTCAAGACGCTCTCAGGGTGCGGCGGCACCGGCCTGGAAGGCATCGGCCAGCTGGCTGATGTTGTCGGCGGCTGGAACCCGGACCATAAGGGAAGTGGAGATCCGCATGGTCCTGGATGTCGTCGAGCCGCCGGCGGGCCGTCTTTGGGTCGTCGATCCCGGGCAGGCTCATCATCCAGGTAGCGAGCAGGAGATCAGTTTCACCGGCTGGCTGGGGTTGTTGCGGGCGCTGTATGAGGTGACCGCAGAGCCGAGCGCGGGCTCACGTCCGGGGGGATGACCGTGCCATGGCTGGCTGCGCCGGCATGCTCGCCAGGGCCGCTGTAGCATCCGGTCCATGGGCGCGCTGGCCCCGGTCGCGAGGATCTGTGGGCGTGAGGCGGAGGTCCAGGCCCTGGGCGAGGCCCTGGACCGGGTCGCCGCTGGCGGGCCTGCAATCGTGCTGGTGGAGGGCGAGGCCGGATCGGCAAGACTCGCTTGCTCGCGGAGGTCTTGGAGGACGCGCGGGGCCTCGGCATGCAGGTGGCCGCGGGCCGGGCCGAGGCACTGGAGCGGACCCGGCCGTTCGGCGTGCTGGCCGCCGCGCTCGGGTGCCGAAACAGCCTGCCGTTCGTTGCTCGCCCGGGACCTGGACCCATCCCTGGAGAGTGCGGTCCGGGTATGCCCTCGGGCGCGCCCTGCTATCGGCCGGACGGGCACGGGACAGTCTTTGCGAGCTGGAGCGGGCATGCCAGTCGCCCCCGCTCACCAGCGCCGAACGGGCCGAGGCCCAGGCATGGGCCAGCTTCGCCCGGCTGCGATTGCTGGACCTCGACGGCACCGCAGCCGCCGCGGGAGAAGCACGGTCGGCGGCGGTATCGGCCCGCGATCACGCTGCCACAAGTATCGCCATGGCCTCGCTCGCTGTGGTTTTGCGTTCGAGCGCTTCATCGCGGGGCACTGGGACGATGCGATCGCCGAGATCGAGGTGGGAGCCGCGCTGGCAAGCGAGACCGGGCACAGCTATTGCCTCATGCTAGGCAGCAGCCTGCTGTCCTTGATCAGGCTGCACCGCAACGACCTGCCCGGCGCCTGGGGCGCGGCGGGCGTCACCGCAGGCCAGCTGTCTGACGTCCCCCCCGCCAGGCCAACTGGTCCGCGTGGGCGCAGGCGCTTCTGCTCGAGGCCGAGGGCGAACTCGCGCAGGCGCTCGCTATCCTCGGCGGGTGCTGGAACCGGTGCGCCAACTGCGGGTTCGCGAGGGAATCCCCCGTCATCGGGGCCGATCTGGTCCGGCTCGCCCTGGCCGCCGGAGAGGCGGCCCGGGCCCGGGATGTCACGGCCGCCGTCACCGGCGTGGCGTCTGGTAACGAGGTGCCCTGGATCACCGCCGCCGCGCTGTGCTGCCAGGGCCTGGCCGAAAACGACGCCAGCATCCTGCAGGCAGCGGTCGATGCCTGCGCCCGCGGATCGCGCCCGCTTGAGCTGGCGCTCACCTGCGAGGACGCGGGCGCCGCGTTCGCGCGGCGGGGCAACGTGGCCCGCGCCGGCCAGCTCCTCGATCAGGCGATCACCATTTACGAACGTCTCGAAGCCGCGCGTGACCTCGCCCGCGCCGAGGCCGCGCTGCGGCAGATGGGCATCCGCCGCGGCCGCCACGTCACCCACAGCCGCGCGCAAAGCCGCTGGCAGAGCCTCACCCCAAGCGAGCGAGCCGTGGTGTACCTGGTCGCCGAGGGACTGTCCAACCCCCAGATCGGCCAGCGCCTGTATGTCTCACGCCGGACCGTGCAAACCCATCTCGCGCACGTGTTCGCCAAGCTTCACATCACCTCCCGCGCCCAGCTAGCCGCCGAGGCGGCCTGGCACCGGGCGTAACGAGCCCGGGACGGGCACAGCCCGGCCGGCGCCTGAGCCGGGCGCATGCGGTTGGCCGCAGCCGGCACTACGAGCTCCGCGCCCACCGCAGGGCTCTGATCGATTGCGATATCAGCCAGCTGGCCGATGCCTGCCAGGCCGGTGCCGCCGCACGCTAGGGCGTCTTAACTAACCAAGGAGGACGCTGTGCATCCCGTGATGTTGCTGGAACTCGTCGCGCAGCGGGTCAAGGACATGATCGCGCAAGCAGATGCGGAGCGGCGCGGGCGCCAGGCTCGCCGCGCTAGCGCATCAGACTCACCGGTGCGGTCGGCACAACGCGGCCGGCCGCCGGCGCACGAGCCCGCACAGGCGCCGTCGGCGCCAGCATCTGGATCCGCGGCAGGAAAAACATCGGCCAGTGCTGATGAACAGCCGCTACGAGTGCCCGCACGCAGCTGACTGTGCAGCCAAGCCCAGGCCATGGTCATCGGCCTCTGGGTCTGGCCCGCTTTGACGGGTGGTCATGACCACCCTGTCCGTCAAAGCGGGACAATCCCAACACCTGCGCACTTCACCTGGGCTCGTGTTCCCCCGTCCGAGTCTGTCCGGCCAGTCGGTATGAGCAGGCTTTCGTTGCTGAATCAGTTGGTCGTCGTCCGGGTCAGTCCATCGGCGTTGCTGCTCGGATTGCTGCTCGATGCAGGACGAACGTTCGCTTTTCAGGCCGGACATATCCCAAGTTGGCGTGGATCGTGAACACTCCTACGGCGGGTTCGGGGGAGGCCACCCGGACTTGCACCCCATGCCACGCACGCCGGTGAGACGCCTGGTCTGGCTGACGTATCCTGACGATTGGCAGCCACGTCTGCCCGATCCTAGCTACGCCAGCCCGGCGCTGGTGGTAGTGCCCGAGGACAAGTGCGGCACAGCCCTCACGTGGATTCTTCGCTTCCATCGTGGCTTCCTTTATGCGGTGGCCAGGCGCCGGGACGCGGCCACCGGAGCAGAGGCACGATGTCGCACGACAAGATCAGGGCAGCAACCCGCAAGCGTATGGCGGAAACAGGCGAGCCGTATGCCACCGCCCGCCGCGAGGTCATCAAGGATTACCAGCACGCCGGAGCCGGACCGGGAGTCACCTCGTCCTTCGACGCGAGATTTTTCGCTATCGACTACAGCGATATGGGCCGGGTTTCCCTCCGGACGGAGACACGGCATGGCGGGGGACCGGGACGCGGCGGCGTGGAGGTCGACCCCACCGTGCTGCGGGTGCGGATGGCTGGTTTCCACCTGGACATCCCTCGCAGCGCGGTGCGATCGGCCGCCCGCTCTGCGCGCTCGGTCCGGGGAACCATCGGGGTACATGGCGGCCGCGGGCGCTGGCTCGTGAACGGCTCGGATCGCGGCTTGGTCGAGCTCGTCATCGAGCCGCCCTGCTATACCCCTCGGCAACCCAGCACACTATTCCTAAGAAGTAAAGTCAGTTCGCTGACCATCAGCCTTGTCGATCCCGACGGGTTCATCGCCGCGGTCGAAGGCAAGTAGTGGGCCGCGCTGGTCTCCTCAGTCAAGCACCGCTGATGATAAGAGCACCAGTTTGGAAGGCTGCTGCGACTTACCCCTCCCCGACCAGCGGTTACGCAGGTCATGGTCTTGTCGTTGGTCCCATGAGCGACCGTGAGTGCCCTGTCTTACCGACCGATCGGGCACGCAGCGGGCACGAGCCAGGTAGTCCCCGGCTGGGGGTTGTGCGTTGATTAGGCGTGGGATCCCAACGGCTGGACTTCGCGGAGTTCTACCGCGGAGCCAGGGATGAGTGCCTCCGCACGGTTCTGGTGAGCGTCGGTGACTATGACGCGGCGCAGGAGCTTGTTGATGAGGCTTTCGCCCGGGCGTGCGCATCGTGGCGGAAGGTCAGCAGGCATCCGGCGCCTGTGGCGTGGGTGGTCCGCACCGCGCTGAACGTGAACGTCTCCCGGTGGCGGCGCCGCCGCCGGGAAGTGGCGGTGTCAGACCTCGGCACGGTCGCGGACCTGTCCACTGCGCACGAGGCCGCCGACAGTCCTGTCGACCCCAGGATCATGGCGGCGCTGCTGCGGCTGCCCGCCCGGCAACGGCAGGTCGTTGCCTTGCGGCTGTTTCTGGACCTGGATACCGGCCGCACCGCGGAGGTGCTCGGCGTCGCGCCCAGCACGGTCAAGGCTCACCTGGCCCGTGCCCTCACAGCGCTGCGCGATGACCTTGTTCCCACCCAAGAGCAGGAGAGATCATCATGAACGACCACGACTTGATCACTGCGGTGCGAGACTCCTTCACCGATGTACATTCGCACACGCCAGTGGAACAGATCGTGCGCCGCAGCCGCGCGGTGCGCGCCCGGCGAGGGGTTCCCGTCTTGACTGCAGCCGTGGCCGTGGTAGCTGCCGCGGGGCTCGCCGTGACCTGGCTACTGCCAGGCCACTCGGCCACCGTTCAGCCCGGCATTCACCTGACCGCGTGGACGGTAGTCAAACACGCCGACGGCACGGTCTATGTCAGGATCAACCAGCTGCGCGATCCGGGCGGGCTGCAGCGCAAGCTCCGCGCCGACGGCGTACCGGCCAGTGTCGTCTTCGGAAACCCGATGAACGTCCAGCAGAAGCCGTGTCAGTGGTACCACGGCAACGTCTCTGGGCTACTGCCGAAGGTTGTCCCCTCAATAGCCCCTGGGCCGGGACACGCGATCCTGGCGATCCGTCCCTCAGCCCTCCCCCCAGGGGCCGGGGTGCAGATCATCACCATGACCAACCTATCCAGAATCGGCGTCCGCCTGGTGAGCACCAGCCAGGGGTGCACCGGCAGCTGAACCCCCGGACCGTCTCTGGTCCATCCCCGTCCTCCCTCGATAGGCGCCAATCTCCAGGTGAGTGGCCACCGGGTCAATGACCTCCGGTGCGGCTGGACAGGTTCTCGTGGTAGCTCAGCAGTCGGGACGGCCGGTTTGAACCGGCGATCCCTTGACCAGCGGTCAAGAAGCGCCAGCAACGTGCCCGCACGTTGATCTTGGTCCCAAACGCCCAGAAGGCCGACTCGGGATTTCGAATCAGCCTTCTGACCTGCGTCGGGACGGCCGGATTTGAACCGGCGACCCCTTGACCCCCAGTCACCTCCCGCGCGTCGCTGGGCGTCGCCCGGGATCGCTCACCGGGCACTTGACCAGCCTGAACAGTCGCCTGGCGTAGCTGACTGTCGCCTGAAGCCTGTCCACGTTGGCTCTTGGAATGGCTCTTTCGCGGGGAGGCTGGCCGCCTGTCGACGGGACAGCAAAGATTGTGATAGCGAACACCGAGCCGATCTGATCGGGCGATGATCGTGTCTGCTCCGCGCCCGTGGCCGCGCGTAACTGGTAGTTCTGGCTGGCTTTTAGCCGGTGCTGAACTCGCCTGTGCATACTGGAAGGGACGGTCCGGAAAGCTAGCGTGCGCTCTTCAGGCAAGCGCCTGGGAGTCCGGCCACGGCCGGGAGCTGTCGGTCTCTGGCACTCGTCCGGCAGTGCCCGTTGTCAGGTCAGTGGCAAAGGCGGCCAGCTGAACAGGACATCAAGGCCGGTTCGGTAGTGGGTCAGTTTGGATGTTGATCTTGATCCCGCAAGGCGGGGCGGTCCCCGCTGCGGGACCGCCCCGCCTGCATGCTGCTGCCGTAGCTGGCTAGCCGCTGTAGGTGATCGTGATGGCGTGTTTGGTGTTGGAGATGGTCTTGACCTTGATCGTTCCGGTGGCTCCAGCGAACGCGCCGGTTCCCCCGGTCACCTTGCCGTTAGTGACCACGCCAGTCTTGGGATGGAAGGTGAACGTGCAGTGCAAGAACCCGCCCTTGGTGTCCACGGTGAAGTTCACCGCGACGGTGCTCGCCGACGCGGCCTTGAAGTACAGCATGTCGAAGCCGATGGTATTGCCGACCGCGTTGACGTCGGTGTCCTGGATGCCTCCTGTGGCCCTGGTGAAGCTGACCGTGGCCGTCTGCACGGCGGTGAACTTCAGCGTGTGCGTAGTGCTGTGCGCGCTGGCCACGGCCGGGAGCACGAACGCACCCGTGGTGCCGAGGACGACGGCCGCGCCTGCCGCTGCGAGCGATGTGCGAAGCTTCATGATTGTTTCTCCTGTCTGCGGGGCATTACCGGTTCCGGCCTGTGACCGTTGATCCGCCCTCCGGGCCGGCTGGCCGATATGCCCGGCACCGGGCCACAGTGCGGTGGCGAGGGGGGTGGTTGACATGAGGCGAGTTGGAGTGATCCTGGCGCTCGGCGCGTTGCTGGGTATGCGACCTGGCTGGTTAGACAGGTGTCGTCTGCCGGTCGGCAGCGGCGGCGCGGTGCGGAGCGCGAACGTACACTCCGTTTAGCAAGCGCCCTGCGCGGGTCACGTTGTCGGGGGCCTGGCTGGTCAGGGTGAATTTCCGCTCCTCCCGGCGGATGGCCACGCTCACCACGCCAACGATTCCGGCGATAGCTCCCGAGGCGAACAAGCCGCTGGCGACGAGCGCGATCAGGGCGGCCATGGCGAACCTGCCTTCTTTGGACGGCTGTTGGCAGCCGCATTGTGGTTATGGGGGAAGCACCGCCCGGTGGCTGCGCTTTCGGGAATCGGTCATCCGCCGCTGGGGCCCGCTCTGCGCGGCAAGGCGCCCTGGCAAGCTCGCGGGGCTGGCGTACTAGGTGCTGCTGGGCTGCCTGAGCCAGCATGTCGCGCTGCCGTCCACGGGGCGAGCTCAGTGGCGAGGTAGGGGTTGTCAGCATGCCCGTCTCCTGTCCGCGTGGCCGGGAAGCTGCGGGTTCGTCAGTGACAGGCTGTGGTACCCGGACACCGCTGGTGTCGCGCCGGCTGTGGTCTGGGCTCAGGTGGCGTGCCTGGTCACGCGCCGCCGCGCGGCGCGCATCCGGTCGGCGGTCACCGCCAGTGCGGCGGTGAGCAGCGCGGCCCCGGCCGAGATCAGGGCGATCTGCCAGCCGGGCGTGCCGCCGATGACGACGGTGTGGATTGCTGCCGGGGCACGACGTTGTTTCCGCCCGGGTTGGGTGGTGGCACGGCGAGAGCGTGGGGCGCGTCTTGGCTGAACGCCAGCGCGGCGCCGGCGAGCCCGGCCAGCATGACCGTGACACGGCGGATGTAGCTCATGACGGCCTCCTGTGGATCGGGCGGGCAGCATGACGGCGAGCGCCGGATGTCTGCCCGGCTGTGGTCGCGCCCTTGGGCAAGGGCGTTCGCGGCCGCTGCGAGCCTGCCGGTTGGGTGCTGGCGAGTCATTGCGGCTGATTCCACTGTTGGCGGCGGCGCGGGTGTGCACCACACGGGCCGGCCCACGGGAGAACCCACGGTTTCGGGCACGGTCAGGGGTGCCCGGCGGCGCGGCCGAGGCATGGGCGGGTCCTGGCGGCGGCCGGGGAAGGGCGGTGCTCGGCTGAGAGGGCTCGCCGCGGTGCCGGCGGGCGGCTGGCCCATCGGGGCCTGCGGTGGCGGGGTGGAGATGGCAGCGGCGGGCCGGTCCTGCGTATTGTTGGTGCGGAGCGTTGTGGCGGAGCGCTCGGGAGGGTCGCTGGGGCCGTGGCCGAGCAGCCTGCGCTTTCTTTCGCCGGGCTGCTGCGGCAGCTGCGGGCCGAGGCCCGGCTGACCCAAGAAGAGCTGGCCGAGGCGGCGAAGCTGTCCCCGCGGTCAGTCAGTGACCTGGAGCGGGGCATCAGCCGCACCGCCCGCAAGGAGACGGCGCTGCTGCTGGCTGATGCGCTGGGCCTGGCCGGGCCGGTGCGCGTGGTGTTTGTCGCGGCTGCCCGCGGCAAGGCCCCGGCCGCCGAGGTGCAGGCGGCCAGGCTGGGGGTGCCTTCGCCGGCGCGGCATAATCTGCCGGCGCCGCTGACCAGCTTCGTGGGCCGCGAGCAGGACCTGGCCAGGCTGGACGGACTGCTCGGCCAGGCGCGGCTGGTCACGCTGACCGGGCCCGGCGGGGCCGGGAAGACACGGCTGGCGCTGGAATTCGCCTCGGGCGTGCTGGGCCGGTTCCCCGACGGCGCCTGGCTGGTAGACCTGGCCAGCCTGTCCGACGCCTCTCTCATCGCCGCCGCCGCCCTCTCGGCAGTCGGCGCACCGGGACAACCCGGCCGGCCCGCCATAGACACCTTGACCGATTTCCTGATACGCCGACGCACGCTCGTCGTCCTCGACAACTGTGAGCACCTCTTGGACGGGTGCGCCGAACTGGTCGGGCGCCTGCTCTCTGCCTGCCCGGACGTGAAGGTCTTGGCGACCACGCGCGAAGCGATGAACATTCCCGGGGAGGTGCTGTGGAAGGTCCGCCCCCTTACCATCCCGGACGAGGACTGCGCCTTGGACGGGCTGCAAAGCAGCGAAGCGGTGGCGTTGTTTACCGATCGGACCCGCGCCGTGGAACCGGACTTCGAGATCACCACGCAGAACGCGGGGGCCGTTACCCAGATCTGCCAGCGGCTGGACGGGATGCCGCTCGCCATCGAGCTGGCCGCCTCCCGGATGAGGAGCATGGCCGTCCAGGAACTGTCTTCCCGGCTGGACGACCGCTTCCACCTGCTCACGGGCGGCGCGCGGACGGCCCTGCCCCGCCAGCGCACCCTTGAAGCCACTATCACCTGGAGCTACGACCTGCTCTCAGAGCAGGAGCGCCTCCTCTTCGACCGGCTATCGGTCTTTTCGGGAGGGTGCACCACGGACTCCGCCCGGCGCGTCTGTTCCGGCGGTGCGTTGAGCGAAGAGCGTGTTCTCGAGTTGCTGGGTATGCTGGCCGCGCGGTCCATGCTTGCAGCCGACAAGAACGGCGAACCAAAGACCCGCTACCGGATGCTCGAGACCCTCCGCCAGTTCGGGCAGGAGCGGCTGGCGGCACGCGGTGAGAGCGGGGCCGTCCGCCGGCGCCACCTGGATTGGGCGATCAACTTCGCCGAGAGCTATCCAGCCCCAACAGGACCGGGCAAACAGGAGCCCGAGATAATCGCCGAGGAGCACAACCTGCGTTCCGCGCTTGAGTGGGCGCTGGATGCAGCCGACGAGGAGTCGGCACTGCGCATCATTGGTTCCGTGTGGTTCGGTCATTTCAACGAACGGGTCGCGCTATACGAACGGGTGCTGCCTCCCTCCCCCGCGGTGTCAGCTGCGCTGGCGGCAAAGGCGCTGTGGGCGGGACTCGCGCTGGCCTTCATGATGGGGGACTGGGAGCTCGGAAGGCAACGGGGGGCTTGGGGCGCGGCGGCGGCCCGCGTGGCGGGGGACGATCTTCGGCTGTCTTTCTGCCTGAGCTACGAGGGCATGTGCGCTTGGGCCCTGGGAGCCGAGGAGGACGCTCGGCGGCTTTCGGAAGAAGCTGTGGCGGTGGCCCAGGCGGCCGGGCTGCCCGAGGCGGAGGCCCGCAGTCTGCTCGCCGTCGGGTTTATCTCGATTGACAGCGGAGATCTGGACCGGGCCGAACAGACGGCCAACCGGGCCAGGGCCCTGACGAGGGAGGTATTCACCCAAGGCCACGTAGACGAGGCGCTCGGGATCATCTACCTCGCGCGGGGGGAACTCGCCAAGGCGGCTGCGCAGCTGGCCGACACTGTTCAAGTGTTCAGGGAGATACAGATCAACTGCGGCGCGCACATCCTGGAGACCTGCGCAGCGTGGACGGCAGCCGCAGGGCGCCATGAGCTCGGAGCCGAGCTCCTCGCCACGGCGGAGCGCATCAGAGAGGAGACCGCGGACAAACCCAGGCCCAACGAACGCATCATCTGGCGAGACTGGCTGCCCCTCATTGCCGCCGGCACCGAAGCCGAGGCCTACCGTTCGGCCCGGAAACGGGGCCGCCTCCTCTCGTTCGAGCAGGCCCTCGACCTCGCCGAGAACAGCCTGAGAGGCTACAGCGCATGATTGTCATAGCCGGAGGCACCGGCACACTGGGACAACGGCTGGTCCCCCGGCTGGTCGAGCGAGGCCTCCCCGTGCGGGTCTTCACCCGCGATGCGTCACGAGCGCAGGGCTTGGCGCAAGGCGACTTCGAAGTGTTCGTCGGCGACGTCCGCGACCGCGACCGTGTCGCCGAGGCGGTTCAAAACGCAGCTGCGGTCATCTCCTCCATTCATGGATTCATCGGGACCGGAGGCGTGACCCCCGAATCGGTGGACCGGGACGGCAACGCCCACCTGATCAGCGCCGCCGCCCGCAACGGGGCCGCATACGTGCTGATCTCGGCAATCGGAACCGCGCCCGACCACCCCTGGGAGCTAATGCGGGCGAAGCACGCCGCTGAGGAAAACCTCCGGCAAAGTGGTGTCCCGTACGCGATCATCCGCCCCTCCGCATTCACCGAAACGTGGGGCGGGATGATGCTCTCGTTCCTACAGACATCGGGCAGGATCCAGGTATTCGGGCGAGGCGACAACCCATCAAACTTCGTGTCGGTCATCGACGTGGCCGCCCTAGTCGAGAGGGTCGTCACCGGCGAACGCCCCGGGAGCCGCGAGATCGTCATCGGCGGGCCGGACACCCTCACCTTCAACCAGCTGGCGGCCATCGTGCAGGACGTCGCGGGACGCCGTGCGCCCGTCCGCCACATCCCTCGACCTGTGCTGCGGGCCATGTCGCTCGCCGGTCCGCTCAACCCGCAGCTCGCGAGGCAATCCCGCGGCGCCGTCGTGCTCGACACAACCGATATGAGCTTCGATCCCGGGCCAGTCCGGCGAGAGTTCCCAGACTTGCCCGAGACCGGCGTACGAGAGGCCCTGAAGAAGCTGCTCGACCGCCAGGCGCGGGCGAAGCCATGAAGTTGCGAGCCTGATCGGTCGTTGCGGGGCTCACGCCCCAGCCAGACACATAACGCAGGCACATAACGTGGCAATCGGGGCGCCGCCAGCTACCCGCTTGGCAGGAACGTCACACACGCCGAGTCGGCAGGGAGGATGCCTATCGATGGCCGGGCAGTGCTCACGATGCGTAAGCTGCGGGTGCCTCCCGGCGCGCCTCGGTAGTTCGCCCGACGCAGGAACCGGGGACGAGCGCCGCCGCCAGGGTAAACAGCGGATTTGCCGGTAGTTCACCCGATAGCCGCCCCAGGCGAGGAGGTTCTAGCGTGAAGTTATGTCACACGCCACCAAGCCAGCCCACTGTGCGGCGGCGAGCACACCCGTTGGCCTCAGATCGCCGCGCCGCCAAGTCTCCGGCTGGCTGCGGCCCGATTGGAGCCACCTGGCCGGTCACTGGCTGCGGCCCGCAGCGGGGGGCAGGCCCGTGGCGCTGCGCGACGGGTCGAAGGTGCTGATACGGCAGGTCCGCAGCACTGACGCCCCGCTGCTGGCCGACGGTTTCGCCCGGCTGAGTCCCCGATCCCGCCAGATGCGCTTCCTGACCGGAAAGAAGAAGCTGTCTGGTGCCGAGCTGCGCTACTTCACCGACGTCGACCACCACGACCATGAGGCGCTCGTCGCGCTGAACCCTGCCGACGGGCGCGGCGTGGGCATCGCCCGCTACATCCGGCACGCCGACGACCCGCACGCTGCCGAAATCGCCGTCACCATCGTCGATGACTGGCAAGGCCGCGGCCTGGGCACCGAGCTGCTGACCCGGCTGTCGGGCCGGGCCCGCTGCGAAGGTATCCACCGTTTCACCGCGCTGGTTGCCGAGGACAACACGGCGGTGGCCCGGATGCTGCGGAATACGAGCGCCAGCCTTGCCGGCCGCAGTCCGGGTACCGTCGAGTACGAGATCACACTGATGCCCCTGGGGAGTAGCACGACCACGCCGGCTGCGGGCCGCTGCCAGGACCGTGTGCGGACGCCGTGCTGAACTGCCCGGGGCCGCATTTCACTGGGCTGGGCCAAGGTGGCGACCTTGCGCCTACATGGACTGCGGTACCGGTGGTCGTGGCCCCACGGCGTTCGATCTCGCCAGTATGCAGGCCGGCACGGATCTGCAGGCCCGGTCTCCCGGCCGCATCGCGGATAGTGCAGACGCAGCCGATGGCTTGCGTTGGACCGTCGAAGGTGGCAAAGAAGCCGTCGCCAGCGGTATCGATCTCAATTCCCCCATAACGGTCCAGGAGCTGGCGAACTCGGGCGTGGTGGCTATCGAGAAGCTGGCGCCAACGGTGGCCGCCGATCGCCTCGAGCTTTTAGGAAACCGACGATGCGGGGGAACAACACGGTGACAAGTACGCGGTCACCGGCTGCCCGAGACAGCCCGGCTTATCATGCCTGGTGGGCAAGTTGATGTTGATGCCAGCCTCGTTGTTCCTGTTCCAGCGGGCCCGCGTATGACGGTGGGGGCGGCGTTTCTGGGCGGGATGGGTATGGCGCGGCATCGAGCGCTGGGGTGCCTGCGCAACGGCAGGCACCCTGGCCAGGTATCTGGGCGCCGTCGAGGGAGGAGGGCCTGATGAGCGAAGTGGTTGACCGGCTGGCCGCGGCCATGAACGCGCATGATCTCGATGCCGTGGCCGGGCTCATCCATCCGGGCTACCGCAGTGAGCAGCCGACGCATCCGGTCAGGGCCTTCACCGGGCGGGCCCAGACGCTCGCCAACTGGGAGGCCATGCTCGCGGGGATCCCCGACTTTCGCGCCGAGATCTGCCGGTCGGTCCAAGACGGTGATACGACCTGGACCGAATGGCGCTGGTCGGGCACCCGCAGCGACGGGCAGGCCTTCGAGATGCGCGGGGTGACGCTGTTTGAGGTCAGTGGCGGTCAGGTTGCCGCTGGGCGGTTGTACATGGAGGAGGTCGAACGGGACGTGGTCGGTATCGAGCAGACCGTGGAGGATCTGTCCGGTCGCCGGCCGCGGTCCGCGCACTAGTAGGACGGCACAGCGCTCTCGCCAGCCACCGATCAAGGGGCTGAGCGCGCGAGCCCATCCGCCCGCCCTGCGGCGATGAGGCACGCCAATGCAGCCAGCGTCCTGCCGGCGCCAGAGGCGGCCAGCAGGACGCTGGCTGAGCACAGAACGTATCGGCCGCGCGTGCGGCATCGAGGGCGCCTCCCGTGCGGACGCACAGACATAGCCGAGCCCGGGCGACGATCGCAGAGCGTCACGGGCTTCCCTGAGGCCCCAGCGCGCATCGCCGCTTGTTATGCGCGCCTCGACCGTCGCAAGCGAAGCGATATTCAGCCGCGCCGATTCGGCGCTCGGGAGTGTTTTTGAGCGAAGCAATCCCTTGCCACCCGCGGCTACCGCGCGGGCAGGGCCATGGTCTGGATGAGGCGCGGCGAGAGCACCGGCTACGACCGGACCGCGGCCCATTACTGCGACAACTGGCTTTGACCCGTGCCGGCTCGGCCGCATAGCCGGGCAGCCTGTGGGGCAGCTGATAGGACTTTGGCGGCGCGCGGCTGCCCGGGTGAGACTGGCGGCATCGCCGATGAGCGGAGGCCTGGGTGACGAGCGAGGTCTGGGTGGGAGCCGGGATACGCCGGCGCGCACGCGGGGAACGGGCCCGGTGGCGGGTCATGTACGGCTATGTGCGGCCGCACCGGCTCGCGCTGTTGGCCGGAGGCGTCCTGAGTCTGCTCACTGCCGCAACCGGCCTGGCCCTTCCGCTGGTCGTCCGGGCCCTGATCGGCGACCTGGGCAACCATCGCGCCGTGGCCGCTGTCCTGCTGTTGATGACGGTCCTGGTGATAGCTAACGCCGCGCTGGGCGCGGTGGGCAGCTACGTACTGCGGCGCACCGCGGAATCCGTGGTGCTGGCCGCGCGACGCCGGCTGGTGGACCGCCTGCTCGGACTCACGATCGGCGGTCTGGACCGGGCTGAGCCCGGTGATTTGATGTCCCGCGTCACCTCGGACACGACGTTGCTGCGTGATGTCACCACCAACTCGGTCGTGGGGGTGGTCACCGGCAGCCTCACCCTCGTCGCGACGCTGGTCTTGATGGGCCTGATGGACCTCGTGCTGCTCGGCGTCACCATGGGCGTCTTCAGCGTGACGGCAGTGGTCATCGGCGTCGTGGTGCCCAGGATCGGCCGCGCCGCGCGCCAGGCGCAGAACTCGGTGGGCGTGATGGGCGCGGCGTTGGAACGGATGCTGGGCGCGTTCCGTACCATCAAGGCGTCCGGCGCCGAGCGTCGCGAGGGCGAACGCATCCACGCCGCCGCCCGCGAGGCGTGGCGGGCCGACGTCCGGGCCGCCAAATGGCAGGCGATCGCCGGAAACACCGCGGGCCTGTCGGTGCAGTGCGCGTTCCTGGCCATCCTCGCCGTCGGCGGCGCCCGGGTCAGTTCCGGGGCAATCAGCGTGGGCACCCTGGTCGCGTTCTTGCTGTACATCTTCTACCTGATGATGCCCATCCAGTTGCTGGAGGAAGCCGCGAGCCAGTTCCAGGTCGCGGCCGCTGCGGTGGCGAGAATTCAAGAGGCCGAACGGCTGCCGGTAGAACCCGCCGACCCGCTCGCGAGCCTGCCTCGTCCTGGCCCAGCCGCCATCGCCCGGCCCGCTGACCCACCCAGCACGGCCGGGTCCGCCAGCGTAGTACCCATTCCGCCCGCCTCCGTCGCGTTCGAGCGGGTGCGGTTCCGGTACCGGCCCGAGCTGCCCGAAGTCCACCATGGCGTCAGCTTCACCATCCCGCCGCGCGGGATGACCGCGTTCGTCGGCCCATCCGGGGCGGGAAAGACCACGGTCTTCTCGCTCATCGAGCGCTTCTACGAACCGCGGGCCGGCCGGGTCTTGGTGGACGGCGCCGACGTGCGCGACTGGCCGATCTCCCAGTTGCGGGCCGCGATCGGCTACGTGGAGCAAGATGCCCCGGTGCTGTCCGGCTCGCTGCGGGAGAACCTCCTGCTCGGCGCGCCGGAAGCGACCGACGCGGAGATCGCCGAAATGCTGCGGATCACCAGGCTCACCGGCCTGGTAGCGCGCCTGCCCGACGGGCTGGAGACGGCGGTCGGGCACCGGGGCACGCGGCTGTCAGGTGGCGAGCGCCAGCGGGTGGCCATCGGGCGGGCGCTGCTGCGCCGCCCGCGGCTGCTGCTCCTGGACGAGGCCACCTCGCAACTGGACGCGCTCAACGAGGCGGCCCTGCGCGCGACGGTCGCGGAGACGGCGCTGATGACCACAGTGCTGGTCGTCGCGCACCGGCTGTCCACGGTGACCATGGCCGACCGCATCATCGTCATGGACGCGGGGCACGTCAAAGCCGTGGGCACGCACGCCGAACTCGTGGCCGGCGACCCGCTCTACGCCGAACTCGCCGCGACCCAGTTCCTGGTCAGCGCGGGCGCCTAGAGGGGTGTCCTACCGGCTGTGTAAGTGACGTGGCCTGGCGATGAGCCGCAGGTGAAGGTAGATACAGTCGTGACGACCCGTCCGCAGGCAGTTCTCGTGCCAGCAGCCATCGTGTCCGGGGCGGCGGGGGCAGGCTGGCTTGAGCGCCCCGACCTGCCCGCGTCGCAGCTGCTGCAGCCCGGTGAGCGTCCGGTTTGCGGTCAGCCGGTGGGCCGGGGATGGTGTCCCACCGGTTCGCAGTTGCCGGTGTTGTCATGCAGATCCGAGGTGGCTCTGCGATGTTTGACCCCTTGACTGGCCGGCTTCCCTGGCTCTGCCGGTTTGAATAAATGCCCTGGTAGAGCGCCTGGACTCATGATCGGCACGCGCCTTTAGGAGGGCCATTTCAAAGGGAAATGGCTCTTTTGCTGGCTCTAGTGAGGCATAACTATATTCGAAAAAGCTTCACTACCAGTGGGGACGGCCGGATTTGAACCGGCGACCCCTTGACCCCCAGTCACCTCCCAGACGTCGTTGGATGTGGCTGGAGAGGGCTCACTGGGCACTTGACCAGCCTCAATAGTCGCCTGGCGTAGCTGGCTGTCGCCTGAAGGCTGTCCACGTTGGCTCTTGGAATGGCTCTTTCGCGGGGAGGCTGGCCGCCCCGCCGACGGGACAGCAAAGACTGTGAATAACGCACGCCGAGCCGCCGTTCTGGAGCAGGACGGCGCCGCAAAGCGCGGCCGACGTGGTAGCGCATAGTTGGGCGTTTTCCCGGCCTGGTCTGACCCGATGGCCACAAGCGAGGTGATCACCGCGTCCCGCGGGGCGAGGCTGAGCCGGGGATGTCGCCGTTGCGCGTCACGCGGGCGGGTCGGTGCGCAGGATGCTGTACAGCACTTCGTCTCGCCACGCGCCTGCGCGCCAGCGGATGCCGCGCAGCACGCCTTCCCGGGTGAATCCGGCTCTTTCCAGGGCTTTGGGTCTGTCGATTATTAACGCGCTGGTTTGGTTTTTGGCGTGAGCGTGATGCCGTGGGCTGATCCGTACGCGGTGAGGTCGGCCATGGTGGTGAGCGGGGTGGAGGCGGGCTCGATGATGTGGCCAGCCCGCTGGAGCAGGGGCTTGATCTGGCGTTCGGCTGTGGCGATGGTATTGGGTGCGACGCCGAACAGGCCGGCCAGGACGGGCCGGGGTATTGCCAGCCGCTGCCGCATGATGGTGGCCAGGGTTTTCTCGGCGAGGGTCATTGCCTGGGGGTGGCCGCCGGCCCGCCGGCGGGTGGCCGGGCCGCCGCGGGCGATGTGGCGGCCGGCCTCGAGCTGGGCCTGGTAGGGGACGGCCAGCGCGGCGGTGAGCCGGTCCCAGTCGCTGGCTGTCATCCCGGTCAGGGCCGGATGGGCCCAGCCGGGGCGCTCGCCGCGGCCGGGCCGCGGTGCTGGATCTGGTGCTGGGGCGGGCGGCGCGGGAGACATCGTGTAGTTCCAGTCGCCGTGCCAGTGGTGGCGGTGGAGGGGAAGCGCTGCCATCTGCTCGTCGCTGATCTTTGCCCCGGGCGGGTACATGGCGGTGTCCAGTTCGGCGCGGACGGTCAGCCCGGCGCGGGTGGTGGTGGCAGCGATGGCCTGCACGATGACCTCGTGGCTGGTCAGGGGCCTGCCCCGCCAGTTCATGGTGATGTGGGAGAACAGCCGGTGCTCGATTTTGTTCCACTTGGAGGTGCCGGGCGGGAAGTGGCACGCGGTGATTTCCAGCCCGGTTTCCAGCGCGAGCGCGGCCAGCTCGGTCTTCCAGGCGCGGGTGCGGATGCTGTTCGAGCCGCCGGAGTCAGCGGTGATCAGCAAGCGCCGCGCGCGGGGATAGGCGGCCCGGCCCGCGTCGTTCCACCAGCGGCGGATCGACTCGACAGCGAACTGCGCGGTGTCATGGTCGGTGCCGACGTTCACCCACCCGGTGTTCGAGGCCAGGTCGTAGACCCCGTACGGGATCGCCTTGCCCAGCTCCGCGTCCGGGAAGTCGTGGTCATTGACGCGGACGGGGCCGCCCGCCGGGCGCCACTCACGGCCGCCGTTACGGTAAGCGCCGACCAGCTCTTTCTTCTTGGTGTCCACGCTGATGACCGGCTCCCCGGCGTCCTGGTGGTCCCTGGCCTGCTCACGGAGGTAACGGAACTGGGCATCCCGGTCCGGGCTCTGCTTCCCCTCCAGGGCCTTAACGTTGCCTTGCAGGCTGAAACCCTCCTCGTGCAGCAGGTCCGCCACCGTGTCCGCGCCCGCGCGGTGGCCCTGACGGGTGAGCTCGGCCGCGAGCACGCGCAGCGACTTCGCCGTCCACCGCAGCGGCGACATCGGATCCCCACGCTCATCCGGCTCCACCAGCGCCAGCAGCGCCGGGCGCAGCCCGGGGTCCAGGTCAGCCAGCCGCTTGCGGCCCCCGCCGGGCTTGCGGGCCCGGCCCAGCGGGGCGGCGCCGGACTCCAGCTCACCGACCCCCAGCGACACCGTGGCCTCGCGAACCCCGGCCGCGAGCGCCACCACACGGATCCCCCCGTGACCCAGCGCCCGGGCCTCGGCCCCCATCAGCAAACGGCGCTGCCGCTCATCTAGATGCGGGAAGATCACCTCGAACTTCGCCGCCAGCGTCTCCCTGGTTCCCTCCGCCACGCCCATAGCACATCATGAACCCGAATCCCCGGAACCTGCGAGTTAATCGGAGACAAACCCTTTCTGCTCGGCGATGTTGCCGGTCTCAGTAGCGGCCTCGATCCGGTGAATGGTGGTGTGCTCGAACAGGTAGCGCACGATCAGCCGGTGTGCCTGGGTGCCGTACCCGTGGCCACGGGCCCGGGGGAACAGCCCGATGCCCAACGTCCAGCAATGGGAGGCGGGTGCGGTGTCGTGGCGCCGCCAGCTCACCGCGCCGAGTACATCCTCGCCGCGGACCACCATCAGGTTTCCGCCGTCCGCGCTGATGAGACCATTTTCCTGCCAGCTGCGCTGGAACAGCCGGGGGGCATACCACCCGTACTGCTCGAACTCACCCGTAGCCTCAGGGTCTTGCGTCAGCGTGCGTAGCAGCGGCAAGTCCTCCTCGCTGACCGGCCGCAGTGTCACCTGCCCGGGCATGGCCAGATCATGCCACGGCCCGCGCACGGCGGTTCCCTGCCAGCCCACTGTGCCCACGGGATGTCACCAGGCTGCTGGCCGCGCGCGGACCCGCCGATCTGCGCGGATACTCGGTTGACGATCTTGCCCTCCGGGACGTATCCCTAATGGTTCCTCTGGGCGCCGCCGGCCTGCGGACCGTGCGGCTCACACGCTGCGCCACGCGTTTATCACCGCAGCACTAGACGCCGGGTTCCGTTGCGAGACGTGCAGGAAGCTGCCTCGCATGCCGATCCGCGCACAACTATGAGGTATGACCGGGCCGCCATGCTCAGGCCGCACCAAGGCAACCACCCGCTCCGACGCCGCTGCTACCGCCATCCATCACCCGCCAGGTTCGCCGTAACCCGGCGACGTCACGGTGGGTTCGCGACTAGACCGACGGAGACGCTTGAGCCCACCGGCACCATGGTCCCGCCGGCAGGCGACTGATTGCCGACCCAGTTCCCAGAGCCGTGTGCCGTCAGATGGAGTTGAGCGGCCTGGACTCGCTCCTGAGCAAGAGCGACGCTCAGGCCGATGAGGTCAGGAACGGTCGTTGTCAGCGGCGGTGACGGCGCCTGGGGGTCGAGCAGTGTCCACGGTCCCCAGCCATTGCTGGCTACGGTTTGCCATTTGTGGTAGATGTTCCCGTCGTTCGCCACCGCGAAGATTTCCAGGCGGCCGTCGCCGTTTCTGGCAAGACCTGGCGCCGCGGTTACGAACCCGCCACCTTCGGCGCCCTCATTGACCCAGTCAGACCAGCCGTTGCTGGCGGACGTTTGCCAGGCGTGATACATGTTCTGGTCGCCGCCGGTCAGGAACAGTTCCAGCCGTCCATCCGCGCTCGCAGCCACGACCGGATGGTCTACGAAGCGCTTGTCGGGCGTCGAGGCCGCATCGAAGGAGTTCCAGCCTGACCACGAGAAGGTCCCGACCGCAGTCTCCCACTGGTGGTAGAGCCGGCTGTCCTGGCCGCGCACGAACAGTTCGAGCCGCCCGTCAGCGCTTCTGGCAAGCGCTGGCCTGTCCTCTAGAGCGACGCCGGGATTGCCGTAGGCGTTCCAGCCGGAATACGCACTGGACGGTGCTGTTTGGCGGACATTCCACATGGAGCCGTTCGAGTCGATCGCGAAGACCTCGATCCGGCCGTCACCGCTGCAGGCGGCCGTGACAGGCCCGGAAAGGTCCGCGATGTTCGGAGCTCCGTGGTCTTGCCAGCCCGACCAGCCGTTACTCCAGCTCACTTGCCCCATCCGGAAGAGATGACCGCCTGAGGGGCCCACCAGGAACAGCTGAAGCCGGCCGTCAGCGTCGGCAGCCACCCCCGCTGCGTCGTCACCGCCGCCAGGCACTGAGGGCAGTGCGGTCCACGCCGACCAGCCGTTGCTCCAGGCTGTCTGGGACGCATAACTCAACTGCGCGGATACGTTCCTCGCAGCCAGCACGAGGGTCCCGTCGCCACTGACTCCGGCCGTCGCCCTAATGCTTCCCGGCAGGCCCATGTCACACCAGCCGTACCAGTCGCTGCTGTTGCTCCACTGGGCCTGCCAGGCATGCCAGAGCCTGCCCGCAGTCGCCCGGCCGAACACAAACAGCTCCAGCCGGCCGTCACCACTGGGAGCGACGACGGGTTCGCCATCGAATTGCTCCATGATCTGTCCTCCGCATGACAGCTTTCGCAAAGCACGAGCTTGCGAAGCTCATTGTGCGGGCACAGCTGCCATTATGGCCACTCCTGCGCTAACGCCGGTCAGCCCCAGACGCCGGCGCCGACCTGCACGATCGGGCGGAGCTGCGCCCCGCCACCGCCACGGCATCATCGCGCCCGGCGGCGCCGAGAAAGACAGCGCTAGGCCCGCGCACTCGCAGCGGGCCCACCGGACCACGACCCGTATATGGCTTCGAGCCCGCACACAGAACGCATAGACCGGCGCGGAATGCGCATGGATAACCCACGGTACTGGTAGCCATTCCTATTCGGCGTTTGGCGACCGGACTACCCGACTGTCGTCCAGCAGATACTCACGGTCCGTGACACCCGGGCGGGATCGAGGCGGTCGGCACGGCGCGCCACTGCCTGGGCCCGGGCTTCCGCCACCGACAGCGCGTCATTCGGGTCGCTCGGCGGTCGGATTATCCCGATCCGCTGGCTGCTGCTTGACCGATGGGCTGGGTCAGCGCCCGGCGCGAGCCGTGTCCCATTCGCGACTGCCAGCTCCAGGTCCGCGCGCTTGGGCTGGTGCCCCCGCCGCGGCCGGGATAGGCCGCGGCACTTGCGGCGCGGCTAACCGGCGCCGCCGCATCCCGGTTGCAGATCACCCGATCTCTAAGCTAGTTGACTTCTAGTCTTTCTAGATAATAGGATAACTAGCAGGCTTCCCGCGCACGGAGCTGCGATGGCTTGCCAGCCACATCCCAGATCGGAGTGTTCGACTGATCTTCTTGATTATCCTCGGGCCGCCGCGTGGCAGCGGCCCCCGGCGCGGGTGTGGTGGAGCCAGCCCGGCCGAGGCAGAAGCATTCCATGACCGAACAACTCACCCGATGCGGAGGCACCAGATGAAACTCGCGATCATCGCGGCAACCGGTGGGGTCGGCCAGCAGTTGCTGTGCCAGGCGCTGGGCGCCGGGCACGACGTTACGGCCGTGGTCCGCAACCCCGCAAAGCTCCCCGCGGCGCTGGGCGAAGCCCGGATCGTCACGGCTGACTTGGCCAGCCCGGAATCCGCCGCGCTGGAGGCAGCGATCGCCGGAACCGACGCGGTGATCTCCGGCCTCGGCCCGGCCTCAAATTCCAGTGCCGGCATCGCCACCCGCGGCACCGGGGCTATTGCCTCGGCGATGCACGCGACCGGCGTCAAGCGCCTCGTCGCGATCAGCGCCGCCCCGGTCGGCACCATGCCATCTCCCGGCCGCCCGACGCCGCCCAAGCACGACCCGGGTGACGGGTTCTTCATGCGCCACTTCGGCGCCCGGTTCGCCCGCGCCGCATTCGGCAAGGTCTACGCCGACCTGGCGGCCATGGAGGACCTGCTCCGCGACAGTGACCTGGACTGGACGGTCATCAGGCCACCGAAGCTGACGAACAAACCGCTGACCGGGCACTACCGGACAGCGATGGGTCAGAACGTGCGCGGCGGCTTCTCGGTCCCGCGAGCCGACGTCGCCCACCTGATGCTCGCGGTCCTTGGCCAGCACGACACCATCGGCCAAGTCATCGGCATCGCCAGCTAACAGCCACCGGACACCACCAAGGAACGGCACAACGACCGGCCGGGCTGTGGATGCGGACGGCGTCGCCGGTCAGCAGGGGCACTTCGTCCTGAACGTCGGCTTCACCTGACCGGGCCCGGCCGTGATCGCCTGACGTAGCACTGCTGCACACCAGGTGTTCTCCGCGCGCCCAGGCTGCGATCGATGACGGCCCGCTGGCCCAGCCCGTCTCCCGGCCTGCTCCATGCGCGCTTGCCCCAGCGACGGGCCGCGCGTCCCCGCCTGCACGGCGGGCAGCGTGTTGCCGGTTCGCCCGCGATGCGCGCCCATTCGTTAATTCGGGTGAGCTGGGAGCGCTGGCGATACCTGGCGATACTCAGGGAGCGGGCGTGGCGAGGGCGGTGTCGACCCAGGCCCGCAAGGCCGCCAGGGGGACGGCGCCGGTCTGCCGGGCGGCGACCCGCCCGCCGCGCAGCACCAGCAAGGTCGGGATGGCTTGCGCCCCGAACCGCGCGGACACCTGCGGCGAGACGTCGACGTTCACCTTGACCAGCTTGACCTTCCCCGCCAGATCACAGGCGACCTGCTCCAGCGCGGGACCGACCATGCGGCACGGCCCGCACCAAGGCGCCCACAAGTCCACCAGAACCGGGATCTTGGCGGCATCCGCCACGCCGGCGAACGTGGCGTCGTCGGCGTCGGCGATCCACGGCAGCGGCAGATGGCACTTGCCGCAGCGCGGCGTCCCAGCCGCTACGGCCGGCACCCGGTTCAACTGGCCGCAATGCCCGCACCGGACCAGCTCGCCTGCCATGGCCTCATTATCGCGCTGGCCCCGGCCTGGCGCCGTTCTGCGGCCTCGCGAATCAGACAGCACATCATCGGGGGCAGCTCCGGCATCCGCTTAACGAACGCCAGCCAACGGCTCCCCTTCACGCTATGTCATCTGCCCTCGCACAGAGCGAGGCGCGCAGTCCCGCCGTTAGGTATGTGGTGGCCGAGAAGCATTCGGCTAGATGCGGCGGCGCATAAGGAGCGTTCTGGCGGGCTCCTACGCTTGTCGGGCTCGCTTGGTCTGGGCGGGAGTCGCCGGGACCCGTGGGGGGAGACGGGTCCCGGCGACGAGCCTTAAGGCTGGGCGGTGTGCCGGTGTAGCGGACCCCGTGAAGCCTGCCGGCGGACACCGCGGGGGGCGGCGGTCCCGCTGGCCGCGCCCCTTTCGGTAGTCACAATCAGACTATGAATCCTGGGCTGGCACAAGAGGCGGCGCGGAACAGCTGGCGCCGGGGCGGTCAGGCCCGGCCATCGCCGCGGTGGGTAATGTCGCCGTGGAGGCTCAGCGCCGCTGTGGCCGTGGCCCGCCGCTAGGCGCCCCCTGTGCTGTGGGCGTTCGGCGCTGGTGGCCGAGGTGATCGGCTGGAGGATTGCCTTCTGCGGCTGGAGCAGGCCGGCGGGATCGGTTCCTGCCCGGTCGAGAAGCGTGAACTTGATCAGCGGGTGCGACTGGACGTCGCGGACATGCTGGACGGGGTGTCCAATCAGTCCGCAGCTGCGTTGCGCCCGGTGGTGGTGTAGATGGTCCGCTGGGCCCGCGGCCGGACTGCACGGCCTGCGGTGCCACCAGCCCGGCCTGCTCCAGGCGGCTGATCGCGCGGTAGATGACCGGCCGGGGAATGTGCCAGGTCCGGCCTACGTCCCGGCCGGGCGCGGTGGACTGTGTGATGGTGAATCCGCGGGCAGGGTGCTCGCTGATCGATGCGAGCCCCGTCCACTCGGCCAGTGACAGCGGTGGGCCGCGTTCATGAAGCTTCATTGTTGCCCTAATTGGCCCTTCGGCAGGACTGGCGCAGGGACGGTGACGGTGCCGCGGTGGCGGTGAGTGATGGTCATTGCCTGCGGATGTTCATGGGAGTGGCATGTTTGTGCCACGGCTGGCACAAACGGCCTGGCGGGGCGTGTCTTGGTTGGGTGTGCGGTCGTACCGTTGAATGGGTGTTGCCTGCATGGTGCGGCCCTGTGGTGCGCGATCGGGACCGCACGCTGAGGGGTGGTACAGGTGATCGTTCTCGATGTCATTTTGGGTCTTGCGGTGTTGGCCCTGCTGATCTACCGGCAGCTGGCCGCCCGCCCGGTCAATGCCTCGGCGCTGCGCCTCATCGCGATCCTGGTGATCATCGGCTTGGTACAGACGTACCAGTTTTTGAGCAAAGGCCATGATCACCCGCTGACCTTCGCCGCGCTGGGGGGCAGCCTGGTGCTTGCGGCGATCTTCGGTGCGCTGCGGGCTAGTACGGTGCGGGTCTGGGTCGACGACGGCCAGGCCTGGTCGCAGGGCAACTGGGTGACCGCCGTGTTGTGGATTGCCTCGTTGGTCGCGCACCTGGGTTATGACGTGCTGGTGGTGCATGGCCCCGGTGCCCGGGGCTTGGGGACCGCCACGATTGTTCTCTACCTGGCCGTGACCCTCGGCTTTCAGCGGGTCCTGGTGTTCCGGCGGGCGCGCCGCCTGCAGCTTGCCGGGCCTGCCGCGCCGGGCGGGCTGGGCGGTCCCGGGTAGGCGAATCAGGCGCGCGGGCGCCTGCACCGCCCGTGGTGAACGGGTCGTTGAATGCTCGGCGACAATCATCACCATCGCCGCCGCCCGCACCCGCGGCGCCGATACGTCCCAGGCGTCGATGTCCGCGCCCAGCAGCCCCAACGCCGCCCCAGCATGAACATCACCCGCGTCCTCGCGCCAGAGCCCTCATGCCGGCAAGCGACAGCGCCCGCCCGATTGACATCGCAGACCGGCCATGCCAGCTTCTGTTCGCATGGTGCCTGGCGGGTACGACGCCTACTTTGCCGCGCTGGCCACGGCCGCTGCGGCGCTCATCGGCCTGTTGTTTGTGGCCGTTTCGGTCCGCGACGACACCATCTTCGGGCCGCATGCCATGCCGGGCGGCGAAGCGCTGGCGATCACCGCTTTCACCGGCCTGGTGAACTCGTTCGTGGTGTCCTTGCTCGGGCTCATCCCCAAGGTCAACATCGGCGAGCCCGCCGTGATCATGGCCGTGATCAGCATCGTCGCGGTCGTCAGGCTCCAGCGTCGGCTGCACATTGGCAGAAACCTGATGGTGCTGGCCATCACGTTGCTTGTCTACGCGGCCCAGCTCGGACTCGGTGTGCTGCTGCTCGTTGATTCACATGACAGCGATCAGCTGATCAACCTGTCCATCATCGTTTCCGTCACGCTGATTGTGTCGCTGCAGCGCGCGTGGTCGCTGCTTAAGGGCAAGCACCTAGCCAGCGCAGGCGGCACCGCGGTGACCGGGGATCACGATCCGCCGCACAGGCCCGGCCCGGGACGCTCTTGGCTGCACCCTTGGCCGCAAAAGCGGCGCGGTGAACCGCCCCGGTCAGTCCGGAGCGGTTCAGAATAGTGCCGCTGTAACGGCCTGCCGCCCGCCCGGTGAGCCAGAAACGGGACTCGCCGCGCTGCCAACCACACGCGGCCTCATTTGATACCCGCGCGCATTGCCGCCGTTCGGCGCGGTGGCCGCGTCGATGCCGCGCTCGGCGCCTGCGGCACAGATCTGCGCATTATGTGGCGGCCACTGCTGGTGATCAGGGTCGGCCAGCTGGTGCCCCGGGCTGCCGGCCATCGATCCGAGGGCCTGAGACCTGATCCGATCCTGTGGTCTGAGCTGTGGGCGGCCACGTGTGGTCCTTCCCGCCTGGGCTGGCGAAAGTGGAGCCAGCTGAAGAACACAGGAAGGCAAGGACAATGATCGACACACTGTTCCCGCCGGCTTCCCCGAACGGCGCGACCGATGGCCAGACTCCGGCTGCGGTCGGCGGGGGCGTCCGTCCCGGCTCCCCCGGCATGCGCCGCCGGCCCAGGGGGCGGCTGTGGGCACTCCTGCACGCTCAGGCTCTGCTCAGCGGCCCGACCACAGACGTGGCCGGCATCGAAGATGACTGGCGGCGTATGGCTGGCCGGCGGGCAAGGTGACCTGTGGCTGCCTAGAGGCCGTGCTCATCCAGCGTGTCCTGGACGAGCCGGGCTTGTGGTGCTCCGATGCGCTGATAGATCGCGAGCGCCTCGCGCAGCTTCCTGGCGGCCTCGGCACTATCGCCAGCAAGCTGACTGCGGCCGAGGCCGGCCAGCGCCCTGGCTTCCTCCGCAGGTGCGCCCAGCTCGATCGCCTTGGCCAGCGCTTCGCGGTGAATCTCGCTGGCCTTCTCGGGTGCCGACGTCCGGGCAGCCAGCTCGCCGAGGTCGTTGAGGACCATGATTTCGCCGTGCCGCGAGCCCAGGTCACGATGCAACTCCAGGGCCTCCTCAAGGCAAGCGGCGGCCGCTGAATACTCCCCGGTTTCCTGGTGCACCATGCCGAGGTCGCCGAGCGCCCAGGCCTGGCCGAGCCGGTCGCCGAGCTGACGCCACAACTCAAGCGCTTCGCGCTCGTGCGCCAAGGCAGCGGCATAGTCCCCGGTCAGCCGCCACGCGAAACCAAGCTCAGTCAGCGCGTCGGCCTCGTCGAACGTTGACCCAAGAACACGGAACAGCGACAGCGCCCGCTGATAGGCCTCGACACTAGCCGGGTAGTCGCCGGTCAACAGCAGCACCATCCCGACGCCGGTCAGCGAGACCGCCTTAGCCAGCTTGTCGCCCGCCGCCAGGGCAAGCTCCAGCGCCTGCTGGTGGCAGTCGATTGCGGCCCGAAAGTCGGAGGTGTGCCCGTAGACCAGGCCAAGGTGATTGAGCGCATAAGCCTGACCCGGCTTGTCGCCCAGCTCGCGGAACAACTCGATGGCCAGCGTCAAGGTGGCTACCGCGTCCGGGTAATCCCCGGTCAGCTGCTGCAGCAACCCGAGTTCGTCCAGCATGCCCGCCTCGCCGCGGCGGTCCCCAGCCGCCCGCGCCGCGCGCAGCGCCGTCCGGTACTGGGCCGTCGCTTGCTGCCAGTGGCCGCGGGCGCGCAGGTAGCCGCCCATCGCGGCGGCGATCGCGATCGAGTGCAGCGGCATCCCCTCGGCTGCCGCGTAGCTCACCGCCGCATGCAAGTTGGGGCGCTCGGCGTCCAGCCAGTCGGCTGCTTCCTGCGACGTGGTCAGCTGCGGGGCGCAGGCGGGCGGATCGGTCGGCGGCAGCCGTCCGCCGGCCGTGGTCCAGGTCGCGATGTGCCGGCACGCACCGGCGGCAACGTGAGCGTAGAAGTTGATCAGCCGCCCGACAGCTGCACGCTCCGGTACCGGCTGGCCGGCTGCGGCGAGTGCGCGCGCGTACTCGCGCAGCAGGTCGTGCAGCAGGTACCGGCCCGGCACCGGCTCAGTGAGCAGATGATGATCGTAGAGTTCGTCCAGCTGGCGGCGGGCATCCTCCAGGCTCGCGTCGTCTAGCGCGGCGGCCGCGTACGCGTCGATGTCGGGCCCGGGCGCGAGGCCGAGCCGCCGGAACAGCCTCTGCTGGTCCGGCGTCAGGTCCTGATACGAGAGGTCGAACGCCGCCGCGACCGACAGGTCCTCCGCGCGCATCACCGCCAGCCGGTCGCGCGCCGCGGCCAGCTCGGCGGCGAGCTCGGCGGCGCTCCTGGCCGGGTGATGCCTGAGCCGTCGGGCGAGCATTCCGATCGCCAGCGGCAGGTACCCGCACAGCCGGGTGATCTCCCGGCCGGCGGCCTCGCCCGGCTCCAGGCCGGCCCGGCCGGCCAGCCGGGCCAGCAGCGCCCACGCCTCATCGGGGGACAAGGTGCCGATGCTGATCACGATGGCGTCCTCGAGCGCGGTCAGCCGTCGTCTGCTGGTGACCAGCACCAGGCTGTCAGCGCCGCCCGGCAGCAGCGGCCGTACCTGCTCGTGCCCGGCGACGTCGTCCAGGAGCAGCAGGACCTTCTTGCCCGCGACGTGGTCTCGCCACTTCGCGGCCCGCGCTTCCAGGCCAGGCGGAATGTGCTGAGCGGCTACCCCGGCGGTCATCAGCAGGCTGGCGAGGGCATCGGCCGGGTCGACGGGTGATTGACCAGCGGTGTGCGCGTGGAGCGGGAGGAAGAACTGCCCGTCAGGGAAGCGCTTGGCGAGCCGGTGCGCGGCGTGGACGGCGAACGTCGTCTTGCCGATGCCCGCCATCCCGTCGATTGCGTGGATGCCCACCAGGCCGCCGCCGGCCACCTCGGCCAGCGATTGCTCCAGGTTCGCTAGCTCACGTTCGCGGCCGGTGAAGCCGCCGATGTCACGCGGGAGAGTCCGCGTCGCGGCCGCCGCTGACGACTCCGGCGCGTCCTCGCTCCTGGCCGCCAGCACCTGCGCCGGCTCGGCCCGGCCGCGGGCGGCGGCCACAAATGCCTCCTGTACGGGGCCGGTCAGCCTGAGCGCACCGGCCAGCATCAGCGCACTGTCCTTGCGCGCGGTGCGGTTGATGCCTCGTTCTAGGTCGCTGACCGACCGCGGGCTAAGTCCCGCCTGCGCGGCCAGCTCTTCCTGGGTCAGCCGCGCCTCGGTCCGCAGCTGCCTCAGCAGGTCGGCAAACCGCAGCCCAGGCTCCACGTCTGCAGAGCTTACGTCGGCGAGGCCACTTGCGCCGCGCCGGTCTTCACCAGAGGACGACGGACATCACGATGCACGCGGCCCACAACCCCGCCGGCGAGTAAGCCTGGCCCCAGACTCAAACAGAGCACGCCGGCAAGCCCTCTGGCGTTCCAGGGATACGTGATGACGCCACTCACCCCGCGCAGCCGAGCACCCCGGACGGGTACAGCCGGCGGCCTATGCCCGCATTTCGCCGCGGACATCCAGGCTCGCATCTGGTCGCGCGGTAGCAGCTCCGAACTGGCAGATCTGCGCTTGGTGACCGCCGCCCGCTCAACCGCGGAAAGAGGCGCCGAGTCGGCGTTCCGCGCGGCTTCGGGCTGCCTGTGGACCAGATGGCGTAGCACGCTCAGTGATGGCTGCGCCTGCGGTGAGGGCCCATCGGCTTCCGGCCACGCGGAACGTGCCCGATCACGGTGCGCTGCCAACTCCGGTAAACCAGTGATCCGTATGCTTGGGGAGCATGATCACCGGGCGGACCTCCTACAGCCGGGCGCTTGGCATGTTTGACCCAGCCGCAATCCTGGCGGCGCTCAGCGACGATGTCACGATCCGGGTCGCCGTCCACGACGAGCGGTTGCGGGGCAAGGACACCGCGAGCTTCTTGTTCGGGGTCTTGACCCAGGAGCTGGCCCGGTTCGAGCTGACCGAGGAGATCGTGGAAGGGAACAAGAGCGTCATCTTGTTCGAAACCGCACTGCACGGTCAGCGGGCGCACGGGCTGAACGTGGTCGGATACCAGCCCGATGGCCTGGTCGGGGAGTTGACGGTCTTCTTCCGCCCGCTGGCGGCGATGCAGCTGGTCGCCGAGGTCATCGGCGGCCATATGGCGCAGCGGTTCGGCCCGCCGCCGGAGGGCCTGCGCTGAGTTCGGGGACGGCTCTTTGGCTCAGTTTGTGGCTCATTCACTGCCGTTCACGACGGTTCACCGGCGACCGCTGACCGGCTGTCTGGGCTGGTCAGGAACGCTGGCGGACTGTGGTGAACGGTGGTGCGCAGTACTCGAAAGCGTGTGAAGGCGCAAGTCTTCCGTGGGTTCAAATCCCACCTCCACCGCCACTGACCAGTCACGATAGGTGACCTTGCTGGGCCGCGCTCTGCCTGCCTAGGGGCTTTGTCTCAGTTTTGGCCACGAAACAGCCGTTGTGCCAGGTCACGGCCACATTTGCCGATCACCGCCGCGGTGGCACCGGGCGCCCAGCGCCACCGCGGCCCCAGTTCTCGGTTACCGCACGGGGTGGGTGAGCCGTACGACGGAGACGGTGTTGTCGAGGTTCGCAACGTATGCGGTGCTGGCAGCGGGGTCGGTGGCGATCCCGTTGGGGTAGTTGCCGACCGCGATCTTGAGTGGGGTCTGGCCGCACCCGGTGTGGTCGGTTCCGTTGCAGGTGTTGCCGTTGATCACCGACACGCTGGTGTCTGCGAAGTTGGTCACGTAGATCATGTTGGCTGCGGGATCAACGGCTACCGCGGCTGAGCCGAAGCCGGTCCTGACCGTGGCCGGGGTCTGGCCGCACCCGGTGTGGTCGGTTCCGTTGCAGGTGGCACCGTTGATCACCGAAGCGGTGCCGGGGTGTTCGCCGTCGGCGATGTTGGCGGTGTAGATAGTGTCGGTCGCCTCGTCGACGGCTATGCCCAGCGGGTTGGACCCGGCGCTGACGGTTGCCGGGGTCTGGCCGCAGCCGGTGTGGTCGGTTCCGTTGCAGGTGGCGCCGTTGAATACGGAGACGCTGCGGCCGCGGAACGGGCCGCCGGGCCCGGTCAGGACATCGGCGGAATAGACGGTGTCGGTGGCCTGGTCGACAGCGACGCTGAGGGCGGAGAACCCGCCGCCGCCAGGACCCGCCTTGAGCACCGCCGGTACCTGGCCGCACCCGGCGGTGGTGGCCGCATTGCAGGTGGCGGCGTTGAACACCGAGATCAGGTCGGTCCCGTGCGCGGTGACGGTCGGCACGTAGAGGGTGCCGGTGGCGGCGTTGATGGCGATCCCGTCTGGGTTCCCGCCGGGCACGTTGAGCGTGGACCGCTGGGCACAGCCTGCCGAGCGGGTGGCGTTGCAGGTGCGTGCGTCGAGCACCGACACGGTGCCGGTCTTGCCCGAGCCGAAGTTGGCGACATACACGGTGTGCGTGCGGCCGTCGATCGTTATGCCCGTGGGGAAGGTGCCAACAGCGGCCCGGGTCGGCGTCTGGGCGCAGCCGGCCAGATGCCGCGCGCTGCAGCCGCGCGTGTCGATCATCGAGACGGCGTGCGCACCCGTGGTGACGTACGTGGTGCGGACGGCCGGGTCGGCGGCGAGCGCGCCGGGCTGGGCGACGCTTACCGCGGGCGAGGGATGCCGGCATCCGCGGGTGTGCTGAGCATTGCACCGGGCGGCGGAGATCACCGAGACGGTGTTGTCGACCTCGTCGGCGACGTACAGCGTCTGTGTCCGGCCGTTGAGCACGATTCCCTGGGGGTCGGCCCCGGTGTGGATCGTCGGCGGCTGTAGCGTGGCGCACCCGGCACGGTGGCTGCCGTTGCAGACGCCGGTGTCGACCACGACCAAAGAGTCGTCCGCATGGTAGGAGACGTACACGCTGTGCCGCGGGACGTCGACCGCCACGAACAGGTCGTGCTCGACGCCAAATCCTGGGAGCGGCGTGACGATGCCGGGCTTGACAGAAGCGCAGCCGCCCAGGTCGCCGGCGTGGCAGTGGCGCAGGCTGAACGCCGAGATCGTGTTGTCGAAGTTGGCCGTGTACAGGGTGCGGTTGGCCGGGTCCACCTCGGCGGCGTTGGGGCCGGACGGGTCACCAATCAGCCTGCCGATTCGCCCGCACCCCGATTGCACGACCGCGTTGCAGGTGTTCGCGTTCAGCACCGCCCACCCGTTCTGGGCCTGGTGCGTCCCAATCGTGGTCACATACACCGTGTGGGAGGCCACGTCCACGTCCACGTTGACCGGGGCTGCCCCGACGTCGGCCGTTGGCGGCGGTGTGACCGGGCAGGCGGACAGATCGGTGGCGTTGCACGTGGCGGTGTCGAGCATCGAGGCGACGGTGCTGGCTGGGCCGCCAAGACCGCAGGAACTGCCGCAGTTGGCGATGTACACGGTGTGGTCGGCCGGGTCATCGAACAGCGCTAGCGGCGCTGGCCCGACTGGAACCGTGGCCGGCTTTTGCCTGCAGCCTGAGGTGTCGGTCGCGTTACAGGTGGCGCCGTTGAACACCGAGACGGTGCCATCGCCGAAATCGGTCACATACACCGTGTCTGTCTTCTGGTCGACGGCAACACCCGCGGGCAGGTCGCCGACCGTGATGGCCGGCCAGGGGCCCTTGCAGCGTGCCACGTCCTGGGCGTTGCACTGCCGGTCGTCGATCACCGAGACCGTGTCCCCGCCCGCGTTCGGGCCATCGGCGTTATTGCCATTGCCCACGTAGATCGTGTGCGTGGCCGCATCCACCGCGACGGCTGACGGGCCCTTGCCGACCGGCGCCGACCCGACCAGGGCGCTGCCGAACCCGGTCCGGGCGGGCCCGCTGAAACCGGCCCGCCCGGAGGGGCGGGCCAGGCCTTGGCTTTCCTGCCTGGGAAGAAGGAGGCCCGGCACCTGGGCTACGCTGGCCGTTCGTCCTGCGTGCGCTGGCCGGGGGGCCTGGTCCGCCCGGGCTGAGGCGGCCGGAAGCCACGCGGTGACTCCCGCCAGCGCCAGGCACACGGCGGCAGCCAGTGCGCCGCCCCGGTAGCGGCCGCTGTTCGCCGGTGACGTGCCTGCGTTCGGCATCTTTTCCGGTATCTGGGTGTCTGTCATGACCCGTCTCCTCCAGCCGTGCGGCTCGCCTGGCCTCTGTGGTGCGAGCCGGGCCCCCGCGCCTGGTTCGGCAGGCCCGCCAGCAGGCCGTCACGGTTGGCGGGATCGTAGGCCGGGCGCGCTGGCAGCCTGCTGGAAAGCCGCTGGAATCGCAGGCCAGCGGTGGTCTAGCGGTCTTGTCCGGGCTGTTTGTATGCTCCAGGAATCCGGGGGATCCTCGAGAGGCGTTGTGGATGGAAGTCAGGCTGCTCGGGGAAATCGAAGCCAGCGAAGGCGGGATTCCGCTCCCGCTTGGCGGCCCCCGGCAGCGGGCCGTGCTCGCCGACCTCGCCCTGCACGCCGGGCACGTGGTTTCCGCCGGTCAGTTGGTCGAGGACTTGTGGGGCGACCAGCAGCCTGCCACAGCCAAGCCCACCCTGGAGAGCTACGTCTACCGGCTGCGGCACGTCCTGGGCACGTCCGGTGCCGTCAGCACGCCGCTGGTGACTAGGCCGACCGGGTACCTGCTCGATACAGCGCCAGAACGCGTCGACGTCTGGCAGTTCCGGGACCTTGCCAACCGTGGTAGGGCGGCCTTGGAGCAGGGTGATGCGGCGGCGGCGGTGACGCTGTTGCGCACGGCGATTGGCGTGTGGCGCGGCCCCGCGCTGGCAGACATCCAGGAGACGGCGTTTGCTCCGCCGGCGGCGCAGCGGCTGGAGGAAGAGCGGCTGACCGCGATCGAGAACCTGGTTGAAGCACGGCTGGCACTGGGGCAGCACCGCGAGCTGGTACCGGACCTGGAAACACTGATCGGCGAAAGCCCGTACCGGGAGCGTTTCCACGCTCGGCTGATGCTGGCGCTGTACCGGTCGGGGCGGCAGGCCGACGCGCTGGCCGCCTACGCGCGGGCCCGCTCCCTGCTGGCAGATGAGCTAGGCGTCGAGCCGGGCCGGGAATTGCGCGAGTTGCACCGCGCGGTGCTGCTGCAGGCACCTGAGCTGGAACCGGGCAGCACCAACGGGCACCTGCGCCCAGGTCAAGCGGGCGGCCAGCAGCCCAGCGGACAGGACGGCCCGCGAGCGAGCCGACCAGCTCATGCCCTTGGGCGCCGGGCCTGGCGGTGGGGAGCGGCGGTCGGCGTGCTCGGCTTGATCGCCGCGGTGATCGTGCCAGTCCTGAGCGGGGGGCCTGCCCATGGCGGCCTGCTAGCGGACGGGATTGGTGAGGTGACCGCGGCCGGCGGCGTCGCCCGGAGCCTGGGTTTGCCGGACCCGCCGGGGGCGGTGGTGGTGGCGGATGGATCAGTGTGGGCGGCTAGCCCGGAAGGGAACGTGGTCTACCGGATCGACCCGATCACCGCGTCGCTGGTACAGACGATCCCGGTAAACGGAGGCCCCAGCGCGATCACCGCCAGCGGACCCGACATCTGGGTGGCCAGCGCCCTGAACGGCACGGTCTCCCGCATCAGCGCGGCAACCAGCCAGGTCGCCCAGGCCATCGATGCTGGTATCGAGCCCACCGGCATCGCCGTCGGCGGCGGCGCCATCTGGGTGGCTGACGCCGGGGCAAGTACCTTGGTGGCGCTCAGCCCTGTCTCTGGGAAGCGGATCGCAACGGTCCCGCTGGCAGCGGCTCCTTTTGGGGTGGCGTTCGGCGCAGGCTCAGTGTGGGTGACCAGCCCGGGGACCGATAGCGTCACCCGGGTTGACCCGCGCAGTATGCGGACGGGCCAGCAGATCCTGGTGGGGGCCGGGCCCACGGCGGTCACGGTCGGCCTGGGCTCGGTGTGGGTGGCCAACAGCCTGGACAGCACGGTCACCCGGGTGAACCCAGCCACCGACGCGGTCACAGCCACTATTCCGGTCGGGGACGGCCCGGACGCGCTGGCGATCGCCGGTGGCGAGGTATGGGCGGCCGCCCGGCTGTCAGCGACGCTGACCAGGATCACCGCCCGCGGCACTGCCGCGGCGCCGATCCTTGTCGGTGGCAAGCCGACCGGCCTGACCGCCTCCAGCGGCGCCGGTAGCGGTATGTGGGTCGCCGCGGGTTCCCGGGTCGGCGGCCGGCCACCGGCGGGACGCTACGGGCGGTCACCGCCGGGCCGCCATCCTCGATCGACCCGGCGCTGATCTACCCGGCGCAGTTCGCGCTGTTCTCCGCGGCCACCTATGACACGCTGGTGACCTTCCAGAAGACCGCGGGCAGCAGCGGGCTGCAACTGGTGCCCGATCTCGCGCTGGCCATGCCCACGGTGACCGGCGGCGGCACGGTGTACACGTTCACCCTGCGGCCGGGGCTCCGCTACTCGACCGGCCTACCGGTGCGACCGGCCGATTTCCGGTTCGCGATCGAACGGGTACTTGCTCTCAATCCCACCGCTGCTGCCTTCCTGGACGGGATCGCGGGAGCGTCCGCGTGCGCGCCTGGGAGGCAGTGCGATCTGTCCCGTGGGATAACGGTCGACGACTCGGCCCGGACCGTCACATTCCACCTGACCGCACCGGACCCAACCTTCCTGGACAAGCTGGCATTTGAGTTCACCGCACCGGTGCCGTTCTACGTCCCGGCGACCAAGCCCAGCCGGGCCCCGGTGCCCAGCACCGGCCCGTACATGATGTCCCGCCATGTTCCCGGGCGCATCGTCGTGTTCACCCGCAACCCGTACTTCCGGGAATGGTCGGCTGCCGCCCAGCCTGCGGGATCCCCGGACCGCATCGTCTGGACCTTTGGCCTCCCGCCCCTGCGGCAGGCCGCCGAGATCGAAGCCGGGCAGGCGGACTGGACCAACGACCCGCTGCCCGATACCGCTGGGCTCGCCGCCCGGTTCCCGGCCCAGGTACGCATCAACCCGCTGCCCGCGATCGTGTTCACCGCGTTCAACACCAGGGTCGCGCCGTTCAACCATCCGCAGGTCCGCCGGGCGTTCAGCCTGGCCGCCGACCGTCGCCGCCTCGTCGCCCTGCTCGGCGGATCTGGCCAGGCCAGCCCGGCCTGCCAGATCCTCCCCCCAGGCATCCCCGGGTTCCGGCCCTACTGCCCGTTCACCGCCAACCCCGCGCCTTCCGGCGCCTGGACCGGCCCGGACCTGGCCACCGCCCGGAAACTAGTGGCCGCGTCCGGGACGAAAGGCATGCGCGTCACGGTGTGGTCCGACAACCTCCCCGCCGACCCGGCCATTGGCGCTTTCACGGTCTCCGTCTTGCGCGAGCTCGGTTACCGGGCCACTTTGCACATGGCATCCCACGCTGCCGTCGAGCAGGCGACCAACAACTCGCGCCGGCGGATCCAGGCCACCGGCAACGAATGGTTCGCCGATTACCCGTCAGCGTCGGACTTCCTCGACCTGTTCTTCCGCTGCTCGGCCTTCCGCCTCAATGACCCCGCCGCGACCAGGAACGGCGCATTCTTCTGCGACCCCGCGGCCGACCGGCTCATGAGTACCGCGGACCGTGAGCAAGCCACCAATCCCCAGCGAGCCGCCGTGGTCTGGGCAAAAGCCGACCGGGTAGTGACCTATGCGGCCCCGTGGGTCATCCTGGCCAACCCGAACAACGTGGACTTCCTGTCCGCCCGGGTCACCAACTATCAATACAACCCGTTCCTGGGTGTGCTCATGGACCAACTGCAGATCCGGTCGCGCCAGCCATCGCCGCGGCCACACACTCTCCAGCCCTGACTGTCCTGGGCAGTCGCCCGGTGAGGCAGATCAGTGAACCCACAGTTGGTCAATGAGCAGGGACCAGTAAGGGTCGAACTGATAGTTGCCGACCCGCGCGGAAAGCATCACCAGGGAGCGTGGGTTGTAGATCGGCACCCAGGGCGCCTGGCCGACAATCCCGCGGTCGATGCGCGCCCAGAGTGCGGCGGCGGCGTTGGGATTGCGGGGCTGGAGCATGAGGGCCTGCCGGACCTGCGCGTCGATCCGCCGGTTGCAGAACTCGGCACCATTCAGGTTCAGCGGGTTGCCCGGCATGAAAGAGCGGCAGGTCAGCAGCGGGCGGATGAACTCTGACGGCGCCGGGTAGTCCTGATACCAGGAGAACCAGCCAACCTGCGTGCGTCGGCGGGAGTCGGAGAGCCTCCTGGCGTAAGCGTTGGGATCGGTGATCACCCGCAGCGACGCCCGGTATCCGAGCTGGTCGAGAACCGACACGACGTAGCGGCCGGTCGCCCGGTCCGGGATATTCGTGCCGAAGGCACCGGTGACCACGGTCACCCGGGCCCCTCGTGTTCTGGAGGCGCGGACCAGCCGGTCGGCCCGTGCCAGATCGGGCGCGGTCCACACCCCGCCGGGACCGGGGTTGAGCGTGTACGGGCAGTAGGGCCGGTAGCCGGGCAGGGCTGGGGGAAGGACCTGGCAGGTGGGTTGTGCTGCCAGCGATCCCCCGATGAGCTGGACGATCTTGTTCCTGTCGATGGCAGCGTTGAGGGCTTGCCGCGCGGTGAGAACGTTGAACGGCCACACGCGGGTGTTCAGAACGAGCCCGATCGTGGCGCCCAGCGGGCCGGAATGAAGCTGGCCCGCGTAGCGAGTGGCTAGCTCGGGAAGGCGCGCCGGAGAAGGCGAGAGGAGCACGTCGGCGCTACCTCGCTCGACTGCATCGGCAGCGGGCCCAGGGGGAATATCGAGCCGCAGCACGATCCGCTCGGGGTAGCCGCTTGGTTGTGCCTTGTCGGACCACGGGCGGAACCGCGGGTTGCGGACGAGGATCCAGCGATGCCCGGGCATGAACGACCGTGTCATATAAGGGCCGGTAGCAGGCAGTTGGCCGGGCCCGATGAGGTGGTTGGGCGTTCCGGCGGGGACGGCGTCGGCGAAGGAGAAAGCAAGCTTGTAGAGGAACTCCGGGTCTGGTGCGGTCAGGTGGAAGGTGACCGTGTTTGCCCGGTCGTTGGTGACGATCCCGCGCGCGAGATCGCAGCGGCCGGGAGCTTGCTCGCATGCCCGCGCGCCCGCGATGCCGGCGTAGGTGGCCGCCGCGCCGCTGAGCCGGTTGAGGCTGAAGACTCGCTCGATTGCGCGGCGAAAATCCTCCGGCCGCACGGGCGCCCCCGTGGAGTACCGGATACCAGGGCGAAGGTGGAACGTGTATGTCAGGCCGTTGCTGGCTGGTGCGGGGAGCGACTGGGCAAGATCCGGAACGAGGGTCTCGCCGAGCGGGCCGCCGACACGCTGGTAGCCGACCAGCCCATCGTTCGTCACGCTCAGTATCTGCCATATGGGAATCGTGTAGGCGACCGCTGGGTCGGTGTTCTGGTCATGCGGCGAGAGGCTGGCGATCAGCGTCAGTGTGCCACCACGGTGGCTCGCAGGCGATGGCAGCACCGTCGCCAGGACGTCACCGCCAGCGGCCGCGAGAGCGGTCGGTTCGTTGCCGGTGCGGATAGACCGTACCGAGCCGGTGCGCGGGTCGATGCGCAAGACACTGCCGCCTGGACCGTCGGCGACCCAGACGGCACCGTCGGCATAGACGATGCCGGCTGGCGAGCCACCGATCCTGAACATCTGCACGTGGCTGGTCAGCGGGTCGAAACGCACCACGCTGCCGGTCGAGTCGGCGATCCAGACGCTGCCCGCGCCGATGGCCGCTGCGGCTGGGGAGTTACCAATCGGAACGACACGCGCCAGATGGTTGGTTCGAGGGTCCACGAACGCGAGGCGGCCCGGGTCTGCGCCTGTTACCCAGATTCCCCGTTCGCCGACCGCCAGTCCGGCCGGGGCGCTGCCCAACGGGATGGTCGCAAGGACATGGCCGCTGCCGGGGTCGATCCTGGAAAGCGCGTTGTCGGTGACGGTCGAGACCCAGACCGATCCGTAGCCGGATGCGATCGCCACCGGGCCGTTCCCCACGTCGATCGTCGCCACTACGGTCCCCGCGGCGGGATTCACCTCCGAGATGGTGCCGTCGAGCTGGTTGGCGACCCAGACCTGCCCGCTCTCGACCGCCACCCCTGCGGGCCCGCGGCCCACCGGAACCCGGTCGACGACCCGGCCGGCTGAATCAACCCGTAGCAGCAGGTCATCGGCGGTGTCGGTGACCCAGGTGGCGCCGGCTCCGCGGGCGATCCCGCCCGGCCTCCCGATACCGGCCAGCACCCTGGTCAGTACGTTCCTGCTGGCGTCGATCACGCCGACCGTATTCGGCCTGGCCACGACGGGGGAGCCGGGTCCGCGCGCACGAATGGAGGCGCCGCCAGCGAGCAGCGCCACGACAACGGCCAGGCAGACCACAGCGGCGGCAAGCACCCGGGGACGGCGGGCCCAGGCCGCTGACGGGGGCCGCCCGTCTCCAGCGCCACCGGGCGTATCACGTGGCGCGGCGCGCGGCGAGGGCTCCAGCGAGGCATCCTGCTCCAGGATCGCGCGCTCCACTTGCTGCAGACCCGGGCTCGGTTCGATGCCAAGTTCCTGCACCAGCACGCTGCGGGCCGACTGATAAACGGCCAGCGCCTCCGCCTGCCGCCCGCACCGGTACAACGCGATCATCAGCAGCTGATAGAGACGCTCCCGCAGCGGATGGGCGGCGACCAGCGCGCCGAGGTCACTGACGACGTCCGCGTGCCGGCCGAGTGCGATATCCGCCTCTATCCGGTCCTCGATAGCACTTGCCCGCAACTCCTCCAGGCGTGTGATCTCCGGCTGCGCGAAGTGCTCGTGGCCGATATCGGCCAGGGGCTCACCGCGCCACAGCGCGAGCGCCTCGCGGAGGTCGGACGCCGCCTGGCCGGGTGCGTTCGCCGCGAGCGCACGACGGCCTTCACCGGCGAGGCGCTCGAAACGGCGCACGTCAATGTGCTCCGCGGTGGCCCGCAGCAGGTAAGCGCCAGGCCGGGTGAGCACCACCTGGCACCCGGCGGCGGGCTCCAGCGTCTTCCGGAGCCGGGAGACGTATACCTCCAGGGTGTGCTGCGCACCCGCGGGGGGATGCTGCCCCCACAACCTGTCGACCAGGACATCGCGGGATACCGGTTTGTTCGCGCTGAGGAGGAGAATCGCGAGCAGCGCGCGCTGCTTCTGGCCGCCGACATCGAGGACATGGCCGTTCACGCCGACCTCGATCGCCCCAAGCAGCCGGTAATCGATCCCTGCCGTGGTCCTCAACTGCACCCCCCGCACAGTTCTCTCGACTGTAGCGGCCCGGACCGGATACCGGAAGCCGCAGGTGAGCGCCCCTGCGAGCCGGTGTGAGCTTTTTGTGAGGTCGCGGCGAGACGATCGGGCAACAACATCACGTGGGCTTGGGGGCTGGGACGAAGCGCACGGGGATCCGAAGTCTCTATCCGGATCACCGGTGACCGCAGCGTTCGCCGCGGCCCCGCCAGACCCCTGACCTCCCGGGCAGCCACGGTCAGGAACCAAGGCTAGGAGCAAGGCATGAAGCTCTCGACACGGCCTCGCCGGGCGATCGCGAACCCCAAGATCATCGCGGTGTTCACGGCCGCCGGCTGTGCGGCTGCGGTCCTGGCCGCCGGCGGTACGGCCGCCGCGCGCGCTGGCGTCACGTCCAGCCCGGCCCGGCCGGATGCGGCGCACGCGGCATCGTCAGCCACAACGGCTGTCGCGGCCAACGGCCGGATCGCGTTTTCTCAGTTGGATCTGCTTCCCGGCGGGAGTCTGTCAGGCCATTCAAACGTGTACACGATCAACCCGGACGGTACCGGTCTGCGTCAGCTCACCCACGTAGGCGCCGCTCAAGCGGCTGGCGCGCCGGACTGGTCTCCCGGCGGTGACAAGATCGTCTATGAGAGCAATCAGACCGGTGACTACCGGATCTGGGTGATGAACGCCGATGGCTCCGGCCAGGCCCGGCTCGCCGACGATCCCGGCTTTGCGGACCTGGAGCCGGCCTGGTCCCCGGACAGCGCCCGCATCCTGTTCAGCCGCTGCGACGATCACCTCGGCTTCATCCTGACCTGCGATCTTGAGGTGATGAACGCTGCGGGCGGCGGCATGCGCCGGCTGGCCGGCGGTCACTGGACCTACATCCGCGGCCAGTACTCCCCGGACGGGCGGCGCATCGTCGTTGGGACGGACCGAGGCGGCTTCCTGAGTGCGCTGTGGGTGATGCGTGCCGACGGGACCGGCCTGCACCGGATCACCAGGCCTTCGCTGGAGGCGTTCTGGCCGGGCTGGTCCCCCGACGGCCGCCGCATCGTGTTCACCGACAACTGCTGCCAGGGCGGGAGCAACGTCTGGACGGTGCGCCCTGACGGATCCGGCCTGCGTCAGCTCACCCACTTTGTCCCACCGCTGCAGGGCGGTTTCGCCAGCTACTCGCCCGACGGGCGGCGGATCGTCCTGCTCGGCGACAAATGCTGCCACTACTTCTACACCATGAACGCCGACGGCTCCGGCCTGCACCCGGTGCAGCACCGGCGTGGCCAATCACGTTCCTCACCGACTGGGGGCCAGCCCGCTAGCGGCTGCCCCGGGACCGATGGCCAGGCCGTCGAGATCAAGGAGAACCGAGATGAGACGAGCAGTAGCCGCGCTCCGGGACCCTGGCGGTGGCCGCCGCGCTCGCGGCCGCGGGCCTGACGATCACAGCGTCGCCCGCGGTGGCCGCCGGGCCGCCAGCCACCGGCCGGATCGCCTTCTGGGACTTCGTGACCAACCAGATCTACGCGGTGAACCCCGACGGCACGGGACTCGCCCAACTCACCCACGAGCCACAGGGAATCTCGGCCCAGGGGCCTGACTGGTCGCCCGACGGATCCCGCATCCTGTTCTCCCGGTTCAACCTGTCAAAGGGCATAGGCCGTATCTGGATTATGAACGCCGACGGCAGCCGGCCAGCGCCTGCTCGCCTCCGATGCGCCAGGGCGTAGCGACATGCAGCCCAGGTATTCCCCCGACGGGGGGCACATCGTGTTCACCCGGTGCTTGCCGAATTTCGAGCATTGCGCGATCTGGATCATGCGCTCCGACGGCACCCAGCGGCGCCTCGTGATCCCGTTCCTCACCACCCCCACCGAGACCAACAACTTCGACCCGAAGGTGTCGCCGGATGGCCGCCGGATCACCTTCACCCGATTCGGGTTCCGAGGGATCACCGCCCAGGTCTGGGTGGCCCGGATCAACGGCACGCATGCACAACCATTGACCGCCCCGCGGCTCGAGGGCGGGCAGGCGACCTGGTCACCGGACGGCCGCCATATCGCGTTCGCCGACAATTCCGCCCGGCCGCAGTCGAGCATCTATGTCATGCGGGCCAACGGCACCGCCGCCGCGAGGCTTGCCACGACGCCGTGGCCGACCAACAATTTCGGGCCCGCATACTCGCCCGACGGAAACCAGATCGCGTTCTCCAGCGACCGGCGGCACCCGGACCTGTGCTGCGAGGAACTCTTCGTGATGCGCGCGGACGGCTCGCACCAGCACCTGGTGGACACCGGCATTGAAGGCGTCATCGGCGTCGCCTGGGGCACCTCGCCACCGGTTCCAGCGGGATCGCCAGGCACGCTCTCGCGTCTCCCGGCTGGCGTACACGTATCCGGCGCCGCTCGGTATGTGGCGGGCTGCCGCGAAGTGCCGTCCTGGCTTACCAGCATGCGGTGCCCTCTAACACTGTCACGGCGTTAGGCGGGGCTCTCCGGCGATGCCGGGCCAGTCCCCGCGGGGGCCATGATTGCCAGCGGTTGGGGGCGCCACGGGGGATCACCATGGCCTTACAGATCATCATGTCATCACAGGTAGTGCGGGTTGCAGGGCTGCCGCTCGGCCGGGTTCCGCGCGGCGCGGATTGAGGTACCGAACCGCTGAGCACAACACGGCCGGGCTCTGGAGGGGCCCGGCCGTGTTGTGCCGAGGGTTAGGCGGTGACGTCGTGGTAGGCGGGCGGGCTGCTAGCAGCGTCCATTCCAGCGGTGATGGGAGAGGGGTTGAAGCCCTTCACGACCAGCCACACGCCAAGTGAGAACTCCCAGACAGCTACCGGAAGGGTCGCGATCGCCGCCCACGCGGAGTAGTGATCGATGCCGCCGAACAGCTTTGCGATGACGACGGAGATGAGCAGCGGGGCGCCGATGAGGCCGAGCACGGGAAGGATGCGGGGCACGAGCCGGGACCGGTACAGCAGGGAGCCCAGCAGCACCGCGTTGATACACGGCATGAGGGTCTGCCCGAGCAGGAACGTCCACTTGTAGACCGCGACGTGCGAGGCGGCGGTGGTGACGAGCGCGGCGGTGTTTGCTCCGGCCGTTGCGCCCAGGTCCTGTCGCAAGGTCACCAGCGACAGCAGGCTGACGACGCCGACAAAGATCATGCTGGCTTCCAGGACGCGGGCGGTGACGAAGCCGAGTGCGGCGCCTTCGTTCTGCCGCTTGACCACCGGGTAGAGCGTGACGGCGGTGCCGATGCCGGCCAGGGCGACGATCACTTCGAGGAAGCCGCCGACGAGCACGGCGGTGTGGCCGCCGGAGCCGAGGATCCAGTCGTGGTGGTTCTTGATGGGGCCGTAGAGGGCGAGGGTGGGGATCGAGATGAAGGTGATCAGGTAGAAGATGCCCGCGACGAGCGCGGTCTTCCTTGTCGAGCTCATCGGAGCTCCTTTCGCCGGCGGTTTGGTTGCTGGGGCTTGGACGGTGGTGGTCACGTTGGTCTCCTTGTCGTGAAGCTGCTGAGTTATCGGGCCTCGGCTGCGGGCGCCGGGGGATGGCCGGGGTCCACGTCATTGACTGAGATCAGGGGCAGGCCCAGGTCGCGTATTTCTGGAGCAATCCATGCAGCGCCGCCTGGTCGGCTACCGGGCCGTGGATCACGGTGGTGCCGTCGCTGCTGTGGGTGAGGGTCAGCGCGTCGAACCAGGCGGCCCATCGAGTGTCGAGGTGCCCCTTGACGCGGATTTCGTACGGTCCAGAATTCTGATGGCGGCCGGGCGATAGCGCGTTCATGGTGCTCCTCTTGCTGGTGCCCGCCTGGCTGGATCTCCGCCGGGCGTTGCGAACGTTCCTGGGTCTGATCGGAAGCTATGAGCGGATGTGGTGAGCAGGCATCACCACACCTGGTGATTGATGTGGTGATTCGGGTGCCGGGCGCGCTGAGCTGGGGGCCGTGAACGGCGGGTCAGCGCCGGGGGCTATGGGTTCGTCTCAGCAGGTCGAGTTCGGCGGCTCGGCGGACCGCTGCTCTGCGGTTGGTCACCGCGAGTTTGGCGTAGATGTTCTTGGTGTGAGTCCGCATGGTGTTCAGGGACACCATGAGTTCGCGGGCGATGGCCGGGCCGTCCAGTTCACTTCCGAGCAACCGGAGGACGTCCAGTTCGCGTTCGCTAAGTGGCTCGATCAGGCCCTGTTCCGTGGGGGCGTTGTGCTCGATCCCGCTCGCGGCTGCCAGTAGCCGGCGGACATAGTCCCGCCTGGTCCCCTGTTTCGCGACCGCTCTCAGCAGGGAGGCCATCGGCTGCCCCTCATCGACGAAGACCCGGACATAGCCCTCCGGCTCGGCCAGCGTCACCGCACGGTCCAGGAAGCCAAGCGCAGCCGGGATGTCCCCGAGCGCCTGGTGCGCGAGCGCCCGCAGCACCAGGATCTCGATGACGCGCCCCGTCCTGCCCTCCGCTTCGGCCGCCAGCAGAAGGCGCTCCAGGAGCCGGGCCGCCTCCTGAAGGGAAGGCTCCGCACGCTCGCTCTGGTGCCGCGCCAGGAGCAACCTGGCCAGGGTGATGTGCTCGAACTCGCGCAGGTAAGACAGGCTGTCATCGACGGACAGGCCCCGCTCACGTGCCCAGCCGAGAGCTTCACCGAGGCTGCCCTGCGCGATCCAGACCCTTGCCCTCATTGCCGGGACCGGCCGCACTTCCGGGAAGAAGTCGCTCACGTAGAGGCGCCTCGCCTCGTTGAGCAGGTCGAGCGCACCGCTCAGATCTCCTTCGGCCTCCCGTACCCGGGCCATCGCGACCCGCCAGCGGTAAGGGTTCTGCGGCAACCCGGTGTGCTCGCCGAGTTCCTGGCTTCGCAGCAGAAGCTGTGTGGCGGTCGGCAGGTCGCCGCGCTCGCGGGCGATCTCGCTCATGCCCACGTACATGTCCGCGGTGCCCCGCAGCACTGACCCGCCTTGCTCATCTGCGAGCTGCAACGCCTGCTCGAAGGTACGCAGCGCCTCGCCGAGACGGCCTTGTGTGCTCCGGATGTCCGCAAGCGCGATCGAGCAGCCCAGGATGTCAGCGATGAACCCGGCCCGCCGCAGGCCCTCCACGCAGGCGGAGTAGGCCCGATGCCCGGCCTCCAGATCCCCGCTGCCCCAATACACGAGCCCCAGCAGTCCCGCTGCCGAAGCGCGGCAGAGATGGTCGTCCTCAAGCGCAAGCTCGATCGCCCGCTGGGCATGCCTGACAGTGCCGGGTGCGTCGCCCCGGGCCAGAGCCTGTCCGGCGCGGTACATCTCGATCAGCGCAGGAAGACGGTGGTATTCCTCCTCGTCGGCGACGACCATCTCCGGTGAAGCGGCGTGGGGTTCACCGTGGTCGCCCGTCGCTGGCTCCAGCCACCGCTCAGCGTCCCGCAGCCTGGCCTCGACCCCCTCAAGCTCGCCGCCCAACAACAACGCTCCGGCAAAGTAAACGCTGAGCACCGGCCTGACCCGGACCACGTCGTCGGGGAGCACCTCGAGCCAGCCACGCAGCGTGGCCTCCTGCCTGGTCCGCCGTATTGCCGGGATCGCCAGCTCGACCAGGTCGGCCGCTCGCCCGAAATCCCCGGCGGCCAGCGCGTGACGGACGGCCTCGGACAGCTCGCCGTTCTGCTCATACCACACGCTCGCCCGCCGGTGCAGGTCCGGTACCTGGCCGGGCTGCTCGTCGAGCAGCCGCGCCTGCAGCACGTCAGCAAACAGGTGGTGGTAGCGATACCACCGGCGGCGGTCATCCAGCGGAACCAGGAACAGGTTGGCCCGGTCCAGCGCCGCCAGCATGGCCTTGCCGCCGCCTTGCCCGGTGACGGCATCGCACAGCGGGCCGCTGAGCCGGGCCAGGAGGGAGGTCTGCAGCAAGAAGGCCTGGACGCGGTCGGGCTGACGCGCCAGCACCTCCTCGGCCAGGTAATCGACGACGTAACGGTCATCTCCGGCGAAGCCGGCGATGAACCCGGCGACGTCGTCGCGCCCCTGCATCGACAGCGCCGCCAGCTGCAGCGCGGCGATCCAGCCCTCGGTGCGCCCCTCCAGCGCCGCCACGTCCCGCGCCGTCAGCTGCAGCCCCATCATCTCGGTGAGATACGCCGCGGCCTCATCGGCGGTGAAGCGCAGCTGGGCCGCGCGGATCTCGGCCAGCTCGCCGCGCGCCCGCAGCCGGGCCAGCGGCAACGCAGGATCGGCGCGGCTGGCGATCACCACATGCAGCCCCGCAGGCAGATGGCCGAGCAGGAACGCCATCCCGTCCTGCACAGCTGGCGATTCGATGACGTGGTAGTCATCGAGCACCAGCACGATCTCGCCCGCGATCGCGGCCAGGTCGTTGAGCAGCGCGGTCAGCACCGCTTCGACCGCAGGCGGCCGCGGCGCCTGTAGCAGGGCCAGGGCGCTCTCACCTATCCCGGGTGCCACCATCCGCAGTGCGGCGATCACATAGGCCCAGAAGGACGCCGGATCATTGTCGCCCCGATCGAGCGACAGCCACGCCGCCAGCCGCTCACCGGCCGGCGCAGCCGGCCGCGCCGCAAGCCACTCGGACAGCAGCGTCGTCTTGCCAAACCCAGCAGGTGCCGAAACCAGCACCAACTTCGACGCCGTCCCCCGGTCCAGCCGCTCGCTCAGCCGCGGACGCGACACCAGACCACGCCGCGACCTCGGCACATACAACTTCGTCTCGAGCAGCGTGATTGGCACTGACTATCTCCTCGGTCACGCGTCAGCCAGAGAATGCCAGGCTTCTTCGCCCCCCTGCTCCTCCCCAGCCAACGACAGATAAGTCCTTTCCTCGTGTCCGCGCTGGTCGCGGACGGTCCCGGCGCGGCCGTTCGGGCTGGCCGCCGGTGCGCTGTGATTCCGTCTGTAGATGGACATGGCGCGTTCACCCCCGGTCGGCCTGCATCGCGCACACTTGGCACTTGTGACATGACCATGACTTGTCACCACAATTGAGGGCTCGCTGGCAGCGCAGGTTGAGTCACGGAAGGTGCTCGTGGTGCCTGGTGCCCGGCTCGGCGCCGGTGCTGCCCGCCGAGCGGCGCTGGCACACGAGGATGGAGCAGCATGACCAACTCGGATAATTCACGTGAGCATCCGCACGGCACACCCAGAGCAGCGCGGCCGCCTGGCCGATGGGCCGGGCCGGGAGTCAGCCGGCGCCGCTTCCTCCAAGCCACGGGCCTCGGTGCCGCGGCGGCCGCGGCCGCCGGCCTGAGGCGGCGGACCGGCGGCCGCCGGCACGGTCGGCAGGTCGGCGGCGGCCCACACGCTGCCCAGGGGCTGGAGCGGGACCATCGCCGATGTGAAGCACGTGGTGATCCTCATGCAGGAGAACCGGTCCTTCGACCACTACTTCGGGACGCTGCGGGGAGTCCGGGGCTTCGGCGACAAGCAGATCCTCGCGTACCCGAACGGGACGGGCATCTTCCAGCAGCCCGACGCGGCCCGCACCGATCTGGGGTACCTGCTCCCCTACAACCTCACCGACCAGGTCGACGGTGACCTCGACCACAGCTGGGACGGCGACCACGAGGCCTGGAACGGCGGGCTGTGGAACAGCTGGGTTGCGGCCAAGACCGAAGAGACGATGGGCTACTTCACCCGGGACGAGATCCCGTTCCAGTACGCGGTCGCCGATGCCTTCACCATCTGCGATGGCTACCACCAGGCGATCATGGCGCCGACCAGTCCCAACCGGATGTACTTCTGGACCGGGACGTCGTCGGGCTTCATCACAAACCCTGACGACTACAAGGTCGACTTCGGCCCCGACGCCGGGACGCCCCTGGTCACGACCTACCCCGAGCTGCTGCAGGCCGCCGGGATCGATTGGCAGGTCTACACCAACGACCAGCTCGGCGACGTCGGCTACTTCCCCGGGTTCTTCCTGGGCGACTTCGGCGACAACCCGCTCTGGTTCCACCAGCAGTACAACAGCAGCAACAGCCGCAAGGGCGGGAAGAGCGAGCTCGCGATGCGCGGGGCGGTCACGCCCTGGAAGTCCGCATGCGGGGGCACCGCACATGGGCAAAACCCACGCCGCTTACGTGCTGTCCTCGTTCATCAACGCCGTCAACAGCAACACCCTCCCCCAGGTGTCGTGGATCGTCGCCCCGGCTGGCTATTGCGAACACCCCGCCTTTACCCCCGACTTCGGCGCCCACTACGTGAACACCGTGCTCCAGGCGCTGTTCTCCAATCCCGAACTGTGGAAGACCACGGCGCTGTTCATCACCTACGACGAGCACGACGGGTTCTTCGACCACCAGCTCACGCCCTTCCCCGAGACGAGCGTCACCGACGAGTACATCGCGGGCCTGCCGATCGGCCCCGGCAACCGGGTTCCGATGCTCATCTGCTCGCCGTGGACCCGGGGAGGCTACGTGGACTCCAACGTCTACGACCACACCTCGATGCTCCGGTTCCTGGCCGCCTGGACCGGGGTGCAGCCGGTCAACATCACCTCATGGCGGGAATCGGTGACCGGTGACCTGACCGCCGCCTTCGACTTCCAGCACCCGGACTTCTCGATCCCGGCCAACATCCCGACCCTCGACCAGACCTGGAAACTGACCCGGCTGAAAGGCGGGTCGACGGCCCCTCCGCCCGAGGGCCAGCAGAAGATGCCTGCCCAGGAGCCCGGAACCCGGCCGCACCGCCCGAGCGTCCACCAGCCCTTCGCCGACGTGACCGTGGACCGTACAACCAGCCAGGTCACGGCCGCCCTCACCAACACAGGCAAGGTCGGTGTCTCCTTCGCCATCTACCCCGATGACTTCCTGCCGTTCACCGCCACGCCGGTCACGGTGCTGCAGTCCTCTCCGGGCTCCTACGCCTGGGACGCGACGCTGACGGCGGGGAAGTACGCCTTCTCGGTCTACGGCCCTGACGGGTTCCTGACCAGCTTCGCCGGGGAGGTGGTACCCACCGGGCAGAACGCCGGCCCGGTCCCGGTCGTCACCGCCGCCCCGCGCCGCGCCGCGGCCAAGACCCTCGAGCTCACGCTCGCCAACGAGGGCCACCAGGCAATCGTTTACACCCTGACGCCGAACGACTATGAGGGCCACACCAAGACCATCACCGTGGAGTTCGGCAGGCCCAGGAGCATTCACTGGCCGACCGACCGGTTCGGCTACTACGACGTGGTGATCACCGCCAACACCCCCGACGGCTTCCGCCGCCGCTACGCGGGCCGCATCGCCTGAACCACGGCACCCACGTGGCGCCTGGGACCCCGATCCCAGGCGCCACCCGGTCTCCCCTGGGCCGGGGCCGGTTATACCTTGCTGGCCAGGGCGACCTGGCACAACTCCGGCATCTTGCCCTCGCCGGTGGCGGCCGCGATCCGCACCCCGGCCCAGGCCAGCGCGAGGCCGAACGCGGCAGCGCAGACCGTGAGCAGGGGGGCCCGGATTGCCAGCGGGGCGCCCGCGGTGAGCACTGCGGCGACGATCACCGGGGCGACCAGCAGGGGGACGCCGAACAGGGCGCCCATGGTGGCCGCTACCCGGCTGGACCCGTAGCCCGGTGCGGAGACATAGATGGGGGTGCCAACCCGCTTGGCCATCGGGTAGGCGCCGTTGACCGTGATGATGTTGCTCAGGGCCAGCGCGGCGCCGAGGGCGGCCAGGGCGACCGGCATGGTCTCGAACCCGAAGGTCGGGACCCGGGCAACGGCCCCCAGGCCGAACGTCAGCGCGATGAGCAGCGGTATCCCGATCGCGGCGAGCACGAGGTTCTGGCCGGACAGGTAGGCGCGCAGCGCGTTGCGGTCGGTCAGCGCGGTGGCCTCCATGACGAAGGCCGGCCCGGTTGACCCGACCATGTTCGCGTGGAAGAGCCCGATGAACGCCGCGCCGAGGACCGCGCTCAGGAACAGCACGCCGGGATGGCGCTGCGGGCCGATGATGCCACCGATGGACGCCGCGACCATGACGACGGCGGTGATGCCCCAGTAGACGAGCGACAGCGGCTCACGCCGCTGATAGATCCAGAATCGGGCGGCCACCGCGCCGCGCAGGCCGTACCGGCCAAACGGCAGCACCGCGCCGCGCACCCGCGATGACTGGGTGGAGGAGTCGGGGGAGACCAGGGCGCGGTTCAGCGACCGGATCCACAGCCAGCCGAGCACGACAATGATGGCGGCCAGCAGCGCCAGGCGCAGCAGGGCGGTGCCGGGGCGCCCGTCCGAGGCGTCCTGGATCGCGTGCGCGGCCAGTCCCGGTGGCAGCCAGCGCATCCATGCGTCGAGGACCGGCGAAGCTCGCGGTGGTCAGCTTCCCGCTGGCAGCCAGCCTCGGCACCACCTGGGTGAAGAACTCGTAGCCGGCGACGATCGGGATGAACAGGAAGGCGGCCAGGTCCTTGCCGCGGCGGGAGCGCAGCAGCCCGGCCATGCTGGTGGTCACGAAGCGGGCCAGGGTGATGCAGAACAGCACCTGCAGCGGCACCGCGACCAGGGCGACGAGCACGCCGAGCACGCCGCTGGCCAGCCCGATCAGCACCCCGAGCAGGCCGATCACGTTGGCGGCCGGCCAGGCGCCGGTGGCCGAGGCGGCCAGCAGCCCGGTGGCGAGCTGGCGGGTCCGCAGCGGGTACAGGGCCATCGTGGCCGGGTCCAGGGTGCTGTCCAGGCCGAAGGCCAGCAGCGGCAGGATCAGCCAGCCGAAGGCGAAGACGGTGAACAGTACCGAGGTCAGGTCCACCGCGGTGCTCTGGCCGTGCAGCGAGGCCAGCAGCGCGAACATGCCGAGCGCGGTCAGCACCGCGAAGGCCGTGCTGGTGATGAACGAGGCCTTGGCGCGGTTGGACGACCGCAGCGCGTTGGCCAGCAGGCGCAGCTTCAGCTGGACGAGGAGCCGAGCCATGACAATCCCTCCTCGCTGGCCTTGGAGCCGACCAGGTCGATGAACGCCCGTTGCAGGGTCTTACCGCCGCGGACCTGCTCTGTGGTGCCGGTGGCCACGATCCGGCCCTGGCTGATGATCGAGACGTGGTCGCAGACCTGCTCGACCAGTTCCATGACGTGGCTGGAGAACAGCACGGTCGACCCCGAGCCGACGTAGTTGGTCAGCATCCGGCGGATCGCGTCGGCCGATACCGGGTCCACGCCCTCCAGCGGCTCGTCGAGGAACAGCACCGATGGGTTGTGGATCAGCGCGCAGCCGAGGGCGGCCTTCTTGCGCATGCCGGTGGAGTAGTCCGCGACCAGCCGCTTGGCATCGGCGGTCAGGTCCAGCACGTCCAGGAGCTGCGCGGCCCTCGATCGTGCTTCGCCGACCGGCAGGCCGCGCAGCCGCCCGGCGTATTCCAGCAGTTCCTCGCCGCTGAGCCGATCGAACAGCCGGGCTTCGGCCGGCACCACGCCGATGATCGCTTTGGCGGCGGGCGGGTCCGCCCACACGTCCAGCCCGTTGATCAGGATCTGCCCGGCGTCGGGCCGCAGCAGGCCGGTCATCATCGACAGCGAGGTGGTCTTCCCGGCCCCATTCGGTCCGACCAGCCCGGCGAAGGAGCCGGCCGTGATCTCCAGGTCGATCCCGGCGACCGCCTCCTTCGCGCCGAAGCTCTTGCGCAGCCCGAGTACCTTGATCGCTGGTCCGCCCATGATCGCCTTCCTATCTGATCTTGTGCCCCTGGTGGCTGTGCGGCCTGCTGTGACCTGCCCGTTGGGCACGGTCGCGTCCCGGACGGTCAGGACCGGCGCCGCCATGACCGGCTGCGGGATCTGCTCGCGGCCGGGAGCGGCGGCCACCATGACTGGCTGCGGAGCCGGTTCACGGCCGGGAGCGCGGGCAGGCCCGTCCGTCCGCCAGTCCCTGAGCCGGTCGGGCAGGAACAGGGTAAGTGCGGTGACGAAGGCAAGGATCTTCGACACCACGTTCATCGTGATGGGCAGCGCGGACTGCGGGTAGCCGAAGCCGAACAGTGCCCATATCGCGAACACGCCGATCATCAGCGCGAAGCAGAAGAACGTGGACCTCCGCACGCGCACCATCGGAGACAGCGTGAGCAGCCACAGCGTGGTGAGCTCGACAAGGAGCAGGGGAGTGAAAAACACCGCCCGGTACAAGGCCGGGTCGGGGGGCAGCGCAGGGTAGGTCCTGGCCATCACGATGAGGTCGAAGGGCAACTCGAAGATCATCGGCGCGGCCATGGCGGCGACAACCGCGCTGCCCAGCCTGGTCTGGTAGCGCCACCCGGTGCGGGTCATGACGATGCCGAAGATGGCCGCCGCGGCCAGCAACGTCACCGGCGTGATGGGGTTATGGACACCCGATCTGATGTCGGGATAGTCGTGCAAGAACTGCTTGACGTAGACCGCGAGCCCGACCAGGAACGCAATGAGCGCAGCGGCCCAGAGCGAGAACATCAGGACCACGACCGAGGTGGGTGGCCGGGCGGCCCGGACAGGGCGCCGCAGCCGGATTCCCGCGTAGGCCGCGCCGCCCGCCACCGCCAGCAGGCCGACCGCGAGTTCGATCTTGGCGTCTCCGCTATAGCCGACCCATCCGCCGTTGAGACTCATGGCGCTACCTGCCTTCTACTACGAAACCTTAAAGTGATATCACTATGCTAGACATGTGATACCAGCCGCGTCAATGGGTATCTAGCTGCGGTTTCGGGACGAACATCCCGGGCGCACGGTGCCCGAGCTGCTGCCTGCGGGCGCGGCGGCCGTATGTGATCAGGCGGTCCGGTGACGCCGGCGCCCGGCCGGCGTTGCGCTGACAGCCGCGGTGCTATCGACTTTCCTGAGGAAAAGCACGCTGCGGAGGAGGCCGAAGGTGACATTGCGCGTCAGTGCCGTGCTTGAGCCGGAATCGCTGCCGGGACGGTTGGGCGCGGTATGACGGCCCGCGGTCCGCTGCCCGTGGCCGCCGGCGGGAATCCGGCCGCGCCCGCCCGTGCGGACCGGGCCACCGCCCGCCGGGTGCTGCCGCTGTTCCGCCCCTACCGGGCCCAGGTGGCCGGCGTCGTCGTGCTGATCGTAGTGACCTCGACGATCGGCATCATCAACCCGCTGCTGATCCAGGCGGTGTTCAACAATGCACTGTTTGTCCCCGGCGGCCCGGACCTCCGGCTGCTGGTCATCCTGGTCTCCATCATGGCCGCCGTCCCGATCGTCAACGGCGCCATCGGCATCTTTCAGACCTATGAGACCACCCGGGTCGGCCAGCTTGTCATGCGGGACCTGCGCGACAAGCTCTACTCCCACCTGCAGACGCTCCCGCTCGCCTTCTTCACGGGCACCAAGACCGGCGAGATCCAGTCCCGGCTGGCCAACGATGTGGGCGGTGTCCAGTCGGTGGTCACCACCACCGCCTCGACCATCTTGGCCAACGTCGTCATCTTCACCTCCACCATCGTCGCGATGGTCATCCTCAGCTGGCAGCTGACCATCGTGGCGGTCATCACCGTGCCGGCGTTTTTCTGGCTGACCAAGACGGTCGGTGAGCGGCGCCGCAAGGTGGCGCGCTCGACCCAGGAGTCGCTGGCGGCAATGAGCGCTCTGTCCGAGGAAACCCTGTCAGTATCCGGGGTGCTGCTCGCGAAGGTGTTCGGCAACCAGGCGCGCGACTCCGCCCGCTACCACGAGGAGAACCAGCGCCTGGCCGGCCTGGAGGTCCGCCAGCAGATGATCGGCCAGGGTTTCTACGCGATCGTGCAGTCGTTCCTGTCGATCACCCCGGCCGCGGTGTACCTGATCGCCGGCCTGCTGCTGGCGCGCGGCACGCACATCTCCGCAGGCACCGTCGTCGCGTTCACCACGCTGCAGACCCGCCTGTACTTCCCGATCGGGCAGCTGCTGCAGGTCTCGGTGGAACTGCGGTCGTCCCTGGCCTTGTTCGACCGGGTGTTCGAGTATCTGGACGTGGTGCCCGATATCGTCGATGCCCCCGACGCCGTAGATCTGCCGGCCATCGGGAGTAGCGGCCGGGTGGCGCTGCGGGAGGTGTACTTCCGCTACCCCGGCGTGCCGACAGACGCGCTGGCGGACGTCAGCTTCGAGGCCGACCCCGGCCAGCTCGTGGCGCTGGTCGGGCCGAGCGGGGCCGGCAAGACCACCATCAGCTACCTGATCCCGCGGCTGTACGACGTCACCGGCGGTTCGGTCCAGATCGACGGCATCGACGTACGGCACGCCCGCCAGGCATCGCTCGCCGCCGCGATCGGCTTCGTGACCCAGGAAAGCTACCTCTTCCACGACAGCATCCTGGCTAACATCCGCTACGGCCGTCCCGCCGCCTCCATGGCTGACATCGAACAAGCCGCGCGGGCGGCGTACATCCACGACCGGATCATGGAGTTCCCCGACGGCTACGACACCATCGTGGGCGAGCGGGGATACCGCCTGTCCGGCGGCGAGAAACAGCGCCTGGCCATCGCACGAGTCTTGCTGCACGACCCGCGCATCCTGATCCTGGATGAGGCAACCTCGGCGCTCGACACGGCCAGCGAACGCGAGGTCCAGAATGCCCTCGACGCACTCATGGGGTCACGGACCACCATCGCCATCGCCCATCGCCTGTCCACCATCGTGAACGCCGACGTCATCAATGTCATCGACGCCGGGCGTGTGGTGGAATCCGGCACTCACCGATCCCTGCTGCGCCAGGGCGGCGTGTACGCGTCGCTGTACCAGGAGCAGTTCGAGGGGGGCAAGATCCAATGGCGGTGCCCCGACGGCGACATCCTGGCCGACGGCACGATCCGGCACCGGCAAGAGCAGCCTGCGTAGCCGTTTGCCCGCCGCGACGTAGCCTGGCAACCTTGCCCGGCCTCGCCGGGCAGGGCAGGGTGGACGGGTGATCGAGGCGGTCGTGTTCGACCTGGACGGGGTGCTGGTCGATTCCGAGCCGGTATGGGAGCAGGTGCGCCGGCAGGTGGTGGCCGCGCACGGCGGTCACTGGGCCCCGGACGCACAGCAGCGGCTGATGGGCATGAGCACCGGGGAATGGGCACGTTACCTCAGCCACGACCTGGGCACCGGCCTGCCGCCGGACGAAGTCGCGGCGCAGGTGATCGGGCAGATGGACGCCAGGTACCGGGAACGGGTCCCGTTCCTGCCCGGCGCCGTGGCCGCGGTCCGGCGGCTGGCGGCGCGGTGGCCGCTGGGGCTGGCGAGTTCCTCCCCGCCCGTCCTGATCGACGCCGTCCTGGACGGCGCGGGCCTGCGGGAATGCTTCGCTGCCGCGATGTCCACCGAGCAGGTCCCGCGCGGCAAGCCAGCGCCGGACATCTACCTGGCCGTGGCGGGCCGGCTGGGACGCGACGCACAGCGGTGCGCGGCCGTGGAGGATTCCGCGAACGGGCTCCGCTCGGCGGCGGCCGCCGGATTGCAGGTGATCGCCATCCCGCGCCCGCAATACCCGCCCGGGCCCGCGGCGCTCGCAACGGCCAGGCTGGTGCTGGCCGGGCTGGACGACCTTACGGTCCAGGCCGTCTCGGAGCTGGCCGCCTGCTGACCTTCGGCGAGTGGGTTGCCCGACCACAGCGGACGATCAAGAAAAGGAGGAGAGCACACTCCCCTCCACTTTCAATCTATAGCGCACCGGGGGGCTTGCCGCAAGACCCGGGTGATGCCGCATAATCGCAGGCCGGGCCCAGAACCTACGGGATGGAGGATGCGAAAGTGCGTGTGCTGTTGTCGACGTACGACTCGCGCGGGGGCATCGAACCGCTGCTGGCACTCGCGGTGCGATTGCAGGCACTGGGCGCGGAGGTGCGGATGTGCGGGCCGCCGGACTGCGCGCAGCGGCTGGCCGAGGTAGGCGTGCCGCTGGTGCCGGTCGGTGAGCCGGTGCGCGCGCTGGTGCACGGCGCGGCGCCGCCGTCCATGGCCGACGTGCCCCGGCGCGGGGCCGAGTTGATCGCCGCGTGGTTCGACAAGGTCACCCCGGCAGCCGAGGGATGCGATGCGCTGGTGGCGACCGGCTTGACGCCGGCCGTGGTCGGCGCGCGGTCGGTGGCCGAGAAACTCGGCATCCACTTCGTATCAGTGACCTACTGCCCGATCGGCGTGCCTTCGCCGCACCACCGGCCGCTCCCGCCGCCTGGCCTGCCGTTCCCGCCGGACGTGACCGACAACAGGGTGCTTAATGACCTGGAAGCCCAGGGCTATCACGCGTTGTTCGGCGATGCGCTCAACAGCCAGCGGGCCTCGATCGGCCTGCCACCGGTGGGCAACGTCCGCGCGTATATGCTCACCCGCCATCCGTGGCTGGCGGCGGACCCGATCCTGGGCCCCTGGCAGGAGCCGGCCGACCTCGACGTGGTGCAGACCGGCGCGTGGATCCTGCCCGACGAGCGCCCGCTCCCGGCCGAGCTGGAGGCGTTCCTGGACTGCCGGCCCGCCACCGGTGTACGTGGGCTTCGGCAGCATGCGCGCCCCGGCGGACATCGCCCGGGTGGCCATCGAGGCGATCCGTGCGCAGGGGCGCCGCGCCATCGTCGCCCGCGGCTGGGCCGACCTGGCCCTGATCGACGACCGGGACGACTGCTTCGCCGTCGGCGAGGTCAACCAGCAGGCACTGTTCGGCCGGGTGGCCGCCGTCGTGCACCACGGCGGCGCGGGCACGACGACGACCGCCACCCGGGCCGGAGCGCCACAGGTGGTGATGCCGCAGTGGGCGGACCAGCCGTACTGGGCCAGCCGGGTGGCCGGCCTGGGCGTCGGCGTGGCCTACGACGTTCAGGCTCCGGCCACCGAATCCCTGTCCGCCGCGCTCGGCACGGTCCTGGCCCCCCAGACACGCGCACGAGCGTCGGCCGTGGCCGGCACGATCCGCACCGACGGGGCGACGGTGGCCGCGAGGCTGCTGGCCGACGCGGTCAGCCGGGAGAAACCGCCAGTACCCGCGTGAACCACGCGCTCGCCGAGCCAGGACCCGCCTCGCAAGCGACGCCACCGGAGCTGATGTGAGTGAATTCGCTGACTGCCAGCGTGTTTGACCTTCCCGACCGCCTCGCCGCCAAGGCCGGCCCGGCGCTGATCGCCGGCGACGAGCAGCACTTCGCGGCCATCGCGGAGAGCCTCGCGTGGTCGATCGCCGACCTGTCCGGCCGGCTCGAAGCCGAGCGCAAGGCGCCCGGCGGCATCGGCCAGAAGGCACTTGACCGGGACATGGAGATCCACCGGCTGACCGCCCGGCTGCGCACCCTGCGCCGTTTCGGGCTCGACCTGTGCCTCGGACGCATCGTCGCCGCCGACAATCCCGAGCCCATCTACATCGGACGGCTTGGCCTCAGGGACAGTGCGGGCCGTCAGCTGCTGGTCGACTGGCGTTCCCCCGTGGCCGAGCCGTTCTTCGGAGCGACGCACGCCAACCCGATGGGCCTGGCCAGCCGCCGCAGATACCGCTGGACCCGCGGCCGGATCAGCGACTACTGGGACGAGGTGTTCACCCCGGACGGGCTGGAAGGGCACGCCGCGCTCGATGACCAGTCCGCCTTCATCGCCAGCCTGGGCAGCAGCCGGTCGGCCCGGATGCGAGATGTGCTCGGCACCATCCAGGCCGACCAGGACGCCATCATCCGCGCGGGATCCCGCGGCGCCCTCGTCGTGGACGGCGGCCCGGGTACCGGGAAGACCGTCGTCGCGCTGCACCGTACCGCCTACCTCCTCTACTCCGACCCTCGCCTCGGTCACCGCCGGGGCGGCGTGCTGTTCGTCGGGCCGCACCAGCCCTACCTGGCCTACGTCGCCGACGTCCTGCCCAGCCTCGGTGAGGAGGGCGTGCAGACCTGCACCCTGCGGGACCTTGTCGCCGAGGGAGCCGCCGCAACCGTTGAGGCCGACCAGGATGTGGCCCGCCTGAAGTCCTCCGCCGCCATGGTGGAGGCGATCGAGCCGGCCGTCAGGTTCTATGAGAATCCGCCCACCACAGGGATGACGGTCGAGACCCCCTGGTCCGATCTCCGGCTCAGCGCCGACGACTGGGCCGAGGCGTTCGGGGCACCAGACCCCGGCACTCCGCACAACGAGGCACGCGAGCAGATCCTGGATGAAGTGGTTGCGATCCTGATGGACTCCCGCGGCGATGACGTCCCGGCTGATCTGCTCCGGAGGTCACTGCTGCGGAACAGGGGACTGCTGGAGGCCCTCAACCGCGCGTGGCCGGTGATCGATGCGGCTGACCTTGTCTCAGACCTGTGGTCGGTACCCGCCTACCTGCGCAGGTGCGCTCCCTGGCTCCGCCCCGACGAGGTTCGGAAGCTGCAGCGCAGCGACGCCCAGGCCTGGACGGTGTCCGACCTGCCTCTCCTGGACGCGGCGCGGCATCGGCTCGGGGACCCGGAAACGTCCCGGCGTAAGCGCCGGCATGACGCCACCGTCGCCGCCGAGCGCGAGCGCATGGCCAGGGTGGTGGACAACCTCATCGAGGCGGCCGACGACGAGTACGGTTTCGGCCTGGTGACGATGCTGCGCGGCGAGGACTTCCAGGACGCCCTGATCGACCAGGCCGCCCTGCCCGGCACCGACCCGGACCTGCTCGCCGGCGCGTTCGCGCACATCGTCGTGGACGAGGCCCAGGAACTGACCGACGCGGAGTGGCAGATGCTGCTGCTGCGCTGCCCCTCCCGGAGCTTCACCATCGTCGGGGACCGCGCCCAGGCCAGGCACGGGTTCACCGAGTCGTGGCAGGAACGGCTCGAACGGATCGGGCTCGACCAGATCAACCTGGCCTCGCTGACCATCAACTACCGGACCCCGGAAGAGGTCATGGCCGAAGCCGAGCCGGTCATCCGGGCCGTGCTCCCGGATGCCAACGTGCCGACCTCCATCCGCAGCACCGGCGTCCCCGTCGTGCACGGTCCAGTTTCCGAGCGGGACGCGATCCTCGGCGCCTGGCTCGCCGCCAACGCGGAGGGAATCGCCTGCGTCATCGGCGATCCCACCTTCCGGGCGACGTCCCGCATCCGGTCGCTGACCCCGGAACTGTCCAAGGGGCTCGAGTTCGACCTGGTCGTCCTCATCGACCCGGAGACGTTCGGCAAGGGCATCGAAGGAGCGGTCGACCGCTATGTCGCGATGACCCGGGCGACCCAGCGACTCGTCATCCTCACGAGTTCCTGACGCCGGCCTCATCCGCGGCGCGCTGTCGATTCGGCCGGATCCTGCTCGTCGGGTAGGTACCAGCGAGTCTCAGGAGGTCATCATGTCCGACGCTACGACCTTGGCCTGGGGTTCGACGCCCTCGGCCCGGTGTTCGCCGGGGAGCCGGACACGTCCGTCTGGCAGTCGGCGCCCGGTGACTGGACCGAGTGGTAGCAGGCCACGCCCACCGGCATCAGGCGGGCGGCGCGCGGCCGTGAGGTCCCGCTCCGCCCGCCTCTGGAGCCGGGCTGGCGTGACGGCTCACGTGCGTCAGGCCGGTGCCGATCCGCCGGGGGTGACGAGACCGGTTTCGTAGGCGAGCACCACGGCCTGGGCGCGGTCGCGGAGGTCGAGTTTGGCCAGGATGCGGCCGACGTGGGTCTTGGTGGTCTGTTCGGCGATGACCAGGGTCTCGCTGATCTCGGTGTTCGACAGGCCGTGGGCGATCAGCCGCAGCACCTCGGTTTCCCGCGGGGTGAGCGCACCGAGGGACGCCATGGGCGGGCCGGGGTGCGGGTGGCGGGCGAAGTCGGTGATCAGCCGCCGGGTCACCGAAGGGGCGAGCAGGGCGTCGCCGGCCGCGACCACGCGGACCGCGTGGACGAGTTCGGCGGCGGTGGCGTCCTTGAGTAGGAAGCCGCTGGCACCGGCGCGCAGCGCCGCGTAGACGTACTCGTCCAGGTCGAAGGTCGTGAGCATCAGCACTCTTGGCCGGCCGGGGCTGGCGCCGGCGAGGATCTGGCGGGTTGCCTGCAGCCCATCCATGACCGGCATCCGGACGTCCATCAGGACGATGTCGGGCCGCAGGTGCTGTGCCTGGCCGACCGCGTCGGCGCCATCGGCGGCCTGGCCCACCACGAGCAGGCCCGGCTGGGCGGTGAGGACCGCGGCGAAACCCTCCCGGACCATTGCCTGATCGTCGGCGATCAGGCACCGCGTGGTGCCGCCGCCTGCCGCGTGGCTGGTGGTCATGACGTCTCGCCGAGTGGGAGCACCGCCGAGACCACGAAGCCGCCGCCGGGCTCCGGTCCGGCCGTCAGCGAGCCGCCGAGCAGAGCGACCCGCTCGTGCATTCCGGTCAGCCCGTGACCCGGCCGGTGTTCCCCAGCGGGCGGGACGGGATGCCCGCCGGGCCCGTTGGCCACCCGCAGCAGGACCGCACCACGGTCATGGTCCACCGACACGGTGATCGGGGCCCCGGGGGCATGCTGGCTGGCGTTGGACAGCGATTCCTGCACGATCCGGTAGGCGCACACCCCCACGCCGGCGGGCACCTGGCCCAGCGCTGCCGACGCCGAGAACTCGACCGGTGCCCCCGCTTGCCGGGCGGCATCGACGAGCGCCGGGAGGTCCGCCAGCTGGGGCTGCGGCGCGAGCGCGGCGGGCTGGTCGTGGCGCAGAACGCCGAGCAGTCGCCGCATCTCGGCCAGAGCCTCGCGGGCCACCTCGCTGAGCGAGCTGAACTCGGCCTGTGCCGATTCAGACAGGCCGGTGAGGCGATACGGCGCGGTCTCGGCCCGGACGGCGATCAGGGACATGTGATGGGCGACCACGTCGTGCAGTTCCCGCGCGATGCGGGTGCGTTCCTCCAGGACGGCCCGCCGTGCCCGTTCGGCCTCGGCGCGTTCGGTCTGGGTAGCCAGGGAGCGCTGGGCGCGCAGCCGGGAGCCGATGCTGTCCACCGCGATCACCATGGCGGTGAACACGACGACGGAGCCGGCCGGGCCATGCCAGTTTGGTATGTCGGCGCTAAGCCAGAGCAGCCACGGGATGAGGCTCAGCGCCCACATCCACCACAGTTCCGCCCGCTGCTGGCGGATCCCGGCCAGGAAGAACGCCCCGAGCATCGCGAGTATCTGCCCCGGGCCCCACGGCCAGCCACCCCACCAGGCGGCCGGCACCAGCGGGGCCAGCAGCAGCGCCAGCCAGCCGATCCGCCAGGCCCGCATCGGATACCTGGCTGCCAGGGGCAGCGGCGCCACCACCGGCAGGGCAAGCAGCAGTTGCCCCGGCCTGGCGAGGGCGCCAAACAGGTTAGCGGCGCAGAGCAGGAACGTGACCGCACCCAGCACGGCGTAGGCGGCCCGGCGCTCCTGCGACGAGGGCCAGCGCCACACCGGCGGCGGCTCGGGGCCGGTCAGCACCTGGACGAGCCCACGCCACGCGTGCTGCACCGCGGTGTGCGCCATCCCCCGGGCGCCACCGGGTGCCAGAGCGATGCGGGGCATCCGTTTCACGATCTAAGGGTAGGTCGGCGAGCATCGCCTGATCATCCCGCCAGCGTTGTCATACCCAGGTACGACTCCGCCGTTGGCCCGGGCCGGGCTACCTGCGTGGTATGACCGCGGATTCGGCTCCCAGGCGTGACGACCCGGCCCCCGCCCGCCGGGCAGCCTTGGTCCATGCCTGCCGATACGTGTCGCGCCATATCCGGCGCCTGTCCCTGGAGGCGATCATGAATGTCGAGATCACCGGTCTGACCCGGCGGTTCGGCCGGACCACGGCGGTGGCGGGGGTGGACCTGTGCGCCGGCCCGGGGGTGTTCGGTCTCCTGGGCCCCAACGGCGCGGGCAAGACCTCGCTGCTGCGGATGATGGCCACGGCGATCCCGCCGACGTCGGGCCGGTTGCGGCTGCTCGGCCGCGATCCCCTCTCCTACGCCCCGCGGCGCGAGGTCCGGCGCAGGCTCGGCTACCTGCCGCAGAACCTCGGCTACTACCGGGGCTTCACGGTCGCGCAGTTCGTGGAGTATTTCGCGCTGCTGAAAGAGATGCCAGCGGGGCGGATCCCGCTCGCGGTAGCGGCGGCGGTCGACCGGGTCGGGCTCGGTGACCGGTCGGGGGCAAGGCTCCGCACCCTGTCCGGGGGGATGCTGCGGCGGGTGGGGATCGCCCAGGCGATCGTCAACGAGCCCGAACTGCTGCTGCTCGACGAGCCGACGGCCGGGCTGGATCCCGAGCAGCGAGTGGCGTTCCGCGCCCTGCTGCGCGACCTTGGCCAGAACGCCACCATCGTGGTCAGCACACACCTGGTCGAGGATGTCGGCGCGGCCTGCGCCCAGGTGGCACTGATGGACCGGGGGAAGATCGTCTTCCACGGCACGCCGGACGAGCTGACCGCCCGCGGCGCGGAGCACGGCACCGGCGATGCGCCGCTGGAGCGCGGTTACAGCGCGGTGCTCGCGGCGGCACGGCCATGACCGCCACGAGGGCACCGGCCCGTCCCGAGCCCGCCACGCGCCGCCCCGGCCTGGCGCCGGCGCGGCTGCTGAGCCTGGAACTGCGCCACAACGCGATGCTGTGGATGATGCCGGTGGTCGCCGGATTGTTCTGGTTCACTGCGCTACGCAAGATCATGGCGATGCCCCCGCTGTGGAACGTGCGTGCCTCCAACCTGCAAACCGACGCGATCCTGGCGTTCGCGAGCCCCGTCGCTGGCGCCGCCGCGTGGATGGGGTCGCGGGAAAACCGCCGCCGCACCACCGACCTGGTGAACATCACCGCCCGGCCGCGGCCGGCCCGCCTGCTCGCCACCTGGGCCGCCACCACCTGCTGGGCTCTGATCGCCTACCTGGCCTGCGTGGCCGTCGTCTACGGCGTGACCGCACAGCAGGCCACCTGGGGCGGGCCGCTATGGTGGCCGGCCGTGGTCGCTGGCGCGAGCCTCCGGCCCTGACCGCGCTGGGGTTCGCCGCCGGGACGCTCGTCCCCAGCAGGTTCACCGCCCCACTGGTCGCGCTCGCGGCGTTCTTCGCGCTCGCGCTCAGCACTCAGCTGATCCATGGCAGCCAGTCGTACTGGCAGGTCTCGCCGATAGTCGCCTGGCCCTGGGATGTCGGGTCCGACCCCGGGATGGGCACCTTCTACGCCTACCTGCCCGACCTGCCCATCGCCCAGGTGATGTTCCTCACCGGGCTCACCGCGGCGGTGCTGGGTGCCCTGGCCCTGCCCACCGGCGCCGGCATGCGTGCCTTGCGGCGGTCCGCCGTGGCCGTCACCGCGGCCGGCCTGCTGGCGGCCGGGACCGCCGTCGCGCTGGCCGGCACCGGCCGGCTGGACGCCCACGGCATGATCGCGATCCCCGCCCTGCACGACGCGGCCAGCGACCGGCCGCTCCGCTACACCCCCGTATGCAGCCACACCGCAATCCCCGTCTGCCTGAACCCCGCCTACGCCAGCTACCTGCCCGCCACCCAGGCCGCGCTCGCCCCCATGCTCGACCAGATTGCCGGGCTGCCCGGCGCCCCGGCCCGGATCAGCCAGGCCGCCGCGGTCTACCGGCAGGGACCGGACAACAGCGTCGGCATCGGCCTGGCCGGCCCGCCCATCACCGGGACGCCCCCGGTACTCCACCTGCTCCTTCCTGTGCAGTTGGCAGGACCTGTCCTGTCCCCCGGCGAACTGGCCAGCCAGGTGCGATCAATCGCCGGGCCCGGCATCGTGGCCAGCATCGCTGGCGATGGCCCCGACGCATCCCAGGCGCAGCACGCGGTCACGACCGCGCTGCTGATGGCTGCCCGCGTGGTGCCGTCGCATCTCCTGACACCCGGGACTCCGGCCCGTAGCAGAAGCGTGGCCGGGCCGCCGCCCTGGGCGGGCGCCGGAGGCGGACGTTATGTGGCGCTGGCCCCCGGCTCCCCGGCATATGCCGCTGCCCGAAGATTCGCCGCGCTGCCGGCTGCCGCACGGCGGGCCTGGCTGACGCAGCACCTCGCCGCCCTGCGTGCCGGGCGCATCAGCCTGGGGCAGTTGCCATGACCACAAGGGAAACGCGCGCGGTGCCGGCCGTAGCGGCCGGGCCCGGTACGCCGCAGCCAGCCAGGTCACCCCGTGCGGCGGTACGCATGGTCCGGCTGTACGCCGCCAGCCGGCGGGTCCCCGCGGCCGTGACGGCGATCGCGGCGTGCGCCCTCGGGCTGCGAATCGCGCTCACCGGGCACTGGGACAGCTACGGCGCGCTGCAGCTGCCGCTGGTGTTCGAGACCGCGGCCGCCACCGCCATCGCCGCCACCGCCGCAAGCCCGCTCGGGGAGCCGGAGCGCCTCACCGGCCGGTGGCTGCCGTACCTGCGGCTGGCCGCCACGCTGGCGCTGACCGCGGCGGCGATCGGCGCGCTCGCCGCCGCTGGTGCCGGTGCCCACCTGGCCGGCGGCACCCTGGACGTGCTGCGCAACGTGGCCGGGATCACCGGTATCGGCCTGCTGTGCGCCGCCGCGATCAACGGCGGGCTGGCCTGGATCGGGCCGGCCGCCTACCTGCTACCGGGCGCATATGCGCTGTACACCCAATGGCATCACCCGGCGCTGACCACGCCCTGGCTCTGGCCGGGCCGGCCGCCGCACGACCTCGGCGCTGCGGTCTGCGCCGGGCTGGTGTTCGCCGCCGGGGTCGCGGTGATCACCGTGCGCGGGGCCCGCGATCTGCCCGACGAGCAGGACTGATCGCAGAACCTTCACGCTCTGGCGGGTTCTGCCGGCTGCAGATCCTGGGGCGCGGTCCGGGTCAGCATGATGACCCCGGCGGCCATCACCGCGAAGGACAGCACCGCGACGGCGATCTTCGCCGGGCTGTTGGTGAAGCGCTCGCCGAACAGCCAGACGCTCAGGATGATGCTGGCGAACGGGTTGATGATGACCAGCATCGGCTGTGACACGCTCAGCGGCCCGACGTGCAGGGCGGCCTGCTCGAGCAGCGTGCCGGCGATCCCCGCGCCGATCAGCGCGTACACCGGCCAGCGGATGAGCATGCCGGGAATGCCGAACGCGGTGAGCGTGTCGGTCGCCGCCTTGAGGAACGTCGCCTCCATCGCCCAGGTAAGGGCGGCGGCGGCGCCGAAAACGGCGGCCCTGCGCATCGGCGGGCCGGTCCGGCCCAGCGCCGTCAGCACGACGATCGCCCCGCCGAACACCAGCACGGCCGACAGCCACTCCTTGGTATCAGGGACAGGCTGGCCGCCGGTGGGCTCGGCCGCGATGAGGAAGACCGCCAGCGCCAGGCAAACGACCACTACCGAGGCCCAGGCGGCCGCGGCCACTTGCTGGCGAAACCACACCCGGCGCAGTGCCAGCACGAAGACAAGTTCGGTGACCAGCACCGGCTGGACCACCGACATGGGCCCGTTGTGCAGGGCCACGGCCTGGAAGACGAACACACCCCCGGCGGCGGCCCACCCGAGCAGCCACAGCGGCTGCCGGATCAGATAGAGCGCCAGCCGCCAGCCTTTCGCCCGCTTCGGGGCGCTGATGCTCGCCGCATGCTGCGTTATCAGGTTGACGGCACTGGAGAACGCGGCGGCCAGTGCGAAGCCCACGGCCAGGATCATGTCCCCGCCCTGTTGGTGTGGTTTGCTCAATCATTGTCCTGCGGAATGGAACAACCGTGGCCGCCCATGCTCTGGCGTTCTCCGCGCTCGCCGTTCCGCTTGCCTCGTGGTGGTGGCCGCGGCGGCCGGCCCGGGTTCCGCGCGCCTGGTCCGCCGGGCTGCTGGCCGGTGTGGGTGCAGCGCTGTTCGGTGTTTCGGCGCTCGTGCTCAAGGCGGGAGCGGTCGGCTGGGATCAGAGCCTCTTCCGGGTCCTCAACGACGTCCCCGCGGCCCTGGCATCGGCGCTCAGCCCGCTGTTCCACCTGTTCCTGCCGGCCGGCATCCTCGTCGTGATCGTGCTCGCCGTCGTCTATGCGGTGGCCAGAAACCGCAGCATCATGCCCGGTGGCCGCCGGAGCGGCGGCCGCCGGTGCGGCATGGGCGCTGGCGAACCTGGCGAAGGCCGTCGCCGACCGCCCCAGGCCCTACGAGGTGATCGCCGGCGCCGTGCTGCGCCAGCATCCCGCGCACGGCACCAGTTTCCCCTCCAGCCACACCGCCGTCACCGTGGCGGTCGTGATCGCACTCGTGCCGTTCCTGCCCCGGGCGCTGGCCGGGGTGGCAATCGCGTACGCCGTGCTGGTGGGCTGGTCCCGGGTGTACCTGGGCGTGCACTACCCACTCGACATCCTGGGCGGGGCAGGCATCGGCATCACCGTGGGAGGTGCGATCCTGCTGGCGCTCGGACTGCTGCTGCACCACCGCGCCCGGCCAGGCCGGCGTGGTCCGGCTAGTCCCGCGGTTCGGCCCCGGCGCCCGCGACCGCGCCCGCCCCGTGGTCCAGGTCCGGGCCGGGGGTCTCGCCGCTGGCGGCAAGCTGGTGGGTGAGCCGGTCGACCAGCGAGACCAGGCCCGGGTGCCGTTCGGGCTCCCAGTCATGAGCCAGCCGCGCGATGCTCTGCTGCCGGGCCTGGAACAGGGCGTCGAACGCGTGCTGCCCCGCCTCGGTGAGCGGTATCGGCTGGTCCAGGTCCGGCCGTAGCGCCCGCAGGTACCCGGTCGCGACCAGTTCGGTGAGCCGCCGCTCCAGTTCGACATCGCTCAGGCTCAGCAGCCCGGCCAGGTCGCGGCGGCTCATCTCCGGGTGCTGGCCGACCCGCAGCAGCAGCCACGCGGCGCGCGGCGACGACCCGATGCCCGCCACCGTTACCAGCCGCGCGTACACCTCCCGCCGTTGCTCGCGGGCGAGCAGGCGGGTGAGGGCGCGCTCCATCTCCTGGTCCGAGGTGCGGATCGTGGGCCTGGCCGTGGGCGCCAGCGTGTCGGCCGGGTCCGGCTGGCCGGCCGTGGTGCGCAGCGGGATGTCCTTGATCGTCCAGCTCAGCAGGAAGGCCAGCAGGCCGAACGGCGTGGCGAACAGGAACACGGTCTGCAGCGACTCGGCGTAGCCGGTGATGTAGCCGAGATGTATCGCGGGCGGCAGATTGGCCAGCACCGCCGGGCTGGCGCCGCTGGCCGCGGTCACGCCGTGCGGCAGCGACAGTCCCTTGAGGTTGGCCACCAGGTTGCCGGCCAGGACATTGGAGAACACCGCGCCGAACGTGGCCGTGCCGAACGAGCCACCGATGGACCGGAAGAACGTCACGCCGCCGGTGGCCGAGCCGAGGTCGGCGTAGCTGACGGAGTTCTGTACCGCCACGACCAGAACCTGCAGCGACATGCCGATGCCCGCGCCGAGCACCAGCATGTACAGCGAGGACAGCCAGACGCTGGTGTCCACGCCCAGGTGGGACAGCAGGTACAGGCCGACGGTCATGACCGCGGTGCCGATGATCGGGAAGATCCGGTACCGGCCCCACCTGCTCACCAGCCGGCCGGAGATGATCGAGGTGGTCAGCAGGCCGGCCATCAGCGGCAGCAGCCGCAGTCCGGAGAGGGTCGGGCTGACGCCCTTGACGATCTGCATGTACTGGGGCAGGTAGGCGATCGCCCCGAACATCGCGAACCCGACGACGAACCCGACGGCGCTCGACGCGGAGAACACCCGGTTGCGGAACAGGTGCAGCGGCACCACGGGCTCGGCGGCCCGGCTCTCCGCCCAGACGAACAGGGCGCCGCAGACCACCGCCCCCGCTGCCATCAGGTAGATCGGCGTGGAGCCCCACGCGTAGGTGGTCCCGCCCAGCGAGGTGAGCAGCACCAGGCTGGTCGCCGCGCCGGCCAGCAGCACCGTGCCGAGATAGTCGATCTTGTGCGGAGCCCGGCGCAGGTGCCCGGGCAGCACGGCCGCGACCACGGCGAGCGCTACTGCGCCGATCGGCAGGTTGACGTAGAAAACCCAGCGCCACGACAGGTTGTCCACGAAGAACCCGCCGATCAGCGGGCCGAGGACGCTGGTCACGCCGAACACGCTGCCGAACAGGCCCTGGTACCGGCCCCGGTCCCTGGCCGGCACCACGTCGGCGACGATCGTCTGCGCACCGGTCAGCAGGCCGCCGCCACCGATGCCCTGGACCGCGCGGAACGCGATCAGCTGCAGCATGGTGTGGGACAGGCCGGCCAGCGCCGAGCCGATCAGGAAGATCACGATTGACGCCTGGAAGAACGTCTTGCGGCCGTACAGGTCGCCGAGCTTGCCCCACAGCGGGGTGGACACGGTGGACGCCAGCAGGTACGCGGTCACCACCCAGGACAGGTGCGACAGCCCGTGCAGGTCGCCGGCGATCGTGGGCAGCGCCGTGGCCACGATCGTCTGGTCCAGCGCCGCCAGCAGCATGCCGAGCAGCAGCGCGCCGATGATGATGAGCCTGCGGCGCTGGCCGATCTGCTCCGGCCCGGCCCGCTCGGCGTCCGCCGCCGTCCCGCTGGTGGCGCTCAATGTGCCCTCCCTGCTCGCTTCACGGAGTCTTCCCCCAGCCCGCTGGGTGTTACTCGGTTTGGCGGTGGTGCTCAGGCCTGCCGCGGGTCATGCCAGCGGCCTGGTCAGGTGTCGATGTTGGGGTTGCTCGCGGGAAGTGGGACCAGGTGTGCCGGCGGCTCCGGCAGCACCACGGCGGACTCGACGGTCAGGTCGGGGCGCACGTGGACCAGTTCGCCGGGCGCGAGCATGCGCCAGCCGTGCTCGCCGTCGAGTTCCTCCGATGCCACGACGACCGACGGGAGCACGTGCAGTTCCGGTGCGTGCACCGAGGAGGTCGCGCTGCGGGCGTGCAGGCCGGTTGCGGGGTCACCGGTGCCTGCCGGGTCGGCCGCGCGATGGGGCCTGCCGGCTTGCCGGCCAGGCGCCATCGGCGCCCCGGGGGGTTCCGGGGGGTCGCTCCCCCGGGTTAGCACCGCTGGGCTCGGTGGGCTGCTCGCGCCGGCGGGCCGCTCGATGATGTGCAGCGCGTGCTGCCCGGGGTAACGCAGTGCCCAGAGCTCACCGGCGGCCGCGACGATGGCGTTCAGCGAGGAAACCGGCAGCCGCTCGGCGATCCACCGGGCCGCCGCCGCGATCCCCGCCGCCACGTCGCCGCCGTGGGCATCGATCTGCTGGGTGATCAGCGCGAAGTAACGCTCGGAGTCGGTGTCACCTTCGACCAGGTCGCGGTAGGGGCCGAGTTGTTCCTCCAGCCTGCCCAGCTCGCCGAACCCGCCGTTGTGCGCCATGATCCGGCCGCGCATCGTGAACGGATGAGTGTTGGCCAAGGTCCGCCTGCCCGCCGTGGCGTAGCGGACGTGCGCGACGAAGGTCACCGATCTGGCCTGCCTGGCCTCCCGGAGGAACTTCTGGTCGGTGAAGGCGGGCTCGGGCTGTTTGTCGAGGACCGGGGCGCCGGCTGGATCGAAGAAGCCGATACCGCTGCCGTCTACGTTGCGGTGGCTCTGCACCTCAAGGGAGTCCGGCGCGTCCACCAGCCAGAACGACGCGCTGACCGGCTCGCGTCCCGCGTTGAGCCCTAGCAGCCTGCACACGATGCGGCTCCGTTCCGCCGAGGATCACTGCATCGTACGGGGCTCACCGGACCCTGCCCGGGCACGATCCTGCAGATACTGGCTATCCCACCCAGGCGGTCGTGACAAGGATCTTGAGGGTCATGATCCGGTAAAGCAGCGCCGGCTTGCTCAGCTTGGCTGGTCGGCCAGGACCCGGGCAAGCTCGTCGCGGGAGTGGATGTTCAGCTTCTGGTACACGTGCCTGAGGTGGTACTCCACGGTCTTGGGGCTGAGGAACATCGATGCGGCGGTTTCCCGCGTGGTCCTCCCGCCCGCCAGGGCCAGCGCGATTTGCAGCTCCTGGGGGGTCAGCTCATCGATCGTGCCCGGGTCCCGCCGCCGGAGCGTCTCGCCGGTCGCCGCGAGTTCGGCGCGCGCCCGGCTGGCCCATGGGCCGGCGCCGAGACGCTCGAAGATGTCCAGCGCGGCCCGGAGCTGCTCGCGGGCGAGCACCCGGTTCCTGGTGCGCCGCAGGCGCTCGCCGTAGGCCAGCCGGGTCCGCGCCGTCTCGAAGGCATCCAGGGTCTGCGCGTGCTGGCGTATTGCTTGATCAAATACCGCGGGGAACTCGCTGTCGGGCGCGAGCAGGCCTTGGGTGCGCAGCGCGCGGGCGAGCGGCCATGGCTGCCCCTTCGCCTGCGCCGCGGCGGTGAACTGGGCGGCGACCTGCTGGGCCGCCTCCTCGCGGCCGAGCCGGAGGTAAGCCTCGGCGAGCTCGGCCGCGGGTGACAGGTCGGCGTCGGTGATCGCCAGTTCGGTGAGCAGTCGCTGCTGCCGCCCGAAATGGACGGCGGCGCGGGCCGCGTCGCCGAGGCCGAGTTCCAGGTCGCCGAGGGCCGCCGCCGTCCAGATCTCGTGCAGCCGCGTGCCGAGGTCGCGGCACAGCCGCAGCGCCTCGGCCGCGCAGTCCCGGCACTCCTGCTCCCGGCCGCGGCGTGCCTGCAGCCAGGCCAGGCCGGCCAGCCCGAAGACCAGCGCGGTCTGCTGCCCGCTCTCCCGTGCCAGATCGATCGCTTCGCGATAGGTGGCGTCGGCCACCGCCCAGCGGTCGGTAGCCCACTGGTCCCGGGCGATGATGATGAGCAGGTACGGAAGTGCGCCGACGGCGGCGCGGTCCCTGGCGGTCCGCAGCGCCTCTTCCAGCAGCGAGCGCCCCGCGCCGGTCTCCCGCAGGAACACCGGGCCAATGGCCAGCCAGGGCATGAGCTGAAGGTCTTCACGCAGGCCGGGCGTGCCTTCGGCAAGCTTGATCGCCTCGTGTACGGCTTCCGCGCCGGCCGCGGCGTCCCCGCCGAGGATCCCGGCCATCCCGGCGATGATCCCGGCCAGGAAGCGGGCCCGCGGCGATGCGTCGGCGGGCAGCACCGCGCGCGCCTGCTCGGCCACCGCGAGCATCTCGGCCGGCTTTCCCGCGTAGAAGCAGGCATTGGCGGCATCGGCCAGCATCGCCACCGCCTGTTCCGGGTCCGCCTGTCCCGCGGCCGCGGTCAGGATCGCGTGACCGCGCATCACCGGCCCGCGGTACGTTGCGATATGCCCCCTGAGCTGCTCGATCTCGACCAGCTCCCGCGGGTTGTCGGCCGCGGCGCGGGCCTCATCGAGCAGTGTCACGGCGTGGTCGGCCAGCCCGGCCAGCCACGCTGCCCCGGCCGCCTCCCGCAGCAGCCGCACCCGCCTGCCGCCGTCGGCGGTGAGCCGCCCGGCCCGCTCGAACGCCGCAGCGGCGGCCGCGTACGCACTGCGGTCCGTAGCTCTGGCGCCCGCCTGTTCCAGCGCCGCCGACGCCGTGTCGTCCGTGCCCGCCGCCGCGGCGGCCAGGTGCCAGGCGCGGCGGTCCACGTCACGGTCCGGCAGGGCGGCCGCCAGTGCCCGGTGCGCACCGCGCCGCTGGTCGGCGGGCGCGTCGGTGTAGATCGCCAGCCTGGCCAGCGGATGGCGGAACTCCACCACACCAGGGAGCAGCGCGACCAGGCCCGCGCTCTCCGCGTCGGCCAGCGCGGCCATGTCGACGCCGAGCCCGGCCGCGGCCTGCCGCAGCGTCGCCAGATCGGTGGTATCGCTGGCCGCGGCGAGGATCAGCGCCTGCTGCGCGGCCTGACTGAGCTGGCCCGCGCGGTGCAGGAACGCCTGGGAGATCTTGGCGGACACCAGGATGGGCGCGCCCTCGGGAGCCAGCGCCAGGTCGCCGGGGTCTGCGGCGAGTTCCAGCAGCGCCAGCGGGTTGCCGGCGGTAGCGCGGTGCAGCAGCGCGGCCGTCTCGGCGGTCAGCCCCGGCATGAGCTGGGCCGCTTCGTCGCTGGTCAGGCCGCCGATCTGGAGTGTCGGCAGGTCGGCGCCGTCGAGCAGGGACGGCTCACCTTCGCGCACGGCGAGGAATACGGCGATCGGGTCGGCCACCAGCCGGCGGAACGCGAACAGCAGCGCCTGCGCGCTCGAAACGTCGAGCCACTGGGCGTCGTCCACCAGGACGGCCACCGGCGCCTGCTCGGCGTAGGCAGCAAGCACGCTCAGCGTGGCGGCACCCACGGCGAACCGCTCCTGCGCCGTCCCGCGCCGCAGCGCCAGCGCGCCCTCCAGCGCGACCGCCTGCGGCTCGGGGATCTTGTCGAGCATGGCCAGGGTGGGGCGGAGCAGTTCCAGCAGGGATCCGAACGGGATCTGCGCCTCCGACTTGATCCCGCGGGCCCGCAGCACCCGCATCCCCCGGGCCCGCTCGGCCGCGTAGTCGAGCAGGGCGGTCTTGCCGATCCCCGGTTCACCGGCCAGCGCAAGCGTCGCGCTGGCCCCCGATCGCGCCCGGGCAAGCGCCTCATCGATCTCGTGCCGCTCCTGCTCCCGCCCCAGCAGCATGGCCGCGATTCTAGGCACCCGGTGCCAGCCAGCAAAGCCGGGCCGAAGCGGCGGCGTCGCGGCGTCCGGCAACTAGGTGTCCCCTGGGCTTTGACCAGGGGTTTCCCGCCGCAGGACTAGGTGGTCCCCCGGAAGCGACGAACGGTCGCGCCCGACCTACGCTCGCGGAAACCTGACCCGGGAGGGACATCGTGAGCACCATCGAGCAAGAAGCCACCGAAGTCGACATGGACAAGCTCATGCAATTCGTCTTCCGCGCGGTGGAAGAGGTCGGCGCCACGCTCAACACGGCGCTGGTGGTCATGGGCGACCGGCTCGGCCTCTACCGCGCAATGGCGGGCGCGGGCCCGCTGGCACCGGCCGAACTGGCCGAGCGCACCGGCACCGCGGAACGTTACGTGCGCGAGTGGCTGAACGCCCAGGCGGCGGGCGGCTATGTGAGCTACGACCCGGACAGCGGCCGCTACCTGCTGCCGCCCGAGCAGACGGTCGCGCTGACCGATCCGGACAGCCCGGCCTACCTGCCCGGGTTCTTCCAGTTCGCCCTGGGCTCGATGACCGACTCCCCGCACATCGTCGATGCGGCGCGCACCGGGGCCGGGTTCGGCTGGCACGAGCACGTGTCGGACGTGCACGAGGGCTGCGAGCGGTTCTTCCGGCCCGGCTACAACGCCAACCTGATCAGCGCGTGGCTGCCCGCCCTCGACGGGGTCGTGGACAAGCTGGAGCGGGGCGCAGCTGGTCGCCGACGTCGGCTGCGGCCACGGCTCCTCGACCATCCTGATGGCCAAGCACTTCCCCAACTCGGTCTTCGTCGGCTCGGACTACCACGCCGGCTCGATCGAGACGGCGCGCCGCCGGGCCCAGGAGGCGGGCGTGGCCGACCGGGTCCGGTTCGAGATCGAGCCCGGCCGCGGCCTACGACGGCACCGAGTACGACCTGGTGACGATGTTCGACTGCCTGCACGACATGGGCGACCCGGCCGGGGCCGCGCGGCACGTCCGCGGGACGCTCAAGCCCGACGGCACCTGGATGATCGTGGAACCGATGGCCGCCGACCGGGTCGAGGGCAACCTCAACCCGGTGGGGCGCGCCTACTACTCGTTCTCCACGCTGCTGTGCACCCCGGCGTCGCTGTCGCAGGAGGTCGGGCTCGCCCTCGGGGCACAGGCCGGTGAGGCGAGGATCGCGGACGTCGTCGGCACGGCCGGGTTCACCCGGTTCCGCCGCGCCGCCGAGACCCCGTTCAACCTCGTCTTCGAGGCACGCCCCTGACATCTCAGGCACGCCCCTGGCAGCCAGCGGGGGTGCGCGGCTCCCGCCGGCCGGCCGCCTGGCGGGAGCCGCGCTTTTGGTCAGCGGGCGGGAACCGGGCCCAGGTGGCTGACGAAGGCTGGGCTCCACGCTCATGTTCTGTCCGGTCGCCACCCGCCGCGTTCGCTCCCGGTTGACGACTTCTTGTCGGCACTATGCCCTGGTCTGCCCCGCTATGGGACGCGGCGGAGAGTGAAAGAGCACGTTTGCCGATCTTGGGCCCCGGGTAGCTGGTGCACCCGTCGCAGGCCGCCCGGCGCGCTGCCGGGGGCGTGCCGGGCGAGGAGGCTCAGCATGGGAGGAAACCGGGTACGCAACAGCCTGACGGGAATCGCCGCAGCGGTCGCAGTGACTGGCCTGCTGGCGGGCGCTCGGCACCGCGGCGGGCACGAGACCCGCGGCGGCGGCCACGAGATCCGCAGCGGCCACGAACACGGCAAGAGCGGCGGCCGGGGTTCCCGAAGCGTCGGCATCCCCGGTCATCTCGGCCACCACCAAGCTTGCTCTGCGCCGGTACGTGGCCGCCGGCACCGGCGCCTACGTCGTCGGGGCGGAGAACGGCACGTTCCCGCCGATCGGCTGGCATACCACCGGGCAGATGGGCGGCGTCTGGGCGCCGCCGACCAAGCTGCTGGACGGCTTGTGGTTCAGCGTCGGCAGGCACTGGCTGGACGCTGCGGCCAAGTACACCACCGGCCCCGGCTTCGTGCGGCTGTCCTTCCCGGTCACCGGCGGGCTGCGGCCCACCCTGACCGAGTTCGCGCCGGACGGGCAGCCGACCGTGCTGTTCGGGCTCACCCTGACCCCGGTGAGCGGCAAAGCCATGACCGCCAGCGTGGCCGCTGACGCGCACAGCCAGGTCGCGGCGGCCTACCCGTGGGGGTTCACCAAGCCCACGTTCGACTCTTTCAACCACCAGAACACGGTTTCGGCCAGCGGCGGCGTCATCCAGTTCCGCCAGGAATCGCGGCCGTGGTACGCCGAGGTCGGCGCCACCCCACAGCCGGCCAGCGTGAAGACCGGCACCGGGTTCTGGGGCCCGACCCCGGCCAGCCAGCAGACGGTGTTCGGCACCAGGGGCCGGGGCGGGGAGCTGACCTGGAACCTGTCCATCCCCGCCGGCGGGCAGACCCTGTGGGTCGGCGTGGCCGGGTCGCACACCGGCGCCCCGCCAGCGGTGAGCGCGCTCAAGGCCGGGCTGGCCAACCCGCTCGGGCTGCTGGCGGGCAAGGTCGCCGCGCGCGACGCCACGGCCGCGCTGACCAACGTCAAGGTCCCGGACGCCGGCGTGCAGCGGACCATCCTGTGGAGCAAGCTGAACCTGGCCGACCTGCGCCGGACGATCACCCAGGCCGCGATCAGGGACACCAAGGCCGGGACCGTGTACCCCAAGCCGCTGGCCACCTTGCCGAAGCTGTCCGGCATCGATGCCGCCTACCCCGACTACGCCGAGTTCTTCGGCACGGACGGCGCCTACGCGACCTACAGCCTGGTGGCCGCCGGCCAGTGGCAGACCGCCATGCAGCACCTCAACACGCTGCGCACCGTGTCGCAGATCGTGAACGGCAGCACCGGCAAGGTGGTCCACGAGATTTCTTCCACCGGGGCCGTGTACTACGGCGACAACACCGAGCCCGGTGACATCAACGAGACCGCCCAGTTCGACATCGCCGCCGGGCTGGTCTGGCAGTGGTCCGGCGATCAGGCGTTCCTGCACCAGAACTACGCCTTCATCAAGGCCGGCCTGCACTACCTGACGAGCCTGGCACCGGGTGGCAAGAACGGCCCGTGGCCCGCTGGCGCGGGCATCGTGGAGAACACCGCTCTAGGCAATGAGGCAGTCGATGTGTCCTCGGAGACCGTGCAGGCGCTTGGCGTATTGCATGAAATGGCCGTCGCGGTGGGGGACCATTCCACCGCAGCCTGGGCAGCGCAGCACCAGCAGGCGATGCTCAAGGCCTTCCACCAGTGGTGGATCTCCAGCCAGAACCTGTACGCGGACTCGATGTGCCAGGGCACCGAGGGTGACTGCACGCACGCCGGGCAGCAGCTTCAGCAGCGCTGGTGGACCACCGTGGCCCCGATGGAGCAGGGCATCGCGCCGGCGGCCCACGCCGATGCCGCGCTGGCCGCGATGGAGGGGCCGACGTTCAGCGGAACGTGCGGGCTGTTCGTCGACGGCGTGGGCGGCCCGTCGGGCACCGGCGGCCAGACCTGCTACCTGGTCAACACCGGCGCTATGGCCCGGGCCGAGGCGAACTATGGCCGGACCGCGCAGGCCGTCTCCTACATGGACAAGGTGGCGGGCCAGCTCACCGTGGAGATGCCGGGCTCGCTCCCCGAACTCGCTGCCAGCGCGCAGTACAACCCGTTCGAGCCGTTCACCAGCCGGGCCAACGTCATGCAGGCCTGGTCGTCTTACGGCGTCATGTGGACAGTGGTGAACGACCTGCTCGGAGTGACCCCCGACGTGCCGCATCGCACGGTCGCCGTGGTGCCCGAGGTGCCCGCGTCCTGGCCCTCGCTCAGCGTCAAGCAGTTGCGCGTCGGCAGCCAGGACCTGGCCGTGAGCGCCAGCCATCAGGCGGGGACCTACCAGACCCAGGTGTCCGGCGCGACCGGCCTGGCGCTGACCGTCGGCGCCGTCCTGCCCAGCGGAGCGAAGCCAACCGCGGTCACGCTCAACGGCCAGAAGGTGCACTACAAGCTGGTCACCACCACGCGCGGGACCGCCGTCGAGGTGTCCGTGAAGGCCCAGGCGGCCGAGACGCTCGCCGTCCAGACCGCCGGGTAGGCCCGGTCAGGTGACGTGAAGACCCGGTGGCCGGAGCCGCGTGAACGGCCACCGGGTCTTCGCGGGCGTACCCTGCGCCGATCTCAGCAAGTTGCCGAGTCTGGAGCGACTGGATCGGACAACCGCAACCGCATCCGTTCCTCACCACTGGCTGCGGTGTGTGGCAGGTCGGCCCGTTCGCCGGTGGCCTGGAATCCCCATGATTCGTACAGGCGCTTGGCGGGGTCATTGCCCTCGGTCACCCATAGCGTGAGGGTCTGCGTTCCGGCTGCGCTAGCCCACTCACAGGCGGCCTGCAGCATCCGTGCCGCTGTCCCGCGCCTGCGCTCGTCGGGGGCAACCCACATCGCGATCAGCTCTGCCTCGTCAAGGGTTTCGCCGCGGCGCAGAACAGCGACGACGCCGACCACGCGATCGGTGCGGCTTGCCGTCCACCACGCGGCGGCCTTCAGAAATCGTTGCCATTGGTCCTGCTCGAAACGGGACTCCTCCTGGAACGTCGCCCAGAAGGCGTAGGGCGCGTCGGCAAGTGCGGCCAGGCGCACGTCGCGCAGCGTCTTCCAGCCCTGCTGACCCAAACGCCTTACCTCAACCATCGCCAGTCCCCTTCCACCGTGCCGCCGCTCTGACCTGACGGATCGCCGCGCTCGACATGCTCAAGGTTAGGGTGAACAGGAGTTCTGGATTCGCTCTGTTCTTCGGCTGGACTGTGACGCAGCTTGGCTTTGAGCGGCCAACGTCTGGGCGAGGCGATGTCATGGACCAGCTGGAGTTCCGGCTGCTGGGACCGTTCGAGGTCAGCAGCGGGCGACGGATGATCTTGTCGGGCGGCGGAAAACGGCGAGCGATCTTGGCGGTGCTCCTTCTCTCGGCAAACGAGGCCGTCAGCGTCGAGCGGCTGATCGACGCGCTGTGGGGTGAAACCGCTCCTGCGTCGGCGGTCAACTTGGTGCAGGGCTACGTGTCGGACTTGCGGCGCATCCTGGAGCCAGATCGGCCCCCGCGCGCAAGCGGCCAGCGCCTTGTCTCTTCCCACGGCTATCGGCTGGTTGTCCGCGAAGACGAGTGCGACCTGATGCGCTTCGACGCCTTGCTGGGCAAGGCAGGCGCAGCCCGTGAGAGCGGTGATTTGTCAGCGGCTTCCTGGCTGCTCAGCCAAGCACTGGGCGAATGGCGCGGGGCGCCGTTGGTCGACTTCGCTGCCGAGCAGTTCGCGTTGGTGGCTTCCACCAGATTGCAGGAGGCGCGGTTGTCCGCGGCCGAAGCCGCCGCCGAGGTCGAGCTTGCGCTCGGACGGCCTGATCGGGCGCTGTGTTACCTGCTGGAGTTGTCGGATGCCCACCCATTTCGCGAACGGCTGGCCGAGCTGCGGATCCTTGCGCTGTATCGATCAGGACGGCAGGCGGAGGCGCTCGCCGTGTACGAGACGATTCGGCTGGGGCTTGCTGACGAGCTGGGCGTTGACCCCGGTCCAGCGTTGCGGAAGCTGCACCTTGAGGTGCTGCGACAGGAACCGTCATTGGCCGCTGTGGCTCCGCCGGTCATTGCGGACGTCCTGCCAGCGCTGCCGGTGGCGCTGTCGAGCTTCGTCGGCCGGGAACGGGAGCTCGAGTCGGTGCTGCAGATGCTCGGTTCGCATCGGCTGGTCACCCTCACCGGCCCTGGCGGCAGTGGGAAAACCCGGCTGGGGATCGAAGCCGGCACCGTGGTTCGTGCCGCAGGCGAACTTGAAGTCGCATTCGTCGACCTGGCGCCGGTACGCGCTGCGAGGCTTGTCGGCGCCGCCATCGCCGATGCGTGCCGGCTTCGCGTGCGGCCGGACCTGGCCGCAATCGCCTCGCTTGCTGCGCAACTCGCTGGGCGCCGGGTGCTGCTGGTGTTGGACAACGTCGAGCATGTGCTGGACGCGGTCCCCGACATTGCTGCGCTGTTGGCCTCCGCGCCAGGCGTTGCCGTCCTTGCCACCTCCCGCGAGCCGCTTGGCCTCGAGGGCGAACGACAGTTCCCGGTACCGCCCTTGACACTGCCAGCGCAGTTGCCTGACGCCAGCATGGAAGACGTACTGGCGTCTGACGCTGTGCGCCTGTTCGTCGACCGAGCCAGGGCGGCGAATCCTGGGTTTTCGGTAGCCGGCCGGGATGTTGCGGCGCTGGCGGGAGTCTGCCGTCGTCTGGATGGCCTGCCGCTCGCGCTCGAACTTGCTGCCCCGTGGACGAAGACACTGACCCTGCGTGCCCTGCTGGAACGGCTCGATCGCCCCTTGGAGTTGCTCGTCGGCGCCACCCGGCACGGCCCCGAGCGCCACAGGAGCTTGCGTACAGCGATCGAGTGGAGTTATGCAGCACTCACGGAGCCCGAACGGCAACTACTTCAAGCGCTCTCCATCTTCGCCTCGGGCGCACCATTGGACGCGATAGAGGCGGTCGCGCCCTTGCCGGGCGGCGGGTGCCTGCCCGCACTTGCCGCGCTGGTAGATAAGAGCCTCGTCGTTCGCACCGGCGTCCCGCAGCAACCCCGATACCGGTTGCTCGAGACCATTCGCGAGTACGCGGCGCAACGCCTCGCAACTGATGCCGAGGCTGCGCATGCCGATCGGGCGCGGCACGCGCAGTACTACTGTCTGATAGCCGAGCAAGCTGGGCGTACCGCGCACACTGCCGCGGGTGAAGCGACCGCGTTTCGGCTGGCAGAGGAAGCGGTGGAAATCCGGGGCGCCCTGGATTACCTGAGCGGAACCGGCTCCAGCGAGGCGGCACTCACCTTGGCAGTCGACTGCCTACCCCTGTGGTGGGACCTCGGCCACATCGAAGAGGGATACCGGCACCTCACCGAACGGCTCAACGCGAGCGGCGACAAGACGTCGCCGCCTCTGCTACGGGCGGCCGCTTCCGCCGGCGCCGCGATACTCGCTGAGGCGGCGGGCGACTCTGGCGCCGCCGTTCGTCTCGCTCGCTCGGCGGGACAGCTCGCCGGTGAGGCGGGCGCCCAGACGCTACAAGCGCTGGCCCTGGCGGTCGAGGGCGATGTGTCGATGTGGGGCGACTTGCGAACGCAGGCACTGGAGCGATTGCATGAGGCGATCGATCTGGCCAGCTTGGCGACTGATGGCCCTGCTCGTTGGGGCTGGGCCAGCCGACCGGTGGTGATCACCTTCGCCACGTTGTCGCTCGCCGAGACCTACCGGTTCCGGGATCCCAAACGCGCCCGCGAGCTACTCAGGCCAGCGTTGGAACTAGCCAGCGACCGGCACCTCGCATCGTTCCTGCAGCGTGCACTCGGCTTCCTCGCCATAGACTCCGGGGATTATCCGGATGCCGAAACCCTGCTCCAGAAATCGCTCATCGCCGCGCGCGAACTCGGGTCCGGGCGAAGTCAATCGCGCAGTCATGAGGGTCTGGCCTTCCTGGCCTGGGCCAGGGGGGACCTGGTCATGGCGGCCGCCGAGGCAGAACATGCGCTGCGAATTAGCCGCGACGCCGGCCATGCGTACAACTGGGGGCGGTGCGCGGCCCTACTGGCAGACGTGCTGATCGAGCAAGGCGACATCACACGGGCTGGCCACGTTCTCGACGCCGCCATCTCAGCGATCGAAGGCCACGACCGCAAGTTCGCCCTGCGAGTACTGTCGCCAAGGCAAGCGCGCGCGGCACGACTCAGCGGGCGCACCACGGCTGCGGCCGCGGCCTTGGCGCGCGCGAGGCCGCTTCAACACCCAGACCAGCTTCACCCAGAACGAGTGGTCTACCTGATCGAAGATGCCTTCGCGTCGCTGAGCGATCACGATAATGTCCGCGCGGGTCATCTCACAAGTGACCTCATCGCGCAGGCCGCTCGATTGGGACTCGTGATGCCGCTCCCCGAACGTAACCGGATCGATGCGCTCTTGTTCAGCTCGGCCAACGGCGCTCAATAGTCCATACCAAATGGCGAGATTAGCGCATCAATGAGCGCAGCTCACCGGCGAGATCCCAGCCAGACGGGCGAGTCCTGATGCCGGACCTCGGCTCGCTGACGCCGGGGACTTCCACGTCGATTCCCGTGCTCTAGTTCATGCCCACAGCGGGCGTCGCGCCGATCTCTGTTGCTGCCGTGCGTTCCACGAGGAGTCCAGAGGTTGTCCAGTGCCTGCGTACACCGTGGAACAGATCGCATCGGAGGGTCAGGCCATGAGACGAGAACGCGCCATCCACGGACTGAGGAACTGGCTTCGCGTGCCCGCCGGGCTGGCCAGGAACTGCTGGCAGATACCGTCCCCCTCATCCGCTAACTGGGCGGAGGGCAGCCCAAGTGCGGACCGGTGCTTTACAAAAGACCCGCTATCGTTCCGGCGGATCGTTGACATCCCGTTCGACGCCTGCCTGGCAGCCTTTGAAAGCTGGCAGCGCACGGGACAGCACGGCGAACTGCACCTCGGCCAGGGCCTCTTGCGCGGACCGATCGAGGGCGACCGTGACTCCGGCACATGCTGGATCCAGGTCCGCCTGGCCCGCGGACCGCTGCGCCCGCCGCTGCTCATGAGGCTGGACATGGACTGGCTGTCCTCCTCGCGCACCGCCCTCGAACTCATCCCGGGTAAGCGCGCCCGGCCCACCGCGGGCTACTTCCGCGCCGGCCACCGCCTGCTGGACTCCTTGACCCACGCGCTGCCGGCATGGGTGGAAAGCAACGAACCAGCCCCCGGGGCACGGATCCGGGCTATCGCTGGACAGATTCCCTGCAACTGAAAGGACGGCCCGGAATGACCACACCGATCTCGCTGACGTCGAACAAGGCTGCCACACCTGCCGTCGATGCCACGAACACCAGCCCTGACGGCGGACTCGCGGTGCACGGGTTCGCCGAGCACGGGCACGGCGTCGAAGGCGGCTCGACGAAATCCAAGGGCGTCGTCGGCACGAGCACCGACTTCCAGGGTGTGTACGGGCACAGCGACAACAACGCAGGCGTGGTCGGCGAGAGCGCGACCTGGGTCGGCGTGTACGGCAAGGCGAAGGGCGGCGCCGGGACCATTGGGGTCATGGGCGAGGCGCGCTCGGACAACGATGGCGTCACCGGCAACGGAACCGGCGTGTATGGGGCGAGCACCGACGGGAACGGTGTTGAGGGCTCGTCGGTCGGGTCCAAGGGTGTCTACGGCCACAGCGGCACCAACGCCGGCGTGGTCGGCGAAAGCCAGAACTTCGACGGTGTCTTCGGTGTCAGCCACAATCCCGCGCACGCCGGGATCTCCGGGCACAATCCCGGTGGCATGGCTGGCTTCTTCGACGGGGACATCGTCGTGACTGGTGACATCCGGGTCGCAGGCGCGGATTGCGCTGAGCGCTTCGATGCTGCCGACCAGGTCGTGGCCCCACCCGGCACGGTGATGGCGCTCGACGACACCGGCGCCCTGCGGGTCGCCGACAGCGACTACGACGGGCGCGTTGCAGGTGTTGTGTCAGGTGCGGGCGCGTTCCGGCCAGCCGTCATCCTGGACAGTGGCCCTGGCGGTGACGGCACGGACCGCATTCCGGTCGCTCTCGTCGGCAAGGTCTACTGCAAGGTCGACGGCACTCGCGCTCCAGTGGCTGTCGGTGACCTCCTTACAACCTCGCAGACGCCCGGGTACGCCATGAGGGCCGGGGATCCGGGGCGCGCCTTCGGTGCCGTTCTGGGCAAAGCTCTGGCGGCCTGCCACGACCGCCGCCTCATCCCGATCCTCGTGACACTGCAGTGAGGAGCACACGATGACCACACTTCTCCAAGCCGTCGAACGCGCCCGTGAGCGCGAGGGCTGGCCACCACACGGTGACGTTCGCGTCAGTGACTTGCTAGCTCACTACTCGCCGTCCCCGGCCGGATCGGTTCGCGCGCTCCTCGCGCGGATGTCGGATCTGGCCACAGCCAAGAAGCCCTGGGCAGTGATCCTTTGCCGCTTCCAGGGTGAACCGCCCGACGCGTCCCGGGAGGGGCCGGCGGAGACATTCTTCAGGCAAGTCTTCACGCCGGGGAAAGCCGGCTTGGTCGAGTTCTGGCGGGATGCCTCCTTGGAGAGCATCGACGTGACCGGCACCCGGGTCTTCGATTGGGTCGAAGTGGACATCCCCCGGGCCAAGGCCGGCGGCTCACCGAGCTCTGTCCCGGCTGGGCCCGGACGGTCAGGGTTGATAGATGCCGCGATTCGCGCTCTTCAACGGCGCAACGACGACCCCATCACCGGATTTCACAGCCAGATTGCCGTCTATACCCATCAATGGTCCAAGGACGGCGCCCCGCCGGGAGCTGACTGGCAGACCCCGGGATGGTTCCCGTACTGGATCGATGGCAGCGCCGACGGCCGCGGCAAGGTGTGCCTCACCCCACCCTTCGACGGCAACATCACAGCACACGAGATGGGCCACGGTTTCGGGATGCAGCACGATGTCGGACCGGCCCTGACGGTCGCGTCGGATTACGCCGATCCCTGCTGCATCATGAGCCAGAATGGCCCGTTCGTCGAACTACCCTGGAACGTCGCCTTCGGACCCGCGGTATGCCTCCCCCACCTAACACAGCAAAGCTGGATGTACAGCCATCGCCTGTTCACCGACAGCGGCGATTGGATCACCCAAGGCGGGATCACCGTTCCGCTCGCACCGCTATCACGGCCCGGAGCGCGCGCCAACCTTGGGGTACGACTGACGAACACCCGTAGCGACCCGCCGTGGGACTACTACCTTGAGTACGTCACCGCAACAGAATGGAACCGGGGAGTCCCCGGCATGCCGTACCTCCTCATCCGCCGCATGGTGGAGATCCCCGGCGTCGGCCAGCGACCGGCCTACCTTGCCCCCCTGCATTTCGGCCAGCACGCAGGCGCCACCGCGCAACTTGTCGAACCATCGGGCAATGTTCAGTTCGATGTTGAGGTCTCGAGCCTGCCCGGACCCATCATCATGGTCACCGCCCGCCCCTTGTGACCGGCCGATGGGCTGCACCGCATTACCATCAACGATCTAGGACGCCTCGATCACTGAGTGTGATGCGGTCTGTGAATTGGGTCATTGAGTTCTTGCAGGTCAGCGTGGCGGAGGATAGGAGATTCGAACTCCTGAGGGGTTGCCCCCAACACGCTTTCCAAGTGTGCGCCTCAGCGTTCACGGCAGGCCGGGACCGTTCGTGACCTGGGATGACCGTGACCATCGCGGCTCGGCGGACGCCCATGAACTCAGGTGAATGAGACTACGAATGAGACTGCGGCTGAAGCGACCGGATTGACTCCGGTGGGCCAGCCCAAGGCCGCAAGACCTCGCTATGCCTGACGCACGGGCGAGCCCACGCCCCGAGCCCGGTGCGCCACATCGAGTCGACGACCGGCATCGGGCTTCGTCGCTCGATCGAATCACGCTGAGTGATCGGGAAGTTCGAGGAGAACGCGCGCGGAACCGATCTGGGCGGCAACCTGGATCGCTAGAGTGACTGTCTTACCGCGCTCGAACGGCTGTTCGGCTCGCGGCTGGGGGCAAACAAGCCTTGGCTAGTTTGACCAGCTTGCCCTTGGCCGGCCATGCCAGCATCGCCGCTGCCCGGCGCTTTCACGCCGCCGCCCAGATCGCCCACTGCAAACGATCATGGGGTGCTGAACGGCATTGGCCGGCGCCTGCCTCCTGCCCTGCCATGCTGCCGGCCGTTACCGCCGGCTGAGGGTGACGTGGGTGACGCCGCTGGGACTGTTCACGGCCTCAATCTGGAAACGGTCTTCGAGCCCCTCCAGACCGTCCCAGAGCCGCTCCCCGCGGCCAAGCACGATCGGCACCACGACAATGTGCGCGTAGTCGATCAGGCCGGCGGCCAGGAACTCGCGGACGGTGGACGGGCCGCCGCCGATGCGGACATCCCCGCCAGCGGCGGCCTGGCGCGCCCGCGTCAGCGCCTCGGCGGGGCTGGCGTCGAGGAAGACAAACGTGGTACCGCCGTTCATCTGGACCGCGGGCCGGGGATGGTGGGTGAGAACAAAGACCGGGGTGTGGAACGGCGGGGTGTCTCCCCACCACCCGTTCCACTCCTGGTCCGGCCAGGGACCGTGCTGGGGGCCGAACTTCCCCCGCCCCATGATCTCGGCGCCGACGCCCGGCCCCCAGGCACTGGCGAAAGCGTCGTCGACGCCGGTGCTGCCGCCGGGCTGGCCCTGCATCGCGCGAAACGTGCGGGTCGGGAAGAACCACTCGTGCAGCCGGGTTCCCGCATGCCCAAACGGAGCCTCCAGGCTCTGCCCCTCACCGGTGCCGAACCCATCCAGCGACACCGAGAAGTTGTGCACCCGGACTTGCGACACGATGACCTCCTGACAACGACCGGGTCCAGTTGCCGCGGCCCGCCACCAGTGAGGACGATCCACTAGGCCCAAAGTCATCGCCAGCGCCTGGCCGCTGAGCATCATACCTGCGGATCACCGGGCGTTCCTGCTCACGATGCGTAACCAACCCGGACTCAGATAAGGCGCGCATCGCCGAGGCTCTGCGCGGCTGGCGACTCGTAGACGATCATCAGCCGAGGCGCACAGATCAGGTCGCTATGCGCGTGCTCTGCTCATGGGACTGAATGGCCCGCCGGTGAATCCCCATGATGAGCGGAGCGGTCAGGTAACATCCTCGATTCTCCTCTGACTCCGGATGACCGGTGTCGCGAGGGCTGCAGCGAGATCACGTCCAGGGGCGAGCGCCCGGTATCTGTTTGCTTCGGCGGGCGCAGGACCTGTCGGCGGCATCCCTGGCCAGGTCAGCCTCGTGATCGGCGGCCCCGGGGGCCCGGCGCCCGAGGCCGCGGCAGATCGGTTCGCGTGGTTGTCCATCTGGCCGGTCCCGGTTCGTCGTGAGGGTGACCGGCCAGATGGCCGGCTCGTCACAGGGCCCTCACGGCCCAGCGACCGAGGAGGAAGCCATGTATCCGGTGACCATGCAGACGATCAGCGCCGGGCGGGGCAAGGAGATGCGGCAGCAGGCCGCCGCCTGGAGGCGCGCGCGGGAGGCCCGCAGTGCTGCGCGGGCACGGCCCGCCAGGATCGGGTTCGCATTCATCGCGCGGAACGCACGGTCCGTGGCCGGGCACAAGCGGCTGCAGGGCCCGGCAGCCGCCTGACAATAGGCGGGGTGCCAACGGCGAGCACCCGGCTAAAACACTTCGCGTGTCCTTCTGCGCGTTCGCCGTCCGGTTGGGTAAGCGCCCAATCGCAGGCCCCTAGCGCGGCGGCAGAGAAGCACACCCGCCAGCAGATCAGCCAGGGCGTGCGGGCGGCGCGCGAACAGGCGATCATTCGTACGTCGATGGGAAGCGAGGCTAGGGATGAAGTACCTGATGTTCATTTGTGCTGACGGCCTGCCGACACCGCAGGCCCTGGCGGTGTTGCAGCGTGAGTGCCCCGGCTGGGTGGAGGAGATGCAGGGCCGGGGGGTGCGGCTGCTGGGCCGGGAGCTGGATCTGCCGCAGACGGCGGCAACGGTGCGCGTGCGCGACGGCCAGACTCTGGTGACCGACGGCCCGTTCGCGGAGACCAAGGAGTTCATAGCGGGCTTCGACCTGCTCGAATGCGCCGGCCCCGGCGAGGCGGTCGAGGTAGCGGCCAAGCACCCGTCGTCGTGGTTCCAAGCGATCGAGATCCGGCAATTCAACGGCGGGCTGCGGCTGGGTGAGCAGGCGTCCGCGTTCGCGCGAGGCGACGATCCGGCGGGCGCCCCGTACCTGCTGATCATGTGGCTCGGCGGAACCGCGGCGGCGCCGCGGGACGACGAGGCGGTCCTGCAGGCGGGCGCAGCCTGGCGGCAGGACCTGGTGGCACGCGGGCTCCACGTCCTGGGGAACGCGCTGCAGGGCCCGGAGACGGCCACGACGGTCCGCGTCCGCGGCGGGCAAACGCTGCTCAGCGACGGGCCGTTCACCGGCGCCAAGGAGTTCGCCGCCGGCATCGACGTCGTCAGCTGCGCTGATCGGCAGCAGGCGATCCAGCTCGCGGCAGCGCATCCGATTGCCCGGTACCACGCGATTGAGGTACGCCCGTTCTACAGCGAATGACCACGCCCACCGTTCAGCGCACGCCTAGCACAGCCGTCCGCAAGAAGTGTGGCCGCATCATCGCCGCGCTGATCCAGCACACCGGCAACCAGGACCTGTCCGGAGTGCGCCCCAGGGCCGATGCCACGAACCGTGCGCCGACACCTATCACTCACCGTGGCTGCCCGATGAACCGCTTGACGTGCCCGAGTCGCTGGTATGCGCGGCCGCCGGGTCGTTGGTCTGGCCGTCCGAGCCACGCCCGAACGGATTGTTCCGGCGCATTCCCCGGGATACAGCTCAGCCTTGCCGGTCCCCCATACGGCTCCTGCGGCTGCCATGCAGATGCGCCGGTGGTGGCAGCGCCGGGGATGAGATCGGGCGCTCTCACCCAGCGATGACCTGGTCTGGGTGAAGCGCCATCTCTGCTCGTGGCTATTCAGCTTTGCCGTCTTCGCTGGCTGTGGTGTTGCTACAGTGACGGCCGCCAGCCTTGATCGCCTCCGGGGGATGCATGCGCGCGCTCACCCGCCCCGCCAGCAACGCGGCACGTCACCGGCCCGCGCGCCGCGGGCAGCAGCGGGGCGCGCAGGCCGGGCACCAGTGGTACACCGCCTTCGGGACCGCGGCCGGCGCCGCTGCGCTCGCCAGCGCGGTGCTGTTCATCATGCCGGGTCCTGCCGCGCACCTTGTGGCTCGCGGCTGCGGCCCCGGGACGTGCACCGCCGGGCTGGCCATGCCCGCTCACGCAGGCCTCCGGCCTAGCGCCAGCCCGGGCGCCACCACGCCGGCGCCAGCACCACCGCGAGCCGCACCAGCCCAGCCCGCACGGCAGCACCGCGCCTCGCCCAGCCCATCACCTCACCGCGGCCGGGCCCGGGGCCTGGCCCACAGGCGCCACGGGCGCTGGGCGGGCACCGGCTGAGGTCGCGCTGGCCAGGAGCCCGGCAAGACCACCAGCGTCTTTCATAGGCGGCACCCATCACGCAGTGTGACGGACCGCTCCTCATCTCGTGCATCAGCGCGCTCGCCTACCCGCCGTTCTGCTCGGCCAGCGCAGTGTCGTCGCTCGCTGAGGGTGGCATACAGATCAGGATGATCTGTGCCCGGCCAGGGCTGCCGCAACGTCCAGTTCTGGATACTAATGAGGGGGCACGTCTCGTGGCCGCTTCGCGCGCATTGACCGGGGGGTCTGCCCAGGGGTCGGCAAAGTCGTGCTGGGCTGAGGACTGGCGGTACGCCGGTGTGAGCGGGCCGAGATCGGCCTGTAGCCACAGGTGCCGCCGGGCCAGCCGGTGAGGGCAGCCCCTGTAACTGCAGAGGCAACGCTGGCCGCATGGTGCGTGGCGGCGGCGCCCTGGCTGCCGCGCAACTCAGGTGCCTCGGTGTCATGCACGAGATGCTCGTCGCGCCCGCAGAGCAGGTCTGGGATGACCCGGTCTTCTGTTCTCACGCGACTGATCGAGCGCAGCTGATTCACGCCTGAAGCAGCAATCAGCCGGTCGGCTGGCTGGCTGGTGCCGCTTTGGTGGCCGAGCAGAAGAGCGCCGATCGCAGCTGCGAGCTTCTGCGATTCGCGCAAGCGGGCTCGGGGTCGGCTGCCACGGTGGCTCCCGTTCGCTGGAGGGGGAAGCGCGCGCCACCGGCGCTCCCTCAGCGAGTTAGCGGTCGCGAGATGAGCGGGCCCCAGCTTTACAGAACATACAGTTGATGTAAATTAGCGCTATGTCGTCTATATCGTCGCCCTCGGTCAACGCGCGGGAAGAGCGAATTCTCTCCGCGGCTCTGCCAGTGTTCGGGCGCTACGGGTTTCGCAAGGCCTCGATGGACGAGATTGCACGGTCTGCGGACATTTCCCGGCAGGGCCTCTACTTGCGCTTCGCCAGCAAGGACGAGTTGTTCCGTGCCGCGGTCCGCCACGAACTCGACACTGCGCTCGGCGAGGTTTCCCGCTGCTTGGACGAGGAAGGCGTTGGGCTGGAGCGACGTGTCGTCGCCGCGCTCGACGCTTGGCTGGGGCGTTACGTGGGGTCGATGCTGACCCTCGATCTCGGGCGCCTGCTCCAGAACCCGGCCATGCGGCTCGCCGACGTGATCAGCCCGGCTGTCGGCAGCTTCGACGACCGGCTCGCTGCGGCGATCGCCGCAGCGATGTCAGAGAACGACGTCAAGCGGCTTGGTGTGACCCCGGAGGAGATCGCGGCGGCGCTGCTTACGGTGGCTCAAGGCGCCAGGTACCTATCGAACGCCCTGGCGGAGTCCCGGGAGGAGTTCGTCGGCCGGTTGACCGCCGCCGTCCACGTGCTCCTCGCAGGCCTTGGTAACGCCGCGAAGGTAAAGAGATGACCACCACCCGGGACCGCGAGCGGCTCGACGCGGACGCCATGAACACACAACGCATGGACAACTCGGTCGCACCGGTCACCGGCGCCAGCCGCGACGGTGGCGCTGCCGGTCGCGTGTTCCTCGCCACCGACGACGCCCGCTACATCACCGGCCAGACCCTCGGCGTGGACGGAGGGAGCTTTCTACACGCCTGACGAGGCGTCCACTGAAAGCAACGTCCGTATCCCGTCAACAACGGAAAACAGCGAGAGAGAGGATTGAGGTCCATGAAGCTACTTGAGTTGGATCACATCGGAATCGTCGTGCGCGATATCAACGAAACCATCGCTCGGGCGGGCGACACCGTTGATGGCAGAGCTCTTGGCCAGCGTATCCTCGCCGGCGACATCGACCTGCAATTTCTGCTATGCGGTGAAACGCGCTTGGAGTTGATTGAGGTCCGCGCTGCCGGTTTCGGCATGCCAAAGCTCAAGGATGGCAAGACTGCGGTCATCGGCCATCTCGGATATGAAGTTGACGACCTCGAAGACACCAAAGCCGAACTGACACGCCGAGGGGTCGTCTTGCAGGGCGAATTCAAGACCGACGAGGTCCACATGATCTTCACGGCGCCGCAGACGACGTTCGGGGTGACCCTGCAGCTCATGGAACACAAGGGCCGCGGGAAGGGCGCGTAAGCGCCGATAGGTCTAACGCCGGCGGGCGTCGGCGCGGACGTCGACCTCACGGACAGACGATCCTGCGCGACCGCACGACGGCGAGTTTGACAGGACCAACCTGCCAGGGGGCCGGCAAAGTCGTGCTGGGCTGAGGACTGGCGACACGCCGGTGTGAGCGGGTAGTGGTACGGGCAGGCCCAGGAGTTAATAATGGCGGTTCTCACACCTGCCTGATCACTTCGAGGGACCATGCCCGCCGCGTCATCATCGCCGGTTGACCCTGTGTTCTGCCACCTGTTCGCTGCCGCGGATGGTCTGGACGGGGACCGGGTCACGGTTCTGCCGGTGCTGGCTGCGGCGGCGGATCCGCGGGCGCGGCGTGGGGTGCGGCATCGCCTGGCGGTGATCCTGGCGCTGGCGGTGTGCGCGGTGCTGGCGGGAGCCCGGTCGTTCACGGCGATCGCGGAGTGGGCTGCCGATACCGATGAGGCGACCCGGGCCGGCCTCGGGATCGGAGGTGCGGTGCCGTGTGAGTCCACGATCCGGCGGACCTTGCAGCGCCTGGATGCTGATGCCTTTGATGATCCGCCCGCCGGTAGCTAGCCCTCCCGCGGTCCCGCTGTTGCTATGGGCGTGCTGGTGGCCAAAGATGGTAATTCCTTAATGTGGAGGGCGGGCTCTGGCACATGCCGGATATGCGGCTGGCGCACTTGCACCCCGTTCGGTGGCTCGGCCAGCGCGATCGCGGCTTCGCCGCACTGCGCCGTGCCACCCGGACAGCGATCATCATGCCGGCCATGTTCGCCTTGGGCGACAAGGTCATCGGCAACCCGCAGCTGGCTACGTTCGCGGCGTTCGGGTCTTTCGCGATGCTGCTCCTGGTCGACTTCGGCGGTCGCATGGTGGAACGGCTCCAGGCGGAGGCAGCGCTCGCCGTGACCGGCGGGGTGTTCGTCTGCCTTGCCACGCTGGCCTCGCAGACCGTGTGGCTCGCGGCCGTTGCGATGGCGGTGGTGGGGTTCGGCGTGATCTTTGCTGGCGTGGTCAGCTCGGTGCTGGCCGGGGCGACCACGGCGCTGCTGCTGGCTTTCATTTTGCCGGTGTCGCTGGCCGCTCCGGCATCGGCTGTGCCCGACCGGCTGGCCGGCTGGGGGATGGCCGGAGGCGTCGCGCTGGTTGCGACGGCGCTCCTGTGGCCTGCGCCAGCGCGCGACCGGCTGCGTGGTGCCGCGGCCGCCGCCTGCCGGGCGCTGGCCGCCCGGTTGCGTGCGGGGGTCGCGTACCTGCTCAGCGGCATGGACGAACAATTTGCGCTGGATCGCGATCACGCGGCTGCGCAGGCGGATCAGGCAGTCGAGGCGCTGCGCAGTGCCTTCCTGGCGACGCCCTACCGCCCAACCGGGCTGAGCACTCCGGCTAGGACGACCGTGCGCCTGGTGGACGAGCTGAACTGGCTGAACACCATTGTCATTCAGCCGGGGCTCCACCGCGACGGCGTCAACCGCGCAGCGCTGAGGGTCAAGGAGGCCGCGGCTGCGGTTCTCGAAGGTGCCGCGGATCTCCTCGACTCCAGGGGCGGGAGCAGCGATGAGCTCGACGCCGCGCTGACCGAACTGGCTGCTGCGCACGCGAAAATGCAGGAGGGCGTGACGACCGACCTGCCGGTCGGGTCCCTGCGGCCCGCGAGCGGCCCGGCCGCGGGCGGGGGGCCGGTCAGCGAGTTCATCACATCGCTTGACCCGGCCTTCCGTGCGGAGGAGCTGAGCTACGCGGTCTCGCTTATCGCGCGCAACGTAGAGCTGACCGCGGCCGCCGAGCGACGGAGCTGGCGGGAGCGGTGGCTTGGCCGCCAGCCCGAGGGTGTGCCGGGGCCGCTGTCCGCGGCGCGGGAACGGATCACGTCCTACCTGCAGCCGCACTCGGTCTGGTTGCACAACAGCTTGCGTGGTGCCGCCGGGCTGGGGCTGGCGGTGCTCGCCGCGAGACTGACTGGGGTCCAGCACTCGTTCTGGGTGGTCCTCGGCGCGCTGTCGGTGCTGCGCTCGAATGCGCTGAACACTGGGCAGGACGCCGTTCGTGCCATGCTCGGCACGGTAGCGGGCTTCATCGTCGGCGCGGCCCTGCTCCTGGGGATCGGCACGAACACCACGTTGCTGTGGTTCCTGCTGCCGCTGGCGGTATTTCTCGCCGGGGTCGCTCCAGCGGTCATCTCGTTCGCTGGAGGGCAGGCGGCGTTCACGCTCATACTGGTGATCTTGTTCAACATCATCCAGCCGACCGGATGGCGCGTCGGCCTGGTGCGGATCGAAGACGTTGCCATCGGCGTTGGCGTGAGCCTGGTCGTGGGTGTCCTGTTCTGGCCCCGGGGTGCGGCGCCCGCGCTCCGCCAGGCGCTGGCGGAGGCGTACGCCGACGGCGTGGGCTACCTCGCCGGCACGGTGCGATTCGGGATGTCACGCGCCGACCCAAGTACGCCCGCACCCCCCGCCCTGGCCGGCGACGCTGCCCGGGCCGCTGCGGCATCGCGCCGGCTCGATGACGCGTTCCGCACGTACCTGGCCGAGCGCGGCGCGAAACGGTTCCCGCTTGCCGATGTGGCCGGGCTGGTCACAGGAGTCGTCGGACTGCGTCTGGAGGCCGACGCGGTACTGGACCTCTGGCGAGGCGACGACGGCCAAGCGGGCTGCGACGCAGCCGCTGCACGCCATGAGATTCTGGGCACGGCTGAACGCGTCACGGGCTGGTACGACGGTCTCGCGACCACCATGATCACCGGCGGTGAGCTACCCCAGCCACTCGCTCACGACAAGGCCGCCGACGGCCGCCTTGTCCAGGCCGTACGCCGCGACCTGCTCAGTGACGACGGCCGAGCCACCGCCACCGCGGTCCGGATGATCTGGACCGGCGATCACCTTGACGTCGTCCGCCGCCTGCAGGCGGCCATCATCTCACCGGCGCGCGCCACCGCCGGGCAGCCCGCAGGCGGCCGCATCATCCCGCCGCTTCCCAAGCGATTCCTGGCGCTACTCCGGTAATCCGGCTCGCCGAGGCGGCCCAAGGCCGCCGTGATAAGAGAACCTATTCATCCGAATACAGCAATCATCCGGAACCATCGCCCGGTCTGGCCCGGCTTCTTACCAGTACCCGGCGAACGGCTGCAAGACGGAGAACTGGTTACCGTCCGGATCGCCAAGGATATGCCAGCGGCCCCCAGCCTGCCCTCGTCAAGCCGGCCATTAGCCCGGCCAAGGGCCCAGACGGCGGGGCTGTCAAGTTAACGGTGTAACTCGATCTTGGTGTGTTACTTCCTGCCCGCGCTGAGGCGTCCGTCGAAGGTGATGTCGAAGGCGTTCAGGGCGGCTTTCCACCGGTTGGACCAGCGGTTGGCGTCCTCGCCCGGTGGGGTCGAGGCTGATGACGGTGAGGTAGAGGTGTTTGAGGGCGGCCTGCTCGGTGGGGAAGTGGCCGCGGGCCTTGACCGAGCGGCGGAACCGGGCGTTGAGGGACTCGATCGCGTTGGTCGTGCAGATGATCGTCCGTATTTCCCGGTCGAAGGCGAGGAACGGGACGAACTCGGCCCAGGCGTTCTCCCAGAGCCGGATGATCGCCGGGTACTGCTTTTCCCAGGTGCCGCTGAACTCGGCGAACGCGTCCAGGGCAGCGGCCTCGGACGCGGCGGTGTAGACCGGTTTGAGGTCGCGTGCGAGCTGGCCCCAGTCCCGCTTGCTGGCGTAGCGGAAGCTGTTGCGCAAAAGGTGCACGATGCATGTCTGGGTGACCGCTTGCGGCCAGACCTGGGCGATCGCGTCCGGGAGGCCCTTGAGGCCGTCGCAGACGACCATGAGGACATCGGCGGTGCCGCGGTTCTTGATCTCGGCCAGGACCCGCAGCCAGTACTTGGCGCCTTCGCCGTCGCCGTGCTCCCCGGCCCACAGCCCCAGCACGTCCCGTTCCCCGTCGGCGGTGACCGCCAGCGCCACGTAGATGGGCCGGTTCGCCACGTTCCCGTCGCGGATCTTGGTTCTGTCGCTGATCTTGTGGGCGTGGCGGCTGGGCTCGGCGGCCGGCGTTACGTGATCATGCTCCGGGTGCCCTGTTATTGAGGAGTTGCTGCCGCATTTGGCGGCTTTGCGTGTTGAGGACTTGCACCGGCATCCGGACCGGGTGGTGATCGAGGCCCGGGTCCGTGCGGTGACCGGGGCTTGCCGCCGGTGCGGGCGGGTGTCGGGGCGGGTGCATGGGAGCTATGTGCGCCAGCTGCGGGATGCTGCAGCTGGTGGCGCCCAGGTCGTGATCTTGTTAAGGGTGCGGCGTTTCCGCTGTGGTAATGCCGCCTGCCCGGTGGTCACGTTCGCTGAGCAGGTGGAGGGCTTGACCAGCCCGTATAGCCGGTTCACGCCGCTGCTGCGCGGGCTGCTGACGCAGATCGGGCTGGCGCTGGCTGGGCGGGCGGGGGTGCGGCTGGCCGCCGCAGCGGGGGTTCCGGTGGGCCGGGACACGCTGCTGCGCCTGGTCAAGGCGCTGCCTGAGCCGGCGGTGGGGCTGGTGCCGGTGGTCGGCGTGGATGACTTCGCCTTCCGCAAGGGCCGGCGTTACGGCACGGTGCTGATCGATATGGCCACCCACCGCCCGATCGAGGTCTTCGACGGCCGTGACGGCGCGGACCTGGCCGCGTGGCTGCGCGGGCACCCGGAGGTGGCGGTGATCTGCCGGGACCGCTCCGGTGGTTATGGTGAAGGCGCCCGGGCGGGGGCGCCGCAGGCGGTGCAGGTCGCGGACCGTTTCCACCTGTGGCAGAACCTGGGGCAGGCGGTGGAAAAGACGGTCAGCACACGCCGCGCTTACCTGGGCGAGCCGGTCCCCGCCATGCCCGCCGAGGCCCCGCCTCCGGTGGTGCAGCCCGTGGCGGAGAAGAAGATCGTCACCCGGATGCGCACGCATTACGCGGCGGTTCAAGAACTACAGGCCCAAGGGGTGCCCCTGGCAATGATCGGCCGCACGCTGGGGTTGCACCGGGCCACCGTGCGCAAGTTCGCCACCGCCCGCAGCGCCGAGGACCTCATCGCCAAGACCGAGCAGCGCACGCGTGTGGTCGACCCCTATACCGGGCACCTGCACCAGCGGTGGCACGACGGTCAACGCAACGCCACCCAACTGTTCCGCGAGATCCAGCAACTGGGCTACCCCGGCGGCGAACTCGCTGTCCAGCGGTACCTGCGCCAGTTCCGCCACGGCCGCGGCCACGCCGCCCGCCCCGCCGGCAAGCCGCCCACCGTGCGCCAGGTCACCTCCTGGATCATGACCTGCCCCGAGGACCTCGATAAACGCGACGCCGCCAAGCTGCACGGCATCCGCGGCCGCGACCCCGATCTCGACCGGCTCACCCGCCACGTCCGGGCATTCGCCGTGATGATGACCGGCCGTCACGGCGACCGCCTGGACGCCTGGATCACCGCCGTTGAAGACGACACGCTCATGCCGCTGGCCGCATTCGCCCACCACCTGCGCCACGACCTGGACGCCGTCCGCCACGGCCTGACCCTGCCCTACAGCTCCGGCCCCGTCGAAGGCAACATCAACCGGCTCAAGATGCTCAAACGCCAAATGTTCGGCCGCGCCAGCCTCGACCTGCTCCGCAAACGCGTACTCCTGGCCCACTGACCATCACAAGATCAGCGACAGAACCAAGATCTTGACGTTGATCACGTCAATGAACAGCACCGCATACACCGCATCCAGCGGCCGGGACTGCCACTCGGCCAGGCCCTCCAGCACCCGGTCAGTGATCTTGCTGATCGTCTCCCGGGAGACCTCGACGCCATAGATCTCCGCCAAGTGGGCTTGCACCTCACCGGTGGTCAGGCCCTTGGCGACCAGCGAGACCACCATGTCATCCACCCCGCCCAGCCGCCGCTGCCGCTTCGGCACGATCGCCGGCTCGAAGCGGCGTCCCGGTCCCGGGGCACCTCGATCTGCACCGGGCCCACATCAGTCAGCACCGTCTTCACCCGCCTGCCATTACGGGAGTTCCCGCTGCCGTCCCCGGCCAGATCATGCCTGGCATAGCCCAGATGGGCGTCCATCTCGCCGTCCAGCGCACTCTCCAGCACCACCTTCGTCAGCCTGCCCAGCAGCCCGCCCGGGCCGGCCAGGCTCAGCCCCTCCGCCCGCGCCCGCTCCGCCAGCTGGCGGGCCAGCGCCTCATCGGCCTCAGCTGCCCGGCCATCATCCGCCACCGGCTTCGTGCCGTTCGCGGCACCCGCCGGCTCCACTGTCGTTGCCATGGTGTTCCCTCCTCAGACGGCACATCCGTCCGTCCAGTCCCAGGAGTTACACCGTTATTTTTACAGTCCCGAGACGGCGCGCGCCATGATCGCATTATCTGCATGCAGACAACCGAACCGAGGGCGGGTCTGTCGATGAGGCCAAGGCGATCTTCGTTAGCGATTGGCCGTTCCGCAGGCGTAGTGGTGCTGGTTGCCTGGGCGTGGCGGGGGGCGGAGGATGTAGGGGTGTATCCGGGGGCGGGCTGGTGCCCGGTGGGACTGTGACCGTTGAGGTGCGGCTGCTGGGCCCGGTGCGGGCCGGCCGTGAGGTGCCGCTGGGCGGGCCGCGGCAGCGGGCGGTGCTGGCGCTGCTGGTGCTGGAAGCGGGCCGGGTCGTCCGGCCGGCTGGTGGAGGAGCTGTGGCGGGGCAGCGCGCCGCCGGGGGCGGCGGTGACGTTGCGGTCGTATGTGTCGCGGTTGCGGTCGGCGCTGGGCCCGGACATGCCGGTGGCTGCGCGCGGCGGCGGGTATGCGATCAGCACCGGTCCTTCTGGGCTGGATGCCAGCAGGTTTGAGCGGCTGGTGGCCGCGGGTCATGACGCGCTGGCCGGGGGGCGGGCGGTGGCGGCGGGGGCCCGGTTGCGGGAGGCGCTGGGGTTGTGGCGGGGGCCGGCGCTGGCCGATGTGCTGGAGGTGGAGAGCCTGGCGTTGGAGGCGGCCCGGCTGGAGGAGTTGCGGCTGGCCGCGGTGGAGGCCCGGGTCGAGGCGGATCTGGCGGCCGGGCTGCACGCGGAGGTGACCGGGGAGCTGGAACGGCTGGTCGCCGAGCATCCGCTGCGGGAGCGGTTGTGGTGGCTGCTGATGCTGGGCTTGTACCGGGGCGGGCGGCAGGCTGATGCGCTGGCGGCCTACCGGCGGGCCCGGGCGATGCTGGCCGCTGAGCTGGGGCTGGAGCCGGGGGAGGAGCTGCGGCAGCTGGAGCGGTCGGTGCTGCGGCATGAAGTGCCGCCCGCAGCGCCGGATCAAGAGCGGCACAATCTGCCGGGCCGGCTGACCAGTTTTGTGGGCCGGGAGCAGGAGCTGGCCGGGCTGGGCAAGCGGCTGGGCCAGGCGCGGCTGGTCACGCTGACCGGGCCGGCGGGGCGGGGAAGACGCGGCTTGCTCTTGAGTTCGCGGCGACCATGGTGGAGCGGTTCCCGGACGGGGTGTGGCTGGCCGAGCTGGCTGGCGTGTCCGTCCCGGGCCTGGTGGCGGTGCAGGTGATGGAGGTCTTGGGGGTGCGGCAGGCGGGCGGTGTGCCGGTGCTCGAGGCGCTGCGGTACCGGTTGCGCTCGGCCGCCCTGCTGCTGGTCTTGGACAACTGTGAGCATCTGCTGGATGCCTGCGCCGAGCTGACAACCACACTGCTGTCTAGCGCACCGGGGCTGCGGGTGCTGGCGACCAGCCGCGAACCTTTGGGCGTCCCGGGTGAGGCCGCCTACCCGGTGCCGCCGCTGGCCGTCCCTCCCGGGGACGCCGACCCGGCGGACGTCGCGGCGGCGCCGGCGGTGCGGTTGTTCGCCGACCGTGGGTCTTCGGCCCGGGCCGGTGCCGACGTGCTGGCCTCCTCGGTGGCGGTGATCGGCCGGATCTGCCGGGAGCTGGATGGCCTGCCGCTGGCGATTGAGCTCGCGGCCGCGCGGGCCAGCGCGCTGTCGGTGGAGGAGATCGAGGCGCACCTGGCGGACAAGTTCGCTTTCTTGGCTTACCGGCGGCCGGCCGCCGACCCGCGGCACCAGGCGCTGCGGGCGGCGATCGACTGGTCCTATGACCTGCTGCCCGCGGCCGAGCAGCGCGCCCTCGCCCAGTTGTCGGTGTTCGCCGGGGGGTTCGCCCTGGCGCAGGCGGCGCAGGTGTGCTGCGGCGGCGACCGGGGTGCGGCCGTGGATGTGGTGGACCGGCTGGTCAGCAAGTCCCTTGTCGTCGCCGAGATGGCCGGCTCGCAGACCCGGTACCGAATGCTGGAGACCATCCGCCAGTACGCCGCCGGCCGCCTGGCCGGCGCGGGCGAGACCGCCCACGCCCGGCAGCGGCACGCCGGGGCGTTCCTGGACCTGGCCGAGCGGGAACCAGGCCTGGCGGTGTTGTCCCGCGAGCAGGACAACCTCCGTGCCGCGCTGGACTGGTCACTGTCGCAAGACGGTGACACCGGGCCGCGGCTGGCCCGCGCGCTGGGCGGGTTCTGGCTGGCCCGCGGGCTCCCCGTGGAGGGACAAGCGTGGCTGGAACGCGCGCTGGCCACTGGCCCGGCCGACCGGTGGCTGCGCGCCGAGCTACTCCGGCTGCTCGGCACGGTGCTGTATTACTTCGGCGACCTGGAACGCGCGGATACGATCTTGTCGGAGGGGTCCCGGGTTGCCGAAGCGGCCGGGCTACGGGCGGTTAAGGCGCGGATTCGCGTGCTGGTGCCATTCGTCCACACCATGCTCGGCCGGGTCGACGCCGGCGCGCTGGCGGACTGCCGGGCCGCTGCGGCCATCCTCGAAGCCGACGGCGACCTGGCGGGCCTGGCCGAGGCGTGGGTCACCATCGGAGTTTGGCGCGGGGCCTTCCTCGGCGACACGGTGGCGGGCGTCGAGGACCTCGAGCGCGCCATCGCCTACGCGCGGGCCAGCGGCAACTACCGCGCGGAACTGGACGCCACCGGCTGGCTGATCGGCAGCTACCTGGCCGGCCCCATCCCAGTCGATACGGCGATCCGCCGGGCCGAGCAGTTCCTCGAGCAAGCATCAGCCGACCCGTGGGCGCAGGCGGAGCTCCTCCAGACTCTCGCCGAGCTCTATGCTCAGGCCGGCCGCATCGCCGACGCCCGGACGGCGATCAGCCGCGCCCAGTACGGGCACACCAGATCCGGGGCGAAAATCGAGGCGGCCGTGTCCACCGCGACAGCGGGCCTGACCGAGTTGACCGCCGGGGATGCGGCCGCGGCCGAGCAGCTGCTGAGAGAAGGCTGCGAGGCGCTGCGCGCGGCCGGGGTACACGGCTGGTTCCTGCCCACCATGCTGCCCGGTCTCGCCGAGGCGGTCTACGCACAAGAGCGCCTCGAGGAGGCCGAACAGCTGACCGAAGAAGCCAACGCGCTGGCCGCGGCCGGGGACTTCGACACCCAGGCCCGGTGGCGGGCAACCCGGGCCAAGATCCTGGCCCGCCGCGGCCAGCACGCCGCCGCCCGGCAGCTCGCCGACCAGGCCCAAGCCCTCGCCGCGCCGACCTCCTGGACCGCGCTGCAGGCACAAGTGCTGGAGGCCAAAGCCGAGGTAGCCCGGCTCGCCGGCGCCGCCGCGGAAGCCGAAACCTGCCTGCGCGCGGCGCTGGGCATCCACGAGCAACGGCGGGCGGCCGCCCTGGCCGACCGCACCCGGGCCGCGCTGGCCAGCCTCACTGGCCACCCCCGGTAACCACCGGCCGGGCCGCTGTCCACCAGGCTTCAACAATCCTGCAACCTGCCCCGCCCCGAACATGGGCCTCCAGGAACCATCCACGGAGGACACCATGAACCCCACCCACGCCCTCGCCATAGCTCACCTCATCCGCCGCGCGGCCGTCATCCTGGCCGGGCTCACCGGCTCGCTGCTGGCACTCAGCACCGGACCCCCCGCCGCGTTCGCCTACGTCCTGCCGCCGGGCCCCAGCTCGGGCGGGACCGCAGGACCACCCCTGGCACAGACCATCGTCACCGGCGGCATGCCCGGCTGGCAGATCACCCTCATCGCGGCCGCCGCCGCCATCCTCGCCGCCACTCTGGCGGTGCTCCTTGACCGGGCCCGGGCCGCCCGGCGGCACCAGACCGCACCCAGCGCATGACAGTCCGCCCACCCGCGCCAGGCCGCGCGGCGGGCAGGCACCGCCACGCGGCCTGCCCGCCGCAGCCGTGACCTCCCGCACCCCCACCCCGCCTGGCCTAGACCCGGCCCGCCACCCAGCTCGTCCCCTGCCCGCATGAAGGAGGCGCTGTGGCCAGAGCACCACTCCCACCGCCCAGAAATGATCGTTCTGCGTCGCTCGGTCATGGCGAACCCGCCATCGACCGATGACGCAGAGTCGGCATGCGTTAAGAGGCTTGCCCTATCGCTGTGAAGATCCTCACCCATCGTGACGGCCACGGCAGCGAGCTGGTCCGCTCAGAGCCGGAATGTCTAGTGGGCGGCCACAACCGCGACAGCATCCAGAAGCGTGCGCCCGTACCTTTGGGGCATTTTATACCGATATGCGTAGAATGAATGAGGCTACAAATGAGACTACGCAGCCTTAGGGCCCATGACCGGATTGATGTATTGCCTGGTCAGTGGTGGCGGAGGATAGGAGATTCGAACTCCTGAGGGGTTGCCCCCAACACGCTTTCCAACAATGCTGACCGGCGTTCACCAGGGTTCGCCACCGTCCGCGAGCTGCACAAACACGATGCAGGTGACCGCCGGTGAACGGTGCCGGACGGGGATGAATGAGACCAAAACTGAGCCCAGGCCCGGCCCGGAGGCTGGGCTCAGGTGCGGCGGCCGAGTCGCTTGACGGAGTAGTGGTGCATGCGTGGCCGTAACCGGACGTAGGCAGCGATTCGTGCTACATGGATCTCAAGTTGCGCCGATCGCTTAATACACGGGTGATCCGTGTCGCTCCAGTGTTCTGGCGTCACACGCCGGGATGGTGCTGAGATGAGCAGCTTCCCGTGTCTTGTGCGTTTCGTGTCGGGGCCTGGCCTGGAACCGCTGCGCGGGCGGAACCACGCAGCCCCGCTGATCGCCGGGATCCTGCCTTCCCTGGATCGCGCGATCTCGGGATTCTCGCCAGCACGCGCTGGATGATGGGAGCGGGCGTCTGCCGGTGGCGCCAGCGCTGCATCAGGCGCGCGGCCGGGCCTACAGCGTGATGACGGTTTTCCCCTCCGTGTGGCGGCCCAGCACGGCGGGGGC
>CAVSCM010000040.1:0-305734 GCA_963726415.1 uncultured Actinomycetes bacterium
CCTGCGTGGGCACCAGCCCGATCACCAGCCGCGCGCCGGCCTCGCGGGCCGCCGCCGCGGACAGGCTGCCGCTCTTGCCTGCCGCGCCGAGGATCGCCACCACCGGCGCGGTGCCGCCGACCCAGGCGTGTCGCACGACCCGGGCGGTCAGCGCCGGGCGCACCGCACACGTCCAGCACCGCGAGCGCCAGCGGGACCGGCATGTCCGCGGGAAGCACCGCGGCGATGGAACGGCCGAACAGGATCGCATGGCCGTCGCACGGGACCTGCTCGCTGCGGCCGTCCCAGCGGGCCAGCCCGTCGGTGATGGCCAGCGGGGTGAGGCTGAGCGACACCAGGGTGGCGATCCGGTCGCCCAGGGCCAGGCCGAGCGGCGAGTCCGGCCCGACCTCCTCCACGACGCCGGTGAGCATGCCGCCCGAGCCGGTCACCGGGTTCTGCATCTCGCCCCGCTCGGCGACGATGCCGAGCACCGCGGCGCGCATCGCGGCCGCGTGGCCGCCGTCCGTGCCGCCGCGTTCCCGTTCACGGCCTCGCTGAGCTGGCCGGAACGATGCGGCGTCCAGGTTCAGCCGGTCCACCCGCACCCGGGCTTCGTCCGGCCACAGGCCGGGGCTCGGGATCCACCCGCCAGGCCGCCTGTGGCAGTGCGCCGGCCGGTTCGATGACGCGGTGCAGGCCCAGCGGTGAGCCCGGGAAGTCTTGTCGTTGCATACTATTTTCTCACAAGGTTCTTTCGTATCCTTCGTTTATATAAGGCTATCGTCCCGTCCTCCAGGCCCAGAACGGTGGTGATCCCGTGATCGAGCAGCCGTATGCGTACCGGCGTGCTGAGCTCGCCGAGCCCGATTGGACCCGGCTCCCAGGCTGGGCGCAGGTGACTCGCGAGGAGTGGGAGTCGGCGCAGTGGCAGCGGGCCCACTGCGTGAAGAACATCAAGCAGCTCCGCCAGGTGCTCGGCGCCGGGCTGAGCGAGGAGTTCTGCGCGGACCTGGAGCGCGACCAGCGGGAGCGGGCGACCATGTCGATGCTGGTGCCGCCGCAGATGCTGAACACGATGGCACCGGGCACCGCCGCGGACGACCCGGGCTTCACCGAGGCGTTCTACGCCGACCCGGTGCGCCGGTACATGATCCCGGTGTTCAGCGACCGCCGCGCGGACTTCCCCTCGCACCCGTACGCGAGCCGGGACTCGCTGCACGAGGCGGAGATGTGGGCGGTGGAGGGCCTCACCCACCGCTACCCGACCAAGGTGCTCGCCGAGGTGCTGCCCACCTGCCCGCAGTACTGCGGCCACTGCACGCGCATGGACCTGGTCGGCAACCCGACCCCGATGATCACCAAGCACAAGTTCATCCTGGCCCGCGAGGACCGGCTGGACGCCATGCTCGCCTACCTCAAGGCCACGCCCGTGGTCCGGGACGTGGTGGTGTCCGGCGGGGACGTGGCCAACCTGCCCTGGCCGCGGCTCGAGGCCTTCGTGGCCGCCCTGCTGGAGATCGACAACATCCGCGACATCCGGCTGGCCAGCAAGGCGCTGATGGGGCTGCCGCAGTTCTGGCTCAGCGACGAGGTACGGGCCGGCATGGGGCGGCTCGGCGCGACGGCACGGGAGCGGGGCGTGTCCATCGCGATCCACACCCACGTGAACGCGGCCCAGTCGGTGACGCCGCTGGTGGCCAAGGCGACCAGGGCGATGCTCGACACCGGCATCAGGGACGTGCGGAACCAGGGCGTGCTGCTGTGCGGCGTGAACGACAGCGTGGAGGCGCTGCTCGACCTGTCCTTCACGCTGCTCGACGGGGCGGGCATCATGCCCTACTACTTCTACATGTGCGACATGATCCCCGGCAGCGAGCACTGGCGGATCTCGCTGGCGCAGGCCCAGCACCTGCAGCACCAGATCATGGGCTACCTGCCCGGGTTCGCCACGCCGCGGATCGTCTGCGACGTGCCTTACGTGGGCAAGCGCTGGGTGCACCAGGTGACCAGGTACGACACCCGGCTGGGCATCTCCTACTGGACCAAGAACTACCGGACCGCGGTGGAGGCCGACGACCCGCTCGCGCTGCGCCGGGAGTACGCCTACTACGACCCGATCCACACCCTGCCCGCCGAGGGCCAGCAGTGGTGGCTGGACCGGGAGCGTGACCGTGCCGAGAACGGCCTGGCCCCGGTCGGGACCGGCCTCACCCCGGCCGCGCCGTAGCGTCCACGGCGCGACCGCGTCCACCGCCGCGACCGGTACGAGCGCCGCGGCGATCAGCGGCAGGACGGCGGCGGCCGCGAACGCGATCGCATAGCCGTGCGCGGCGATCAGCGCGGCGATGACCGGCGGCGTCGCGGCGGCCAGCAGGTTCTGCCCGGTGTTCTGGATGCCCAGGGCACGGCCGGCCCAGTCCGGCCCGGCGTACTCGGCCACCGCGGTGAAGGCGAGCCCGTTCGTGCTCACCGCGAGCACCGCGGCGGCGAGCAGCGCGGGCACCGCCAGCGACTGAGGTGTCCGCCGCGGCGGCGGCCAGGGCCACCAGGATCGCCGAGATGGCCAGGGCCAGGGCCCGCATCGGCCGCATCCGGCTGCCGGCCCGGTCCGACCAGTACCCGGCGGCCAGCCGCGACGCCGCACCGGCAGGTCGCGGTGACCGCCAGCAGCGCCCCGGCGGCCGGGGCCGGCCAGTGGCGGGTGGTGACCAGGAAGACCAGGGCGAACGTGGCCACGGTGAACTGCGGGACGACGAGCAGCGCGCTCGCCGCGTGGATCCGCCACAGCGCCGGGGCCCGGTAGGGCGAGCCGTCCCGCTGCGCCCCGGCCCGGGCCTGGTGCACCGGGTCCCGTACCACCACGATCACCAGCAGCACCGCGGCCAGGCAGAACACGCCAAGGAAGGTCAGGCCCGCGGCCAGCCCGTGGGCGGCCAGCGTGGGCAGGCTGACCGCCGCCACCGCCACGCCGAGCGGCTGGGCGCTCTGCCGGATGCCCATCGCCAGCCCGCGCTGCGACGCGGCGAACCAGCCGAGGATGAGCCTGCCGCTCGCCGCGTACACCGAACCGCCCGCGGCCCCGGCGGCCACCAGGCACGCGCCGAGCGCGGCCAGCCCCTGGACATGCGCGGCGAGCGAGGAGTATCACGCCCGCACCGGCCAGGCCGCTGGCCAGCACCAGGCGCTCGCCGAACCGGTCGGCGGCCGCTCCCCAGGCGACCAGGGTGAGCAGCAGGCCCACGGTGGGGCAGGCGACCAGGATGCCGGCCTGCTCCAGGGACAGGCCGTGCGCCCGCAGCGCCGGGATGAGGTAGGCGAGCCCGTACTGGAACGTGGTGCCGGCGGTCAGCGCGATCGTCCCGGCGGCGAGCGTCAGCCAGCGCCGTGATCCGCCATTATCCACATGATGATCATAGCTGTCCGCTATATGAGACTAGCGGCCGGGCGAGGGCGGTGCGGGCGGCTGGGCGAAGGGGGTGGGCCGGACGCTCCTCGCCGCCGCGCAGCGCGCTCACGAGATCCGCGGCGACCTCGCCCTCGAGCAGGTCCTCGACATGGTCATCGCCATCGCCACGATCCACGGCGACACCCGCTACCTCGGACCAATCCTCCAGACCGCACTCGACGGCCTGCGCCCCCCGGCCGACGTGAAGCCCGCACAGGACGAGGCGGCTGTCAGAGGCGGCGGGAATACTGGCCCGCATGTCTGACTCGATCAAGATCGGCTCGGTCGCGCTCGACTGCCCGGATGCCGGGCGGCTGGCCGCGTTCTACGCGGAGATCATCGGCGGCACGGTGACCTACGCCGACGAGGACTGGGCGGTGGTCAAGGGCCCGGGCGGCAGGCTCGACTTCCAGACCGCGCCCGGTTACCAGCCACCGGCCTGGCCCGACCCGTCCTCGTCCATGCAGATGCACCTGGACTTCGACGTCGACGACGCGGACGCGGCCGAGGCGCGGGTGCTGGCGGCCGGCGCGACGAAGTTCGGCTTCCAGCCCGGTGACCACTTCCGGGTGTACGCCGACCCGGCCGGGCATCCGTTCTGCCTGTGCACCGAGGGCCCGCTGAGCGGGGTCTGACGGCCCGGTAGGGCCCGTGCCGGGCGATCATGGCTGAGCGGCAGGCCCGTCACCCAGCAGGCGGGTTATGGGGTGTCCGGGCCCTGGCCTGTCATCCCCCCATGATCAGGAGGACGGCGGGGTCTCGGCGGAATGCTCGCCGCTCGCGTCCGCGCCGACCTCGGCGGGCGGTTCGCCACCGGGGCCGTCCTGCGCCGCGGGCTCGGCCGCCCCTTCCCCGGCCGTCCCTTCGGCGGCCGCGTCGCCGGCCTGCCCCCGCCGCGCCGGCGGGCTGCTCCCCCTCGCTGGCCATGGCACCGCCGGCCTCGGCACCGTCACCGGCCCCGGCGGCTGCCCGTGCGACGGCGCCGTCCGTGGCGGGCACGCCCTTGCCGTGGCGCTGGGTGTACCAGAACCACACGCCGCCCGCGATGGTCCCCGCGATCGCCACGAACATGTTCAGCCGCAGGCCGAGGAAGTGCTCGGACGGGTCGACCCGCAGCGACTCCTCGAAGATGCGGAACGCCGAGTACCCGGTGACGTACAGCGCGAACAGCCCGGGCGCCTTGATGCCGCGGTGGTGGCCCAGCCACACCAGGGCGGCCGCCAGTGCCAGGTCGAAGATCAGCTCGTACAGGAACGTGGGCTGGAAGGTCTGGAAGCCGAGGTAGCCGGCCGGCCGGAAGCTCGGCGGGATGTACAGCCCCCACGGCAGGCTGGTCGGCCCGCCGAACAGTTCCTTGTTGAAGTAGTTGCCGATCCGGCCGACCGCCTGCGCCACCAGCAGGGCCGGGGCGACCGCGTCGGCGAACAGCCCGGCGTCGACATGGTGCCTGCGCACCCGCCAGATTCCGACGGCCGCGCCCAGCGCGATCCCGCCCCAGATGCCCAGCCCGCCGTCCCAGACCGCGAAGATCCCGTACCAGTGATGCGGGATGTATTTCGGCGTGGTGATGTCGAAGTAGATACGGCCGCCGATGATGCCGGCCGGCACCGCCCACAGCGCGACATCCCCGACGAGCCCAGGATCGCCGCCCATGCGCTGCCAGCGGCGCTGGGTGATGAGAATCGCAAGGGTGATCCCGATCACATACATCAGCCCGTAGTAGTGCACGAACACCGCGCCGACATGGAAGCCGTTGTCCGACGGGCTCGGGATATGCATGGCCATGGTTCCGAGCGTAGCCGCCCCTGGCGGGGCCGCGCGGGCCGCCCGCCAGGCCCGCGCCCGGCCAGGCACGGCGCGGCCTCGACACGGCCGGGCAACCGCGAGACCCTTATCCGTCTAGAAGGGGGCCCGGACCCGCGGAAGGACACGCGCCGATGAGCGTCAGGCAGGGGCCTTGGACGGCCGCGGACGTGCCGGACCAGAGCGGCCGTATCGCGGTCGTTACCGGCGCGAACTCAGGAATCGGGTTCGAGGCGGCCGCAGTGCTCGCGCGGCGCGGCGCGCACACCGTGCTGGCGTGCCGCGACGCGGGCAAGGCGGAGGACGCGGTGGCCCGGCTGTCGGCGGCCGTGCCGGAGGCCAGCGTCTCTGTCGTGCGGCTGGACCTGGCCTCGCTGGAGTCCATCCGCGCCGCCGCCGACCAGATCTTGGCCGCCCACGACCGGATTGACCTGCTCATCAACAACGCCGGGCTGATGTGGCCGCCCTACGGCAAGACCACCGACGGCTTCGAGTTGCAGTTCGGTACCAATCACTTGGGCCACTTCGCGCTCACCGGCCTGGTGCTGGAGGCGATGCTGCCGGTGCCCGGGTCCCGGGTGGTCACCGTGAGCAGCAACGGCCACCGGACCGGCCGGATCAACTTCGCCGACCTGCAGTCCGAGCGGCACTACGGCCGGATGGCCGCCTACGCGCAGTCCAAGCTGGCGAACCTCATGTTCACCTATGAACTGCAGCGGCGGATGCACGCCGCCGGGGCGCCGACGGCCGCCCTGGCCGCGCATCCTGGCGTGGCCTTCACCGAACTGACCCGCAGCCTGCCCGGCGTGATCCAGGCGGCCTACCCGGCCATCGGGGGACTGTTCACCCAGAGCGCCGCGATGGGCGCGCTGCCCACCCTGCGCGCGGCGACCGACCCGGCCGCGGCGGGCGGCGAGTACTACGGGCCCGGCGGGCTGGGGCAGGCCAAGGGCTACCCGGTGCGGGTCTCTTCCAATGCCAAGTCCCGCGACCAGGCCGCACAGCAGCGGCTGTGGGACGAGTCCGTGCGGCTCACCGGCGTGACGTACCCGGTGTGACCGGGCTCAGGCCAGCTGCCCGTCCTTGACCTGGCGGAGGAACGCCTGCCAGTCGCCGGCGGTGGCCGATTCCCCCCGGGGCCATCGGCTCAGCCTCCCGCGTCCGCCGACAGGAAGAACACCGTGTCCCCCGCCGCCAGTGGCATCTCGCCGTCCCTGGTGATCTGCTCCCCGTTCAGCGCCGCCACCACATGCCCGTCCAGCGCCACCCCGGTGGCGGCCGCGGCCCCGGCGACGGTCGCCGCGCGCACCAGGTGCGGACCGCGGTGGCCGTCGGCCAGGGTGCCGAACCGCTGGACGGTCACCTCCGGGGCCTGCCGGGCCCGGGCGCCGGTGTAGTCGTCCGGAGAGTTGACGTTGATCACCGAGTCGAGGTCCGGATCCAGTGCGGCCAGCACCGGGTCGGCGCGCAGCGCAGTCTCGTCCAGCCGGGTGACCTGGCACTGCTCGAACAGGAAGGCCGGCCGCAGCCGTTTCTCCTTGACCAGCTGCGCGGCCACCGGCGCCAGCGTGACCCGGTAGGCGGCCGCCAGCGGCTGCGGGTAGCCACGGGCCAGCGGCAGGCCCACGTCCGCGCGGTCCGCTGTGGCGCGCAGCACCCGCCGGACGAACGCCGGGTGCAGGAACGGCATGTCGGTGGAGCTGACGAACGCGATGTCGGCCCGGCCGGAGAGCGCGGCCAGCCCGGCGGCCAGGCCCTGCACCGGGCCCAGGCCCTCGGCGGGGTCCTCGATGATCTCGACCTGCGGCGGCAGCGCCGGCAGTTCCTGTCCAGGGGCGCAGACCACAAGGACAGGACCGTCCGTCACCCGGGACAGGATGCCGGCCGTGCGGCGCAGCAGCGTCGAGCCGTGCCATTCCAGGGCCGCCTTGGGCGCCCCCATCCGGGACGAGCGCCCGCCGGCCAGCACGATTCCCGCGGTATCGGGCACAGTCTCGATGTTACGGCCCGGGGTGGCTGGTCTGCCTGCTGTGCGCCATCACCCTGGATCGGGCCAGGGCTCGCCCCGGGGTCCGCAGGCGCGGCCAGGCGCTACGCCGACGCGGGGTCGGTCATCCCCCGGCGCCGCCGGAGCACGGCGTCGGCCTTGCTGAACAGCATGTCGATCCCGATGCCGAGGGCCAGGATGACGATCATGATGGCGATCGCGCTGGGCATGTCGGCCTGGTCCTGGTCGGCGGACAGCAGGGTCCCGATCGACACCTGGCCGAGGATGATCACCAGCAGTTCGCCGGCGAGGAGGCTGCGCCAGGCGAACGCCCAGGCCTGCTTGAGGCCGGACACGAAGGCCGGCAGCGCGGCCGGCAGGACCAGGTACCGGAAGGTGGCGATCCGGGACAGGCCCATGGTCTTCCCGGCGCGCAGCAGCAGCGGCGGGATGTAGTCCACCCCGGTGATCAGCCCGTTGGCCACCGACGGCGCGGAGCCGAGCACGATCACGAAGATGATCGCGTTCGTGGTGACGCCGAACAGGATGATCGCGAACGGGAACCAGGCGATCGACGGCATCGTCTGCAAGGCGGTGATCATCGAGCCGACGGCCGCGCGCAGCGGCTTGATCCGGGACACCAGCGCCCCGACCACCGCGCCGATGAGCACCGACAGGGCGAACCCAAGCACGGCGCGGTGCATCGTGACTTCTATGGCCTGCCAGAGCACGGCATGGTGCATCTGGCCCCACAGGTTGGCGAAGACCGTGGCAGGGCCGGGTAGCACGTACTTCTTCCAGCCCGTGAGGTGGATGATCTCCCAGATCCCGAGGACCAGGCCGATCGCCAGCAGCTTCGGCCAGACGACGGCCCAGACGTTGCGCGGCGCTGCCAGGGATGCTTGGCGACCTGGACGGTCTCCAGGCTGTCCAGCCCGGTGAGGGCGGCGGCCTCCGGTTCTGCGATCGTGGCAAGCGTCTCCGCGGACGCACTGCGGTTACCGAGCCTGGCCATGGCGGCTCATCTCCTCACGCAGCCGGTCGGTGATCTTGCTGGCCAGCTCGGCGACCTGCGCCGAGTCGATCCGGCGCGGGCCCGGAATGGGCACCGCGAACTCGTCGATGACCCGGCCGGGCCTGCTGGACAGCACCACCACCCGGTCGCCGAGCCGGACCGCCTCCCGCACGTTGTGCGTGACGAACAGCACGGTCAGGCCCCGGTCCATGCAGATCCGGTCCAGTTCGTCGTGCAGCAGGTCCCTGGTCATGGCGTCCAGTGCGCCGAACGGCTCGTCCATGAGCAGCACGTCGGCGCTGGTGGCCAGCGCCCGGGCCATCGCCACCCGCTGGCGCATGCCGCCGGACAGCTCGTGCGGCCGCTTGTCGCCAAAGCCATCCAGGTGCACCGCTTCCAGCAGTTCCGCGGCCCGGTCACGGCGGGCCTTCCTGGCCATGCCGCTCGGGCGCAGCGCGAGTTCCACGTTCTTGGCCGCGGTCAGCCACGGGAACAGGGCCGGCTCCTGGAACATGAGCGCGACCTTCCGGCCGAAGGTGTCGATCGTGCCCGCGGTCGGCGTGTCCAGGCCGGCCACCAGCGACAGCAGCGTGCTCTTGCCGCAGCCGGAGGCGCCGATGATGCAGACGAACTCGCCGAGCGCCACGTCCAGCGACACCCGGTCGAGGGCGAGCAGCGTGGTCTTGCCGTGGCCGAAGGCCTTGGACACCTCGCTGATCGAGATGGCGGTGGTGCCGTCCGCGCCGTTGACGGCGTCGTTGGTCACAGCGCCGAAACGGGCTGACGCCCCCGGGAGGAGTCCCGGGGGCGCAGCCTGGCGCTGGTCAAGGCTCACGAACTCACCTGCGGTTGCCCGTCCGCCTTCAGCAGCGCGTTGAGCGGGCCGAGGTCGTAGATGCCGGACAGGTTCTTCACCGGCGTGAGCAGGCCCGACGGCCACCGCGTGCTGGGCGTCTGTGGCCAGCGACGACGCGATGGGGTCGTTGGTGAAGTGGATGTAGGGCAGCGCCGCGCTCAGCACGTTCGGCTTCAGGCCCTTGCCGAGCAGCTTGGTCAGCTCGGCGTTGGCCACGCTGGCCGCCGCGGTGCCGTTGGAGTTGATGTAGGAGTTCGCCTGCGATCTGCCCCTTGAGCAGGCCGTTCACCGTGGACGGGTGGGCCTTCAGGAACGACTGGGTGACCACCAGGTTGGTGGTGACGAAGTTGCCGCCGGGCCACAGGCTGGCCTCGTTCACCAGCCGGGTCCCGCCGTCGAGCACCATCTCGGTGGCGTACGGCTCGGGCTCCCAGCCGCCGTCGATCTGGCCGGACGGCGAACTCAAGCACCGCCGCCGAGTTCGGCTTGATCGGCTTGATGGACACGTCACCGCCGCCGGTGGGCGTGGTGTTGAGGCCGTGCTGCTTGAGCCAGAAGCGCAGCGCGACGTCCTGGGTGTTGCCCAGCGACGGCGTGGCCAGCGACTTCCCCTTGAGCTGGGCGGCGCTGGTGATGCCCTTCTTCACGACCAGGGAGGCGCCCCCCGAGGCCGCGCCCGAGATGATCTTGATGGCAGTGCCGTTGGACTTCTGCCACGCGTTGATCGCCGGGTTGGGGCCGACGTAGGCCGCGTCGAGCTGACCGGCCAGCAGGGCTGTGGTCTCCTCGGTGCCGGTGCTGAAGACCGAGGTCTTCAGCGTGACGTTCTTGCCCAGGTCCTTGGTGAAGTAGCCCTTGGCGAGGCCCACCAGCGCGGGCTCGTGGGTGATGTTCGCCAGAAAGCCCAGCCGCAGCACCACGGGTGACGAGCCTGAGTTCGACGCCCCGGTCGCGGACGAAGCACAGCCCGCCGCCAAGAGGCTGACAGCAGCTACTCCTGCCGTGAGTAGCACACGCCTCATTAAGTTCCACCTTTCCCGATCACTTTAGTATCCAGATCAACTTAATAGAGAATGTAGGAAAGCACAACTCGATTCGGCCAGATTCCCAGGTCACAAGCTTGTTACAGACCAGGCCGGGGTGCTCGCGGCCAGGCCAGCGGGGGTTTGCGGGGGGTCGTCCGCCGGGCGAGCAGGGCCACAGGCCGGGTGACGGAGGAACCGTGCCGCAGGCACGCGGGGGTTCCGGGGGTTGCTCCCCCGGGCTGGCAGGGCCACGGCCCGGTGACGGAGGAACCGTGCCGTAGGCCAGCGGGGGTTCCGGGGTTGCTCCCCCGGGCTGGCAGGGCCACGGCCCGGTGACGGAGGAACCGTGCCGTAGGCCAGCGGGGGTTCCGGGGTTGCTCCCCCGGGCTGGCAGGGCCACGGCCCGGTGACGGAGGAACCGTGCCGTAGGCCAGCGGGGGTTCCGGGGGTTGCTCCCCCGGGCTGGCAGGGCCACGGCCCGGCGGGGGTCCGGGGGGTCGCTCTCCCCGGGCTAGCAGCGCATCACGGCGTGGCGCTGACCTTGGGTGCCTGGACCTGGTGCCCGCGGAACAGGATCGCCGCCACCTCGGTCAGGGTGTCGGTGCCCGCGCGGTAGCCGCCGTGGCCGTTGAGGCTGTTCATCATGGCCAGCGTGTACCGCTGCCGCGGCCCGGCGAACCCGACCGAGTTGATGATCCAGCCGGGTTGCTCCACCGACCAGCCGTCCTTGTTACCCGGGTGGCTGGCGCTGCCCGCACCCCACACCCCGAAGTGCTGGTCGGTGGCGACGTGGCTCAGCGTGGCGACCAGGTAGTCGCGCAGCGGGGCCGGCATGTCGTCGAACACGTAGGTGATGACCCGGCTCAGGTCCGCGGCCGTGCAGAGCATCTCCCCCCAGTACGGCGGGGTGATGCCCGGCGCCGCCACGTACCGCGCGTTCGCCAGCCCGATCCGCGGGAAGTAGCCGGTGTAGAACGGGGCGCCGAACTTGAACCAGAGCGTGTCGGCCGCGGTGTCCGAGCTGACGTGCAGCATGTCGTGCATGCACCGACATGTCCCCGGCGGACAGGTGGATCACCCCGGCCTGGTTCTGCATCAGCAGGGCGACCGCCATCGCCAGCTTGCTGGTGGAGGCCATATAGATATGCGTGTGCGCGTGAGCGTTCTCCCAGACCGCCCCGGTGGACCTGTCCCGCAGCACGACGCCCACCACGCCGGGCCGGTGCCGCAGGAAGGCCTGCACGGCCGCGATACGGGTGCGCATCGCACAGGTGAACCCGGCCGGGGTGGCGGGGCAGGACGGCGCGGCGGGCGCCGGCGAGGCCGGGGAACCGGTCACCGGGGCCGGGCCGGGGCCTTCGCCCGCGCCCGGCGGGGCCGGCGCCGCCGACGAGGAGAGCAGTCCGCAGCCGGCCAGCGCGGTCAGGGCAGCCGCGGCCACGCCGAGCCGCCATACCGGCCCGGCGGCCGACCGAAGCGTCACGGCTGGATAGCCTATTGCGTCCGGCCTGCGGCCGGGCCGCAGAGCTCCGTGCCGCAGGCCGGGAGAAGGCGGCCGGGAGCCAGCGGCGTGCCTCAGTCCCCGGAGGGGCTGGAAAACTCGATGCCGACGACCGCGGGGAACCGCTCGCAGGCACTGCTGCAGCCGGGCCAGTTGTGCGTCGCTCGCGCTGCCGACCTCGTACCTGATGTCGTCGGGGAGGTCCACCGCCAACGCGTGCTTCGGTATCGGCTCGGCATACGCGCCGGCCAGGTGCGAGCAGGCGGCGCGGGCCTTCAGCATTGCCGAGGCGGGCGTGTCCGGCTGGAACTGCACCACCGCCTCCTGCTTGCCGAACGCCCGGTTGAAGGCGGCGCACCCGTTCGCGGCGGCACACAGCGCCACGGCAGCTGCCGTGACTGCCAGGACCCGTGCCGGACGAGACAGGTGCACGGATGCCAGCTTAGAGCGCGCGGCGGCCACGTCGGCCGGCGGGGCCAAGGCCCCGTGACGAAGGAGCCAACGGGATTTCCGGGGTCGCTCCCCGGGCCGGCATGCGCGATGGGGCCTGCCGGCTTGCCGGCCAGGCGCCATCGGCGCCCCGGGGGGTTCCGGGGAGTCGCTCCCCCGGGCCAGCAGGGCACCGCACGCACGGCGTGCCCGGAAGGTACGGTTGACCGGCAGAGGAGCCTTGGAGGGACCGGTGGCGGGACGGATCGAGGACTATGCGCTCATCGGCGACATGCAGACGGCAGCGCTGGTCGGCAAGGACGGCTCGATCGACTGGCTCTGCCTGCCCCGGTTCGACTCCCCCGCCTGCTTCACCCGGCTGCTCGGCACCGATGACCACGGCCACTGGAGCATCTGCCCGGCCCGGCAGCCCGGCGACGCCGAGGTGACCCGGCATTACCAGGGCGACACGCTGATCCTGCAGACCGAGTGGCGGACCGCCACCGGCACGGTGCGCCTGGCCGACTTCATGCCGCCGCGGGACGGTAAGCCGCCGGTGGTGGTCCGGATCGTGGAGGGCGTCCACGGGCACGTGGACATGGAGTGCACGCTGCGGCTGCGGCTCGGTTACGGCGCGATCCTGCCTTGGGTGCGCCGCCGGGACGGCAGGATCTGCGCCGTCGCCGGGCCCGACTCGCTCTGGCTGGACACGCCGGTCACCCTGACCGGCCGCAACATGGCCCATCACGCGTCGTTCCGGGTCGCCGCGGGCGAGCACGTGCCGTTCGTGCTGACCTGGCGGCCCTCCCACGAGGGCGAGCCCGAGCAGGCCGACCCCGCCGCCGAGCTTCGCCTGACCACCAGGTTCTGGCGGGACTGGGCGCTCCGCTGCACCTACGAGGGGCCGCACCGGGCGGCGGTGATGCGGTCCCTGATCACCCTCAAGGCACTCACCTACGCCCCGACCGGCGGGATCGTGGCGGCGGCGACCACCTCGCTGCCCGAGGACATCGGCGGGGTGCGCAACTGGGACTACAGGTACTGCTGGCTCCGCGACGCCACCATCACGCTCGAAGCCCTGCTGCGCACCGGGTACACCGACGAGGCGGCGGCCTGGCGGGCCTGGCTGGAACGGGCGATCGCCGGGGACCCGAAAGACGTACAGATCATGTACAGCGTGACCGGTGAGCGCCGCCTGGCCGAGTGGGAGGCGGAGTGGCTGCCGGGCTATGAGAACTCGGCGCCGGTCCGGATCGGCAACGCGGCCGTCGGCCAGCGCCAGCTCGACGTGTACGGCGAGGTGATCGACGCGCTCAGCATGGGCCGGGCCGCTGGCATCGGCTTCGACCGGCATGCCTGGTCGATGCAGCGGGCCCTGCTCGGGTTCCTGGAGAAGAACTGGGACCAGCCCGACGAGGGCATCTGGGAGGTGCGCGGGCCGCGGCGGCACTTCGTGCATTCCAAGGTGATGGCGTGGGTCGCCTTCGACCGGGCCTGCCGGGCGGTGACCGACGGCCTGCCGGGCCCCGGCGACCAGTGGCGCGAGATCGCCGGCAAGATCCACGATGAGGTATGTGCCCAGGGGTACAACGAGAAGCGTGGCGCGTTCACTCAGTACTACGGGTCGGATGAGCTGGACGCCGCCGTCCTGCTCATTCCGGAGGTCGGCTTCCTGCCGGAGGATGACCCCCGGGTGGTGTCCACGGTGGAGGCCATTGCCAGGGACCTCGTCTCCGACGGCCTGGTCCGCCGCTACCAGCTCGCCACCGGGCAATCGCAGGTCGACGGCCTGTCCGGCAGCGAGGGTGCGTTTCTTGCCTGCAGCTTCTGGCTCGTGAACGCGCTGCAGATGGTCGGCCATGAAGACCGGGCGCATGAGCTGTTCGACAAGCTGCTCGGCCTGCGTAACGACGTCGGCCTGCTCAGCGAGGAGTACGACCCGCGGTACGGCCGCCAGGTCGGGAACACGCCGCAGGCGTTCAGCCACGTCCCGCTCATCCAGGCCGCGCTCAACCTGGCGGCGCACGAGCCCGACCACTGCCGGCGGCCCGCCGGGCGCACGAAGACCGAGCGCGGCCAGCGGTGACCACGATCCCCCGCCCAGAGGTACCGTCCGCGGCGCGCCCGTACATCCTGGTGGTCAATGGCCGCAAGGTGCGCAACCCCGTGTTCGTGATCGGCGCGCCGCTGGCCGGCACCGAGATGCTGGCGCGGGCGTTCAAGCGCTCGCCGGGGTTCCACGTGACGCTCGGGCAGCGCTGGGTCCTGCCCGTGGTGCAGGCGTTCGCGCGGACCCCGTCGCTGGCCCGCGGGCACCCCGAGGCGGCCGCCACCGTGCTGCGCGACGCCTTCGCCCAGGGCTGGCAGGTGGGCCCGGACTGCTGCCTGGGCTGCACGCCGGCCTGCCGCGAGGCGGGCGGGGCTCCCGGCAACCGGCCGTGTGTCGCCGAGCAGGGCATCGCCAGGTACGGCGACGCCAGCCCGGAGCTGCTCTACTGCGCCGATTCGCTGGTGGACGCGTTTCCCGACGCGCGCCTGGTGCAGATCGTCAGGGACGGCCGGGATGTGGTCGCGGGGATGCTCGCCGATCCACCGGCGCTGGCGTGGTTCCGGCCCGGGTTCGTGAACTTGGACGCTGAGGTCACCCACCCGCTGCTCGGCGTGGACAGCGCACCGGACCGGCACCTGTGGGCCGAGTCGACGGTGGCCGGGAAGTGCGCCATGCGCTGGCGCGGCACCATCCGGCTGATGGCCAGGCTGCGCACCCGGCTGTCGGCCGAGCAGCTGGTCACGCTGCGGTACGAGGAGATGATCCGGCAGCCCGCCGCCGCCGCGGCGGCGCTGTCGGCGTTCACCGGCGCGCAGGTCCGGCCGGTGGAGCCGCAGGTGTCCGGTACCCCGCTGGAGCACGGTGCCTGGCGCAGGCTGCTCGCCCCGTCCCAGGCGGCCGAGGTCGAGAACGTGGCCGGCGAGGAACTGCGCCGGGTCGGCTACGGAAGCTGAGACCCTGCTGCCCCGTCACTGGGCCGCGGCCGCGGGCTCCTGGGCCGCTACCTGGCTGTTTGCTACCGGCTCCTGGTCGGCGAACTGCGTGTGGTACAGCTCGGCGTACAGGCCGCCCGAGGCCAGCAGTTCCTGGTGCTGCCCGTGCTCGCGGACCTGGCCGCCGTCGATGACCAGGATCTGGTCGGCCTCCCTGATCGTGGACAGCCGGTGCGCGATCACCAGCGAGGTCCGGCCGGCCAGCGCGGTCTTGAGCGCGCGCTGTACCGCTACTTCCGACTCGGAGTCCAGGTGCGCGGTGGCCTCGTCGAGCACCACCACGGCGGGCCCCTTGAGCAGCAGCCGGGCGATGGCCAGGCGCTGCTTCTCCCCGCCGGACAGCCGGTACCCGCGGTCGCCGACCACGGTGTCCAGCCCGTCGGGGAGCGTCTCGATCAGGCCCCAGATCTGCGCCGCCCGGCAGGCCTCGATCAGCTCGGCCTCGGTGGCGCCCGGCCTGGCGTAGGCGAGGTTGGCCCGGATCGTGTCGTGGAACATGTGCGCGTCCTGGGTCACCACGCCGACGGTCTCGTGCAGCGAGTCCAGGGTGAGATCGGCGATGTCGTGCCCACCGATGCGGACCACGCCGGCCCGGGGATCGTAGAGCCGCGAGACAAGGTGGGTGATCGTGGTCTTGCCGGCCCCGGACGGGCCGACCAGCGCGGTGAGCTGCCCGGCCGGGGCGGTGAAGCTCACGTCGCGCAGCACGTCCTGCCCGGCGTCGGCCCGCTCGGGGGCGGGCAGCGCGATCGACTCGAGCGAGGCCAGCGACACCTCGCTGGCCGTCGGATAGCGGAACGAGACGTGGTCGAACTCGACCGGCAGCGCGGCGGCGGGCCCGGACCCGTTCCCCTGGCCGCTCCAGGGCAGCGGCACCGCCCCCGGCCGCTCCGCGATCAGCGGCTTGAGGTCAAGCACCTCGAACACCCGGTCAAAGCTCACCAGGGCGGTCATCACGTCCACCTGCACGTTGGACAGCGCGGTGATCGGGCCGTAGAGCCTGGACGAGCAGCGCCGCCAGCGCTACCAGCGTGCCCAGCTGGATGGCGCCGTGGATCACCAGGCCGCCGCCGAGGCCGTACACCACGGCGGTGGCCATGGAGGCGAGCAGGCTCAGCGCGATGAACAGCGTGCTGCCGTACATGGCGGTGGTCACGCCGATGTCCCTGACCCTGGCCGCCCGGCCGGCGAACACGCGGGCCTCGTCGGCCGGGTGGCCGAACAGCTTGACCAGCATCGCCCCGGCAACGTTGAAGCGCTCCGTCATGGTGGAGCCCATCTCGGCGTCGAGCTGCATCGACTCCCGGGTGAGCCGCTGCAGCCTGCGGCCGACCAGGCGGGCCGGGATGACGAAGAACGGCATCATCACCAGCGTGACGACGGTGACCAGCCAGGACAGGTAGAGCATCGCCGCGAGCACCAGGACCAGGCCGATCGCGTTGGCGATCACCGACGACAGCGTCGAGGTGATTGCCTGCTGTGCGCCGATCACATCGCTGTTCAGCCGGCTGACCAGGGATCCCGTCTGGGCCCTGACGAAGAATGCCAGCGGCTGCCGCTGGACGTGCTCGTACACCTCGGTGCGCAGGTCGTAGATGAGCCCTTCCCCGATGCGTGCCGAGAACCAGCGGGTGGCGACCGAGAGCACGGCGCCCAGCAGGGCGAGCGCGGCCACCGCCCCGGCGACCCACAGCACGACCGCCATGTCCTTGGGCAGGATGCCGTCGTCGATGATGGTTTGCAGCAGCAGCGGCACGGCCACCGCGATCACCGCGGACAGCGCGGTCAGCGTCAGGAAGATGACCAGGTCCAGCCGGTAGGGGCGGGCATACGACGCGATCCGCCGCACGAGGCCACGGCTCAGCCGCTGCTGGGTGACCGACTTGTCCCGCGTGAACGAGCGCATCGCGTGCCACTGGGCCTGGTACATGTCCAGAGCAACACCGGCTCCGGCGCTGCTCTTCCCCGGTGCGCTCAGGGCGAACGAGGCCAGGATAGGGTTCCAGCCGTGACCGCCGACGCCAGGGCCATCGCCCGCGAGTGGGCCGAGCCGGGCGTCTACCCGGTCGCCACCGGGGTGCACCGGGTCCCGCTGCCCCTGCCCACCGACGGCCTGCGGGCGGTGAACGTCTACGTACTCGAGGCCGGCGACGGCCTCGTGCTGATCGACAGCGGCTGGGCACTTGACGTGGCCCGCAACGCCCTCGCCACGGCTCTGGCCAGCCTCGGCGCCGAGCTCGGGGACGTCCGCTCGTTCCTGGTCACCCACGTGCACCGGGACCACTACACGCTCGGGCTCGCAGCTGCGCAGGGAGTTCGGCAGCGCGGTGTCCCTCGGCCTCGGCGAGCGGCAGGCCATCGCGGCGCTGTCCGGCGGCACGGCCGAGCCGTTCGCGCCGCAGCTGGCCGAGCTGCGGGCCAGCGGGGCGGCCGGGCTCATCGCCGGGCTCGGCGATATCGCCCGTGCCCTGCCCGGCGGCGCCGCGGACTGGGAGGAGCCGGACCGGTGGCTCACCCCGTACCAGGAGATCGGGGCGGGTGACCGCACCCTGACCGTGATTCCCACCCCCGGCCACACCCGCGGGCATGTGGTGTTCCGCGACGCTGCCGCGGGGCTGCTGTTCGCCGGCGACCATGTGCTGCCGCACATCACCCCGTCGATCGGTTTCGAGGCGGTGCCTTCCCCGCACCCGCTGCAGGACTTCCTGTCGTCGCTGCAGCTGGTCCGCAGCCTGCCGGACATGCGGCTGCTGCCCGCCCACGGGCCGGTGGCGCCCAGCGCGCACGCCCGCATCGACGAACTGTTCGCCCACCACGACGAGCGGCTCGGCCGCTGCCTGGCGGCGGTGCAGGCCGGCGCGGCCACCGCGCTCGAGGCCGCAAGGTCGCTGCGGTGGACCCGCCGGGCAGCGCCAGCTCGACGAGATGGATCCGTTCAACCAGATGCTCGCCGTGATCGAGACACGGGCACATCTGGAGCTGCTGGCGGCCCAGGGCCGGCTGGCCAGCTCGGTACGCGGGACGGCGTCGTGTACTACGAGGTGCCGCGGCGCCCTGAGCCTGTGCTGGCCCGGGACGACCCCCGGAGCCCCCGATGGCCTACGGCCCCGTTCCTCCGTCACGCAGCCGTGACCGCAGCAATGCCGCCTGGGCCTTGCGCTCGGCGGCGGCCTGCTGCTCCAGGGTGTTGCCCTGGGCCTGGGCCAGGAGCTCCTTGGTGGCCCTGGCCGTCGCCGGGTCCACTGCGAGCAGCGCGGCGGCCAGGTCGGCCACGGCGCCGTCCAGGTCCGCCACGGGCACCACCAGCTCGGCCAGCCGCAGCTCGCGCGCCTCGGCGGCCGGCACCGACCGCCCGGTCAGGCAGATCTCCAGCGCCCTGGGCAGGCCCACGATGTCGACAAGTGGCTTTGTCCCCATGAGGTCGGGCACCAGGCCGAGCGAGGGCTCTTTCATGCAGAGCATCGCGTTGTCGGCGAGCACCCGCAGGTCGCAGCCGAGCGCAAGCTGGAACCCGGCGCCGATGGCGTGGCCGTGGACCGCCGCGATGCAGATCAGCGACGGATCGCGCAGCCAGGCGAACCCCTCCTGGCAGGCCGCGACCCAGTCCTCGAAGCCGGGATCCGCCGGGCTCGGCACCTGGTCGGCCTCGTCCGCCCCGTCCCCCGCGAGGATCCGCAGGTCAATCCCGGAGGAGAAGGAAGGCCCCGCTCCCTGTACCACCACCACCCGGATGTCTGCCGGGAGGGACCGGCCGATCTCGGCCAGTCCCCGCCACATCCGGGGGGTCATGGCGTTGCGCCGCTCGGGGCGCGACAGCGTTACCGTGGCCGCGCCCGGGCACGGCTCACCAGGGTCGAATCGCAGGCCCGCGCGGTCCAGTCCGGCCAGGCGGGACGTCACTGTCCCCTCAGCGCTTCGCCTTGGCCTTGCCGCGCGTGGCACCACCCCGGCCGCGCAGCGACACCCCGTTCTCGGTCAGGATCCGGTGCACGAAGCCGTAAGAACGGCCGGTCGTCGCAGCGAGCGCCCGGATGCTTTCCCCTGAGTCGTATCTCTTCTTCAGGTCGGCTGCCAGCTTGGCGCGGTCGGACCCGGTCACCCGGGTGCCTTTCTTGAGGGTTTCGGTCACGCGTACCTCCCGTGAGCTGAGCTGACCGCTGCGTCACCGTCTCCCGCCATGATCACGCATTAGCACGCAATCGGCTACCCGCATCCTGGTAAGTGATCACTACTTTTCGCGTGCTGCCAGGTCAGGCCAGGGCTACCAGATCGGACAGATCTTCGCTCCACGAATCCTCCACGCCGTCCGGCAGCAGGATCACCCGCTCCGGGGACAGCGCCTCGACGGCGCCCTCGTCGTGGGTCACCAGGACGATCGCGCCCCGGTAGCGGCGCAGGGCGCCCAGGATCTCGTTGCGGCTCAGCGGGTCGAGGTTGTTGGTGGGCTCGTCGAGCAGCAGCACGTTCGCGCCGGACACCACGAGCAGGGCAAGGGCCAGCCGGGTCCGCTCGCCGCCGGACAGGACCCCGGCGGGCTTGGTCACGTCGTCACCGGGGAACAGGAACGAGCCGAGGACGCGGCGCTGCTCCGGCTCGGTCAGCTCCGGCGCGGCCGAGGCCATGTTCTCCAGCACGGTCCGGTCCAGGTCCAGCGTCTCGTGCTCCTGGGCGTAGTAGCCAAGCCGCAGCCCGTGCCCGGGCATCACCTCTCCGGTGTCCGGCGGTTCCAGCCCGGCCAGCAAGCCGCAGCAGGGTGGTCTTGCCCGCCCCGTTCAGCCCGAGCACCACGATCCTGGCCCCGCGGTCCACCGCCATGTCCACGTCGGTGAACACCTCGAGCGAGCCGTAGGACTTGGACAGGCCCCGGCCGACAGCGGTGTCTTGCCGCACGGCGCGGGCTCGGGGAAGCGCAGCTTGGCCACCTGCTGCCCGCGCCGCTCCTCGGCCACCCCGGCCAGCAGCCGCTGGGCGCGGCGTTCCATCCCCTGCGCGGCCTTGGCCTTGGTGGCCTTGGCGCGCATCCGGTCCGCCTGCGCCTGCAGCACGGCCGCCTGACGGCGGGCACCGGCCGCCTCCCGGCTGGCGGCGCCGCGCGTCGGTCTCCCGCTGGTCCAGGTAGGTCTTCCAGCCGACGTTGTAGATGTCCAGGGTCGTCCGCTCGGCGTCGAGGTGGAAGACCTTGTTCACCACCGATTCGAGCAGCGCGGAGTTGTGGCTGATGACCATCAGGCCGCCGCGGAAGGCCTTCAGGTGGTCGCGCAGCCAGGTGGTGGAGTCCGCGTCCAGGTGGTTGGTGGGCTCGTCGAGCAGCAGGGTCTGCGCACCGGAGAACAGGATCCTGGCCAGTTCCACGCGGCGCCGCTGCCCGCCCGACAGGGTCTGCAGCGGCTGGGACAGCACCCGGCCGGGCAGCCCCAGGCTGGCGGCGATCGACGCGGCCTCGGCCTCGGCCGCGTAGCCGCCGAGGCCGTGCAGCCGTTCCTCGGCGTTGCTGTAGCGGCGCACGGCCGCGTCCCTGCGGGCCGGATCCGGGTCGGCCATCTGCTTCTCGGCGTCGCGCATCGCGGCCCTGACCTCGTCGAGACCGCGGGCCGACAGCACCCGGTCCATGGCCAGGCCGGTCAGGTCACCGGCCCGCGAGTCCTGCGGAAGGTAGCCGATCGTGCCGGTCCGGCGCACCGTGCCGCCCGCGGGCAGCCCCTCCCCGGCGAGCACCCGCGCCAGCGTGGTCTTGCCCGCCCCGTTCCGGCCGACCAGGCCGATCTTGTCGCCCGGGGCGACTCTGGAAACTCGCCGGCCTCGAGCAGCAACTGCGCGCCCGCGCGCAGTTCGAGGCCGCTTGCCACGATCACGAGAACCTACTCCCCGCACGTATCCGTCAACTGGTCCCGGGCAGCCCCGCAATCACCGGGGCGCGGCGTCTACGGCAGTCGGCGATGGCGGGAACGGCGGCATCCGGCAAGGGTACCCGAGCGCCGAAGCGCCCGCGCGAAGCCATAACCGGCGCCGCAGGCCAGCGGGGGTTCCGGGCGCGGTCGCCCCGGCCGTGGCGGGCCAGCAGGCCAGCCCGGTTCCCCCCCAAGCCTCCCCCCGCGGGGGATGTGCCCGTCCGCCGCGCCGGGCCTACCGTGGCGGTTCACCGCATCGGAGCCCGGGACCCACGGGGCGGAGGCGAGGACCACGACCATGCCGGACAAGCTCATGCGGCTGTGGCGTCACGACCAGGGTGAGGCGCGGCGGCCGGTGATGCTCGCGATCGCCGGTGACAGCGCCGCGGGCAAGACCACGCTGACCAGGGGCATCGCCGAGACCCTGGGCGCGGACCGGGCGACGGCGCTGTGCGTGGACGACTACCACCGCTACGACCGGGCGCAGCGCAGGGACGTGCCGTTCACCGTGCTGCACCCGGACTGCAACTACATCGAGGTGATGGAGCAGCACCTGCAGCTGCTGGCCCTCGGCCGGCCGATACTCAAGCCGGTCTACGACCACTCCACCGGTGAGCTGGTCCGCCCGGTGCTGGTCGAGCCGCGCGACTTCGTGATCGTGGAAGGGCTGCTCCCGCTGCATACCAAGCTGGCCCGCGCCTGCTTCGACATCACCGTCTACCTGGACCCGCCCGAGGAGATCCGGCGGAAGTGGAAGATCCGCCGGGACTGCGCCGAGCGCGGGTACACCCCCGGCGCGGTGCTCGGCCGAACTGGACCGGCGGGAGCCGGACTCGGCGGCGTTCATCCGGCCGCAGCGGCAGTGCGCCGACATCGCGCTCAGGTTCGCGCCGGTGGCCGGGCACGGCCGGCACGCGGCCATGGCGAGTGACGATGGCTCGCTGTCCGCGGAGATCCTGCTCCGCCCGACCATCGGCCACCCCGACCTGTCCCACGTGCTCACCGACGACGACCGGCGCACGGTCCACCTGAAGCTGATCAGGGACTCAGACGGCCGCCCGGTGGACGCGCTGCACGTGCACGGGCACGCGCCCCGGGAGGACAGCCGGATCGTGGAGAAGGCGATCTGGGAACAGCTTTCCTTCGACCACGGCACGGTGCTGCCGGACACGCTGGGCCAGTACGCGCCCGGGCAAGCGCAACGAGGCGCTGGCCATCGCCCAGTTGCTGCTGCTGTGGCACCTGCTCGAAGCCCGGGGCTGACCTGGACAGGCGCGATGACGGGTACCTTTCCTGGCATGAACGGCCAGTCCCCGCCGATGCGGCTGGTGATCGTCGACGACCACCAGATGGTCCTCGACGGCCTCAAGGCCATGCTCCGGCCCTACGCCGCCCAGGTGGAGGTGGCCGGCGAGGCCAGCGACCCGCGCGAGGCGGTCAGCCTGGTCGCCCGGCTGGAGCCGGACGCGGTGCTGCTCGACGTCCGGCTGCGCGGCGCGTCCGGGCTCGACCTGTGCTCGGACATCCTGGCCGCGCACCCGTCGTGCAAGGTCGTGTTCCTCACCGTCTACGACGACGAGCAGTACCTCTACCAGGCGCTGCGGGTCGGCGCGGCGGGGTTCCTGCTCAAGCGGATCCGCGGCGGCGAGCTTGTCGAGTACCTGCGGCGCATCGGCGACGGCGAGGTGCTCATCGACCCGTCGCTGGCCGGGCGGGTGGCGCTGTCCGCGGCCCGGCTGCACAGCGGCGAGTTCTGGCCCGGCGCGCACCTCGGGCTCACCCAGCGGGAGAGCGAGGTGCTCTCGCTGCTGGTGGCCGGGCTGTCCAACCGCGCGATCGCGGCCAAGCTGGTGGTCAGCGAGGAGACGGTCAAGACCCACTCGCGGGGCATCTACCGCAAGCTCGGCGTCTCCGACCGGGCCGCGGCGGTCACCGTGGCGCTGCGCGAGGGCGTGTTCCATTGACCGGCGGGCGGCTCAATGGCGGCAGGCTGAACGGCGTCGACGCCGAGCGCGAGGTCGCAGTTGCTGTTCCGGGTCATCGACACCATCTCGGCCGGCCTGGACCTGCACCGGATGCTGCAGGGCGTGGCCACCCTGGTGACCGAGACCACCGCGACCGACGTGTGCTTCGTGCACCTGCTCGACGAGAAGGGCCGGGCGCTCCGGCTGCACGGCGCGACCCCGCCGTTCGACGGCCTGGTCGGGGAGATCGAGCTGGCGGTCGGCGAGGGGGTGTCGGGGTGGGTCGCCGAGCACGGCGAGCCGGTGGTCATCACCGACGACAAGACCGCCGACCCCCGCTACCTCTACATCCCCGCGCTGCGCGGCGAGGAGTTCACCTCGATGCTGTCGGTGCCCATCGTGACCCCGCTCGGGCACCTGGTGGGCGTGCTCAACGTGCACACCAGGGCCCGGCGCGAGTTCACCGGGGCCGACGTGGAACTGCTGCGGTCGGTGGCCGGCCTGGTCGCGGGCGCGATCGAGAACGCCAGGCTGCACCGCCGGCTGGCCGAGCGGGAGGAGGCGCTGGAAAGCTTCGCCGAGCGGATCGTCGAATGGCAGGAGCGGGAGAGCCGCCGCCTGGCCGGGGAGATCCACGACGGGATCAGCCAGCGGATCGTCAGCCTGTTCTTCCACCTGTCCGCCGCCGCCGACACGATCGCCGCCGACCCGCAGGTCGCGGCGGAGCAGGTCGCGGCGGCGCAGGAACTGGCCGCCGCGGCCCTGGACGAGACCAGGTCGGCGATCGCCGGGCTGCGCCCGCCGGTGCTTGACGACCTGGGGCTGGCGGCGAGCCTGGAAAGCCTCGGCCACTCCTTCCCCGGCCTGGACGTCCGGGTCGAGGCCGACGACCTGCGGATGGCCGGGCACGTGGAGACCGCCGTGTACCGGACGGCGCAGGAGGCGCTGCAGAACGTGGCCAAGCACGCGGCCGCCGAATCGGTGCGGATCCGGCTGACCCGGCACGCCGGGCGCGCCGTGCTCGAGGTCAGCGACGACGGCGCCGGGTTCGACCCGGGGTCGGTACAGCACCCAGCAGGGGATGCGGTGCCGCCGACCGGGCCTTGGCCTGGCAGGCATGCGGGAGCGCGCCGAACTGCTGGGCGGGAACCTGGAGCTCACCAGCGCGCCCGGCCGCGGCACCACGGTCCGGCTGGCGGTGCCGTTCAGCCCGGGGGCCTGCTGGCCTGGGGGGACGACCTCCCGGAACCCCCCGATGGCCTAAGGCCCGGTTCCTTCGTCACGGGGCCGTAGGGCCTGCCGGGCCGGGCCCAGCCCTCCCCGGAACACCCGGCTGGCCCGCACGTCCGCCGCGCTGATCTCCATCAGGTCGTCCCTGGCGATCACTCCCCCGGCGGCGACCAGCCGCCGCGCCTGGCGCAGCCGCAGCCGGTCGATCGCGTTGCGGATGCTGCGGGCGTTGGCGAACCGGGGCTGGGCCATCCGCAGCCGCACGTACTCGGCGAACGCCTCCCTCGCGCCGTCGTCCATCCGGTACTGCTCCCGCGTCCAGCATCGCTGCCGGCGATCCGCAGCAACTCCTCCAGGGTGAAGTCGGGGAAGTCGATGTGGTGCGCGATCCGGGAGGCCATGCCCGGGTTGGACCGGAAGAACACATCCATCCGGTCGGCGTAGCCGGCCAGGATGACCACCAGGTCCTCGCGCTGCGCCTCCATCACCTGGAGCAGGATCTCGATGGCCTCCTGGCCGTAGTCCCGCTCGTTCTCCGGCCGGTACAGGTAGTAGGCCTCGTCGATGAGCAGCACCCCGCCCATGGCGCGCTTGAGCACCTCCTTGGTCTTCGGCGCGGTGTGGCCCACGTACTGGCCGACCAGGTCGTCGCGGGTCACGCTGACGAGTTGCCCGGTGCGCAGGTATCCCAGCTCTCTGAGCAGTTCACCCATGTGCGTGGCCAGCGTGGTCTTCCCGGTTCCCGGGCTGCCCGTAAAGCACATATGCAGGCTCGGCCGCGACGACGCGAGGCCGTAACCCTGCCTCAGCCGGTCGACAAGCAGCAGTGCGGCGATCTCCCGTACCCGGTCCTTGACCGGCGCCAGCCCAACGAACTCGTCATCGAGCCGGTCCAGCAGCGCGACGATCCGCAGCGCCTGTTCTTGGGACCCCAGATCGACCTTGGCGTCGGGGGCCAGCGGCGCGGGCGCGGCGGGCTCACGGTTCTCGGCTCCGGCCGGCCCGCTGTCCCCGGGCCGCGGCATGGCGAACCCGCGCGGCGCGGGCTGGGCGGGGGCGCCCATCAGCCGCCCCGCGCCCCGTTCTGCCTCGAAGAGCCTGCTGCATAACGCTCGCCCCGTGGCCGGTCGGCGGCGTAGGGGTGCAGCGAGTAGCGGACCTGGCGGCCCGCGGACTCCTGCCGGTCCAGCCGGAACCCCGGCTCGTGCCGCGGGCCTGCCGACGATGAACGACAGCGCCGTGGTCTGGCGGCCCAGGCTCGCGTCGTACGCGGTCACCCGCACGTAGTGATCGGGACAGGCGGCCCGGCAGGCGCGGACCTCCTGCATCGCCCCCGCCGGGTCGGCCAGGCCGAACATCGGCAGCCCCCACATCTCCCAGAGCACGTTGCGCGGGTGCGGGTCGTCGGTGAACTCGACCGCCACCGCCCAGCCCCGGGCCTGCGCGTAGCCGATCTGCGACGGCGATCTCGTCGTCGGTGAAGTCGGGCAGGTAAGAGAAGGTGCCCTGGGTGATCCGCATGGGTGCTCCGTGTCGTGGTGTCGGTGTTCTCAGGGCCGGCAAGATGTGCGAGTGCCTGGGTGATCCGCATCGGTGCTTCCGTTCAGTCCGTGGGTCAGGCGGCGTGGGGGTGGCGACGACGTCCGGGGTGTCGGTGGACTCGTAGTTGAAGGTGATCTCGCCCCAGGTGTCCAGCGCGACCTGGAGCGGCTGGCAGCGGCGCGCGGCGTCACGCAGGATGTCCCCGCCCTCGGCGAGGAAGTCGCGGCCCTCGTTGCGCGCCTTGATCATCGCCTCGGTGGCGACCCGGTTGGCGGTGGCGCCCGCCGCGATGCCCAGCGGGTGGCCGATGGTGCCGCCGCCGAACTGGAGCACCACGTCCTCGCCCAGGTAGTGCAGCAACTGGTGCATCTGGCCCGGCGTGGATGCCGCCGGAGGCGACCGGCATCGTGCCCGGCATGGAGCCCCAGTCCTGGTCGAAGTAGATCCCGGTGCCGGGGCTGGCCGGTACCCGCGCCTCCCGCAGCGTGTCGTAGTAGCCGCGGACCATGGACGGGTCGCCTTCCAGCTTGCCGACCACCGTGCCGGCGTGGATGTGGTCCACCCCGATCAGCCGGCACCACTTGGCGATGACCCGGAAGCTCACCCCGTGCGACTTCTGCCGGGTGTAGGTGCCGTGCCCGGCCCGGTGCAGGTGCAGCAGCACGCCGTTGCGCCGGGCCCACCGGGCCATCGAGTGCAGCGCGGTGTAGCCCACGGTGAGGTCGACCATGACGATGACGCTGCCAAGCTCGGCCGCGAAGTCGGCGCGCTCGTACATGTCCTCCATGGTCGCGGCGGTGACGTTGAGGTAGTGGCCCTTGATCTCGCCGGTCGCTCCTGCGCCCGGTTGACCGCCTCCATGGTGAACAGGAACCGGTCCCGCCAGCGCATGAACGGCTGCGAGTTGATGTTCTCGTCGTCCTTGGTGAAGTCCAGCCCGCCGCGCAGCGCCTCGTACACGACCCGGCCGTAGTTGCGCGCCGACAGCCCCAGCTTGGGCTTGGTGGTCGCGCCGAGCAGCGGCCTGCCGTACTTGTTCAGGTACTCCCGCTCCATCACGATGCCGTGCGGCGGGCCCTGGAACGTCTTGACGTAGTGCAGCGGGATGCGCATGTCCTCCAGGCGCAGGGCCTTGAGCGCCTTGAAGCCGAACACGTTGCCGATGATCGAGCTGGTCAGGTTCGGGATGGAGCCTTCCTCGAACAGGTCGATGTCGTAGGCGATGTAGGCGATGTACTCGCCCTCGCGTCCCGGCACCGGGTCCACCCGGTAGCACTTGGCCTGGTAGTGGTCGTAGGCGGTGAGCCGGTCGGTCCACACCACGGTCCAGGTGGCGGTGGAGGACTCCCCCGCCACCGCGGCGCCGGCCTCCTCCGGCGGGACGCCGGGCTGCGGGGTGATACGGAACGCGGCGAGCAGGTCGGTGCCGGCCGGCACGTAGTCGGGCGCGTAGTAGCCCATCTGCGCGTACGGGATGACCCCGGCGCTCCAGCGCTGATCCTCCTGCTGTCCCTGCACCATGGCTCCTCCGCGGCGGTCGCGGGAGAGGCCCGGGCCCTCCCGCCGTCCACGATGCCAGCGGATTGTCTCGAGCGTCTATTGAGGGTTTTGCGATGATTATCAAGCTTAAAGCTTATGAGTTGTATCCGGGGAGGAACCTGGCCAGGTCCAGGCCGTTGATGTCGGCGAGGCGCTCACCGGCGGCGAGCCGGGCGCGGGTCCGCTCCTCCTTGGCGGCGAGCGCGGCCACCTCGGCCTGGATGGCCGGCCACTCCGCCGCGGGAACCACGGCCACGCCGTCGCGGTCGGCGATCACCTGGTCGCCGGAGGCCACCAGGACGCCGCCGACCACCACCGGCAGGCCCACCGACACCACCGCGGCCTTGGCCGCCTGCCCGGGCGCGGTGCCGGTGCACCAGACCGGGAAGCCGAGTTCGTCGATGTCGGCGATGTCCCGGACCGGGCCCTGCAGCACCAGGCCGGCCAGCCGCTGGTTCGCCGCGTCGGTGGCCATCAGCTCACCGAACATGGCACACCGGGTGCTGCCCGTGCCGTCGCAGACCAGCACCGTGCCGGGCTGCGCCTGGTACAGCGCCGCGTGCATGGCCAGGTTGTCCTCGGGGGCACAGGCGCAGGTCAGGGCGGGCCCGCACAGGTACGGCCCGCCCGCGTGGGTGGTCAGCCCGGTCATCACCCGCACCCGGTCCCTGCCCACCTGGGCCACCCCGGTCACCGGAACGGTCTGCGTCATTGTGGGATCCTCCTGGTCGGGTGCGCGGAAGGCCCCAGTGTGCAGCACGTGGTCCACGAGGCGGGACGCCGGGGGCGGCAGCTCCTCCCGGCGGGCCAGCAGGTACCAGTCGCGGTGCAGCGGCGTGCCCGGCACCGGGATCTCGGCCAGCGCTCCCGCGGCTCAGTTCCGCGGCGACCGCGTCCCTGGAGACCAGCGTGACGCCGAGCCCGACGCGGGCGGACTCCCTGATCGCCCCGTTGGAGCCGACCATCAGCGCCAGCGGCGCGATGTCCACCTCGGCGAGCAGCGCGGCCGTGCTGGCCCTGGTCCCCGAGCCGGGCTCGCGCAGCAGCCAGGTCTGGCGGGCCAGCCAGGCCAGCAGCCCGGCCGCGTCCCCGGGCCGGCCGCGCGGGCGGCGTCGGCGGCCAGGTCGGGAGCGGCCACCACGACCAGTTCGTGTGGCCGGACGGCGTGGACGGCCACCTCCCAGCCGGGCTCGGGCCTGCCGCTGACCACGAGGTCGACCAGGTGCCGGTCGAGCAGCGACCGCACCTGGTCCCGGTTGCCGGCCTCCAGCCGGACCCCGGTCAGCGGGTGGTCCCGCCGGAAGCCGCCCAGAATGCCCGGCACCACCTGCTCGGCGGCCGTGGTCACGGCGGCGATCCGCAGTTCTCCCCGTTCCGGGTCCGCGCAGGCGGCGGCCGCCAGGCCAGCCTCGTCGAGCAGGCCGATGATGCGCCGGACGTAGCCCGCGTACGCCCGGCCCGCGTCGGTGAGCCGCAGCCCGCGCCCGTCCGGGGCCACCAGCGCCAGCCCGAGCGCCTTCTGCAGGGCGGCCAGCGACGCCGACACGGCCGCCTGGGTGACCACGAGTTCCTGCGCCGCCCCGTGCACCGACTCGTGCTCGGCCACGGCCAGGAACGTGCGGAGCTGGTTCAGCGTCACCGTCGGCCTCAGCAGATCGCCCAATTATTAAGTCAAAGCCTATCAGTTGTGCAAATCTCACAAGTGAATGCCAAGGACCGAGCCGCGGATCCGGGCATCACAAAGGTCTCCAGAACCATCACCAGTCACAGTCGTGTACAGGTGATGACGTTGAGTGCCGGTTATTTGCCAAACGGCTTGACCGCGCCTCCGGCGGTGCCGAATAGTGTCGGGCGTGCCTGCGCGAGGGCCCGGAGGGGAAGCAACACCGGGCGCGCCGCGCGGCCAGGACCTTGAGTTGGGGCGGAGCCTGGATCGCGGCACTGGCTTGAGCGGCTGTCATCAGCCCTGACCGGAAACACGGTGTTCACCACCGGGCAAAGCCGGGCCAGCGCCTCTAACCATGCACGGGCGCCCGCTCCGGTTACCTTCCCGCACCAGCGGGCTGGCCTGCCCCGGTGGCTGTGTTCCACGGGCAGGCAGCCGTGGACACCACACGACTGCCGACCTATGTGGAGGCCCGATGTTCCGCTCACTGAGCAAGTTATCCGGACCGCTGATGATGATTTTCGCTGAGGTTCGGTCATGAGGCGGCCCGCGCGGCTGGGAGCCGTGCTGACCGCCGCCGCCATAGTCGCCGCAGCCATCGCCGGGACGGCCGCGGCACGAGAGTTCGCCAAGGCCCCCGCGGCGGGAGAGGCCGCGGGCACCCTCGCCGCCGGAGAGTTCGCAGCAGCGCCCGCGGCCGGGAAGGCGGCCGGAACTTCCCCGGCGGCCAAGGCCGCCGGCACCCCCGAGGCAGCCGCGCCCGCCGGTGCTTCCGCTGCTTCCGCCGCCGCGGAGCCCGTCGCGGCCGGTAACGTACGCAACTTCCTGCTGGATTTGGACGGGAACGCCTACAACTGGGGCACTGTCGCCCCTCAGTACCAGGGCATCGCCGTCAACGCCTGGGACGGGGAGTGGCTCGCGCAGATCCACGCCGCCAGCCCGGGCACCAAGGTGTACGTGTACAAGAGCCTGATCGACACCCGGTCCCAGGACTGCGGCTCGAACCCGGGCGGCGGGAGTCCCTGCATCGTCGGCGGAACGATCTGCCCGGCCGGTGTGCAGGATGCCCCGGACCTCGCCAGCGGCATGGGGTTCTGCTGGGCGTGGCGCAACCACCGGAACTGGTTCGTGACCAGCGCCAACGGCACGCTGCTGCCGCTGGCAGGCTATCCGGACACGTACATGATGGACTTCGGCCGAGCCGCCTACCAGCAGACCTGGCTCCGCAACGTCGCCGCCAGCGCCAAGGCCGGCGGTTTCCAGGGCGTGTTCGCCGACAACGCCATAATTACCACCGGGTACGGCGTGTCGGCGAAGTACCAGACCGACGCGGCGGTCCAGTCGGCGATGTCGGCGATGCTCGCCCGAGTCGGGCCCGCGCTGCGGGCGGACGGCCTCAAGGTCCTGGCCAACCTCGGGAACAACAACGTCTACCCGGCTCTGTGGGGCAAGTGGCTGCACTACGTCTCCGGCTTCCAGAACGAATTCTGGGGGTTCTGGCCGGGCAACAACCCGCAGAACGGCTGGTATCAGTGGACCACCCATGAGGTGAAGGCGTGCGTGCGCCAGAAGAAGGTATGCGAGTTCCATGGCGGTGACCACTCCATGCCGCTGTCCCAGGCGCAGCAGAACTACCTGACCGCCACGCTGCTGCTGTTCACCAACGGCCGCCAGTACCTGGCCTATGCGGGAGACTCCCCGCCTGCACCGCAGGTCCGCCTGGGCGCGGCCACCGGCCCCGCCCACCGGACCCGCAACGGGCTGTGGCGCCGACGCTTCGCGTGCGGCAGCGTCACGGTGCGCCCGGCCGACGACGGCATGCGCGGCAGCGGCACCGTGAAGGTCACCTGTTGAGGTACTCGTGGCCAAGATCAACTACAGCACATCGCTGATGGCATGGTGGAGAGAAAGGAGCAGGTGGAGGAAGGAGTCGACTCTGTCTTGCAATCGAACACCAAACAGAGCCCAGGGTGTTGCGCCCGTGGGCGATAAGCGCTGTGTGGCCATCCGGCTCCCGTAAGCGACTTTGCCGTCTTGTTACTAAACCGTGACGGCGTTCGGTCTTGCCAGGGCGGGCGAATGGAGGTCAAATCAAAGTCATGTGGTAGTAAAGGGGGAGTAAAGTGGTGCGGCCAATCGGGGAAAGAATTGCCACCATCGCCAGACGCGAGCGTGGCAACAAGGCGTGCGGTCCCAACAAGGTCGACGGCAAAGGCTACTTTAAGAGCTGCGAAAATCACCATGCGAGGGAACCATGGTGCGCAGACTTCGCCAAATGGGTGTGGTATCGGGCAAAGGCGCTCCACATCGAAAAGCTGAACGCGGGCGCCGTGAGCTTCGCCCACTACGGCCGCGTGCGCCAGGGTAATCCGAAAGTCGGGGACGCGGTCCTGTTCGGCTGGGACAAGGCCGCCGATCGTGCCGAACACGTCGCGATCGTCATCAGGGTTCTCCCCGGCAGGAAGATCGTCAGTATCGGCGGCAACGAGGGCCCGTCCAACGATACTTCCGTGGTAAGCGAAGACGGGCCCTACGACGGTGCATTCGGTAGCTGGGGTCCCGGCGCACCCAACGGCCCGATCAGTGGATACATCTCGCCGGTGGAGGACGAAATGCCTTATACAAAGAGTGAAATAAGGAACCTGGTCAAGGAAGGCGTTGCCGCAGCGGTGAAGGAGGGGCCCGCCCACCAAAGAATGAAGCAGTTGATCAAGGATGCCGTCTCCGCGGAGCTGACGGCCGCGCACGCGGCACAGGGAGCCAAGGCCGCGGTCGACGCCGACAGCGCGCTCACTGGCATCTCCCAGCAGCTCACCGCCCTGGCGACACAGGTAGCGGCGCTGTCTGCAGCCACACCGCCGACGACAGGGAACGGCCCAGGGACCGGGACCGGCCGGAGGACCGGGACCGGCCCGGGGACGAGTACGGGCCGGGGAACCAGGACCCCCACAGGGACCGGGACCAGCGGATCAGCCGGGACGGGCCAGGTCTCCTGAAAAGGAGCCAGGCCAGTTTCTGGGCTGTCGGCAGGGCCGCGGCAGCCGTTGCTAAGCGTGCGGGCTCACCCGTGACCACGAGGGGCGGAAATGACACGGATCATGCGGGACAGCGATACGCCGTCGGCCATCCCCATCCACGGGACCGACATAGTCGCCGGGTATGTGAGCGGACCGGGATTGTGGCCGCGGGGGGCCTTTGACAGGTTCCGCGGGATACCGCACGCCCATATTGACTGCCGGGGGACCATGCCCGAGAAGGCGGAGATCCTCGACGTCGAAGATGGTTGCTCGACCGTGCGTACGGCCGTCTCCTGGGTCAGGAAAAGGAAGGCCGCCTTTCCCGGCGCGTATCCGCCGGTCCTCTACTGCAACGGGAGCAAGCTGACGCCCTTGCTCAACGCGATGCGTGCGGCCGGTTTCCACAGGGTCAAGGACTTCCGGATCTGGCTGGCCACGCTCGACGGCACGAAGAAGATCCACGATATGACCGGGATCATCGCCGTGCAGTACAAGCGCGCCCCGAAGACCAACGGCACGCTGGAGGCGCCGAGCAGCTTCATCACGGCGGGCCACTACGACGAATCGATCGTGTACGACGGCGCCTGGGATCCCGGGGATGACCTGCCCTATACCAAGCAACAGATCCGCCACTGGGTGGAGCGGGAGGTAGCGGCCGAGCTGAGCGCTGGTGGCAGCAGCAGGGAGATCCTGAAGCTGGTCAAGCAGGGCGTCGCGGCGGAGCTGGGCGCGGCTGACGGGACCTCGGGCGTGAGCGCCGCGCAGGGCGCGGCGGCGGCCGTCCACGCCGGTGACGCGATCGCCGGTATCCCCGAGCAGCTCACTGCCCTGGCGGCTCAGGTGGCGGCCCTCGCGGGAACGGGGCAGCCGGCAGCGCGTGCGGTAGCTTGCCAGGATGGATGGCAACCGCGAGCTGGTGGAGCGCTTCATCACGAGCCTGGAGGCCCGGGACTGGGATACCTGGTCTGGGCTGTTGCATCCCGACGTGGTCTACGAGCTCCCGCAGTCGCGGGAGCGCATCCGGGGCCGTGACCGCTACCTGCGGTTCAACCAGGAGTATCCCGGTGACTGGCATCTGCGGCCCAAGGTCATCATCGCCGACGACCGCAACGGCGTGGTGTGGTTCGAGTGGCGCGTCGGCGGCCAGGGCGACGACGCGATGGCGTTCTTCGAGATCGCCGACGGGCTGATCGCCCGGGTCACGGACTTCTGGCCGGAGCCGTACGAACCGCCGCCCGGCCGCGAGCACCTGGCCGAGCGCTGGACTAACTAGTACCGGTCCGTAGGCCTGTACGAACTAGTACCGCTCCGTGGGCCTGTCGTCTGTCCGACTTCAATCAAGTGACCATCAGGGTCGCGGATGTAGGCACGGATTTCGCGGCCGTGATCCTTGGGCTCGGTGAGGAATGTGGCACCTCGCGCCGACCACTCCGCGTAGGCCGCGCCGATGTCAGCCACCCTGATGTTGAGAAACGCGCTGGTCCGGTCAGGGTCGTCAGGGACCGTGAGCGTCACCGTGGGCTTGTCGTCGGTCGGGCCGCCGCCTGCGTTGAGGATGAGCCAGCTATTGGCCAGCTTCAAGATGACCGGGTCGCGTTCGGCCACCACCGTCGCCCCGAACACGGACTGGTAGAACTCACGGGACCGGTCCTGGTCGGAGACCACGAGAAAGTGGGTCAGCACGAAACCGGTCCCCGGCGCGGGGAAATCATCCTGGCTCATCGGAACCTCCTTGATGCGAACCGCCCCGGGCCGTTCAGCGGGAACGGCGGGCACGAACCAGGCGCACCGGATGCACCAGCCAGTACCAGTTGACGCCAAGACCCCAGCCGAACGCCTTGGGAGTGAGAACCCGGGGGTCGCCGGTGTTCCACGCCCGCGCCCGGAAGCGCGAACGGGTCAGCCGGCGGAAATCATACGGCAGGCCCGCAAGCCGCCCCTGCGGCTCCGGCGCCCTCCCAGCATCAGCGTCGTGATCGTTCATACACATCCCCTGGCCGTGGCTACCGCTTGTCCATTCTTACGCATCACGCCGCCGATCCCGCCCGGAGACAACCGCATCCGCCAGTCCCGGCTGCCCAGGGGCAGCTGCTGTCGTGGTCATGAGATTCATGGGTCTCCAGCACCACTAGGGTCATGATCACGAGGACGGATGGAGGGCTTCGGATGGCTGAGGGCACGACGGCTGAGGCCGGTGAGGCGGGCCCGGAGCCAGGCGGCGGCCGGTGGGTGGATGTGGCACCGGACCGGCTGGCCCGATGGGTCGCCACGTTCGCCGAGCGCCACGGCGACGTCACCACCGAGCCGGGCCGGCTGGCGGTAACCTTCCGCGCCGCGGACGGCGCGGCGGCCGAATGCCATCCCCCGTTCCCGCCCTTGCCTGCGCCCGCCGGGGGGACCTGGCCGGAGGACCCGGCCGACCTGGCCGGGCTGATCACGGCGCACGCCGTGGCGGACCGGACCGTGGGGGTGTTCCTTGTCCGGCTCGGCGGGTTCGCCGCCGGGGTCTTCACCGGCAGCCCGCCGCGCCTGATCAGCTCCAAGGTCGGGACACGGCTGGTGCACGGCCGGTCCGCCGCCGGCGGGACCTCGCAGCACCGGTTCGCCCGGCGCAGGGAGAACCAGGCCACCGCCGCGATCGCGGCGGCCGCGGACACCGCGGTGAAGGTGCTGGTCCCCTACGCGGAACGGCTGGACGCGATGGTGCTCGGCGGCGACCGGAAGGCGATCTCCGGCGCCCAGGCCGATCCGCGGCTGCGGCCGGTGATGAAGCACGCGGTGGACCGGTTCCTCACCGTGCCGGATCCGAGGCTTGCCGTGTTGCGGGACTCCCCGCGGCTGTTCCTCGCGGTCCGTATCCACCTGACCGGACCCGCCTGACCGCACGAGGGTTACCAGGCGGCGGCGACCGCCGACTGCGGTGCCGCGCCGGGCAGCGCGGTGAACCGGCCCCGGTCCAGCCGGCCGAACCTGTCGCAGCTCACCAGCAGGTGGCTGCCGGTGCGGTCGGCCGCCGCCAGCAGGCACGAGGCGATATACCAGCCCGGGTCCTCTGGGTCGGCCGAGTAAGCCGCGTGCTCGAGGAGCAGCGTCCGGAGCGGCCGGCCGGTGCTGGCGGACAGTTCCACGATGCCGCCCACCACCGTGCCCCGGCTGACGTGTGCGGTGCCGTCGTAGGTGACCGCGGCGACCACCGTCCCGGCCGGGGTGAGCTGGGCGTACTGGACCGCATCCCCGCCCGTTCTGGCTGGCAGGACGCGGCGGCCCGACATCAGCCCGGATCCCGGCGCCGCGGTGTCCAGCGTCCACAGCCCCGAGCTGTGCTGCGCCGCGCCCGTGCCCTCCCAGAAGAAGCCGAGCGTGTGCCCCCCGGCCCAGGACACCCCGGCCGGGATGCCGGCCTGGGTGGTGGTCCAGATCCGGGTCGCGCCGGTGGCCAGCGACACCACCTCGACCACGCCGTGCTGGCCGCCGCTGTCCTGGCGGCCACCGCCAGCCTGCGCCCGTCGGGGCTGACCGCGATGCCGTCCGCGTACTCCCCCGCAGGCAGCGGGGCGGCGTTCAGCCTGGTCAGCCGGGCCGAACGGCCGCCGTCGGCGACCTGAAGCCGGTAGAACCAGGTGCGCGGGTACTCCAGCAGTGCGAGCGCGAACGTGTGGCCGTCGCCGACCGCCGCGACCTGGGACATCTTCGGGTCGATGGTGCGCGGCAGCGCAACCGTGGCCAGCAGCTTCCCGGTAGCGGAGTCGCGGATCGAGGCGACCGGGCGGAAATGGTCGGCGGTGACGTAGTACCGCGGCATGCCCGAGACCGCGGCCCCGGCGGGCGGCGGGCCGGTCACGGCCGCATCGAGCAGCAGGCCGGGCGGCCTGGCCGCGGCGCCCGGACCGGGCGCGGGTCCGGCGCCGGGGTTCGCCACGGTGACCACCACCGCCAGCGCGGCGGCGGCCGTTCCTGCCGCGGCCACGCGGATCGCCGCGCGGCGCCGCCGCGCCCGTGCCCCGCGCGGGAAGATCCCGGCCGGGTCGAGGGCCGTCCGGGTCACCGGGTCCGCCTGGTCATGGAAGGCCGCGGCCAGTTCCTCCGTCACGCCATGATCGGTCAGCACGGTCGATCCTCCTGATCCGGGATATGGCCCCCATCCGTGACCGGGCGAACCGCCGGGCCAAGAACCAGGGGCACGCGGGGCATGGCCTCGCCCGGTGCCTCTTGCAAGACGATGCGCAGCCGCCGCAGGGCACGGTGGGTATGGGATTTCACGGTGCCCGTGGTGCACCCGAGCACGGCCGCCGTCTCCTCGATCGACCGGTCCTCCCAGAACCGGAGAACCAGGACGGCGCGTTGCGCGGCCGGCAGCAGCCGGCACGCGCACAGCAGCGCCTGCCGGTCCAGCACGGCGGCCGCGTCGTCACGGGCGGCCCCGCACGGCAGCCGGGCCGCGTCCGCGATCAGGGCCTCCGGCCGCCTGCGCCGCCGGACCCGCCACCGGTCCCTGGCGAGGTTCACCAGGATGGTCCGGGCATACCCTTGCGGGTTCTGCCGGGCCGCCCGCCACCGGCTGGCCAACCGCAGCAGCGCCACCTGGACCAGGTCCTCGGCGTCCTGGTAGTCCCCGGCCAGCAGCAGGGCGAAGCCGAGCAGCCGCCCACCGTCGCCGGCGACATAGGATTCGAACTCCGCCTCATCCCCGGCCGCCAGCGCGGAGCTCTCGTCGTAGCCTCACGCCAGGTCTAACGACATCCGCCGCCGCCGGGTTGTCAACTCACCGGCCGGCAGCAGGCAGTAGCCCGGCGGGGCCTCGAACGGCGGGTCAGACGTTGAAGCCGAGGGCGCGGAGCTGCTCGCGGCCGTCTTCGGTGATCTTGTCCGGGCCCCACGGCGGCAGCCACACCCAGTTGATCCGGAAGTCGTTGACCAGGCCCTCCAGCGCGGACGCGGCCTGGTCCTCGATGACGTCGGTGAGCGGGCACGCGGCGCTGGTGAGGGTCATGTCGATGGTGGCCACGCCGTCGCCGCCGACGGTGACGCCGTAGACCAGGCCGAGGTCCACCACGTTGACGCCCAGCTCGGGGTCCACGACGTCGCGCAGTGCCTCCAGCAGGTCCTCGGTGTCCGGAAGCCTGGGTCCCGTCCTGTGGCTGGTTACCGTTTCTTCGCTCATCTACCGCTGCCTCCATCTGCGCTGCCTCCCTCGCGGGTGCCGCCTCATGCCGGCTCGCGCTCACCCATCGCCTGTGCGGTCGCGTCCTTCCAGGCCATCCAGGCCAGGAGGGCGCACTTGATGCGCGCCGGGTACTTGGACACACCGGCGAACGCCACCGCGTCGCCGAGCACGTCCTCGTCCGGCTCGCCCTCGCCCTGGGACTGCATGAGCGCGAGGAACTCGTCGTTGACCTTCATGCCCTCGCTGACCGTCCGGCCGATCAGCAGGTCGGCCAGCACCGACGCGCTCGCCTGGCTGATCGAGCAGCCGAGCGCGTCGTAGGAGACGTCCGCCACGACCGGGCCCGCGTCGGAGTCCTTGAGCGTGACCCGCAGCGTCACCTCGTCGCCGCAGACCGGGTTCACGTGCCGGACCTCGGCGTCGAACGGTTCCCGCAGGCCCGCGTGGTGCGGGTGCCGGTAGTGGTCCAGGATGATCTCCTGGTACAGCGATTCCAGCCGCATCAGCGCCCCCCGGCTCCGAAGAAGCGCTGGGCCTCCCGGATGCCCTCGGCCAGCGCGTCCGCTTCCTCGTGCGTGTTGTACAGGTAGAACGACGCCCGGGTGCTGGCCTGGACGCCCATCGCCCGGTGCAGCGGCCACGCGCAGTGGTGCCCGGCCCGCACCGCGATGCCGCGCTCGTCGAGCACCTGGCTCATGTCGTGCGGGTGCACGCCGTCGACCGTGAAGGAGATCGCGGCGCCCCGGTCCACCGGCTCGGCCGGGCCGAGGATGCGCAGCCCGTCGATCTCGCGCAGCGCCTCCAGCGCGTGCGCGACCAGGCCGTGCTCGTACTCACGCAGCGCGGGCAGGCCGACCTCGCCGAGGTAGCCGATGGCCGCGGCCAGCGTGGCCGCCTCCGCGATCGGCATGGTGCCGGCCTCGAACTTGTGCGGCGGCGGCGCGAACGTGGACCGCTCCATCCGCACGTCTTCGATCATCTCGCCGCCACCGAGGAACGGCGGCATCTCCTCCAGCAGTTCCCGGCGTCCCCACAGCACCCCGATGCCGGTGGGACCGCACATCTTGTGGCCGGTGAAGCCGAGGAAGTCGGCGCCGAGCGCGGCGACGTCCACCGGCATGTGCGGCACCGACTGGGCGGCGTCCACGAGCACCAGCGCCCCGGCCGCGTGCGCCCGGTCGGCGATCGACCGTACCGGATTGATGGTGCCGAGCACGTTGGACTGGTGCGCGAGCGCGACCAGCTTGGTCCGCTCGGTGATCAGGCTCGTCGATGTTCGAGGTGTCCAGCCGGCCCTCGGGTGTCACGCCGAACCAGCGCAGCGTCGCCCCGGTCCGCTGGCACAGCAGCTGCCACGGGACGATGTTGGAGTGGTGCTCCATCTCGGTGATGACGATCTCGTCGCCGGGACCGAGCGCGAACCGCCCGCCGAGGCCCAGCGGCGCTGGCGTTGCCCATCGAGTAGGCGACCAGGTTGATGCGCCTCGGAGACGTTCTTGGTGAACACCACCTCGGCCGGCTCGGCCGCGCCGATGAACCCCGCGACCGTGACCCGGGCGCCCTCGTAGGCCGCGGTGGCCTCCTCGCCGAGCTGGTGGGTGGCCCGGTGGATGTTGGCGTTGTGCCGCTCGTAGAAGTCGGCCAGCGCGTCGAGCACCTGGCGCGGCTTCTGCGAGGTGTTGGCGCTGTCCAGGTAGATCAGCGGCTGGCCGTCGCGGACCGTGCGCTCCAGGATCGGGAAGTCCTTGCGGATCCTGGCGACGTCGAGGGTCATGACGCCGCTCCCGCCTTGCACCCAGCGGTCGTAGCCCTCGGCCTCCAGGGTCTCGGCCAGCTCGGGACCGCCTTCCTCGACGATCCGGCCGCCGACGAACACGTGCACGAAGTCCGGGTTCACGTACCGCAGAGATCCGGGTGTAGTGGGTGATCAGCAGCACCCCGTGGCCCTCACCGGCGGCGAACCGGTTGATGCCGTCGGACACCACCCGCAGCGCGTCGATGTCAAGACCGGAGTCGGTCTCGTCGAGGATCGCGATCTTCGGGTTGAGCAGCTCAAGCTGCAGGATCTCGTGCCGCTTCTTCTCCCCGCCGGAGAAGCCCTCGTTCAGGTTGCGCTCGGCGAACGCCGGGTCGATCGACAGCGCCGCCATGGCCTCGCGCATGTCCTTGAGGAACACCCGCAGCTTGGGCGCCTCGCCGCGGACCGCGGTGACCGCGGTGCGCAGGAAGTTGGACACCGACACGCCCGGGCACCTCCACCGGGTACTGCATGGCGAGGAACAGCCCGGCCCTGGCCCGCGCGTCCACGCTCATCGCGAGCACGTCCTCGCCGTCGAGCGTGACACTGCCCTGGGTGACCTGGTACTTGGGGTGCCCCGCGATCGCGTAGGCGAGGGTGGACTTGCCCGACCCGTTGGGGCCCATGATCGCGTGGGTCTGGCCCGCTGACACGGTCAGGTCGACGCCGCGCAGGATCTCCTGGCTGCCGTCGCGACCGTCCGGGCCTGGCGTCGGATCCGCCACGCTGACGTGCAGGTCGCGGATCTCAAGGGTGGCCATTACGTTTCTCTCCTGATCGTTGGTTAGCTAGCCGGGCCGTTGCCGAGCGCGACGTAGACGTCGTCGCCCTCGATCTTCACCGGGTAGACGGGCACGGGCTCGGTGGCGGGGGGCCCGGTCGGGGCGCCGGTGCGCAGGTCGAAACACGATCCGTGCAGCCAGCATTCCACCGTGTGGTCGTAGATCTCGCCCTCGGACAGCGGGACCTCCTCGTGCGAGCACACGTCCTGCAGCGCGAACACCTCGCCGCCGGCGCGCACCACGGCGACCGGCAGGCCGTCGATCTCCAGCCCGAGGGCGCCCTCGTCGGGCACGTCGGCCAGCGCGCAGGCCCGGACGAACTGCGTGGTCTCGCTCATACGCGCACCTCCGCGCATGCCCGCCGCGAGCTCGGCCTCGATGGCCGTGGTGATGCGGTCCCGCAGTTCCGGCACGGCGATCTTGGCGATCAGCTGGCCGAAGAAGCCGCGGATCACCAGGCGCCGCGCCTCGTCCTCCGGGATGCCGCGGGCCATCAGGTAGAACAGGTGCTCGGCCTCCAGCCGGCCGCTGGTGCTGGCGTGCCCGGCGCCGACGACCTCGCCGGTGAGGATCTCCAGGTTCGGCACGGAGTCGGCCCGCGCGCCGTCGGTGAGCAGCAGGTTGCGGTTGCGCTCGTAGGTGTCGGTCCCGGTCGCCTCCGGCCGGATCAGCACGTCGCCGATCCACACCGTGTGCGCCGCCGTCCCCCTGCAGCGCCCCCTTGTAGTCCACGCGGCTGCGGCAGTCCGGCTGCGCGTGGTCCACGAAAAGACGATGCTCCAGGTGCTGGCCGGCGTCTGCGAAATACAGCCCGAGCAGCTCCGCATCCCCGCCAGGACCGGCGTAACGAACGGCCGGGGCTACCCGCACCACGTCGCCGCCTAGGCTCACCACGATGTGCTGAAGCCGCGCATCCCGGCCCAGGGTCGCCTGGTGATGCGACAGATGCACGGCGTCATCGGCCCAGTCCTGCACGGACACCAGCGTCAAAGCGGCGCCATCCCCGACAACGATCTCAACATTGTCGGCGTACGTCGCGCTCCCCTGGTGATCCACCACGACAACAGCCCTGGCGTTATCCCCGAGGCTGATGCGCGTATGCGCGAACGCCGCCCCGGAGGCGTCATCTCCCCGGACGCTGATCACCGTAGGTGTACTGACCTCCGCCTCCGGGGGCACCGTGACGACCAGGGCTTCCTCATAGGAGGCAAAGGCCGTGGCGCTGACCCGGTCGGCGGGCTCGAAGTCGGTGGCGCAGCCGGGGGTCACCGCGTCGCGCAAGCACAGCGGTGACACCCGGTGCGACATCGACCCCGACGTGTACTTTCCCAGTTGGAACGGCGCTGTCAGCGTGGAGCCCACGCAGGCGGCGCAGCGGCGTAAAGCGCCATTCCTCTTCTCGCCCCGTGGGAACGGGAAACTCCGCACGGTGCGCGTGCAACCGGGAAACCGGGGCCGTGGACTCCACGGCCCCTTGAAGAGCGGACATCAGCCGACCGCCCCCTCCATTTGCAGCTCGATGAGCCGGTTCAGTTCGAGGGCGTATTCCATCGGCAGTTCGCGGGCGATCGGCTCGACGAAGCCGCGGACGATGGTGGCCATCGCCTCGTCCTCGGTCATGCCGCGGCTCATCAGGTAGAAGAGCTGGTCCTCGGAGATCTTGGAGACGCTGGCCTCGTGCCCCATCTCCACGTCGTCCTCGCGGACGTCCACGTAGGGGTAGGTGTCGGACCGGCTGACCGTGTCCACCAGCAGCGCGTCGCACTTGACGGTGGACTTGGAGTGCGCCGGCGCCCTCCTGGACCTGGACCAGGCCGCGGTAGGAGGTCCGGCCGCCGGACCGGGCCACCGACTTGGAGATGATCTGGGAGGAGGTGTTCGGCGCGCAGTGCACCATCTTGGCGCCCGCGTCCTGGTGCTGGCCGCCGCCGGCGAACGCGACCGACAGCGTCTCGCCCCTGGCGTGCTCGCCCATCAGGTAGACGGCCGGGTACTTCATCGTGACCTTGGAGCCGATGTTGCCGTCGACCCACTCCATGCTCGCGCCCGCCTGCGCCACGGCCCGCTTGGTGACCAGGTTGTAGACGTTGTTCGACCAGTTCTGGATCGTGGTGTAGCGGCAGTGGGCGCCGGGCTTCACGATGATCTCGACGACCGCGGAGTGCAGCGAGTCGGAGGAGTAGACCGGCGCGGTGCAGCCCTCGACGTAGTGCACGTGGCGCCCTCGTCGACGATGATCAGGGTCCGCTCGAACTGGCCCATGTTCTCGGTGTTGATCCGGAAGTAGGCCTGCAGCGGGATCTCGACGTGCACGCCCTTCGGCACGTAGATGAAGCTGCCGCCGGACCAGACCGCGGTGTTCAGCGCGGCGAACTTGTTGTCGCCGACCGGGATCACCGTGGCGAAGTACTCCTGGAACAGCTCCGGGTGCTCCTTGAGCGCGGTGTCGGTGTCCAGGAAGATGACGCCCTTCTCCTCCAGGTCCTCGCGGATCTTGTGGTACACGACCTCGGACTCGTACTGGGCGGCGACGCCGGCGACCAGGCGCTGCTTCTCCGCCTCGGGGATGCCGAGCTTGTCGTAGGTGCTCTTGATGTCGGCGGGCAGGTCGTCCCAGGTCGCCGCCTGCTTCTCGGTCGACCGGACGAAGTACTTGATGTTCTCGAAGTCGATGCCGGTCAGGTCCGCGCCCCAGTCGGGCATCGGCTTGCGACGGAACAGCTTCAGGCCCTTCAGCCGCAGGTCGAGCATCCATTCCGGCTCGTTCTTCCGGGCCGAGATGTCACGCACGACCTCCTCGGACAGGCCGCGGCGCGCGGACTCACCGGCCGCGTCGGAGTCGGCCCAGCCGAACTTGTATCGATCCAGACCCTCGAGTTCGGGGTGCGCGGTCGTCGTCATGCTCCAGAGCCTCCAGGCTGACTGGTTGTGGTGGTCGTCGTGCGGATGTGGACAAGCGCGGGCGCGGTCACGTGCGTGGTGCAGATCCCGTCGCCGTGCGCGATCGTGGCCAGGCGCTGCACCGGGGTACCGAGCAGCCTGGCGAACGCTTCGGTCTCGGCCTCGCACAATTGCGGGAACTCGGCCGCGACGTGCGCGACCGGGCAATGGTGCTGGCAGAGTTGCTCCCCACCGCTCTGCTCCCCGCCGCCGGTCGCCAGGGCGGGGGCGCTGGTCGCCGAGGCGGCGTAACCGTCCGCGGACAGGGCCTCGGCGAGCGCGGCGACCTTGTCCTCGCCCGCGGACTCCATCACCGGCCGGTACCGGCGCTCGAGCTCGGCCACCTGGCGGCGGGCGAACTCGGCGACGGCCTGCGGCCCCGCCGCCTCGGCGAGGAAGCGGAGCGCGCTGGTGGCCAGGTCGTCGTAGGCGTGCTCGAAGGCGCTGCGGCCCGCGTCGGTGATCGCGAACAGCTTGGCCGGGCGGCCGCGGCCCCTGCTGGCCACCCGCCGCGCGGTGCGGGCCTCGATCAGGCCGCCCGCGAGCAGGTTGTCCAGGTGCCGCCGCACGGCGGCCGGGGTCAGGCCCAGCCGGGTGCTCAGCGCGGCCGCGGTGACCGGCCCGTTCTCCAGGATCAGCCGGGCGATCCGGGCCCGGGTGCCACGCTCGGAGCCCAGGTAGGTCACGGCGCCCGCGGTGCCGGACGCGGGGACGGCGGGGATATCAGACAGGCCTGCTGTCACGGACGCGCGCCGGTGCATGCGTCACTGGCGCCACTGGCGCCTCGTGCGTCACCGCCGCTGCCCGCAATCGGAAGCGTGCCTGTCCTGTCCACGCTTTTCACAACATCAGTGTGGCGTAAATCTATGCCCGGTCGCAACGCGATCGGCCATGCAGTAGCTCACACCTCGGCTGCGCTCTGGCTGCTATGTTCGGCCGACGGGGGCCTTTTCGATGTATATCGGGTTACCCAAGCCGAAACTTCCCCGAGGGAGGCCCGTTGGGACTGCGTTTCAACCCGGCCCCCGGCTGGCCGCCGCCGCCACCGGGGTTCGTGCCGCCTCCCCACTGGCAGCCCGATCCGTCCTGGCCGCCCGCGCCCCCGGGCTGGCAGCTCTGGGTTGACGACGGCGTTCCGGACCGCACCAGCCGAGTGACCCGCCTGCCAGGGCCGGCCACGGCCCCGCCGTCTCGAACGGCGGCTTCCCGGCCGCCGCGACCGGGGCGTTCCCGGCGGAGCCGACCGGGCGTTCAGGCCCGGCCGGGCGCGTTCGGCAGCGGAGCCGCCGATGCCCCGTGGGCGGGCGACTTCGCTACCGGCCCCGGCGATGCGCCGCCGTGGGCGGGCGATCTCACCGGGCCGCAGACGGCGGCCCTGCGCGGCGCCTCGACGCAGGCCTACACCCCGGGAGCGACCGGCCCGCAGGCCCCGTACGACTCCGGCGATCTGTTCAGCCCGCGGGACCCGTTCACCCGGCAGGGCCCGGGCCCCGGTGGCCCGCCGCGGGCCGGGCGGACCGGGGCGCCGGGCGAGCGCCCCCGGTAAGGCCAACGGGTTCGCGGTCGCGTCGCTGATCCTGGGACTGCTCGGCATCACCGTGATCGGCGCCATCGCGGGCATCGTCCTCGGCATCCTCGCGCTCGGCCAGATCCGCCGCACCGGGCAGCGCGGCCGGGGCCTGGCCATCGCCGGGCTCGCCTTCTCCGCGCTCTGGCTGGTGCTGATCGGTGCCTACTTCGTGTTCCACGGCGGCAAGAGCCCAGTCGCCGCGCCGTCGGCGTCCACCGGGCACAGTTCCTCACCCACGCCGGGGCCAAGTTCCACGGCGAGCCACGGGCCGCTGTCCACCAACGTGTTCGCGCTGCGCCCGGGCCAGTGCTTCCAGAACCCACCGGCGAGCCAGACCGTGCTCGGCGTCACCTACGTGACCGTGGTCCCGTGCAGCACGCCGCACAACGCGCAGGCCTTCGTCCAGTTCACCGCCACGGGCACCGAGCTATCCGGGGGTCGAGGCGCTCAAGCGCCAGGCGGACACCGGCTGCCACGCGCGGATCACGAAGAACGTGCAGAAGTCGAAGATCAAGAACTCGATGACGCTGCACTACCTGTATCCGCTGCAGTCGTCCTGGACCAGCGGTCACAAGACCATCACCTGCCTGATCGTGGCCGCCAAGCCGAACCTGAAGACTTCGCTGATGCGCACGCACCCCGGGCATTGAGCCAGGCCCTCGTGGCGAGCCAAACCCCGTCATCCAGCGCTGCCGTGCGGTCGCAGTCGCAGCGGGTGCCGAAATGTCGGAGGGCAGCCTTAGACTTGCCTTGAATCGAATTTCGTTCGAATCACTCTCAGTTCGAATCGAGGCGGGATGCTGCGGCAGGCGAGCTGTTCCGGAACGGTTCCCGGGCACCACGGGATGTGGAGCGCCCAGGAGCTGGATGAGGAATGGCTGGCATGCGCCACTGGGGCGGCGGGCCAGGAATGGCCGCAGCGAGCGCCCCGGGCCCTTCGGCACCGGTGCGGGATTCGCTGCGGACGGGCAACTCGACCGCTTAGCGCCGGGTCCGGAGCTGGCCGGGTTCGCCCAGAACGCCTCGGCGGCCGGGCTGGGCACGCTTTCCGACGACGCCTTGGTCGGCGTGCTCCAGGCCTGGCGGCGGCTGGCCTCCTGGGCGGCGGCCGGTGAACTCGCGGCCGTCGCTGAGCTGGACCGCCGCCGCAGGGCCGAGGTGGCTGCCGGGGCAGACTCGCATCTGGCCGAGCATGTGGGCGACGAGTTGGCGGCCGCGCTGACGCTGACCACGCGCAGCGCCGACGCGCTGCTCGACACGGCGTGCGGCCTGGCGCGTTTGCCGCTTACCAGGGCCGCGCTGGCCACCGGCCAGATCGACCGGGCGAGGGCGCTGGTCATCACCGAAGGGGTCAGCTGCCTGAGTGACGCCCACGCGGCAGTGGTGGAAACCGCGGTCATCGGGCGCGCCCCCGGGCAGACCAGCGGCCAGTTGCGAGCGGCGACCCAGCGAGCGATTCTCGCCGTGGATCCCGCGGCCGCGGAGCGGCGCCGCGAGGAGGCGCGCAAGGATGCCCGGGTCGAGGTCTGGGACGAGCGTTCCGGCACGGCCGCGCTAGCGGGCCGGGACCTGCCTCCCGCCGACGTCCTCGCGGCCGACAAGCGGATCGACGCCCTGGCGCGGCAGCTGAAGTCGGCTGGCCAGGAGGAGAGCCTCAGCGAGCTACGGGCCCAGGTCTATCTGGCCCTCCTGCGGGGACAGCCGGTGGAAGGGCACACCTCTGGAGAGCCGCCGGGGCCCGGGACCACCCATTCGGGCTCCCGGAACGACCGGGACGGCAGCGCCGTGCCCGGGCCGGGCGGCGGCGGCTCCGGCGCATTCCCCGCTTCGCCGGCTGCTTCCGGGTCGGCTGCTTCCGGGACGGCTGCTTCCGGGCCGGCTGCTTCCGAGCCGGTACCTGCCGGGCCGGCTGCTTCCGCGCCGGTACCTGCCGGGCCGGCTGCTTCCGGCCGGTACCTGTCGGGCCAGGGCCTACCGGCTCGGTCAACCTGACCATGCCGCTGGCTACCTGGCTGGGAGGGTCGTCCGAGCCCGGCGAGGCTGCCGGATTCGGTCCCCTTCCCGCCGACGATGCGCGGGTCCTCGCGGGTCTCATCGCCCGCCAGCCGGGGGCGCACTGGTGCCTCACCTTGACCGGACGGGACGGGCGCGCGGTGGCCCACGGATGCGCTCGGGCCGGGCCGCTCCCGGCAGGCCGGGACGGTCGGCCGCACGGGGAGCCCTGGTCAGGCCGGGATGGCCCGGCGGGCCGGGAGCCCGCGGCAGCCCGCGCCGGGCCACCGGATGGCTGGGCGCTGACCGTCACTGTCCGGCCACTCGCGGTCGGCGAGTGCTTCCATGAGCGCGAGTCCAAGGGTTACCAGCCGGCGCCGTCGCTGCGGCACGTGGTCAACGTCCGCCAGCGCACCTGTGGGTTCCCCGGCTGCCGCAATCCGGCGGCACGCTGCGACCAGGATCACACGATCCCGCACCACCAGGGCGGGCGGACCTGCGAGTGCAATCTTGCCTGTCTGTGCCGACGGCATCACCAGGCCAAACAAGTCCAAGGCTGGTGGCTTGAGCAGCCCGAGCCAGGAGTCCTGATCTGGCGGCTCCCGCATGGCCGAAGCTACCTGGTGGAACCGAGGCGCTATCCCGGGCAGCGCGCGGGGGCCGGTACCATCGACGGGTGAACTCGCACTGGCACGTCGTCCTGCCGCCACCGTGCGCCTGACCGGGCGCACTATGTCGCCGGCCGCTCCGCGACGCTGACGGCCTGACCCGCAACCCGGCCCGCCTGCGGGCCGCCGCTTGCCTTCTCGTGCGCCCGATTCGAATCCAGTCCCTGACGCTTTCGAATGACGGAGTTCACGACAGTGCCCGAGCATGCCTCTCCCCTGGTTTCCGCACGCTCCCGTGCGGCGTCCCGCAGTTCCTTCAGCTTCCGCTCCCCCCGCCTGACCCGCCTCGCCCGGCCGCGGGCACACCGGGCCCCGCTGTCCGGGCCGGCCGCCATCCTCGCCGCGGCGGCGCTGTGGGGCACCACCGGGACCGTCAGCACCCTGGCACCGGCCGGTGCGCCGCCCGCGGCCGTCGGCTCGGCCGGCCTGGCCGCCGGCGGCCTGCTGCTGATGTTCACCAGCCGCGGCGCCCGCCCAATGCTGGCCGCCTGCACCCGCGCCCAGCGGTGGCTGCTCGGCCTCGGCGCGCTGGCCGTGGCCGGGTACCCGGTCACCTTCTACCCGGCCGTGGCCCGCACCGGCGTCGCCGTGGCCACCGTGATCGCGCTGGGCAGCGCGCCGGTGTTCGCGGGCCTGCTGGCCTGGGCCACCGGCCAGGGGCGGCCGGGGGCCAGGTGGGCCGCCGCCACCGCGGCCGCCGTGCTCGGCTGCGGTGCCCTGGTCCTGGCGCCAGGGCTCACCGGCCACGGCGGCCCGGCGGACGGCATGGGCATCCTGCTCGCTGGGCTTGCCGGGCTGAGCTACGCCTGCTACTCGCTCATCGGCCGCGCGCTGATCGCGGCAGGCCACCCGGCGGCCCCGGTGCTTGGGGCGATGTTTGGTGCGGCCGGGCTGGCCGTGCTCCCGGTCCTGCTGGCCAGCGGTCCCGAATGGCTCGGCAGCTGGCGGGGTGCCGCGGTGGCGCTGCACCTGGCGGCCTGCACCACGTTCCTGGCCTACCGGCTCTTCGGGCACGGCCTGCGCAGCACGCCCGCGCAGGTGGCCACCACACTCACGCTGGCCGAGCCGGCCGTCGCCACTCTGCTGGGCGTGGCCGTGCTTGGCGAGCGGCTGCCCGCGGTGTCCTGGTGCGGTCTTGGCGTGCTCGCCGCGGGCCTGGCCTGCCTCGCCGTCCCCGCCCGCGGCCGCCGGCGACCGGAACCGAGCGGCGAACAGGCCGCCCCTGACCAGGGTCGGCGCCGTCCGCGGGCGGCGGCTGTAACCCCGAAATCCCTCGGTGACGGCGGCCCGGCCACCAAGGGCCGGCCCACAGCGGGGTGCCGTGGCCGGCGCTAGGCCTGCCGGATCCGGGGAGCCGCCTGCACCGGGCTGGCGGCCCCGCGGGCCGGTGTGGCCAGGAAGCCCCGGAGCAGGGCGGCGGTGCCGTCGAGGTGCTCGGCGACGGCGCGGCGGGCCCGCGCCGCGTCGCCGGCCAGGATCGCCTCGGCGATGGCGGTGTGCTGGCGGGCGGTGTGGTCGATGTTGTGCTGCAGCACCGGGATCGCGTTCAGCAGGTCGTTCAGTCGCATCCGGGCGTCGGTGCAGGCGGCGGCGAGCAGGCTGGACCCGGTCAGCTCGGCGATCGCCAGGTGGAACAGCGTGTCCAGCCGCCGGTAGTCGCCCGGGGTGGCGTCGTTCAGGTCGGCCAGCCGGGCCAGCAGCACGCCCCGGCCCCGGTCGCCGCCGGAGGCGGCGAGCACCTCGGCGGCACCGGTCTCCACCACCAGCCGGAAGGTGAGCGCATCGGTGAGCTTGCTGCCGTCCTCCAGCGCGATCCGCCGCGCCTCCCCGGGATCGGGAGGGGGCTGCTCGTAGGTCACGAACGTGCCGCCGAACCGGCCCCGTCGCGGTTCCACGTAGCCGGCCTGCTGCAGCGCCCGGATCGCCTCACGCAAGGTGAGCCGGCTCACGCCGAGCAGGGCCGCAAGCTCGCGCTCTGGCGGGAACCTGTCCCCCGGGGCTACCAGGCCAAGCTTGATGACGGTGAGCATCCGCTCGACCGTTTCCTCGAACGCGTTGCCCGCCCGCACCGGGCCAAGCAGAGCGGCGAGGTCAGCTCCCGACATTCTTTTCCGGCGCAGGTCTTGACATGACCGGGAGTGTAACCCTCAATGGTCAGATACTAAACCATTGGGACACAGCGGCCAGGTGAGACGCCCCGGCGCGCCGCCCCGGCAGCACGACCCCGCGGCGTGTACGCCGCGTCACCAAAAAGGAGTTCCCGTGGCCGTCAATGAGCGCGCGGCGATGACCGAGGACGAGCAACGACTCCATGAGATGGGTTACGCCCAGGAACTGCGCCGGCGCATGTCCGGCTTCTCCAACTTCGCGGTCTCGTTCACGATCATCTCGATCCTGTCCGGCTGCCTGACCCTGTACGGGTTCGGCATGCTCACCGGCGGGCCGGTCGTGATCGTCTGGGGCTGGCCCTTCGTTGGGATCATGACCTTGTTCGTCGGCCTCTCGATGGCCGAGGTGTGCTCCAGCTTCCCGACCGCGGGCGGCCTGTACTACTGGTCGGCCAAGCTGGCCCGCCGCAACGGGCCCGCCTGGTCCTGGTTCACCGGCTGGTTCAACTTCCTCGGCCAGGTCGCGGTGACCGCGGGCATCGACTTCGGCGCGTCGCTCTTCATCCACGCCTGCCTCACCCTGGCGTTCAACATGAGCGCGGCGCACTGGATCACGGTGGTCATCTACGCGGTCGTGCTGGCGGTGCACGGCCTGCTCAACCAGTTCGGCATCCGGCTGGTCGCGCTGCTGAACGACGTCAGCGTGTGGTGGCACATCCTCGGTGTCCTGATCATCGTCGCCGTGCTGGCCTTCGCCCCGTCGCACCACCAGTCGGCCAGCTTCGTCTTCGGGCACTTCAACAACGGGACCGGCCTGGGCGTTGGCTCCTTCTACATCGTCCTGATCGGCCTGCTCCTGGCGCAGTACACCTTCACCGGCTACGACGCGTCGGCGCACATGACCGAGGAAACGCACAAGGCCGCGACCGCAGGCCCACGAGGCATCGTCATGTCGATCGTCGTGTCCCTCGTCGCCGGCTGGGTGCTGCTGATCGGCGTCACGTTCGCCATCCAGCACTACGCCAACGAGTCGCTCGCTCCCGTGCCGGCGGCCCAGGTCATCATCGACGCCGTCGGCAACAGAGGTGCCGAACTGCTGCTGCTGATCGTGATCGGTGCCCAGCTGTTCTGCGGCATGTCGTCGGTGACCGCCAACTCCCGGATGATCTACGCGTTCTCCCGCGACGGTGCACTGCCCGGCTCGGGCGTCTGGCACAAGGTGAACAAGCGGACCAGGACGCCCACCAATGCGATCTGGCTCGCCGCGGGCGGTGCGCTGATCCTGGGCCTGCCTTACCTGTGGAACTATGCCGCCTACGCGGCGGTCACCTCCATCGCGACGATCGGCCTGTACATCGCCTACGTGACGCCGACCTACCTGCGGCTGCGCCAGGGCGAGAACTTCAAGCGGGGACCGTGGCACCTGGGCCGGTGGAGCTACGTGGTCGGCTGGATCGCCGTGACGTGGGTGGTGATCATCACGATCCTGTTCATGCTGCCGCAGGTCGGCCCGATCACCTGGACGACCTTCAACTACGCCGTGATCGCGGTGCGCGTGGTCATCGGCTTCGCCGGGATCTACTGGCTGGTCTCCGCGAAGAACTGGTTCAAGGGCCCGAGGGTGCAGGGCACGGCCGAGGAACTCGCCGCGATCGAGCGGGAACTGGCCAGCTGACCGCGCACGCATCGCCTGACGAAGGGACCACGTGACAGTGCCCGAATCCGGCAACAGGGCTGCTCGTCCGGGGATGCTCTCCCTGGACGAGCTGAGGGGGGCGGTGGGCGCGGGCACGATCGACACGGTCGTGCTCGCGTTCACCGACATGCAGGGGCGCCTGCAGGGCAAGCGGGTGTCGGCGGAGTTCTTCCTCGACGAGGTGGTCAGCCACCACGCGGAGGGGTGCAACTACCTGCTCGCCGTGGACATCGACATGAACACGGTGGACGGGTATGAGATGTCGTCCTGGGAGCGCGGGTACGGGGACTTCGTCCTCGTGCCCGACCTCGGGACGCATGCGCCACCTGCCGTGGCACGAGGCGAGCGCGCTGGTGCTGGCCGACCTGGCCTGGACCGACGGCAGCCCGGTGGTCGCCTCGCCCCGGCAGGTCCTCAAGGCGCAGACCGACCGGCTGGCCGCCCGCGGCTGGACCGCCTTCGCCGGCACCGAGCTTGAGTTCTGCGTGTACCGCGACTCCTTCGAGGACGCGCAGGCCATGGCCTACCGCGACCTCACCCCGGTGAACCTGTACAACGTGGACTACTCCATCCTCGGCACCGGCCGGGTGGAACCGCTGATGCGGCGGATCCGGCTGGGCATGTCCGGCGCGGGCATGTACGTCGAGTCGTCCAAGGGCGAGTGCAACCTGGGCCAGCACGAGATCGCGTTCCGCTACGCCGACGCGCTGACCACCTGCGACAACCATTCGATTTACAAGACAGGTGCCAAGGAGATCGCGGCGCAGGACGGCATGAGCCTCACGTTCATGGCCAAGCCGAACGCCCGCGAGGGCAACTCCTGCCACATCCACCTGTCGCTTCGGGACTCGGCGGGGAGCCCGGTGCTCGCCGGGGACGGGCCGTTCGGCCTGTCCCCGGCGGGCGAGCACTTCCTCGCCGGGCAGCTCGCCGGGCTGAGCGAGCTGATCTTGTTCCACGCGCCGAACGTCAACTCCTACAAGCGCTACGTGGCCGGCAGCTTCGCCCCCACCGCGGTGCGCTGGGGCGTGGACAACCGGACCTGCGCCTACCGCCTGGTCGGGCACGGGCACTCGCTGCGCCCGGAGAACCGGGTGCCCGGCGGAGACGTCAACCCCTACCTGGCCATCGCCGCGATGATCGCGGCGGGCCTGGAGGGGATCGAGCACGAGATGCCGCTGGAGCCGGCCATGGCGGGCAACGCCTACTCCGGCCCGGGCCCACGGGTGCCCTCGACGCTCCGGGACGCGCTGGATGCCTGGGAGCACAGCCAGCTGGCCCGCAAGGCGTTCGGCAACGACGTGGTCGAGCACTACGCCAACGGTGCCAGAGTGGAACTGGCCGCGTTCGACGCCGCGGTCACCGACTGGGAGCTGTACCGCGGCTTCGAGCGGACCTAGCCGACCCGGAGCGGATCAACGACGATGCCTGTTTTCACCGTGCTGAACCCGGCCACCGAGGAACCGGTGGCCGAGGTCGAGCAGACCTCCGCGGCGGCGGCCGACGCGGCGATCGCGCGCGCCGTGGCCGTCCAGCCGGCCTGGCGGAAGGTGGCGCCAGGCGAGCGGGCGGCGCTGCTGCGCGCCTTCGCCGACGTGATCGACGCGCACATCGGCGAGCTGGCCGAACTGGAGACCGCCGGCTCCGGCCACCCGGCCGGGCAGGCCCGGTGGGAGGCAGGCAACGTCCGCGACGTGCTGCGCTACTACTCCGCCGCGCCGGAACGGCTGTGCGGCAAGCAGATCCCGGTGCCGGGCGGGCTCGACGTCACCTTCCACGAGCCGGTCGGCGTGGTCGGCGTCATCGTGCCGTGGAACTTCCCGATGCCGATCCTCGGCTGGGGGGCCGCGCCCGCGCTGGCCGCCGGCAACCCGGTGATCGCCAAGCCCGCCGAGCGGACGCCGCTGACCGCGGTCAGGATCGCCGAACTGGCGCTGGAGGCCGGGCTGCCCGAGGGCGTGTTCCAGGTGCTGCCCGGCAAGGGCTCGGTCGTGGGCCAGCGGCTGATCGACCACCCCGACGTGCGGAAGATCGTCTTCACCGGGTCCTCCGAGGTGGGGCGGGAGATCATGGCCGGCTGCGCCCGGCAGGTGAAACGGGTCACGATGGAACTGGGCGGCAAGAGCGCCAACATCGTGTTCGCCGACGCCGACCTGGAAAAGGCCGCGGCCACCGCGCCGGTCGCCGCGTTCGACAACGCCGGCCAGGACTGCTGCGCCAGGTCCCGGATCCTGGTCCAGCGCGAGGTGTACGACCGGTTCCTCGAACTGCTCGAGCCCGCGGTCAAGGCGGTCGCGGTCGGCGACCCGGCCCGCGAGGACACCGAGATGGGGCCGCTGATCTCGGCCGAGCACCGCGACCGGGTGGCCTCCTACGTGCCGGCGGGCGCGCCCGTGGCGTTCCGCGGCAGCGCCCCGGAGGGCCCTGGCTACTGGTACCCGCCGACGGTGCTCGCGCCGGTGCGCCTCGACGACCCCGCCTATACCGAGGAGGTGTTCGGCCCGGTGGTCGCGGTGGTCCCGTTCTCCGGCGAGGCGCAGGCGGTGGCGATGGCCAACGACACGCCCTACGGCCTGTCCGGCTCGGTGTGGACCCGCGACGTGGGCCGGGCCATCCGGGTGGCGCGGGGCGTGGAGACCGGCAACCTGTCGGTCAACTCGCACTCCTCGGTCCGCTACTGGACGCCGTTCGGCGGCTTCAAGCAGTCCGGGCTCGGCCGTGAGCTTGGCCCGGATGCCCTCGACGCGTTCACCGAGACCAAGAACGTCTTCATCGCGACGGATGAATAACTTGGGCGGGGTGGCGGGGCCGGAACTAACTGGGCGGGGTGGCGGGGCCGGAGCTAACACTGCATTACGAACGGCCCGGGCTGGCCGGGCACCGAGGGCCCGGCCAGGCACGGGGCCTCACTTGACACAGGGAGTGTGATCAGCGCTCATGCAACGCCTGCTGGACCGGGTCGCCGTGATCACCGGGGCCGGAAGCGGCATCGGGCTGGCCTGCGTGCGGCGGCTCGCCGCCGAGGGGGCCAAGATCGTCGCGGTGGACATCGATGGCGAGACAGGGAAGGCGGCCGCCACCGAGGCCGGGGGGATCTTCGTCCAGGCGGACGTGACCAGCGAGGACGACGTGCGCGGCATGTACGAGACCGCGGCGAGCGAGTTCGGGCGCATCGACATCGCGTTCAACAACGCCGGGATCTCCCCGCCCGAGGACGACTCGATCCTGGTCACCGGGCTCGACGCGTGGCGCCGCGTGCAGGAGGTCAACCTCACCTCGGTGTACCTGTGCTGCAAGCACGTGATCCCGCACATGCAGCGGGCCGGCGGCGGCTCGATCATCAACACGGCCTCGTTCGTCGCGGTGCTCGGCGCCGCGACCTCGCAGATCTCCTACACCGCCTCCAAGGGCGGCGTGCTGGCGATGAGCAGGGAACTCGGGGTGCAGTTCGCCAGGGAGAAGATCCGGGTGAACGCGCTGTGCCCTGGCCCCATCAACACGCCCCTGCTCCAGCAGCTTTACGCGGCCGACCCGGAACGCAGCGCAGCGGCGGCTGGTCCACGTGCCCATGGGCCGCTTCGGCGAGCCCGAGGAGATCGCCGCCGCCGTGGCGTTCCTGGCCAGTGACGACGCCTCGTTCGTGACCGCGTCGACGTTCCTGGTGGACGGCGGCATCTCCGGCGCGTACGTGACGCCGCTCTAGCCGGCTAGATTCCGACCGTCGCCCCTTCCCGTCTGGCCTGGAGGCAGCCAAGTGCGCACCGCGCCCGTGATCGGCCTGTCCGCCTACTGCGAGGACGCCCGCTGGTCCCATTGGCACAAGCCCGCCGTGCTGCTGCCCGCCAACTACGCCGAGCAGGTGGCCGCGGCCGGCGGGATCCCGGTGCTGCTGCCACCGCTGCCCGGCATCGCCGCGGCGGTGGCCAGGCTCGACGGGCTGCTGCTGACCGGCGGCGGCGACATCGACCCCGGCCGGTACGGGGCGCAGCCACATCCGGCCACCTCGCGGGTGAGCCAGGCGCGCGACGCGGCCGAGCTTGAGCTGCTCGACGCGGCCGTGGCGGCGGGGAAACCGGTGCTCGCGTGTGCCGTGGCATGCAACTGGTCAACGTGGCCCGCGGCGGGACGCTGTGCCAGCACCTGCGTAACGACGCCGGGCACACCCCGTCACCGGGCACGTTCGGCTCGCACCCGGTGCGGCTCGCGGCGGGCTCGCGGCTGGCCGGCATTCTCGGCGCTAACGGAGCCGGGGTCGACGTGCCGACCGCACATCACCAGGCCATCGACCGCCTCGGCGACGGCTTGGTCGCCACCGCGTGGGCGGAGGACGGCGTCGTCGAGGCGGTGGAGCGCACCGGCGCAGGCGGCCCGTTCTTCGTGGCGGTGCAGTGGCACCCCGAGGCGGGCGAAGACCCGCGCCTGATCAAGGCACTGGTCGGCGCGGCGTCGGCGGGAATGTCCCTCTAAACTCGCGAGCGTGACTGATACCACCGCGGTCGAGATCTGTGATCTCGTCAAGCGGTACGGGCACACGGCCGCGGTGGACGGGCTCAGCCTGCGGGCCCGACCGCGGCGCCGTGACCGCGGTGCTGGGGCCGAACGGGGCGGGCAAGACCACCACGATCGAGATCTGCGAGGGGTACCGCCGGCCCGACGCTGGCCGGGTGGCGGTGCTCGGGCTCGACCCGGTCACCGACTCCCGCACGCTGCGCCCCCAGGTGGGGGTGATGCTGCAGTCCGGTGGCATCCCGCCGGCCGTCCGGCCCGGCGAGTACCTCGGCGTGCTCGCCCGGTTCCACGCGCATCCGCTGGACCCGGCGTGGCTGCTTGACCGGCTCGGGCTGAGTGGCGCGGCGCGGACGCCGGTCAGGCGGCTGTCCGGCGGACAGCAGCAGCGGGTCTCCCTGGCCGCCGCGGTGATCGGCCGGCCGGAACTGGTGTTCCTCGACGAGCCCACCTCCGGACTTGACCCGCAGGCCCGTCATGCGACGTGGGATCTCATCGCCGGGCTGCGCGCGTCCGGCGCCAGCGTGATCCTCACCACCCACCACATGGACGAGGCCGAGCGCCTCGCCGACCACGTGGCGATCGTCGACCACGGCAAGCTCGTCGCCGAGGGAACCCCGGCCGAGCTGACCGGTACCGCCGGCCAGGTGCGCTTCCGGGCCGAGCCAGGCCTCGACATCGAGGGGCTGCTCGCCGCGCTGCCGTTGGGCAGCGCCGCCAAGGAGTCACCGGCCGGGCATTACCTGGTGGAGGTGCACAACCGGGTGGACCCGCGGCTGGTGGCCGCGGTGACCGCCTGGTGCGCCGAGCACGGCGTGCTGGCCCAGGAGCTGCGGATCGAGAGCCGCACCCTGGAGGACGTGTTCCTGGAGCTGACTGGGCGGGAGCTGCGGTCGTGAGCCATATGGCGGAGGTGGCGGAATGGCCGGCGCCTGATCCAGGGGCCGCCCCGATGGCGAAGATGATCATGGCGCAGGCGGGCCTGGAGGCCAGGACGCTGGTGCGCAACGGTGAGCAGCTGCTGCTGACGCTGATCATCCCGGTGCTGCTGCTGACCGCCTTCAGCCTGGACGACCTGGTCAAGGTTGGCTCCGGCCAGCGGGCCAGGGTCGACTTCCTGGTGCCCGGGGTGATCGCGCTCGCGGTGCTGTCCACCGCCTTCACCAGCCAGGCCATCGCCACCGGGTTCGAGCGCCGGTACGGGGTGCTCAAGCGGCTCGGCTCCACTCCGCTGTCCCGCAGCGGGCTGATCGGGGCGAAGACCGTCACAGTGGTCGCCGTGGAGGTGGCACAGGTCGTCATCCTGGTGGGGGTGGGCCTGGCGCTGGGCTGGCGGCCGCACGGCGGCCCCGGTGCCGCGGTCTGGGTGGCCCTGCTCGTGCTTTCCGGCACGGCCGCCTTCAGCGGCCTGGCGCTGCTGCTGGCCGGCACCATGCGCGCCGAGGCGACGCTGGCCCTGGCCAACCTGGTCTACCTGGTGCTGCTGGGAATCGGCGGGATCATCTTCCCGCTGACGAAGTTCCCGGCAGCGGCGCGGCCCGTGTTCACCCTGCTGCCCTCCGGGGCGCTGTCCGACGGGTTGCACCGTGTCCTCCAGCACGGGGCAGGGCTGCCGGTGCGCGACCTCGCCGTGCTGATCGTCTGGGCCGCGGTCGGCATCACGCTGGCGGCCCGGCTGTTCCGGTGGGAGTAACCCGCGCGTGCTGACGGGAAAGTGGCACAAACCCGCCGCCGGTTCCGGGGACGATCCGGCCGCCCGCGCGGCGCGCCGCCCGCCGTGGACCGCCGTCCCGCCCTCTGCGCTCGTGCTGACCGGCATCTTCTCCGTCCAGTTCGGAGCCGGGCTCGCGGCCAGGCTGTTCAGCCAGATTCCGCCCGCGGCCGTCACCGGCCTGCGGCTGTGGACCTCCGCCGCCGTGATGGCCGCCGTGGGAGCGCGGCCGCTGCGCCGCGCTCTGACCGGCTTGGCGCGGGGTGCTAGCCCGGGGGACGACCCCCTGGAACCCCCGCTGGCCGGCGGCCCTGTTCCTCCGTCACGAGGCCGCCGCCGTGCCTGGCGGGACCTGGCGGTCGCCGCCGCGTTCGGGCTGACGCTCGCGGTGATGAATTTCTCCATCTACCAGTCCTTCGCCCGGATCCCGCTGGGCATCTCGGTCACCGTGGAGTTCCTCGGCCCGCTCGGCCTGGCCGTGGCCGCCTCGCGGCGGCTGCTCGACATGCTGTGGGTAGCCCTCGCCGGGACCGGGGTGGCGCTGCTCGCCCACGGCGGTCTGTCGACCACCGCCGGGCGCGGCACGGTCGCGATCGGGGTCGCGTTCGCGCTGCTGGCGGCGCTGTCCTGGACCGCCTACATCCTGCTCAGCCGGGCCACCGGCCAGCGGTTCGGCGGCTCCACCGGGCTCACCATCGCCATGGTTGTTGCGGCGGTTCTGATCACCCCCGTAGGCGTTGCTGCGGGTGGGAGAACCCTGCTGCGGCCGGCCATCCTGGCGACCGGCCTTGGCATCGGCCTGCTCTCTTCGATCATCCCGTATTCGCTGGAAATGGAGGCACTGCGCCGGATCCCGCCGCGGATCTTCGGCATCTGGATGAGCCTGGAACCCGCGGTCGCGGCGCTGGTCGGGCTGGTCCTGCTCGGCCAGGCGCTGGCCGCCAGGGAGTGGCTGGCCATCGGCTGCGTCATGGTCGCGTGCGCGGGTGCCGCCCGTGGGGCCAGGGAGCCCCAGATTCCCGAAGCGTAAGGGCTCTGCTGCTCCATCACCCCGCCGCCCCACGCTCTGCTGCTCCATCACCCCGATCACCCCGCCGCCCCACCCAATAACATGGGCTCCGTGCCTGCCGAGGAGACCGAGCACCGAAGCCCCGCACCGGGAGCCGGCGCGCTCACGCGGCGCGCGCTCGGGGTGGTGCTGAATCCCTCGCCGGCCGACATGCGAAGGCTTGCCCTCGCCGGGGTGATCTGCACCGCGGGGATCATCGCGACCGGCGCGGCGGTCCGGCTGAGCGAGTCGGGCCTCGGCTGCCCGGACTGGCCGGAGTGCACTCGCAGCAGCCTGGTCGCGGCGCACTCGGCGGGCGACCCCATGTTCCACACCTGGATCGAGTTCGGCAACCGTATGGTCACGGTCGCCATCACGCTGATCGCCGTGGTGGTGTTCGTCGCCGCGTGGCGGTTCCGCCCCGGTGGCCGCAGGCGGCGGGACCTGATCTGGCTGGCCGCCGTCCAGCCGGCCGGGATCCTCGCCCAGGCGGTGCTCGGCGGCATCGTGGTGCTGACCAAGCTCAACCCGGCCATGGTGGCGCTGCACTTCCTGGCCTCGATCGCGGTCCTCGCGGCAGCCGTGGCGCTACATGTCCGCTGCACCGAGGGTGAAGGGCCGGCCCGGTCGCTGGTCCGGACCGACCTGCGGCTGCTCGGCTACGCCGTGGTGGCGGCGGTGGCGCTGATGCTGGCCGCCGGGACCGTGGTGACCGGCACCGGGCCGCTGGCCGGCGCGGGCGCGGTGCCCCGGTTCCACCTGCCGCTCGCCGGGGCAACCCAGTTCCACGCGGACATCGGCTGGCTGCTCGGCGGGCTCGCCGTGCCGCTCGCCGTCGGCCTGTGGCTGACCCACGCCCCGGCCCCGGCGGTCCGCCTCGGCTGGGCGCTGCTCGCGCTCATCGGCCTGCAGGGCATGATCGGGTACACCCAGTACTTCACCGGGCTGCCGCCGGCCTGGTCTGGGTGCACGTCTGCGGCTCGACTCTGATCTGGATCGCGGCGCTGTACCTCATGTTCGCGCTGCGCGAGCGTGGTGCCGTGGTACCCGAGGCACTGCTAGCCCGGGGGGCGACCCCCGGAGCCGCCGATGGCCTTCGGCCCGATTCCTTCGTCACCGGGCCGGGGCCCCGCTAGTACCGCGGGCGACCCCGGGAACCCCGCTAGTACCGCGGGCGACCCCGGGAACCCTGCTAGTACTGCGGGGCGGCCTGTGCTGGTCCGTGTTTCCAGAGGATCTCGCGGGCCGAGGCCATCACGCCGGTCAGAACCTGGCGGCGCTCCTCGAACTGGCCCGGCGTGAATGCGCCGCGCGCCAGGCGCTGGTGGGCCAGGGCAAGCTCGGTCGCGGCCAGTTGGAAGGCGACCATCGCCCTGGCCGCAGGCCGCCCGCCGGTGCGGCGGGCCCAGCGCCGGGCCTGGCGGCGCTCCCGCAGCGAGCACAGCATCCGCAGGTCGGCCTCGCTGACCAGCCCGCTGGCCTGGTAGGCGGGCAGGAACCGGCGGATCAGCCGGACCATCCTGCGCCGGTCGGCGATCACCACCGTGATCAGCACGACCAGCACGCAGGCCAGCAGCCCGTAGGCGAGGATGATGCCGTCCAGGCCGAGGCTGGTGAGCCCGTTCCAGAGCCCGTGCAGGAACATCGCGCCGAACAGGCCGGCGGCCAGGGCCCAGCCGCCGCGGCGGTGCGTCGCCGCGTAGGCGGCGCCGATACCGGTCATGGCGGTGAACATCGGGTGCGCGAGCGGCGCGAGCAGGCCGCGGAACACGAACGTGGCTTCCAGCAGCGGCACGCCGCCGGCCACGGGCCGGGCCAGGGCCGAGATGTAGTAGCCGATGTTCTCCATCATCGCGAAGCCGAGGCCCACCATGGCCGCGTAGATGATCCCGTCGGTAGGCCCGTCGAATTCCTGCCTGCGCCGCCACAACAGCCACACCAGCACCAGGCCCTTAAGGGTCTCCTCCACCACCGGCGCCCCGATCGCGGCCGAGACGAACTGGCCGTTGCCCTTGCCGAGGGCAGGCTGGGTGACGTAAAGCAGCCCGGCGGTGTTGATGATGCCCGCGAGCAGCGCGGCGATGCCCGCGCCCCAGGCGAAACAGAACACCAGGTTGCCGGGCGGCTCGGGCTCCAGCCGGTCCAGCAGCAGGACAAGCGCGACCAGAAGGGGTACCGGCAGCAGCGCCAGCGACAGAGCCACCAGGAACGGGGCCGCGCTGTGCTGGGCGCTGTCCACGCTCTCCAGCATGTCGATGCCCAGGAGGATCAGCGCGCAGCCCAGCCCGGCGGCCACGCCGATGATCAGGCCGCGGCTGTACGGCCGCCCTTCGACCACCGCCAGCGGGTCCTGGGTCAGCATGCCAGGAAGGTTACTGACTGCAGATAGGGGTGAGTTGCACCGATGTACCGGCCGATAGGGTCGGGAGGATGATGAATCCTGGCGGCCGGGGCCCCGGCCCGCGCCCGCCTGCGCGTGGAGAGGAGCGCTGATCTCACGGTGAGCAACCCATCTGGAGCGGACCTGGCGTGGTCAGCCACGGACCAGCGCACGGTCGACCTGATCCGCGTGCTCGCGATGGACGCGGTCGAGCAGGCCGGGTCAGGTCACCCCGGCACGGCCATGAGCCTGGCACCCGCGGCCTACCTGCTGTTCCAGCGAATCCTCAGGCACGACCCCGCCGACCCGCACTGGCTGGGCCGGGACCGGTTCGTGCTCTCCTGCGGGCACTCCAGCCTCACCCTCTACCTGCAGCTCTACCTGTCCGGGTACGGGCTGACGCTGGACGACATCAAGCGCTACCGGACCTGGGGCAGCCGCACCCCCGGTCATCCCGAGCATGGACTCACCCCGGGGGTGGAGACCACCACCGGGCCGCTCGGGCAGGGTGTCGCGAACGCGGTCGGCATGGCCATGGCCGCCCGCAGGGAGCGCGGCCTGCTCGATCCAGACGCGGCGCCCGGCACCAGCCCCTTCGACCATCACATCTACGCGTTCGTCTCCGACGGTGACATCGAAGAGGGCATCAGCCATGAGGCATCGTCGCTGGCCGCCCACCAGGATCTTGGCAACCTGATCGTCCTTTACGACGACAACTCGATCTCCATCGAGGACGACACTAACATCGCCAAGTCCGAAGACGTCGCCGCCCGGTACGAGGCCTATGGCTGGCACGTGCAGCGGGTCAGCTGGCGGACGGCCGAGGGCTACCACGAGGACGTCGCGACCCTGGCCGCGGCGTTCGAGAACGCCAGGAACAACACCGTCCAGCCGTCGTTCATCGCGCTGCGGACGATCATCGCCTGGCCCGCGCCCGATGCGCAGAACACCGGCGCGGCGCACGGGGCCGCGCTCGGCGCCGAGGAGGTGGCCAAGACCAAGCGCATCCTGCACTTCGACCCCGAGGTCAACTTCCCCACGGAGGACGAGGCCGTGGCCCACGCGCGCAAGGTGGCCGACCGCGGCAAGAAGCTGCACGCCGAGTGGGAGGAGCCCTACGCCGCCTGGCGCGCGAAGAACCCGGACCGCGCGGCGCTGCTGGACCGGCTGTCGGCGCGGCGGCTGCCCGAGGGCTGGGCCTCGGTACTCCCCCAGTTCCCGCCCGATGCCAAGGGCACGGCGACGCGCCGGGCCTCTGGCACGATTCTGAACGATCTCGCCGGGGTGCTGCCCGAACTCTGGGGCGGCTCGGCCGACCTTGCTGGCAGTAACAACACGACGATGAAGGGCGTGCCGTCGTTCATCCCGGCCGAGCACCAGACCCGGATGTTCCCGGGTAATCCCTACGGCCGGACGCTGCACTTCGGGATCCGCGAGCACGCCATGGGGGCCATCTGCAACGGCATAGTCCTGCACGGGCTGACCCGGCCCTACGCCGGCACGTTCCTGGTGTTCAGCGACTACATGCGGCCCGCGGTGCGGCTTGCGGCCCTGATGGGGCAGCCGGTGACGTACGTGTGGACGCACGATTCGATCGGGCTCGGCGAGGACGGGCCGACCCACCAGCCGGTCGAACACCTGTGGGCGCTGCGGGCCATCCCCGGCCTAGACGTGGTCCGGCCTGCGGATGCCAACGAGACGGTCGTGGCCTGGCGCACCATACTCGAGCACACCGACCGGCCGGCCGGGCTGTGCCTGAGCCGGCAGAGCCTGCCCGTGTTCGACCGCACCGCCGGCGGCGGGTTCGCCAGCGCGGAAGGCACCGCGCGGGGCGGCTACGTGCTGGCCGAGGCGGCGGGCGGGGACCCGGCGGTGATCCTCATCGCGACCGGCAGCGAGGTGCAGATCGCGGTCGCCGCGCGGGAGCAGCTCGCGGCCGATGGCATCGCCGCGCGGGTGGTCTCCATGCCGTGCGTGGAATGGTTCACCGCGCAGGACGCTTCCTACCAGCAGGAGGTGCTACCGCCCCAGGTGCGGGCGCGCGTGAGCGTCGAGGCGGGCATCGCGCTCGGCTGGCGGGCGTTCACCGGTGACGCGGGCGAGAGCGTGAGCCTGGAGCACTACGGCGCCTCCGCGAGTTACCAGGACCTCTACCAGCACTTCGGGCTCACGGCGGAGAAGGTGGTGGCCGCGGCGCGGTCGAGCCTGGCGAAGGCGGGAAGGGATACCGGTGCGGCAGGTTAGCCGGGACCGGCAAGCAAGGGAGCAACAGCCATGACCTCACATTCCGATGCACTCACCGAACTGTCCGCCGCGGGCGTGGCCGTCTGGCTCGATGACGTTAACCGGGTGCGCCTGACCACCGGCAACCTGGCCGAGCTCGCCCGTGACCGGCACGTGGTCGGGGTCACCTCCAACCCGACGATCTTCGAGCATGCCCTGAGCCACGGGGATGCCTACAGCGAGCAGCTTTCCCAGCTCGCGCTGCGCGGCGTGTCGGTGGACGAGGCGTCCCGCGCCATCACCAGCTACGACATCCGGTGGGCCTGCGACGTGCTCCGGCCCGCCTATGACGCCTCGGACGGGGTGGACGGCCGGGTCTCGCTCGAGGTGGACCCGCGGCTCGCGGGCGACACCGACAGGACCATCGCCGAGGCCCGCGCCCTGTGGTGGCTGGTCGACCGGCCGAACCTGTTCATCAAGATCCCCGCCACTCCGGCCGGGCTGCCCGCGATAGCCCAGTGCCTGTCCGAGGGAATCAGCATCAACGTGACGCTGATCTTCTCGCTGGAGCGCTACAGCGAGGTCATCGACGCCTTCTTCGCCGGCATGGAGCGGGCCGCCGAAGCCGGCCATGACCTGTCCGCGATCGCCTCGGTGGCGTCGTTCTTCGTCAGCCGCGTGGACACCGAGGTGGACCGCAGGCTGGACAAGATCGGCACGCCGGAGGCCGCCGCGCTGCGCGGCAAGGCCGCCGTGGCCAACGCCCGGCTGGCCTACGAGCTGTTCGAGGAGCGGTTCGGGCAGTCCTCGCCGCGCTGGGCCGCGCTGCACGGCAACGGCGCCCGGCTGCAGCGGCCGCTGTGGGCCTCGACCAGCACGAAGGACCCGGCCTACCCGGACACCAAGTACGTGGTAGACCTTGTCGCGCCGGACACGGTGAACACCATGCCGGAGGCCACCATCCTGGCCGTGGCCGACCATGCGGTGCTGCACGGCAACGCCGTCCGCGGCACCTACGAGGAGTCCAGGAAGGTGTTCGAGGAGCTTGCGGACCTCGGCATCGGTTACGAGGACGTGGTCACGGTCCTCGAGGAAGAGGGCGTGTCGAAGTTCGCCGCGTCCTGGCAGGAGCTGCTGGACACGATTCAAGCGGAGCTGGAGCGCCAATGACGCAACCCGGTGAAGTGGGGCGGCCACCAGGCGGGGAGGATGCTGGCCCTGACCCCGCCGCCCCGCGCTCTGTTAGTTCTGGCCCCGCCGCCCCGCCCAACGTATCGGTCGCCTGGCTCAGCGCCGCGGTCAGGGAGGTAGCAGGCCCGGCCGCGGACAGGCTCGCGGCCAGCGGCCTGCCTGCCGCGCTGGCTGCCAAGGATCCCGGGCTGTGGGGCCCGGACGCCGCCGCCGAGGCGGCGATCAGGCTCGGCTGGCTGGACGCGCCCCGCGCGTCCCGCGCGCTGCTCGGCTCGCTGGCGGTGCTCGCCAGCGACGTGCGCGAGCAGGAGCTGGATCACGTCGTGCTGTGCGGGATGGGCGGCTCGTCACTGGCCCCCGAGGTGATCAGCCGGGCGGCGAAGGTCCCGCTCACCCTGCTGGACACCACCGACCCGCACCCCGTGCTCAGGGCGCTGGGCGACCGGCTTGACCGGACGGTGGTGGTGGTCTCCAGCAAGAGCGGCTCGACCATCGAGACCGACAGCCACCGGCGGATATACCAGCGGGCGTTCGCTGACCTGGGCCTGGCGCCCGGCGAGATCGCCCGCCGGTTCGTGATCGTCACCGACCCCGGCTCGCCGCTGGAGGCCACGGCCCGCCAGGCCGGGTACCACGTGGTGCTCGCCGATCCCAACGTGGGCGGCCGCTACAGCGCGCTGACCGCCTTCGGCCTGGTGCCCACCGCGCTGGCAGGCGCGGACGTCGCGCGGCTCCTCGACGAGGCTGACGCGGTGCTGACCGCGCTGGCCTGGGGCGATAGCAACCCCGGCCTGGAGCTGGGTGCCGCGCTCGGTGGGTACGCGCTGGCCGGCCACGACAAGGTGGTGCTCGCGGACTGCGGGTCCGGGCTGCCCGGCTTCGGTGACTGGGCGGAACAGCTCATCGCCGAGTCCACCGGCAAGCAGGGCCGGGGCATCCTGCCGGTGGTGGTCGGCGGGGAGAACGCCCCCGGCTTCTCCCCCGGTCCCGACCTGCACCTGGTCGGCCTGGGCACGCCCGCCTCCCCCGCGGACACCTCGGTGGCGGGCCCGCTCGGCGCGCAGTTCCTGGTCTGGGAGTACGCGGTCGCGGTGGCCGGGCAGATGCTCGGCATCAACCCGTTCGACCAGCCCAACGTGGCTGAATCCAAGGAGAACACCGCGCGGCTGCTGGCCGAGGCGGGCACCGGCCCGCTGCCGACCGGTGAGCCGGTGCTCACCGACGGCGCGGTCGAGGTGTACGCCGACCCGGGACTGCTGCCCGGCGCCGGCGGCCTGGCCGGTGTGCTCGATGCGCTGCTGATGGCACTGCCGGACCGTGGATACCTGGCGATCATGGCTTACCTGGACCGCGATGGCCAGGCGGCCGCCACCGGGCTCCGGGACGCGCTGGCCGGCCGGACCACCCACCCGGTCACCTTCGGCTGGGGCCCGCGGTTCCTGCACTCGACCGGCCAGTACCACAAGGGCGGCCCGCAGGATGGCGTGTTCCTGCAGATCACCGGCGCGGTGGACAGCGACGTGCAGGTTCCGGGGCGGGACTTCACGCTGGGCAGGCTTCAGCTCGCCCAGGCGCTCGGGGATATCGGGGCACTGCATCAGCGCGGCCGGCCAGCGGTCCGGCTGCACCTGCGGGACCGCGCGGCCGGGGTGGCCCAGGTACTCGACGCGGCGGGATCGGGCCGGTGAACGCGGTTAACCCGCTGCGGGACCCGCGGGACCGGCGGATTCCGCGGGTGGCCGGGCCGTGCGTCCTCGTGCTGTTCGGCGTCACCGGTGACCTGTCTCGCAAGAAGCTGATGCCCGCCGTCTACGACCTGGCCAACCGGGGGCTGCTGCCGCCGGGGTTCTCCCTGGTCGGTTTCGCCCGCCGGGACTGGGCAGACGAGGACTTCGCGCAGGTCACCCACGACGCGGTCAAGGAGCACGCGCGCACCCCGTTCAACGACACCGTCTGGCAGCAGCTGTCGGAGGGGATCCGGTTCGTACCGGGTGATTTCGCCGACGACGAGGCCTTCGACCGGCTTGCCCAGACCGTGGCTCAGCTGGACGCCGAGCGCGGCACCGGTGGCAACTACGCGTTCTACCTGTCCGTGCCGCCGAAGTTCTTCCCCGAGGTGGTGGAGCAGCTCAAGCGGTCCGGCCTGTCCTCCGCACCGGAGGACCCCGGCGGCCACCGGCCGTGGCGCCGGGTGGTGATCGAGAAGCCGTTCGGCCACGACCTGGCCAGCGCCCGGGAGCTCAACGACCTCGTGAACTCGGTGTTCGGCTCGGACTCGGTCTTCCGGATCGACCACTACCTGGGCAAGGAGACGGTACAGAACATCCTGGCGCTACGGTTTGCCAACACGATGTACGAGCCGATCTGGAACCGCAGCTACGTGGATCACGTCCAGATCACCATGGCCGAGGACATCGGGATCGGCGGCCGGGCCGGCTACTACGACGGGATCGGCGCCGCGCGCGACGTCATCCAGAACCACCTCATGCAGTTGCTGGCCCTGACCGCGATGGAGGAGCCGGTCTCCTTTGACGCCGCGTCGCTCCGCGCGGAGAAGGAGAAGATACTTTCGGCGGTCCGGCTGCCCGAGGACCTGGCCACCGGGACCGCTCGCGGCCAGTACGCGGCCGGCTGGCAGGGCGGCATAGAGGTTCCCGGCTACCTGGAGGAAGACGGGATCGCCCCCGACTCGCACACCGAGACCTACGCCGCGGTGAAGCTGGGCGTGGACACCAGGCGCTGGGCGGGCGTCCCGTTCTATCTGCGCACCGGCAAGCGGCTGCCGCGCCGGATGACCGAGATCGCGCTGATCTTCCAGCTGGCACCGCACCTGCCGTTCAACGCCACCGATACCAAGGAACTCGGGCACAACGCGATGGTGATCCGGGTGCAGCCGGACGAGGGCGTGACGGTCAGGTTCGGCTCCAAGGTCCCCGGCTCCGCGATGGAGGTCAGGGACGTGAACATGGACTTTGCCTATGGTGAGTCGTTCACCGAGAACAGCCCCGAGGCGTACGAGCGGCTGCTCCTGGACGTGCTCATCGGCGACCCGCCGCTGTTCCCCCGGTCACCGGAGGTGGAGCTGTCCTGGGAGGTGCTCGACCCCGTCGAGCAGTTCTGGGCGGAGCACGGCAAGCCGGAGCAGTACCCGGCCGGTTCCACCGGACCGGCGAGCGCGGACGCGCTACTGGCCAGGGACGGCCGGGCGTGGCGGAGGCTGTGACATGACGATCGACCTGACCGACACCACCACCGGCGCGGTCACCGCCGCGCTCCGCCAGGCGCGGCTGCGGCTGGGCGGTGTGGCCAGCGGGATGGTGCTCACCCTGGTCATCGTGACCAACGAGGGTGAGCAGTACGACGCGGTCCGTGCGGCAAGCGCGGCCGGCCGCCAGCACCCGTGCCGCATCCTCGTAGTGATCATCCGCCGGCCCGAGCAGCGGTCCCGGCTCGACGCCGAGATCCGGGTCGGCGAGACCAGCCCCGGCGAGACGGTGCTGCTGCGGATGTACGGGCCGCTCGGCCAGCACGCGGACTCGGTGGTGGCCCCGCTGCTGCTGCCGGACACACCCGTGGTCACCTGGTGGCCGGACACCGTGCCGCCCATCCCCGGGCAGGATCCCATGGGTGCGCTCGCCCAGCGGCGCATCACCGACGCCGCGGCGGCCGGCTCGCCCCGTGCCGCGCTGACCTCGCTCGCCGCCGGGTACCACCCCGGCGACACCGACCTGGCCTGGACCCGGGCCACGCCCTGGCGGGCGCTGCTGGCCGCGACGATGGACCAGCCATCAGGCGAGGTGACCGGTGGCACGGTCAGCGCCGAGGCGGGCAACCCGACCGCCGACCTGATCGCGGCGTGGCTTTCGCACGCGTACGGGGTCGAGCTCGCCTGTGAGCCCTCCGCCGGGCCGGGCATCACCCAGGTCAGCTTCACCACCAGCGACGGGGAGATCGTGATCACCAGGCCGGACGGGCGCGTCGCGCACCTGCGCCGCCCCGGGCAGCCCGAGCGCCGGGTCGCCCTGCACCGCAGGGAGACGCCCGAACTGCTGGAGGAGGAACTGCGCCGGCTCGACCCCGACGACGTGTACGCCGAGACCCTCGCCCAGTTCCTGAAGACCGCGGCCACGGCGCCGTGACGAAGGAACAGGGCCGCAGGCCCTCAGGGGGTTCCGGGGGGTCGCCCCCCCGGGTCAGCACTGGCCGTGGGCCATCGGGGCCCAGGGGGGGCGTCCCCCCAGACCAGCACGGTTCTTCTCCGTGAGCCCGCCAGAGGTCATCGTCCACCACGATGCGGGCCTGCTGGCCAAGGCGGTCGCGGCGCGGCTGGTCACCAACCTGGTGGACGTCCAGGCCGCGGTCGGCCGCGCGTCGCTGGTGCTCACCGGCGGCGGGATCGGCACGGCCGTGCTGGCCGAACTGGCCGCCGCCCCGGCCAGGGACGCGGTCGACTGGCGCCACCTGGACATCTGGTGGGGTGACGAGCGCTTCCTGCCCAGCGGTGACCCGGAGCGCAACGAGGCCGGGGCGCAGCAGGCCTTGCTGTGCCACCTCGAGATGGACCCGCCCCGGGTGCACCGGATGCCCGGCACCGACGGCCCGGACGGGCCCGATCCTGAGGCCGCAGCGGCCCGCTACGCCGCCGAACTGCGCGCCGCTGCCCGCCCGGAGGATCACGGCCTCGTCCCCGAGTTCGACGTCCTGCTGCTCGGCATCGGTCCTGAGGGCCACGTCGCGTCCCTGTTCCCCGCCATGCCTGCGCTGTATGACGACCGCAGCGTGGTCGCGGTCCGTGGCGCGCCGAAGCCACCGCCGATCAGGCTGACGCTCACGCTGCCCTCGATCCGCAGCGCGCGTGAGGTGTGGGTGCTCGCCGCGGGCCAGGAGAAGGCGGGGGCGGTCCGGCTGGCCCTGTCGGACGTGGGCCCGGTACAGGTGCCCGCGGCCGGTGCGCGGGGCAGGCAGCGGACCCTGTTCCTGCTCGACCGCGGCGCGGCGAGCAGGCTGCCGCCGCAGCTCGGCCGGATCGCCTCGCCCTGACCGGGCCGGGATTCCATCTGTTTGCCCCGATCCGGCCGGATACGACCGACCCGGCTAGGATCGCGCAGTGCCTCCCCTTTCCCGGCTCGCGGCGCGCCGCGACCACCTTGTCGTGTGCGGTGACGACACCCTCGCCGCCGGTGTCATCGAGGAACTGACCACCACCTACGGCGAAGAGGTGACGGTCCTGCTGCGGTCACGTGAGCAGGACCAGGGACCGCGCATCGCCCGGCTGCCCAAGGCGCGGATCATCGAGCGGGCGGATCTGGATGCCAGCGCGTTCACCGCCGCCGGGGTTCAGTCGGCCCGGGCGCTGGCCCTGCTGCGCCAGGACGACCTGGGCAACTTCCACGCAGCACTGCGTGCCCAAGAGCTCAACCCGGAACTGCGCCTGGTCGTGGCCATCTTCAACACCAGCCTGGGCGAGCGCATCAGGACGTTCTTCCGCGACTGTGCGGTCTTGTCCGGTTCGTCCATGGCAGCGCCGTCGTTCGTGGCCGCGGCCCTGGGCGAGCCGGCGCCCAGCCATATCAGGGTTGCCGGGCGCACGCTGTTCGTGGCGCGGCGCACCGACAGCCAGGCCAGGCGGGTGCTCTGCGGGCTGGCGATGACCCAGGATCCGCAGTCCCCCGGGCTGCTCCCGGCGGACGCGGCAGGCGCGGACCTGGTGCTCGCGGTGGCCGACGGCGCGCCGCGCAACCCGCTCGCCCGGCAGCGGCGTCACCCGGTGCGCGCGGTCACCGACCTGGCCAGGCACCTGCTCTGGAACAGGCTGGGACTGGCCTTCGGCGTGTTGTTCGCCATTCTGCTCGCCGGGTTCCTGCTGCTGCTCGCCGTGAGCCGCTTCTCCGTTGCCAACGCCGCCTACCTGACCGCCCTGGATGCCGCGGGCGCCGCGGTGAGCGCGCCGGGCTATCCCACGTCGGAGAAGGTCGCGCAGGTGCTGCTTACCTTCGACGGGCTTGCGTTCCTGCCGGTGCTCACCGCCGTGGTGGTCGGCGCCAGGCTGACCGGGTCGCTGCAGCGCAGGGAGCGACCGCTGAATGACCATGTCATCGTCGTGGGGCTGGGCAACGTCGGTACCCGGATCGTCGGCCAGCTTCACGACCTGGGCCTCAGCGTGGCCTGCGTGGACAAGAGCGAGAACGCCGCCGGGGTGGCCATGGCACGGCGGCTGGGGCTGCGGGTGGTGATCGGCGAGACGCACCGGGAGGACGTGCTGCGCGCGGCCGGGGTCACCACCTGCCAGGCTCTGGTGTCGGTGACGAACAGCGACAGCGTCAACCTGGAGACCGCGTTGCACGCCCGCGCCCTGGCCGGCAAAATCCGGATCGTGCTCCGGCTCGGCAACGACGACCTCGCCGCGCGGGTCGAGCGCAGTGTCGGCCACACGATCTCCCGCAGCGTGTCCTACCTGGCGGCGCCGTCCTTTGCCGCGGCCATGCTCGAGCACCAGGTACTGCGCACCATCGCGGTGGGCCGGCACGTGTTGCTTATCGCCGATCTCGGGGTGGGCACCGGTTCAGAACTGGACGGCACAGCGGTGCAGGCGGTGCACCAGACCGGCCTGGTGCGAGTGCTGGCCGTGCAACCCGCCGGGGGTGGCCCGGTGAACTGGTCCCCCGCCGGGAACCTGCGCCTGGGCGCCCAGGACCGGCTCTACGTGATCGCCACCCGGGCCGGGCTGTCCCGGGTTCTCGCCCGCAGCACGCCGCCCGGCTGAGCCCTCGGCCGGGGTGGGCAACGGCGTATCGGGGCGGACCATCCTCCCCGTCGGCCAGCCGTTTTCGTGAAGCCATCTTCCTGACGAAAGACGCGGTCTTTTCTGGGTAGCGTGAGGGCGAGATCATCCCCGCACCAGGAAGGGCCCGTGGTGGACCTGCACGAGCAGCACCAACTCGACATGGCCGAGCAGATGGCCAAGGTCAAAGCGCGGACGCGGCCATGGCGCGCGATCCTCGCGCTGGTGCTTGCGGTGGCGGCCGGGATCGTCGCGAGTGTGGCAGGCCGCGACTTCGAATTCTGGACCGGGCCTGGCCACGTGGGCAGCAAGCTCGTCGCTGCCGTCGCCGCGATCTTGTTCTGCCTTTTCGCGATCGTCGCCAGCCTGGCCCTGGCCGGCCGGACCCGCCAGGCCCTTCAGCCGGTGGCCGGTTCTGCTCATGCGGCCGTGGTCCGCTACACGATCGTCCTGGTCGGCGCCATTCTCACGCTCGTCATCGGGCTGGCGCTGTTCAAGATCCCGGTCGGGCAGCTCATCGTTGGCGGCGCGCTCACCACGATCCTCATCGGGATCGCCGCACAGCAGTCGCTGAGTAATGTCTTCGCGGGGCTCGTCCTGCTGCTTTCCCGGCCTTTTAAGGTGGGCGACACTATCCAGTTGCGCTCGGGCGCGATGGGCGGCCTGATCGAAGGCACCGTGACCGAGGTCGGCATTACCTACGTGCGTCTGGACGGTGCCGACGGGCCCATGTCGCTGCCGAACGCACAGGTGCTCGCGGCGGCCGTCAGCCGCCCGGCCAAGCCTGGTGGCACCCCGGCCAGGCCCGAAGCCACCAACGGCCGGCGATCAGCCTCCGCAGCACCCGCTGACGCTCCCGTAACGGCACCCACTGACGGGCAGCAGGCCGGTCCCGCCGGCCTGGGCCTGGCCGGCCAGTCACATACCGTCCCCGGCAGTCAGCCACTCCAAGAGCCGAGAATCCCCGGAAGCTAGCCCCGGGCGCGGCCAGTAACGCCTTTGGCCGCCAGCGGGCCAGCCCAGGTCCCGTCACCCAGGCTGACCCGGGATTCTGGGGGTCGTCCCCCCCGGGCCAGCACTGCGGGCCGCGGCTCTGCTACCCGTGAGCCGACTCGTACTTGGTCACAACGTCCGCGGGAATGCGGCCGCGCTCGCTCACCGTGAACCCATTCGCCTTCGCCCACGCACGAACCTGCGCACTGTGCTTACGGTGCGCGGCCGTTCTCCGCTTTGTCCGCACCAGTCGCGCTGACGCCTTACGAGCGTGTGACGCATAGCGGCTGACGGCCTCGTCGAACTTTTCGCTGTGCTTCAGGCAAAGGTCGATCTCATAGTCCCGGCCATCGATGCTGAACCTCCGCAGCCTGTGCTGGCCCTGCGGAATCTCTTTCGAGTCGTAGTCACATGCGTATGCGACGGAAACCTTCTGTGCCACTCCTGGCCCCCCCTTCCCCTTGTGCCAAATATATCCCCCCTGCGGCGGCTCAACCGTAACGACACCCAGGTCAACCCCGCTGACGGAACGGTGGAAGCCGTACTTGGCACACTCTGCGTGATGCTTTGAACGCCATTCGCGGCTACCCGGCCGGCTGGCGGCCCACCGCGAAACTCTCCGGCAGCCCAGTACACGCAGGCTGGACGCCCTTCAACCGGCACAAGGAGTCAATACGGCCGGGTTATCTTCCGCGGCCGCGCACCTCGGGCTCAGCGGGCGGGCGGCCATAAGGGAAGGAATCGGGAGAAGGGTCGCTTTCCTACCGCCCGCCGCCCCGGCGCCGCCCGCCGCGCCCTTCGCCGGTACCCCGCGGGCCACCGGGAAGGGGCGCCACGTATGGCCGGGCGGGCGAATATCCGGCATTGCCGGCCGGGGCCGGGTAGTCCGGGTCGTCAATGGCGGAGTCTGAAGGCCCGGCCGGGTAGTCGCCGGTGGGCGGCTCCGCCCGGTAGCGCGCCGTCATGTGCTCATCGGCGTAGCCACCGTGGGGATCGTCGGGGTAGCCCCCGGTGTGCCGCTCGTCGGGGTAGGCACCGGTGAGTGGGTCGTCGGGGTAGCCCCCGGTGTGCCGCTCGTCGGGGTAGGCGCCGGTGAGTGGGTCGTCGGGGTAGGCGCCGGTGAGCCGGTCCGCCCGGCGCCCGCCACCGCGTGGCTCGCCGGCATGGCCGGCCGATAGCGAGTCGTCATGGTGACCGCCGCGCAGATCCGCCCGGTAGCCGCCGGGAAGTGAGTCGGCCCGGTATTGGCTCCCGGGTGACTCATCCCGGTAGCCGCCGGGAAGCGAGTCATCCCCGTAGTGCGAGTCCGCATCGCCGCGGTATACGCCGGTCGGCGGCTCATCACCATAGGATCCGCCGCGCTCCTCGCGGTAAGCGCCAGCGTCGCCGGGAAGGTCTTCGTCCGGATAGACCGCGCGGGTCTCCTCATGCCTGCCGTGCGCGCCGGTGCGCCGGTACCCTTCCGGGTTCGACGCGGCGGCGGCCGGAAATCCCGGCTCGGAGTAGCCGGTATCGGGCTCGGGCCCCAGGTCGCGGCCGGGGGCGTCGTACCGCTCCGTCCTGCCGTAGTCGCCTGAGCCGTAGTCGCCGGGACCGTACTGGCCGGAGGCATGACCCGCATCGTGCCCGGCCCGGCCCTCCTGGTCTGGCATTTGGGGTCCGCGCTGTAGCGCCTCGATCATCCGGGGCAGGTCGGCGATCGGCAGCCGGAAGGTTCCGGTGCAGGTGCCGCCCTGCCAGATGCTGAACACGGCCACCCCCGTATCCGCGTACCAGCTCAGCCGCATGCTGCGTGATTCGCCCCTGACGTCAAAATAGACCTCGCCAAGCCGGGGCAACGGTGCTGCGTCCGACGCCGACATGCTGCCCATGGTGACCCTCGATCCTCAGCTTTGTCCAGTTGGTGATCGTTTATCGGCAACCAGTAACCCTGCGCTCGCAGTTGGGCCTGCCTGATTCTCTCGCCTGCCTGCGGAACGGTCATGGCGGATGGCACAATTGAGCGTCGGTTCGGCTGAACCGGCTGGCTTCGTCGGGACGGCAGGCGCGTAACGGCCCCCTCCCGTCCGGCGCCTTGATTGCCCCCGGAACTTCCTGGCGCGCGCAGCGCTGCGCTGTATCCGTATGTGCGGGAACACGAGGGCGGCATGGTGCGTTGGATGGATAGACGGGGTGAATGCCACAACACGTGCGACAGCGTGTCCGTCCAACACGGCGTTTGCTGGGCTGAGGAACACACGGAAATTAGAGGAGACCGTTTCATGTCTGAGGTACGTCGGCAGGTGGCCATGCCTCCACGGCCGAGCTGGGCCTGGCAAGACGCCGGCGCGTGCCGAGGCAAGGACATCGTGCTCTTCTTCGGGCCCGACGGAGAGCGTCAGCCCGAGCGTGAGGTGCGGGAACGCAAGGCGAAGGCGGTTTGCGCCGCATGCCCGGTGCGCGCGGAATGCCTCACCTATGCCGTTTCCCGGCCGGAAAAGTACGGCACCTGGGGCGGCCTGAATGAGGAGGAGAGGGCCTCCGAACGGCGCCGCCGGATGCGCCGTGCCAACGCCGCCTAAGCCCGCTTCTGGCCATTAGGCCATCGGCGGCCAGCCAGCCGTGCTGGTCAGCCCACTGCGGTCACCCGGCACAACCGCCCATAATGGCACCATGGTCTGCTCTGCCTGCCGGGCCGCGCACCACGAAGAGTGCCCAGGCGGTAACTGGTGCGACTGCCAGCACAAGCCACCGGTCAAGCCGCCTGAGCCACTCATGACCTGGATACGGCAGGGGTAGCGGGTGGCGCCCGCTGGCCCAGGACCTCCAGGGTGCGGCGAGTGTGTGATCGGCACTTTTTTCGGGAAACTCCCGATGAGCCACAATCGGCGCGGTCGGGCGTGGGTTCGTGGGAACATTTTCTGCAAGGCATGTGGTTGCAGGGGCTGTACGGGCGTGACCGGCTACGCTTAACCGGATGGGAGCCTTCCTGTGAGATTGAGCGCGACCAGGCCTACGTACCCCGAGCAGGTCACGGCGGGGGACGCTGAGGAGGCAGCGCGGCGGCAGGCACTGGCTGCACAGGCTGCGCAGGCCGCGAAGGAGCTGGCGGATGCCCCCGCGCGCGAGGTCATCGCGTGGGCGGTGGAGACCTTCGCCGAGCGCATCTGTATCACCTCCTCCATGACCGACGCCGTCATCATCCACCTGGCCGCCGAGGTCAAGCCCGGCATTGACGTGATCTTCCTGGACACCGGCTACCACTTCCCCGAGACCATCGGGACCAGGGACGCGGTGGCGCAGGTCTATCCCGTCAACCTGATCAACGTGACCCCGTCCCGCACCGTGGCCGAGCAGGACGCCGAACTGGGCCCACGGCTGTACGGGCGCAACCCTGATCTGTGCTGCTACCTGCGCAAGGTGGTCCCGCTCGAGCGGGCACTGGACCCCTACGACGCGTGGATCACCGGTGTGCGCCGCGAGGAGACCGACGCGCGCAGCGACACGAAGGTGGTCGAGTGGAATCCCAAGCGCGCGATGGTCAAGGTCAACCCGATCGCTGGCTGGACCCAGGAAGAGGTAGACGCCTACATCGCCGAGCACGGAGTGGTGCTGAACCCGCTGGTCGACGAGGGCTACCCCTCGATCGGCTGCGCTACCTGCACGCTGCCGGTCAAGCCCGGCGCTGACCCGCGGAGCGGCCGATGGGCGGGCACCGGAAAGACCGAATGCGGCCTGCACCTTTAAGGGGCTGGTGGGCGTGGTGACCCTGGGACCGCGGGTCACCCATGAGGTTCTCAACCAGGTGCCGGTGCTGGCCGGCCACGACGTCGCGGCCGACCCGGCGCTGCTTGAGGCCGTGGACCGGGAGGGCGCCGGCTGGGCCGCGGGCACGCTGCACGAACTGGGGCTGCTGGCGGGGCGTGCCGAGACCGCCGAACAGGCCCGCCTGGCCAACGAGCACCCGCCGGTGCTGCGCACCCACGACCGGTACGGCAACCGCATCGACGAGGTCGAGTTCCACCCTGCCTGGCACGCCCTGATGGGCACCGCGGTCAGCCACGGCCTGCACGCGGCGCCCTGGGCGGACCAGCAGGCCGGGGCGCACGTGGCCCGGGCGGCGAAGTTCTACGTCTGGACCCAGGCCGAGGCCGGGCACGGCTGCCCCATCTCGATGACCTACGCCGCGGTGCCCGCACTGCGGCACGCCCCCGGCCTGGTGGCCAGGTTCGAGCCGCTGCTCACCGCGTGCGCCTACGATCCGGGGCTGCGCCCGCCCGAGGGCAAGCGGGGCCTGCTGTCCGGGATGGCCATGACCGAGAAGCAGGGCGGCTCCGACGTCCGGGCGAACACCACCCGCGCGGAGCCCATCCCCTCGGCCGGCGAGGGCGCCCATCTGCTCACCGGGCACAAGTGGTTCTGCTCGGCGCCCATGTGCGACCTGTTCCTCACGCTCGCGCAGGGCCCGTCCGGGCTGACCTGTTTCCTGCTCCCCCGGGTGCTGCCCGACGGCGCGCGCAACGGAATGCGCGTGCAACGGCTCAAGGACAAGCTCGGCAACCGGTCCAACGCCTCGGCGGAAATCGAGTTCGACGGCGCGCTGGCCTGGCAGGTCGGCGAGCCAGGCCGGGGTGTGGCGACGATCATCGCGATGGTCAGCGCGACCAGGCTGGACTGCGTCCTCGGCAGCGCGGCGGGCATCCGGGCAGCCACCGTCGCCGCCGTGCATCACGCCAGCCACCGGCTGGCGTTCGGCAAAGAACTTGCCGCACAGCCGCTGATGGCGAACGTGCTCGCGGACCTGACGCTGGAATCCCAGGCGGCCACGGTGCTGGCCTTTCGCCTGGCCGGCGCGGCGGACCGGGCGGCGCGCGGGGACGCGGCCGAGTCGGCGCTGCTGCGCCTGGCGCTGCCCGCGGCCAAGTACTGGGTCTGCAAACGCTTCCCGGCGCATGCGGTCGAGGCGCTCGAATGCCTCGGCGGCAACGGGTACGTGGAGGAGTCCGGCCTGCCGCGGATCTACCGGGAGGCCCCGCTGAACTCGATCTGGGAAGGCTCTGGCAACGTGACGTCGCTCGATGTGCTCCGGGCGCTGGCCAGGACCGAGGGCGCGGCCGATGCGCTGCTCGCGGAGCTGGACGCCGCGGCGGGCGCGAACACGGCCCTGGACGGCGCGACGGCCGCACTGAAGGCACAGATGGCCGGGCTGGCGGCGGCGACGAGCCTGGAGGCGCAGTACGAGGCCAGGCGGCTGGCCGGGCAGATCGCGGTCACCCTGGCCGCGGCGCTGCTCGTGCGGCACGCGCCGGGCGCGGTCTCCGACGGGTTCTGCGCGTCCCGGCTCGGCCCGCAGCCGCTCGGCGGCCCGGGAGCACCGTTCGGCACGCTGCCCGCCGGGCTCGACCTGGCAGCCATCACCGACCGCGCCCGCGCCGTGACGGCGGGCGGGGCTCGCTGATGCGCCACTGGCCCGGAACCCCTTACCCGCTGGGTGCCACCTGGGACGGTGGCGGCACCAACTTCGCGGTGTTCTCGGAGGTCGCCGAGGCGGTGGAACTCTGCCTGTTCGACGACGCCGATCGTGGCCAGCGCGCCGAGACCAGGATCGCGCTGACCGAGGTGGATGGCTTCGTCTGGCACGGCTACCTCCCCGACGTGACTCCCGGGCAGCGCTATGGATACCGGGTGCACGGCCCTTACGCGCCCGCCGAGGGACACCGGTGCAACCCGGCAAAGCTGCTGCTCGACCCGTACGGCAAGGCGGTGGACGGCGAGGTCACCTGGAACGAGGCGGTGTTCGGTTACCGGTTCAGCGACCCGGCCTCGCCGAACACCACGGACAGCGCGCCTTTCATGCCGGTCAACGTGGTGATCAACCCGTTCTTCGACTGGGGCGACGACCGGCCGCCGCGCACCTCTTACCACGAGACGGTGATCTACGAGGCGCACGTCCGCGGGCTGACCATGCGCCATCCCGACCTGCTCCCCGAGGAGCGTGGCACCTACGCCGGGCTGGCCCACCCCGCGGTGCTCGACCACCTGACCGGGCTCGGGGTGACCGCCGTGGAACTCATGCCGGTGCACCAGTTCGTGTCCGAGCATGCGCTGCAGCAGCGGGGGCTGACCAACTACTGGGGCTACAACACCATCGCGTTCCTCGCGCCGCACAACGGCTACGCCGCCGCGCGCCAGCCCGGCGGGCAGATCGCCGAGTTCAAGGCGATGGTACGGGCGCTGCACGACGCGGGCATCGAGGTGATTCTCGACGTGGTCTACAACCACACCGCCGAGGGCGACCACCGCGGCCCCACGCTGTCGTTCCGCGGCATCGACAACGCCGCCTACTACCGGCTCAACGACGACGACCGGACCTACTACCTGGACTACACCGGGTGCGGCAACAGCTTCAACGTGCGCTCGCCGCACGCGCTGCAGCTCATCATGGACTCGCTGCGCTACTGGGTAATCGAAGCCCACGTGGACGGGTTCCGGTTCGACCTCGCCGCGGCGCTGGCCAGGGAACTGCACGACGTGGACCGGCTGTCGGCGTTCTTCGACCTGGTCCAGCAGGATCCGGTGGTGTCCCAGGTGAAGCTGATCGCCGAGCCCTGGGACGTGGGTGAGGGCGGTTACCAGGTGGGCAACTTCCCGCCGTTGTGGAGCGAGTGGAACGGCAAGTACCGGGACACCGTGCGCGACTTCTGGCGCGGCGAGCCCACGGCGCTGCCGGACTTCGCGTCCCGGCTGTCGGGCTCCAGCGACCTCTACGAGACAAGCGGCCGCCGCCCCGTGGCCTCGGTCAACTTCGCCACCTGTCACGACGGCTTCACCCTGGCCGACCTGGTGTCCTACAACACCAAGCACAACGAGGCCAACGGCGAGGGCAACAGGGACGGCACCAACGACAACCGGTCCTGGAACTGTGGCGTGGAAGGGCCGGCCGGCCCGGCGGTGAACGCGCTGCGGGCCAGGCAGCAGCGCAACTTCATGGCCACACTGTTCTGCTCCCAGGGCGTCCCGATGCTGCTGGCCGGCGACGAGCTCGGGCGCACCCAGCGCGGCAACAACAACGCCTACTGCCAGGACAACGAGATTTCCTGGGTGGACTGGGACACCGCGGGCAGCGCGGCTGGCCTGCTCGCCTTCACCTGCGTGCTGTCCGCGCTGCGCCGCGAGCACCCGGTGTTCCGGCGGCGCCGGTTCTTCCTCGGCCAGCGCGCCGGCGACGGGCACGTGGCGGACATCGCCTGGCTCACCCCGTCCGGCCGGGAGATGGCCGACGGCGACTGGGGAGCACACGGGCGCGCCATGACGGTCTTCCTGAACGGGGACGCCATCACCGAGCCGGGCCTGCACGGCGAACGGGTCCGCGACGACTCGTTCCTCGTCCTGTTCTCCGCGGAGCAGCAGACGGTGGATTTCACGGTGCCTGGTGTCAAGTACGGCGAGCGCTGGACGGTGGTGGCCGACACCGCGGCGGACGATTCGGCCGATCCGGCGGACGGGCCCGAGGTTGCCGCCGGCGACCACATGGCGCTCACCGGCTTCTCCATGGTGGTACTGCGCCGCAGCGCGCCGACCGAGCCTTAGCGGGTGACATCGCGGAGCTGGCGGGCGGGGGGTCGCCATCCGGCAGGGGATCCAGGAAACACCCTGGGCAAGGTATGTGAGCTTCCAGGACCCGGACGGTAATTCCTGGGTGATCCAGGAACTCCGAGGAGATGCCAGCGGGCTGGCGGTCTGATTGACTGCGGTGATGCGCCAGGTCTATCCGGGCGGCTCCGCCCTTGACGATGCCGCCCTCGCGGCGCTGTACGGCTACCCGGACCTGGGCACGCCGCCAGCGCGCTGGCTGCGGGCGAACATGGTGGCGAGCCTGGACGGCGCGGCCACGGTGGACGGGCGTTCCGGCGGCCTGTCCAGCGAGGCGGACCAGCAGGTCTTCGCCATGCTCCGGGCGCACGCCGACGTCATCCTGGTCGGTGCGGGCACGGTGCGCGCGGAAGGCTACGCGCCGGTGCGGCCGGAGTCCGAGGGACTGCGCTGGGCCTGGCTGCGGGATGGCCGGCCGCCGTCGCCGCCGATCGCGGTGGTCACCCGCGCGCTCGACCTGGACCTTGACAGCGCGCTGATCGCCGACACTCTCCCGCACGCCCGGACGATCATCATCACCACCGAGTCCGCCGCGCCCGGCCGCCGTGCCGCCGCGGCGGCACGGAACGCGGAGGTGATCGTCGCGGGCGAGGTCAGCGTCGACTTGAAGGCCGCGGTGGACGCCCTGGCCGAGCGCGGGCACCAGCGGATTTCCTGCGAGGGCGGGCCGCACCTGCTGGCCCAGCTCGCCGGCGCGGGCCTGCTCGACGAGCTGTGCCTCACCGTCAGCCCGCTGCTGGCCGGCCCGGAGGCCGGCCGGATCGTGACCGGCGGCCTGCCGATGCCGGGCGGTGGCACCGAGCCGTTCACGCTCGCCCACGTGCTGGAGGACGAGGGCTATCTGCTCTGCCGGTACGTGCGGCAGAGCGCGGGCTGAGGCGGGCGGGGCCACGCTGGGCGGCTACCCCAGGATGTCGCCGAGGTCGAAGCTCACCGGCTCTTCGAGCTGCGCATAGGTGCACGACTGCGGTTCCCGGTCGGGGCGCCAGCGGACGAACTGGGTGGTGTGCCGGAACCTGCGGCCTTCCATGTGGTCGTAGCGCACCTCGACCACCCGCTCGGGGCGCAGCGGGATGAACGACAGGTCCTTGCCCGAGTTCCACCGGCTGACCTCGGCCTCCCGTGGCGTGCCCACCACGCCTTCCGGCCTGGCCCAGTTCCACGGGTGCCCCTCGAACGTGGTGACCAGCGGCTGCATCTCGGTGAACAGCTCCCGGCGCCGTGCCATCGGGAACGCGCCGACCACACCCACGCTGGCCAGCTTGCCGTCATTGGTGAACAGGCCGAGCAGCAGCGATCCGATCGCCTCTTCGCTGGACTTGTGCGTCCGGTAGCCCGCCACCACACAGTCGGCGGTCCGCTCGTGCTTGACCTTGAACATGACCCGCTTGTCGGGTTCGTACCCGCCGTCCAGCGGCTTGGCGATCAGGCCGTCAAGCCCAGCGCCCTCGAACTGTGAGAACCACCGGCCGGCCAGCTCCCGGTCGGTGGTGGCCGGAGTGACGTGCAGCGGGGCGCGCACCGTGGCAAGGGCGTCTTCCAGGGCGGCCCGGCGCTCGCTGAACGGCCGCTGGGTGTAGTCGGTGTCCCCCAGCGCGAGCAGGTCGAATGCCACGAAGTGCGCCGGGGTCTGGGTGGCCAGCAGGTTCACCCGGCTCGCCGCCGGGTGGATCCGCTGCAGCAGCGCCTCGAAGTCCAGCCTGGCGCCTTCGCCGTCGGGGATGACGATCTCCCCGTCGATCACGCACCGTTCCGGCAGCTGCTCGATGACCCCGGTGACCAGCTCGGGAAAGTACCGCGTCATCGGCCGCTCGTTGCGGCTGCCGATCTCCACCTCGTCGCCGTCGCGGAAGACGATGGACCGGAACCCGTCCCACTTCGGCTCGTAGCTGTACTGGCCGTCGGGTATCTCCTTGACCGCCTTGGCGAGCATCGGCGCGACCGGCGGGCTGACCGGAAGTCTCATGGCCCCATCCTCCCCTTCCGCATGCGGACATGCTCTCATCCGGCACTCCCCCGGCTCCGGGGCGGCCGCCCAGGCGGCGGCTCTCTCTTGACATCTCAAGGCCAGGCGAGAGTATATGTTTGATTTAGTTCGTATTTCTGATTGTTAGTGAGTGAATACGTTCGACAAGGGCAAGGTGAGGGCCGTGGACCGTAATCAGAGCAACCACCTCCCAGCAGTGCCGGGCGACGCAGCGGCCCAGCCATCCCGCCGGCAACTGCTCTACGGTGCCGGGGCCGGGTTAGGCCTGGCGGCGCTCTCCCCGGTGCTGCGGCCGGCGGGCCACCTCCGGGGCCGCCCGGACGGCGCGGGTGCGCGGGTGGCCGCCCGCGCCGCGGCGGACCGGTGCCTCGACTTCGGCCAGGGCTGGAAGTTCGTCCTGGTCAACCCGACCGGTACCAGCGACCCGACCGGCGCCTATGCCAACGCCTATCAGCCGGGCTTCGACGACTCGGGCTGGCAGGCCGCCGACGTCCCGCACGACTGGGCCATCTACCTCACCCCGGTGGACCTGCCCGGCACCAGCAGCGGCACGGGGTTCCTGCAGACCGGCCTTGCCTGGTACCGCAAGCACTTCACGCTGCCACCGTCGGTCGCCGGACAGCGGATCTCGATCGAGTTCGACGGCGTATACATGAACTCCACCGTCTGGCTCAACGGCCAGCTCCTCGGGAACCACCCCTACGCCTACACCGGCTACAACTTCGACATCACCGGCCTGGTGCATACCGACGGAGCGACCGAGAACGTCCTGGCGGTCCAGGTGCCGAGCGCGCAGCCAAGCAGCCGGTGGTACTCCGGCAGCGGCATCTTCCGCAACGTCTACCTGGTGGTCACCGGCCCGGTGCACGTGGCGCGGCACGGCACCTTCGTCACCACCCCGGATCTGGAAAGCAGCCTCCGGTCCGGGTATGCGGCCGTGCGGGTCCAGACCGACGTCGCCAACGACAGCGGCGCGGCGGCCACCGTGGACCTGGCGCTCACGATCACCGACCCGCGCGGCCGGCCCGCCGGGCAGGGCAGGGCCACGGTGAGCGTGCCGGCCGGCCAGGCCCAGTCCGCCACGGTCACGGTCAAGGTGAGCAACCCGGCGCTGTGGTCCACCGAGAGCCCCAGCCGGTACACGCTGCGGACCGAGCTGTCCACCGGCGGCACCGTGGTGGACGTCACCACGACCCCGTTCGGCATCAGGTACTTCGGCTTCGACCCCGGCGCAGGCTTCTCCCTCAACGGCCAGCCGATGAAGCTGCAGGGAGTGGACCTGCACGCCACCGAGGGCGCGATCGGCTCCGCCGTGCGTTACGACGCGCTGGTGCACCAGATGGAGCTGATGCGGAGCATGGGGGTCAACGCGCTGCGCACCGCGCACAACCCGCCCGCCCCCGAGCTGGTACAGGTCTGCGACCAGCTCGGCATCCTGATGATGGTCGAGGCGTTCGACTGCTGGCACACCGGCAAGCTCCCGTTCGACTATCACCTGTACTTCGACCAGTGGAGCGACTACGACATCGCCGAAATGGTGCACGCCGCGAAGAACTCGCCCGCGGTGGTGCTCTGGTCGATCGGGAACGAGACCCCGGACACCGGCCTGCCGGGTGGCCCGGCCATCGCGCAACGGCTGATCGCTGACATCAAGGCCGTGGACTCCACCCGGCCGGTGGTCATGGGCTCGGACAAGTACCGCAGCCTGCCGTCCGCGGGCTCGCCCCCGGACCAGATCGTCCGGATGCTCGACGGGCTCGGCGTCAACTACAACACGGCGATGTCGATGGATGCCCTCCACGGGGCCTATCCCGGCACGTTTTTCTTCTGCTCGGAGACCTCCTCGGAGGAGTCCACCCGCGGCGTGTACCAGGACCCGCAGCTGCTCAACACCGGCGAGAACTACACCCCGGGCAAGCGCGCCACCTCCTCCTACGACAACAACCTGGCCTCGTGGACCATGAGCGGCGAGTACGAGCTGAAGAAGGACCGCGACCGCGAGTTCTGGCAGGGCGGGTTCTTGTGGTCCGGCCAGGACTACATCGGCGAGCCGACCCCGTATGACGTGTTCCCGGTGAAGGCGTCCTTCTTCGGCGCGATCGACACCGCGGGCTTCCCCAAGGACGCCTACTACCTGTTCAAGAGCCAGTGGACCACCGCCCCGATGGTGCACATCGTGCCGATGACCTGGACCGGATTCCAGCCGGGGCAGCCGGTCTCGGTGTGGGTCTACGCCAACGTGGCGACCGTGGAACTGTTCCTCAACGGGCGGTCGCTCGGCGCGAAATCCTTCGACCAGAAGGTGACCACGTTCGGCCGCCGGTACCTGGAGACCACCGAGCCGACCGGCGATGACTACAACTACCCCTCGGGCAGCTACACCAGCCCGAACGGCAGCACCGGCAAGCTGCACCTCGCCTGGACCGTGCCGTTCCAGCCGGGCCGGCTGACCGCGGTCGCCACCCAGAACGGCCGGACCGTGGCCACCGACTCCATCGTCACGGCCGGCCCGCCACGGGCCATCACGCTCACGCCCGGCACCCGGGCGATCCCGGCGGACGGGACCTCGCTGGCCTTCCTCGCCGTCGAGATCACCGACCGGGCCGGCGTGCTGGTGCCCGATGCCGCCAACCCGATCCAGTTCCGCGTCTCGGGGCCCGCCATACTCGCCGGGGTGGACAACGGCCGCCAGGAGAACCCGCAGAGCTACCAGGCATCCTCGGTCCCCGCGTTCAACGGGCGGGCGCTGGTGATCGTGGGCTCCGCGCCACAAGGCGGCCGTGCGGCAGCCGGGCACGGCGACCGCATCACCGTCACCGCCAGTTCGCCCGGGCTGCGCGGTGCCCAGGTCACCCTCGGCTCCGTGCCGGCACCCGGCGGCCGGGCGGCCGCGGCACCCGGCCTCGCGGCGCCGCCCGCCCACCGGCACGCGCCTGCCGGGTCCGGCCAGGCGCCGGTGCCCGACGCCAGCTACTCCGGCGCGCCGGGCACGGTGCCCGCGGCGATGCTGGACGCAGACCTGTCCACCGGATGGTCGAACTACTACGACAAGGCGCAGACGGCCAACCTGCGCGCGGTGAGCGTGTCCAACCCGGCCGACTGGGTCACGCTGTCCTGGCCGCAGCCGCAGTCCATCGACTCGGCCGTCGCGTACTTCACCACCGGCGGGGCGCTCGCGCTGCCCGCCGCGATCGCCGTGTCGTACTGGGACGGCCGGGAGTTGACGCCCGTGCGGAACCTGGCGATCGACTGGGCCACCGGCTCCAACCAGCCGACCACGCTCACCTTCGACCCGGTCCGCAGCAGCCAGATCCGGCTGGACATGACCAGCGCGGCGCCGGGCACCGGCGGTGGCTTCCTGATGATCGCCGAGCTTCAGGCACGCAACGGCGGGGTGAAGCTCGGCTAGCGATGTGGCCGGGGCGGCGAGCCGCCCCGGTATCGCCCAGTGCTGGCCCGGGCCGGCTTGGCAGGGGGCCTGGCTCACCGGCCAGGTCCCCCTGCGACAATTCATGCTTATGCCCCTGCACACCGATGCCAGGCAGTCCGGCGAGTCCACCGAGTTCGACGTCAACCCCCTGTACGTCCGGCTCGCCCACGAGCCGGTGCCCAAGCACACTCTTCCCAGGGAGCCGATGCTGCCCGACACCGCCGCGCAGGTGGTACGGGACGAGTTGCTGCTCGACGGGAACGCGCGGCTGAACCTGGCCACGTTCGTCACCACCTGGATGGAACCGCAGGCGCAGGTGCTGATGACCGAGTGCCTGGCCAAGAACATGATCGACAAGGATGAGTACCCGCAGACGGCGATGCTGGAGTCGCGCTGCGTGAACATCCTGGCCGACCTCTGGCACGCTCCGGAGGGCGGGGATGCGACCGGCTGTTCCACGACCGGATCCAGTGAGGCGTGCATGCTGGCCGGGATGGCGCTGTTGTGGCGCTGGCGCGAGCGGCAGGCCAGCTCTCACCCCACCACCCCGCGCGGTGCTGGCTCTGGCCCCGCCGCCCCCAGTACGGCCGCGAATGCGGGCACCGGCCGGCCGAACCTGGTGATGGGCGCGAACGTGCAGGTGTGCTGGGAGAAGTTCTGCCGCTACTGGCAGGTGGAACCGCGTCGGGTGCCGATGGTGCCGGGACGCTACCACCTGACCGGGCCGGAGGCGGCCGCGCGGTGCGACGAGAACACCATCGGCGTCGTGGCGATCCTTGGCTCCACTATGGACGGCAGTTACGAGCCGGTCGGCGGGATCAGCGCGGAACTGGACCGGCTCGCCGCGGCCGGCGGCCCGGACGTGCCGATCCACGTGGACGGGGCCTCCGGCGGGTTCGTCGCGCCGTTCCTGCAGCCGGACCTGGTCTGGGACTTCCAGGTGCCGCGGGTGGCCTCGATCAACACTTCCGGGCACAAGTACGGCCTGGTCTACCCGGGCGTCGGCTGGGTGGTGTGGCGCGAGGCCGCCGCGCTGCCCGAAGACCTGATTTTCAAGGTCAACTACCTCGGCGGCCAGATGCCGACGTTCGCGCTGAACTTTTCCCGGCCCGGCGCCCAGGTGGCCGCCCAGTACTACAACTTCCTGCGGCTCGGCTTCCCCGGGTACCGGCGGGTGCATCAGGAGTGCCAGGACGTCGCCGTGCACATGTCCGGGCGCATCGCCAAGATGGGCCCGTTCGAGCTGATCACCGAGGGCCGCGAGCTGCCGGTGTTCGCGTTCAAGATCGCGGACCCGCAGGCCCGCTATTCGGTGTTCGACCTCACCGAGCGGCTGCGCAGCCGCGGCTGGCTGGTTCCCGCCTACACCTTCCCCGAGAACCTCACCGACACGGCGGTCATCCGGCTGGTGGTCCGCAACGGTTTCGGCCGGGACCTGGCCGACGCGTTCCTGGCTGACCTGAACCACCATTGGCGGACCCTGGCGGCACACCCGTCCGACTGCCCACCGCTCGTCCCCGAAGGCAAACGCCAAGCCTTCGCCCATTAGGTCGCCGCATCAGCCACGCGGGCAGCGGCCCTGGCGAGGGAGCGCAGTACCCAGCAGGGTTAGCGCATATCAGCCGCTTAGCCCCGCCGGATCCTGTTGAGTGCTTCTTCCAGGATGGCGGCGCCGTCGGAGTCGGTGCGCCGTTCCTTCACATAGGCCAGGTGCGTCTTGTAGGGCTCGCTGCGCGGCGGGTCAGGGGGCTTGCCCTCGTCCCGGCCGGCCGGGAAGCCGCACCTGGGGCAGTCCCAGTGTTCGGGGACCGCCGCATCGGTCGCGAAACTCGGCCGTGTCTCATGGTTGTTCGCGCACCAGAAGGACACACGTATCCGCGGTGCCGCCTCGCCACGTTCCGCCTCACCCATGGGGCCCGCGCCTACACGGCTACCTCGGATGGCATTGCCACTACCCACTGACCACCCCTTGCTTAATCCGCTCACCCGACCAGGAGCGGGCCACGACCCTTAGTGATTGAGCAACAGATTCAGGGCCACGATGCAGAGGAACCAGAGCACTCCGGTGAAGATCGTGAGCCGGTCCAGGTTCCGCTCCACTACCGAGGACGAGCCGAGCGAGGAAGAGACCCCGCCGCCGAACAGGTCCGACAGGCCGCCACCCTTGCCCTTGTGCAGCAGCACAAGCAGGATCATCAACAGGCTCGTGATGACCAGGACGGCCGATATTGCGATGACCACTGCCTATCTCGTCCTTCCGGGTACCGTGCTCAGGCGCCTACGGCCAGTTCCCGGTACCGGCAGATTCTCACGAACTCACCGGCGTCGAGGCTGGCCCCACCGACCAGGGCACCATCGATGGCTGGTTGGGCCATCATCACTGCAATGTTGTCGGCCTTAACCGACCCGCCATACAGGATACGCACATTCGCGGCCGCATCGGGTCCGTGAACCGCGGAAACCCGGTCCCGGATGGCCGCGGCGGCCTCTTGCGCGTCCTGCGGCATGGCCACCTTGCCGGTGCCGATCGCCCAGATCGGCTCGTAGGCGATCACCAGGCCGGCCACCTGTTCGCTCTTCAGGCCGTCCAAGGCCGCCTCCACCTGTGACTCGCAGTGGCTGACCTGGTGTCCCGCCTCGCGGATCTCCTCGGTCTCGCCGACGCACACGATGGGCACCAGGCCCCATGTGAGCGCCGCCTTGACCTTCGCGTTCACCAGGGCGTCGTCCTCGCCGTGGTACTGGCGCCGCTCCGAGTGCCCGGCGAGCACGTAGCGGCAGCCCAGCTTGGCCAGCATGGACCCGGACACGTCGCCGGTGTAGGCGCCGTCGTCATGCTGGGAGATGTCCTGCGCGCCGTAGCGGATGTCCAGCTTGTCCCCCATCACCAGCGTCTGCACGCTGCGCAGCGCGGTGAACGGCGGCAGCACCACCACCTCGGCGGCCCGGTAGTCCTGGGGCTTGAGCGCGAAGGCCAGCTTCTGTACCAGCGCCAGCGCTTCCAGGTGGTTGTTGTGCATCTTCCAGTTGCCGGCGATCAGCGGCATCCGGCCGTTCCGGCTCATGTTCCGGCCTCCAGCGCCGCCAGGCCCGGCAATTCGCGGCCCTCCAGATACTCCAGGCTCGCGCCGCCTCCCGTCGAGATATGCGTGAACGCATCGGCTGGCAGGTTGAGATGCCGAACGGCTGCCGCTGAGTCACCGCCGCCGACCACGGTCAGCCCGGTCACGTGGCTGATCGCCTCGACGACCGCCAGCGTGCCGGCGGCGAACGCGGGAAACTCGAACACCCCGGGCGGGCCGTTCCAGAACACCGTCTTGGCATCGGCCAGCTTGCGCGCGAACAGTTCACGGGTGGCGGGCCCGATGTCGAGCCCCATCCTGCCGTCCGGGATGTCGGGGCCGTGCACCACCTCGGGCTCGGCGTCGGCGGCGAACCGGTCCGCCACCACGTGGTCCACCGGCAGGACTACCTCCACACCGGCCTTGTCGGCATCGGCAAGCGCCGTCGTGACCTGCGGAATCTGGTCGGCCTGCAGAATCGAGCCGCCGACCTGGTGGCCCTGGGCGGCCAGGAACGTGTACGCCATCCCGCCCGCGATGAGCAGCCGGTCGGCCTTACCTACAAGGTTCCCGATGACGGCCAGCTTGTCGGAGACCTTGGCACCGCCGAGCACGACCACGTACGGCCGGGCCGGGCTGCTGGTGAGCTGCCGGAGCACCGCGACCTCGGTGAGGACGAGTTGCCCGGCCGCATGCGGCAAGAGCAGGGGCATGTCGTAGACGCTGGCGTGCTTGCGGTGCATGGCACCGAAACCGTCGCCCACGTACAGGTCGGCGAGCGCGGCGAGACGGCCCGCAAGCTCACCGCGCACCTGGTCGTCCTTGCTGGTCTCCGCGGGCTCGAAGCGCACGTTCTCCAGCAGCGCGACCTCCCCGGCGGCCATCGTGGACGCGATGACCCTGGCCGACTCGCCGGCCACGTCGCTGGCCAGCGTCACCTGCTGCCCGAGCAGTTCCGCCAGCCGGCCGGCCACCGGCCGCAGCGAGGGCCCGCCCGCGGCGCGCGAGGCGTAGTCGTCCCCCTTCGGCCGGCCGAGGTGCGCGCACACTATGACCGCCGCTTCGCGGCGGAGCAGCTCACGAATGGTCGGCAAGCTGGCCCGGATCCGGCCATCGTCTGTTATCGCCGTGCCTTCCATGGGCACGTTCAGGTCGGCGCGGACCAGGACGGTCCGGCCCCCGACGTCGAGATCCTCAGCGCGCTTCATCAGCCACGAGGGTCCGTAATGCAGCGAAAACAGGCCGGGTGACGAGGGTCAAGGCTCATCGCAGGCCCGAGCCGACGAGCACGGCCAGGTCGGCCAGCCGGTTCGAGTAGCCGAACTCGTTGTCGTACCAGCCGATGATCTTGACCTGGTCGCCGTTGGCCATGGTGAGCGGGGCGTCGAAGGTGCACGACCAGGGCGTGCCCACGATGTCGGAGGACACGATGGGGTCCGTCGAGTAGTGCATGTAGTTCTTCAGCGGCCCGTCGGCCGCGGCCTGGAACGCCGCGTTGACCTCGGCCACGGTGACCTCGCGCTCCAGTTGCGCCACCAGGTCGGTGACCGACCCGTCGATGACCGGCACGCGCATCGAGATGCCGTCCATCTTGCCCTTGAGTTCGGGCAGCACCAGCGAGGTCGCCTTCGCCGCGCCGGTAGTGGTCGGGATGATGTTCTGCGCGGCGGCACGGGCGCGGCGCAGGTCACGGTGCTGGAAGTCCTGGAGCACCTGGTCGGAAGTGTAGGCGTGGATGGTGGTCATCAGGCCCTTGACGATGCCGAAGCTGTCGGCCAGCACCTTGGCCATCGGCGCGACGCAGTTCGTCGTGCACGAGGCGTTGGAGATCACGTCATGGTGCGATGGGTCGTACTTGTCGTCGTTGACGCCCATCACGATCGTGATGTCCTCGCCCTTGGCCGGGGCGGAGATGATCACCTTCCGCGCGCCCGCGGTCAGGTGCGCGGCCGCGGCATCTCTGGAGGTGAACCGGCCGGTGGACTCGATGACCACGTCGACGCCCAGGTCACCCCAGGGCAGGGCGGCCGGATCCCGCTCGGCGAGGATCCGGATCTCCTGGTCACCGGCCCGGATGAGGTCGCCCTCGGCGGTCACGTCCACATCCAGCGTGCCCAGCACCGTGTCGTACCTGAGCAGGTAGGCGTTGGTGGCCACGTCGGTCAGGTCGTTGGCCGCGACGATTTCGATGCCGCTGGCCTGCCCGCTTGCCTGCGCGGCATGGACGGCGCGCCAGAAGTTCCGGCCGATCCGGCCGAACCCGTTGATGCCCACGCGGATAGTCACGGCGTTGTTCTCCTCAATGGTGACGACGGACTTGGGCGGCACGTCGAGCCTATCAACGGGCCCGTGAGCTACTGCATCAGCATGTCCGGCGGAAGCTGCGCCTCGGTGCTGGGAATGCCCAGGTCACGGGCACGCTTGTCGGCCATGGCGAGCAGGCGGCGGATCCGGCCGGCGATGGCGTCCTTGGTGAGCTGCGGGTCCGCGAGCTGGCCGAGTTCCTCCAGGCTGGCCTGGCGGTGCTGGATGCGCAGCAGGCCTGCGGTGGTCAGGTGCTCGGGCGCGTCGCTGCCCAGGATCTCCAGCGCCCGCTCCACCCTGGCCCCGGCCGCGACCGCCGCGCGGGCGCTGCGGCGCAGGTTGGCGTCGTCGAAGTTGGCCAGCCGGTTCGCCGCCGCCCTGACCTCCCGCCGCATCCGGCGCTCCTCCCAGGCGAGCACGCTGTCGTGCGCGCCGAGCCGGGTCAGCAGCGCGCTGATCGCGTCCCCGTCCCGCACCACGACCCGGTCCACGCCACGCACCTCGCGTGCCTTGGCGTGAATTTTCAGCCGCCTGGCGGCTCCGGCCAGGGCCAGCGCTGCCTCGGGACCTGGGCAGGTCACCTCGAGCGCCATCGACCTGCCCGGGCCGGTAAGGCTGCCGTGCGCCAGGAAGGCGCCCCGCCAGGCCGCCTCACAGTCGCAGGCCGGCCCGGACACCACATGCCGGGGCAGCCCGCGCACCGGCCGCCCGTGGTTGTCCACCAGGCCGGTCTGGCGGGCCAGGCTGTCGCCGTCCTTGCGCACCCGGACCACGTACCTGTTGCCCTTGCGCAGCCCGCCGGGCGCGAGCACGATCAGGTCACTCGCGTGCCCGAACACCTCGGCGATGTCCTTGCGCAGCCGCCGGGCGGCGGCGCCGGTGTCAAGCTCAGCCTCGACGACGATGCGCCCGCCCGCGATGTGCAGGCCGCCCGCGAAGCGCAGCAGGGTGGACACCTCCGCTTTGCGGCAGCACGGCTTCAGGACCTCAACGCGGCTCAGTTCGTCCTTGACCAGGCCGGTCATGGCCATTGCTTCACTCCCCCTCGAAGATTTCCGCGAACGCCCCTGCCAGCCGCCGCGGATCATGGTGCGGCGACCCGTCACGCATCGCCAGGTCGGTCATCACCAGCCTGCCACCGAGCAGCCCGGCTGCCTTCTCCAATTCGGCGGCATACCCCCCGGCCGCCCGGCGGTCGGCGAGCACCACGTCCACTTTCAGCCCAGGCGCGTGCTCGGCGAGCACCTCCAGGTGGGCATGTGGCGAGAACCCGTCGGTCTCCCCGGCCTGCGGCACCAGGTTGAGCGCGACCACGCGGCGGGCCGGGGTGGTTATCAGTGCTTCTGCCAGCTCGGGCACCAATAGGTGGGGCAGGATGCTGGTGAACCAGGAACCGGGGCCGAACACCACCCAGTCCGCGGTGGCGACCGCGGCGACGGCCTGCGGGCAGGCGGGCGGGTCCGCGGGGATCAGCGACACCGAGCGCACCCGGCCGATAGTGGACGCGCAGGCGACCTGCCCGCGGACCAGGGTGATCTCCCCCGGCCGGTCCGGGTCGGCGCCTTCCACCTCGGCGACCAGGTCCAGCGGGACCGACGCCATCGGCAGCACCCGCCCGTGCGCACCGAGCAGCCGGCCGACCCAGTCCAGGCCCTGGACGGTGTCGCCGAGCAGCTCCCACAGCGCGACGATCAGCACGTTGCCGACCGCGTGGCCACCCAGGCCGCCCCGTCCCTCGAACCGGTGCTGCACCACCCGGCTCCAGGTGGTGCCCCAGGCGTCGTCGCCGCACAGCGCGGCCAGCGCCATGCGCAGGTCCCCCGGCGGCAGCACGCCGAAGTCGCGGCGGAGCACGCCGGACGAGCCGCCGTCGTCGGCGACCGTCACGATCGCGGTGAGCTGCCGGGTGACCCGCCGCAGCGCGGACAGGGAGGCGAACAGGCCGTGGCCACCGCCGAGCGCCACGACCTTCGGATTGAGTGGCCGGACGGCGGGGACGACAGGAACGTGGCCGTCGGCCGTCATTCACGCCCCAGATCGCGGTGCACCACCTGCACTCCCAGGCCGGCGTCCTCTAGGCGCAGGCCGATTTCCTCGGCCATGGTCACGCTGCGGTGCTTGCCGCCGGTGCAGCCGATCGCCAGCGTCACGTACTGCTTGCCCTGCTGGCCGTACCCGTCGAAGGTGATCCGCAGCGTCTCGGTGTAAGCCTTGAGGAACTCCTCGGCGCCGGGCTGCCTGAGCACGTAGTCGCGGACCCGTTCGTCCTGCCCGTTGAGCGGCGCGAGCGATTCGACCCAGCGCGGGTTGGGCAGGAACCGGCAGTCGGCGACCAGGTCGGCGTCCACCGGCACGCCGTACTTGTAGCCGAAGGAGACCACGCTCACGTGCAGCGCGGCCGCGGTACCGGTGCCGAAGAAGTCCCGCATCCTGGCGCGCAGTTCGTGGACGTTCAGCGCGGAAGTGTCCAGCACCAGGTCGGCCTCCTCCCTGATGCCGCTGAGCAACTGGCGCTCCGCGGCGATCCCGTCCACCACCCGCCCGTCCTCCTGCAGCGGGTGTGGCCGGCGCACGTTCTCGAAGCGGCGCACGAGCGTCTCATCGCTGGCTTCGAGGAACAGCACGCGCGGGCGGATGCCGCGGGCGCCCAGCTCGCGGATGCTGGAGGCCAGGTCGGTGGCGAACGCGCGGCCGCTGCGCAGGTCGATGACCGCGGCGATGCGCGGTGGCGTCCTGTTGCCCCGCATGGCCAGGTCGGCCATGGTGGGCAGTAGCCCCGGCGGCAGGTTCTCGATGACGTACCAGTCCAGGTCCTCCAGGGACTTGGCGGTCGTGCTCTTCCCGGCCCCGGACATCCCCGTGATGATCACGATGTCGGCCGGAGGCCCTGTCATGGCCGCCTCGTCCTGCTGCCTGCTCACCCGGCCTGCCCCGGCCAGTGCGCGCCTCTCACGACGCCCCCCTGTCACTGGTTTCGCTGTTCTGCCCGCTCAGCCAGGCCCGCCGTGGCCAACGCATGCCTCTCACGGTGCCCCCCTGCCGCTGGTTTCACCATGCCCCGGCGCCAGTGCCGTCAGCACCGCACTGGCCAGGCGAGGGCCAATCCCGGGTACTTCCGCGATCTCCGCCTCCGTCGCGCCGGCGATCTTCCGCACCGAGCCGAAGTGCCGTAGCAGCGTAGCCCGCCGCGCCGGGCCGAGTCCCGGTACCGCATCAAGCTCGCTCACCGCCATGGCCTTTGACCGCTTTGCCCGGTGGTAGGTGATGGCGAACCGGTGTGCCTCGTCCCGCACCCGCTGCAGCAGATACAGGCCCTCGCTGCTGCGCGGCATGATGACCGGGGCGTCCTCCCCGGGCAGCCACACCTCCTCCAGCCGCTTGGCCAGCCCGCAGACGGCGATGTCGTCGATGCCCAGTTCGCCCAGGGCACGGACGGCGGCGTCGACCTGAGCCGGCCCGCCGTCGATGACCACCAGGTTCGGCGGGTAGGCGAACTTGCGCGGCCGGCCGTCCTCGTCCAGTGGCCCGGGCCGCACCGCGGCCGGGTCGCCGCCGGCCGGGTCCCGGGTGGCGAACTGGCCGGCCGGGTCGCCCAGCGTGTCCAGCTCGCCGGTGGTCTCCCGCTCCTCCAGGTACCGCCGGAACCGGCGGGTGATGACCTCGTGGATCGACGCGACGTCGCCCTCGCCGCCGGTGCCCTTGATGCTGAACCTGCGGTACTCGCTCTTGCGGGCCAGCCCGTCCTCGAACACCACCGCGGATGCGACGACGTTGGTGCCCTGCAGGTTGGACACGTCGTAGCACTCGATCCGCAGCGGCGCCTGCTCCAGCCCGAGCGCCTCCTGGATCTCGTGCAGGGCCCGGCTGCGGGTGGTCAGGTCGCTGGCCCGGCGCATCTTGTGCTGTGCCAGCGATTCCTTCGCGTTGCGCGCCACGGTCTCGAGCAGCGCCTTCTTGTCCCCGCGCTGCGGTACCCGCAGGCTCACCCGGCTGCCGCGGCGGCGGCACAGCCACTCCTCCACGGCGGTGGCGGCCGGCGGCAGGACCGGGACAAGGACCTCGCGCGGGATGCTGCCCCTGGCAGGCTCGGGGCGCTCCTCGCCGTCGCGCCCGCGGCGTGCCCCACTCGCCTCCCCATCCCCCTTCACTGCTGGCGCCGCCACGGCGTCCTCGCCGTAGACCTGGCCGAGGAACTGCTCCACCAGTTCGCCCGCGGTGACGTCCTCGACCTTGTCCACCACCCAGCCACGCTGGCCGCGAACCCGCCCGCCGCGCACGTAGAACACCTGCACGGCGGCTTCGAGCTGGTCCTCGGCCAGCGCGATCACGTCGCAGTCGGTGCCGTCGCCGAGCACCACGGCCTGCCGCTCCAGCGCCCGGTTCAGCGCCTGGATGTCGTCCCGCAGCCGCGCGGCCCGCTCGTACTCCTCGGCCTGCGCCGCCTCGCGCATCTGCGCTTCGAGCCGCTTGGTGAACCTGGCCGTCTGCCCGGCCATGAAGTCGCAGAAATCCTCGGCGAGCTGCCGGTGCTCTTCCTCGCTGACCTGGCCCACGCACGGCGCCGAGCATTTGCCGATGTAGCCGAGCAGGCACGGCCTGCCGATCTGACCGGCGCGCTTGAACACGCCCGCCGAGCAGGTGCGGACCGGGAACACCCGCAGCAGCGTGTCGACGGTCTCCCGGATCGCCCAGGCGTGCGAGTAGGGCCCGAAGTAACGGGTGCCGCGTCGCTTGGCCCCCCGCATCACCATGACCCGCGGATAGTCCTCGCCGAGCGTGACCGCCAGGTAGGGGTAGCTCTTGTCGTCCCGGTACCTGATGTTGAACCTGGGGCTGAACTCCTTGATCCAGGAGTACTCCAGCTGCAGGGACTCCACCTCGGTGCCGACCACGGTCCAGTCCACACCCGCCGCGGTGGACAGCATCGCCTGGGTGCGCGGGTGCAGGCTCGCGAAGTCGGCGAAGTAGGAGTTCAGCCGGGACCGCAGGTTCTTGGCCTTGCCCACGTAGATGACCCGGCCATGCTTGTCACGGAACCGGTATACGCCCGGCGACTCCGGGATCGAGCCCGGGGCCGGCCGGTAGCCGTGCGGATCAGCCACGGCAGCAACTCTATGCGCGTCCGGCGCCCTCGGGCGTCACCCGGAACCCGAGTCCTGGAAGGCTTCCACAGGGGGGCAGGCGCAGACCAGGTTGCGGTCGCCGTAGGCCTGGTCGATGCGGCGCACCGGTGGCCAGTACTTGCCCCGGTGGTCGCCGGCTAGCGGGTAGCCGCCCTCCTCCCGCGAGTAGGGGTGCTTCCAGTCGGCGGCGAGCAGCATCGGCGCGGTGTGCGGCGCGTTGGCCAGCGGGTTGTCCTCGTGGTCGTAGTCGCCGCTGGCGACCCTGGCGATCTCCTGCCGGATCGCGATCATCGCCGTGCAGAACCGGTCGATCTCGGCCAGGTCCTCGCTCTCGGTCGGCTCGATCATGAGCGTCCCGGCCACCGGGAACGACATGGTCGGCGCGTGGAACCCGTAGTCGATGAGCCGCTTGGCCACGTCGTCCACGGTGACCCCGGTCTGCTTGGTCAGCGGCCGCAGGTCGACGATGCACTCGTGCGCCACCAGGCCGTTCCGGCCGGTGTAGAGGACCGGGAAGTGCGCGTCCAGCCGCCGGGCGATGTAGTTGGCCGCCAGGATGGCCACCTGGCTGGCCCGGCGCAGCCCGTCGCCGCCCATCATCGCGATGAACGCCCAGGAGATCGGGAGGATCCCGGCGGACCCGTAGGGCGCCGCGGCGACCGGGCCGACGCCGCCGGGACCGGCGGGGTCCGCGTCTGGCGCCGGGTTGCCGGGCAGGAACGGCGCCAGGTGGGCGCCGACCGCGACCGGCCCGACCCCGGGCCCGCCGCCGCCGTGCGGGATGCAGAACGTCTTGTGCAGGTTGAGGTGCGACACGTCGGCGCCGAACCGCCCCGGCCTGGCCAGCCCCATCAGCGCATTCAGGTTGGCACCGTCCACGTAGACCTGGGCGCCGGCGTCGTGTACCGCGGCGCAGACCTCGGTCACCGTCTCCTCGAACACCCCGTTGGTGGACGGGTAGGTCAGCATGATCGCCGCGACCCTGCCCGGGTGCGCGGCCAGTTTCCCGCGCAGGTCGGCGAGGTCGACGGCACCGTCGCTGCCGCACTTGACCACCACGACGCGCAGCCCGGCCAGCACCGCGCTGGCCGCGTTGGTGCCGTGCGCGGACTCAGGGATCAGGCAGATGTCCCGGTCCCGCTCGCCGCGGGCGGCGTGATAGGCGCGGATCGCCAGCAGGCCGGCCAGTTCGCCCTGGGAGCCGGCGTTCGGCTGCAGCGACACCGCCGCGTACCCGGTGATCCCGGCCAGCCACGCGCTGAGTTCGGCGATCAGCGTGGCATAGCCCTTGGCCTGGTCGGCCGGGGCGAACGGGTGCAGGTTCGCGAACTGCGGCCAGGTGATCGGCTCCATCTCCGCCGCCGCGTTCAGCTTCATCGTGCAGGACCCGAGCGGGATCATCGACCGGTCGAGCGCCAGGTCGAAGTCGGCCAGCCGCCGCAGGTACCGCAGCAGCGATGTCTCGCTGTGATGCTCGTGGAACACCGGGTGGGTGAGGAACTCGGTGGTGCGCCGCAGCCCTTCGGGGAGCACGTCCCCCGCCTCGGCAAGGCTTACTCCTGCCGGGTCCACCTCAGCCAGAGCCCCCACCACATTCCGCAAGTGCTCGTCGGTGATCGTCTCGTCGCAGGCGGCCTGCACGGTGTCCTGGCCGGCCAGGTAGAGGTTGTAGCCGAGCCGGCGGGCCCGCGCGATACCGGCCGCGGCGCCGCCGGGGATGCCGGTCACGGCGACGGTGTCGAAGAAGTTCTCGTGCACGACGGTGCAGCCCGCCGCGCGGAGCGAGGCGGCCAGGACGGCGGCCTTGCGGTGCACGCCGCCGGCAATGGCCGCCAGCCCGTCCGGGCCGTGGTAGACCCCGTACGTCCCGGCGATGACCGCGAGCAGCACCTGCGCGGTGCAGATGTTGCTTGTCGCCTTTTCCCTGCGGATGTGCTGCTCCCGGGCCTGGAGCGCGAGCCGGTAGGCCGGCTGCCCGGCGGCGTCGAGGGACACCCCGACGAGCCGGCCCGGCAACTGCCGGGCCAGGCCGTCACGGACCGCGATGTAGGCGGCGTGCGGGCCGCCGTACCCCATGGGGACGCCGAACCGCTGCGTGCTGCCCACCGCGATGTCCGCGCCGAGTTCGCCCGGTGGCATCAGCAGGGTGAGGGCCAGCAGGTCGGCGGAGACCGCGGTGAGCGCGCCCCGCTCCCTGGCGGCGGCGATCAACGGCCGCGCGTCGCGGATCTCCCCGGTGGCGTCGGGGTAGGGCAGCAGCACACCGAACAGTTCCCCGGCGGGCTGAGCCGCCACCTCCTGCTCGGTCACCTCGGCCACCACCAGGTCGATGCCCAGCGGTGCCGCCCGGGTGGCCAGCACCGCGAGCGTCTGCGGCAGGCAGCGGCTGTCGGCAAGGAACACGCTGCCGGTGCGCGCGGCCCGGCGGGCCAGGGTCATCGCCTCCGCGGCCGCGGTGGCCTCGTCGAGCAGGGAGGCCCCGGCTACCGCCAGCCCGGTCAGGTCCTCCACCATGGTCTGGAAGTTCAGCAGCGCTTCCAGGCGGCCCTGGGATATCTCCGGCTGATACGGCGTGTAGGCCGTGTACCAGCCGGGGTTCTCCAGGATGTTGCGGCGGATGACGGCCGGCGTCACGGTCCCGTAGTAGCCGAGGCCGATCATGGAGGTCAGCACCTGGTTCTGGTCCGCCAGGGCGCGCAGCCGCCGCAGCGCCTCCGGCTCGGAAACGGCGGCCGGCAGGCCGGCCAGGCTGGCGTCACCGGCCAGGCCGGGCGGCAACGCGGCCGCGGTCAGCTCATCGAGTGAGGCATAGCCGAGCGCGCCGAGCATGTGCGCCTGCTCGGTGGGTGAGGGCCCGATGTGCCGTGACGTGAAGTCCATTTGCGAGCCTCCAGGGAGGGAGCCACCTGTTGCGGTCTCCCCCTCTGTCGCCACGCTCGCCGCGCCGACTCCAGAGACGCCTGTCCCGTCCGGTCCCTGATGCCTGAGAGGTTCCGGGGAGGTTGCCCCTTCGGCGCCCCGGGCGCAAGCCCGTGATCTCTCCCGGACGGTGTCACCAGCACGTGCGATCTTACCCGGTCCGGTCCCGGGCCACGGGGGGTTTCAGTGGGGGTCGTCCCCCAGGCCAGCACGTCCGCCTTTAGATCTCGTCCCAGCGGAACACCCGGACCGCGATCGTCGTCAGGACGACGGTGAGGGCGGCCAGGATGCCGATAGCGGGCAGCGCGGCGGCAGGGCCCTCGCCTCGTGCCATCACGTCCTGCATCCCGGTGACCAGGTAGCGCAGCGGCATGACGTAGGAGGCGCTCACCAGCCAGGCCGGAGCGAAGTCGAGCGGGATGAAGGCGCCGCCGAGGAACGCCATCGGCAGGATGATCAGGTTCGCGATAGCCGTGGCCGACTGCTGGGTCTTGGCGAACGAGCCGACCAGCAGGCCGATGGACATGAAGGCCAGGGTCCCGCAGATCAGCACGGGGATGGCCGCCCACCAGCCCGGGGTCAGCTTCAGGCCGAAGTAGGGCGTGGTAGCGATCAGCAGGAACAGGACCAGCTGGATCAGCGCCACGAGCAGGCTCACTCCGACCCTGGCCAGGACGATGGAGCCTGTGTTCACTGGGGCCAGCCGCAGCCGCCGCAGCAGCTTGTTGTGCCGCCAGTTCACCAGCGTGATGGCCGCGCCGAAAGTGGCGCCCGAGGCGATGGCCCAGCCGAGCAGGCCGGGCGCGATGAACTGGATCGGCTTGAGCGTGGTGCTCTCCACCTGCTTGGTGAGCAACTGGTAGCTGCCCGTCGGCCCGGCCCGGGCCTCGTTGGCCTGCTGCACGATCGAGGAGAAGACGCTCTGCACGATGCCCGCGGTCGTCTGGTCGGCCAGCGAGTAGTGCACGATCAACTGGTTGCCGACCTGCTGGACCGCCGCGTCGACGTCGCCCCGGCGCACCTCGCGGACCGCCGCCATCTTGTCGGCGTTGTGGGTCACGGTGAGCACGCCGGACAGACCCGGCTCGCTCGCGATGTGGCTGAGCAGGCCGACGTTCCCGACCTCGATGACGCTGAGCTTCGGCGTGGTGGTGTTCCGGTACAGCGAGCCGAACAGGGTGAGAAACAGCACGGGCAGCAGGATCGTGAAGGCCAGGGCCGTCCGGTCCCTGACGAACCCACGGAACATGGCCCGCGACAGGCTGCGGAACCCCGTGAACATCGTCCTGGGCGAGGAGGAGGCCATGCGCCGAGAGCCTAGCCCTCGACGGTCTCAGCCGTTCCGGCGGGTTCGGGGCTCAGCCGCCGCTTCTCAGGGCGCGGCGCAATGACAGTTCGTCCCGGGCGCTGGTGCCCTCGCCCGGCGATCCATCGATGCTGGCGCCCTTCTCGGCCCGTTCGGCGGGAAGCTCTGCGAGGGTGCCGTCGACTTCCTTCCAGATCCGCCCGAGCGCGATGCCGAACACGCCCTGGCCGCCCGCCAGCAGGTCCACCACCTCGTCGGTGGAGGTGCACTCGTACACCGTGACCCCGTCGCTCATGAGGGTGAGCCGGGCGAGGTCGTCGGTGCCGCGGTCTCTGAGATGGGTCACCGCGGTGCGGATCTGCTGCAGCGAGATGCCCGTGTCGAGCAGGCGCTTGACCACCTTGAGCACGCAGATGTCGCGGAAGCTGTAGAGGCGCTGGGAGCCGGATCCGTGCGCCGCGCGCACGGTGGGCTCCACCAGGCTGGTCCTGGCCCAGTAGTCGAGCTGGCGGTAGGTGATCCCGGCGGCGGCGCAGGCCGTGGGGCCCCGGTAGCCGACATCGTCGGAATGGGCGGTAAGGGTTTCGTCACCGAACAGCAGGCCCTGCTCCCCGGCGTGCTGCATCGCGGCGCCGCGTGCTTGCGATTCGCCGTCGTTACTCCTGGTTACCGCCACACCTGCCTCCGACCCGGGAAGTCACCACCCTGGGTACCCGATTCGCACGCTAGGCGCAGGTGAGTGTGCGCGTCAACGACCCTGTACGGCGCGTCGCGGCCCCTGTGCCCGGGATCAGGTAGCTCGGCCGAAATCCTCCGGGCTGATCGTGTCGAGGAATTCGCGGAATTTCTCGACCTCGTCCTCCTGCTCGTCGGGGATCGCGACTCCCGCCTCGTCCAGGATTTCCTCGGCGGCGAAGATCGAAGCGCCGGTACGCAGCGCGAGGGCGATCGAGTCCGATGGCCGGGCGCTGACCTCCTTGCCGTTGGAGAAGATGAGGTCCGCGAAGAAGATCCCATCTCGCAGCGCGGTGATGTTCACGGTGGTCAGCTGCACGCCGAGAGCCTCGAGCACATCACGGAAGAGGTCATGTGTGAGCGGCCGGGCGGGCACCATGCCCTGCTGGGCGAACGCGATGGCGGTAGCCTCCACCGGGCCGATCCAGATCGGCAGATACCTGTCCCCCTCGGTCTCCTTGAGCAGGACGATGGGCTGGTTCGTGGGCATCTCGACCCGGACGCCGACGACCTCCATCTTCCTCACGGCGGCTCCGTCCTCGCCTCTCGTCAGGCACTGTCCGTCCTGAACTTGCTAAAGGGATTCCCCTGTCAAAGTACACCCGCGCGGGCAGCGGGGACGCCCGCGCCCTGTCGTTCAGCGGCCGTTACCCCCTGGTTCGCGCCCGGCGAAACCGGCATCGGCCAGCGTCATCTCGATCAGCGCCGCGTGCACGGTGCGCACGAGAGATGCGATGTCACGTGCGGATTCGGCCGCCCGATCCCGGGCCCCGGGGCTGCGTTGCCGCAGGATGGGGGCCACGACCTGCTCGATCAGCGCGGTCTCACGGTCCGCGGACGCGCGCAGCACCCGCAGGTGCCTGGCCTGGACCCCGTACCGGCCGAGCGCGATGATCGCGCGGACCGCCTCGACCGCCTCCGGCGGGTACTGCCAGGCCGGACCGCAGCACCAGGCCGAACTCCTCGAGCTCGGCCAGCGAGCGCTCGTCGATGCCTGCCGCGTCGAGAAGCTCGCTGCGGGTCAGCGGGCCGGACCGGGCCTGGTCGCCGTCCAGTTGATCCTTGATCACCCGCAGCGGCAGGTACCGGTCCCGCTGGGCGGTGAGAATGTACCTGAGCCGGTCCACATCGGCCGGTCCGAACTTGCGGTAGCCGGAGGGAGAGCGGGCAGGCTGGATCAGCCCTTCCGCCTCCAGGAAACGGATCTTGGAGACGCTGATGTCCGGGAACTCGGCGCGGAGCTGGGCTATCACCTCGCCGATGCCGAAATACGCCCGGGCTGGCTCAGCACTCATGCCCCGACCTGTGCGCCTCCGCCACGGTCTGCCTGCGAGCGCCGGGCCCCGAGGAACGTCAGCCGGAACTTGCCCACCTGGACCTCGTCCCCATCGTTCAGCGCGGTCTGCTCGATCCGCTCGCGGTTCACGTAGGTGCCGTTCAGGCTGCCCACGTCGCGCACGATGAACCCGGCTCCCTGCCGGTAGAACTCCGCGTGCCGCCGGGACACCGTGACGTCGTCGAGGAAGATGTCGCTGCCGGGATGGCGGCCCACCGTGGTGAGGTCGCTGTCAAGCAGGAACCGGCTGCCCGCATTCGGGCCGCGTTTCACCAGCAGCAGGGCGGTGCCGGCCGGCAGGGCCTCGGTCGCCGCCGTCTCCGCTAGCGGCTCCTCGTACTCGGCCTCGGCCAGGTCGGTGCCGCCCAGCGAGATCGTCGAGGTGCTCTCACCCGGCCGCTCTCCCCCGCCCCGCACGAGCGGCGCGCCGCAGTGCGAGCAGAAGCGGGCCCCTTCAGGGCTCGCCCGCCCACAGCGGGCGCAGTAGACGCTCGGCATCACTTGGTCCAGCCTCTCCTCCGCGGGCCAAGGGCTCGGCGCGGGTACCACATCCGCCGGCGCGGCTCGTGGCGTCAACTCCGGTACGTGCGCCCACGCTACCTGCGACACCGGTGCTTGGTCCATGCGCCACGCGTTTCTGCTCCGGCGGCTGCGGCGCCGCCGCCAGCCCCGACTTAGCCACATGGGCAACCTCCGACGTCGAACTCCCGGCGCCCCCTGGATTTCCCCGGCGAGTAATCAGGCAAGGTGCGATTGTCTCACGACACCGCAGACCCGTCCTGGTCACTCAAACTCCGCGAGGGTGCCGCCGTGTTCCCGCCGTTTACTCGCCCGCCTGTTCCACCACACAAGCCCAGTGATCAAGCAGATCCTGGGCCGCGTCGGCGTCGCGCGCCCTCGGCCCACAGGTGGGTGATCGCCTCCGCGGGATCGGGCAGCACGAGGACCCAGCCACCGTCGGGCTCGACGATCCTGATCCCGTCGGTGATGTCCACCTCGCGGTCGTCGGCGGCCTCCATCACCGTGCGCATGACGCTGCCCTTCGCCACCCAGGGGGTGGGCATGGACCGCCTGAGCAGGTGCGCCTGGGGGATGCGGGCGTCGATCTGGCTGAGTGTCAGCCGGGTGCGGGCGACCAGGCCGAGCAGCCAGACGAACGCCGCGATGCCGTCGAGGTTCCTGCTGAACTCCGGCACCACGAACCCGCCGCGCCCGTCGGCACCGAAGATCACGTCGTCCTCGGCCGCGGCCTCGGTGATCCCGCGCTGCGCGGTGGTCGTCCAGCTCACCTGGACGCCGTGGAACTCGCACACCACCTCGGCCACCCGGGTGGTGGTGACGGGCAGCGCGACCCGCCCGGTGCGCCGCTCGGCGGCGATCAGGTCGAGCAGCACCAGCAGCGCCCGGTCGTCGCTGACCATCGCCCCCCGGTCGTCCACGAGATGGATGCGCTCCCCGACCTGGTCGAACCGGACGCCGAATGCGGCCCGCGAGGACGCGACCACCTCGGCCAAGCGCTGCATGTCCGCCCGTAGCTGCGCCAGGGTGTGGGTCGGCAGGCGCTCGTCCAGCCGGTTGTTGAGCGTGTGGACGTCGACGCCGATCCGGCCCAGGAGCGAGGGCAGCACCAGCGCGGCGGTCCCGCCGGCGCAGTCGAGCACCACCTTGAGCCCGGCGTCCTGCACGCCGGACATGTCCACGCAGCGCAGCAACTCGGACGCGTAGGACTCGACCACCCGCGGCGGGTAGTTCAGCTCGGCGATCTCGCCGGGGAAGGCCCGCCGGTACTCCTGCCGGGAGAACACCCGCTCGATCTTGCGGCAGGCGGCCGGGGACAGGTCCGCGCCCCGTTCGTCGAGGAAGATGATGTCGATCGATTGGGGGTCGCCGGGCGTGGTGCGCAGCGCGATGCCGCCGCTGGCGTCGCTGCGTGCGGTGTGGAAACGGGCCACGGGCAGTGGCTGGGCCTCCAGGTCCACCACGTTGATCGCACTGGCGTTGAGCGCGCCGTGCATGGCACGCTTCAGCGCACGGGCCGCACGGGAGACGTCACGCGAGGTGGTGACGGTTTCGCCCTTGCGCAGCGTACTGGCGTAGGCACCGGCGAGGCGCACGCACAGCTCCGCGGTGATCTCCACGTTGACCAGGCCGGATACCCCCGGGGGCCGAAAAGCGTGCGCTGCGCGGAGGATTCCCAGATCACGCTGGTGTTCACCACGGCGCCGGCCTCGATGGTCTTGAACGGGTACACCTTCACCCCGGCGGACAGGTAGGCCTCGGGCTCGATCAGGCATTCGTCGCCCACGATCGCACCTTCCTCGATCCTTGCCGAGGCCATCACGTCGGTCTTCTTGCAGATGACACAGCCGCGCAGGGTGACCCCGGGGCCGATGAACACGTTGTTGTGCACCACCGCCCGGTGCAGGAAGGCGCCCTCCTTCACCACGACGTTGCTGCCCACGACGGTGAACTCGCGAAGTTCCGCGCCCGCCTCGATCTTGGCGTACTCCCCGATGCACAGCGGCCCGGTGATCACCGCTTCCGGATCCACCTCGGCGCCCTCGGCCACCCAGATCCCCGGGGAGATCTCGAACCCGTCGATTTGCGCTTCCACCTGGCCGGACAGCACGTCCGCCTGGGCCTTCAGGTAGCTCTCATGCGTCCCGACGTCCTGCCAGTACCCTTCGGCCACCCAGCCGTACAGCGGCGCGCCCGCCTTGACCAGACGGGGGAACACGTCGCCCGACCAGTCCACCGGCTCCCCGGCCGGCACCTCGGCGAGCACCTCGGGCTCCATCACGTAGATGCCGGTGTTGACGGTGTCCGAGAACACCTGGCCCCAGGTGGGCTTTTCCAGGAAGCGCTGGATGCGGCCATCATCGCCGGAGATGATGATGCCGAACTCGAGCGGGTTCGGTACCCGGGCGAGGCCCACCGTCACCAGGGCGCCCTGCTTCTTGTGGTAGGCGACCATGGCGGACAGGTCGATGTCGGTCAGTGCGTCCCCGGAGATCACCAGGAACGGCCCGTGCCGCAGCGCATCCTCGGCGTTCTTCACGCTTCCGGCCGTTCCGAGCGGTATCTCCTCGTTCGCGTACTGCAGGCTCATTCCGACGTCTTCGCCGTCACCGAAGTAGTTGCGGACCAGCGGCGCGAAGAACTGGAGCGTGACCACGGTCTCGGTGAACCCGTGCCGCTTGAGCAGGCCGAGCACGTGCTCCATGATCGGTTTGTTGGCCACGGGAAGCAGCGGTTTGGGCTGATTGGCGGTCATCGGCCGCAGCCTCGTCCCCTCCCCGCCCGCCATCACCAGTGCCTTCACGTCCTGCGCGTCTCCTTCGGTTGCCCAGCTAAGCCCCATCATGACCGGGCTGTTGCGGCTGGGCCAGCGGGGGCTGTTGGCCGGCCGCCTCGTCGCGGCTGGCGGCGGCGATCACTTGCCGCGCCTGCATGAGGTAGAGCGCGGCCGCCCACCAGTAGAGGGCACTTCCCCAGATTGCGAAGGCCCAACCGGTGACCCGCGCGGCCAGCGCCGCGGTGCCGGCGTGGGAGCCGAGGAACAGCAAAGGGAACGCGTAGAGCAGGCACAAGGTGGCCGCTTTGCCCAGGAAACTGACCTGGAGCGGGCCGAAGTCGTGCCGTCGCAGCACGAGCAGGGCCACGCCGAGCACCAGTTCCCTGGACACCAGAACGGCAACGAGCCACCACGGGATGATGGCCCGCACCGCCAGCGCGATCAGCGTTGCCGCGATATACAGCCGGTCCGCGGCAGGGTCGAGTACCTGGCCGAGGCGGCTCTGCTGGTTCCACGCCCGGGCGAGCTTGCCGTCCAGCCAGTCGGAAAAGCCCGCCGCGATCAGCAGGCCGACCGCCCACCAGTCCGCCTGCGGGACGAGTACCAGCCACAGGAACACCGGGACCCCGGCCAGCCGCGCCATGCTGATCGCGTTCGGCACGGTGAAGACGCGATCCATGGTGTCCCTCGGCTCGCTTTGCCCCGGTACCGTGCCGCGGGTCAGTTCTTGCGGGCGACCGCCGCGTACGCGGAGGCCTCGGCAGGAGCGGGGCGGGGGCCGGGCTCGGCTTCCGCCCGCCATTCCGCCATCGGCACGATCCCCGGTGGTACCAGTTCCAGCCCGGTGAAGAACCGGGCGAACTCGTCCCTGGTCCGGTACTGGAACGCGATCCCGGCCCGCTGGTAGGCGGCCGCCGTTCCCGCGCCCGGCGGGTAGAAGTCCGCGGTGGGATGCTGGATGGCCAGGTAGCTGCCGGGCGCCAGGGCGGCGACCAGCCGGGCCACCGCGTCATGCGGCTGGCCGCTATCCGGGATGAAATGCAGGATTCCGGCCAGCACAAGCGCGACCGGCTTGGCCAGGTCCAGGGTCGCCTGCAGCAGCGGGTCGGCCAGGATCGCGTCGGGTGTGCGCAGATCGGCCTCCACGTAGGCGCAGGAGCCGTCGGCGCTGCTGGCCAGCAGCGCGCGGGCGTGGGCGAGCACGATGGGGTCGTTGTCCACGTAGGCCACCCGCGCGCTTGGCGCCCGCTCCTGTGCCACTTCGTGCAGGTTGGGACTGGCCGGCAAGCCGGTGCCGATGTCGAGGAACTGGCGGATGCCCGCTTCGCCGGCGAGGAACGCCGCCATCCGCCGCATCACCGCCCGGTTCTCCCGCATGGCGGTGCCGAGGGCAGGATTGGCGGCCAGCGCGGCCCTGGCCGCCGCCTGGTCCGCCGCGAAGTTGTTCTTCCCGCCGAGTATGTAGTCGCAGACCCGGGCCGGATGGGCAACGCGGGTGCCGATCCCGGCGGGTATCTCGCGGCTCGGGGTGATCCCGGGGAACCAGGTTGCGCTCATCGCTTGCCTCAGCTCTCCCACAGGGTGGCGATGCCCTGGCCGACGCCGATGCACATGGTGGCCGCCACTCGGCGGGCACCGGCCCGGCGCAGCTCGTGCAGCAGGGTGGTGGTGATGCGGGCGCCCGAGCAGCCGAGCGGGTGGCCGATGGCGATCGCGCCGCCGTTGACGTTCAGCAGGTCCGGGTCGAGCTTGAGCTCGTCGGCCACGGCCACCGCCTGGGCCGCGAATGCCTCGTTGACCTCGACCAGGTCCAGTGCGTCCACCTGCCAGCCGGCCCTGGCCAGCACCTTGCCCATGGCCGGCACCGGGCCGATGCCCATGTAGTCCGGGTGCACGCCCGCCGCCGCGGTGCCCACATACCTGGCCATCGGGTCCGGTGCGCCGGAGGAGAACATGCGCTCGGACACCAGCAGGACCACCGCGGCGCCGTCATTGAGGGGGGAGGAGTTCCCCCCGGTCACGGTGCCGTCGCGGCGGAAGGCCGGCCGCTTCGCGGCCAGCTCGGCCAGGGTGAGGTCAGCCCTGATGCCCTCATCGGCGGTCACCTGCCCGGCCGGGGTGGCCACCGGGACGATCTCGGCGGCGAACCGGCCGGCGTCCTGCGCCGCGGTCGCCCGCTGGTGGCTGCGCAGCGCGAACTCGTCCTGGCGTTCCCTGGTCACCCGGTAGCGGTCGGCCACGTTCTCCGCGGTCTCGCCAAGACTGACCGGCGGGTACAGCTCGGCCATCCGGGGGCTGACCAGCCGCCAGCCCAGCCGGGTGTCGGCGACGCCGGCCTCCCGCGGGAACGGTCCCTCCGCCCGGGGCAGCACGAACGGCGCACGGGTCATCGACTCCGCCCCGCCGGCCAGGCACACCTCGGCCTCGCCCGCGGCGATAGCCCGGGCGGCGCAGGCGATCGCCTCCATGCCCGAGCCGCAGAGCCGGTTCACCGTGGCACCCGGGATCTCCACCGGGAGGCCGGCCAGCAGCGCGGCCATCCTGGCGACGTTCCTGTTGTCCTCCCCCGCCTGGTTGGCGGCTCCCCAGTACACGTCGTCGATCCGCGCCGGATCCAGCCACCGGTTGCGGGCGAGCAGCGCGGCGATCACATCGGCGGACAGGTGATCGGGGCGGACGGCGGACAGCGCTCCCTTGATCTTCCCCACCGGGGTCCGGCACGCATCCAGCGCATAGACCGTATTAGTCATTAGTCCCGGCCCCACTACCCCGCGCAGTGTTAGCTCGGGCCCCGCCACCCCGCCCTAGGGTCATGGCCCACCACCTTCTCCTCTGATCCGAGACTACCGGGCACGGGTTCCGCGCGAAGGCCGGGGACGAACGGGTCAGCGGTCGGGCCCCCACCGGTACCGGATCAGCCGCAGCCCCGGCAGCGCCAGGGCTGCCTGGTAGCCCTTGGGCGCCGACAGTGCCGCGAACGAGCACCCGGCCGCGGCGGCCCAGCCGGGCACGTCGGGCTCCAGCGGCAGCCGCGGCCCGGGCGGGAGCCCGGACGGGACCCGGCTGCGCACCGGGGCGCCCAGCACAGGGAATGCGTCCATGCCGTGCGCGATGCCGGTGCCGGCGCACTTGAGCACCGCCTCGGCCCGCACCCACCAGCGGATCACCGCGTGATGGCGCTCGGGCTCCGGCAGCACCTCCACGATCGCGGCGTCGTCGGGGTGCATGGCGGAGGCCAGCGAGCACATGCACCCGCTGGGCTCCCGCTCGACGTCGATGCCGACCGGGCCGCGGGCCACCGCGACGGCCACGGCCTCGCCGGAGTGGGCCAGGGAGAAGGACAGGCCGGGCCAGGTGCCGTCGCCGGGCCGGCCGGCTTCCCTGTCCGGGTCCTGGAGCCCGGTCAGCACGGGCTTGCCCGCCGGGCCACCGCAGGTGGGGCAGTGCTGGCGGCCGAAGGTGAGCCGGCTGGGATCGGTGCCCAGGTGGCCGGCCAGCACCCGGCGCAGCATCACGTGCGCGACCTGGTAGCGGTGCCGGTCAGCCGGGAACACGAACGCCGCCGCCCGCGCCTTCTCCCGCGCGTCCATCTCGGCCAGGTCCGACCCGTTCAGGCTGATCAACCTGGTGTCGAACCAGAACACCTCTGCCGTGTGGTCGGCCGGGTCCGCGGCCCGGGACACGCCGGCCGTCCCGGGACGGCCCGATGCCGTTGTCATGAGCCCCCCTGCCCGGCGATGAACGCGGCCAGCGTGCCCAGCGTGGCCAGCGCGTCCAGGTTCAGGTCGGTGCCGGCCACGTCCACACCGAAGCGGCGCTGGACCTCCCGCAGCAGCAGCGTGCCGGTGAGCGAGTCGAGGGCGGCCGCCTCGCCGAACAGCGGCGCCCCGGCGGGCAGGCCGGCCAGCTCGTCCCGGCCGGTGATACGGGCCAGGATCTCCCGCAGCTCGCCGATGACCAGGCCGTCCGGCCCGGCCGGAGCCGGGTCCGCCCCGGCGCGGCCCGCAGCGCCAGCGCCGGCCCGCTCCGGCTCGCCCGGGGCCCGCACCCAGGCAGGCAACGCCGGCAGCGGGGCGCCGGTGCCCCGGCGGAACACCGCGGCGGGCCCTTCGCCGCCCTCCGGGCCGGCGCGGAACCCGGCCCCGGTCAGCGCCAGCCGCAGCGGCACGTTCCGCTCGGTCAGCACGCACCGGACGGCCACCTCGGGTGCGCCCGCCCTGGCCGCCGACCGGGTGACCCAGGCGAGCAGCGCGCCGATGACCCCCCGCCCCATCGCACGGCAGGACATCATCAGCAGCCGCACCGTCCAGGTGCCGTCGGGGCCGTGGCCGGTGACGCAGGCTCCGACGATGCCGTCGTCGCCGAAGGCGTCGCGGAGCGTCACGGTGGCGACGTCGGTGTCCGGCGCCGTGATCAGGGCGGTGAGTTCCGCCTCGGCCACCGCCCGCCCGGCCGAGTTGAACTGCCTGGTGCGCACCGCGAGTTCGTGCAGCCGCGGCACGTCCGCCATGGTCGCGGCGGCGACGGTGACCTCGGTGCCGGCCGAGGCCAGGAATTCCTCCCGGCTGCCGCCGAAGGCCCGCTCCGCGGCCTGGCGGTGGCGCCTGGCCGCATACATCTCCCCGCGCCTGCGGGCCTCGCCGGTCACCGCGGCGGCGCCGAACTCCGGCCAGCCGGCCGCCCCGGTGACCTCGTCGGGCGCGAGCACGAGCACCTCGGGAAGCTCCGCACCGACCTCGGCGCGCTCGTAGGGGTCGTCGTCCACGAAGGCGAGCGCGTCGGTACCGATCGCCAGTTCCGCGGCGATGCGGGCCAGCGCGCCGGACTTGGGACCCCAGCCGCACTCCACGGCCGCGAAGTAGGCACCGGTCACCGCGGCGGCGTGCGCGGCGGCCTGCGGGGGGTTCTTGCTCGCGATCGCGTGCAGGATCCCACGGGACGCGAGGTCGGACAGTACCGCGGCCATGGCCGGGTTCGCGGCCGGCGGGGTGTCCCCCGACTCCAGGTAGACCCCGTCGAGCAGGGTGTTGTCGATGTCCCAGACCACGCACTTGACCAGGCGTGGCGCGGCGGCTGTGGTCACCGGCCCGCCTCCCCGCCGTCCGCTCCCTCCGCCGTGACTCCCGGCCGCCACTCCATCGTCAGGTGCGTGGCCTCGAAGCCGAACTTCCGGTACAGCGCGCGCATGCCCAGGTTGCGCGCGTGCGTCTTGCCGGTGAGATGGGTGTAGCCGGCCTGCGCCGCCGCCTGCACCACCGCGGCCATCAGCAGCTCAGCGACGGTGCCGCGGCCCGGGACGTCGGCGGTGGCCAGCGACCGGAAGTTACCGTACCTGGCACCGGTCAGTGAGTTGGTGCGACCGGACAGCCAGGCCCAGCCCACTGGCGCGCCCTCGCCCCCACCGGCTTCCCCTTCCCCATCCTCCTGCACCGCTGCCGCCACCGCCACCAGCGTGACCTCTCCCGGCTTGCCGAGCGCGGCGGCGACCCGCTTGCGGTGCAGCGCCGCATCCTCGATCGCCTCGTCGCCGAACGACGCCCGGGCGATGTCGATTTCGAACCCGGCGAGGACGTCAAGGTCGCCCTCGCGGGCCGGGCGGATCAGGAACCCGGCGATGCCTTCGGTCATGGCTGGCCTGCCCCCTGCCCGGGCCGCAGCGGCCGCGGGCGCAGCACCGTGCCGCCGCACTCGGGGCAGCCTGCGGCCTTGAGCTCCGCGATCCGCGTCCAGCGGGCCCCGGGGCCGACCTCGTGCTCCGCCCCGCAGGCCACGCACCGGTACGGGCGGGTGGCGGCGGCCCGGGTCTGTGCTGAGTACAGCGGCCCGTCGTACCGCCCCGTGCGGGCGGGCTTGCTGTCCTGCGTGGTGCGCAGGTGGTAGAGGTGGCTGGTGCCCGCCAGGATGCCCGCCCCGGTGTAGAAGTTGAACCCCGGCGTCAGCGAGCGGATGGCGAGCCCCATGTCCGTCATCAGGCGCTGGGTCGCCACGGTCTCCGCGGGCCGGCGCGGGCCGAAGGAGAAGAACACGTGCCCGCCGGCGCCTGGGGCCAGGGCGTCCACCGCGCGGGACAGGAACAGCTCCGCCCCGGCCACCGTGTACGGCGGATCCGTGCACGCTACGTCGAACGCGCCGGTCAGCGCGGCGGGCAGCGGGTCGCGGAGGTCGTGCTCGATGACCTCGGCGGGGAAGCCAGGGTCGCGCAGTTCGCCGCGCAGGTAGCCCACCAGGTCGGGGTCGCAGTCGAGCACGGTGACGCCGCGCGGCCGCGCGGCCGCGCCGGCGTGCCCGGCGAAGGCCGCGAGCGCCACGCTGACCAGGTCATCGTCACCGAGCAGCAGGATCCGCTGCCCGGCCAGCGCGCCCGCCTCGTGCATGGCCAGCACCCGGCGCAGCTTGGTGTCTGCGGTGCAGTGGGTCTGGTCCAGGTCCAGCTTTGCCGCGGGCTCGTCAAGCTCCGCGGCCTCCAGCGGCCCGGCCAGTTCCGCGATCGCGTCGGGGACCACCACGCCCAGGCCGCCGCAGCACGGGCAGCGGCCGGTGATCTCGGCCTGCGCCGTTCCGGGTTCGGCCTGCCCGGTCAGGCTGGCCCGTCCCTGCGGGGTCAGCCGCACCGGGCGCGCCCGGTCCACCACGCCGCGCTTGCGCAGCTCGCCGCAGATGGCGGCGACGATCGGGACCGGCAGCTCGGCCCGCCGGCTGATCTCACGCGCCGCGACCGGCTCATGACGGGCGATCACCCGGAGGACGTCGGCAACGCCGGCCTCTCCGCCAGCCCGACCGCGGCGGCGACCTCCGCGGTTACTGCGTCAACGTCCATGCGTAGCGTTCTTGTAGGTGCAGTTCGGTGTGGATGCTGCGTCCAGTGTTCCTGGAATGGATGCTGAGTTCCCGTGAGTACTCAAGGTTCGTGAGTTCTCAGCGTCCCGGTGCGGGGCGGCCCGGCTTGGCTGACCGCGGCCTGCCGCGGGCCATCGGGTATCCTCCCCCATCATGCCAGGAAAGCTTGCGCCGGGCCGGCAGCCCACCCGCCTCCCCTTTCCCCCTTCCTCGGCTGCGGCAGCTCCGGTGCCCAAGCAGCTGTGGACGGTGGACGCCGCGCTGACCCCCGGCTCGCCGGTGTCCGATATCACCGAGCTGACCGCGTCCGCGACCGCCGCGGTGCAGGCCGGCGGCGGCACCGTGCTCGATTCCAGCCACGTGATCTTCCCCAACGGGGCGGTCACCCTGGTGCTCATCCTGGCCGAGTCACACCTGGCCATCCACACCTGGCCGGAGGAGAACCTGATCGCGGTGGACCTGTTCAGCTGCGGCTCGATCGCCGCCGAGCGGGTGGCCGGCGAGCTGATCAGGTCGCTGCGGCTGGCTGACCCGCGGGTGCGCCGGATGGACCGCGGCACCGCGGGCGGCTGAGCGCACGGATCAGCCGGGCACCGACAGCGACAGGCCGAACCTGCCCTGCTCGTCGGTCCACCAGCCGGCCAGGGTGAACCCGGCCGCCGCCAGTTCCGCGGCCACCCGCTCCCTGCGGAACTTCGCCGACACCTCCGTCCGCATTTCCTCACCCTCGGCGAAGCTCACCGCCAGGTCGATCGCGGGCAGCGTCACCAGCTGCGGCTCCAGCGAGCGGAGGCGCATCTCGATCCACTCCTCGCGGGCATCCCACAGCGCGACATGCTCGAACGCGCCGGGGTCGAAGTCCGCGCCCAGCGCCGCGTTCAGCACGGAGAGGATGTTCTTGTTGAACGCGGCGGTCACCCCCGCCGCGTCGTCGTAGGCGGCGACGAGCACCGCGGGATCCTTGACCAGGTCGGTGCCGAGCAGGAACGCGTCTCCGGGGCGCAGCCTGGCCCGCAGCGAGGCGAGGAACGCCGCCCGCTGCCCGGGCAGCAGGTTGCCGATGGTCCCGCCGAGGAACGCCACGAGCCGGCGCCCGGTGCCGTCGGGAAGGCCCAGGTGCTCCTCGAAGTCGGAGACCACGGCGGTGACCGCGAGCCCGGGGTACTCCCCGTCCACCCGGCGTGCGGCCTCGATCAGTGCGGTCTCGCTCACGTCCACGGGGACGAAGCTGGCCAGCGTGCCCGCCCCGGCCAGCGCGTCGAGCAGCAGCCTGGTCTTGTCCGCCGCGCCGGCGCCGAGTTCCACCAGGGTGCGGGCACCGGTGGCGGCGGCGATCTGCCCGGCGGCCGCGCGCAGGATGGACCGCTCGGCCCGGGTCGGGTAGTACTCGTCCAGGCGGGTGATCTTCTCGAACAGCTCGCTCCCCCGCTCGTCGTAGAACCACTTCGGCGGGAGCACCTTCGGGGTGGCCGACAGGCCGGCCCGGGCGTCCGCCCGCAGCGCCTCGGCGAGGAAACCGTCCGGCAGGCAGCGTTCGACGCGCAATGCCGTCATTGGGGGATCGTCCTTTCTTCCGCGGATGGGGCGGTCACTGGCTGGGTGCGGTCACGGGAGCGGGCGGCGCGGCGGGCACGCGCAGCGGCCGGACATCCACCCCGGCCGGGGTCGCGGTGAGCACGGAGCGGTCACTGACCTGGGTCCAGCCCGGCTCGTCGTCCCCCGGCTCCGAGGCCACCTGAACCGCGCCGCCGCTCAGCCGGTAGCAGAGTGTGTCGCCCGCCGCGGTGGCGGCGATCACCTCCCCGTTGCTGAGCAGGAAGTTGAAGCGGCCACTGACCTGGTGCTCGGCCAGGGCGCCGACGACCTGAGCGAGGGCGTCCGCCGGGCCACAGCCTGCGCGCAGGCGGGCCGCCACCAGGGCCCAGGCCAGCGCCGAGTCACACCGCGCTTCCAGCGCGAGCAGATCGGTGGCAGCCAGCGTCGCGGCGAGGGACCCGGTCGCGATGGGCCATCCGTTCAGCGTGCCGTTATGCGAGAACAGCCAGGGACCGGCCGTATACGGGGCCGCGGCCGCCGCGCCGGCCTCGGTCCCCTCCGTCGCCGAGCGAACCGCCGCGAGCAGTGCCCATGTCCGGGTGACCCGGGCCAGGTCGGTGAAGCCGGGGTCGGCCCAGATTGGCCCGGCCCGCCGGTATCTGGCCGGCACCGGGTCCCCGTCGGCATACCAGCCGACGCCGAACCCGTCGACGTTCATGGTCCCGTGGCACTGGTGGCGCGGCGCCCACGCCTGGGTGCCCAGCCCGTGCGGCGGGTCGAGAAGCAGCGCCCGCAGCGTCGCGGGCGGGCCCAGGTAGGCCAGGTGGCGGCACATCGGCTAGCGGGCCCGCCCGGCGCTGGGAACCGCTGGCTCTGCGTCCCGGGCGGTGCGGAAGCCCGCGAAGATCTGCCGCCGGATCGGGTAGTCCCAGTTGCGGAACGTGCCACGGCAGGCGACCGGGGCGACGCCGAACGAGCCACCGCGGAGCACCTTGTACTCGCTGCCGAAGAACACCTCGGAGTACTCCTTGTAGGGCCAGGCGGTAAAGCCCGGGTAAGGCAGGAAGTCGCTGGAGGTCCACTCCCACACGTCCCCGATGAGCTGGCGCACGCCCGCCGGGCTCGCGCCGAGCGGGTAGCTGCCCGCGGGGGCCGGCTGGAGGTAGCGCTGCCCCAGGTTCGCCCGGTCCGGCGTGGGGTCCTCGTCGCCCCATGGGAACCGGCGCGACCGCCCGGTGGCCGGGTCGTGCCGCGCGGCCTTCTCCCACTCGGCCTCGGTCGGCAGCCGTCTGCCTGCCCACGCGGCGTACGCCTGCGCCTCGTACCAGGACACGTGCACGACCGGCTCCGCGGGCGGCACCGGCTCGGTGACACCGAACCTGGTCCGCACCCAGCCGCCGCCCTCCCGCCGCCAGTACAGCGGCCCGGCAAGGCCCGCGCGCTGCCGGTGGTCCCAGCCCGCCGGGCTCCACCAGCGCGGCTCCTCGTAACCGCCGTCGGCGAGGAACTCCTGGTAGGCCGCGTTGGTCACCGGGGCGGTGTCCAGGTAGAAGGCGGCCACGCTGACCGCGTGGGCGGGACGCTCGTTGTCCAGCGCCCAGGCTTCGGTGGAGGTGCCCATCGTGAACGGCCCGCCGGGGATGAGCACCTCGCGCGGCAGCGACAGCACATCGGTCGGCGGTGCGGGCGGCGCGGCGGTGAGCGCGGGCGCGCCGTTGCGGAGCTGATGGGTGATGAGCATGGTCTCGTCGTGCTGCTGCTCGTGCTGGGCGATCATGCCGAACGCGAACGCGCCGGTAAGCAGGCGGGTACCGCCGAACGTGGCAGCCTCCACCAGGTCGAGCACCCGTCCCCGCACCTCATGGGCGTAAGCGCGCGCCTCGGCGGGCGGCAGCAGCGGCAGCGTCGGCCGCTGCGCCCGGGGGTGCTCGAACGCGTCGTAGAGCGGGTCGATCTCCGGGTGCAGCGGATCCCGGCCGCCCACCTCCCGCAGCAGCCAGAGTTCCTCCTGGTTGGCGATGTGCGCGAGGTCCCACACCAGGGGCGACATCAGCGGCGAGTGCTGGCGCACCAGGTCGGCCTCGTCCACGCAGCCGGTCAGCAGTTCGGTCCGCGCCCTGGCCGCTACCAGGTTGCTGGCGACCAGGTCCCGCAGTCCTTCGGCGCCGGTCGGTGTCATGGGCTGATTCCTTCCACGATGGATGGCAGGGCGGGGCGGGAGGGTGATGGACTAGCGCGGGCTGGGCGGCGGGGTGATGGACTAGCAAGGGCGGGGTGGTGGGGTAATGGACCAGCGAGGGCGGGGCGGCGGGGTGATGGATTAGCAGGGTCGCAGGCGCTGGCCGCCGCACGGGCCTCGTCGAGGCGGTCGTCGGCGGGACATCGGTACCGGGTGACGTACCGGTCGGCGAACGCGGCGACCGCCGCCATGACCGCGGCCGGGGCGCCAAGCCGGGCCAGCGCCGGCTCGGCGGCCTCGAAACACTTCACGCTGATGTCCCCGATGATCGGGTCGGTGGGACCGTGCCGCGCCGCCCACTCCCACGGGCTGCCGCAGTCCCAGCCCGCCCCGCCGCCCGCGCCGGCCTCGTCGCCGAAGTCGCCGCCGCACGCGGTGCCCGCCGTGTGCCAGAGGGTTTCCGCGGCGGCCATCGCCGCCTGCGACGCGGCCTCGTCGTCGAGCAGCGCCGTGACCACGGCGGCCGGCACGATCCACCCGTCGCCGGCCTGCGCGTCGATCACCCGGTACTCCAGGTGGCCGCGCGGCCGGACCGGCGGGAACAGCGTGGACAGGTGGTAGGAGAGGTCCTCCAGGGTGGGCCGCCGCTCGCCGCCGCCGCGCAGCCAGTCGCGGAACGTGAGCCCCGCCGGTGCGGTCCAGGGTTCGTCCCCGGGCCTGCGCACGCACATGACCTCGGCGGACAGCGCATAGTCGATCCACGCCGCACGAGGGTCGGCGTCCGGCGGCCACTTGCGGCCTTGGCCCGCCACCGCGGGTACGGCGTTCTCCGGCGGGCGGGTGCGGCACGGGTCAAGACGGGCCCAGATGGCCTGCCGGGTGGACTTCCAGCCGGTCGGGCGGCCCTCCCGCAGCGGGGAGTTGGCGAACGCTGCGACGAACACCGGGCCGAGCGCGTGCAGCAGCCGCCACCGCCACCCGACGCTGGCCGGGCCGGTGCTCTGCTCGCCCGCGTCCAGGCAGACCTGCACCGAGGCGGTGCTGCACATCATCAGCCTGCCCCATGGGCCGGCCCGGTTGAAAAACTCCTCCATCGCCGCGTAACGGGGTACCTCGAGCACCCGGTGCGGGGACCGTAGCGGGTCGAGGCCCTCCCCGGTCAGGCACAGGCCAGCGGGAAGCACTGCCTGACGGAGGGCGGTGAGATCGCGGCAGGTGATGTCCACGCAGGGGGCGAGGCCCTCCGCTGGCGCGGAACTGATCTCCACCTGCCCGCCGGGCTCTGTGGTGAGACGGCCGCCACCAGGGAGCGCGCCAGGGGCACTCAGCCCGGCGAGGGCGGCGGCCACTCGCTGCTGATCAACGCGGATACCGGGGTCTCGGCCATCGCGGACCAGCCATTCCAGTTCGACCCCGACCCGGCGGGGCGGGCCGGTCTTGAAGCAGATCCCGTGGATGTGCTCTTCGGCGTCGCTCTCGGTCAGTGGCTCCGCAGCGGGCTCACCGGCCGGGGGATGCGTGGCGTCAGGGCGGCTGCTCGTCATGAGTTTGGCCCCGTCCGTCGGTCGTCACCGGTCAGTCCTAAAAAACCTACCCGCCGGCACTGACATTCCCGCTGCCGTACCCTGAGGCGCCGGATCGATGCCCTGGGGAGGGAAATTGAGCGGGTCTGGGCGAGATGTCGATGTTGTCGTCATCGGCATGGGACCAGGGGGCGAGCACGCCGCGGGCACGCTGGCCGAGGCCGGGCTGGCGGTGGCCGGCGTGGAGGGCCGGCTGGTCGGTGGCGAGTGCCCGTACTGGGGGTGCGTCCCCTCGAAGATGATGATCAGGGCCGCGGACCTGATCACCGAGGGGCGCCGGGTCCCCGGCATGGCCGGCCGTGCCGAGATCGTCCCTGACTGGGCGCCGGTGGCCCGCCGGATCCGGGACGAGGCCACCGACGACTGGGACGACACGGTCGCCGCGGACCGGTTCACCGGCAAGGGCGGCATCCTGGTCCGCGGGCACGGCCGGATCACCGCGCCCGGCGAGGTGACGGTCGCCCCGGCGGGCGGGCCGCCGCCGGGGAGGCACAGGTACTGCGGGCACGGCTGGGCATCGTCATCGCCACGGGCACCACGGCCGCGGTGCCGCCGATCCCGGGCCTGGCCGGCACGCCGTTCTGGACCAACCACGAGGCGATCGAGACCGAGCAGGTACCGCAGTCGCTGGTCGTGCTCGGCGGTGGCGCCGTCGGCGCCGAACTCACCCAGGTCTTCGCGCGGTTCGGCAGCCGGGTGAGCGTCGCCGAGGGCGCGGACCGGCTGCTGCCGCTCGAAGAGCCCGAGGCAGGTGACCTGCTCGCCGGGGTGTTCGCCCGGGAGGGCATCACGGTGCGGACCGGGCGCCGGGCCGCCGGGGTGGCCTACTCCCCCGGCCGTGGTTTCACTGTCACCCTGGACGGCGGGGAGGAACTCACCGGTGCCGCGCTGCTTGTGGCTACCGGCCGCCGGGCCGACCTCGCCGCGGTCGGCGCCGGCGCCGTGGGCATCGATGAGCAGCCTGCAAGGCCGTCCCTGTGGACGACCACATGCGGGCCGCGCCCGGCGTGTGGGCGCTGGGCGACATCACCGGCAAGGGTGCCTTCACCCACATGTCCATGTACCAGGCTGGCATCGTCATCGACGACATCCTGGGGCGCGAGCACTGCGGCGCCGAGTACCACGCGGTGCCCCGGGTCACCTTCACCGACCCGGAGATCGGCGCGGTGGGGCTGACCGAGCGAGCAGGCGCGGGAGGCGGGGCTGACCGTGCGCACGAGCGTGAGCCAGGTGCCGCAGTCGGCCCGCGGCTGGATCCACAAGGCGGGCAACGACGGGTTTATCAAGCTCGTCGAGGACCGCGACCGTGGCGTGCTGGCCGGTGCCACCTCGGCGGGCCCGTGGGGCGGCGAGGTCCTTGGCGCGCTGGTGGTGGCGGTGCACGCCGCCGTGCCGGTCCAGCGCCTGCGCGAAATGATCTACGCCTACCCCACGTTCCACCGGGCCATCGAAGACACCCTGGCCGGCCTCGGGCCCAGCGCGCCGAACCGGGCCCGCTGTGACGAGGCACGGGTGCCCCGGGCCCTGCGGTAGCAGACAGCCCGGCGGCCGGGCCCCTCCCAGGCCCGGCCGCCGGATACCTGCGGGCGCCTAGGACGCCGGCATCGTTCTGGTGTAGATCTGCTGATCGTTGGCGAGCAGCCCGTTCGGCTCGGCTGCAGTGCACAGCGCGGGCGGCACGCCCGGTGCGCCCGTGCCCGGGCACAGGAACGCGTCCAGGTTCCTGGTGTCCGCCCAGATCGGATGGGCGCCGGACACCGAGGCCAGGCCCGTGTAGTCGCCGATGAACTGGCTGTTGCCCTGGGTGTCAGGGAATTGCGTCGGCAGCGGCATGGACGCCGAAGTGGCGCGCATCACCTTGAAGCTGGACAGGTTCGCCGAGGTGGACACGCTGAAGTCCATGTCCCCGGTGAACTCGGCGGAGCCGTACTGCCGGTCGTAGTAGGAGGTCACCAGGGTGCCCCTGGGGGTGAAGGAGGTCCACTGCCACCACTGGTCCGTGGTGGCCTGCCTCGTTGCCGTGTTGACCACGGGCAGCAGCCGCGGATCGGCGGTGCTCCCGGTGAACGTGGCCCCGGCGTCGTTGGAGACGCTGAGCATGATCTTGTTGTTGCATGCACCCGGCGTCTTCACGCCGGTGTAGAGCTGGCCGCCGGTGGCCGTGCTGTTCCCGTTGGGCGCGCAGCCGTTGGACTCGTTCGAGTCGCGGTTGATGTAGGAGCCGATCGTGACCACGACCTGGTTCGGGTTCCGCGGGTTCACGGCTCCGGAGGGATAGTTGCTCGCCCGGAAAACCGAGTTCTGCGCCGTGCCCTTTTCTGGGACGCAGGCACGGAACGGGTCCTGGCCGCCCTGGAACGCGGCACAGTCGGGCAGTTCGAAGTAGTCGGACACCTTGACCGGCGCGCTGAACGTCTGGCCGCCGTCGGTGGACTTCGTCAGCAGCACCTGGAAGTGGTTGTCGCTGCCGCTGGTGGTGGTGTTGAAGTTGGAGTAAGCGATGTAGAGCGTGCCGTCGGGGCCGGTGAACGGGTCGGCGCCCTGGTTGAAGTTGCAGGTCCCCTGTGGGGTCGGCAGGCCGAGAGTGTTGCTGCACAGCGCCGGGCTTGTGGTGCTCACCAGCACCGGGCTGCTGAAGGTCTGCCCGTAGTCGTTGGAGTGCGCCGCGAAGATGTAAGCCGTGCCGTCCGCGGCGAAGATCGTCCACGCCACGTAGATCCGGTCGCGGAATGGGCTGGTGGGGCTGGCGTCGACCGCCATGTACGGCTTGTCGTTCAGGATTGTGCCGGTCGTGTCGAAGGTTTCGATCGCGGGGTGGCCGGTGAAGTTCCAGGACGCGCCGGCGTCGCCGGTGGAGCGGAACACGTACACGGCGCTGGAGGCGTCGGGGTTGTTGGTAGTGCCCGGCCCGCGCATGAACACCTGACACGCGTAGTAGGCGTTGCCCCTGCTGTCCCAGGCCACCGACGGGTCGCCGCCCGCCTGCCAGTACTGCCGGGCCACGTTGCCGAAGGCGGTGCCGCGGGTGAACCCGTTGGGCATGGTGCTGTCGGTCCAGCTTGACCCGCCGTTCGCGCTGAACGCGGTGCCGCAGGTGCCATCACCGCGCCGGTAGTCGTTGAACCCGGCCACCATCTGGCGCGGGTTGAACGGGTTCTGCGCGATCGCGGTCTCGTTCTGGGCCTGGGCGCGGCCCTGCAGATCGACGTCGGTGACGTTCAGGCAGTTCTGGTTGACCAGGACGTTGGGCCCGAAGTTGCGCGGGCACAGGCCCACGCCGGAACTGCTCGTCCGCGCCCGCGTGCGGGCCGCAGGCGCCTTGGCCGACACCCCGATACCGGCCTCGAACGAGGCGAACCCGGACAGGTGGTTCTTCTGCAGCTTGCTCAGCCCGTGCAGCGAGAGGCCGTGTACGGCGGCCCCCGCGTGCTGCGTTCTTAAGGCGGACGGTGCGATGGCAAGTGCGATGGCGCACACGGCCGCCACCGCCAGGATCAGCCGGGATTTCACGTGGTCGTCCTCTCGTGATCAGTGCCTGTTGTGCAGAGGGCAGTGACTCACGGCGACGGCACGCGGCATTTCCCGGGGCCGCCGCCGCAGCACCATCGCTGACGGCGTGCCTCCTTCTCGTCGAGTGCGGGCGGCCGTGCGGGCACCAGGCCCGCACCGGCCTAGCGTGCGCCCCGAACGGTACGCCGCCGGGGCTTGTAGCGCAACACCCGTAGCGTTATGGACCACCGCTCCCGGCCGTTGCGCTGGCCGGGGCCCGGTAACGGGTGAAGCCCGGCAGGGCGAGGCAGACCAGGCCGACCGCCCCGGCGCACAAGAGCCCGCCAGAGGCGAGCGAGAACCTGGCGCTGGTGACGCTGGCCACCGCGCCGGCCCGGATCTGCCCGGCCGAGGGCCCGACGCCGTAGCTGAGCAGTTCCAGCCCGGCCATCCGGCCGCGCAGCCGGTCCGGGATGGTCTGGTTCCACAGCGTGGCCCGGAAAATCCCGCTCGCCATGTCGGCCGCCCCGGCCAGCACCAGGCATCCCAGCGCCACCCCGATGTCGGGTGCCAGGCCGAACGCGGTGATCAGCAGCCCCCAGACGGCGGCCGAGACCGCGATCGCCAGGCCGTGCCGGCGCACCCGGCCCATCCAGCCGCTCACCACGGTGATCACGAAGGCGCCCGCCGAGGGCGCCGCGAACATCAGCCCCGCGGCCCACGGGGCGTGCAGGTCGGCGGCCACGAACGGGAACAGGGCGGCCGGGTAGGCGAGCGTCATCGCGGCCAGGTCGGCCAGGTAGGAACCCAGCAGGTCCTGGCGCCCGCGCGCGTAGGCGAACCCTGCGGCGATGCTCCGCAAGCCGGTCACCGGCTCGGGCCCGGAGTCCGGTGCCGGAAGCGGCCGCACCAGCCACAGGAAGCAGAACGATATGACGAAGCTGATGGTGTCCAGGCCGTACACGTACTCCGGGCCCGGACCGGCGGCGAGAACGCCGCCCAGGGTTGTCCCGGCGAGGTAGGACACGTTCTGCGACATGGACATCAGGGCGGCGGCCGCGGTGAGCTGGTCCCGGGGCACCACGCGCGGCATCGAGGCCTCGAGTGAGGGCCGCTGGAGCGCGGCCATCGCCATCATCAGCGCCGTGATCACGTACAGCGGCCAGACGGCGGGATGCGGCGCCAGGGCGTTCAGCATGAGAAGTGCCGCACAGCCGGCAAGGCCGGCCTCGCAGGCGACGATCAGCCGCCGCCGGTCGAACCGGTCCGCGAGCACCCCGCCGTACAGGCCGAACACCACCAGCGGCACCAGTTCCACCGCACCGAGCAGGCCCACTGCGAAGGTGGACCCCGTGAGCTGCCTGGCCTGGATGAGCAGGGCGACCTCGGTGGCGTCGGTGCCCAGCGCGGTGACCGTGCGGCTGGCGTAGAGCAGCCGGAAGTCGCGTGAGGTCCGCAGCGGGGTCAGGTCCGCCCGGAGCCTGGGCCGGGCTCACCGCGGCACGATCGCTCGGCCCGCCCTGACGCAGGGCCCCTGTCCAGGCACGACGGTGACGCTATGCGCCCTCCGGGTACCTCCGCAACGAGTTAAGCGCTAGCCCCAGACGTCCTGGGCGACCTTGACGATCAGTTCGAGCTTCGCCACCTCCTGCTCGTAGCTCAGCACGTTGCCCTCGACGGTGGAGGAGAAGCCGCACTGCGGTGACAGGCAGAGCTGGTCAAGCGGCACGAACTTGGCCGCCTCCTCGATGCGGCGCTTGAGCGTGTCCGGGTTCTCCAGCTCGCCGCGCTTGGTGGTGACCAGCCCGAGGACGACCATCTTGCCCTGCGGGACGAAGCGCAGCGGCTCGAAGCCGCCGGAGCGCTCGTCGTCCCACTCGCAGAAGAACCCGTCCACGTCCAGCTCGCTGAACAGCGCCTCGGCGACGAAGTCGTAGCCACCCGAGGCTGCCCAGGAGGACCGGAAATTGCCCCGGCACATGTGCGTGGTGACCGCAAGCCCCGGGGGCCTTCCCGCGAGCGCGTTGTTGACCTGGCGGATGTAGCGCAGGTGCAGGTGCTCGGCGTCTTCACCCCGCGCGGCGATCTCGGCCCGCTGCACCGGGTCGTTGAGGTAGGCCAGGCTGGTGTCGTCGAACTGGAGGTAGGTGCAGCCCAGGGCGGCCAGCCGGGCGACCTCGTCGGCATAGGCGGCGGACAGGTCGGCCCAGAACTGCTCGATGTCCGGGTAGACCTCCGGGTCGATCGCGGCCGGGCCGCCGCGGTAGTGGACCATGTTCGGCGAGGGGATGGTCAGCTTGGCGGTGGAGCTGCCCGCCAGCGACTTCAGATAGGTGAAGTCCTCTTCGAAAATCGTCTTGGCCATGTGGATCTTGCTGCCCACGTGCAGGGCGGCCGGGGTGAACTCGATGTCCCCGGCCGGGTTGTGGAACTTCACCGCCAGGTTGCCCGGCGCCTTCCCGACCCCGCCGATCTGGTAGATGAAGTCCATATGCCAGGAGGCACGGCGGAACTCACCGTCGGTGACGGACTGCAGGCCGACGTTTTGCTGCATCGCCACCACGTCGGCGATGGCCGCATCCTCGGCGGCCCGCAACTGCTGGGCGGTGATCCGGCCGGCCGCGAAGTCGTCGCGGGCCGCGAGCACGCTGGCGGGGCGGAGCAGGCTGCCGACGTGGTCGGCGCGGAAGGGCGGAGTGGTTCGCATGCGCAACATCGTTGCGCTCTCCGCACGCGACGGTCAATCCGCCCCGTTATCGCCCGCCCTGTCCGGGCTATCAGGGCGTGTGGGGCCTGGGCATGCCCGGCAGCGAGTGCTCCGCGAGGCCCTGGTCGCCGGCCACGCGCTGGAGCAGGACGGCGAGCTGATCCCGCTCCGCGCCGGTCAGGCTGGCGGTGATGGCGGCCTCGTGGGCCGCGGTGACCTCCCTGACCCGCGCCAGCATGGCGGTGCCCGCCTCGGTCAGGTGGAGCGCGTGCGAGCGCCGGTCGGCGGGATTGCGCCTGCGCTCGACCAGCCCCAGCTTTTCCAGCTCATCGGTGAGGAACACCATCCGGGTGGGGTTCACCCCCATCAGCTCCGCGATGGCCTGCTGCGAGCGCCCGTCGTTCTCGGCCAGGCGGACGAGCATCCCGGCCTGTCGCTGCTCCAGCCCCAGCGGCTTGAGCCGTTCGCCGTAGCGCCCGGCGACGTGGAATCCCAGCTGCACCAGCAGGAAGGCGACGCTGCTGCGCGGCTGGGGTTGCGATGCCGGGTCAGGGGTCTGCACTGCCTAATACTATCACTGCTACAATATATTTGCGACTTAGAATCATTGCGAGTAGAAACTATCGAGAGATGGAACTTAGCTCTGGCACTGGAGATGGTGGCGATGATCGACTCGGGTTCCACTGAAGTGCGCGGCGGCACGGAGGCTGCCCATCTGGAGATCGTGCGGCGGACCAACCTGGGCATGGGCATTGGCGTGGTCGTCCAGTACGCCCTGGGCATCTGGGTGAACCTCTACGTCACGGTGCCAGCGCGCGATGAGGGCGGCGGCTTTCTGGCCGCGATCGGCCGGGCGCTGGCGAACGGCCCGGTGGCGCTTGGCCTCCATGCCGGGCTGGGCCTGCTGCTCGTTCTCGGGTCCATCAGCCTGGTCGTCAGGTCGGTCCTGTCCCGCAACCGCGCCCTGATCGCGGCGTCGGCGGTGTTCCTCCTCGCGTTGCTCGGCGCGGCTTCCTCCGGCGCCTCCTTCGTCAACTCAGGTAACGACAGTGCGTCGGCGTCGATGGCCATGCTGACCGGCGTGGCGCTGATCTGCTCGCTGATCTCCCTCTACGTGCTGGGCAGCGCTCGTGGCGCCGCCCAGCACGAAGGACGGGTCACTTCCAGCTAGCCCCCGATGATGCAGGGGGTGTTCCACGGGTCGTAGCTCGCGCAGACGGCCGCAGGGTTGCCGAACATCCCAATGGACGGCAGCGCGGCCCCTTGGAAGTCGAACAGGGTCAGGTTGGTGTTGGGCGACCCGACGCCCGCCCCGGGTTCCCAGCCCACACCGGGGATCCATTCCGGCGCCCAGTAGAACAGGCCCATGCCGAGCCCGTTCGGCACCTGCGCGAGTATCGACAGTTCGTCGTTGAGGAAGGAGAGCTGGCCGCCGGGGCTCGCCGGGTAGCCGGCCGAGATCTGGCTCGGCTGCCAGACGAAGTCGCCGGTGCTGTCGCCGGGCTGCTCGTTGCCGTTGGCCAGCGTCCAGGCGTACTGCGTCTCGGCGATGATGATCGGCTTGCCGAACTGGGTCGCCAGCGCGTCCACGTTCGCCTTCATCTGCGAGATCGTGCCGTGGAAGAACGGGTAGTACGACAGCCCGATGACGTCGAACGGCACGCCACGCGAGATCAGGTTCTGGTAGAACGCCTGGCTCAGCTGGTTGTTGCCGCCCTGGTCGTAGTGCATCATGATCAGCAGCTTGTGCCCGGGCGGGTTGCCCGCCTGGGCGCCGGCAACGCCGGCCTTGAGCAGGGTGGCCAGGTTGTCCCAGCCGGTGCCGGCGGTCGGGTCCACCTGGCCGACCGGCCACAGTATCCCGTTGCGGATCTCATTGCCGATGGACACCAGGTCCACCGGGGTGCCCTGCTGGGCGAACGCCGAGATCACCTGCTGGGTGTAGGACTGCACGGTCGCGGTGAGCTGGGTGAGGTCGTGGCCCTGCCAGGCCGCGGGGATGTCCTGGTGCTGCGGGTCGGCCCAGAAGTCGGAGTACATGATGTCCAGGTAGATCCTCATCCCCGCCTGGTGCACCTGCTGGGCCAGGGCAAGGTCGCTGGCCAGGTTGTTGTAGCCGGGCGGCGGGTTCACCCACAGCCGCATCCGGACGTAGTTGGCGCCGTTGGCGCGCATGATCTGAACCGGCGTGCCGGGGAAACCGCGGTCGGTGAAGTGGGCTCCGGCCGCGAGTTCCTGCGGGGTGAAGGACAGGTCCGCGCCGAGCGCCATCCGCGCCGCGGCCGGGTCGGGCCCGAACATCCGGAACTCACCGACGCACACCGGCGCGCCGGTGCCGCTCTTGACGTTGATCTGGGCGTACCGCGCCTGCGTGCCCCGCGGCACCTGGATGTACATCGGGCTCCCCGGGTCCAGCGCGAGGTTCTGCGCGGTGGGCAGCGTGGTCCACTGGCCCGAGGTGGTGGCCAGCGCGATGGTCGTGGCGGCCGACGGGGCGCTCGCGTCCAGGGTGATGCCGAGGCCGTCAAGCAAGCGTGCCTGGCCCAGGTCGATGGTGAGGGTGCCTTCCCAGGCGTTCGGGCACCAGTCCGTGCCCGCGTCACCGTCGATCGCGTTCGACGCCGGGTCCCCGGACTGGGAGGAGTCCGCGCTCGCCTGGCCGGACAGCGCCCAGTTGATGCTCGGTCCCTGCGCCCACGGCCAGTCGCGGTGCGGGCCGTTGCGCGCGGCGCCGGCGGCCGCCCCGGTGGTCCGCGCCTGCGCCGCGGTGTGCCCGGGGAACGGAGAGGTGCCGGCCGCGCCCCCGGCAGGTCCGGCGGACGCCGCGCCGACCCCGGCCACCAGGATCAGCGCCGCCGGGGCGGCCGCCATGGCCGCTGCCCTGATCAGCCCCCGGGGGCGCCCGCGAGCCGCCTGGAGGGCCCCCGGCAGGCGCAAGAGAACGTGACGAGACAGGTTCGGCATGGCAAACCTCCGTAATCACACAAAAACCAAAGCTTGAGCGCACAATAACGCGCACAGCACCGGCCATCAATGGCATTCAGCGCATGTTTCAGGGCAGGAGCGCCAGCTTTCCGGTGACCCGCCGCCCGCCGAGCTCGCCGAGTGCCTCGGCGGCGCGCTCGAGCGCATAGGTCCGTGGGGCGACGGGGTGCAGCACTCCGGCCGCCACGCGCTGGAGCAACTCGGCCACCAGTGCCCGGTTGCCGGCCGGGTCCTCGGCCGCCCACGCGCCCCAGTCGACCCCGATCACCGTGCGGTTGCCCAGCAGGATGCGGTTGAGCGGCACCCGCGGGATGGAGCCACCCGCGAACCCGACCACCAGGTAGCGGCCGCTGCGGCCCAGGCTGCGCAGCGCGGGCTCGGCGTGCCGGTCACCGACCGGATCGACGACCAGGTCGGCACCGGTGCCGGTGACCTCCCGTACCCGGGCCTTCAGGTCCTCCGTCTGGTAGTCGATCGTGACCTGCGCCCCGGCGGTGACCGACGCCGCCCGCTTGGCCTGGCTGGATGCCGCGGCGATCACCCGTGCGCCGAGCGAACTGGCGACATCGACCGCGGCGAGCCCGATCCCGCCGCCGGCGCCAAGGACCACCACCCACTCGCCGGGCCGCACGCTGGTGCGCCTGGTCAGGGCGAACAGCATGGTCGCGTAACTGTCCACCGCCGTCGCGGCCACCTCGAAGCTGACCGTCTCCGGCAGTGGCACCACCGCCCCGGCGGGAAGCAGCCGGTGCGTGGCATAGCCGCCCAGGCCCATCCAGCAGCCAACGACCCGGCTGCCAGCGGGCAGGCCGGACACATCGTCGCCGGTCCCGGCCACCTCGCCGGCCACCACCAGCCCGGGGGTGAACGGCAGCGGCGGCTTCACCTGGTACAACCCGGCGACGATAAGCCCGTCCACGAAACTGACGCCCGCGGCGCGAACGCGAATCAGCACCTCACCCGGGCCCGGCCGCGGATCCGGCGCGTCCTCGAGCACCAGCCGCTCCGGCGGCCCGAACGCCTGGCACACAACCCGGCGCACCCTGCCACCTCCTCACGCAGCCACCGCTATCTTCGCGCGGCCATCGAACGCAGAACAGGGCACCAGGTGCCGGCGGCCCTGCGAAGCCATGGGGCCGCGGGCATACTGTGGTCGGCAGGCGCGGGTCGCGCAGGGCAACGGAGGTAGCGCATGAGCGGCGGGATCGAGCACCTGATCCTGTCCGGACCGCTGCTGTTCGCCGTCCCGGTGGCCGCCGCCGCGGGCGCGGTGACGTTCCTGTCTCCCTGCGTGCTCCCGCTGGTCCCCGGCTACCTCTCCTACGTGACCGGCATGTCCGGCGTCGACGCGCAGCAGGCTGCGGGGACCGGCGGTGCCGGTACCGGTGGCACTCCCGTACCCGGCGGCGGGACCGGACAGGGCCCGGCCGGCGCCGCGGTGACCACGGTGGCGCCGAGCACGCCGGCCACGGCCGCGCGGCCGCCCAGGCGTCGCGCGGTCCTCGGCACGCTGCTTTTCGTGCTTGGCTTCACGGCCGTGTTTGCCAGCGTGGGAGTCGCCTTCGGCGGCCTCGGTGCCCTGCTGGAACGGCACAGCGTTGGGCTGACCCAGGTCTTCGGGGTGCTGACGATCGTGCTGGGACTGCTGTTCGCCGGGGTTTTCGACCGCATCCCGGTGACCGGGCGGATCCTGCGGCCCTCGATACGCCCCCGCGCCGGGCTGGCGGGCGCGCCGATGCTCGGCGTGCTGTTCGGCCTGAGCTGGACCCCGTGCGTGGGCCCAACGCTCACGTTCGTGCTGACCCTGTCGATGACCTCGGGCACCGCCGTGCGCGGCGCCATCCTCACCGTCGCCTACGGCCTCGGGCTCGGCATTCCGTTCCTGATCGTGGCGCTGGCGTTCGAGCGCGGTGTCGCCGCGTTCGGCTTTGCCCGGCGGCACGCCCGCGCGTTCAGCGTGGCCGGCGGGGCCATGCTGGTGGCCGTGGGCATCCTGGAGGTCACCGGCGCCTGGTCCAGCGCGCTGCTCTGGCTGAAGACCCACTGGATCTCCAGCTACCAGTCGCCGCTCTAACCTCGGGCTTTCGTCTGGATCAGGCCTGAAGGCCGGTCGATCATGTAAGAGCGCCTTGGACTGGGAGATTGAGCTTGGCTAAGGTCGGTCGGCACCAGTGCCAGAGGCGCTTTGCAGGTGCTTGGGCGGCGAGCTGGACGGTGTAGAAACGAGGTAGTAACCGACGGCGAGGAGTCTGGGCATGGCAGAGCTGCAGCTGGAGGGCGGCGAACTGGTGCTTCACCTGTCGGGTGCGGAGAAGGCCGAGGCGGTCCGCAGCGACCTTCGTGTGCCGTTGTCGGCGGTTCGCGGTGTCGAGGTGGTCGACGACGCCCACAGCTGGACCGGGATCGGAGCCGGGTTCAAGGTCGGGATGCGGGTCCCCGGCTCCGCCACTGTGGCTACTGTCCGCGGCCATGGCGAGAAGGTGTTCGTCGCAGTCCACGGCGACACGCCCCGCGGCGTGCGGGTGCGCTTGGAGGGTGCCCCCTGGGATGAGTGGATCGTCGGCTGTGCAGATCCCGAAGCGGTCGCCGTCACCCTGGCGCCAGCGAGCTGAGCCGTCGCCCCCCAGTCGGCCGGTGACATCGTCATCAGCGGCCCTGCCGCGATGATGACCCGGGCCGCCGCCCTCCCCACCGCGGCCGCGCCCGCGGCGCGCCTGCACGCGGACCCCCTGCCCGGTGCCCTCCGGCCGCTATGATCGGCCCCGTGAAACAGGGTGCGCCGACCGACGAGCAGACGCGCGGGGCCGCGGGCAACGGGACCGGCCCGGCCCTCGCGCGCGGATCGCTTGCCCTGGTCAACAGCGGGCTGTTCGCGGATGCGTCCAACTTCGACCTGCGCTACGTGCCGGATTACGACCGGATCCACGCCATCGTGGGCGCGCTCCGCACGCTCGGCCTGAAGGTCGTCCTGACCAGCGGCTCCTTTGACATCCTGCACGAGGGCCACTCGATGTACCTCGAAGCGGCCCGCCGGTTCGGCGACTTCCTGATCGTCGGCCTGGACAGCGACGAGAAGATCCGGGCCCGCAAGGGCCCGCACCGGCCCGCGGTGCCCGAGATGGAGCGGCTGCGCATGGTGACACACCAGCGCGGCGTGGGCCTGGTCACGCTCAAGCACCTGACCGACGAGCGGTGGCGGCTGATCAAGACCATCCGCCCGGATGTGCTGGTGGCCACCGCCGACACCTACTCGCCCGCCGAGATCTCCGAGCTTGAGGAGCGGTACTGCGGGCGGGTGGCCGTGCTGGAGCGGATGGCGACCGTGAGCACCTCGGCCAGGCTGCGCCGGATTCAGCTCGGCCTGCCCGAGCCATGGGATCCGGGCGGCGAGGCGGGCGGGCCCGCCGACGGCGGCGAGCCGGGCAGGTCGCCGGCCTCCCCGTGAAGCAGGTACTGCTCTATCTCCCGGTGATCCATGCCGGATACGAGGCCTTCCTGCGCAAGCACTCGGACGCGGCCGGAATCCTGCTGCTCGGGCATGGGTTCACCGCGGACTATCCCAGCCTGGCCAAGGACATCCGGGCCCTGCCCGCGGCCCGGGCCGCGGACTACCTCCGGCTGGTCAACGGCGATGCCAGCATCCGTGCGGTGGAGCCCGCGGAACTGGCCGGCGCGGTCACTGGCGACCCCCTGGTGCTGCCCGACGAGGAGGTGATGCGGGACATCGCGGGCAGATACGGCCTTGGCGCCGGCCGGAGCCTGGTGTTCGACCGTACCTTCCTGCGCTGGGACCGCGACTGGGCCACCGCCAAGACGCCGGTCAGCTTCGACGGCGAGGTCACGGCCGCCGAGCTTCCCCGCGCGCTGCTCGGCCGGGCCCAGGCCCTGGCCGGGCGCAGCTCGGACTGGTGGCGGCAGGTAGGGGCGGTCGCCGCGCGGGCGGGCCGGGTGCTCGGCTGTGCCTGGAACCACCACCAGCCGACCGAGTACGCCCCCTACCTCAACGGGGATCCGAGGGATGCGTTCGAACGCGGCGTCCGGGCGGACCTGTCCACGGCGATCCACGCCGAGGCGTCCCTGATCGCCGCCGCGGCCAGGGACGGGACCAGCCTGGCCGGCGCCGACCTCTACACCACGACGTTCCCGTGCCCGGCCTGCGCCCGGCTCATCGCCGAGGCCGGGTTCGCCCGCTGCTTCTTCGCCGGCCAGTACTCGGTGCTCGACGGCGAGCAAACGCTGCGCGCCCGGGGTATCAGCCTGATCTGGGTGGATACCCGTGCCGGGAGCTGAACCTCATCCGTACCGGCGGCGCGCCCGGATCGTCCGAGCCCACCAGCACGTGCGCATGGACATGGGCGATGGTCGCGCCCGTGAAGCGGCAGTCACCGTTGCGGACACCCAGGCCGTAGTGCCGCACCGCATACGCCTCCGCAGTGGCCGCGAGCGCCACCCAGAAGTCGCTACGCACCTCATCACTGAGTTCTAGCAGGTCTCCGGCATGCTGGTGGGGCACAAGCAAGAGATGGAGGCTCGTGCCCTGATACGGGAACGCGTTCGGGGTGACGCTCCAGTGCTCGGTGGACAACAGGATCCGCTGCTGCGGATGGCTGGCCAGGTACTCGGGGCAGAACAGGCAGATTCCCGCGGCGTCGAGCCGGGCCATCTCGGCCCGCTGCTCGGGTGTGCGCACGTTCTCGAAGCAGTACAGGCTCACCGCGCCGCCCGCCGGTAGTCGAGGAACGAATACGGCAGCGGGCCCTGCGCGCCGGCCTCGTCGTCCCGGCCGGCCAGCTCGAACCCGGCCAGCCAGCCGTCGGGCATGGCCCGGTCCCCCGCCACCTCGCCGTGTACCCGGGTCAGGTACACCCGGTCGGCGAGCGGCAGCGCGTCCCGGTAGACCGACTCCCCGCCGATGACGAAGAACTCGCCGTCGCCCGCCTCGGCCGCGAGCGCCTCGGCCAGGGCCAGCGCCTCAGGGAGCGACCTGACCACCCGGACCCCCGGGTACCCGGTCGCGCCGAGGGTCCGGCTCACCACGACGGAGATCCGGCCGGTCAGCGGGTGCCCGAGCCGATCGAGGATGGACTGATAGGTGAGCCGGCCCATGACCACCACGTGACCGGTGGTCAGCTCGCGGAACCGGCGCAGGTCCCCGGGCAGGTACCAGGGCAGCGCGCCGTCGGCCCCGATGATCTCGTTGACCGACGCCGCCACGATCAGCGACACGATCATGGGGAAACCGGGATCGACGAGATCGCCGGGTGCGGGTCGTAGTCGCTGACCTCGAAGTGCTCGGCGCGGAACTCGTGGATGTCGGTGACCTTCCGCCCGTCCTCGGTGATCTGGACCGTGGGCAGCCGCCGCGGCTCGCGCTCCAGCATGACCGCGACCGCATCCTGCTGGTTCTCGTAGACGTGCGCGTCGGAGATCGTGTGGTAGTAGGCCACGGCCGGAATGCCGGTGAGCTGCTCCAGCATGAGGAGCAGCGCGGCGTACTGGATCATGTTGGCCGGCACGCCGACCGGCACGTCCCCCGAGCGCTGGAACATGTGCAGGTGCAGGCCGCCCGCCAGCACCCGCACGTGTACCCAGCCGTGGCACGGCGCGATCGTGGTCTTCGGCGTCTTGCCCTTGCCGCGGACCTGGTATTGCGGGATCCACGGGGAGACGAAGTGGGTCCGGTCGCCCGGCAGCTCGGTGAGCTGCTCCACCAGGTGCTCGAACTGGTCGAACCCCGGCCCCTCGGCGGTGGGGAAATCACGGAACGCGCCACCGTAGGACCCCGGCCCCAGGCTCCCCGGCGCGAGCCCGCGGCGGGAGGTCTTCTCCGGCGTGGCCCACGGGCCCCACCAGTCGCAGCCGAACTCGGCCAGGGCGGCGAGCGTCGTCGCGCCGTTGATGAACGCGCACAGTTCGCCGATGGACTTGCGCCAGAACGACTTCAGGCTGCGCTCGGTGATCAGCGGGAAGCCGTTGGCCAGGTCGAAACGCATCGCCTGCTGCATGAGCGTGAGCGCCGCGGGCCCTTGCCGGGTGGGCACGCTCACCCCGCCGGACACGATCCGGTCAAGCAGCAGCCGGTACTGGGAGTCGGGCTCTCGCTCCCCCGGCGGACGGTACTCCACAGCCGGCCTCCCTGCCCGTCGACACTGCCTCACATCCTCGCCGATGCACTGACCTGCTGTCTGGCTGCCCCGCCGGTAAAGGGGATGCGGCCGCCCGCCCCGCTGCCGATGATGGAGCATGGCCTGGCAGCTCACCGAGGACCTGGAGACGTTCCTCACCACCGCGGGCGGCTTCCTGCGGGCCCGCCCCGCGGCGAACACGATCATGCTCACCGCGGCGGAGTTGCTGCGGGCCAAGGGCGCCGGCGCGTACGGGGACGTCACCCCGCTGTTCGGCTGGCGGGCGGGCCCCGGCGGCGCCGTGACCGCGGCGTTCCTGCACACCCCGCCCTATCCGGTCGTGCTGACGGACATGGCGGATGCGGCGGCCGCCGAGCTTGCCGTGGACCTTGCAGACCGCGGCCACCAGCCTCTCGGGGTCAACGCCACCACGGCGCCCGGCGCGGCCTTCGCCGCCGCGTGGCAGGCACACACCGGCCAGGCCGCGCGCACCGGCATGCGGATGCGCCTGTATGCGCTGGACACACTGCGGCCGCCGGATCCGCCACCGTCCGGCACGGCCAGGATCGCGGATGCCGCGGACCGCGACCTGCTGCTGGCCTGGCTTGACGCGTTCCAGGACGAGGCGCAGCCGGCCGGTCCGAACGAGTCGGAGCGGGTGGTGAACGACCGGATCGGCTGGGGCGGCCTGGTGCTCTGGGAGGACGGGGGCAGGCCGGTGTCGCTGGCCGGGCGCAACCGGGCCGCCGCTGGCCAGGCCCGGGTCGGCCCCGTCTACACGCCACCGGACCTGCGCGGCCACGGTTTCGGCGGCGCGGCCACGGCCGCGATCACCCAGGCCGCGCTGGACGACGGCGCCGAGGGTGTGGTGCTGTTCACGGACTTGGATAACCCCACGAGCAACACCCTGTACCAGCGCCTCGGCTACAGCCCGATCAGCGACTGGGCCGTGGTCCGTTTCGGCGCCCCCGAGCAGCGTTGACCGTGGCTGCCTGGCCGCTCGTCACAGCCGACTCCGATGATCTTGACTACCGCTGCGCCGGGCGCCGCTCGGGGGCGATGGCGACGGCGTCCGGGTTGCGGCCGGTCTTGATCGGTGGCAGGGCGGTGTTGGTGGCGGTCCGGATGGGGGTCACCGTGCCCGAGCGGATCTGGCCGACGCGTTCCAGCGCCCGGGCAAACGCCTCAGCCACCGCATCGTCGGCCACTGCGGCACGGCCTCCCGCAAAGGCAAAGATGGTTCGCCACAGGCCGGGAGCGGCCTCGCGGAACAACTGCTCAAAAGCAGCCACACCCACCGGCTCCAGCCGGTCCGGCTCCTGCTTGCGCACGTCTGACACTCCAATAGAGCGCTCAGCTACCGGGATGGTTAACAACTGGCCCGAAATCACAGAAAGCGGGCTCGTTGCCGGCTGTGACAGGTTGGCGGCCCGCTCGATGGTCCGGCCGGGAGCCTGGCTGTTTCTCTTTGCCAGCGCATAACGCTCATATCGCTGCGTGTGGCAGGGCCGTGGATGTGGCCGTGGGAGTTAGTCTGCCCCCATGGGTACTTCGCCGTTTCCCCCGGAGGACATTCGTGCCGCCGCCGGCGCGCACCATGAGCTAGGCCCCGAGTACAGCGACGCGGTGGTGGCCTCGTTCCTTGAGAGAGTTGACCGGGAAATAGCCGCACGTGTCGATGAGCGCCTGGCAGCGGCAGGCCCGCGCCGGGCACGACCGGTAGAGCCGGGGAACCGCCGTGCGATGATGAAGGGCTTCGCGATCGGCGTCGCCGCCAGCGTTGTCGTTGTTCTCTTGGTCGCCGGGACCAGGCCGGAACATCACAAGCTTCTCCTGCTGCCTGTCCTCGCGGTGGTCTGCGCGGCCGGCGCACGCTGGGCCAGGCGGCATTGGGCAATCCACCGGGCTGCGCTGCGGCAGGGGCCGCACGCCACCGCCGCCGGCGGCGACTACCGCCGGTTGGTCTAGGTCCGCTAGTCCCCCAGGCGATACCAAGCGGGCAGGTCCCGCGGCAGGCTGTACCGGCCTCAGTCGCCCTGGCTGGGCCACACCGATATACGCGCGGGTTCGAGGGCCTGCGCAGGCACTAGCCGTGCCTCCCCCACGAGGGCAAACGCTACGCCCCGATCGTTGCGGCAACGTTACCGCTCAGGACATGGAATACAGGGCCGCGGCGCGGTGATGGCCGTGGTAGGCCCACCGGTGAGCAGAAATGGCGCATGATGTAGTTATGAGTTCATCCCGCGCCGCGGCCCGGCGCCACCTGCCCGGCAGCCCGTTCGCCCCTCCGGCTCCGGCGCCCCCGGCCGAGACGTTTGCCGTCCACGATCAAGTTACCCATGACAAGTACGGGCTCGGCCTGGTCCTCGGCGTCGAAGAGCACGCCGTGCTCGTGGACTTCCGTCCCGATCACCGGCGGATCGCACTCCCCTGTGCCAAGCTCACCAAGCTGTAACGTCCCCGGCCGGGGCGCGCACGATGGCCTGGCTCCGCGGCATGCGTCCAGGCTGCGCCGGTGCCGGCTTAGCCGAAGGCCCTGACGTTTTCCGCCTGGGGGCCCTTCTGGCCCTGGGTGATGTCGAACTCGACCTTCTGCCCTTCTTCCAGGCTGCGATAGCCGTCGCCGGTGATCGCGCTGAAGTGCACGAACACATCTGGGCCACCCTCCACGGCGATGAAGCCGTAGCCCTTGTCAGCGTTGAACCACTTCACAATGCCCTGAGCCATGTGCCTTCTCCTGGTATGACGATCTCCGGGACGCATCCGCGCGGCCCGGGGTGGTGCGGGCTGGTGCGGGCCGCCTGCCCCGTGAGGCTTGGCTGTGGGTACCCGACGGCGCCCGCTGTCTGAATTCGCAGGCGCTGTGACACGTACACGAACTTCGACTCCAACCGCGCCCATTAAACACCATCGCAGGCTCCCGTGGCCTGGCGAGCGGCGAGTGGCCCTGGAATGAGGTGGGGAGTTTGCCGTTAGTGGTGCTGTTTGCCGTCTCGGGGGAGAATCCTTGCAAGGAGCGGGGGTTAGGTCCATGGAGTTGCTTGAGCGGTCGTCATTCCTCGACGCGCTGGGCGGGTATGCGGCCGAGGCCAGGGACGGCAGCGGGCGGCTCGTGCTGGTGTCGGGCGAGTCGGGTATCGGCAAGACCGCGCTGGTCGAGGCGTTCCAGGCGCAGCTCGACGGGGCGCGCTGGCTCTGGGGCGCGTGCGATGGCCTGCTGACGCCGCGGCCGCTGGGCCCGCTGTTCGACATTGCCGCGCAGGCGAGCGGCCAGCTTGCCGAGTTGTGCGGCCAGGGTGCCGGACCGGACCAGCTGTTCGGGGCGTTTCTTGCCGAACTCGACTCGCCGAAGGCCGTCACCGTCGCGGTGATCGAGGACGTGCACTGGGCGGACGAGGCAACGATCGACCTGCTGAGGTTCACCGGGCGACGGCTGAGCCGGATGAGGGCGCTGGTCCTGGTCACCTACCGGGACGACGAGCTGAGCGACGATCCGCTCCGGCTGCTGCTCGGCGATCTGGCGACCCACAGTGCGACACGCCGGATGGGCCTGCCGCCGCTGTCCGATGAGGCCGTCCGGGCGCTGGCCGGCCAGCGAGACGTGGACGCCGCGGAGCTGTGCCGGGTGACCGGCGGCAACCCGTTCCTGGTCTGCGAGGCCATCGAGGCAGGCTGGCCCGCGATCCCGCCGACGGTGCGCGACGTGGTGGGCGCCCGCCTGGCCCGTTCGAGCGCTCCGGTCAGCGAAACCCTGCAGGCAGCCGCCGTCATCGGCCCACGCATTGACCGGGATGTTCTCGTGGCGGTTCTCGGCGGACCGGCCGCGCCGCTGGATGACTGCCTGAGGACCGGCCTTGTCACGGCCGACGCGCACTCGCTGCGGTTCCGGCACGAGCTGGCCCGGATGGCCGTGGCGGAGGCGATCCCGCCGCATCGCCGTGGCGAACTGCACGCACGGCTGCTACGGGTGCTAGAAGACGTCGGCGACACCGACCCTGCCGTGCTGGCCCACCACGCTGAAGGCGCCGGCGACGCTGCCGCGACCCTGCGGTATGCCCCGGAGGCGGCCCGCCGCTCGGCGGCACTGAGTGCCCATCGCGAGGCGGCCGCGCAGTACCAGCGGGCACTGCGTTACGCCGGCACCGCCGACCTGCCATGCCTGGCCGCACTGCATGAAGGGCTCGCGGCCGAATACGCGCTGCTCGACCGGCTGAACGAAAGCGAAGCGGAGCTGCGCACCGCCCTGGAGATCCGGCGCGGGCTCGGCGATGCCATACGCGTCGGCAAGGACCTGAGCATGCTGTCGGCCATCCTGTGGCAGCAGTGCCGGGGGGAAGAGAGCATCCGGGCCGCCGAGGAGTCGCTCCGGGCTTTGCAGCCGCTGCCGCCCGGCCCGGAGCTGGCGGCGGCCCAGATCGATGTGGCGGCCGGCCTGTGGAACACCGGACGGCACGCTGAAGCCCTCGCCCGCATCGCCCAGACGCTCGAACTCGGCAAGCGACTGGGCCGGGATGATGTCGTGAGCCAGGCTCTGATCATGACGGGGGCCCTCCTCGTCGACATTGGCCAGGATGGGATCGGCCCGACCGAGCAAGGGCTCCGGCTGGCGCTCGACGCCCACCTGGAGCAGGAAGCGGGCAGCGCTTACGTCAACCTGCAGGACATCTGCGTCAGCGTGCAGCGGCTGGATGAGGCCCAGCGCTATTACCGGGCGGGCACGGCCTTCTGTGAACGGCGCGAGCTGCGCTGGCGCACGCGCTGCATGCACGGCGCCCAGGCGGATACGTTGCTGCTGCTCGGGCGCTGGGACGAGGCCGTGGATCTCTGCAATGCCGTGCTCGCCATCCCGGGTGTATCGGCCTCGAATCAGCTCTACCCGCTGCGGATCCTCGGCACGATCCGCGGCCGCCGCGGCGAACCCGGCTACGCCCAGCTGCTGGACTCCTCGGCGGCCAGGGCCGCGGGGATCGTCTCGCCGGTTTGGGTCGCGCAGGTCCAGGCGGTGCGGGCGGAACTGCTGTGGGTGTCGGGGCAGGCGGATCTCGCCTGCCAGGAGGCGCGGGAGGCTTACGAGCAGGCACTCGGCCGGGTCGATCCGTGGAAGCTCGGGTCGCTGGCCATCTGGCTGTGGCGGCTCGGCGCGGGAGTGGACCTGCCCGCGGGCCTGCCGGAACCGTACGCGCTGGAGATCGCGGGCGACTGGCAGGGCAGCGCCGCCGCCTGGGAGCGGCTCGGCCGGACCTACGACGCCGCCCTGACGCGGATCGTAGCCGCTCAAGACGATGCCGAACTCCGGGCGGCCCTCGCCGTGCTGGACGATCTCGGTGCCCGCGCGACCGCCGCCGCGGCCCGGCGGCGGATGAGGGAACTCGGCATGACGTCGATCCCGCGCGGGCCCCGCGCGGCCACCCGCGCCGCCCCGGCCCGGCTGACCGCCCGGGAGCAGGAGGTCCTGGTGCTGCTGTCGCAGGGCCTGCCCGACCGGGAGATCTCCCGGCGGCTGTTCATCTCTGAACGGACCGTGCACCACCACGTCTCCGCGGTCCTGGCCAAGGTCGGTGTCTCGTCCCGCACCGCCGCGGCCCGCGAGGCCGCCCGGCTGGGTATCGCGCCCTGACCACGGCCCGGTGCCGGGTCACCGGCTCATCGGCTCACCGTGGCGTGCTGGCGGGCGGCGCACAGGCGCAGCACGTTGGCGATCACGTGACGGCCGGTGCCCCCGGCCGCGGTCAGGATCGACTCCGGGTGGAACTGCACGCCCCACCGGCCCGCCGCGGCGTCCTCGATCGCCATCACCGCGCCGTCCGGGGTCACCGCGGTCACCGTGAACCCGCCCTTGACCTGGCCAGCAACGGCATGCAGCGAGTGGTACCTGGCCGCGATGAAGTCCGCGGGCAGCCCGGCGAGCAGCCCGCCGTCGTCGTCGGTGAGCCGCAGCACCGTGCCCGGTTTCCCGTGGGCCGGCTCGGCCAGCAGCGCCAGTTCGCCGCCGGCGTGCTCCACCATCGCCTGCAGGCCCAGGCACACCCCGAACGCCGGCAGCCCCCGCGCGTCGAGTTCGGTGAGCAGGGCGTCACAGTCGAAGTCCGCCGGGCGCCCCGGCCCGGGTGACAGCACCACCAGGTCGGGCCGGTAGCCGTCGAGCGCCGCGGCGGGGAACCCCGCGCGCAGGGTGGTGACCTGGGCGCCCTGCTCGGCGAAGTAGCCCGCCAGCGTGTGCACGAACGAGTCCTGGTGGTCGACGAGCAGCACCCGCAGGTCAGTGCCGGGCGGCGGTTCCGCGGAGCGGGTGGTCACCGGCCCCGTGGAGCGTTCGGCAGCAGAAGAAACCGCCTGTGCCGGCCGCGGCCAGCGTTTCCAGCAGCGCCCGCGCCTTCAGCTCGGTCTCCTGTTCTTCGGCGGCCGGGTCCGAGTCGAACAGCAGCGTCGCCCCGGCGCGCACGGTGGCCACGCCGCGCTCGATGTGCGCGGTGCGCAGCGTCAGGCCGGTGTTCATGTCGCCGTCGAAGCCGATCATCCCGACCGCCCCGCCGTACCAGCGGCGCGGCGCCTTCTCGTGGTCCTCGATGAACTGCATGGCCCAGGTCTTGGGCGCGCCGGTGACGGTGACCGCCCACATGTGGGTGAGGAACGCGTCCAGCGCGTCGAGCCCGGGCCGCAGCCTGCCCTCGATGTGATCGACCGTGTGGATGAGCCGCGAGTACATCTCGATCTGCCGCCGCCCGATCACCCGGACGCTGCCCGGCACGCAGACCCGCGACTTGTCGTTGCGGTCCACGTCGGTGCACATGGTCAGCTCCGACTCTTCCTTGGCCGAGTTGAGCAGCGCGCGGATGTTGTCCGCGTCCTCCAGCGGGTCGGTGCCGCGCGCGGATCGTGCCGGAGATCGGGCAGGTCTCCACCCGGTCCCCGGTCACCCGCACGTACATCTCCGGCGACGCCCCGACCAGGCACTCCCCCTCGCCCAGGTTGAAGAAGAATTCATACGGCGCCGGGTTGCGCTTGCGCAGCAACTGGTAGAACGCTGCGGCGGAGGCGCACGGCGCGCGGAACGCCTGGCTCGGCACGACCTCGAACAGGTCGCCGCGGACGAAACGCTCCTTGGCCCCTGCCACGATCCGCGCGTAGGCGCCCGGCTCGTTTTCATGCGCTACGCTCCCCATGGCCGGCCCGGTTCGCCCCGACGCCGGCGTGTCCCGTGGCAGGCCCACGGTGGACAGGCCGTCCACGGCGAACTCGTAGCGAGTAGCGCATCGCCGTTTCCCGCTTGCGGTCCACCACGAACAGCTCGTCGGGCAGGTGCAGCACCAGGTCGCGCTGGCCGGCGGCCCGGTCGAGGCGCGGCGTGACCGGCTCGAACTGGAACGCCAGGTCGTAGCCGAACGCGCCGTACAGGCCCAGGTGCGGGTCATCTCCCGCGAACGCGGCGATGACCTCGCGTACCGCGGAGAACACCGTCGGGCGCCTGCTGCGGTCCTCCTCCGCGACCAGCCCGGCCGGCTCGGGGATCACCACGCTGACCTCGTCCGGGCCGGACGCCGCCGCGCGGCCTGCCGGCCCGGGCCAGCGCGGCGCCGAGCACGGGCAGCAGCACCGCGCCGCGCCGGTTCAGCGCCCGGGCGGTGACCAGCCGCCCCCGTGCCACGATCTCCGCGCACGGGTTCACGTAGGCCAGGTGCCAGCGGCTGTACCTGCCCGGGTACTCCATGCCGGAGCTGAGCACCCCGCCGCGCCGATCGTCCACCTGCGCGCAGACCTGGTCGATGTCGTCGGCGCGGAACGGCTCCTCCACGCGGGTCACCCGCACCCCGCCGCGGGTGACCGACTCGGCACGCTTGGCGCCCGGCGCTGCCGTCTGGTACCCCTGTCCTGCCGGGTCCACGTTGTGCTCCCCTGTGTTGGGCCCGGTGCCCGGACGCGAGAAGCGACCGCCGCTGCCGGGCGATCGCCTCTGGTCGTTTACGCGCGCGAACCAGTCACCGCCTCAGGGGCGGCGCCACCACTGGTTCCCGCGCACGAGGGGAGCCTACCGGCCGCCCGTCACCTACGCCACCACCGAGGCCCTTGGCGGCGGTTGACCCGCACGCCGTGGCCAGCCTCAGCGCCTGCGCGCCGTCAGCCCGGCGCGAGGACCACGTGACGCTGAGACGCTCAGCCCAGCGCGAAGACCACCGTGACGGTGACGCTGAGCTGCTGGGTCCCCGGGTGAACCGGGACCGAGGAGGCGCGGCTCGGGGCCGGGACCGCGGCTTCGGGCAGCGGCTGGAACGGCTGGGCGGGCGCCGCCTCCGACATGCTGACCACCGGGCCCAGCGGGCGGCCGAGCGCGCGGGCATAGGCCGCGGCCTTGGCCTTGGCGTCCGCCATCGCCTTTCCCCGCGCCGAGGCCAGCAGCATGCTGGTGTCGGACAGGTCGAGTGACACGCCGTCGATCGTCGTCGCGTTCCCCCCGGCCCGCGCCGCCGCGCTGATCTGGCCGCCGGCCACGGACAGGCGGCGCAGGGTGATCGTGAGCTGCTCGCTGACCTGGTAGCCGCTGGGCACGCCCGAGCTGCCCGAGTAATTGGGGTAGATCGACAGACCCGACGTCTGGATGTCGGACGTCGCGACCCCGCTCCTGCGCAGCACGGCCGTGACCGACCGCGCCGCCGCGTTGGCCTGGCGCAGCGCGGTGGCCACCGAGCCCGCGCTGGTCTGCACGCCCATCGACAGGGACAACTGGTTCGGGACGCCGGACACGTTGCCGGTGCCGGTGACCGTGATGCGGGCGGTGCCCGCGCCGGAGGTGGCGGCGGTCAGCGCGGCGTTACCCGCGGCATCGCTGGCCGAGGCGGGCGCGGTGCTGCCCTGGCCGACGCCGAGGGCGAACGCGGCGATGAGCAGGCCGGCCGAGGCCACGCCTGCCGCTGCGGCGCGCTGGACTGGGGAGAACTGGACGGCCATCGTGCCGCTCCGGCGTCAGGAGGAAATAGGACACCGCTTGGACGTGGGGGGCACCTGGGCTGGTTCCCTTGACGCGCGGTCAGCGGGCCGGCCGCCGGCCAGGCCTGCGGGACACCGTCAGCCAGCCGCCGGCTGACCGTCCAGCTTCGCCAGGATCTGCTTGACGTCCGCCATCATCTGCGCCTGGCGGCCCGGCATGTCATGGCTGGCGAAGTTGTTCAGGATGGCCAGCACCTGGTCCTGGCCGTGCAGAATATCGAGCTGCTGCTTGCCCATCTCGTGCAGGGCGATGAGCGTTTCATGGTCGGCGATCGCGCGCTTGTCGCTGGCGGTCTGCGCCCGGTTGGCGCTCACCTGCAGCGAGATCATGATGGACAGCTGCGGCAGGTTCAAGATCGTCAGAAGCAGCGGCCACGGCGTCTTGTCGAACCCGACGATGTTGCCCGCGAACAGCCAGAACACGATGCCGAACGAGATGCCCAGGAACACCCACATGGACCCGCAGAACTTGTTGACCGCGTCGGCGATCCGGTCGAGCGGGCTCTCGCCGCGGATATGCCGGGACAGCACCAGCCTGGGCTTGTGCTCCTCGGGATGAGCGCGGATCTGCGCGGCCCGCTGCGCCAGGCTCGCCGCGTACAGGGCGTTGTCCCGCACCGCCTGGCCGGAGGTGCGGGCCAGGTGCGGCTGGCCGTTCGGGTGGGGCTCGGTGGCGGTGTCGGTCATGGGGTCCTCCCCGGTTGCTGTGTGCCCGGCGCGGCGGCAGGCAGGCCGGCGCACGGTTGCGCACAAGTTAGCGCGTGATCATCCGGGCCGCACGGACCACCGGGGAGTTCTGGGGCGACCGGAGGGGTCAGACCGTGGCGCGGGTTAACCGCCGCTGCTGCGGCTGGTCCAGGTTCTTGGACAGCGTCGCGATCCGCTCCATCAGCGCGGCGTCCTCGCGCATCTCCTCTGCCGTGGGGGCCATCGTGACGATCGCGGTCACCAGGAACGTCACGATGCTGATGCCCAGGATCAGCGGCAGCAGGAACGAGGTCGCGCTGGCCCCGGCGCCCATGGCCAGCATCCCGCCGCCGGTCGCGTGGTACACGTGCAGCGCGGCCATGCCGGTGTAATGCATCCCGCTGACCGCAACGCCCATGATCAGCGCGGCGACGATGGTGGCGGTCAGGCCGTTCAGCGTGCTCGCGGCCCAGAGGGCGGCGGTGCCCGCGACCATGGCGATGATCACCGAAAGGATGAGCAGCGTCGGGCTGAAGCCCATCGTGTCCGGCATCCGCATCGCCCAGATGCCCATGTAGTGCATGCCCGCGACGCCGATGCCGATGATCGAGCCACCCACCAGCAGGCGGCTCCGGTCGCCTGCGCGGCCGAAGCCGACAATGAACAGCCCCACGGCCACCACGCCGATGGCGATCACCATGCTCAGGATCGTGACCGGCACGTTGTAGGTGATCGCCTGCCCGTTGATGGTGTAGCCGAGCATCGCGATGAAGTGCATGACCCAGATGCCCGTGGTCCCGATCGACACCGCCGCCAGCAGCAGCCACCGGGCCCGCGCGCTGCCCTGCATCGCCCTCGCCCTGGCCGTGCACTGCAGCCCGAGGAAGCAGCCCAGGCAGGAGATGAGATAGGCCAGCGCCGGGTTCAGCAGGCCGTACGAAAAGTTGTGAACTTGTGCCAACTTAAGCTCCCGCCCTTACGCCGCGCCCCGGGAAACGGCCCATAGCGGACTATGTCGCGACGTCCCTGGTCAATTCCGCGCTAATCATGGCACGCCGGGTATCGCGGGATGTCGTGATCGGCCGATCTTAATCTGCGTGTCCGCGAGGTAATCGCTGGCAGAAAACACGCCCTTACCCAGCGCTGCCGTTTGCTTTCCCGGGTTCGGGCAGCCGGTACACCCGGCGCGCGTTCTCCGTCCCGATCATCCGCGCCACCCGGACGGCGTCACCCGCGCTCCAGTCGCCCGATTCGACCCACCCCCCCAGCACGCCGGCGGTGGCCCGGCGCCACAGCAGCGCGCCGAGGTGGTGCAGCTCGGCCGGGCCTGCCGCGTCGGAGGAGAACAGCACCTTGGCGAACGGCGCGAGTTCCAGTGACTCGGCGACCACCGCGGCGGCGCGGGCCCCGACGTAGTGCAGCGCCATGCCCACGTCCAGGTACACGTGCGGGTAGGCCTGGGCAAGCGCGGCGGCGTTGCGGTGGAACGGGTAACAGTGCAGCAGCATGACCGGCACCCCGCGTGGCTCGCACCGCTCGATGAAGCCGCGCAGCCACAGCGGGTCACTGCGGCGCAGGTCGCAGTCGGGATCCCCGAAACCAGTGTGGAACTGCACCGGCAGCCCGCGGTCGACCCCGGCCCACAGCACGTGCCGCAGCAGCACCGGGTCGGTGACCCGTACCGCGCCATCCGCCCCGATCTCGCGCAGCCAGCGGCCCGCGGCCTCGGTCACCGCCGCGGGTGGGGGCGGGTCGGGATCGAAGTCCAGCCCGTGCCGGTAGGCCATGATGCTTTTTGTGCCGAGCGCATCCCGGGTACGGTCCCACAGGGCCTCGCGGTAGCGGCCGGCGAACCCGGCCGCGGTCCCGTCCCCGGCGGTGATGACCTGCTCGGCCACCTGCTCCAGCCGGACGATCTCGGCAGCCTGCGCGCCGGACGCCGCGGCCATCTCGGGCAGGCTCAGCATGGTGTCGAGCACGTAGCCGGTGTCGATCAGGAAGCAGGCCACGCCCGTCGCGCGGAGCAGCAGCCCGGTGGCCTGCTCCGGGCCCAGCTCGGCCCGGCGGGCCAGGTACTCCTCCGCCGGGGCGGAAGGCGGCAGGCCGAGCACGGGCGCGCACCAGCGGCGGATCGCGAAACCGAGCTGGGAGTCGAACTGCGTGGTGCCCGGTGGCGCCGGGCGGTCCGACTCGCTGATCTGCTCCTCGAACGCGGCGCGTGGCACGTCACTGCCCAGCGCCTGGTGGACGTGGTGGTCTACCAGGGCGAGCGCGCCGACGGCCTCGCCGACCGCGCCGTTCCCGCTCATCCGGCCGACCAGGTAGAGCAGCGCGGCCACGGCCAGCGAGGCCAGCGTGATGCCGCCAGGATGCCCCCGGCCACCCGCTCGGAGATCAGTGAGCCGGAGTCGGCGTCAGCTGCGGTCATGACCTCTCCTCAGCTCGGCGGGGGTCACCCTGAAGATCTACCCACTCGGGACATCCCGGGCACGCCAGCCGGGAAGCCGCACTCGGGACTTCAGGTCCCGCTTTCCGGCACAACGGGGGTGGTGAGCGTGGAGGCCGAGGGCGGGACCTTCTCCAACGCCCAGTGCTTCACCTCGCTCGACGGGGTCTCGTTCATTCCCTGATCCGGGACTCACGACCCAGGGCCGGGCTGCCCGGATCGGCGCGGTGCATCCGGGCGCCCGCATCGGGGCGCCGCTGCTCGAACAGGCGGACACGGGTGCGCGGGACACCGGTGGCCACCAGGATCAGCCGGGCGGCGGTGAAGGCGATGATCATGCCAAGGAACCACCAGTAGCTGGCGGTCCACGCCTGCCCGTCCAGCGGCCAGAGCAGCCGCACGCCTGGCGGGCCCTCGGCGATGTCCCGCGCGAAATGAAGCACGAGTCCTGTCGCCACGCCGGCCAGCACGGCCCGGTGCCGCCGGCTGACGGCCACCGCGACGGCGAACACCAGGACGGTGGCCAGGGAATGGGTGACCGGGCGCTGGCCGTCGTCCCCCAGCCAGCCGAGGTAGAGCGGGATGTGGTCCAGGTCGATGGCCACCGAGGCCACCAGCGCCGCCGCGTAGAACCGGCGCGGCGCGTCGACAAGGCACGCCAGCGCCATCAGGCCGAGGGCGGCGGTGGCCAGATGGGCAACCTCATCGAGCAGGCCGGTGCTCACCAGGCCAAACGGAACCCTGCGGTCCATCGCGTCGAAGGCCAGCGCGACCCCGGCCAGCAGCAGCGGACCGGCCCAGCTCCGGACCCGCCCCCGCTCACCTGGCCACATCCGACGAGGCTACCCACCGCGTTGCCATTCATGATCCAGCACGGCGTACAGCAGGTCGTCGGTCCACTCGCCCTTGGCCCAGCTGCTTTCGCGGAGGTGACCCTCGCGCCGCATGCCCAGCCGCTCCAGCACCGCTGCCGATGGCGCGTTCCGCGCGTCGCAGTAGGCGATGATCCGGTGCTTGCCCCTGACGGTGAACAGGTAGCCGATGAGCAGCCGGACGGCCTCGGTGGCGTAGCCGTGGCCCTGGTACCTCTCGGCGAGCGTGAACCCGATTTCACACTGGCGAGGGTCATCGGCGAGCGGCATGGCCGCGCAGTCGCCGATGAGCTGCCCGGTCGCCCGCAGCGCTACCGCGAACTGGAACCACTCCCCCGCCGTATCGGGATGGTCCTGCGCAATCTCCTGGACGAAGCGCTCGCCCTCCTCGCGCGCGTATGGCGCGTCCCAGCTCTGGTAGCGGGCCACCGCCGGGGACGAACGGTACGCCACGAACTCCGTCAGGTCCCCCGGGTGAAACCGGCGCAGCGCCACTCGCTCCCCGGTCAGTTCGGTGAAGCTCTCGTCGGGCATGGCGGCTCCTGAATCAGAACTTGGTGAAGTGCTCGAAGCATTCCCTGGCCGTGTCCATGTCCGCGAACTCGGCCACCTCGGACCGCTTCACTGCCAGGTAGGCGCGGCGGCGCAGGTCCCCGAGGGACTCCATCAGCAACTCGTCGGCTTCCAGGGCGTCCAGCGCCGCGCCCAGGGATTCGGGGAGGCGGCGGGCACCCAGGGCCGATCGCTGCGCATCGGTAAGAACAGCCGGGTCGACGTTCACGGCCTCGCCCGGGTCCAGCTTGCGCCGGATCCCGTCCAGGCCCGCGTGGATGACCGCGCCCAGCGCGAGGTACGGGTTGGCGCTGGAGTCGGACGGCTTCAGTTCCAGGTTGACCGACTTGGCGCGGTCGTCGCTCATCGGCGAGCAGATCCGCACCGCTGCCTCCCGGTTGTCCATCCCGTACACGGTGTAGGCGCTGCTCCACATCTGCGGCGCGAGCCGCCGGTAACTATTGACGGACCCGCAGGTCAGCGCGACCAGCGCGGGCAGGTGCGCGAGCAGGCCGGCAATGAAGTGGTATCCGGTGGCGGACAGCCCGTACCGATCCCCGGCGTCGTAGAAGACCGGCGCCGGCCCAAGCTCACCATCCGGGCGGATGTCGCGCAGCGAGATGTGCAGGTGCGCGCCGTTGCCCGCCTGGTCGGGGATGGGCTTGGGTGCCAGGCTCGCCCACAGCCCGCGGCGGAACGCGGTGCCCCGCACCGCCTCCCGGTACAGCACGTGGTTGTCGGCGGCGCGCAGTGCGGGCGCGTACCTGACGGTCATCTCCTGCTGGCCGTGGCCCAGTTCGGGGTAGTAGTGCTCGGGCCGCAACTCCTGGGCGGTGAGCGCGCCGAGCAGGTCCATCGTGAAGTCGTGCGCCAGGTGGAAGCCGGTGGCCGAGAAGCACAGGCTGTCGTCGTTGGGCACCAGCCGGTCGGGCCCGCCGCCCGGATCGCGTTCGCGGCGGCCGAGGGTGAACTCCGGCTCGAACGCCGCGGTGACCGCATAGCCCTCGGCGGCCGCCGCGGCGATGGCCTGCTTCAGGTAGGTGCGCGCGCACCCGTCCCAGGGCTCTCCGGACGGCAGCACCTGGTCGGCCAGCATCGCGCCCGCGCCCGGCGCGTACGGCAGCGGCACGAACGTGGCCGGGTCGGGCATGATGCGCACCTCGCCGACCGGGCCCATGCCGTCCACCGGCTGGAGGTGGTCCAGCATGGACATGGCCATCATGGCCACCGTGTGGCCGATCCCGGTCACTATGCGGGCCGGCAGCATCGGCGCGGTCGCCGACTTGCCCCGGATTATCCCGCCGTGGTCGGCGTAGAGGAACCAGACCAGCGAAATGCTCTCCTCGTGCGCTCGTGCGGTGACCCGGGCGATGGCCTCACGGCCGGCCGCCGGCAGCAGCGGCGGGCGGTCTCTGCGTTCACTCATGACACAGAGGTAGCATGATCGCCCGGATCCGCGAAAGAGGCTGCCTGCGGGCCTGCCGGCAGGCCGTCCGGGGGCGGTTCCAGGTGCCCAGAGCCCCGGCCCCGGCCGCGTTGACACCCGTGGACCGATCACCTAGATTCGCCCATGTTCGTGCTCAGAACCTATGTTCGCGACCCGCACACACGGGGCGGAGCTCGTCCACGGCCGAGGAGGGCCCATGGCGTTCCTGGAAGAGTCAACCTGGCGGGGGAAGGTCTACTCGGGCGGATGGAGGGCGGCCGCGGGCGGTGAGGCGCCGGTCACCGAGCCGGCCACCGGCGCGGAACTGGGCCGCACCGGCATCGCATCACCCGCGGACGTAGCCCAGGCGGCCGCCGCCGCAGCGGCCGCCCAGGCCGGCTGGGCCGCGACGCCGCACACCGAGCGGGCCGCGCTGCTGCGCCGGGCGGGCGACATATGGAAGGCCCACGCGGAAGAGATCGAACAGTGGAACATCCGCGAGAGCGGCAAGATCCCCCCGGCGGCGCAGTTCGAGACGCACGTCGCCACCGAGGAGGTCTACGAGGCGGCCACGCTGCCCTCGCGCCCCTACGGTGAGCTGCTGCCGAGCGAGTCGCCGCACCTGAGCTTCGCCGAGCGGGTCCCGGTCGGCGTGGTGGGCGTGATCGCCCCGTTCAACTTCCCGCAGATCCTCGCCATCCGCTCGGTCGCGCCCGCGCTGGCGCTGGACAACGCGGTGGTGCTCAAGCCGGACCCGCGCACCGCGGTCTGCGGGGGTGTCGTGCTTGCCCGGGTGTTCGAGGAGGCTGGCCTGCCCGAGGGCCTGCTGCACGTGCTGCCCGGCGGCGCCGACGCCGGCGAGGCGCTGATCACCGACCCGCTGGTCCGGGTGATCTCGTTCACCGGGGTGGGCCGGCACGTGGGCCAGCTTGCGGCCGCCCACCTCAAGCGCTGCCACCTGGAGCTCGGCGGCAACTCGGCCATGATCGTGATGGATGACGCCGACGTGGCCAAGGCCGCGTCCGCCGGTGCCTGGGGCTCGTTCCTGCACCAGGGCCAGATCTGCATGACCACCGGACGACACATCGTGCACGAGGCTGTCTACGACGACTACGTGGCAGCGCTGGCGGGCAAGGCCGAGCACCTCCCGGTCGGCAACCCGGCCACCGAGCAGGTCGCGCTCGGCCCGATCATCGACGCCAGGCAGCGGGACAAGGTGCACAGCCTGGTCACCGGCAGCGTGGACGCGGGCGCCCGGCTGGCCGCGGGCGGCACGTACGAGGGGCTGTTCTACAAGCCGACCGTGCTGGCCGACGTCGCGCCCGCCATGCCCGCCTACGCCCACGAGGTGTTCGGCCCGGTCGCCCCCGTGCTCCGGTTCGCCACCGCGGACGAGGCCGCCAAGCTGGCCGCGGACACCGAGTACGGGCTGTCCCTGGGCATCCTCACCGCCGACGCGATGCGTGGCCTCGACCTGGCACGCCGGATCCCCACCGGCATCGTGCACATCAACGACCAGACCGTGGACGACGCGCCGAACACACCATTCGGCGGGGTCTTCGCCTCGGGCACCGGCGCCCGCTTCGGCGGCACCGCCAACCTGGACGCGTTCACCGACACCCGCTGGGTGACGATGCGCGGAGATATCGCCCCGTACCCCTTCTAGCCGCACACAAGCCGCCGGGCCGGGGGCTGGCGGCGACCCGAAGGAGAGACGCCACGGCAGCCACGCGGACCCAGGTAGGCATCGTCGGCGCGGGCCCCGCCGGGCTGCTGCTGTCGCATCTGCTCGCGCTGCGCGGCATCGACTCGGTGGTCGTGGAGATCCGCAGCCGGGGCTACTGCGAGGCGCGGCAGCGTGCCGGGGTACTGGAGGACGGCACCGTCCGGCTGCTGCGCGAGGCCGGGCTGGCCGGCCGCCTGGAGCGCGAGGGCCTCGAACACGGCGGCATCTACCTGCAATTCGCCGGGGAGCGGCACCATCTGGACTTCCGCGACCTGGCAGGCGGGCGGACCGTCACCGTCTACGCCCAGACCGAGGTGGTCAAGGACCTGATCACAAGGCGCCTGGCCGACGGCGCGAACCTGGAGTTCGAGGTCTCCGGTACCGCGGTGGCGGACCTGGACAGCGACGCGCCGGTGCTGTCCTACACCGCGCCCGACGGCCAGCGGCACGAGATCACCTGCGACGTGATCGCGGGCTGCGACGGGTTCCACGGCATCTGCCGGCCGGCCATCCCCGATCGGCTGCGAACCGTCTGGGAGCGCGGGTACCCGTACGCCTGGCTGGGCATCCTGGCCGAGGCGCCGCCCGCCACCGACGAGCTCATCTACGCCCATCACCCCGACGGCTTCGCCCTGCACAGCATGCGCAATCTGCAGACCAGCAAGCTGTACCTGCAGGTAGACCCGGATACACGGGCCGAGGACTGGCCGGAGGCCCAGATCTGGCAGGCGCTCCAGGAGCGGTTCGCGATGCCCGGCTGGGCGGTGAAGGAGGGCCCCGCGCTGGACATCGCGGTCACCCCGATGCGCAGCTTCGTCAGCGCGCCGATGCGGTACGGCCGTCTGTTCCTGGCCGGCGACGCGGCCCACATCGTGCCGCCGACCGGCGCCAAGGGGCTGAACCTGGCCATCGCCGACGTGACCATGCTCGCTGATGCCCTGACCGAACTGCTGTTGCGCGGTGATCACCGGCTCGCCGACGCCTACTCGGACACCTGCCTGGGGCGGGTCTGGCGGTCCACGCACTTCTCCTGGTGGATGACCACGATGCTGCACCGCACCCCGGGCGCCGACCCCATGGAGGCGGCCCTGCAGCTGTCCCAGTTGCGGTACGTGATCACGTCCCGCGCGGCGTCGGTGACCCTGGCCGAGAACTACGTCGGCTACCCGCCCCTGCGGTAAAGGGCATCCCCTCGGCGGTCGGTGAGCACCCGGGTGAAGTGGCTAGCCGGCATATCGATGGATTTCGCCGGCATGATGAGTCAGCACTGATGTGAGAAGAATCCCTGGGAAGGGGGCGGCCATGACCGAACCGAAGACGCACACCCTGGACGCGCCGGGTGCCGTGCTCCACTACGACGTCCGCAGCAACGAGGCCAGTTCCGAGCCGGTCCTGCTGCTCGTCGGGTCACCGATGGGCGCGTCGGGCTTTGTCACCCTGGCCGGGCATTTCACCGACCGTACGGTCGTGACCTACGACCCACGGGGGGCGGGCCGCAGCAAGCGCACCGACGGCGCGCTGCGGACCGAGACGCAGGAGCAGGCCGACGATCTGCACCGGCTGATCCTGGCGCTGGACGCCGGGCCGGTCGACATCTTCGGCAGCAGCGGCGGCGCGGTCAACGGGCTTGCCCTGGTCGCCGGGCACCCGGAACAGGTCCGCACCCTGGTGGCGCACGAGCCGCCGTCCGCCCAGGTACTGCCGGACCGCGAGCAGGTGCTGGCCGCGTGCGAGGGCATCCATGAGACCTACCTGCGCGACGGCTTCGGCCCGGCGATGGCCAAGTTCATCGCGCTCGTCAGCTATGCGGGCCCGATCCCGGCCGGCTTCGCGGACCAGCCCGGTCCGGACCCCGCCAGCTTCGGTTTGCCGGCGGGGGACGACGGTTCGCGCGACGACCCGCTCCTCGGGCTGAACATGCTGTCGACCCCCGGCTACGAGCACGACTTCGATGCGCTCCGCGCGGCACCGACCCGCATCGTCGTCGGCGTCGGAGCGCAATCGGCCCAGATGTTGGCCGGCCGCGGCGGCACCGGCGTGGCCGAACGACTCGGCGCGGCGCCGGTCACCTTCCCGGGCGGCCACGACGGATTCCTCGGCGGCGAATACGGCGGCATGGGCGAACCGGATGCCTTCGCCGCTATCTTGCGCGAGGTACTCACCGGCTAATGGCCGGCCGCTCCTTCGTCACGTTGGGACCCTCATGCGTTCCTGATGTACATGAGCACGGCGAGGACGCGCCGGTGGTCGTCGGCCGTGGGCAGCAGGCCGAGCTTGGCGAAGATGGATCCGACATGGGTCTCGACCGTTTTCGGCGACAGGAACAGCTGCTCGCAGATGGCACGGTTCGAGCGGCCCTCGGCGATGAGGGCCAGGATGTCCTGCTCCCGGCCGGTGAGGTCGGCCAGGGCGCTGTCGTCGCCCCGGTGCTGCAGTAGCTGAGCCACTACGTCCGGGTCGATGACCGACCCGCCGCGAGAGATCCGCCGGACGGCATCGATGAACTCCGCGATATCGGACACGCGGTCCTTGAGCAGGTAGCCGACGCGAGCAGGCGAGTGGTGCAGCAGCCGGATCGCCTGCCGCGTCTCCACGTACTGGGACAGGACCAGGACGCCGACGCCGGGATGCTCAGCGCGGATCCGCTGGGCGGCCAGGAGCCCGTCATTGGAGTTGGTCGGCGGCATCCGGATGTCGGTGACCACGATGTCGGGCTCGTCCCGTCCGACCAGCAGGTGGAGGGCGTCCGCATCGCCTGCCTGGCCTACCACAAGGAAACCGTTCTCTGCCAGGACCCTGGCCAGCCCTTCGCGGAAGAGCACGGAATCGTCGGCCAGCACAACCCTGACCGCGGCGGGCGCGGAACCGGGTCGCAGGACCGGCACCTGCTCAGGCATCGCAGGGGATCTCGGCGTAGACGCGGGTCCCGCCGCCGGGCCGGGTCTCGACGCAGAAGCTGCCGCGTACCGCGGAGATGCGGTCTTCAAGTCCGCGCAGGCCGGAGCCACGGCCCGGGTCGGCTCCGCCGATGCCGTCATCCAGCACCTCAACCCGCAGGGTCCCGTTGCAGCGCGACAGCTTGACTCGTGCACTAGAGGCGCGGGCGTATTTCGCGACGTTGGCCAGTGATTCGGACACCACGAAGTAGGCGGCGGTCTCGACCGCCTCGGGCAGCCGGGCGTCGAAGTCGGCGGCAACCCCGACCGGGAACGATGACCGGTCGGCGAGCGACTCCACCGCCGCGGGCAGGCCCTCTTCGGTAAGGATCGCCGGGTGGATTCCGCGCGCGAGCTCGCGGAGCTCGTTGATCGCCTGTTTCAGTTCAGCAGCGGCCTGGGCGACCCCGGCAGCGGTCGCGGGGTCGGCGCCATCACGGTCGCGCAGCATAGCCAGCGAGAGGGCCAGGGTCGCCAGCCGCTGCTGGGCTCCGTCGTGCAGGTTCCGCTCCACGCGACGGCGCTCACGGTCCCCCGCCTCTACGATGCGCTGCCGGGATGCCCTGACTTCCTCCAGCTGGGCTCGTACCTCCGCCTGCAGCCGCGCGTTTTCGATCGCTATCCCGGCTGCTGCGGCGGCAGCGCGCACCAGACCCTGATCAAGCGCGGGATCGTGGATCAGCACCGCAAGCGGTCGTCCGTCCCGCTCCGCCAGCGTGGCCGTGCGCGACTGGCTATCCTCCGCTGGCCGGGGCAGCGATTCCTGCTGGCCGCTGGCATTGACCCAGCGCTCCTGGCCCTCCAGCGCGTACACGAGCCGCAACGACGGATCACCCAGAGCGCGGGCGAGGGATGCCTGCAGGTCGCCAGGGGGAAGCGGCTGCTCCAGCTCCACCACCAGGTCGCCGACCGCGCTGCGGGCCAGCCGGGCGCTCAGCAGCCCCCAGACGAACACGATCGGAACGCTGATCTGCAGAACACCCTGCAACTCCCACAGCAGATACGAGAACGGGTCAGCCAGGGGGGACGGCGACGCGAAGGCAGACATCAGGTAGACAACGGCGATGATGCACACGGCTACCCAGAGCGGTGTCAGGTCACGGCGCTCGACGGGCGTCGCCCGCCGGAACCGCAGCCACACCACCAGAACGAACATCAGAGCCAGGACGGCCCCGCCTCGCTGCGCGAACGACGTCGCGGCGTCGAGTACCTGCCTGCTCGGGAACGGGGCCGGTTCCCACGCGCACGCAGGACAGCCTTCCGAACGGGGGTCGTACACCAGCAGGATGACGACGCAGATGCTGATGGCCCACCCGTAAACCAGGCCGATCACTACCCGGTCGGCAGTGGTCCGCAGTCGGCCGCTGGGATAAGACAGCGCGATCTGCGCGAGGATCGGCGTAGCCGCCCATTGGCCCACGCTGGCACCGAGCAGCGGCAGCACGGGCACATCGATGTTTCCCCAGTTGCCGAAGTAGGACACGAATGCGAAGGCGATCATGAGGGAGCCGATGGCATTCCCGGGCCGGCGGTCAAGCGCGATGATTCCGCAAGTCAGGAAGGCCAGGCCGGTCATCGCGTCAATGAAGTGGTTCTCCGGGACGCCGTGGTGGATGCTGACCCATTCCGCGCCGAGTATCCAGCCGACCCCGGCCACGGTAAGCGCGAGCAGCCCCCACCTTCGCCGGGTCATCGGCGAGTTCCCTCGAGCACGGCCTTGAGCGTGTGCGCGGAAAGGTCGCTCTTGGAGATGAAGCCCAGCGCCCCGCTGCGCCCGATACGGCTGCCGTAGTCGGCTGCATCCCGGCTGGATATGAGGACGATCGCGGGCGGATCCGGCTCATTGCGCACCCGGCGGACGACCTCAAAGCCGGTGATGTCCGGAAGCTGGACGTCGAGCAGCACCACGTCGGGTGAGAGATCCCTCGCCACGCTCACCCCGGACTCCCCGTCTGGCGCTTCCCCGACGACCTCGTAGCCGGCGGCAACGAGCAGCGCCCGGGCTCGGGCGCGGAACCCCGGGTGATCGTCGATGATGAGCACACTGCACGGCATCGCTCAGATGCTCGCATTCAAGCACGCCGCTCACATCAGGGCTAGCCCCGAGACAGATCCCCGAGCCTGCCCCGACGCGCGCCACCACCTTCCCTTTCTAAGGTCGAGCCGTCGACCCACAGAGGGAGGACCGGATGGAAACGCAAACCATCGAACGGGTGCGGGCAACGCGTGCGGCCGCCCCGGCGACTGCCGTGGCCTACCTTGGAGCGGCCGCGTTTGTGATCGCCGCGGGCTGGTTCTGGCTCGCCACCAAGAACGTGACGGTTGCCGCACCGCCGCGGATCGGCCCGCACGTGCCGGCGCTGGAGGGAATGCGCACCTACTACCGCTGGCAGCTCACCACCCTGCCGCAGGAGCGGTACTACACCTCGATCGCGATCGCCGGATTCATCTGCCTGGCGATGGCAGCCAGTTACCTCCGCGCCCCGGGAGCCCGCAGCCGCCGGCTCACCAGGATCGGCGCGCTGCTGATCGGCGCCGGCGCGGCGACGTGGATCACCGGAAGCATCCTGCAGCTCGGCGGTCACCGGGCCGTCGGCCTGATGGCCACCCACACCAACCCGATCCAGACCACCAACTCGATCGCGTTCACCATCGACATGATCGCGGCCGCCTTCGCGCTCGCCGCGTTCGCGTTCATCGGGACCGGAATGCTCGCCTTCGCTGCCGCCGCAGCCCGCGAACACGCCGGACATCGCGCATGGGCCGGCTGCACGGTCGTCATCGCGCTGACGCTGCTCGTCCTTGCCTGGTCCTATGCCACCGCCAACAGCGATCTGTCGGATCTGCTGCTGATCATTGACGGCCTCGTGCTTCTGCCGCTGTGGCTGATCTGGACCGGCCGCCTCGGCGGAATCGGGCCCGAATCCCCCAGCGTGGTGTGACATGCAACCGCACTCGCAGGATGACGGCAGTGAAGGCGGGACGAGGTTCCTCGACTGCCCCGAATACCTCGACACAGCTGGTGCCGCGCGATGCGGGCTCCCCGCCGAGGTCGAAGCACGCTACCTGATGCGGTCGACTGACGGGCCGCTGGAATGCGCAAGGATCAGATGTCCCTGTGGCCACTTCTTCAACGGGCCTATCGAGTCCCTCGCCATTCCCGAGCAGCTACCCGCGGGTGTTGTATCTGTCGGCCCGCTGGCACCTCCTTACCCGTATGAGTAGCCGTCATGGTGGCGCCGGCCCGGAACACGGGCTCGTCATAGCCAGATCAGGGGGACAGACAGATGCGGATCCTGCTCATTTCGAGCGCCTACAACAGCATGGCCCAGCGCGTCCACGTCGAGCTGGCGGACCGCGGCCACGAAGTGGCGGTCGACCTGGCGCTCGGCGTTGAGGCCATGCGGGAAGCAGTCCACCGCTTTGATCCGGATCTTGTCATAGCCCCGATGCTGACCGTCGCGATCCCAGCCGACATATGGTCGGCTCGCCCCTGCTTCATCATTCACCCGGGCCCCAGGGGTGACCGCGGCCCATCCTCACTCGACTGGGCGATCATGGACGGCGCCGAGCGCTGGGGCGTCACCGTCCTGCAGGCCAACGCCGAGATGGACGCCGGCGACATCTGGGCAAGCGCGGAGTTCACGGTGCGCGGCTGCTCGAAGAGCTCGCTGTACCGCACCGAGGTGGCGGACGCGGCGCTGGAGGCCCTGCTGCTGGCGGTAGAGCGGTTCGAAAGCGGAACCTACCGGCCCGAGCCCCTGGATTACAGCCGTGCCGGCGTCACCGGCAGGCTGCGCGGGCCATGCCGGCAAGAGCACCGCAGGATCGACTGGTCAGCCGAGCCCACATCCGCGGTGCTGGCAAAACTGCGGGGCGCCGACTCCAGGCCGGGTGTCCTCGACCTCATCGGCCGGATCGAGTACTTCCTGTACGGCGGTTACGAGGAAGATCAGCTGCGTGGTGAGCCTGGAAAGATCGTGGCGCGGCGAGGCGGTGCGATCTGCCGTGCGACGACCGACGGAGCAGTCTGGATCCCGCAACTGCGCCGCCGCCCGGCGCCCGGCGGGCCGGCCACCTTCAAACTGCCGGCCACGATCGCGCTCGGCGAGGCCGCCGCGGCCGTGCCAGAGGTCGACGTGCCGCTGGTGGTACCGCCAGGCCGGCGCACCTACCAGGAGATCGCCTACCGGGAATCCGGCGGCGTCGGCTACATGACGTTCTCCTTCCCTGGCGGCGCGATGAGCACCGGTCAGTGCCGCCGGCTTCTCGCCGCCTACCGGTACGCTCAAGCCCGCCCGGTGCGGGTGATCGTCCTTTGCGGGGCAGCCGACATATTCGCAAACGGGATCCATCTCAATGTCATCGAGGCCGCCGACAGCCCCGCCGAAGAGTCCTGGCGGAACATCAACGCAATCGATGACCTGGTCGAGGCGATACTGACCACCACCGACCGGCTCACGGTAGCGGCGCTTGCCGGCGGCGCCGCCGCCGGCGGGCTGATGCTCGCGCTCGCCGCCGACCAGGTCTGGTGCCGCAGCGGCGCGGTCCTCAATCCGCACTACCGGCTGATGGGCCTGCACGGCTCGGAGTACTGGACCTACACTCTGCCCCGCCGGGTCGGCGCGCGGCGCGCGGCGGAACTTACCAAGGCGTGCCTTCCCGTCAGTCCCGCGTCGGCTATGCGCTTCGGCCTGGTCGACCGGGTGATAAGCGGCGACATCGCCGGGTACCGCCGGCAGGTGGCCGCCCTCGCAGAGGAGCTAGCCCGCGGCCGCGATTATCAGTCGCAGCTGGCTGCCAAGGCGCGGCGGCTGGCCGAGATCGCCACGACCCAGCCGCTCGACCGCTACCGCCGGGCAGAACTCGCCGTGATGAGCCGGAACTTCCGCGGACCAGACGAGCCGTACCCGCAACTGCGCCGCGCCTTTGTCTACAAGCAAAAGCCGGCACGAACGCCGCCCCACCTCGCGCGCCACCTGGCTGCCCACTCCTGAGGAGGTACTCGTCCCCTATTAGCGCACGTCAAGCCCTGTGACAGCCCTTCCGATGATCATGCGCTGGATCTCCGAGGTTCCCTCGAAGATCGTGAAGATCTTGGCGTCGCGGTGCCAGCGCTCCACCGGGAACTCCCTGGTGTAGCCGTTACCGCCGAGGATCTGCATGGCCTGGTCGGTGACCCGGACCGCCGTCTCCCCCGCGACCAGCTTGCTCATCGAGCCCTCGGCGTGGTCGAAGGGCACCCCGTTGCGCGCCATCCACGCGGCACGCCAGGTGAGCAGCCTGGCCGCGTCCACCGACGCCTGCATGTCGGCCAGCATGAACGCGATCGCCTGGTTCTGCCCGATCGGCCGGCCGAACTGCACCCGGTTCCGCGAGTATTCGGTGGCGAACTCGACCGCCGCCCTGGCGATGCCCACGGCCATGGCCGCGACGCTGGGCCGGGACCGCTCGAACGTCTTCATCGCCGCCTGCTCGCCGGCGCTGCCGCCCTCCCTGACCCGGGCAAGCCGCTCGTCCAGCCGTTCCTTGCCGCCGATCAGGCAGCGGCCTGGGATTCCGCACGCCGTCGAGCACGACCTCGGCCGTGTGCGAGGCCCTGATGCCGTACTTGCGGAACTTCTGCCCCTGGGACAGGCCCGGTGTGCCCGGCGGCACCACGAAGCTCGCCTGCCCGCGGCTGCCCAGCGTCGGGTCCACCGACGCCACCACCACGTGCACATCGGCGATGCCGCCGTTGGTCACCCAGGTTTTCGTGCCGTTCAGCTCCCACTCGCCGGCGGCCTCGTCATAGACCGCCCTGGTCCGGATGGCGGCGACGTCGCTGCCCGCGTCAGGCTCGGAGGAGCAGAACGCGGCGAGCTTGACGTCACCCGGCCCGCCGAACATCTGCGGCAGCCACTCGCCGATCTGCTCGTTGGTCCCGTTGGACGACAGCGCGACCGCCGCGAGCGAACTGCCGACCAGGGACAGCGCGATGCCCGCGTCCCCCCAGAACAGCTCTTCGAACGCGATCGGGATGCCCAGGCCGGTGGGCCCCAGCCACTGCTCGCCGAAGAATTCCAGCGAGTACAGCCCGATCTTGGCCGCCTCCTCCAGGATCGGCCACGGGGTCTCCTCCCGCTCGTCCCACTCGGCTGCCGCGGGCCTGATAACGTTTGCGGCGAATCCGTGGACCCAGTCCCGCATCTCGCGCAGGCCGGGCCCGGGCTCCAGGCTGAATGGCACGTCGGTCTCGGGGGCGCTGCTCATGGTGCTCCTCAGGGGTCTGGTCGACCCCTATGTTACCGATGAGTAGCTTCCAGGCCAACCGATGTCGGCCGGCTGCCCGCGCCCCCACACATCAGCCCTGGTCGTGGCGTTCCAGGAACTCATAAACGTCGGTTTCGTCCACGCCCGGGAAGCTCCCGGTGGGCAGCGCGGACAGGATGTGCGAGTGCGCACGGGCCGACGGCCAGGCCATTCCCTCCCAGCGACCCGCCAGACTGCTCGGCGGCCGCTGGCAGCAGTCAGCGTCCGGGCACCGGGACACCCGGCGGGTGGCGGTGTCCCGGCCGCGGAACCACCGGGAATGCTCGTAGGTGATCCCCAGCGTGATCGCGAACCCGCGCTCGCGGCCCGGGTCCACGTGCGACACGCACCAGTAGGTGCCCGACGGCGTGTCGGTGTACTGGTAGCACGGCGAGAACCGGTCGGCGGCGGAGAAGACCTGCCGGCCGCACCACTGCCGGCACATCCGCTGCCCCTCGATGGCCCCGGAGGCGTCCGCGGGCAGCACGAGCCCGTCGTTCTCATAGGCCTTGTAGATGACGCCGGCCTCGTCGTTCTTCACGAAGTGGCAGGTCAGTCCCAGATGGTGGGTGGCCAGGTTGGTGAACCGGTGCGCGGCCATCTCATACGACACCGAGAACACGTCGCGCAGGTCCTCCACGGAAAGCTGCCGCGCCTGCATCGCCTCGGAAAGGAACCGCGCCGCGGGCCGCTCGGGGACCAGGACCGCCGCAGCGAAGTAGTTGGCCTCGACCCGCTGGCGGAGGAAGTCGGCAAAGTCGTGCGGGGTCTCGTGGTCGAGCACGAAGTGGCCGAGGGTCTGCAACAGGATCGTCCGCGGCGAGTGCACGCCGACCGGCTCCTGCTTGAGGTAGATGCGCCGGTGCCGCAGGTCGGTCACGGACCGGACGGACCTCGGCAGATCGTCGGAGTAGGAGACGGTGAAGCCGTGATGGCCGACGATCGCCATCAGCGTGCTCTGGGACAGCGCGCCGCCCCGGTAGCCCACCGCGTCCAGCGCCTCGGCCGCCTGCCGCTCGATCTCGGGGAAGTAGTTCCCCCGCGCGCGCATGGCGTGCCGCAGCTCGGCGTTGGCGAGCCGCGCCTCCTCGGGCGTGGCCGTCGGGCGGGTGCGCTGGCGGCGCAGCTCGCCGTACAGCGCGACCAGGTGCTCGAGCACGTCGCCCGGCACGCGCGCACCGACCTTCAGATACGACAGCCCGAGGTCACGAAAAAGCGGGTCATGCTGCGCTTCCTCCAGCGCGATCTCCAGCTGCGCCCGGCGGCTCGGCGGCTGCGGCCGCAGCAGTTCCTCCGGTGACACCGACAACGCCTTGGCCAGCGACTCGATCAGCGACAGCTTCGGCTCGCGGCGGCCGTTCTCCAGCAGGGACAGCGCCGAGGGGGCCCGGCCGACCCGTTCGCCCAGCTCGGCGAGGGTCAGGTTCCTGGCCCGCCGCAGGTGCCGCAGGCGCTGGCCGAACGTCGCAAGGTCTAGACCACTAGAACGAAATGAGTCAGATTCTTCTTTAAGAAACTGCGGCATATGTTCACTTTAAATGAAAAACTTCAAATCTTCACTACGCATCTCCGGCCCATTGTGCGTCCGATGGCCCAAGCTTGTGCCAACCAACCAACCCGGGGACGACATGGATCGGGAGGAATGACAGTGCACGATCGTCGCCTCGAGGGCACCGCATATGCGGCAGGCAGCAACGGGCACCAGGACGCCAGCCCGGCTGGCCAGGCGGCCCGCCTGGCCGGGGAGTGGGCGACGAACCCGCGCTGGCGCGGCATCAAGCGCACGTACTCCGCGGAGGATGTCATCCGGCTGCGCGGCTCGGTACAGGAGGAGCACACGCTGGCCCGGCTGGGCGCCGAGCGGCTGTGGACGCTCCTGGATACCGAGGACTACGTGCACTCGCTGGGCGCGCTGACCGGCAACCAGGCGGTACAGCAGGTCCGTGCCGGGCTCCCGGCGATCTACCTGTCGGGCTGGCAGGTGGCCGCGGACGCCAACCTGGCCGGGCAGACCTACCCGGACCAGAGCCTGTACCCGGTCAACTCGGTGCCGCAGGTGGTCCGGCGGATCAACAACGCCCTGCTGCGCGCCGACCAGATCGCCTGGGCCGAGGGCAACGGCAACGGAACCCACTGGCTCGCGCCGATCATGGCCGACGCCGAAGCGGGCTTCGGCGGCGTGCTCAACGCGTTCGAGCTGATGAAGGCCATGATCGCGGCCGGTGCCGCGGCGGTGCACTGGGAAGACCAGCTGGCGTCCGAGAAGAAGTGCGGCCACCTCGGCGGGAAGGTGCTCATCCCGACCGGGCAGCACATCAAGACGCTCAACGCCGCCCGTTTGGCGGCCGACGTCTGCGGGGTGCCGAGCCTGGTGGTGGCCAGGACCGACGCGCACGCGGCGACGCTGATCACCAGCGACGTGGACGAGCGCGACCGTCAGTTCGTCACCGGCGACCGGACCGCCGAGGGCTTCTTCCGGGTCCGCAACGGCATGGCCGCCTCGGTCGCCCGCGGGCTCGCCTACGCGCCCTACTCCGACCTGCTCTGGATGGAGACCTCCACGCCGGACCTGGCGGAGGCGCGTGAGTTCGCCGAGGCGATCAAGGCCGAGTTCCCCGACCAGATGCTGGCCTACAACTGCTCGCCCTCGTTCAACTGGCGCAAGCACCTGGACGACGGCACCATCGAGAAGTTCCAGCGCGAGCTGGGCGAGATGGGGTACAAGTTCCAGTTCATCACGCTGGCCGGATTCCACGCGCTGAACTACTCGATGTACGAGCTGGCCCGCGGCTACGCCGAGGAGGGCATGCCGGCCTACGTGCGGCTGCAGGATGCCGAGTTCGGCGCCGAGGCGTCCGGCTATACCGCCACGCGGCACCAGCGCGAGGTGGGAACGGGTTACTTCGACCTGGTGACCTCGGCCATCACTCCCGACGCCGCCACGGTGGCGCTGGCCGGGTCCACCGAGGCGGAGCAGTTCGCCGCCGCCCACTAGCCCGGGCACGAGCCCGTCACGGCGCCGCCGCCCCGATCGCCGCAGGGCGGCGGTACCGTGACGTTACCTGGCCAGGGCGCGGGCGGATCGGTGCGAGCCCAGCGGCGCCGCCGCAGGGCGGCGGTGCCGTGACGTTACCTGGCCAGGGCGCGGGCGGATCGGTGCGAGCCCAGCGGCGCCGCCGCAGGGCGGCGGTGCCGTGACGTTACCTGGCCAAGGCCGGCAGGCCGGGGACGTCGGCGCCGCCGCAGGTGCCGATGGCCGCAGGGCGGCGGTGCCCGTGACGTTACCTGGTCAGGAGAGCAGCCCGGTGGGGGCCGGCAGTTCGAGCACGTCCGCGTCGTCGTCGTAGCCGCGGGTGCCGTGCCAGCGCGCAGGCAGGAACATCGGGATGACCATCGCGATACCGGCGAGCGCCAGCATCCCGCTCAGCAGCAGGGCACGGAAGCCGAGGCCGAACGCGTGACTCTGCAGCGGGATCCAGGCGAGCGCCCGGTGCGCGCTGACCGCCAGCAGCGCTGTCCAGCCCAGCAGCACGAGCCCCGGCAGCCCGGTGGCCAGCGGTGACACGGCGGGGACCACAAGCAGGACGCCCATGAGCAGGCCGACCGCGAGCATGGCGGCCAGGCCGATCAGGCCGGTCCGGCTGGGCAGCCCCACGCTGTGGCCAGCCAGCGCGGAAACGTGCTCAGCTCCCCAGCCGCCGCCGAAGAATACGGCCGCAGCCAGCGCGAGCCCCAGAATGAGCCCGATGAAGTGTCGCATTGTCCATGAGTCCTTCATCCCCGCTCTGCTCCGTTACCGCAGAAAAGACTACGTGACCTGCTCGTGATTTTCGGCGAGATGCCCAGCATGTCTCCGGCGGCCCTCGGGGAACCGGTCAAACTAGGTGCCTCTTCGTAATTTACTGATTGCAATGGGTAGTCATTGCCATCCGATCCTATGGCAGACCCTTAACAGCGTCCTGTCAGCTTCGCCCCGTAGGCTCAAGGTGTGCATATCGATACCATCTTCAAGACGATTGGCTCTCTAGCCGTCAAGTTCCGCTGGCTGGTGCTGATTGCGTGGGTGGCGGGGGCGATCGCTGCCGTATCACTGCTTCCCTCGCTGAACAGCGTGACCCAGAACAACAACCAGAAGTTCCTCCCGGCCAGCGCGCCGAGCTCGCAAGCCGCGGAGCTCGCGGCGCCGTTCGGCACCGCCAGCCTGGTCCCGATCCCGGTCATTGCGACACAGCCAAGCGCGCCGCTGTCGCAGGCCGACCTCAGCGCGATCGCCGCGCTGCCCGCCCAGCTCAAGACGGTCAGCGGGGTCAGCAAGGTGCAGGACGCCGGCGTTTCCGCCGACGGGCACGCGGTCCAGCTGATCGTGCTCGCACAGCAGGGCGGCGGTAACCAGAACTACGCCACCGATCTGATCGACGGTCTGCGCGCCAAGATCGACCAGGCGCACCTGCCCGCTGGGGTTCAGGCGCACGTGACGGGTGACATTGCTGCGCAGGTGGACCAGCAGAAGGCTTCTGGCAACACCGGCAACAAGATCCAGGCACTGTCGCTGGTGTTCATTCTCGTGCTGCTGGTCCTGATCTTCCGGTCGTTCACCCTCGCCCTGGTTACCGTCATACCGCCGCTGCTGTCGTTCACCATCGCCGGGCCGCTGGTCGCGGAGGCCGCCCAACACGGGCTTCAGGTCTCCCCCATCGCCGAGTTCCTGATGATCGTGCTGGTGCTGGGCGCGGGCACGGACTACGGGCTGTTCCTGGTCTTCCGGGTCCGCGAGGCGCTGCGGGCGGGGCAGCACGCCACCGCGGGCGAGTACTACCCCGGCGCGCGGGGCCTCGGCGGCAGCCTGCTCGGCGACTTCCTCCACCCCAGGGCCCCGGCCCGGGAAGCGATCGTCGGCTCGGTGACCAAGGTCGGTGAGTCCATCACGTTCTCCGCGGCGACGGTGATCGCGGCGATGCTGACGCTGTTGCTCGCATCCTTCTCCTTCTACGCCGACCTTGGTGGCCCGTTCGCGATCGCCATCGGCGTCACCCTGATCGCGGCACTGACCCTGCTGCCCGCGCTGCTGTCCATCCGGCTGTCGCTGCTGGCCGCCAAGCGCTCGCTGTTCCGCGCCATGTTCAAGCGGCCGAAGCTGCTGCCGTGGAACATCCAGGGCAGCGGCAAGGCGGGCGCCTGGGGCCGGATAGCCGGCCGCATCGTGAAGCACCCCATCCCGACCCTGGTGTCCGGGATCGTGGTGTTCGGCGGGCTGGCGTTCGCGGTGTTCGGTTACACGGCGGCCGGCTTCGGCGGGAGTACCGCCCCGCCCGCCGGCACCGACTCCGCCGCCGGGCAGGCGCAGCTCACCAAGTACTTCCCGCAGTCCTCGGCCAACCCCACCACGGTGATCTACCGGTTCGACACCCCGGTATGGCAGAACCCGGCTCCGCTAACGGCGGCGGCCAGCAAGCTCCAGGCGACCGGGAAGTTCACCCAGATCGCCGGGCCGCTGAACCCCGGCGGCGCCTCGCTGACCCCGGCCCAGTTCACCGCGCTGCATAGCCAGCTTGGCCCGGCCAAGCTGCTGCCGCCCACGCCCCCGGCTGGCAGTACGGTGCCGCCCGGCGCCTACGCCGCCTACCGGGCCACCGCCAACTTCGTCAGCCCGGACGGCCGTACCGTGCTGTACCAGACCGGTCTGAAGGCGGGTGACCCGGGGACCACCGAGGCGATGAACGCGACGCCATCGCTGCGCGCCGCGACCACGGCGGTCGGTAAGTCGATAGGCGCGTCTGATTCCGCGCTCGGCGGCGAGGCACCGGCCCTCTACGACATCAGCAGCATCTCCAACAGCGACCTCAAGCACATCATCCCCTACGCGATCATCGCGATCGGGATCCTGCTCGCGCTGGTGCTGCGCAGCCTGGTGGCCCCGCTGTACCTGATCGCCTCGGTGGGCATCTCCTACCTGGCGGCGCTTGGCCTGTCGGTGCTGATCTTCATCAAGATCGGTAACAGCGGCGGCCTGGTGTTCTTCATGCCGTTCCTGATGTTCATCTTCCTGCTCGCCCTGGGCGAGGATTACAACATCCTGATGATGACCAGGATCCGCGAGGAGGCGCACCGTCTGCCCTTGCGCGAGGCGGTGACCAGGGCACTGGGCGCGACTGGGTCGACGATCACCTCGGCCGGGCTGGTGCTCGCCGGCACGTTCATCGTGCTGACAGTGGTCGCCGGCAGCGGCTCGGGCGGCGACCAGATCCGTGACATCGGCCTGGGCCTGGCCCTGGGCATCCTGATGGATACGTTCCTGGTGCGTACCCTGCTGGTGCCTTCGACCGTGGTTCTGCTGGGCCGCTGGAACTGGTGGCCGTCCCGGATGAGCAGGCCGGACGCACTGCCGCCTAGCCCTGCGCCGGGCAGCGCCGCTGAGCCGGACCTAGATGTCAAGCGGGCGGAAGCCCGGTAGGCCCCGCGGGCGGGGCGTCGGCCAGCGCGTCGATCAGCCCCGCCAGATCCCGCAGCGCGGGCAGGGCGGAAGCGACCACGTCGCGGCTGGCGGGCGGCAGCTTGGTCAGCGCGGACCGGAGCAGCCGCTCGTTGACCTGCTGCCAGCGGGTGACAGCGGCCTCGCCGGCCATGGTCAGTGACAGCGACGCGGTGCGCCGGTCGCCTTCCCCGCCGGACCGGGTGATGAGCCCGGCCCGGCGCAGACCGCCGGCGAGGGTCGCCTCCGAGCTGGGCGCGATCCGGAGCATCCTGGCGAGCTGACCGGGACGGGCGCCGGGGTTCTCCGCCAGGCAGGACAGCAGTTCGAGCTGGGCGACGGATAGGTTGCCGACCGGATCCGCGGCGCGGGCCGCCCGGCGCATCGCCCGGCGGAGCCGGGAGATGACGTCGGCGAGTTCCGCTCCCCCGGAATCACCCTCGCCGCGCGGTGGCGAGGCCCCGTCAGCCGACTGCACTAGGTGCGGTCCCCTCTGCCTCATCCGAGAATTTGCTCCCCGGTCACCCGCTCCTCATCATGACGCAGCCGGGCCGGCCCTGACACGGCAATTAGTGCATACCCGACCACACGGGCACGTTGGCCATCACCGAACCGGGTACCCCGCCGGCCTGGAACGGCGATACTTGGCGTGGATCTCGCGGACTCACCGGTCACGGTGCTGGCCTCCAGCCCACTCAGCCGTCAGACTCACCTGAGGGAGGTCCGAGCTACGCCGCCGTGCGGCACGATGTGCACCGGGTCGCCCGGCGGCGCAGAAGGGACACCAATGCAAGAGCTGCGCCTCGTCGCGGTCAGTGAGGATGGCACCTATGCCGTTCTCACAGCGCCGGGGAGCGGTGGCCGCTTCACGCTGCGGATCGATGACCGGCTGCGGATAGTGGCCCGCGGGCAGTTCTCGCGGCTTGCGCAGTACGAGATCGAAGTGGAGAGTCCCTTGCGACCCAAGGAGATCCAGGACCGGATTCGCGCCGGGGAGACCGCCGAGGAGATCGCCGATGCGGCGGGGGTGCCGATCGAGCGCGTACGGCGGTTCGAGGGCCCCGTGCTGGCCGAGCGCGCCTACCGCGCCCAGGAGGCCCAGAGCGCGACCGTGCGCCAGTCAGGGGATTCCGGGCCAGGTCGCAGCCTCGGGGACCTGGTGCAGGAGGGCCTGCGGGCATCCGGTATTGACCCGGCGGATGCGGAGTGGGACTCGCGCAAGCGGGCCGACGGCGGATGGCAGGTCCGCCTCTCGTTCAATTCGGGCAGCCGTCCCCACCTGGCGGAATGGATCTTCGACCCGCACCGCAAGCACGTCGCCCCGGCCGACGACACCGCGATGCGCCTGTGTCTTCCCGACGCCGAACTGCCGCCACCGGCGCCGGGACCGCGGACCGCGGCCCGTGCCACGGTCACGCCGATCGGCGCCAGGCTCGGCCCGGCCGCCGAAGCTGACCAGGGCCGTCCCGCCGAGCGTGCCCGGGTACCGGCGCCGAGCCACGCCCGTAAGGCCCCGGAGCAGGAGGAAAGCGCCCCTGCCGTGCCCGCGCCGCGCGAGCGCCCGGTGCGGAAGGCCGCGGGCGGCCGCTCCCGGCGCTCCTCGGTCCCGTCCTGGGACGAAATCATGTTCGGGACGAGTCGGCCGACAGACTAGGTCTGCGAGGACGGGCGACCCACCCTGCCCAGATGTCCGGGATCCCACGCGGCTCAGCCTCAGCCTAGAACCGGCGTACGGTTTCGGCGGGTCGGCCCCGGGACCGGTCACCTCCGCATACGATCACTGCGGATGGGGCGCGTGGGTGCGAGATGAGGATTGGTGGGTGCGGCGGTTGGCGGGCATGTCCGGCCGGTGGATTCCGGCGGTCGCCGCCGCCGCAGCTCTCCTTTTTGTCAGTGGTTGCGGTCTGATTGGTGGTCCCAGCACGGTCCTGGTGGCGGTTCCTGACAACATCACGGTGACCAGCCCGGACTTCAACGGGAAGCAGATGGGCCCGGCCTTCAGTTGCCGGGGCGCGGGCAGGCATCCGGCGATTCACTGGTCCGGCGCGCCAGCCGGAACAAAGTCACTCGCGCTGGTCATGGATGACTCCGCCGCGCCGATCAAGCCGTATATCTTCTGGATCGTCTTCGACATAGGCCCGCAATCCTCAGATATTCCGGCGGGGCGACTTCCGCCAGGGGCGCGTCGAGCGGACAACAGCAAAGGCAGCATCGGCTATGATCCGCCATGCCCGGCGAATCCCGGGCACGTTTACAGGTTTACCGTTTACGCCCTTGACAAGAAGCTCTCCCTGCCGGGTGGGACGAGCGCGAAAACGGCCTGGATGGCCATAGCAGGGGCCGCTATAGCCCGTGGCAGGCTCGCTACTGTCATCAACCCGTAATTGACTGGTAACGTTGAGTAAACGACATCCGTAAAAGTTCCCTAAACGCATGACACGGGCCATACCAGTCCACCAGAATCACTGCTCAAGGAAGTACGCTCCAAGACTGTTCCCAAGCCGCTAGCGACACTGGGGAAGGCCCGCGCCGTGGCCGCGTGCGCCTCGCTAGCGCTGCCCAGATGGCCATGGCTAGTTGGGTGGTGCGATGATCCTGCTTGTGGTCGGCCTGGTGGCCGTTATCGTGGTGGTCCTCATTGCCGTCTTTCTGAGTATTCGGCTCGGGCGGGGTGACGAGCATGACGAGCCGGACCTGAGGTCCAGCGGCCGCGACCGGCGGCGCGACCAGGACGAGCGCTGGCAGGACCGGGACACCCGGCGGGCATCCGCCTATGGAAGCCGCGGGGGGCGCGGCGAGTACCCGGGCTCCGGTTCCCGTGGACCGGCCAGGGACCGCGCGGCGCGCGGCCGGGACTACGACGGCGCACCACGGCGGCCAGCCCGCGACGCCTCCGACTACAGTGCTAGTTCATCACCCCGCCACCCCACCCAAAAGCCGGCCGCCACCCGCTCGGCCGCTGGGGCGTCCGCTCAGGCCCGAGGCCGCCACGACACCGGTCCCTCGCGGCGGCCCGCCGCCGACGACTTCCCCTCGGCCGACTACCCGTCCATGGACTTCGGCCCGGCCGAAAGCTACGCGACCGGTGACCAGCCCGCGGTGGAGTTCCCCGCGACCATGGATGGCTCCAGGGACCGGCCGGCCTCGCGGCGCAAGGCGGAGGGTGCGTCGGCCAGCGGCAAGAGCAAGCCCCGGCAGCGGGGCAAGCGCGACGATGACGACGACTGGCCCAGTTCGGAATGGGACAAGCTCTCCGACGAGCAGTACTGGGCCGAGCTTTCCGCCGACAAGCCACTTTCGACCATGGCGCGGCCGAGCAGGCCCGCGAGCGATACGGCGGCCAAGACGCCGGCCAACGGCAGCGCCAAGGCCAAGCCCGGCCCGCGGGATTCCCGTCCGGCCAGGCCGCCAGCGTCCGACCGTGACCTGCAGCGTGACCTGCCGAGCCGGAAGGAGCGCGACCAGCGCGAGCCGGTGACCGAGCGCCTGCCGGTCCGCGCCGCCCGCCCGGCCCCGCCTCCCCTGCCGCCCGCGCGGCGTGAGGCGGACGCTGCCGCCGCCAGCCGTTCCTACCCCGAGCCGCGTTCGGTGCTCGATTCCGCGCCGCGCTCATCGCGCGACACGGGGCCGCACCAGGCCAGGAACACCGGGCCATATCCGGCGCGGGACACCGGACCCCAGCCAAGGCTCGAGCCCCGGCGGCGGGACACCACCGGGCCCCAGCCCACGAGGGATCGTGACCTGGCCATGCTCACCGAGCTCGCCAGCGCGCCGCCGCCCATCCCCGGTGCGCTCGAAGACGACCCGCTGACCAGCCCGTCGTTCTCCCTCAAGGCGGTGCCGGCCAACGACAGCCGCTCTTACAGCAACGCCAGGAAGCATGCCAAGACCGCGCCCGCGGCGGACCGCGCCGCGGCCAACGGGGCTGCCCACGCCAACGGCAACGGACATGGTGCCAATGGTCACAGCAGTGGCGGCTACCCGGCGGGCGACTATGCCGACCCCGGCTACGCCTACCAGCCGGCACCCCCTGCCGCGGCCGCAGCCGCGGACTGGTACAGCGCGCCGCCCGCGCCAGCTGCCCCAGCCGCCGAGGCACAGACGCCCGCGTACGGGAACCCCTACGCCCACAACGGCTCCGGTAACGGTGACGCCACCACGGCACACACCGCCAGCTACAACAACTACCTGGCCGATCCGCTGCGCGTGTACTCTCCGCCCGGGTACGAGGCGCCTGCCCCCTATGCCGAGCCCGCCAGCCCCGCTGCCTACCTGGCCGCACCACTGCCGCCCGCCGGGTCCGCGCCGTACACCGATGGCTACCCGGCGCAGCCCTACGCGGACCAGTCCGGCTATCAGGACGGGTACACCGCGGGTGGCTATGCCCCCGGTTACGAAGCGGACTACTCAGGCGACCCGTACGCGTCCGGGGGATACGCCCCCTACCCTCCCCAGGGTTGACAAGCCGGTACGCCGGGCGCGGACAATATGGCGACCCCGACAACCGCTAATGCACGGCAGAGGACACGGTGGATCGCGCACGGGATCACGCTCGCACGTACCACTTGCACCGGCTGGCGACCGCCCTTGATACCCAAGGACTGCACGCCACGGTGAAGACCACCTACCCGGCCGCCCTGCACATCTTCGCACCGGGCGCGACCATGCTGGCCGAAAGCATCGGCTGCACTCCGGGTACCGACGACCGGGGACACCTTCGCTGGTATTACCGCTGGTCCTGGGGGGAAGTACTGCACGATGCCGATGACCCCTCGGCGGCCGCCGCGAAAATCGCCGAGGTCCTGTCGTCGCGTTAGCCCGGGCCGGGTTTGCCTCCGCCGTCACACTAACGCCGTACTGACCAGGGTTAGTCTGAATCGTACGTGCGCGTGGACAGGAGATCGGTGTGAGCAAACAGGTGACTCCGCCGCCGCCGGGTGACAAACCGGCGGCGTCGGCCCCGCCCTCGCCGCCGCGCTGGCGCCACTGGCTGTGGCCGGTCGCGCTGATCGCCTTCGCGCTCCTCTGGCTGATACTGCCCACCGTGCACGCCAACCAGGTCAGCCTCAGCTACTCCGAGTTCCTGTCTCGCGTCAGCTCACACCAGGTGAAGACCGTGACGCTCGGCGCCAATGGCCAGGCCAGCGGGACGCTGAAGAACGGGAGCACGTACGAGACGGTGATCCCGAGCCAGGCCGGGCAGCAGTTCCTGGACGACCTGCAGTCGGCGGACGTGGAGATCACCGCCAGCACACCGGGTCCGTCGTTCGGCTCCGAGGTGCTCACCTGGGTGCTCCTGCTGTCCCCGTTCCTGCTGTTCGGCTGGCTGTGGATGCGGCTGTCCCGCGGCGCCGGCGGGCAACTGCAGGGCGTGCTCGGGGTCGGCCGGTCCCGGGCGAAGGTGTTCGACGCGGAACGGCCAAAGACACGGTTCAGCGACGTCGCCGGGTACGAGGGTGCCAAGGCGGAGATCGTCGAGGTGGTGGACTTCCTGCGGAACCCGGACCGGTACCGCCGGGCCGGGGCGACCCCGCCGCGCGGCGTGCTCATGGTCGGCCCGCCGGGTACCGGCAAGACGCTCATTGCCCGGGCGGTGGCCGGGGAGGCGGACGTGGTGTTCTTCTCCGTCGCGGGCTCCAGCTTCGTGGAGCTGTTCGTCGGTGTAGGCGCCGCGAGAGTCAGGGACCTGTTCGCCGAGGCGCGCAAGCGGGCCCCGGCCATCATCTTCATCGACGAACTGGACGCGATCGGCCAGCGGCGGGCCGGCTCCGGCGCGGTCGTCTCCAACGACGAGCGCGAGCAGACGCTCAACCAGTTGCTGACGGAGATGGACGGGTTCGACCCCACCGAAGGCATCGTGGTGCTCGCCGCCACGAACCGGCCCGAGGTGCTGGACCCGGCGCTGCTGCGGCCCGGCAGGTTCGACCGCCAGATCACCATCCCGCTGCCCAACCTCACCGAACGCGAGGCCATCCTCAAGGTTCACTGCCGGGACAAGAAGCTGGACCCGGACGTGGACCTGCAGGTGGTGGCCCGCGGCACACCGGGCTTCTCCGGTGCCGACCTGGCCAACCTGGTCAACGAGGCGGCCATCAACGCGGTCCGCGGTGGGCGGGAAGTGATCACCGCGGAGGACTTCGACACGGCCAGGGACCGGATCATCCTCGGCCGCCGGGAGGGCTCCAACGTGCTGCTCCCCGAGGAGAAACAGGCCGTGGCCGTGCACGAGGCGGGCCATGCCCTGGTCGCCGCGCTGTCTCCCCGCGCCGACCCGGTGGCCAAGGTCACCATCCTCCCCGCGGGCCAGGCGCTCGGGGTGACCCAGCAGCTTCCCCTGGTGGAGCGCCACCTGTACAGCGAGGACTACCTCACCCAGAGCCTGGCCGTGCGGCTGGGCGGCCGGGCCGCCGAACTGGTGGAGTTCGGCCAGGGCTCGACGGGCGCAGCCAACGACCTTGCCTCCGCGACCGATCTCGCCGTCAAGATGGTCCGCGAGTTCGGGCTGTCCCCTGCCATCGGCCCGGTCGGCTACCCCGAGGGCGGGTCGGTGTTCCTCGGTGCCGGTGGTCCCGGCATGTCCAGCCGCCCATTCGCCGAATCCACCCAGGCAACCATCGACACCGAGGTCGCCCGGCTGCTCCGCGAGGCCGAGGAAGAGGCGGTCAGCCTGCTCCGCACCCACCGCGCCGAGCTGCACAGCCTGGTGGCGCTGCTGCTGGAACAGGAGACCGTGGACGGCGACGCCGTCTACCGGGTACTTGGGCTGGTGCCGCCGGAGCATCGCCCGGACGGCGCGGTCATGGCCCCGGCGCGTCCCGCGGTGGTCGCCAGCCCGACCGCCCTCCCGGGCCAGCAGGGGTCAACCCCCCAGGATGGCGTTAAGGGACGCTGAGGCCACCGGAGCAAACCCCGAGGCCGCCCGGGCCAGCGGGTTCCCCCTGCGCGACGGTCTCCGAGCTCGATTTGGTGATTTCATGTCGAGAAAGTCTGACCGGCTCCGCTCACCAGGTGAAGGGCCTCGACAGGCGCGGCCCACGACACCAGGAGACCACGATGCCGAAGTACCTGCTTCTCAAGCACTACCGCGGCGGCCCGGAGCCGCACCATCCCTTCCCCCCGATGGACCAGTGGACGCCCGAGGATGTGGAGGCACACATGGCCTTCCTCAGGCACGTCGGTGAGCTGCTCGAGAAGAACGGCGAGTACGTCGACGCGCAGGCGCTCACGCCGGCGCGCACCTGGGTGCGCTACGGCGGCCCGGACGCGGCGCCCGTCACCACCGACGGCCCGCTGCCAGAGACCAGCGACCTGGTCGCGGGCTGGTACATGATCGACGTTGAGTCCTACGAGCGCGCGGTCGAGCTCGCGGCGTACGTCTCCTCCGAGCCCGGCCCCGGCGGCGAGCCGCTGTACGAGTGGATCGACGTCCGGGAGGTCATGTCCGGCGCGCCGTCGGAGGAATGACCCCGGCGTGACCGGCGAGCCGGTGCACCGCCTGGACGAGGGCGCGCTGCGCGCCCTCGTCCCACGGGTGCTCGCGGGCCTGGTCCGCCGGGGCGAAGACTTCGACGCCGCGGAGGACGCGCTGCAGGAGGCGCTGCTGGAGGCGCTGCGGGTGTGGCCCGAGAGCCCGCCGCGCGACCCGCGCGCGTGGCTGACCACGGTCGCGGTGCGGCGGCTCGTCGACGCCCGCCGCAGCGAGGCCGCCCGGCATCGCCGCGAGGAGACGATCTGCGCCGAGCCGCGGCCGGCCGCCACCGAGGAGGGCGACGACACCCTCTTCCTGCTTTTCTGCTGCTGTCACCCCGACCTCGCACCCGCGTCCCAGGTGGCGCTAACCCTGCGTGCCGTCGGCGGCCTCACCACCCGGGAGATCGCCGACGCCTTCTACGTCCCCGAGGCAACGATGGCGCAGCGGATCAGCCGCGCCAAGCAGGCCCTGCGCGGGCGCCGCTTCGACCAGCCCGGCGACCTCGCCGTCGTCCTGCGCGTGCTCTACCTTGTCTACACCGCCGGCCACGCGGGCCGGGTGGACCTGGCCGGCGAGGCGATCCGGCTCGCCCGCCAGCTCACCCTCGCCACCGAGGAGCCCGAGGCGCGCGGGCTGCTCGCGCTGATGCTCCTCAGCCACGCCCGGCTCCCGGCGCGGCTCGACCCCGAGGGCCGGATCGTCACGCTCGACCGGCAGGACCGCGGCCTGTGGGACACCCGCGAGATCGCCGAGGGCGTGCGTGTCCTGCAGTCGGCGCTCGCCACACAGACGGAGGAACGGCGGCCGGGCCGCTACCAGGTGGAGGCCGCGATCGCTGCCCTGCACGGCGACGCAGCGAGCGCCGAGGAGACCGACTGGCCGCAGATCCTCGCCTGGTACGACGACCTCGTCGCCCTCACCGGGGACCCCGTGCACCGGGATCCCGCCGCAATGCTCGGCCGCGCGGTCGCGGTCGGTCATGTGCTCGGCGCCGCCGCCGGGCTGCGCGAGACAGACCTGTTGCGCGACGTGCTCGGCGCGCGGCACCGGTGGCACGCGGTCCGCGGCCACCTGCACGAACTCGACGGCGACCTGCCCGCCGCCGCCACGGCGTACGCCGAGGCCGCCCGCCGGGCCACGAACGTCACCGAGCGCGATCATCTGGTCCGCCAGGCCGCCCGCGCGCGAGCCGCCTCGCCAGCGTCAGCGGCTGCCCCGCGGCAGGATCCCTGACCGGGCTGCCCTGTGCGCTACCAAGGGGCCGCACCCGGGCCGGTACGCGCGATGGGGCCTGCGCCGGCTTGCCGGGCAGGGCGCCATCGGCGCGTCGGGGTTCCAGGGGGTCGCTCCCCTGGGCCAGCACTAGGGTTCCAGGGGGCGGCTTGCGGCCCCAGGCCGGTACAGTGGCGCGCATGCCAGCGACGATCTCGGTACGGGACCTGCGCAAGTCCTACGGCCAGGTGGCGGCCGTGGACGGCGTGACGTTCGAAGTCGAACAGGGCGAGTTCTTCGGCATCCTGGGCCCGAACGGGGCAGGCAAGACCACCACGCTGGAAATCGTTGAGGGCCTGCGCGAGCCCGACAGCGGCGAGGTGACCGTGCTTGGCAGGCCGCCGTGGCCGCGCAACCCCGCGCTGCTGCCGCTGATCGGCGTGCAGTTGCAGGCGTCGTCGTTCTTCGAATTGCTCACCGCGCGCGAGCAGTTGCGCACGTTCGCCTCGCTGTACGGGGTCTCCGCCCAGCGCGCGGATGCCATGCTCGCCGTGGTCGGACTGGAGGACCAGGCCAGCACCCGCACCGAGAAGCTGTCCGGTGGCCAGGCCCAGCGCCTGTCCATCGCCTGCGCGCTGGTGCACGACCCCGAACTGCTTTTCCTTGACGAGCCGACCGGAGCCCTGGATCCGCAGGCCAGGCGGAACCTGTGGGACCTGCTGCGGAAGATCAGCGCGGAGGGCCGCACGGTGGTGCTCACCACCCACCACATGGACGAGGCCGAGTCCCTCTGCCACCGCGTCGCGATCATGGACCACGGGAAGATCCTCAAGATCGGGCCGCAGGCCGGCCTGATCCGTGAGCTGGATCAGCCGCTGCGGATCAGCGTGCAGTCGGGCGACCTTTCGGTGGCACAGGCACGTGCCCTGCTGCCGAGGGCCCGCGACGCCGAGAGCGTCACCGACGACGGGGTCTCACTGACCATCGCGACCAGGGAGCCCGCGGCCGTGCTTGCCGGGCTGGCCGACCGGAACGCGCTGACCGGCCTGCGGGTGTCCGGCGCCACCCTGGAGGACGTGTTCCTGGAACTCACCGGCCGCGAGTACCGCGCCTGAGCCCCTGACCGCGCTGACCTCCGGCACGCCCTTGGCCGCAGCCACGGCCCGGCCGGCGCCCGCGCTCAGCTGATCAACTGGGCGGGCTCCCCGGGGACACGGTCCTCGGCCAGCCGGACGTGGTACATCAACCTCCAGTTCTTGCCGGTGAGCAGGAACTCTCCGGGACCAGGCAGCGCCGCGACACCGTTCAGCACCGCCTCCGGGTCGCCCCGGTGGCGTTCCATCACCGCCTTGGCGTCGACGATGTCGGTGACCTCACCGCTGCCCGGGTCGATGCCCACCAGGTAGCGCTTGCCCAGCAGGTTCGCCCACACCCGCCCTCCGGCCCACTCCAGGTCGTTGAGTTCGGTCACGTGCTCACCGTCGCAGCGGACCTGGATCCGGCCGAGCGGCGCCAGCATGCCCGGGTCGCGCGAAATCAGCTCGCTGGTGCCGTCACTGGTCAGGACCCTGCCATCCGCGGCGCAGATGCCCCACCCCTCGCGGTTGAACGGGATCGTCTCCACCAGTTCCAGGCTCCACGCGTCCCAGCGCAGCGCGACCCGCTCCCGCCAGGTGAGCTGCCACATGTGGTCGCCGGCCGGGCAGATGCCCTCGCCGAACAGTTCCGCGGGCAAGGCGGCCTGCCCCTCCGGCTGCCGGGCGCCGAGCGGGTACCGGCGCACCGCCGACTCCCCATATCCGCCGCTGCTCTCCCACACCATGTCCCGGCCGACGATCAGGCCCTGGGTGAAGCTTCGCCCGGGGTGGGGCAGGCGGCGCAGCACCCGCAGCCGGTGAAATCTCAGCGTGCCACCTCCTCGCCCGCTGTGGCAGGAGGGCGTGCCTGGCGCACGCACCGCCACGCTGACATCCTGCCAGCCGGCCCGTGCCCGCCAGGCCGGTATCACGGCGGCCGGCTCTCCGGGGGGCATGCCCTAGGGTTTCGCCCATGCACAGTGTGGATCCGACGACCGAGCAGATGATCCGCTCGGTGCTGGCGTACGCCGAGAACCGGTTGCGGCTGGACCCGGTTCCCCTGGACGGGAGCCGCCGGGACCCGGCGCAGTTCGATGCCGTGCTGAGCGGGCTGCCCAGCGAGGAACCGCACAACGCGGACCAGGTGCTCGGCGCGTACGCCTCGGTCCTGGCCCCGGCTGTGATCTCCGCGGACAGCCCGCGCTTCCTTGGCTTCATCCCGGCCGCGCCGACCAAGGCGGCGCTGCTGTTCGACATGCTCGTCTCCTGCGCCTCGATCCAGGGCATCTCCTGGCTGGAGGCATCGGGGGCGATCCACGCGGAGAACCTGGTGCTGCGGCTGATCGCCGACCGGGCCGGGCTCCCCGCCTCGGCGGGCGGGTGCTTTGTGTCCGGTGGCTCGGCGGCGAATCTGTCGGCGCTGATGGTCGCCAGAGAGGTGGCCAAGCGCCGGGCCGGCGCGGCGGGCCGGGACCGCAGGTTCCGCGCCGTGGTCGGCGGCGACGCCCACTCCTCGGTCGGGAACACGCTGCGCATCCTGGAGATGGGCGCGCTGGCCGTGACCACCCCCGACCACCGGCTGACCGGCGCGGCATTGCGCGCCGCCATCGAATCCGACGGCGACCCCGCCTCGCTGGCCGTGGTGGTCGCCACCGCGGGCACCACGAACGCCGGGATCATCGACGACCTGGCCGGGGCGGCGGAGGTCGCCCGCGAGTACGGCCTCTGGTTCCACGTCGACGGCGCCTACGGCGGCGCCGGGCTGTTCGCTCCCAGCGTGCGGCGCTGCTTTGACGGTGTCGAGCACGCCGATTCGTTCGTCCTGGATTCCGCACAAGTGGCTGTTCGCGCCGTTCGACTGTGCCGCGCTGCTGTACCGCGAGCCTGCCCTGGCCCGTTCCGTGCACAAGCAGGAGGCGTCCTACCTCGATGTGATCCACGAGGAGCCCGGCGACTGGAACCCGACCGACTACGCCTACCACCTCACCCGGCGGGCCCGCGGCCTGCCGCTGTGGTTCTCGCTGTCGGTACACGGGGTCCGTGCCTACAGCGAGGCGATCGAGACAGCGATCCGGCAGGCCGCTGGCACCGCGGCGGAGATCGCCAAGCGCGGCTACCTGGAGTTGATCCGTGAGCCCGACCTCGGCGTCGTGCTGTTCCGCCGCCGCGGCTGGGCGCCGGAGCAGTACACGCAATGGGCCGACCGGCTGCTTGCCGATCAGGTCGCGTTCATGCCGCCGTCGGCCTGGGAAGGCGAGACCGTCGCCCGGTTCGCGTTCCTGCACCCGCACACGTCGATGGACCTGGTGCGGCAGATCCTCGACCGGATGGAATGAGCCGCCCCCCGGGGTCACGCCACGGCTGCCCGCCCGGCCGGGCCCGCCAGCGCGGCCGCCGAGGTGATCAGCGACGTCTCGAACACCTGGCGCCGGCGGCGGGGATCCATCAGGTTCACGCCCAGCACGGCCAGGTCCTCCGGCCCGGGGGTGAGCACGGTGACCGCGATACCCGCCGCGCGCAGCGCCCTGACCTCCCGCAGCAGCGTCATGGTCATCAGGGCCCGCAGTTGCCGCTCGAGCACCTCGTGCGGCATCCGCGGCCGGTCCGCCACGACGCTGGCCATGGGGGCGAGCACGAATACCTCGTCGAGGCCGGCCCGGCCAGCATGCCGAGCGAGGTCGGCGAGCGGACGCCGCCGTCGACGTAACGACGGCCGTCGATCACCGCGGGCTGGAACCAGCCGGGGATCGAGCACGATGCGACCACGGCGTCCGGCAGGCGGGCGGGCGGAGCGCCGGGCCGGCCGAAGACGGCGCGGCGGCCGGAGCGGTAGTCGACGGCCACGATCCAGGTCTCACGAGGGACCCAGGCCGGCGGCTCGGCCGACACCGGGAGGCCGTAGGCGTGGCAGTGCAGGGCGTGCACCATGTCGCGGAGCGGGCCATGGTCCGCCCGGCCCAGCGGCAGCCAGGCACTGGCCAGCACGCCCGGGTGCACCCGGTGCGGGGACAGCACCATGGCCAGCATCAGCCTGGCCGAGCCGAGGCGCAACTGGGGTGCGGGCGGCCAGGGGCCACCGGTGAGACCGTCCACAGCGGAGGCTTCCAGCGGCCCGACGGCCTCACCCCGCTGATGGGCGACCATCTCGTCGATACCGATCCCGCAGCGCAGCGCGGCGGCCAGCACGCTGCCCGCGCTGGTCCCGACTATCAGGTCAAGGTCACCGAGCGGGCGCGGCAACCGCTCCTGGAGGGCGGGCAGCGCACCGGTCATCCAGGCCGCGCCGAGCACTCCGCCCGCGCCGAGGACCAGCCCCACCCGGGGCCGGGAACGGCCGGGCACCGCTTTCAGACCCATGTGCACCTCCAGGGCCCAGACGCCTGCATTTGCCCGCTTAGCCCCGTCAGGCGGTTAGATGCAGATCTTATATACAGATTCCCGCGCGGCTACCTTGATACGCCCGGGTCAGCCTCTGGTGTCTTCTGCCAGGTCGGCGCACAGCGTGGTTACCCTTCCGGTGCGGCCCCGGGAGTGCGCGCCGCCTGAGCCGCGCGTGCTGCCTGCTTGGCCGCCGAGCCGAGCCAGCCAAGCACCGCGTCCGCGGTGTCCTGCGGGGCCTCCAGTTGCGGCACGTGCCCCACGCCGCCGAACTCCCGCAGCGACCATGCGGGGTTGGCGCGGGCGGCCGCGCGCGCCGCCGCGACCGGGACCAGCCGGTCAGCGGTGCCGTGGATCAGCAGCACCGGGCAGGTGACCGAGCGGACCCGCCGGCCGTAGGCGCGCCCGTGCGGGTAGCCGGCGGTGCGGACGACCGAGCGCATCGCGGCGGCGAAGTCGGCCTCGATGGTCGGGAGAGCGGCCCGCTGTACCGCGACCTCGACATGGCGGGCGATCACTTCCGGCGCCACCCGCGAGGGGTCCGCGCAGCAGAGCCGCAGGATGCTGGACACCAGTTCGGCCGGGACCTGGCGGCGGCGCCTGGCCTGCACCGCGCGGCGCAGGCCGGGGGTGAGGTAGGCCGCGAACATCGCGGTGACGAGCGGATCCGGCCGCGCGGGCACGAACGGCAGCGCCGGGTCCACCAGGACCAGGCCGGCCACCGCCGCCGGGGCGGCGCTCGCTTCGAGCAGCGAGATCATGCCGCCCATCGAGTTGCCCATGAGGATCACCGGGCCACCGGTCACCGACATGACGAACCGGTGCAGCAGGGCCCGGTTCGCCCCGACGTCGGTGCCGCGGCCCAGCGACTGGGTGAGGCCATGGCCGGCCAGGTCCGGGGCCAGCACCCGGCAGGTCCCCGTCAGCAGTGGCGCGACCGCCGTCCAGTTGACCGCCGAGCCGCCGAGCCCGTGCACGCAGACGATGACGGGCCCGTCGGCGGGACCGCCGAAGTCCAGGTAGCGGACCGGTCCGCTCAGGTCGGTCCACCGGGAGATACCATCGGGCCCCCCTGTAAGTTCGCCGGTGCGATCAGTGGTCTGGCCAGCGGTCATCGCTCCAGGGTCGGCCACGCGACAGCCGCTGTCAACTGGCGAGTAACTTACGGTTTATCCCGAGGTGCTCCGCTCGGCGAGGGCCGCGAGGCAGCAGAACGTCGGCGTCTCCTGGCTTCCCACGGCGAACAGGACATGCGGCGCGGCGCTCGCGACCGCCTGGAACGTGCTGTCCGGCGCGTCACCTAGCTCGCCCGGGTCAAGGCTCGGTTCTTTCGACCACGTCTGCCCGTTGAAATGCTCGGTGAACGTCAGCAGCGCACCGTCGGACTCCCCGGTCTGCCCGGCCACCCAGACATCGGTCGGCGACAGCGCGGTCACCCCGGCCAGCAGGCTGCCCTCGGTGCCGGCGTTCGGCGTCTCGGTCAGCGACCAGGCGGTCCCGTCCCAGTGCAGCACGTAGGGCAGGCTGAAGTTCTGCTGGTCGACGTTGCCCTCGTAACCGCTCGCCCAGACGTCTCCGGGCCCGGTGGCGGTGACCCCGGTGAGGAAGTTCTGCGGGTCGTTCCCGTCCTGCGGGAACGGCGTCTTCACGAACGACCAGGCCGTCCCGTTCCAGTGCGCCGACAGGGTGGCCGTCCGCAGGCCGTTCTCCCCCACCGCCCACGCATCCGTCGGCGACAGCACGGTCACGGCCTCGCCGAAGGCGCTGGTATGCAGGGCCGCGGGCTCCTTCACGAAGCTCCAGGCCGTGCCGTTCCAGTGCACGAACAGCATGGCGTTGAAGTTCTGGCCGTCGGAGTACTCGCCGACCGCCCACAGGTCGCCCGCCGAGGTCCCGCCGATGCCCTTCAGCTCGTCGGAGGCACCAGGGCCGGTCCGGGGGTTCGGGCTCGGGACGACGGCCCAGGCCGTGCCGTCGAAGTGCTCGATGAGCGTGCGTGTCGCGCCCGCGCTCGTGGTCATGGTGCCGACCGCCCACACGTCGGCGCTGCTCACCTCGTCCACGCCGCCGAGCTGGGCGCCGGTCGCGCCGGCTGGCATCGGCACCGCCGCCGTGCGCCACACGTGGCCGTCCCAGTGCTCGGCCAGGGGCTGGCTGCTGGCCGAGAGGGCATCGGATGCACCGACCGCCCAGGCGTCGCTGGCGCTTCCGGCGGCGACCGAGCTGAAGAACACGTCCTTCAGGCCGTCGATGCCACCGGGGTTGAGCGGGCTGCCCGCGATCCGCCAGGGGCTGGAGACCGGGCGCCGCCGCGGCGGCGTGGCGCGCCGTGGCCGAGCCCGCCACGGTGGCGGCCGGGCCGAACGCGAGCGCGGTCACGCCCCCGGCCACGACCTGGCGGCGCCGGACAGGCCGGTGACGGTGACCAGCGCCGGGCCGGTCTGGGCGCCGCCGTTGCCGAGCTGCCCGAACGCGTTGTCGCCCCAGCCCCTGACCCGGCCGTCGGCCACCACGACCAGGGAGAACGAGCCGCCGGCCGCGATCGCCTTGGCCTTGCCCAGCCCGGGCACCCGCAGCGGCACGTTGCTCTGCGAGATGCCCCCGGGGAAGCCGTTCCGCCGGGCGAGCTGGAACTCGCCGTTGTCACCCCAGACCCAGACCGAACCGTCCGACAGCAGGGCCACCGAGTGCTGCTCCCCCGCCGCGATCTGCGTGATCCCGGTGATCTTGGCGACCGGCGTGGGGACCGCCCGCAGGCTGACCTGGCGGCCGATGCCGAGCTGGCCCACTTCGTTGTCGCCCCAGGCCATCGCGGTGCCGTTGGACGAGCACGGCCAGCGAGTGCAGGGCGCCGCGCCGCGATCGCGGTGACCCCGGACAGGCCCTTCACCGGCACCGGCACCGTGCTGTTGCGCAGCGTCCCGTCGCCGAGCTGGCCCTCACGGTTGTCGCCCCAGGCCATCACGGTGCCGTTGGCCAGCAGTGCCAGGCTGAACAGGGACCCGGCCGCGATCGCGGTCACGCCGGACAGGCCCGGTACCGGCACCGGCGCCGCGGAGGTCTTGGTGGTCCCGTCGCCGAGCTGGCCCTCGTGGTTGTCGCCCCAGGCCATCACGGTGCCGTTGGCCAGCAGCGCCAGGCTGTGCTCCTCCCCCGCGGCCACCGCCGTCACGGTGCCGAGCCCGGGTACCGCCACCGGCACCTCGCTGTCCCCGTTGGAGCTGACGATCCCGTTGCCGAGCTGCCCGAAGGTGTCATCGCCCCAGGCCAGCACGGTCCCGTTGGCCCGCAGCGCCAGCTCGTGCCGCCCTGCCGCCGAGATCGCCCGCACCCCGGCCAGCCCGCTGACCGCCACCGGTGCCGCGGTGCCGGTCAGCGTCCCGTTGCCGAGTTCCCCTGCGCTGTTGTCGCCCCAGGCGAACACGCTGGGCCCGGCCGCCGCGGCACGGCCGGCGTGCGCGGCGGACGCGGCGGCCGGCCCGGTGGTGACGGCGGCCGCCAGGATCAGCGGCACCGCCGCGGCCGCAGGAAAGGCCAATGCACGCCTCATGATGGCTCCCCTCGTAGGGCCGGACGGGCCCGCCTATCGACACGGGCCGTGCCCTGGCCCGGTTCAGCCTGATATCACCGTAAAGCGCCTATTGCATGTGCAATGGATTGCGGTCTAGCGTCGGTTACGGCGGCGGCCGAGGACATTGACGTCCCTGTGCCTGGAGGTACGCCTTGAGAGTCCCCTTCATCCGATCCAGACTCCTGACAGCTACCGCAGCGGCCGCCCTGGGGGCCGGCCTGCCGCGGCCCCGTTCGCCGGCCAGGCGCCTGCCCTGGCCGCGACCGGCTCCAGCGTGGTCAACGTTCCGGTATTCACCTTGCCGCTGAACGTCGTCGGGCAGGTGAACCTCAGCTCGCTGGCCAAGTCCGAGCACCGGACGCGGGTGGCGACCCACCGCCAGGGCGCGCCGATCTCCAAGGCCGCCGCGAGCAGCGGCAGCTTCCGGGTGGTGGACAGCGCCATCGCCGCCCGCCGGCCCAAGGGCACGCCGAAGAACAACCCCAACCCGGCCACCGCCGCGCTCACCACTCAGAACGTGCCGGGCGAGAACGGGTTCAGCGCCATGGGCGGCATCCAGCAGGCCAGCACCACCGGCGGGTTCGACCTTGAGCCTCCGGACCAGGGCCTGTGTGCGGGCGGCGGCTATGTGATGGAGTTCATCAACAACGCGCTGGCGATCTACGACAAGAACGGCAACCAGTTGCTGGCCACCGATCGGATCAACGAGCGTGTTCGCCCAGCCCACCACGGACTTCTTCTCCGACCCGCGGTGCTACTACGACGCGCCGACCAAGCGCTGGTTCGTCCAGGAGTTCATCGTCGGCACGGTCAACTCGGCCGGCCAGGAGGTCACCCCGAGCGTCCAGTTCGAGGCCGTGAGCAACACCCAGGACCCCACCGGCACCTACACCGTGTACTCCTGGGACACCACCGACGCCGCCACCGGCCACTGCCCCTGCTTCGGTGACTACGACAACCTGGGTGCCGACGCCAACGGCATCTACGTGACCACCGACGAGTTCGGCATCACGTCGGGCTTCAACGGCGTGATCATCTACGCCATCTCCAAGGAGCAACTGGAGAACGTCGCCGCAGACCGGGATCGTCCCGCCGGTGTTCGGCTACCGGATCACCCACGACCCGTTCGGCCAGCCGGAGATCATCGCACCTACCAGCACGCCGCCCGGCGCGAAGTTCGCTACCAACACCGAATACTTCGTCGAGTCCAACCCCGACCAGCTCAGCGACAACCACGTGCAGGTCTACGCGCTGAACGACACCTCCGGTCTCACCGCGATCAGCAGCGGGCCCCCGTCGCTGTTCCGCACCACGGTGACCACCGAGGGGTACTCGTTCCCGCCGAATGCCACCCAGAAGCCCGGGCCACGGCCGCTCGGCCAGGCATTCCAGGATCCGGCAGGGACCATCCAGACCGACTTCGACGCCGAGATGGAACCGACCTATGTGGGCGGGCACATCTACACCCAGCTGGACACCGCGCTGGCCAGCGGCACCAGCGGCGTCGCCTGGGGCATCCTCAGCCCCACGCTGTCCGGGACGACGCTGACGGCCACGGTCGCCCACCAGGGCGTCGTGGCGGTCAAGAACGCCGGCCTGCTGTACCCGTACACCGCCGTGGACGCCAACGGGACCGGGTTCCTGCTGTTCGCACTGAGCGGGCCGCACAACTTCCCGAGCCCGGCCTACATCAGGTACGGCGCGGCCGGCCCCACCGGGCCGGTGATCCTGGCCACCAACGGCGCCGCACCGGAGGACAGCTTCACCTGCTACGCGGCGTTCGTCGGGCCGAACTTCGGCGGCTGCCGCTGGGGTGACTACTCCATGGGCGCGGTCAGCAACGGCCGGGTGTTCATGGCCACCGAAATGGTCCCCCAGGGCTTCAGGGACAACCTGACCAACTGGGGCACCTTCATCTGGAGCGCCCCAGCACCCTAACCCATCCATCGTGCTGAGATAGGCGTGGCGCCGCCGCGGAGGTTGCGGCGGCGCCACGCCATGTCATGCGCGCTGCCGGTCGTACTCCAAGACGCGCGCCATCACCTCCTTGCCCGCCTTGGGCCGGGTGCCGCAGTCGAACGGCGGCTGCGGGTCGTACTCGATCATGAGCTGGGCCGCTTGCGCCGCGGTCCGGTCGGCGAGCAGTTCGGTGAGCCGTAGCGCCATGTCGATCCCGGCGGACACGCCCGCTGCGGTGATGATCCGGCGGTCGAGGTGCTCGACCACCCGCTCAGGCGTGGGCGTGGCGCCCCAGGCGGCCAGTTCGGTGTAGCCGGCCCAGTGCGTGGTCGCCGTCAGGCCGTCGAGCAGGCCTGCCGCGCCGAGCACGAGGGAGCCGGTGCAGACCGAGGTGGTGAAGGTGGTGCTGCTGGCGTGTGCGCCCCGGACCCAGTCAAGTACACGCTCATCGGATTGCAGGGGGCGCGTGCCCACCCCGCCGGGGATGACGATCACGTCGGGGTCCGGCAGGTCCTCGAATGTACCGTCGATGACCACCCCGAGCATCCCGTTGTCGGCGCGCACCTCACCCTTCGCGTGACCGACGAAGGTGATATCGAAGGTCGGGATGCGCTGGAGCACTTCGTAAGGGCCGATCGCATCGAGCGCGGTGAACTGCGGGAACAGCGGGATGGCGATGGACAGCCGGTCGGTCATGCGGGTGCTCCCTCGTGATGGGCGGTCTTGCTGAACCGCCTCCGGTAGGCGTCGGGACTGACCCCGAGGTGGCGGTGGAATACGCGCCGCAGGGACTCGGCGCTGCCCAGCCCGCAGCGTCCGGCCACTACTTCGAGCGTGTCGTCGCCCGCTTCGAGGTCGGCGCGTGCCGCCTCGAACCGCACGCGCTCCACGAACCGTCCCGGGCTCTGGCCGACCTCGGTAGTGAATACGCGCGTGAAGTGGCGCACGCTCATGGCCGCCGTGGCGGCGAGCACGGGCAGCCGGTGGTCACCGCCGGGCGCCGACTCGACCCGGTCCTGGACGGCCCGGACGGCAGAACGCTCGGCCCTGGGCACCCAGACCGGCGTGGCGAACTGGCTCTGGCCGCCTGGCCGGTGCAAGAACATGATCAGCCACCGGGCCAGCGTCTGGGCGACGTCGGTGCCCAGGTCGTCCGCGACCAGCGCCAGCGCCAGGTCGATCCCGGCGGTGACCCCGGCGCTCGTCCAGACCTGGCCGTCGCGGATGTAGAGCGGCTCGGGATCCACATCGAGTGCCGGGTATTGGGTCTGCAACTCCTGCGCCGCGGCCCAGTGCGTGGCGACCCGGCGCCCGTCGAGCAGCCCAGCGGCGGCGGCGAGGAAGGCACCCGTGCACACCGCCGCAACCCGCCGACTCCGGCTGGCGGCGGCACGGACGAAGGCGATCAGGTCCGGGTCGGCGCTGGCCGCCCTGGAGCCGGTACCGCCCGGCAGCACCACGGTGTCGATCGGCTCGCCGGGGTCCGGCAACGGTACGGTGCCAAGCTCAAGGCCGCTCTCGGTGCGGACCGGTCCCCCGCGCGCCGATGCCACCCGCACCCGGTACCCGCCGCGCCTGCCCAGCGACGCGGCAGCGTCCCCGGCGTTGGCGAACACCTCGTGCGGCCCCACCACGTCGATCGGCTGCACCCCGTCGAAGGCAACGAAGACCACGGCCCGCTCGCTCACGGATCCCACTCTCGCCGCAGCCCATCGATGGCGTCAACGACACGTTCCCCACATATTCGGCCATAGTCTCGCCGGTCGCTTTCACGTGTGGCTGCCGCAACCTTTGCGGCTGGACCATGGCCCGTCTCAGCCCCTGCCCCTCGCCAGGCTCTTCTTAGGTGGCGGCCCTTTTCGACGGTAAACAGCGGGTCCCGGTCCAGGCCTGGCAAGATCAGGCGGGCACGCAAGGCACCGGCCTTTGCGGCCCAGCTCCGGTCTGCGCCCTCAGCCCGGTCGAGGGCGCTGTGGGCATACAGCGCGTCGAGTTCGTGCCACGGCAGGCGGTGCCGGGTGGCCAGGCGCAGCGCGGCGTCGGCGGCGTCACGGCCCTGGAATAGCTGATCAGGGCCGGTAATGACAGCCTGGGCGGCACGAACGCAGGCACGAGCGGTCAGCGCGGCGCACTGGGCGGGGATCAAGCTGCGCGGGGCGGCGATGGCGACCGCCTCGGAGGCGTGCCGGTCGGCGGCTTCGGTGTCTCCGTCAGTGGCTGGGGGCTGTGGCCGGGGGAAGGGCGTGAGCTTGTCGAGCTCGTCCGCGTAGTGGTCCAGTACCTCGTCCATCGTCCGCTCGTCATAGCCTCCGTGCCGTGTGACACTGAACTTCACCGCCTGGACATCCGCGGCTGTGATCACTTGCCCGGGCCGGGCGTTCCCGCTCAGCGTTGCCTCGATCCGCGCGATGAACTCATCCACCTCGGCGGCGCGGTAGCCAGGCCCTAGCCTGCGGCGGGGGAAACTGCCGGCGGTGGATCCCGCCGTGTTCACATACCCGGCAGATGCCCTCGCCTGCAGGATGCAGGCGGCCCGGGCCTGGGCCCGGGTGCGGGCGCGGGCCTCAACGGCGGCTATCAGGTCATCACCCAGCGCTTTACCCCGCTTCTTGCGATAGGCGAGCCCGCAGCCGAATACGGCCAGGAAGCCGATCCCCAGGTAGATCCACTCCTGGAGAGTCTTCGCCCAGCCCAGGCGGTAAACCGCCAGGCCCGTGATGATGGGCGGGGCGACCACACGGGCCATGTGCGCCGTCACGCGGCGGGCGCTGCCGGGAGTCAGGGCCGTTCCCCGGATGGTTCCGGACGCGTAGCGCAGCATGCGGGCGGCGCGGCGCGGCGCCGACCTGACGCCGGGGTCTCGCAGGATAGCGGGTAGTTCCGCCACCCATTCCCGGTACCGATCGCCCCGTGCCTCGGCCGGCAGGTGCCGGCACGCGCGGGCGATCAGGTACTCGCCGATGCGCAGCAGCCGGCGTTCCCCCCTCATCCCAGGCTCCCCGGGACCGGGCGGGCCGGGCGGGCCGGGGAACGCGGGCGGCCGGCGGAGATCTGTGCGAGTTCCAGCCGGGCCACCTCGGCGCCTTTGGCGGTCAGCCGGTAGTACTTCCGCGGCCGCTGCCCGTCTTGCTGCGGGGTTTCCCACGCGGAGGTGACCAGCTTCTCGTCTTCCAGCCGGCCCAGCAGCGGGTACAGGGTGCCGCTTTTCAACCCGGCCGCCTTCATCAGGTCATACCCGTAGCGCGGGTCCGCGGGGTCTTCCAGGAACACCCGTAGTACCCGCTCAAGCGGCGCCGTCATCTTCATGCCAGAAGTCTACACATGTAGGCTACAAGGCGGGCGCCCCAACCCCCTTGATCAGATCTAGTCTTAGAAGCTCTAGTTTGATCTTGTGACCGTAGATCACGGGGCGCCGGAGCCTGCCTACCAGCAGCTAGCGGCACCTACGTCAGCCCTGCGGCCAGGTAGCGACCGCGGGTCCACCGGGGAGGTGGGCTGGTGCGGATAAATCCGGTCGACCCGCGCGACACTCGTTGGGAAGTGCACCATCCCGCCTACCGCGTCTACTTCTGGCAGCCGGGGATGACCGACGAGTGGGAACTCGACGGAGCCGACGTCGATGAGGTGCTCCGCTGGGCAGCCGACAATGCCAGCGGACGGCAGTACGTCGTGTACGCCTGCGTGAGTGACGCCGAGGGCCCTGGGCTAATACGGCTGCTGGGCCGCGACCATCCGTAGGTTGTCAGCCCTGGGCTGTGGGCGCGGTCAGTTCTAGCTGGACGCCGTCGGGGTCCTCGAACGGCAGCACGTCGATGCCGAACCCACCCAGCGTGGTGATCACGCCGTGCGGCACGCCGTTCTCGTCGAACAGCGCCATGGCCGCCTCCAGGTCCGCGCGGCTGGCCACGCCGAAGCTGAGATGGTCCAGGCCCACCCGGTCGGGATCGAAGTGGTCCCCGGACGGCGCCATCGGCCGCAGGCCCAAGAGCAGGTTCCCGCGGATCATGACGATCCCGCCGAACAAGATCTTGAACACCTCGCCTGCCGACGGGTCATCGTCCGGCGGCGACTCCACCGCGACGTCGAAGCCGAGCAGGCTGGTGTAGAACCTGCGGCTCCGCTCCAGGTCGGTCACGGTGAGCCGCAGATGGTGGATGTCACCCGTCGGTATCTGTCCGGGCATGCCCGCCTCCCTCCCACGCGCAGGCCAATGCTGCACGCGATCCCGTCACGGCCACCGTATCTATGATCTTGCTGAAAAACCGTTGTGACCAGGGCCTGCCGGGAACGCATAATCGGCCAGGTGGACACGGAAGCCTTCGTGCGGGACGGCTACGTCGCGGTGCGCGGCGCGTTCGGCGAGGACACCGCCCGGGCCTGCCGGGAGATGATCTGGAACGTGCTGGCCGAACGCGGCGTCGACCCCGATGACCGTGCCACCTGGGCACCACCGCTGATCAGGATCAACTGCCCCGACGGCGAGCCGTTCGCCATGGCGGGCACCTCCCCCCGGCTGCACGCCGCCTACGACGAACTCATCGGCGCGGGCCGGTGGGTGCCCCGGGCCGGGGTGGGTGGCACCGTGCCGGTGCGCTTCCCGTCCGAGGAGCACCCGGAAGACGTCGGCTTCCACATCGAGGGAAGCTACTGGGGCGGCGAGGAGTGGTGGGCGAACGTGCGGTCCCGCGACCGCGGCCTGCTCGCGCTGTTCCTGTTTTCCGACGTCGGCCCGGACGACGCGCCCACCCGGCTCATCGTCGGCTCGCACCTGTTCGTGCCGCCGGTCCTCGCCCCTGCCGGGGAGGACGGCATGCCCGGCGGGGATGTCCCTGACGGGCTGCGGCCGTCGGTGCTGTGCCGACGCGCCGCCGAGGCCACCGGCCGGGCCGGCGACGTCTACCTGTGCCACCCGTTCATCGTGCACACCGCGACCTGGCCGCACCGGGGCACCACGGCGCGGATGATGGCCCAGCCCGCCGTCGCGGTGCCGGACGGCTTCTCCCTCGACGGTTCCGATCCGTCGCCGGTGGCCCGGGCGATCGTCCGGGGCTTGGCGACGGCGCGCTGACGCCCGGGCCGGCTCAGCCAAGCCGGGCCCGGGCGTCAGGTGTTACGCGGCGAGCGGCGCCGTGTCCGCGGCACCGGCCGGCTCCAGGGCCAGCGCCAGCACCTCGCGGACGTCACTCACCGGGTGGACGTCGAGCTTGCCGAGCACCTCGGCGGGCACGTCGTCCAGGTCGGGCTCGTTGCGCTGCGGGATCAGCACGGTGGTCACGCCGGCCCGGTGGGCGGCCAGCAGCTTCTGCTTGACCCCGCCGATCGGCAGCACCCTGCCCGTGAGTGACACCTCGCCGGTCATCGCCACATCGGTCCGGACGGGCCGTCCGGACAGTAGCGAGGCCAGCGCCGTGGTCATCGTGACGCCAGCGCTCGGGCCGTCCTTGGGGACCGCGCCCGCGGGCACGTGGACGTGCACGCCGCGGTCCTTGAGGTCGGTGACCGGCAGCTCCAGCTCGGCCCCGTGGGAGCGCAGGTAGGAGAGCGCGATCTGGGCCGACTCCTTCATCACGTCGCCGAGCTGCCCGGTGAGCGTGACCCCGGTGGACCCCGTCTCCTTGTCGGCCAGCGACGCCTCTATGTACAGCACGTCGCCGCCCGCGCCGGTGACGGCGAGCCCGGTCGCGACACCGGGGACGGCGGTCCGCCGCTCGCCGGAGGCCAGGTTCATCTCCGGGGTGAACCGCGGCCGCCCCAGGTAGTCGCGCAGGCTAACCACGGTGACCTCGACCGGCAGCGCCTCTGGCTCGATGGCCGCCTTGGCGGCGACCTTGCGCAGCACCCTGGCGATCGAGCGTTCCAGCGACCGGACGCCGGCCTCGCGCGTGTACTCCGAAGCGATCAGCGCAAGCGCGCCGTCGTCCACGGTCACCTCGGCCGGCTCCAGCCCGGCCTTGGACAGCTGCCTGGGCAGCAGGTGGTCCCGGGCGATGAGCACCTTCTCGTTCTCGGTGTACCCGTCGAGCTGGACCAGCTCCATCCGGTCGAGCAGCGGGCCCGGGATGCCTTCGAGCACGTTCGCCGTGGCCAGGAACACCACGTCGGACAGGTCGAGGTCCACCTCCAGGTAGTGGTCGCGGAAGGTGTGGTTCTGCGCCGGGTCGAGGACCTCGAGCAGCGCCGCGGCGGGGTCGCCGCGGTAGTCGGCGCCGATCTTGTCGACCTCGTCGAGCAGCACGACCGGGTTCATCGTGCCCGCCTCGCGGATGGCCCGGACGATCCGGCCGGGCAGCGCGCCGACGTAGGTGCGGCGGTGCCCACGGATTTCCGCCTCATCACGGATCCCGCCGAGCGCGACCCGGACGAACTTGCGGCCCATGGCCCGCGCCACCGACTCGCCCAGCGACGTCTTGCCGACGCCTGGCGGCCCGACCAGGGCGAGCACGGCGCCGCTGCGGCGGCCGCCGATGACGCCGAGGCCACGGTCGGTGCGGCGCTTGCGCACCGCCAGGTACTCGACGATCCGCTCCTTGACGTCGTCGAGCCCGGTGTGGTCCTCGTCCAGGATCTGCCGCGCACCGGTGATGTCGTAGGCGTCCTCGGTGCGCTCGTTCCAGGGCATTTCCAGGATGGTGTCCAGCCAGGTGCGGATCCACCCCGTCTCCGGGGATGCGTCCGGGGTCCGCTCCAGCCTGCCGACCTCCTTGAGCGCCGCCTCGTGCACCTTCTCCGGCAGAGCGGCAGCCTCGACCCGGGCCCGGTAGTCGTCTTCCTCGCTGTCACCGTCGCCGGTCAGCTCGTTGAGCTCCTTGCGCACCGCGGCGAGCTGCTGGCGGAGCAGGAACTCCTTCTGCTGCTTCTCCATGCCCTCGGTGACGTCCTTGCGGATGGCCTCGGCGACGTCCAGCTCGGCCAGGTGGTCGCGGGTCCAGCCGATGGCCAGCTCCAGCCGCTTCGCCACGTCGGCGGTCTCGAGCAGGGTGAGCTTCTGCTCGGCGTTCAGGTACGAGGCGTACCCGGCCCGGTCGGAGATCACCGACGGGTCGTCGAGCTGCTCGAAGGCATCGATCATCTGCCACAGGCCACGCTTGCCGAGCACGCCGACGACCAGCGCCTTGTACTCCTTGCCCAGTTCCGCGGCGCGGCCGCCCAGGCCGGTGTCCTCGACCACGGTGCCCTGGACCCACAGCGCCGCGCCGGGCCCGGTCGTGCCCGAGCCGATCTTGACACGGGACACGCCACGCACCACCGCGCCCGGCTCACCGCCGGGCAGCCGGCCAACCTGCTCGACCACGGCCAGCGTGCCGACGCTCGCCAGGCCGCGCTCGGCCAGCCGGGGCACGAGCAGCACTTGTGCCTTGCCTTCGGAATGGATGCCGGGCACCTGGCCCGGGGCCTTATTGCGAGCGGCGTCGATGGCGCCGCGGATCTCGGTGTCGGTCAGCTCGATCGGCACCACCATGCCCGGCAGTACCACTTCGTCTTCCAGTGGCAGAACCGGCAGGGTGAGCGTCTCGCTCATGAGCCCTCCAAATGTTGAGTCAACTAGACTCAAGAATCAAGAGCCCCCAGATATTTCCCCGGCGTGTTCGTCCTGAGCGATCACGCCGCGGGGCCCATCGTCGGGCCAGGAGTCGGCGTGCCTCCCGTATGGCGGCCCCGGCAGCACCTCCGCCACGGGCTGCATCGACTTGCTTGCCAAACGGCCGTTGGCGGTGCACACCGCCACCCAAGCCGCAGGACGGCGCAAGATGCGCACGGTGCTGCAAAGCGTGAGCTTGCCTTACTAAGCGTTACAACTGGACCAGACCGTAAAAGGACGTTGTGCCACTCGCCAAGTTCGCCCCTGGTGATAGCGAGTGCCTCGCCACTCCGCCCCGATAAGAGCGGTCCGAGACAGAATATTCTGCCTCTTTCTGGGACACTGCTCATGGCATGAACTAGCCGACTTCACCCGACCGTAGTAGATATATGGAAGCATCGCGTATGCAGGGCTGGAACGCGGAAGGTGTGCTCCAGGGCGCCCACACGATGTCCACAGTGAGCCGTCAGCGAGGGACTCCTCAGGCGATGAAACCGGTCAGCGGGGACCGGTCGGCATCAGCGTCCGGCCGCATCTTGATCGTCACACAAGCCACTGTCGATGGCGTAGCTGCCTGCGTCCGCGACCTGACCGAGGCGGCCGTTCGCCGGGGGTACGAGCTTACGGTGGCGTGTCCTTCCAGTGGCAATCTGGCCACCCTGGTTCAGCAGCGCGGATGCGCGTGGGAGCGGATGGAGATGCGGCGCTCACCGCACCCCAGCGACCTCCTGGCTGTCGTGCGGATCCGGAAGCTCGCCCGCGAGCATGCGCTTGTGCACCTGCACTCCTCCAAGGCCGGGGCGGTGGGACGCCTGGCCCTGGCGAGCCTCGGGCGGCGCCGCCCACCCAGTGTGTTCACACCGCACGGGTGGTCGTGGCTGGTCGGGGGACGGCTGGCGCCTGTGTACCGGTTGATAGAGCGGCTCATGCTGCCGGTGACAACCGCCGTAGTGGCGGTCTCTGAGGAGGAGCGGTCGCACGGCGGAGCCGTTCTTGGCCCCCAAGCCGCTCAGATCCGGGTAAATCCCAATGGGGTTGACCCGGGCCGGTTCAGTCCTGAGGGGAAGGTCGCCGAGAGGACGAATGACCCTCTTATCGTTTCTGTCGGGCGTCTGTGTCATCAGCACGCACCTGATCTGGCTGTTGCCGCCCTGGCACTGATGCGCACACCAGCGGTCCGCCTCCGGCTCGTTGGCGACGGCGAGGACCGCGGCGCGATCGACCAGCAGGTCGGCGCCCTGGGCCTCACCGGGCGGGTCGAACTGGTGGGCTTTCGCCCCGACCCGGCCCCGGACTTGCGGGCGGCCGACGTCGTCGTGATCCCCTCGCACTATGACGGGATGTCGCTGGTCCTGCTCGAGGCGATGGCATCCGGTGCGGCCGTGGTAGCCACCCGAGTCGCCGGAACCTCGGCTCTCGACGGAGTGGGGGTGCTGGTTCCGGCCGGGGATCCGCTGGCGCTGGCCCGGGCGGTCGATGTCCTGCTCGCCGACCCGGACCGGCGCCAGCTACTGGGGCAAATGGCCCGGCAGCGAGCCGTCGAGCAGTTCTCCCTCGAGAGTTCGCTTGACGCGATACTCGCGCTCTGGCGGGATCTCGGTGCCTATCCCGGCACTCAGCGATCTCAAGCTGAAGCCCGTTCCCGGAACACCTTAAGGGGGAAAGAGGCGCGTTGAGTCCCCATGAATCTCGTGATGCCCTAACACCGCAGCGCGTGGTAAGGATCGTCTGGCGCCGCAAGCTGGTCTGCCTGCTCGTAGCTGCTATTGTTTTTCTCGCCGGGGCCGCGTTTGTGATCACTCGCCCGAAGGTCTTCGAGTCGACCTCTTCAGTGGCGCTCCTCCCGGTTTCAAACAATGCTTCCGTTCTCTCCAATTATCCCAACATAATCGCCAGTCTCATTCCTACTTACATCCAGCTGGTATCCAGCCCAGTCCTGCTCAACCGGGTGGCACCGATTTTGCCTTTCGAGATTTCCGAGAGTCAGCTGGCGAACGACGTACACGGAGAATCACTGTCCAGTGCCGCGGTCATCAACATCGTGGGCGTGAGCCCCAGCCCGGTGCGCGCACAGCAGATCGCCGCGGCGACGACGGCCGCGTTCCTTGCCCATGTGCAGGGGAACGGCGTGGTCACGGCACAGGTCTATGGCAAGCCAGAGGTGCCTGCCCAGCCCGCCAGTCCAAGGACCAAGCTCCTGCTTGCTGTGATCCTGTTCATTGCCGTCCTTCTCGGCCTGGCCGCGGGTCTGATCTGGGACCGGCTGTCTGGTTCCGAAGGCGATGCGGAGCAACCCGCCGGGACAACCGACCCGCCGGTACTCGGCGTGGTGCGGGAGCCGGTGGAGGAGTACGGGCTTGGCTCAATTCGGGAGGGTCCGGATGGCTCAGCGACCCACGATGGCTGGCGATCACTGCGGACCAACTTCATGTACGCCTTGCTAGGCCAGCGCATACATTCCGTTACCGTCATGAGCCCGGGGCCAAGCGTGGACAATGGCACTATTGCGGCCAACCTGGCTGCGACAGTAGCCGAGATGGGCATAGCGGTAGTCCTGGTGGACGCGGCCATGGGTGGTACGCGGCTGCACGAAGTCTTCGGCCTCGACAACGGGCAGGGACTGACCTCGACCATTCTTGATGGGGTGGATCCGGCGACACTCCTGCGGCCGGCCCCCAACGTTGCGAGCTTGCAGGTGGTCACCGCCGGGCCGCCGCTGTCGCCAGCGCAGCGTGATGAAAAGAGCCTCTACCGCAACCAGCTGCCCCGGCTCACTTGTCTAGCCGAACTCGTCATAGTCGCCGGGCCTTCTCTGGCCGATGATGCGGACGCGGGTCTTGTAGCGGGCGCCACGGATGGGGTTGTGCTGGTTGTCGACTCCGGAGCGCTCACCTGGAAGCAGCTTGGGGCCACCGTGCACGACCTCACGTCCTCAGGCACCCGGGTGATCGGAACGGTGCTCATCGGGAACAGCCGTCCGGCGGGGCCCGGCGAGGTCGGGGAAAGCCGCGGCCTGGGCAAGTCAGGAGGAAGGCCCAGCCCCGGCGAACTCGGCGGGAGGTCCTGAACCCGGCCTTGACACCCCTGGCAGCGCGGTCGGCCGCTCAGCCCTAGGACCAGCACTGTCCTCCGGTATACGCAGCCTGGTAGGCCTGCCGGTACTTGGCGAGCATCCGCTCCGGTCCCCAGCTCGGGGCTGCGGCCAGTGCCCCTCTCCGCAGTTCGCATGCCAGGTTGTCGTCGCCCAGGACACGGGATATGGCTCCGGCCACGGCCAGCGGATCTCCCGGGCGCACCAGCAGGGCGGCGGTCGGCGGCACCACATCGGCGACGCCGTCGACAGCAGTGGCTACCACCGGGGCACCCAGCGAAAGCGCTTCCAGGAGCATCAGGGGCAGGCCCTCCCAGGACGAGGTGGAGACCACGCAGGAGGCCAGACCCACCAGAGCAGCGACGTCATCGACTAGGCCCACGAACCGCACCCTGTTGCCAGATGCCTTGGCCAAGTCCACGAGTTCCTGCCGCAGAGGACCCTCACCAGCAACGACATACGCTGGACCACGCAGGTGGCCGGCGGCCTCGATGAACGCAGGCCAATTTTTCTGCGTTACCAGCCTGCCGATGCCGACCACCACCGGGCCTGGCCCGAGCCTGAGCACGGCCCGCAACTCTGCCTGTCGCTGCGGGCCGGCTGGCTGGAGGGCCGCGCCGTTGGCGATGACGTCGATCCGGTCATCGGGGTAACCTGCCTCCTTCAGCGAGCGGGCGACCGATGGCGCACAGGCGATCACACGTCCGCCGATAAGGCGGAGGACCCGGCTGGCCGCCCCGTAGTCGCCGGGGGCCAGCCCGTGAAGTGTTGGCATCAGCGCGGCCTGGTGGCGTGCCGTCACCAGAGCCAGCTTGGCCAGGAGAGCGGCCCGGACGTTGTGGGCCTGCACGACATGCGGCCGTGTCTTCTTGATGCACTGGGCCAGGCGGGCCGTTGCGATTGCCATGCCGGGCGCCGCGTGTCGTGAGGTAGCCGGCAGGGCCACATGCACGGCACCGGCCTGCGCTACCCGGTCCACCCATGCTCCCGGCCCAGAGGCCACTACGACGGTGTCTCCGTGCCCAGCGGCGTCGGCAGCCAGGGTGATGGCCAGTTGCTCCATGCCACCGGCGGCCAGGCCGGGCAGCACATGCACGATCCTCACTTGCGGCCGTTCCCGAGAATCTCCGACCACAGCCGCAGGTGGTCTTCAGCGCAGCGGGACAATGAGAATCGCTCCGCGACCCGGCGACGGCCCATCACCCCGAGCCTGGCCGCCAGGCCCGGCTCATCAATCATCCGCCCCATGGCTGCCCTCAGCGACCCGACGTCGCCGGGAGTGACGAGTATCCCGCAGTCGGCGTCCAGCACCTCCGGAATCCCGCCGACGTCTGACGCGATGCACGGCAGGCCCATCGCCATGGCCTGGAGCAGAGCCAGCGGCAGGTTCTCGTTCAGAGATGGCAACACGAAGACATCTGCCTGCTCCAGTTGTGCGTCCACGTCAGTGCGGTAGCCGGTGAACTCGATGTTCCCGGCCCCGTCGGCCGCCTGCCGGGCGAGTTCCTCGCAGCGGCGGCGATCGTGGCCATCACCGACCATCCGGAGCCGAAGGCCGCGACGGTTCGCGGCGAAGCCCGCGAACGCCTCGACCAGCACCGGCATGGCCTTGCAGGGAGCGAACTTGCCGACCGTAGCAAAGGTCTGGATGCCATCCAGCTGCTTACGTTGTCCCGGTATCGGAACGCCATTACGCACAACCCGGAGCCGGGCTCGAGGGAACCCGCAGCTCGCGGCGGAGAAAAGCGGCCATTGCCCTGGACGGGGCGACAGTACATCGGACCTGGCGCGCCAGGAGTGCGTCCGCTACCAGCCGGCTGCCCCCCGTTATGCCTGGCCGGCGGCCATGCAGGGGTCCGCCCTGCACCCACCGGCCGGCGGCGCTGTCCGGAACACCATGGAAGGTCAGTACGACCGGGGCTCTTCTCCCGACCACCACTGAGGACACCAGGCCGGCCCGGCGATCCTGGGCATGGACGATGTCGGGAGCGAGCTTGTCTAGCCACTTTGCGACGGCTGCGAAGCCACGGGCGTCCGCTTTGGACTGCACGTGAACTGTGCGCAGCAGGCTCGAGGGCAATCCGGCACCGGAGACAGGGGCCGGCCCCACGATGGTCACCTCGGGGCCGCCCAGCCGGCCGCCAGTTCCTGGGCCACGCTCACGGTGAGGTCCACGGGCCCGCCTCGGTCCTGAGTCAGCAGGAAGACAACCTTCACCGCCCACCACCGTGCCGGGAGACCAGACCCTTGATCGCCCCCAGGGGGCCGAGCACGTTGAGCCCGCCTGCCATGGCCGCCCGGAACGTGGCGTCGGAGAAGTCCTCCACGAAACTGCGCGGAATGAGCAGTGGCTCCGACGCTGGCCGCCACCAGCCGTGCCCGGCCGTCACCGCCGAGGTGAACCCGGCCGCCGCGACCGCGGCCACCACCACATCGTTGATCAGGCCCGTCGGATAGGCGAAGGAGGTCACCGGCGTGCCCAGCAGGTCCTCCAGGTCTTCCTTGCTGCCCCGTACCTCACCCTCCAGCTCACCCGGGCCACACGCCCGCAGATCGGGATGGGTACGGCTGTGCGCCCCGATGCTGACGCCGGCGCCGGCCATCTCCAGCAACTGGGTGTGCGTCATGTACCCGGGCTGGCCCAGCAGACGGCTGGGAGCGTAGAGGGTCGCCGGCAGGCGGTGGCTAATGAGCGGGCCAAGCGCGTTGGCATGGTTGTCAGCCCAGGCGTCGTCGAAGGTCAGGACCACCTGCCGGGCGCGGGCTGGCGCCGCCTCGGCCAGCGCCGTACCAGCCTGGGCGATGCTCATCACCGCGAACCGGTGCCGGCGCTCGGCGAGAATCTCCATCTGGCGCGCGAAGAGCGCCGGCGGGACAGCGAGCCGGCCGCCCTCCACGTCGACCCGGTGCCACCCGAGGACAGCCACGGCGGGCCCGGCCGGCAGCGGCCAGTGGGAACGCAGCCGGACCGCTGCGGCCACCGCGGGCTTCACCGGCGGCCGCCGAGCGCCAGCATCTCCGTCGCGGGGTGGTCCGGTACGTCCGTTCCGGCACTCGCCTCGGGGTGGGCCCTGCGGCCGATCAGGCTGGCCCCAATCGCAGGCAGGAACCACAGCGGTGGATAGTACTGCTCGGCGAGGAACAGGGCGCCGACGCACGCGACGATGAAGCCCGCAGCCAGCGCCGCCTGCAGATGGTCGCTTCGCTCGTCATCGGGGAACCGGCGCCTGAGATCCGCCCACGACAAGGCCAGGTAGCAAAGAAACAGCGCCAAGCCCACCGCTCCCTGCTCGGCCAGGATGACCAGGTATGCTTCCTCCCCGCTGATGGTCAGGACATTGGAGGGGAACGGCAGGCTCTGCCCGGCCCCGGGAGCGAACTGGTAGTAGCGGTAGACGAAGTTGCCAGGTCCGACCCCGGTGACCGGGTAATGCTCCCACTCGTTCAGCTCGACCCAGTAGAAGCCGATCCGTTCGTTCACGTTCGCTGTGGCCACGTGGGCTCGCTGATGAAGGGTGGCTGTTAGCAGCCGGGGCGAGTGCAGCAACACGGCACCAACTGCCACTGCCAGGCATGCGGCCGCGATCAGCACCCAGCGCAGCCGGAGCCGCCTGGTCAGCAAGGCCCACAGGGTCGCGACGGCCAAGCCCGTCAGTGCGCTGCGGGAGAAGGTGGCAAACGTGCAGACCAGGATCAGCACCAGCGCCACGCCCCACAATGTCTTGGCCCACCTGACTCCCCACCGGAACTCGTAGATGGCAAGCGGCAGGGTGCTGGCGAGGATGAACCCAAAGTCGTTGGGATCCTTGAGCGGCCCGCTGGCCTGGACAACATGGTGGCGGAAGAAGGCGACCAGGGCGATGACGCTGGCCACCGCGGCGGCCGCGACAACGACGTGGATCAGGACATCGGCCTGACGGCGGTCCCCCCTGACCGTCTGGATCACGAGGAAGAATAGGGTCACAAAGATCAGGTACCGCAGCGAGGTCACGAGCGCGGCCTTCTCGCTGACCACGACCCCGAACGATACCGCGGTCCACAGGAGGAACGCGACGAGCAGCCACAGCTGGCGAGTCCAGATGATGGGCCGCCGGTTGACCGCCCACTGCAGGCCCCAGGCCATCACCGCGAGGGCGCCGATGACTTTGTCTACCGTGACGATCCCGGCCCCGTGCGCCAAATACGAATTGAAGTAGAAGCCCGCCGCGAGCACGGCGACCACGAGATTGAGGCGGAACAGCAGAAGAGCGAGGACACCGGCAGCGGCGAGCCCGGCCACCGCGGGCAGCGGCCACTTCCCGATAATGGCGGCTGCGCCCACGGCGACCGCCATCATGACGGCAACCGCTAGCACGGCAGCGCCCACGAGCAGCGGGCGGCGCCCCCCTATGACCGCCGGTTTGGGCAGTTCCCGGTCGCCCGTCCTGGCATCGGACCGCCCGCGAATCGCCGTCCATCCCTTGCGGAAAGGCTCCGGCATGATCTTCAGGATGATGGCAGCGAAGACCCCCAGGGCCAGCGGGCCAAGGATGAGCAGGGGGGTCCACGAAGGAGAGGAACGCAGCCCGGGGACCTGGCTGCCCACGAGGACCACGAGAGCCATGCCGAGCACGGCGACCAGTGGCAGGCCCACGGACCGGCCCAGCGCGGCCGGCCGCAGGGAAGCGTGGCGAATGGTCCACAGACCGGTGGTGGCTGCTATAGCGGCGGCCACAACGGCCTGGTCCAGCGCCACCACCGTGATCCCTAGATGCACCGTGGTAATCAGGACGGCAGTGAGAATCGCCAGGTGCAATCCCCTCCCGAGGAAGGCCAGATCGGTCCGGCCCACCGCCTTGAGGACCTGGAGATTGCTCAGGATGGCGGAGAGGAAGAACGCGTAAACGGCCAGGAATCGCACGGCGCCTGCCGCTGGTGCCCACTTGCCCCCAAGCAGCGCGATGTCGCCCGCGAAGAGCACCAGGCCAGCGAGCCACGGAACGCTTACCGCGTTGATGAGGCTGATGGTGTTCTCCGCTGTTCTGGCTTTGGCCTCCCGCGTGGGCAGACGGCAGTAGTAGGGGAATACCGCCCCGTTCGCCACCACCGAGACGGAGAGGTAGGGCATGAAGCAGATGCGGTAAGCAAGCGAGTAATAGCCGAGTGCTATCGGGCCAAGAACATGGCCGACTGTGATGTAGTCCACGTTCAACAGGCCGAGATTGAGGATGTCGGCCGCGCTGAGATATCCCCCGTACCTCAGCAGCTGACGGGCCAGAGCCGTGTTCCAGCCCGGGAGGCACCAGGGCCCGACGGTCATGGCCACGGCTAGTTTGGCCACCGCTCCGGCGACCTGCCCGGCCACCAGGCCGAACAGCGGGTGCCCGCCGATGACGATTGCAATGGTGACCGCGCCGCCGATCAGTTGCGGCAAGGAGTCAGTTACAGTCCGTCGTGCGAAGCTCATTGAACGAGTCATGCGCCCGATGGGGATCTGGGCGGCGGCATCGAAGGGCAGGCCCAGCGCAAAGCCTCTCAGCACGAAAGTGGCGCCGGGGATGTGGAAAAATTGCGCAATCGCTGGGGAGAACACCCACGTTATGCCCATGAGGACAAGCCCGGCCGCCAGCGCCATCGACAGGGCCGTCCGGGACGCCTCCTCGACCCGATCCTTCAGGTAGGTCAGGGCGTCGCCGATCCCCAGCTGGTTGAGCGCCATCAGCACGTTGTAGGTGAGGGCGGCGATGGCAAGAACGCCGAATTCCGCTGGTGCTAGCACCTTGGCGAGCACCAGCAGCACCACGGTCTGCGTGAGCTTGGCGCCCCCCGAGCCGACCAGCAGCCACAGGGCTCCCCGCGCGGCAAGGGCACGGCCGCGGGTAGAAGAATGGTCGGGAGTAGCTATGGCCGACGCCTGTCCGATGTGCAGGTATACCAGTGCGCCACGCGAAGCCCTCCCTCGGGACGACCTGCCATACCGCGCTGCCGCCCCGGCCCTCCCCCCTTCTTGGCATTAGCCTAACGACGTGCCTCTCAAGCTGTACATACGCCAGCGAATGCCATCGTCCCGCCGGGACGCCGTGCGTGGGGCTGGCTGGCCGTGATGCCGGCCGGTCTGCTGGTTACTCCTCAGCTGGATCAATGGGCACGACAGTGGGACCAGCTTGTTGACCGGTCGCCGCTCCCCTCGCCCTTCCTGCGATCCTGGTGGCTCCGCGGCGCGGGCGGGCGCCGACGCCGCTTCATGCTCGTCATCCAGAATGACCGACTGCTGGGCGGCCTTGCCCTGGAAGAGGGACGCCGGCTGAGGCCTGCCATGTTTTCGCATGATGGGCTCGGGGCCACTATGCCCGGACCATCTGGACCTCCTGGCGGGGCCGGGGCACGAGGACACCGTCGCCGGTGCCGTGCGTGCTTGGCTGTGCCGGCCAGGAGCACGCCTGGTCGACCTGGAGGGCATCTGCCCCGGCTCTCCACTTATCCGGGCTCTTCCTGGCCGGGTCCGCCGCGAGCCGCTCGCCGTGGCCCCGTGGGCGCCCCTTTCCGTCACCGCCGATGCATACCTGGCTGCCCGCCCGTCAAATTTCCGCCGCAATCTCCGCAAGGCCAAAGCGCGTCTGACAGCCCAGGGCGCCGCCTACCGCATCCACCGGGGCCAGGCAGCGGTCGGGTCGCTGGAGACTTTGCGACGTCTCCACGCCGCTCAGTGGGGCGGCCGCTCCCGCTTCCTGCCCAGCTTCGACCGCTTTGCGGCCGCCTGTCGCCTGGGCGCGGAATCTGATGAGGTAGCGGTGCATGAGCTACATGTGGACGGGTCTGTCATCGCGATCATGGTTAGCTTCGAGGTAGCGGGACGGGTGAGCCTCTATCAGAGCGCCCGGCTGACCGACTTCAGTTGGCGTGACGCCACCGTGGTCCTGCTCGCCGCGGGCATATCCGACGCTTGTGACCGTGGTTTCGCCGAGGTTGATCTGCTCCGCGGCGGCGAGCGGTACAAGAACAACTTCGCACCGCAGCGGCGGGAGCTGCTGCGGTTGCGAACCGCCAACGCGTGGGCGGGCCGCGCCGGAATGCAGGCGGAGCTGGCAGTACGCCGGGCCAGGGCGGCCGGATGGCGTCTGCTGCCCGCTCGCTAGAGTTGAGCTACCGTGTTACCCGCTCGAGACAGACTCGAGGCACTGTGCCGATGACTGAAGCCCGCTACCCGGTCCCCACTGACCCGGTCGACGTGGCCGTGATCATCCCTGCGTTCAACAGCGCCGCCTACCTTGACCAAGCACTGGCATCTGTGGCCGGTCAGACGGTGAGCCCCAGCACCGTGGTGGTCGTAGATGATTGCTCAAGCGACGACACGAGCGAGCGAGCCCGCCGCTGGCAGGGCCGCCTTCCCCTGGAGCTCATCCGGCTGGAGCGGAACAGCGGTCCAGGTGGCGCCCGTCACTGCGCTATCCAGGCCACCCATACTGAGCTGCTCGCCATGCTGGACGCCGATGATTTCTTTCTCCCAGACCACCTGGAGACCATGCTCGCCACGTATCGCGGCTGCCCTGGTTTGGTCAGCGCGAAAGAGCTTTCTTGGTACCCGGGCCGGGGACTCGTTAGCCCCGCCAAGTCGCGGCGCATCCGCTACGCCTCATACGAGCTGGACGCCCTGCTTCGTTACAACTTTGTGAACTTCGGTTTTTTCTCCCGGGATCTCTACGAATTGGTTGGGGGATTCCGCGAGCAATATTGCGAAGACTGGAACCTGTGGATCCGGATGGTCCGGACTGGCGCGAAGGTGATAATGGCTTCTCACCCCACTGCTGTACACCGCGTGTGGCCCGGAAGCCGTTCCTTCGATTCGGCGCGGACCGCTCAGCGGAGCATCGACGTGCTGACCGCTGAACTCCACGCGGCAAGCTCTCCGGCGGAGGCCGGGGCCGCCCGGGCTGGGCTGCGGGCCCTGCGCGGCAAGCTGTCCTTCTACCGCGCGACGGAGTTGGTCTCCCAGGGACAGCTGCGGCAGGCGAGGCAGGCCGCGCTCGAAGGGTTGCCGGGGGGCGGCCCGCGGGCCGCGGCTGGCCTCCTGGCACTCGTCGTGGCACCATCCACCGCGGCATGGCTCGAACGCCTGACCCGACCGTACCGGATCCCCCTGGACGGGTCCCAGCCTGACTCCACGCCCAGCGCAGCCGACACGCCCAGCGCAGCCGACCGCGATACCTAGGGCGACATCGCCCCCGCTGACGGCCCTCGGTTCCTGTGCCGCATGCGGTTGGTGAGCGCCTTGGCCCGCATGACGGCCACCTTGGCCGAGTCGGCAGGAGCGGACTGCCCCGGGACGCGGGGAGTCAGATGCCATCGCCTGAGGCGGGCGTTACAGGCCTCGATCAGGTTCTCTCGCTCGGTGACATCGGTGAAATAGGTCAGGGTTACCGAGAGCGAGACCGCGGGGCCATTGTGTACCCAGTGCGGGCCAATCGGGGGAATGTACACCCCCCGCCCTGGCGTGAGCGTATATGACGCCAGCTCCGGCGGAAGGGCGGCAAGGCGCCCATGAGAACCATGAGAGCCGTCCCAGTATCTCTCGATCTCGTGCCGCCGGGCCTGCTCACTCTCGAAGCGGCCGAAGCTCACCCTCTTAGTGCCCGTGACCTGCATCAGCAGACTGTGCTCGATGTCGAAATGGGCTGGCGTGACCGAGTTCGGCGAGGAGACGAAGACGAATCCGACCCGTTTGCACATCTTGCCTTGCCGGGGGGTCATCCCCCGCTCGAGCTGGTCGAGCATCGTGTTCATCAGGTCGGCATATGCCGGGTCTTCCTCGATGTTCAGCAGTGTGAGCCAGGCGTTGGCGTTGTCCAGGTCGCGGATGACATCCCCGGGCCGGGACAGGGCCCCGCGCGGGGGGCCGCCCTGAGGAACCAGGAGTGGCTGAGCGGCACTGTCGCAAATCACCGAGTGCCGCGGGAGGCGATCAGCCAGGTCTGCGACGGCGCTGACCGTCAGCCGGGCATCTTCGTGCAGGTTGTGGACGAACTCCGCCGGCCGCTCGGGAAAGGTCCCACCTGAAGGAAGCTGTCCGAGCGTCGGGAGTCCCTGCTGAGCTGGAAGCGTCACAGATCTGTCCCCCAGGCTGTGCACAGGATCACGACCAGTTTTGCCCCCTCGCCTCAGCGATGTCAACCGATCCTGGGCGTGGGCCGACGGCTGAGCCGCCGGCGTTGGTGATTCCCGGCCAGCCGGGCGGCGAGGCTGCGCGGGCATCCGACGGGCCGTTTGATCAGACACCGGCCGTGTTAGCGACGCAGCAGGCCCGGAACGTTTCCAAGTTCCCCCAGAAGCTCAGAGCAAAGCCGTTCAATGTCCGGGCGAAGCTCCCCATGCACGGCCACGGCAGGGTGAATCCTGCGTTTCATAACGCTCACGGGAAGCTGGATGCCGACGAACTCGCTGAGAGCCTCAAGGCACTCTTGCGGAAACTCGATCATGACTTCATAACGCATAACCTTTATACGGTCATCGCTCCACAGTTCTTGGTCCATATAAAGCCGATTCCGCACCCACCAGAAGACCGCAGCGGCGTCGAGGGGTGATAGTCCGGATCTCAGGAGAGCGGCAACATGGTCCCTCACCTCGTCGGTGGCAGCACCTCGCCAGTCGGCGGGCCCGCCCTCAACGAGGATGCGCAGGTCTCGGTGGCCGTTGTCGGCGCCGAACCGCCGGAGATTGGATCTGGCCACCACGAGATAATGGCGCAGCATCCAGATACCTCTCGCCCGTTCGAAACTGTCCAGGAGTTCCCGGGCCCTGTGCGATTCCACCAGTGGCTTGGCCACGACAAGTTCGAATGGCAATGCCATCATGCGGGAGGAGACGAGATCAAGGCTATCCCAGCGAAGATGTTCCGGGTCGCTGGCCTGCACGAGTCGCCGATCGTGTTCTTCAAGGATGACGGCACGCCAGGAGCAGTCGAGGAGGCTTTGCTGGACCATCGTCGTCCCCGACCTCTGGCACCCGAACACGAGCAAGGCCCGCCGCTGATCGGCAGGTGCGGGCACCACGCTCCGTACTGCATGCTTCAGCGCCGATCTTGCCCGCCGTTGCAGAAATGGTTCGTGATCGCGGTGGCGCCGAAGGCGGCGGCTCCTGACGGGCTCCGCCATTTATTTCTCCGGTGGGTCTTGATCGAACCGGGTCCCCGCCAGCGGCCATATCATGTCGGCAGCCTAGTCAGGAGCCGGAATCGTGCGCAGGCCAGGATGGATGACACCCCTGTTTGTGGCTCTGGCCGCGGGAGTGGCCTTGGCATTCGCTGGGGTTGTGGTGAGGCGCAGCGCGGCCCCGCCGCCCGCCACGCCTGGCCTGCGCATCGACGCCGGTGCGGTCCGGACGTTCACGCAGTTGCTGGACAAGGCGCAGGTCCGGGCGATGACCGGGGCGCAATGGGCCGCGATCGCACGCGAAAACGCGGTCGTCGTCCTCAACTCGTGGGACTTCCGCCTGATCCCAGTCCTCAAGCGAGCAAACCCAGCGGTTCAGGTCTGGGTGTACAAGGACCTATCAGGGGTGCGCTCAGACGACTGCACAACAAGGACCGGCGACTGCGGCGCCTGCGGGCGCGGCGTCGCGGATAGCAGTCTCCTGTCGTCGGGTATCGGGTACTGCTGGCTCAAACGCAATCACCCGGATTGGCTGCTCCGCGCGCTCGGCTCGGGCCAGCCGTTCCGGTTCAGGGGTTACCCGCTCACCTGGGAGACTGACTACGGTAATCGCGCCTACCTGCACCAATGGATCAAGGATGTGCTTGCTGACGTCCATAGGCACGGATGGGATGGCGTCAAGGTGGATAACGCCCTGACCACGGCCGACGCCTACGGAGTGGCTGCCAAGTATCCCAGCAACGCGGCGGTCCAGACTGCCACATACTCTGCCCTGCATGAGATCGGGCAAGCGCTGCACCAATCGGGCGTGGAGTCCGTAGCCAATGTGGGCTATGCGACGACGTTCCGGGGGCTGTGGCAACGATGGCTGAGGCCAGTGGATGGTCTCGAGCAGGAGTTCTACCTCTCGTTCTCCAGCCGGCCCGATGCCGTCGGCGCCCAATGGGGCGAGTTCGAGAACGAGGTTTCCTCCTGCGCGGCCCAAAACAAGGTGTGCTGGTTCCACTCCGGCGGCTACACGGACGCGGTCACGCCGCAGACCCGCACCTACGCGCTGGCCTCCTTCCTGCTCGCCACCGATGGCCGGCAGCTGCTATCCGTGGGTGACCTCACATCGCTGCCGCCTGCACTGCGCGTGGCCTTCGGCTCCTCCCTGAGTACCATGGACGAGGTGGGACGTGCTTGGCGGCGATCCTTCACCGGGGGGGTGGCAGTGGTGAATCCAACCACGTCCAGCACGGTTGCTTATCTGGGCGGCAACTACCTCGACAGCGCTGGGCACCTGATTTCCGCTGTCTCCCTGCGGCCGGCAAGCGGAGCCGTCCTACGGGTCGGCAGTGGGCATGGCACTCCTAGTGAGAACCTTCAGGCAGGCTCTGGGGCGGGTGCGCCCGCCGAAGTGCATCCGTAAGCCATGAACGCCCGAAGCCGAGGCACGCCCTCGATCCGCTTCTCGCGGTCCCGCCCGAGGTCGCGCAGGCCGCCCAGCGTCCGCTTCAGCTGGATCGATCGCTGTTGCATCCGGTAGTCCGGGTAGGCCGTCTGCATCCACACGTCGAACTGGCCGAGGTCACCACTGGAACGCGCATGCTCCAGCTGAGGCGCACGCAGCGGCACTCGCCATGGGGCCGGTCTCACGGGATGTGTCAGGTGGCGCGCGATCCAGCCCACGCATGAGATGGAGGGTCTCCAGCGCCGTCTTGGCGCCGATCGCGCCTGGCCGACCGCCCGGTTGCCAATAGGTCTCGGCAGCATGAGCCGATCACGCAGTCGGGCGACCTCCCGGCTGACCCCCTTCGAACGCGAGAACGCCACCCCGCCCACGTCGCGTCGTCGATTGCGTCGATGCGCAGTCAACGTGCAGGTACCGGGCTCACCGCTGCCCGGCGCCGGCCCGGGTGCCCACCCAGAAGATTCCGGTCACGGCGAGATCCTCCGAACTGACCCGGGCGAACTCGGCGGCAAAATGGCGGCGCGCGGCGTCCACCCGCTGCACCGCGCGCCGCAAAGCCGCCGCCGGCAGCTCGGCGAACGGCACGTGCGGGGTGATCTCCCCTTCGCCGACCAGGCTGGTCACCAGGATGGTCGTGTCCAGGGCCAATGGCCCCGCGAGCTCTCCGGCCAGGCCGCGGTACCGGTGCAGCAGCACCCGGTTCGGCCGCCCGGAGTGCTGGGTCATCTGGCGGTAGAGCGGGCCTGGATAGCGCAGGAAGGTCAGCTCCGGGCAGGCCGGGGTGAACATGCCATGATCCCGGAAGTCGATCTTGTGCAGCATCCGGCCGCCCGGGCCGAGGCAGGCTGCCATGCTGCGGAGGGCGCCGAGCGGATCGTAGAGATGCTCCAAGGCCGCCCGGGAGACGATCAGGTCGTAGCGCCGGCCCCCGTCCCGGGCCTGGCCGGCGAAATACCCCTCCGCCGAGGAGCCCAGGCGCCAGACGACGCCGGGTAGGTGCGAGTCGTCCCAGCCGGCGTCCGGCGGGCCTGGCAGCTCATGCCGGTCCGCCAGGGCCTGGTAGATCCGGCGCTGCTGATCCGGGCTGCGGTAGCTGCGGAACCGGTCGATGAGTTCCACCGATTCGCACCCGGCCGCTCGGAGCAAGAGCCCGACCCCGGCGTTGTCACCCGGGCCCACCTCCGCCGCGGTCCCGTCGAGGCGATCGAGGCTGCCATAGGTCATGTAGTCGCGGAACACGGCCTCCACGTAGCCCACCGACTCACCGACGGTCAGCGTTCGGTGGGTGCTGCCCGACTCGGAACCGATCCGGCCCAGCCACTGCCGCAGCCCGCGACTGTAATCGTCGGCGACGTAGGCAACAGCCTTCGCAGTCGGCCACGTGTCCAGGGCCGACTTGACCGCGCCTTTCGCCCGCGCTAAGCCAGTCCGCGGCAGCATTGTCATGTCGGCAGCCTAGGTCACCCAGTCTCCGTTGTGCTTTCGCCCCCGCAGGCGGAGCCGTTCTCTAAATAGTAAAGTATCAGTAATATCTCTCCTATGTGATGGCAAAGTGTGGACACTCACTGTACCTATCCGTTCACCCTTTGCACAAGAGCTGCCTGAATATTCGATTGCATGGCGCCTGGCTCTGGACAAATGACCAGCCCATATCTAGGCTTTGCCCTGTCTGTGCCCTGCGTCGGGGCGGAGAAGCACAGCAAGGATTTCCGATTTGCTAGCGGTCGCGCATCGGATCCTTGAATGGGAGCAGGGCTATTAGTCTTTACCTTCGAAAGAAGGCTGCGGCGAGTGGGTGCAGCGCAAAATGCGCTGGGGGGGCCGCCGAAACCGGGGCGGAGCCATGTAGGGTATTTTACGGGCCGAAGTGTGGATCCGGCCCGAGAATGGCTATTCAGAAATTCGGTATTGCCGCTGTGTGACAGCCTCGCGCTGGCCCTGGCCGTGCTGCTGGCAATGCCCCGGTGGCAGGGCCTGGGTTACGCCCTGGTGGTCCTCGGCCTGCTGTCGGCGAATGGAGCACACCGGCTGCGCATTTGCCTGCGAATCTCGGACGAGATACCCCGCCTGACAGCGCTGGTGGCAGCGCCTCTTGTGCTGCTCCTCCCCTGGAGGTTCCCGGCTGTCACACTCCTCGCCCTCGGTGCCGCCTCCATCGCCCTGCTCTGCGCGATGCGCGGCGGCCTGTATGCGGCGCTGCGTATGGCTCACCGGCACGGTCGGCTGACCGAATCCGCGCTTATCGTCGGGACCGGCCATACCGGCCTGGAGGTCGGGAAGATACTCCACGATCATCCCGAACTGGGCCTGCGGCCCCTGGGGTACGTCGGTGGCCCGCCCAGGAGGGTGGGCTGCCCGCTGCCGGTCCTGGGCGGCCTGTCCGACATGGCCGCCGTTGCGGTCCACCACGACGCCCACTGGGTCATCGCCTGCTTTAGCGACACCAGGGACGGGGACGCCGATCTGGTGACCGCACTGCGCGCCAACCGTGACCTGCCGGCGCGCGTCTGCGTGGTGCCGCGGATGTATGAGATGGCGACCGCGATCCCGGCGAGATGCCGGGACGAACTATGGGGCATTCCCGTGATCCCGCTACGGCCGTGCGGGCCCCGGCCGGTGGCGCGGCTGGCCAAGCGCGCCTTCGACCTCATCGTCGGCAGCCTGCTGCTGGTCATCACCGCACCGGTGCAGTTGGCCCTGGCCGTGGTGGTGCTGCTGTCCTGCGGCCGGCCCGTGTTCTTCCGCCAGGTACGGGTCACCCGCGGCGGCGACCGCATGACGATCACCAAGTTCCGGACCGTAACAGTGGAAAACTCGAATGCCTACTGGTCGGTGTCGGCTGATCAATGTACCAGGCTCGGCCAGTGGCTGCGGGCAACGCATCTCGATGAACTGCCGCAACTCCTCAACGTGGTCCGCGGGCAAATGTCACTCGTTGGCCCACGCCCCGAGCAGCCGGTCTACACATCACGATTTGGCAGGCTGATTCCACGCTATGAGGACAGGCACCGGGTAAACACCGGCATGACCGGCTGGGCCCAGGTGCACGGGCTTTCCGGCGATACCTCGATACCGGAACGAGTGAGATTCGACAACTACTATATCGAGCACTGGTCACTGTGGCTGGATCTGACAATTCTGGCGCGCACGCTTACCCAGCCACTGGCCGGTGCGGCGGATAGCTTAATGCACCGCGGCAATGGCAAGGAAGCCGACACCGTCCCGCCTGCGACTGAGGCCACTAATTCCTGGATCCGCCGAGATATCCGGTAATGGCGAGGAGCCGGGCCGCGCCGGTGTCCGCGGTGGTGCACGCCCTCCCGCGGTTGGTGCCGGCCGGGCCAAGCGCCGCCGGGCCTGGCCCCTGCCCAGTTCAGCCGGTATTCGCGTCCAGTTCAGCTGCTGGTCGCCAGGGTCCGGGCTTTGCCCGCGGTGCGCCGGGCCGCCCTGCCTGATGGGCGGTGCGGGTCGGCGGCGGATGCCACCTCCCCCACGGTCACCGCTTTCGGATCCCCGCCCGCCGCGATGCGCCGGACCACCATCTCACTGCTGATGGTCCCTTGGACGTCGCCATTGTCCCCGCGCACCTTAAGCGTGCCGACTCCGAGTTCGCGCATCAAGTGACCCGCCTGGCGCAGGGTCTGTTGCGCGTCGATGTACGCCGTATCCGCTTCCGCGGTCTTGCCCGTGCTGGTCACCGCGACCCCCAGCTGTCGCTCCGAGACCAAAGGCCCCACTCGCCAGTCCCCGTCCGGCCGGCGTACCGCCCCTGAACTGGCGGGCCGGCCGTGATCTTTCCCGCGTACATATAACACAACGCGGCACGGCCGGAAAAAGTTCACCAAGCGGGCAGGAAAATGGTGCCGGGCCGCGGCTCCACCCGTGGGAGGAGGCCGGAAATCCGCCCGCTCTCCACCCGTGCGCCGATGTCCGCGCATCGCCTGCGAACCTAGCGTTCCTAGCGCATCACCGCCGATGGGAGGTAGTGCCGTTATGCGCTGGGTTCTTGGCTCTGGCCTTCGGTTCTGGCGCCTGGTAGTGGCGCTGGCCCTCGGGGCCGTGGTGTTCGGGATCGCACAGTTGCGCTCCGCGCCCGTCGACGTCTACCCGGAGTTCACTCCCCCGGCGGTGCAGCTCCAGACCGAGGCGCTCGGCCTGTCCGCGGCCGAGGTCGAGCAGCTCATCACCGTGCCGCTGGAGCAGGACCTGCTGAACGGCGTGCCGTGGCTGGACCGGATCCACTCGTCCTCGATGCCCGGCCTGTCCGCGATCGACCTGACCTTCCAGCCGGGCACCAACCTGTACGCCGCGCGGCAGATGGTGCAGGAGCGGATGACCCAGGCGCATGCCCTGCCCAACGTCGGCAGCCCGCCGATCATGATCCAGCCACTCGCGTCGGCCAGCCGGATCGCGATGATCGGGCTGTCGTCACAGAGCGTCTCGCCGGTGGATATGTCGGTGCTGGCGCGGTGGAAGATCCGGCCCCGGTTGATGGGCGTGCCCGGTGTGGCGAACGTGTCCGTCTACGGTCAGCGCGACCGCCAGCTTCAGGTCCAGGTGGACCCGCACCGGCTCCAGGCCCAGCACGTCACGCTCACCCAGGTGATCAAGACTGCGGGCAACGCCCTGTGGGTGTCGCCGCTGACGTTCGTCGAGGCGTCCACCCCGGGAACCGGCGGCTTCGTCGAGTCGCCCAACCAGCGCCTCGCGATCCAGCACATCTCCCCCATCTCCGATCCCGCGCAGCTCGCCGCGGTCCCTGTCGAGGGCCCGCGGCAGCACGTGCTGCGGCTCGGCGACGTGACCAGCGTGGTGGAGAACCACCAGCCGCTGATCGGGGACGCGGTCGCCCCGCACACCGGGGAGCTGCTGCTCGCCATCGACAAGTTCCCCGGCGCGAACACCCTTGAGGTCACCCGGAACATCGAGGCTGCGCTGCAAGACATGGCCCCTGGGCTGAAGGGCATCACGATCGACTCGAACGTCTACCGCCCGGCCAGCTACATCCAGACGGCGCTGGGCAACGCGGGCATGGTCGCGCTGATTGCGCTCGCCGCCGCGCTCGTGCTCATGCTGCTGCTGCTCGCGTCCTGGCGGGCGGCGGTCGTCGCCCTGATCGTGGTGCCGGTATCGCTCATGGTGGCGGTCTGTGTCCTGCTCCTGACCGGCACAACTTTGACTGCCATTACGCTGCTCGGGCTCGCCGCCGCCCTGGGCCTGGTGATCGATGACGTGGTCACCGACCTGGATACGGCCCGCCTGCGGCTGGGCGGTGCCGGCGCGAAGACGCCCGACAGCGACGGGACCGGGGCCGGGCGCGCGGCGACCGACCAGGGCCGCAGCGCGGTGGTCGAGGCGTTCGCCGCGTCGCGCAGGCCGCTGGTGTACGCCTCGCTGGCGGTCCTGCTGGCGCTGGTGCCGTTCCTGTTCCTCGGCACGCTCACCTCCGCCTTCAGCCGCCCGCTGGTGCTCACCTACGCGCTGGCGCTGCTCGCGTCGATGCTGGTGGCGTTCACCCTGACCCCGGCCCTCACCGTGCTGCTGCTGCGCGGGGACAACATGCGCCGTGAGGGGTCGTTCGGCCGCGCCGTGAAGGGCTTCTTCGACCGCGGGCTGGCGGGCCCGATCGGCCGGCCCCGGCGCGCCTGGGCGATCGCCGGGGTGCTCGCCATCGCCGCGCTGGCCTGCGTGCCCCAGATCGGCGGCCGCTCGCTGCTGCCCACGCTGCAGGACCACAACCTGCTGCTGCAACTGCGGACCGTCCCGGGTACCTCGCTGCCGGAGATGGACCGGATCACCGCCGCCGCGAGCCGGGAACTGCGCGCGATACCTGGTGTCAGCACCGTCGGCGCGCACGTCGGCCGGGCCATCAGCTCCGACCAGCTCGTCAACGTCAACTCCGCCGAGATCTGGGTCACCCTGGACGGCGCCGCCGACTACAACCGCAGCAAGGCCGCCATCCAGGAAGCGATGCACGGCTACGCCGGGGTCCAGACCCACGTCGTGGACTACCCGGCCACCCGGATCGCCCAGGTGGCGTCCGGCCAGGCGGACGACCTCGTGGTCCGGGTCTACGGGCCCGACCTGGATGTACTGCAGCACAAGGCACAACAGGTACGGGCCATGCTGGCCCACGTGCCCGGGCTGGCCGCGCCGACCGTCCGGGTGACCCCGCGTCAGCCCACCGTGGACGTCCGGGTCAAGCTAGCGGCCGCGCAGAAGTACGGGCTGCGGCCCGGCGATGTCCGCCGGGAGGCCACCACGCTGACGTCGGGGCTGATCGTCGGGAACCTGTACGAGCAGTCGAAGATCTTCGACGTGGTGGTCTGGGGAACCCCGGGCAGCCGCAGCAACCTGACCGAACTGGGGAACCTGCTGATCGGCACGCCCACCGGCCAGATGGTGCCACTGAGTACCGTGGCCACGGTCGCCATCCGGCCCGAGCCGACCGCCATCACCCATGACGACGTGCTCCGCGACGTCGAGGTGGCGGCAAAGGTCACCGGCGACCCGGGGACGGCCGCCGACGCGGTACGGCAGCGCCTGGCCACGGTGCCGATGCCGTATGAGTACCACGCGGAGGTGTTCGGGAACGCCGCCGCCGCCCAGGCCGGTCTGCTGCGCGTCCTGGGCTACGCGGCGGCCGCCCTCGTCGGCATCTTCCTGCTGCTGCAGGCGGCGGTGGCGAGCTGGCGGCGGGCCGCGCTGATGATGCTCTCGCTGCCGCTGGCAGTGACGGGCGGGGTGCTCACCGCGCCGCTGGCCGGAGGGCTGTGGAGCATCGGCTCGCTGGCCGGCCTGCTCGCCGTGCTGGCGCTCGCGATCCGCGGCAGCGTCCTGCTCGGCTACCGGATCCAGGCGCGCGAGCAGGCGGGCACGGTCAGCCAGGACGCGGTGCTCGAGGTGGCCAGGGAACGTACGGTCCCGGTGCTCCAGTCGGTGCTGATCACCGCGGGCGTTATGGTACCGGCGGCCGTCCTGGGCACCCGGCCGGGCCTGGAGTTCCTGCACCCGCTGGCGGTCACGGTGCTCGGCGGCCTGGTGAGCCTGCTCGTGGTCCAGCTGTTCGTGCTTCCCGCGCTGCTGCTCGGCACCGCCGCCCGGGCGCGGCCGGAGCAGCCAGGCCTCCAGCCGGCGCAGCCGGAACCGCGGCCGGAGGAACCGAACGGCCGGCCGGGGCAGCCGGATTCCCGGCCCATGGCGCCGGAGGGCACCCTCCGGCCGGCCGCCGGGACCACACCCGGCTGACGATGCCGCGAAGAACCGAAGGGAACGTCCATGTTCAGCAAGAGGCCCGCCTCCCTCGCTTCCGCCGCCGCGGCCGTCGCCCTGCTGACCGGCTGCAGCGTCGCGAGCGCCCACGAGGACCCACCACCGGCCACGGTCAAGTCCATTCCGGGCTCCGCGGTCAAGCAGCTCCTGCTGACCCAGCAGGCCATCCACCGGCTCGGCATCGCGACCGTGGCGGTGCGGACCACGCAGGCCCCCACCCACCTCCCCATCCCCCTTCATGGCCGGCCCGGGACGTACCGGGCCATCCCCTACTCGGCCGTGGTCTACGACAACGACGGCTCCACCTGGGCTTTCGTGAACACCGCGCCACGAACCTTCGTCCGCCAGCGGATCACCGTCGGTGCCATCCAGGGCAGCACCGCGGTGCTCACCGCGGGACCGGCGGCCGGTGCCATGGTGGTGACGGTAGGAGCGCCCGAACTGCTCGGCACCGAGTACAACATCAGCGGTGAGGAATGAGCAGCACCGAGCCCGGGCGTGGCAGCGACCCGCATGCCGCCACGCCCGCCCCCGGCCCAGCGAGTCCCGGCCCGGCCGGCCCCGGCGAGGACGGCCGGGCCGAGCCACGGACCCTGATGCGCGCGATCGTCGGTTCCAGCCTGCGGTTCCGCCACCTGGTCGTCGCGGCGGCGGTCGGCTTGATGGTGCTGGGCATCACGGTCCTGCCGAACATGCACGTGGACGTGTTTCCCGAGTTCGCCCCGCCGCGGGTGCTGATCCAGACCGCCTGCGTCGGGCTGTCCACCTCCGATGTCGAGCAGTTGGTCACGGTGCCGATCGAGGCGTCGCTGAACGGCATCCAGGGCCTGGATGATCTGCGGTCGAAGTCGGTGCCGCAGCTGTCATCGATCGAGGTGCTGTTCAAGCCGGGCACTGACATGCTGCGCGCCCGGCAGCTTGTCCAGGAACGGCTCGCCACGGTATCGCCGAGCCTGCCTACCTGGGCGGCGCCGCCGGTCATGCTTGCCCCGGTCTCCGCGACCGGGCGGGCCATGCAGATCGGCATGACGTCCAACACTCATTCGCTTATCGACATGTCGATGACCGCCTACTGGACGATCCGCGCCCGGCTGCTGCGGGTGCCCGGGGTGGCCAACGTCGCGATCTGGAACGAGCGGCTGCACCTCATGGCGGTGCAGGCCGAGCCGGCCAAGATGCAGGCAGCGGGGGTCTCGCTGGACCAGGTGATGCAGACCACCTCGGACGCGGTGGACTCGGGGCTGCTGCGGTTCTCCACCGGCGCGGTGATCGGCACCGGCGGGGCGGTGGAGACGCCGAACCAGCGGATTGGCGTCCGGAACGTGCTGCCCGTGGTGACCGCCAACGACCTGGCGCAGGCTCCCGTTGCCGAGACCAAGGCCGGCTCGGTCCGGCTCGGTGACGTCGCGACCGTCGCGGTCGCGCATCAGCCGCTGATCGGCGACGCGATCATCGACGGCAAGCCGGGCCTGCTGCTCGTGGTGGAAAAGCTGCCCTGGGCCAACAGCCTGCAGATGACCGCGGGAGTCGAGGAGGCGCTCAAGGATCTGCAGCCCGGCATGCCCGGGATCAACTTCGACACCCATGTGTTCCAGCAGGCCGATTTCGTCAAGCTGGCCATCTCCAACCTCACCCAGGCGCTGGTGCTCGGGTTCCTGCTGGTCGTGGTGATCCTCGCGCTGTTCCTTTTCGAGTGGCGGGTCGCCCTGATCAGCCTGCTGACGATCCCGCTGTCGCTGATCGCCACGATGCTCGTGCTCTACTGGCGCGGCGCGACCATCAACACGATGACGCTGGCCGGGCTGGTGATCGCGCTGGGCGCGGTGGTGGACGACGCGATCATCGACGTGGAGAACATCACCAGGCGGCTGCGCGAGGAACGGCTGCGCGGCGGCACCACGCCGACATCGCTGGTGATCCTCCGCGCCTGCCTGGAGGTGCGAAGCCCGATCGTGTACGCCACGTTCATCGTGGTGGCGGCTTCCATCCCGGTGTTCCTGCTGACCGGGCTCACCGGGGCGTTCTTCCGGCCGCTGGCGATCTCCTACACGCTGGCGATCGTCGCGTCGATGGCCGTCGCGCTCACCGTGACCCCGGCGCTGTCCCTGCTGCTGCTCCGCAACGCCCACATCGAGCGGCGTAAGTCCCCGCTTGTCACCTGGCTGCAGCGGGTCTACACCGCCGGGCTGCGCCGGATCGTCGTCCGCCCGGTGGCCGCCTACGCCACGTTCGCGCTGGTGACGATCGTCGGCATCGGCATCTACCCGCACCTGGGCCAGTCCCTGTTTCCCGGGTTCAAGGAACGGGACTTCCTCATCCACTGGGTCTCCCCGCCGGGGACCTCCACGGCCGAGATGGAGCGGTCCACCACGAAGATCAGCAAGGAACTGCTGGCCGTCCCCGGCGTCCGCAGCGCCGGCGCGCACATCGGCCAGGCCCTGCTCGGCGAGGAGGTCGCCGGGGTGAACCTGGGCGAGATCTGGATCAGTCTCGCCCCCGATGCCGACTACACCGCCACGCTGGACCGCATCCAGCGGGTCACAAACGGGTATCCCGGCCTGTTCCGTGAGGTCCAGACGTACCTCGACGAACGGATCCAGGAGGTGCTCACCGGCGCCAAGGAGCCGATCATCGTGCGCACCTACGGCGAGGACCTGCCGACGCTGCGCCGCACGTCCGACCAGATGCTCAAGCTGGTGCACTCCGTGCCCGGCGTGGTGGACGCGCACCGGGACATCTCCAGCGACGTGCCGCAGGTGAACGTGACCGTCAACCTCGCCAAGGCGGAGCGGTACGGCCTCAAGCCTGGCGACGTCCGCCGGGACGCCGCCACCCTGGTGGCCGGCGAGGAGGTCGGTGACATCTTCCGCGCCGGCAAGGCCTATGACGTCGTGGTGTGGAGCCCGGATTCGGTCCGGCACAGCTTTACCGACGTGGAAAACCTGCCCATAGACACCCCCTCGGGCCGGCAGATCCGGCTCGGCTCGGTCGCGACGGTGGCGCTGCAGCCCAACCCCAACGCCATCGACCGGCAGGGCGACTCCCGGTACCTGGACGTCGGCGCGGCCGTGGCAGGGCGCGACCTGGGCGCGGTGGTCAGCGACATCAACCGCAAGCTGACCGCGGTCCACCTGAACCGGGGGTACCACGTCGAGGTCCTCGGCGAGTACAAGGAGCGGCAGGCCGCGCAGTCGCGGCTGCTGCAGTCCTCGCTGATCGCAGGGGTCGCGATCCTGCTCCTGCTGCAGGCGTCGTTCCGCCGCTGGCGGCTGGCCTTGCTGGCTTTCGTCACGCTGCCGATGGCCCTGGTCGGCGGGATTCTCGCGGCGTGGGCGACCGGCGGGATCATCTCCCTCGGGTCGCTGGTGGGCTTCTTCACGGTGTTCGGCATCGCGGCACGCAACGGGATCCTGCTGATCAACCACTGGCAGCACCTCGAACACGACGAGGGCATGGAGTTCGGGACGGCACTGGTGCTCCGCGGCGCCCGCGAGCGGCTGTCCCCGATCCTGATGACGTCGCTGGCGACCGGCCTGGCCCTGGTGCCGCTCGTGGTGCTCGGCGAGCGGCCCGGGCATGAGATCGAGCACCCGCTCGCGGTGGTCGTGCTCGGCGGCCTGGCCACCTCTACCCTGCTCAACCTGCTCGTGCTGCCCTCCTTGTACCTGCGGTTCGGCCGCAGCCGACGGGAGCGGGAGGGCGGAGAGCACCGCCCCGGCCCGGTTCAACCCGAAGGGACCACGTGATGATCTCCGTACCGCGCGCCCGGGCGCTCGCCGTGCTCGGTGCCCTCGGCGTGCTGGCCCTGGCCGCGTGCGGGTCGGGCGGCACCGCCGGGCAGGCCGCGTCGCCACAGCCAAGCACGGCCGCCGCCGCGGCGAAGGCCAGCCCGGCGCCCCAGGGCGGGCGGAACCGGTTCACCGCGCCGACCACGGTGGACAACCCGATGTTCCCGCTGGTGGCCGGTACCGAGTTCAGCTATGCCGGAACGCTCGCCGAGGGCGGCCACACCAGGCCGCATACGGTCGTGTTCACGATCAGCGGCCTGACCAAGAAGATCCACGGCGTGACCACGGTGATCGCCTGGGACCGTGACTTCCTGAACGGCAAGCTCCAGGAGCAGGAACTCGCCTTCTTCGCCCAGGACGACGCCGGGAACGTGTGGAACTTCGGCGAGTACCCCGAGGAGTATGAGCACGGCAGGTTCACCGGGGCGCCGAGCACCTGGATCCGGGGCACCGACCACGCCTACGGCGGCATCCACATGCTGGCCCGGCCCACGGTCGGCGCCCAGTACCGCGAGGGGCTTGTGCCGCCGATCGAGTTCGACGACGTCTCCAAGGTCACCGGCAGCGGGCAGACGAACTGCATGAACGGCACGTGTTACCGGCACGTCCTGGTAGTCGACGAGACCAGCCCGAACGACCCGGCCAGCGGGCACCAGATCAAGTACTACTCCCCCGGTGTCGGGCTGGTCCGGGTCGGCGCCCACGGCGGGGACTCGACCGAGCTGCTCACCCTGACCGGCGTACGCCACCTGGGCAAGTCAGCGATGGCCGGCGTAACGCATGAAGTTCTTGCCATGGACCGCCGGGCCTTCGATATCAAGAAGGTGTACCGGGTCACCGGGCCTGCCGTTCCGGCCGGGTGACGTGGCCGTGCTCACCGGGCCAGGCCCAGCCGGTAGGCGTAGCCGACAAGCTGCGCCCGGTCCCGCATCCCCGTCTTCACCAGCAGGTGGTTGACGTGGGTCTTCACCGTGGTGTCGGAGATGAACAGCTTGGCCGCGATCTCACCGTTCGACAGCCCGGCCGCGATCTCGGCGAGCACCTCCGCCTCGCGCCTGGTCAGCCCGCCGCTGCCGGCGCTGTCCGGCCAGGCGCCGGTCCACCCTGCACCGGCGCCTGGCCCCTCAGGTATCGCACCGCTGACGATGACCTCCACCAGGCGCCGCTGTATCGCCGGATCCAGCAGGGCCTTGCCCTGCGACACGGCCGACACCGCGTCGAGTATGTCCGCGGCCCCGGCGTCCTTGGTGAGGAAGCCGCGGGCGCCGGCCCGCAGCGCGGCGAGCACGGATGCGTCGTCGGAGTAGCTGGTGAGCACCACGACGTGCACGCCCGGCCGCGCCCGGGCGAGCCGGCGGGTGGCCTCGACTCCGTCGCAGCCGGGCATGTGCAGGTCCATGAGCACCACATCCGGCCCCAGGGCCAGCGCCTGCCGGACCGCGTCGTCGCCGTCCACCGCCGCGCCGGCCACCTCGATGCCGGGCAGCATCCGCAGCAGGGCGACCAGCCCGTCGCGGACAACCTTCTGGTCTTCGGCCACCAGCACCCGCAGCCGGGGCTGCCCGGCCGTCATATCGGCTCCCCCTGCAGCGCCGGGCGCACGGGGAGCCGCAGCCGGACCGTGAAGCCGTCGCCGGAATGCCCCGCCTCCATGTGCCCGCCGTGCAGCGCGGCGCGTTCGGCCATGCCGGCCAGCCCGAGGCCGTCCGGCGGGCCAGCGGCGGCCGTCCGCTCGCCGCCCCGGTCGGCGACCGAGATGTCCAGGCTCTCCTGCGCCCAGGTCAGCACGATCAACGCGGTGGCGCCCCGCCCGGCGTGCTTGGCCACGTTGGTGAGGGCCTCCTGCACGGTGCGGTAGGCGGTCAGCGCGGCCTCGGGGGCCAGCGACCGCGGCGCGCCGTCGACGCGCACGATCACCGGCACGCCCAGGGCTGAGGCGGTGTCCGACACCAGTTGCGGCAGCCGGGCCGCCTCGGGCAGCTCGTCGCCCCGCACCGCACGCACCGCGCGCCGCGCGCTGAGCATCCCGTCCCTGGCCAGTTCCCTGGCACACGCGATCTGCTCGGCCAGCATGGCGTCCGCCGCCGTCTGGGCGGCGCGCAACTGCGCCCCCTCCAGTTGCACGGACAGGCCGGACAGGCAGTGCGCCAGGATGTCGTGCAGTTCCCTGGCCAGCCTGGACCGCTCGGCGAGCGCCGCATTCTGCTCCCTGACCTCGCGGATGGTCGCCTCCTGGGCGAGCAGCGCCTCGGCCCGGTGCTGCCCCTCGCGGCTCAGCGCGGCCAGCGCCGCCGTCACGAACAGGAACGCGGCCCCCATGGCAATGGTCAGCACGGTGCTCGCCGGATTCACCGCTTCGTGCGCATCGGAGACGGCGAGCGCGACTACCATCGGCATGGCGGCGAGCATCGCGATCAGCCGCGGCACGCGCAGCGCCAGGCCCGCCAGCGCCATGAACCCGATCACCAGCCCCGGGCCGTCGGACTGCGGCCAGTCCAGGCCCGCGCCGCACAGCCCGAGCCCGACCAGGGCGGACACAACAAGCCGCGGGTCACGGACGCGCTCGCTCAGCCCGACCGCCCAGCACAGGGACGCGAGCACGAGCACCGCGGCGGACACCGGGAGGGCCAGCCCGGTCGGCCGGTTGTCCAGCAGGATCCCCGCGCCGACGCCCAGGATTGTGATCGCGCCGACCGGGACCAGCCACGACCTGATATACCGGTTCACCGTGCCCGCCAGCGGGCTGGCGATCGGGACTGTCGCGGGCTGGGCGCCCGCTCCGGCCGCGCGCTGAATGCCGGGGCCGGCCGTTCGCTGAAGGCCCGTCCCGGCTATGCGCCATGCGGAACCCATGCCGCCCGCCCGGCCCCTGGCGCGCGGCAGCCTGCCACTGCTTGTCGGGCCCCGCTCCGGGGCCACCCCGTCCAACCTGACCCGACCTTCCTGGCCCGGTGGCGGGGGATCCCCTTGCCCCGCCTCCGCCCGCTCGTTCAGCCGTTACGGTCGCCGTAAGTCAAGTCTGCCCCGAGCAATCCAGAATGACCAGGTCACTCCAATGTAGCGGCAAAGACAAGGTAAAGGAACCCGGCGCCGCCCTCGCGCGCCTCCCACGCGCGAGGGCGACGGGCCCAGGCCGGTCAGCCCACCGGAGCTGCTACTCCGCGACTGCGTTACGGCCAGGATCTGCAGTCGCATCCGCCGCGTGCACGGCGTCATAGGGTGTGTTCGTCCTCCGCGGCCACCGGCCTGGTGCTGGCACTCAGCACAGCCGGGCTGGGTGCAGGCCTGGCGCAGCCGGTGTGCAGATCGTGTGGACGCGCTCAGCGGCTGCTTCCGGTGCTGCTCAGCCGCCACGCCCTGGCCCTGCGCACCGCCTCGATCGCGGCGCTGATCACCACGGTGACACCCAGCGCGAGCAGCAGGCCCAGCCACGGCTGGTCCTCGAAGGCCTTGCCGCCAAGCCGGCCGATCAGGAAGGCGTAGCTGGCCCAGATGACCGCCGCGAAGGCGGTCGCCACGACGAAGCGGCGCTGCGAGAAGCCGACCATGCCACAGGTCAGCGTGATGGCCGTGCGCCCGCCCGGGATGAAGCGGCAGCCGATGATCATGCGAGCCCCGAAGCGGTGCAGCGACCGCTCGGCCCAGGCCCGCCTGCGTGCGCCGCGTTCCCCGGCGAACACCCGCCGCCCGGCGGTCGGGCCGAACCGGCGGCCGAGCAGGTAGGCGGCATTGTCGCCGAGGAATGCGCCGCACGCCGCCAGCGCGACAAGCACGGCGGCCCGCGGATCCGCGCTGCCCGCGGTCGCGACGCCGAGCGCGATCACCGCGGTCTCGCTGGGCACAAGCGGGATGAGCGCGTCGAACGCGGGCAGCAGGACGGCGACGACGTAGGACAGCAGCGATGACACGCCCAGGTGCGAGAGCCCGGTCACGAAGCCGCCCCGGCCTCCGCGGAGCGGCCCGGCGGTCCCGTCATCGCGCCGGCTTGTTTCGCCGCGGTACGCAGCCCCGGGGTCCCCGCGTACCGGCCGAGGAGCGTGATCCCGGCGATGGCAGCCACGGCGCCGGCCAGCTGGACCGTGAACCCCGCCGGTGACGCGGCCAGGTGCTCGCCGAACAGAAGCGTCCCGAGCAGGACACCCGAAACCGGCTCGACCGTGTCCATCACCGGCAGGCTGGCGCCCAGCGCCCCGGCCTGGAAGGCGCTCGCGGACAGCAGCAGCCCGGCGGTGCCGAGCGCGATCAGGGCCCACGGCTGCCAGTGGGCAAGCGCGGCGCCGGGGCCCGCCGCGCGCAGCAGTCTGGTCAGACTCAGCGTCACCGCCGCGGTGAGACCGAACACGGCGCCGGCGGCGGTGGCCGTCAGCGCCGCGCGGACCGGCCCCGTGGCCAGCCTGCCCGCGGCCAGCGCGAGCACGCAGACCAGCCCGACCACGGCGAAGGCGAGCAGCCAGTCCCTGACCGGCGCATCGGACCGGCCCGACGACGGCGGAGCCGCGGCCAGGAACGCGGCGACCCCGCCTGCCGCGAGCACGCAGCCAAGCCAGTCCCTGGCCCGCAGCGGCCGTGACCACCGTGCCGCCACCGGCAGCGCGAACAGCAGGTCGGTCGCCACGATCGGGGCGACGAGCGCGAGCGGGCCGAACGCCAGCGCCAGGGCCTGCAGGCCGTAGGCGATGGCGGCCAGTGCGATGCCGGCCAGCCAGAGCGGCCGGGCCGCCAGAGCGGCCAGCAGCCGGACCCCGCCGGCGTCCGGCGTCAGCCTGGCCTGCCGGTGCTGCAGCGCGGCGGCGACCCCGAACGACGCGGCCGCAGCCAGCGCCGCGAGCACCGCGATCGCGGTGGCTGCGGTATCGGTCATGCCGCGGCCCCGGGGCGGTCCCGCTCCGCGCGCCGCAGGGCGCGGCGACGCCGGGCGCGGGACCGGCCCACGTACAGCCGGGCGCAGATGGCGCCGAGCGCGGCGCCGAACACCACCCACGGGGCCAGCACGAGCAGGTCACTTCCGGTCACTGCCGCCGCCCCCTTTCTTTTGCTACCGACTCCACGAAATGGCACAGCCGTGCCGGGCGGGTGAAACTGTCGTGGTGATGGTGTGAAGACTGGGACCGTACCCGGCACAGAGGAGCGTGAGCGTTATGGCGGCGACCGTGCTGCTAGTGGAGGACGAGCGCAAGCTGCGTGACCTGGTCCGCTCCTACCTTGAGCGGGCCGGGTTCACGGTGCTGTCCACCGGTTCCGGCGCCGAGGCGCTCACCCTCGCCGCGTCCGGGTCGCCCGATCTGGTGGTCCTGGACCTCGGCCTGCCCGACATCCCCGGCGAGACCGTGGCCAGGGAACTGCGGGCCGCGGGCGGCGTCCCCGTGCTCATGCTCACCGCCAAGAGCAGCGAGGAGGACCGGATCCGCGGGCTGGAACTGGGCGCCGACGACTACGTGACCAAACCGTTCAGCCCACGGGAACTGGTGCTCCGCGTCCAGGCGATCCTGCGCCGCGGCGGCGCCCAGGCCGCCGAGCAGGGCGTCACCGGCTACGGCGACGACGAAATGGTCATCGACGAGCCACGGCGGACCGTGGTGGTGCGCGGTGCGGCCGTGGACCTGACCCCGACCGAATGGGGCCTGCTGCTGGCGCTTGCCACCGTGCCGGGCAGGGTGTACTCCAGGTTCGAGCTGATCAACCGGGTCCGGGGGTACGAGTTCGAGGGGTATGAGCGGACCGTGGACTCGCACGTGAAGAACCTGCGCCGCAAGATCGAGGCCGATCCCGGCAACCCGCGGATCGTGCAGACGGTACTCGGCGGCGGTTACCGCCTGGGCCTGGCCCGCGATGGCTGAGCCCGGGGCGGGGCACGCGGGTTCCCGGGGCGACCCGATCGGCCTGCGGCTGGCGCTGGCCTTTGTCGGCGTCGCGCTGGCCGCGGTCGCGCTGCTCGCCGTCCTGGCGGCCGCGTTCGCCGCCGCCGACGTCGCGAACCTGGCGATCCGGCAGCGATCCGACCTGACCAGCGCGATCGCGGTGGCCGCGGGCGCGGCATGGAACCGCACCGACAGCTGGGAAGGGGCGAGCCTGGGCCCGGTGGTCGACCTGGCCACCCGCACCGGCGCCGACGTGGAGATCACCGACCGGGCCGGCCAGCCCACCGTGGTGTCCCCGGCATTCCACAGGCACGCGTCAAGCCCGCAGGTCAGCCGGCCCATCGTGGTCCACGGGCAGCAGGTCGGCCGGGCCGTGGCCCGCTTCCCCGACAGCGGTCTGGCCGGCGCCGACCAGGCGCTGCGCACCGCGCTGTGGCGCGCCATCGCCGGGGCGGCCGGGCTCGCCGCGCTGCTCGCCCTGATCACCGGGCTCGTGGTGGCCCGGCGCATCACCCGGCCGGTGGAACGGCTGATCACCGTGACCAGGGCGATGGGCCGCGGGGACCGCGCGGCCAGGGTCGGGCAGATCGCGGCCCCCGGGGAGATCGGCGAGCTGGCGACCGCCTTCGACCTGATGGCCAACACGCTGGACCGGCAGGAACAGCTCCGCCGCGACCTGGTCGCCGACGTCGCGCACGAACTGCGGACGCCGATCGCCGTGCTGCAGGCCGGCCACGAGGCGCTGCTCGATGGCGTGACCGAGCCGACCCAGGAGCAGCTTGCGTCGCTGCGGGACGAGGTGCTGCGGCTGGCCCGGATGGTCGGCGACCTGCAGACGCTGGCCGCCGCCGACGCCGCCGCCCTGCAGCTCACGCTGAGCCTGCACGACCTCGCCGGCATCGCCGCCGGGGCCGCGGACAGCCTCGCCGGGCGGTTCGAGGCCGCGGGCATCGCCCTGGAGCGGCAGCTCACGCCGGTCGAGGTGCTGGCCGACCCCGGCTGGCTGCACCAGGTCATCACCAACCTGCTCACGAACGCGCTGAAGTTCACCCCGCCGGGCGGCCGGGTGATCGTACGCGCTGGCCCGGGCGGGACCCGGGCGGACGGGCCGTGCGCGGTGCTTGAGGTCACCGACACCGGGCCCGGCATCCCCGCCGACGAGCTGCCGAGGATCTTCGACCGGTTCTGGCGCGGCCGGGGGGCCGGGCACGTGTCCGGCAGCGGGATAGGGCTTGCCGTGGCCGCCGAACTGGCCAGCGCCCACGGGGGCAGGCTGGACGCGCAGAGCGAGCCTGGCCGCGGCGCGCGGCTGACGCTCACCCTGCCCCCCGCCTGACCAGGTTCCTGCTCCGCCGCGTTATTGCGGTGCCGGAGCGTTCTTGCGGTGCCGCCGCCGCCGCGGGGCGGGCGTTCCGGCGTGTTCCTCCACACGGTCACCACAGCGGCAGCACCACGGGTCCACAGCAGCCGGGTTGCCTGAGCCCAGCCAGCCAGTCGCTGGCACCAGGCTTGAGCGAGCTCAGGGAGCCCAGATGAGAGTGACAGACCGGCTGCGGCGAGCGGGGGCCGTCGCAGCTATGGCCGTCGTCATCGGTGGTGGCGGGGTCGCTGCCTGCGCCCCCGCGGCCGGGGCACCTGCGGTCGGCTCCAGCCCATCGGCCGCTCCCGCCGCGGCACCTGCGGTGAGCGGCGGTGCAGTGACGAGCTACGCGGACACGGTCCACGCGGTGCTGCCGTCCGTCGTGCTGATCCGCACGGCCGAAGGGCTCGGCTCCGGGGTGGTGCTCGACCGGGCCGGCCACATCCTCACCAACGCCCACGTCGCCGGGAAGGCGGCCAGGTTCGAAGTGCAGACGGCCGGCGACAAGACTCCGCGCCAGGCGCGCCTGGTGGGCAGCTATCCCGGCGGCGACCTGGCAGTGATCAAGGCCGAGAACCCGGCCGGCCTGATCCCGGCCCGGTTCGGTGACTCGAGCAAGGCCCGTGCCGGTGATGTCGTGCTCGCGGTCGGCAACCCGCTCGGCCTGTCCGGCAGCGTCACCGAGGGCATCATCTCCGCGACCGGCCGGGCCGTGGTCGAGCCGACCAGCGCCAGCACGACCGCCGCGGCGCTGCCCGGCGCGATCCAGACCAGCGCACCGATCAACCCGGGCAACAGCGGCGGGGCGCTGGTGACCGCCACCGGCCAGGTGATCGGGATACCGACGCTGGCCGCCGTCAGCCCGCACGGCGGCGGCCAGGCGCAGGGCATAGGCTTCGCCATCCCGTCCAACCTGGCCCGCGACATCGCCGCGCAGATCATCTCCACCGGGCACGTGACCAACACCCACCGGGCCGCCCTGGGCGCCCGTATCGGCACGGTCACCGGCGCCGACGGCGCCCCGGCCGGGGCCGCGGTGGTCACGGTGACCCCGGGGGGGCCGGCCGACCGCGCCGGGCTCCGGGCCGGCGACGTCATCCACAAGCTCGGCCCGGCGCCGGTTCCGGACAGCGGGACGCTGCTCCAGGAACTGGCCGCCGCACACCCCGGGCAGCAGGTTGAGGTCACGATCACCCGCGCGGGCCAGGCGCAGACCGTGTCGGTCACGCTGGGCACGCTGCCGGGCACCTGAGCCGATGGCCACGAAGGACCCGCACGCACGGTGGGCCGGCCAGGCGCCAGCCTGGCCCGGCCCCGCCAAAGACCCGGCCTGGGTCGGCCTCGCCCCGGAACCGGCCCAGGCCGGCCGCGCCCACGAACCGGCCTGGAGCAGCCTCGCTCCGGAACCGGCCCAGGCCGGGCATGCCCGCGAACCGGCCTGGAGCCCGCCCGCTCCGGTGTCAGCCCAGGCCGACCGTGCCGAGGAGCCGGCCGAGGCCGGCCGGGCGCGGCAACAGACCCGGGGCGGCCACGCCCCCGGGCCCGCCCTGGCCGGCCGGGCCCGGGGGCCGGTCTGGCGCGCGCTGCTGGAGGCACGGTGGCGGGACCGGGTGCAGGAGGTCACCGAACTGTCGCTGGCCTATCACGAGGCGGCCGCGGCCGCCTCGGCGGTGGCCGGAGCGGCGGCACCGGCCGGTGGGCCCGCAGAGCGGAAGGTGCGCAAGTTGCTGCGCCGGACGGTCGCGGCCCGGCGCGCGCTGGCGGACACCGAAGAAGCGCTCAGCCGGCTGGCCACCGGCCGGTACGGCCTGTGCGAGGGCTGCACGGGCACCATCCCGGCCCGGATGCTGGCCGCGGCGCCGGAGGCGCGGTACTGCCCGCGCTGCCGCCCGCGGCCCGCCCGCACCGCCGGGCCCGCGCTGGCGGCCCGCCCGGCACTCCGGGGAGGATGACGGCTGTCGAGGCCGCGAGCAGCCCGATTCCGCAGTACTCGATCGCCTGCTGCAGGCGGGCCGCCGGTCGCCACGACCGGCCGGTCCACGCTCCACACGCTTCGGCCGTTTGACGCCATCGCGCCTCATGGGTACATTACTCAAGTAACTAACCAAGGAACCGTGTAGGGGGCGTGGTGCCGCCGCTGGACCAGGGCATGCCGCTGTTCGTGCAGATCGCCGAACAGCTCGCCGACGACATCGTCGACGGCGTGCTCGCCGAGGGCGCCCGCGCGCCGTCCACCAACGAGCTGGCGGCCTTCTACCGCATCAACCCGGCCACCGCGGCCAAGGGGATCAACATGCTGGTGGACGACGGGGTGCTGGAGAAGCGCCGCGGCATCGGCATGTTCGTCGCCGACGGTGCGCGGGAACAACTGCGTGCCCGCCGGCGCAAGCAGTTCGCCGAGGAGTACCTCGACCCGATGCTGGCCGAGGCGCCGGCTGGGCATCGATACCGACACGCTGGTGACCCTCATCCAGGGATCCGGCTGGCACAACGGAGGCAGCACGCCATGACCCCCACGATCGCCGCCACGGCGCTCGGCCGCCGCTACCGCGACCAGGTCGCGCTCGACAACGTCTCACTCACGGTCGAGCCGGGCACCGTGACCGGGCTGCTAGGCCGTAACGGGGCGGGCAAGACCACCCTGCTGCGCATCATCACCGGGCTGGAGTTCCCGACCACCGGCGAGGTCAAGGTGCTCGGTGCTGCCCCGGCAGAGAACGACGCGGTGCTGCGCCGCATGGTCTTCGTGCGCGAGGAGCAGACCTACCCGGACTTCCGGGTAGGCCACGCGATTCGGGTGGCCTCGTGGTTCTACCCGAACTGGAGCGCCGAGCTGGCCGAGCGGTTGGTTGCCGACTTCGAGCTGCCGCTGAACCGGCGGATCAGGCGGTTGTCCCGCGGTATGCGCTCGGCCGTCGGCATCGTCATCGGGCTGGCGGCCCGCGCCGAGCTGACGCTGTTCGACGAGCCCTATGCCGGTCTGGACGCGGTTGCGCGCCAGTTGTTCTACGACCGGCTGCTGGCCGATTTCGCCGAGCACCCGCGCACCATCGTGCTGTCCACCCACCTCATCGACGAGGTGGCGGACCTGCTCGAACACGTCGTGATGCTCGATCATGGGCGGGTGGCGCTGGACGCGCCCGCCGACGAGATCCGCGGCACAGGAATGACCGTCACCGGATCGGCCATCGCGGTGGAGGAGTTCGTGGCGGGCCGCCCGGTCTGGCACCGGCAGCGCATCGCCTCGCGAGCCTCGGCCGTCGTGCCGGGCCCGCTCGACGCCGCCGCGCAGGCGCGCGCCCGCGCACTGCACCTGAGCCTGGAACCCCTGTCGCTACAGCAACTGCTGGTGCATGCCTCCGGCATCGCTGAAGAGAAGGTGAGCGCATGAAAACGCTAGTGAACGTCGCCCGGTACCACCTGGTGGACCGCATTACGTACGTGGCATTGCCGTGGGGGATCCTGGCGTTCAGCTTCCTGATCAACCTGGCCATCGTCGCGATGGCGCCGCCCCAGCCCGGCGGCATGTACACCGGGGGGCTGGTGAGCATCTACGTCTTCCTGCTCATCTGCGGTGTGCTGAGCATGACCAGAGAGCTGCCGTTCGGCCTGATGCTGGGCGTCAGCCGCCGCGGCTATTACCTTGGCACCGCGCTGCTGGTGCTGGCGCTGGGCGTCGTCTACGGCCTGGCGCTGACAGTGCTGCAAGCGCTGGAGCGCGCCAGCGGCGGGTGGGGCTTTTCATTGCACTACTTCCGGGTGCCATGGATCATGGCCGGCCCGTGGTACCAGACCTGGGTCACCTCGTTCGTGCTGCTGGTGCTCTTCTTTTTGTACGGCATGTGGTACGGGCTGGTGTACCGCCGATGGAGCGTGGTCGGGCTGGTCACGTTCGTCGTCGCCCAGATGCTGGTGGCGCTCGCTGTCGTGGCCGTGGTGACGCTGACGCACCACTGGACCGCGTTCGGGCACTTCTTCACCACTGTGCAGGCGCCCGCACTGACCGGCCTGCTGGCCGTGCTCACCATCGCCTTGGGGCTCGGCGGGTTCACCACCATGCGTCGGGTCACCATCTGAGCGATACCCGGCACGGCATGGGCGTGGCGCGGAGGCTGCCTCCGCGCCACGCCCATTGTGTTATCCGGTGCAGGCGCGGTCCAGCCGCTCCAGCGACCTGGCCATGGCCCCGGCCCAGATCTTGCCGTGCTCCGTGTCTGTGCGCTCGTCCTCGGGCGCGCGGGAACAGTCGTAGATCTCGGTGACGATGGTCGCATCAGGCCCGTCGGGGGCCAGTTCGTAGCCCCACACGTGTCCCCACCGCGCCTCGGCCGTACTGCCCGGGGCAGTGTCCGGGTGCCCGCGGCCCGCCCACGGTTCCCAGCCGATCCGCCGGTCCTGCTCGAACTCGACGACGTGATTGTCCATCTCGTAGTCGCCGTGCTCGGAGTAGTACATCCGCATCGTGAAGACGTCGCCTACGCCGGTGATCATCGCGCCGGATACGGCACCGCGCAGCATCCCCGACCCGTCGATCTCTGGTGATCCGCGTGCGTGGGTGTTTACCTGGGATTTCTGGGGTGGCGGGGCGGGTTGCTGACTACGCGATCCCGTGGCGGTGGCTGACGCTGAGCAGGTCGAAGGCGCGCCGCTGGAGCGGGGTGGGGGTAGTTATGAGCTGGAAGCCGGGCAGGGCAGGGTCGGCGGGCTGGATCTGGTTGAGGCAGATGGTGGCCAGGTCGCCCAGCAGGGTGTCGAAGCTGTGCACGGGCAGGTCATCGCCGGTGCGCTTGGCGGCTGCCTTGGCTAGCGCGCGGGGGGAGCGGGTGGCGGGGGCGACCGGGCTTAGCCGGGTGGCCTGGGCGGTGGCCTTGTCGTCGTCGGTGAACAGCATGGGCGCCAGGCGGTCGTGCATGTGCCAGGTGATGTAGTACGACAGCATCCGCAAGAACACGTGGGCGCGGACGCGGGTCTCGGTGCGGTGGCGGATGGGGCGGATGTCCAGGTCGGTGTTGAAGGCGCGGAACGCGCGCTCGACGCAGGCGAGGGCTTTGTAGGAGGAGACCACCTCGCCGCTGGCCAGGCTGCTGCCGGCAACGCTGGTGCGCAGCACGTAGATGCCGTCGAGGGCGGCTTCGGCGGTGATGGAGTCCTGGTCGCGGGCGTAGCTGAAACTGTCCTCGCCGATGCTGGTGGTGAAGTGCTTGGCGACCTTGCGGCGGCGCAGCACCCGGTCTGCGCGCAGCGCGATCTTGTCCTTGCCGCGCAGCGGCCGGCGTTCCCGCCCGGCAGCTGCGGCGATCTTGGCCAGGTCGGCTTCGGTGGCCTGCAGGAGGCTCTCGCGCTTGCGGGCCCGCTCGGCTTCTAGGAACGGGTTCTTGCAGGCGACCAGCCGCTCGCCGGGAAAGTCCGGGGAAGTGATCTCGGCCAGGTCCGCCTCATCGAACAATGACAGCTGCAGCGCGCCGTCACGGACCAGCGCCTTAACCTGGGGGGCGCGCAGCGCGGTGATCCAGTCCAGCCCGGCGGGGCCGACGTCCTCGCGCAGCCGTGCTGCGGTCAGCATGCCCCGGTCCCCGACGAGCACCACGCGGGTGACCCCAAACCGGTCTTTGAGCTTGCTGACCTGGGCGGCGACCGTCGCGGGGTCGCCGGTGTTGCCGTTGAACACCTCGATGGCGACCGGGATGCCTTCCTTGGACGTCAGCAGCCCGTAGACGATCTGCAGCCGGCCGTGCACCCCGTCCTTGGGATGCCCGATGGCGCCCAGCGGGCAGGTCCGCCCCTCAAACGCCGCACTGGACACGTCGTAGAGGACCAGGGTGGCCCCGGCCAGGTGCCGGGCCGCCAGGCCGTCCTCAATCTTCGCCTGGCGGCCGCCCAGCCAGTCCATCGCCGCATACAGGTCATCCTCGTCACAACCCGCGACCTGAAGCACCTCACCCAGCGAACTGGCGGCGGTCTCAGCGCGCAGCCCGCGCGCGATCGCCAGCTTGGAGTCCGGCGCGGTCACCTGCGCGACTGCCATCGCGGTCACCAGGTCCCGCTGCCGCGAGCCGGCAGGGTCGATCAGCTCCTCCAGGCCCAGCTCCCGGATCGTCCCGAGGACTGCGGCCACATGCCCGTGCGGCAGGCTGCGGGTGACCTCGAAGGTACCCTCCAGCCCGGCCGGCGGCAGGCCCTTCAGCGCCCGCGACAGCGCCTCCACCTTGGCCTCCGGCCAGGCCGACAGGTTGGCCAGGGTGCGGTTCTTGACCTTGCCGCCCTCGCGGTAGCTTTCCCGCAGCAGCACCGCCGGCGGTGAGGCCCGGTTCGGCACCCTGGTGATGTACATGACTTCTATATTAGCCAGTTATGCCCTGATAATCGCTTAAGACACGCTCAAATACATGACTACGTTATCGCGGCTGCGCGGCCACGTCCTGCCTGGTCGCAGGCATAAGAAGACTGTCAGGAGCCAGAACTCAGGGGGAACTTCGGGCTAGGTGCCGCCGTGGGTCGGCCAGCACGCGGAAGATGTCCGCCGCCGGCGCCGCGATCCGCCGGGAAACCCTGACGGGCTGATACTCATCCGCTGTCATCGTGCTCCTTCATGCCCTGCGGCCTCATGTCCGCCGCGATCCGCGAGCGGGTTGGCTGCTGCCGGTGTCCGTCCTCTGTTTCGACGTGTGGATGGGAGCTTGTTCATCGCCGCCGGTGCAGTTCGCCGAGCCTGCCCGCCGGTGGCCGTCTTCTCCCGGCGGCGGGTCAGCGCCACGCCACCCAGCACCAGCACGATGCCCGCGAGCGCCGCGGCCGTCATGGTCTCGCCGAGGACCACGACGCCGAGCACGATTGCGACCACCGGCAGCAGGTAGGTCACCGTCGGAGGCGACGGTCGCGCCTTCGCTCGCGATGATCTGGTAGTTCAGCACGTACGCGATGCCGGTGCCGAGCACGCCGAGGATGGCCAGCCCCGCCAGGCTGGCCGCACCGACGTGTGGCGCGCGGACGCCGGACACCGGCAGCGCGAGGGCGAGCAGCAGCGCCGCTGCCAGGAGCTGGCATGCCGCAAGCGAGATCGGGCTCAGGCCCCGCCGCGCCAGGAACTTGTCCATGTAGATGTAACTGATCGCATAGCTGACCGAGGCGCCCAGGCATTCCAGCCCGCCGGCGGAGGTCACGCCGGTCGAGGAATGCCACGGCGAGAAGATCAGCAGGGTGCCGCCGAAACCGACGATCAGCCCGGCGCCCTGCCAGCCGGTCACCGACTTCTGGTGGCGGACAGCCAGGGCCAGCAGCACGGTCCATAGTGGCGTGGTCGCGTTGATGATTCCGGCGGTGGCCGACCCGACGGACTGCTCGGCTACCGCGAACAGCAGGTAAGGGATCGCATTGGCGAACAGCGCCGCCACGACGATCCGCCCCCAGACGGGCGCTGACCGCGGCACCTCGTCCCGCCTGATCAGGACAACAGGAAACAACACGGCCGCGCCCAAGGCCAGCCGGACGAACGTCACCTCGACAGGGGAGAACCCACGGTCCGCCAGCTTGATCCAGAGAAACGAGGAACCCCAGATAAGCGCCAGCAGGGCCAAGCGCGGCAGCACCGACTGCTTCACCGCGGCACGAGATCCAGTTCGAGCCAGTGGGCCAGGTCCTTGATCTCGTGCTCTACGGCGGCGGTCATGGCCTTGTCGAAGGGCACATCCTGGTGGATCGCGGTGACCCGGAGGACGCCGGCCTTGCGGTCCGCGGTGGCGTCGAGCTTCCCAACGAGCCGGTCGCCGTAGAGGACGGGTAGCGCGAAGTACCCCCAGCGGCGTTTTGCGGCTGGCTTGTACATCTCGAGCTGGTAGTCGAACTCGAAAGCTCGACCGTGCGCTTGCGGTCGTGGATGAGCCGGTCGAACGGCGACAGCAGCGCCGCGCGCCCCGAGAACGGCTGGCCCAGCAGGGCAGGGTCGACCCGCCAGGTGCCCTTGACACCCGCCACGACGGCCGGTTCGCCGGCCTCCCCCACGTGGGCCTGCTCGACCTGGTATTGCGTCCCCCGTGCGCGGGCGAGGCCCAGGGCGCGCAGCCGCCGCATGTTGCGGACGCGCAGCGCCTCTTCCTCGGGGACGACCGGGTCATCGGGGTAGACCCGCTCGGCCAGGTCCCATAGCCGGTCCCGGCTCTGGCGCCCGGCGACAGCGACCTCGCCCCGCCGCACCATGTACTCCAGCAGTTGCGTGACATTGCGGTTGTTGGTCCACCCGGACGACCCCCACGGCACCTTGCAGGTGTCCGGAAGGTCTCGTGAGGTCAGCGGGCCCGTGGCGGTGAGCCGACTGAGGATGTCCCGGCGGCACGCGTCGTTGGCCCGCACCCAGTCCAGGCTTGCCTGCCAGCCACGCGACTCGTCCCGCCATTCGGCCATCTGCGCGCGGTACAGCGCCATGTCCTCGCTCGGCCGGATCATCGCGAGCAGTTCGACCAGCGTCCGGTCCTTCAGCGCGGATTCCAGCTCGGCCGGCGAGTACGGCGACCCGAGGCGGCTCCAGGCCACCAGATCGGCGTTCGGCGCGATGGCCGCCGTCGGGTCGATCTGGAGCAGCGTCAGGTGCCGCACCAGGCCGAGCAGCCCGTCCGGCCGCCCGCTGTCCAGCAGTTGCGCGCACCGCGATGCGGCGGGCATCGGCGCGGGAAAGCTCATGGACGGCCACCGCTCCAGGCTAGCGACCAGTCCCGACGCCCCCGGAGAGGCGGCCGGATCCGCGTTCGGTTTGATCGTCGCAGATGCCGGTTCGACGGACCGGCCGGGAGAGTGAGCCTGCTGGAGATGTTCGACGGGCGGCTCCAGCTCATCGTCCCCCGCCGCCGCGGTGGCATCGGCCGCAACCTGCTCCGGGCGGCCCTTGCCGCCGCCGGGACCGAGCGGGTCTTCACCTCCACCAACGCCTCCAACCAGCCCATGCGGTCACTCCTGCGGGCCGAGGGCTGGTCGTTCAGCGGCGAACTGGGCGGCCTGGACGAGGACGATCCGGAACTGGTGTTCTACACAACGTCCGGCCACCGGTCACCGAGCCGGTGAATGGCTTCGGAGCAAATACGCTTGCTTACCCCATCGGCACCCTGAGATCCATGCTGAAGATGCACACGCCGGCGGCTGGCACTTGGGTGAAGCCCAGGTGGCGGTAGAAGCTGACGGCTCGCAGGTTGCCCTCTCCGACCAGGAGGTGCACTCCGGGGGAACCTTGATCACGAAGACCCGAAATCAGCGTCGTGATCAGCCGCCGCCCCATCCCGAGCCCCTGCATTCGTGGCAGCAGATTGATGTGCAGGAGCGACGGGAACCGATCGGCTACCTCCTCAGGGGCGCCGAAATGATGATGGATGTTGTAGAGCGCGCGCCGCTCCTGCGGCGATAGCCCCTCCGCCACGTCTGGTGACGGCTCCGGGTACTGGGCACGCAGTGCAGGCCACCAGTCCCGCTCCAGGCGCGATGCGAGGATCTCGCCGTCGAGCGCCGCGACGATGTACCCGCCGACGCCGGCGGCGTCCTCGGCCACGAAGGCCAGCGATGGCTCGAACAGCGCGTAAGGCGCCGCGTACACGTGCCCGGGCAGCTTGGGGTCACGGAACAACCCGGTACCGTCCTGGCCGCCGCGGGCCGTCTGCAAGCAGATCCGGTACAGCTCATCGAGGTCCTCCGGCCGGAACCGGCGGACGCAGGCGGTCTCACTCTTCACAGCGCATGTCTACCGCAACCAGGCGCGCGCTCACATCATGGGGAGCTGCCCCTCTTCTGCGGCCATTTAACCAGTTTGGACTGAAGGGTACTGTTTGCGGCTACTTGAATAGTCTCCCTGCTGCATTGGGCAAGGAAATTCTCCATGAAAGCGTAAAGGTGCCTGTAGATACTGGGGCGGCTTTGAATCTTAGTTGGACTCACTGGCTTAATGGAAGCCGTTACGCGCACTAAGGTCCCGTCGGCCGTCTCAACAAGAATCTCAAGCCTAGTCTTGCGATCAGGGGAGACTATGACCTGACCGGCCGCGGAGTCGACCGTTATCAGTCGGCCACGAGTGCCACTAACCGCCGACAGGGCCATAGCAATCACATCGGTTCTGGTTCCGCTGACTGTTACCTCAGCACACGTTGTGAAGTCATGATCCCATGCTCGCCGGCCAATACGGAGGAATTCGAGGTAAAAATAAGCGGAGCTAAGAAGAGCCAGGGCGGCGACCACAAGTATGAGTGGTGACTTGCGGACGAAGATGGCGATGGCCGCAACTCCAGCGATGGCATAGAAGACGGCCAGCGAACAATATAGGACGCGCAAAGCCGCCCAGTACCCTTTTCTGTAACCCCGGTCGCCCCACTTCGGTGGAGCCGGTCTCATCTTCTCGAATGGTGGTGGTGGAATAGCAAGCCGTTGAGGAATACTTTCCCCTGTATAGTGAACCTTATAGTCACCAGCAAATTTGGTACGGTCGTACCATCCTTTAATCCCAGATTGGGCCGCGGCAAGGATAGCCGGCGCAGTGACCAGTGCGATAACACCAGCGAGGTAAGGGTTGCTTGACGCACCAGTCAACACATCTCCCGCATGACAAGTCTTGGGGTGCCCAGGCCAAGAGCTAACTGGCAGCGCTAGCCTTGGGCGACGCTTTTAATTCCTGTTGACTCCATAGACTATGGCACCGATAATGAGCAGTAATGCCCCAAAACCGCCGCCCATTGCGGCACCATTTTCCATAATGAAGCGACCCATTACCCCCCCTAGATCTTATTTGCGGCGGCGAACCATCTAGCCGCTATGCCGCAGGATCGAGCTAGTGCGCGTACTTTACCTCAAGATTACATAAGGGTCAATATAAACGTGGTGCACCAAGCCCTGCGCACGCGCCAGGATCGCGCATAGGCACACGCCAGGTGCCCGCCGATGATCTGGCGGCTGCCCGCGACGGCCTAGCCGGCTGGCAAGCCCAACAGCCACCGCCACAAACACGCCGCCGCCGACCGTCGGTGCGCCTGCAAGCGGCCTCTTCATCCGAACCCAAGTTCGTGACTAGTAGGGTGTCGCAGCTAGTTCTTGCTTTGGTGGTGCAGTCTGGTATCTGGCAGATGTTCCTTCCCCCTTTGCCAGACAGGACGTTGTCATGCCGTCGCAGAAGAAGTACCCGGTGACATTGGCCGCGGAGGATCGAGAGGCGCTGGAGCGGGTGACCCGGACCGGGGTGCATCCCGCGTCGGTGATCCGCCGGGCGCGGTTGCTGCTTGCGCTCGACACTGCGGTGGGCGCGGTCGAGGACCGGGTGGTGATAGCTGAGCAGGTTGGGGTCTCGTGTGAGACGGTGCGGCTGGTCTCCAGACGGTTCGCCGAGACCGGTGGCGATGTGTGGCCCACGGTGGAGCGGAAGAAACGCGAGTTCCCGCCGGTGCCCTCGCAGGTGACCGGCGAGGTCGAGGCCAGGCTGATCGCGCTGGCGTGCTCGGCCCCGCCGGCCGGGCACGCGCGGTGGTCGCTGCGGCTGCTGGAGAAGCATGTCGCGCTGACCGGGGACATCCCGGACATGGATCACTCCACGATCGGACGGGTGTTAAAAAAACAGAACTTCGCCCTCACCTGAAGAAGTGCTGGACCATCCCGCCCAGAGCAAACGCGGAGTTCGCGGCGCGGATGGAGGATGTGCTCACGGTTTACCACCGCCCCTATGACCCGGCGCGTCCGGTGGTGTGCATGGAGGAGAAGCCGTACCAGCTGCTCGGCCACGTCCGTGAGCCGGTCCCGGCCAGGCCCGGACGTGACCACCGGGAGGACAGCGAGTACGTCCGTCACGGCACCTGCTCGATCTTCTGCTGGGCCGGGCCACTGCGGGGATGGCGCCGTGTCCAGGCCCGGCCGCAGCGCACCAAGGCCGACTGGGCACATCAGGCCGGGCACCTGCTGAGCCTGGACTACCCAGGCGCGGAGAAGGTCGTGCTGGTGATGGACAACCTCAACACCCACGGCCTCGGGTCGCTGTATGAGGCGTTTGAACCCCAGCAGGCGCATGCCCTGGCGCAGCGCCTGGAGATCCACCACACGCCCAGGCACGGATCCTGGCTCAACATCGCCGAGATCGAACTCTCCGCCCTGACCCGGCAGTGCCCCGGCCGGAGGCTAGGCGACATCGAACTCTTGAACAGTGAGCTCGCTGCCTGGCAGAACGAGGTCAACACCGACCAGCGCCAAGCCGACTGGCAGTTCACCGCCGACGACGCACGCATCAAGCTCCGCCACCTCTACCCAGCTCTAAGGCAAGAATAAGCAGCGACAATCTATTAGCCATCCTGTGACATCGGACGATTGACTTGGTGCGACTGTCCGCTGTGTCCATCGGCATTCGTGCTTGGCTGGTCGGATCGTCACTCAGTTTGGTCACTCGGCCTCGTTTTGATCTTTCCCGAGGCTCACGGCTCCGGAGAGGGTCAAGGGGGACCTTAACGCCTAGGCGTACGTCCTCGAACTGATCGAGCCTTACCGGAAGGGGACACGATGACCACCGCAGTGATCGGCGCTACGGGCCGTGTCGGCAGCGAGATCGTCCGCGGCGTACTCGCGCGCGGCAATGCGGTCGCCGCGCTCGTTCGCGACCCCGGCAAGGCCCGCCGTACCTTCGGCGAACCCGGCGGGCTGCAGATCCGTGCCACGCGCCTGGATGACCCGCGCGACCTTGCCGAGGCGTTGCAGGGGATCCGGACGGTGTTCATCGCGATGGGATCAGTCGGGATCGAGGGCGTCCTGCAGCGGATCGCGATCAGCGCCGCCGCCGGGGTCTCCTCGGTCGAACAGGTCACCCGTCTCTCGGTGCTCAACACCTCGGCGGACTCACTGGGTATCAACCAGCGGGCCCACCACAGCATCGACCTCTTCGCCGCCTCGGCCGCGGTGCCGTACTCCACGATCCGCCCCGCGATCTTCTCGGCGTCGCTGCTCGCCGCGGCGCGCGAGGTGCGCGCCTCGCGCACCTGGACCGGCCTCGCGGGCAGCGGCCGCATGGCCTTGATCGACCATCGAGACGTGGCCGAGGCCGGGGTGCGTGTGCTCACCGACCCGGCGCTGTGGGGCGCGCACCACGACCTGACCGGGCCGGTCCCCCTGTCGTGGCCGGAGGCGCTGGAGCTGCTGTCGGCCGAACTTGGCGAGCCCGTCAGCTTCCAGGTCGCGTCCGAGCGGCAGTTCCTCCAGCGCCTCATTGGCGCCGGGGTACCGGCGGGGAGGGCTGAGCTGCTCATCACGCGCGAGTGGGCGATCCTCGCCGGCGAGAACGACTACACGACCGGCACCTTCCAGCAGATCACCAGCCACCCCCCGCGCCCGATAGCCGAATTCCTCCACGAGCACCGCGCCGAATTCGCCTAACGCCCGCGCGTTACCCTCACTGCCGGGCTCCGCTTGTGTGCGGCTAGATGGCTCCACTTCACAGATGCCTGATACTCCCGCTCATTCTCGTCCGAACGCCCACGCCACCATCAGCGGCAGCTCTTCTCTCCAGAAGGCATCACCGTGGGATCCGACGCGCTCGGTCATCACAACGTCAGCGCCGGCATCACGCAGCGCGGTCGCCCATCGGGTGGCGTTCTCGCGGAAGAACGGCTCCAGGGTGCCTGCGACGAGGTACGCGCGCAGAAGCGGACTCAGCATAATGCCAGGCGGCTTGTAACGGCCGCCAGGCGAGGCGCAGAAGATTGCGCTGTAGACGTCCGGATGCCGAAGCCCGATGGCGAGGGCCAGCTCCCCACCCGCCGAGACACCGAACACCGCGGTGCGTTCGGCGGGCATCCCGACTCCGAAACGCGCTCGCACCCATCGACGAACGTCCTCGACGAAGAACTTCTCGTGTGCCGCGAACCGCTCCGGCTCAAAGCCCGGTGAGTACTCATGCAGCCGCAGAGTCTCATCGGACACCCGATGGACACCAACGATCATTGCCGGGAGTACGTCAGCCGCCTCAACGGATTCGCTCCATTGCGGGACCAGCTGACCGTCCCCAGCGAACACGACGGCCTCGGCCGGAGCCGACGGGACATACACCGTGACCTGCCGACCACCGTCGTGCCCGACGAGTCTCTCGGTGACGAGCTCACCCGCGATCGACGACATCGTCGTTCGTCTCCTTTCCTAGGACATCGCACCTGAGATTCCACCCCGGCCCGATGCCCAGAGGCAAGGGCGACGATGCGCGAGTGTGTGCGGCGTGGGGATATTGTCCGCGTATGTCTGGCAACGTGTTCTGGCGGCAGCACGGGGACACGTGGGCCCGGCACTCTGAACACGGCCTGCCGAACGCGGCCTACGATCGTCCGGCGATCTTGCGCTTGGCGGGGGATATAACCGATCGGCGCGTCCTGGAGCTGGGCTGCGCGGCCGGCGTGCTGACCCGGCAGCTGGTGGATCGTGGCGCTAGCGTCCTGGCCTTGGAGCGGGAACCGCGGATGGCTGACCTAGCCCGGCAGCGGCTGAACGGGCGCGCCCGCGTCGAGGTTGCCGACGTGGGGCAGCCGCTGGACATGGTGCCCGACGCCTGCATCGACCTGGTGGTTGCCTCGCTCGTCTTGCACTACATCGAGGACTGGCGGCCGCTGCTGGAGAGCTGCACCGGTGCCTGGTCCCCGGCGGGGCTCTGGTGTTCTCGATCCATCACCCGATCACCGGCTGGCAGCTATCCAGCAAGGCGGACTACCACCGCACCGAACTGGTCAGCGAGCAGTATGACTATGACGGGCAGCTTGTGACCGTCCAGATGTACCGCCGTCCCGTCTCGGCAGTCTTCCGCCAGCTCCGTGGTGCCGGATTCACCGTGGATGTGGTGGACGAACCACAGCCTGAGACGGCCGGAGAGCGCAGTGACCCCGAGCTGATGCACATCCTGCAGACCCAGCCGATCTTCTTGTTCATCCGAGCGCTACGCGCGTAACTCAAATATGTCAGGGTGGTCGCTGTGGCTGACGGGAGCGAGCGCGACACCTTGCCGGACAGGTGGAATGCCCACGGGGCCGGTTGGGGCATGTGGATGGACATGGCGCTGGACCCGCGGTTCGCGGCATGGACAGAGCCGGAGGGCGAGCGGGCGACGCTGGTTGAATACCTGCGGAGGTACCGGCTGACGATGGAAATGAAGTGCGCCGACCTCAACGCGGACCAGCTCGCGAGCCGGTCGGTGCCGCCCTCTACGATGTCCCTGCTCGGCCTTATTCGTCACATGGCCGACGTGGAACGCCACTGGTTCCGGCGGGTGATGGCGCGGTCCGACGCTCCCTTTCGTGTACTGGTCGGAGGATGTGCCGGATGCTGAGTGGCTCGGCGCGGTTGCTGACCCGGCGCTCGTGGACGACGCCTGGCGGGCCGGGCGCGGCGAGGTGGCCTTCGCTGAGAAGTTCGTCGCCGATTCCCCCGATCTAGGCGTTAAGGGCTTCGAACCAGGCGGCAGCAGCCCGGCGCTGCGCTCGGTACTGGTCCACATGATTGAGGAGTACGCCCGCCACTGCGGCCACGCCGACATGCTGCGGGAACGTATCGACGGCCGCATCGGTCAGTAACAGCGACAGCGACAATTCGGCGAGCACGCCACACGTCAGCGGCCAGGTTTCGCCGCAGGCCAACGGGAGGGTGAGGGGCGAGCCCGCCTGTAGGCCGGGTTCTGTCACCCCCGGGTTCCTGGCCTGCTGCTATTCCCCCGATGTGCCATCTGGCCTGCGAAAACTCGTCTCACCAGTTCTCATCGTTTCCCGTGCCCGCTCAACGTCTGACGGAACAGAGACGGAACAGGGCTCAGCCGCGCCCGATGACGTAGGCGCCGCGGCCCTGGACGATCTGCACCAGGCCCTCATCGCGCGGCGCCAGAAGACATCCCCGCCGGTCGTCTTCCGTGACGTGACCGGGGAAGGGCTCGCCCGCCAGATACGGGAGTGGGAACGGGAGCACAGGTGAACGTGGGACACAGGCACTTCCAGGCCGCCCTGACCGGGGCGCGTTGGGCTCCGCATAATCCCGGGCGTCTCGGGTAACGCGTGATGGCCCGGTCCGGGGGTGGCAGCAGGGCCCGTCCCGGGCCGGGCCATCACGCGGCCCTCGCCGCTGGCTGGGGTGTTATCGACAGTGCTGGACAGATGCGCGATCTCCAGCTCTTGCTGATGTGTCCGGTCCTCTTCCCGTGCGGGCGGCCGGTACGCCTTCCCCGAGGCCCACCCGTCCTGAGAAGCCAACAGCGCCAGCCGGTCTGGTTCGGTCACCGGAACCGCACCGCGCCTGCGTGGACCTGCCCGTCAACTGGGCAGACCCGGCTGGCCGATCTCGGCGCACGCCCGCTCGTACCGCGCCCCCGCATCGCCGGGGCGCTGCACCGCCGACCGTGACGACGCGCGCCGGTCCAGCCCGGCGGCCCGGAACCGCTCGTCCAGATCCTGCCGGTACCGGTCAACCGCCCGGTTACGCGCTGCAGCTTCCCGCTCGCTGCGCTGAAACTCGTACCGGCGGTCCAGCTCGGCCCGCTGCGCCTCTGCAATCCGCGGGCCGTCACAGCCCGCAAGAACCAGCCGGAACCTTTAATACCCGCAATAGCACTCAGGTGAGCGCATGGGCCCGGCGGGTCACGCACGCGCTCGGGCTACGGTGTCAACTACCCGCTGTAGCCGGGTCCGTATGTCCTCTTGTTCCCGCAGACCGCGCACACGTAAGTACGGTTGCCTGCCCCGGTCCGCCGGGCGCCGTGGCAGACGCCCCCCGGCGCCAGCCAGTAGATCATCCACGTTTGCCATCTGAGTCCGGACGGGTCCCTGCGATAGTCACGCCGCGCGCTGATCGCCTTAACGAGGACGATCAAGGCCAGAGCCAGGACGATCGGGCCTGCAGTGTAGATCATGGCCTGTGCCTCTCAGGTGCCGGTTGCGGCAGGGTAGGTCTGGTCCGCGCCGGTCTGCCCCGTTTGGCATCGATGCTGCGTACGCATCTTAGCCGCTGAGCGGCCTCGGGTTCTGCTGGCGGGAAGCGGTGAAGGCGGCGGAACTCCCGGAGGGCACCAGGTTCCACGACTTGAGGCACCTCTACGCCTCGACCCTGATCGCGGCCGGGCTGCACCCGAAGGTGATCTAGGAACGTCTCGGGCACGCGACGATTGCCGAGACGATGGACACCTACGGGCACCTGTTCCCGATTCGGAAGATCTTGGCCGCGGCGCCATCGACGCCGCCCTCCGGAACGCTCTGGCGGACAGGGACGGAACAGGGACGCCCGGTGAGCGCGCAGCCGCAGGCCAGGGCCTAGGTGAGGGGCGAGCCGGCCTGTAGGCCGGGTTCTGTCACCCCCGGGTTCCTGACCTGCCGCTACTCCCCTGTTATGGCTGCTGGCCTGCCCAAACGCTACGTGAGCCTACGGGGCAATACGGGGCGTTTCGTGGCCTGATGTGCGCCAGATGTGCGCCATGGCTCACCCGCGCTTGACGTAGGTCCCCATCCCTGGCGAGACCTCGGCGAGGCCTTCGTCGATGAGGACCCGCAGCGCCTTGGCTGCCGTGGTGCGCGCGATGCCGTAGGTCTGCACTAGGTCTGCGATCGACGGCAAGCGGCGCCCGGGCGCCAGTTCCCCGCGCTCGATCTGCCCGCGCAGGAACGCCGCAACCTGCCGGTACGGCGGCACCGGGCTCTCGCTGTCGATCTTCTCAGCCACGTGATCACCATAGGTGACCTGCGTAGACAGTGTTTACTGCTATAAGCCCATAGCAGCCCATAGGCTACGTATGTATGTTGGTCTCCAGACAGCGGGCCCGTCCAGCGCGTGAACGCCGAACGGGCCCTTGATCACCACCTGCCGCAACAGGAGGCGACCCATGGACGATCATTCCAGCCACCAGCACCCGGCACACAAGCCCCCGGATCCGCTCGCGCCCTTGCGCGGCCAGTTCCCACGATGGGAAGCGTGGCGCGGCGTTGTCGGGGGCCTGGTGTACGCCAGGCTCCGCAAGTCCTCGCCGCCGGTCGTGTTCCGTGACGTGACCGGGGAAGGGCTCGCCCGCCAGATACGGGAGTGGGAACGGGGGCACGGGTGAACGTGGGGCACAGGCACTTCCAGGCCGTCACGGACACGCTGGCCGCCCCGACCGGGCGCGTGGGCTCTGCTTAATCCCGGGCGTATTGGGTAGCGCGTGATGGCCCGGCCCGGGGGGTGGCAGCAGGGCATGTCCCGGGCCGGGCCATCACGCGCCGGGGGAACCGGAGGGGGCAACCCCCCGCGCGGGCCCCCGTCTGACGGGCCCCTCCCTTCAGACGGCCGGGTCTAGGCCCGGGACCGCCGCGGCCAGCCGCGGTCCCGGGCCGTTTCACTGCTGCTTGCCGGGCTCGTGCCGCGGCGCGCTCGATGCGATGTTCGCTCCCACTGGAGTGCGCCCAATGTGCGCCCGGGAGCGATCATGAAAACACAGCCGCAGGCCAGGGCCGGGGTGAGGGGCGAGCCGGCCTGTAGGCCGGGTTCTGTGCACCCGCGCGAACGCGGGCCGGCGGCCATCCATCTAGGGCTGCCGTTGCCGGCAGCCTCGTGCGGTCTACCCGCGAGCATCGGGCGGGCCGCCCTCAATCGCTCGCGCAGGCCCTGCGCCCCGGAAGGCGCGTGGGCCCTTGTGACCTTGCTCCGGGTGGGGTTTACCGAGCCGCCCGGATCACTCCGGGCGCTGGTGGTCTCTTACACCACCGTTTCACCCTTACCCTGGGCCTGGCCGAAACCTGGCCCGGGGCGGTCTGTTCTCTGTGGCACTGTCCCGCGGGTCACCCCGGGTCGGCGTTACCGACCACCCTGCCCTGTGGAGCCCGGACCTTCCTCACCGGACCATGCGCGCACGGCCCGGCGCGACCGCCCGGCCGGCTCGCCCTTCCCACCAAGGATAGGCGCTTGCGCCCACGGATGACCGCGCTCACGGCACCCGGGCCGGGAACGAGCGCGGGTGTCACCAGAGGCCCGCCGTGCCGGAAGGCCGCCGCGAGCCGCTCCCGGTACCGGGGTCACGCGCGGCCCCGTTGCCGCCCCGCCCCTTGGCCTGCCCGCTGGCCGCGTCCATGGCCTCGTTGGCCAGGCGGTCGGCGTGGGTGTTGCGCTCCCGCGGCACCCATGTGTAGGTCACCGGGCCGAGCGCGCGCGCCAGCCCGGCTGGCCTCCGCCGCAAGCGGCCGCAGGTCGGGGTGCTTGATCTTCCAGCGTCCGGACATCTGCTCGACGACGAGCTTGGAATCCATCCGGACCTCGGCCGTGGCGCCGGGCGCGAGCTTGCCGGCCGCTCGCAGGCCCGCCACCAGCCCGGAGTACTCGGCCACGTTGTTGGTCGCATAGCCGATCGCCTCGCGCACCTCGGCGAGCACCTCGCCGGTGACGGCGTCCAGCACGACGGCACCGTACCCGGCCAGGCCCGGGTTCCCCCGGGAGCCGCCGTCGGCCTGGATGATGAGCTTGCGGGCGGTCATGCGCCCAGCTCGGCGCGGATCAGGATGCGGCGGCATTCCTCGCACCTGAGCACCTCGTCGGGCGGTGCGGCGCGGATGCGCCCCAGGTCAACGGTGTTGAGAGACAGGTGGCAGCCCTCGCACCTGCCGTTGCGGAGCACGGCGGCACCGACCGTGTGCTGGGCGCGCAGCCGGTCGTACAGGCTGAGCAGGTCATCGGGCACGTCCGCGGCGATGCCGGCGCGGCTGTCACGGGACTTGCCGACCTGCTCGTCGATCTCGGCGAACGCGGCGTCACGCCGGGCCGCGATCTCCGCCAGCCTGCCCGCGAGCGCCGTCTGCTCGGCGCTGAGCGCGTCGCGGCGGCGGGTGACGTCCTCCAGCCTCTCCATCACCCCGAGCACGACCTCTTCCAGGTCGCCCTGCCGCCGTTCCAGCGAAACAATCTCCGACTGAAGATTCTCCAGCTCCTTGGGCGAGGAGACCTGGCCGGCGTCGAGCCGGGCCCGGTCCCGCTCGATCCTGGTCCGGACCTGGTCCACGTCACGTTCGGCCTTGGCCTGATCCCTGTTCAGATCGCTGCCGGTCGCCTCCAGCGTGGCGAGCTCGTCACGCAGCTCGGAGTCCCGCCGCTGTGCCGCCTCGAACTCGGCATTCTCCGGCAGGGTGCGGCGGCGGTGATCCAGGCGGCTCAGCTCGGTGTCCAGCTCGGCCAGTTCGAGGAGTTTCAGCTGCGCCTGCGGAGATGCTTTCACGAGTTCACACGTTAGTGCACCGGCCGCGTTCGGCTGTCGTTCACCGGCCGGCCCGCGGCCTCCACGGGGCAAAGGACCGCCGTCCGCCGGCGCGGCCCGCAGGGCTCCGAGGGCAAGGGCACGGCGCGAAAGGGCACAAGCCCGGCTCAGTCGGACGGCAGGGCCAGCATCAGCACCGGCGGGGAGGTCGGGTTCCGGGAGCCAGCGGCCGGCTCGACGGTGACCCCCATCCGGTCCCCGGGCGCGATTCCGGCAACGATCATCGGGGCGGTCATGCCCTGCTTCGGCGACGGCAGCCGCCCGGCGGAGTGCATCTGGTGGGCGCCCATCACCCATACCTGGTAGCACTCGGTCGAGGGCAGCAGCGGGAGCCGTGCCGTGGTCAGCACCAGGGCGCGGGCGGCGTGCGACATGACCACGGTGGCCGAGCCGCGCGGGCGTGCGGGAACCGTCATGATGTCCGCATCCGGCGCGTTCAGAATGGCCGCGATCTGGCCGCGCTGCGCCGCATCCATGTGCAGCCGGTGCTGGTCGTTGATCAGCAGCGTGCCCAGCGCCAGGGCCACCAGAATGCCTACTCCGGCGATCGCGACCGCCATCCGCGGCGCGGCCGGCCAGCCCACGCCGTGCCAGGACCTGCGTCCCCGCTCCGCGACCCGGACCGGTGGCGGCTGCTGCCGGGTCCGGGCGGCCTCGGCCAGCACCTGCCCGCGCAGCCGGGGTGGCGGCACCGCGGCCGTGGGCTCGGCCAGGAGGCCCGCCGCATCGCGCAGGCTGGTGGCCTCGGCGCGGCACGCCTCGCAGACGCCGAGGTGGCGCTCGAACATCTCCCGGTCGGCGTCGCCGAGCGCGTCCAGGGCGTAGGCACCCGCCAGCGTGTGCGGGTCGGTCCGGCGCAGCCTCATGACTCCGTCCCCAGGCAGTCCCGCAGCCGGATCAGCCCGTCCCGCATCCGGGTCTTCACCGTCCCGACCGCCACACCGAGCAGGGCCGCCACCTCGCGGTAGGTGTACCCGCCGTAGTAGGCGAGCGTGACCGACTCCCGCTGCAGCTCGGTGAGCGAATCCAGGCAGCGCCGTACCCGCTGTGCGTCCAGGCGGGTCTCCACCTCCTCGGCCACGACGTCGTAATCGGTCTCTGTCACGGCAGCCCGGGCCTCTCGCTGCGCTGAAGCTTGTGCCGAGCGCACGCGGTCGACGGCGCGGCGGTGGGCGAGCGTCATCAGCCAGCTGCGTGCGCTTCCCTCACCCGGGTCGAAGCGGGACGCGGTGCGCCAGACGTCGAGCAGCACCTCCTGCGTGACCTCTTCGGACTGTGCCGGGTCCCGGACGATGCGGCGGACCAGGCCGTAGACGACCGTCCCGAACCGGTCGTACACCCCGGCGAAAGCCGCTTCGTCACCGCGCGCCACCTTGGCGAGCAGCCCGGCCAGCTCGCTGGCGGGTGCCGCGCTCGGGCGCTCGCCCGGCAGCTCCGCGGTCATCGCCCTGGTCCTCACCCTCACATCAGGCACATCACGTACATATCCCGCCCGGCTACGGCCGGGCCGGTCCCATTGCACCGCGCCGTGCGGCGCTCTTCCTTATGATTCGTGGCCGGCGGCCGATCGGATTGGCCTTCTGCTCCCGCGGCCAATCCTTGCCGGTGACTACAACGAATAGAAGATGTGACAGTGTCCTCTGATCCGCAACTTCCCGCGCCAGGCCGGCCCCGGACCCAGCCTGGCGTCGTTACAGGCCTGTTCACCGGCCTGATCACCGCCGCCGTCGCGCTGGGCGTGGGCCAGCTCGTGGCGGGCCTCACCGGTTCGGTGGGTTCTCCCGTGATCGCCGTCGGCGGGGCCAGCATCGACCTCACCCCGCTGCCGGTGAAGGATTTCGCGATCTCGACGTTCGGCTCCCATGACAAGACCGCGCTCGTTACCGGGATCCTGGTGCTGCTCGGCGTGTTCGCCGCGGTCATCGGCGTCGCGGCGGTGCGGCGGTTCAGGTACGGCGTGGCCGGCCTGGCCGTGTTCACCGCGATCGGCCTGGCCGCCGCGCTCTCCCGCCCCACTGCGGGCCCGGGCGACGCGCTGCCCTCCCTGGTGGGCGGCGCGGCCGGGCTGTTCGCCATGTGGCGGCTCGTCCAGGCGGCGCACGAGGACGCCGCCGGCCGCGCCGCCCTGGACCAGGCTGGAGAGCCACCGGCCCGGGCCCAGCCGGCCGCGGGCGAGCTGGGCGACCCTGGTGCGTCCTGGGTGCCCCGGCGCCCCGTCATGCCCAGCGCACCGCCTGGTGAGGAGCTCCCGGCACCCCGGGCCGCCGCCGTGCCGGGGTCAGCGCGGCGGCAGTTTCTGGTCATCGGCGGGTTGGCGACGGTGGCGGCCGGGGCGAGCGGCCTGGTCGGCCGCGTCCTGGCGGAGCGCGGCAACGTGTCGCGGGCCCGGGCGGCGATCAAGCTACCGCCCCCGGTCCAGCGCGCTCCGGCGCTGCCCTCGGGAGCGGACCTGCACATCCGGGGCCTCAGCCCGTTCGTGACCCCCAACAACTCCTTCTACCGGGTGGACACCGCGCTGGTGCTGCCGCAGGTCGCGCCGTCGAGCTGGCAACTGCGGATCCATGGCATGGTCGCCCATGAGATGACGCTCACGTTCGACGACCTGCTCAAGCTCCCGCTGCTCGAGGACTGGATCACGCTGTGCTGCGTGTCCAACCCGGTGGGCGGCCCGTACGTCGGCAACGCGCTATGGCTGGGCACGAGCCTGTCCAAGCTGCTGCGCGCCGCCGGGATCCGCGCCGGGGCCGAGCAGTTGCTGTGCACGTCGGTGGACGGCTTCACCTCAGGCACCCCGGTGCAGACGGTCATGGACGGGCGCGACGCCCTGCTCGCCGTCGCGATGAACGGGACGCCGCTGCCGGTCGCGCATGGGTTCCCGGCCCGGCTGGTGGTCCCTGGCCTGTACGGCTACGTGTCGGCCTGCAAGTGGATCACCGACATCAAGGTGACCACGTGGGCGGGCGAGTACGCCTACTGGGCGACGCGCGGCTGGTCGCAGCGGGCGCCGATCAAGACCGAGTCGCGGATCGACGTGCCGAACGGCTCCGCCACGGTCCGCGCGGGCCGCACGCCCATCGCGGGTGTTGCCTGGGCCCAGCACAAGGGCATCGAGGCGGTCGAGGTGCGGGTGGACGGCGGCAGCTGGCACCAGGCGACGCTGGCCGCGGTGCCGGGCATCGACACCTGGCGGCAGTGGTTCTGGGAGTGGGACGCGGCCCGCGGCGACCACGTCATCGAGGCCCGCGCCACGGACAAGACCGGCTACACGCAGACCTCGGCCCTGGCGCCGCCCCCGCCTAACGGGGCCACCGGGTATCCCACCGTCAACGTTATGGTGCACTAGCTCCTGCCCGCGCTCCCCGCCGCGGAGCGCGGGCAGGTCATGCTCGCCAAGCCGCATCGTCGCGCGCCACGCCGTAGGGTCGCAGGTATGAGCGCCCCCGACAGCTCAATCGAGATCGAGCGCAAGTACGCGGTCGAGGCCGGGTTCGTGCTGCCCGACCTGTCCACGGTGCCCGGCGTGGCGGCGGTCACCGGCCCCGACACCTACCATCTGACCGCCGTCTACCTGGACACTCCCGGGCTGGACCTGGCGGCGGCGCGCATCACGCTGCGGCGGCGCACCGGCGGTACCGACGCGGGCTGGCACCTGAAGCTCCCGGCGGGGGCCGGGGCCAGGCGTGAGGTGCACGCCCCGCTCGGCCCGGGCGGCGAGCCGGTGCCCGGGGAGCTGTCCGGCCTGGTGGCCGACTGGATCCACGGCCGGCCGTTGCGCCCGATCGCCCGGCTGCAGACCACCCGCACGGTGCGCCGGCTCACCGATGCCGCCGGGCGGGTGCTGGCCGAGGTCGCGGACGACGAGGTGACCGGCTCGCTCCCTGATCACGATGCACGCGCTACGGACGGCCCACCAGACCCGGGCGCCTGGCGCACCGCGACGTCGTGGCGGGAGGTGGAGGTCGAACTGGGCAGCGGGGACGCCGGGCTCCTCGACGAGACGGGGCGGCGCTTGCTTGAGGCCGGTGCCCGGCCCTCCCCCAGCGCCTCCAAGCTCCGCCAGGTACTCGACTCCGCGCGCCCGCAATCCTGAGCGCGGGCGACTAGCGGGCCGGCAGGGATCGCGGCAGCCCGAACCACGGCAGCACGCCGTTCTCGAAGCGGGTCATGGCGCAGATCTGGTCGCCGGTGAGGGTCAGCACGTAGAGGCCGACGCCGTGGCGGATACCGGTGGCGGCGCGCAGGTAGGCACCGAACGCTGGCTGGCCGTTGGCGCGCGTCGGCACGAGGTCGAATCTGCGGTCCGCGCCGAACAGGCTGCCGCAGAACCGGCCCACCACGTCCCGGCCCTCGTATTCGAAGGGCATCGGTGGCATCGACATGAAAACGTCGTCGGTCAGCAGGGCCACCAGCGCGTCCAGATCGGCGGATTCCCACGCACGGGCGAACTTCGTCACGACCGCGACCTCGGTAGGTGAGCCGGGCGCGGGAGGCGGTTTGCCGCCGGTGGCTGACGGCTGCCGCTGCCGCAGGCTGGCGCGCGCCCGTTTGAGGGCGCTGGTGACCGAGTCGACGGTCGAGTCCAGCATGCCGGCCACCTCGCTGGCGTGGAAACCCAGCACGTCGCGCAGGATGAGCACGGCAAGCTGGCGCGGCGGCAGGATCTGCAGTGCGGTCACGAACGCCAGCGAGATGGCTTCCGCCTGCTCGTAGCGGGCCTCCGGGCCTGACGGCACGCCGGTCGCACCCTCCAACAGGGCGTCGGGATACGGCTGCAGCCACACAACTTCGCCGAGCCGGGTCGGCTCGGGCGGCTCCACCCCAGGCACATCCCACTCCTTGGCCGGGCGCCGGCTCGCCGACCGGCGCGCGTCGAGGCACCGGTGGGTGGCGATCCGGTACAGCCAGGTGCGCAGCGAGGCGCGTCCCTCGAACCCGCCCAGCCCCTGCCAGGCGGCCAGCAGCGTGTCCTGCAGGGCGTCCTCGGCGTCCTGGACGGAGCCGAGCATCCGGTAGCAGTGCACCTGCAGTTCCCGCCGGTACGGCTCGGTCAGCTCACGGAACGCCTCGCCATCGCCCGCCCGCGCCTTGCCGATCAGGTCGGCTGCCACCACGTTCGCCTCGCCTTCTCCCCATCTTGCGCATCTCCATCGTGTACAGGCGCCGGCCGGGAGGCGAACTGGGCGGTCGGCGGGCGACCAGTTTCCCGGCCGCGCGGCGCCTGCATCAATCGACGCTCTGTCCGAGACACAGAAGGGAACCACCAATGCTGCTGCAGAACAAAGTCGCGGTGATCTACGGCGCCGGCGGCGCGATCGGCGGCGCGGTCGCGCGCGCCTTCGCGGCCGAGGGGGCCAGGGTCTTCCTCACCGGGCGCCTCCAGGGACCCGTAGCGGCGGTCGCCACGGAGATCGCTGCCGCCGGCGCAGCCGCCGAGGCCGCCGAGGTCGACGCGCTCGACGAACCGGCCGTGGACCGGCATCTGCTGGAGGTGCTCGACAAGGCGGGCCGCATCGACGTCTCGTTCAACGCGATCGGTATCCCGGACACGAAGATCCTGGGTGTCCCGCTCGCCGAACTGGACACCGCGACGTTCTCCCTGCCGATCACGGCCTACACCAGTTCGTACTTCCTGACCGCGCACCTGGCCGCGGCGCACATGATCCCGAAGAAATCGGGAGTGATCATGACCGTCACCGCGCTTCCCGCGCGGATGGGCACCAGGTTGAACGGCGGCTACGGCCCGGCGATGGCCGCCAAGGAGGCACTCACCCGGGACCTGTCCGCCGAGCTGGCACCGCACGGCATCCGCGTCGTCGGCCTGCGGCCGCACGGCATACCCGAGACAGCCACGATGGCCGAACTCGCCGAGATTCGCGCCAAGTCATCGGGCCTGACCTGGGAACAGTTCACCGGGTACTTCGCAAGCACCACGCACACGCGACGGATCATGGCGCTCGACGAGGTGGCGAGCATGGCGGTCTTCATGGCCTCGGACAAGGCGAGCGGGATGACGGGAACCACCGTCAACCTGTCCATGGGCGCCCTGGCCGACTAGCGCGGGGTTGCGGGCGCGCACTCAGAGGACAGTCAGAGGTAGTCCCGAGGGTTCCCCGACTCCGGCCCCGCAGACTGCGGGGAGAACGACGAAGGGAAGCCCATGAACTCGCAACAGCCGAACCCGGTGGCCGCGGCCGCCGCCCGGAGCCGAGGACGCGCACGGGTGCGCGCGGTCACAGCCGGAATCGGTGCGGCGGGCCTGGCCGTGGCGGGCATCGTCGCCTACGCACTGCCCGGGTCGTCGCACGCGAGCACGACCGGCTCCTCCGGGAGCGCGGCGTCCAGCGGCTCCAGCACCTCGTCCGGCTCGTCCGGTGCCTCGGGGTCTGACGACGGCTCGGGCTCCTCGGCCAGTTCCGGGTCGTCGGCCAACCCGGGATTCTCCGGCGGCTCCGGGATCTCCTCCGCGCAGGGTTCCGGCGGCCAGACCACGTCCGGGGGGTCCTGATGCCGGCCGCGGCCGCCACCGGGCCGAGGGGCCCGGAGGGCGCCGCGGCCTGGCCGGCGATCGGCACCAGCGTGCACCTGCTCGTCACCGACCCGTGGGCGCTGGCACCGGCGCGGCACATGCTGACCGAGGACCTCGCCGCCCTGGACGCGGCGTGCAGCAGGTTCCGCGCGGACTCCGAGATCGTGGCGCTGGATGACGCGCCCGCGGATGGGCGGGGCCGCATCGGGCCGGTGCCGATCAGCCCGCTGCTGGCCGGGGCGCTGGCCGTCGCGCTGCGGGCCGCCCGGCTCACCGACGGGGACGTGGACCCGACCGTCGGCAGCGCGCTGGGCGCGGCCGGCTACGACCGCGACTTCGCGCTGGTGCGCCGGGACGGCCCGCCGGTGCGGCTGACCGTCCGCAGCGTTCCCGGCTGGCGTGAGGTCGAGCTTGACGAGGCGGCCGGGCTGGTGTCCCTGCCCAGCGGCACGCGTCTGGACCTGGGCGCCACCGCGAAGGCCTGGGCGGCGGACCGGGCGGCGGCGCGGATCGCCGGCGAACTCGGCTGCGGCGTCCTGGTCAACCTGGGCGGGGACATCGCGGTGGCCGGGTCGGCCCCGCCCACCGGGTGGCGGGTCCGGGTCCAGGACGTCACCGGGCGCCCCAAGGACCCGCCGGCCGGGCCTTCCGCGGTGATCGCGATCGGTTCCGGTGGCCTGGCCACCTCCAGCACGGCCGCCCGGCGCTGGCGCCGCGGCGGCGATGTGCTGCACCACATCCTTGACCCCCGCTCCGGGCTGCCCGCCGCACCGGTGTGGCGGACCGTATCGGTCGCTGCTGCCACTTGCGCCGACGCGAACGCCGCGAGCACCGCGGCGATCATCCGCGGTGAGGCCGCGCTGGCCTGGCTGGACGGCCTACGGCTGCCGGCCAGGCTGGTGGCAGAGTCGGGTGCCGTGGTCACCCTCGGCGGCTGGCCGCCGGAGCTCTGCAGTGCCGCGACCGGCAGCGTTTGCGCCACCCCGTCTACCAGAATTACGCGATGAAGGACTTCGGTGCCTAGCCGTTTTCCAGTCACACGCCGGGGAGGGTGACCACGAGCCCGGAAGAGGCTGCGGAGATCCAGTCGTTGGTCGCCGTGGTTGGCATGGTGGTGAGGTCTGGCATGTCGAACACGCTGCTCCGCTCGATGCCTTCAGCGATCGGAATGAGCTGAGCAGCGACCTGGAGCTGGGCCTGACTCCATCGGCGGAGCGCATCATCCACGGCCGGCGCGTCGGCGAGGGCGTCCGTCAATGAGGTGGCATTGGCCACCGCCCTGAGGACGCCACTCCCCGTGAACGGGGGGAACACCGTACCGGCATCGCCGACCAGGCAGAGGCGATCGCGTGCGTAGCTGCGGGGCACAAAGGAGTAGATGGCCTGGATCGACGAGTTGCCGCTCTGTTGCACCAGCTCGAAAAGCAACGGGGGCAGCAGGCCCGCGAGGCGGGACTCCAAGCCAGCCCTGACCTCCGGATGCACCTTCCCGAACGGCACCGAGCCGGACTGCTGCCGCTCTTGATCGTCGACGAGCACCGAGGCCAGGGCGCTCTCCGGAACCTGGAGGTAGTAGCCCCACATGAGAAAGCGTTTTCCCCGTTCGGTGCTCTGCCCGGGTCCGGGGATGTAGTACACGACCCCGTGGCCCCCCTGGTACACGGGTCGCAGAAGATCGCAGCCGTCGAGGGCATCGACGCGGATGGCGCGCTCGGGGAGGAGCCCACGCCACAGCACCATTCCCCGGTAGACAGGCGCGGCGCCGGGGTCAATGAGCTCGCGTCCCAGCGAGCGATACCCGTCGGCGCACACGACGAGGTCGAAGTCCAGCGAATCGCCCGGGAGAAGATGCAGCGTCGTGCCGTGAGGCGTCGCTTCGATCCGCTCGACGGCCGCGTCACTGCGGTATAGATCGTCAGGGACGCGCCGCCGAAGGCCCTGGTAGAGATGAGCCCAGTTGAGCAGCGTGAAGCTCATCTGGACGTCGCCCAGCCATCGCTGCTGTCCGGTCCCGGGTGCACGGGTGACGAACCGGGAGTAGCCGGCCTGGCAGGCGGGAAGGGTCCCGTCGATCAGGCCGTGCGCCATCATGTCCTGCCACGCGGCCGTCGTCGTGACGATCCCGGCACCCCGGCTCACCAGGTCGGACTCGGACCGCTCGAAGACGATTACGTCGTGTCCGGCCCGATGCAGGAGCGCCGCTGTCGCGCATCCGGCGATCGATCCCCCGATAATGCCGACTCTCATGCCCGTCACCCCCGGACCCCTTGGAGCGCCACCCGGGGGTGACGGCAATCCGTCAGGGTAGCTGCGCCGCGCCGGTCTTGGTGCGGTACCGCCAGAACTCCGGAATCGCCCAGCAGGTCACCGCGGCGGACACCACGCTGAGCAGGCCGCCGGACCACGCGGCGAACTGCGGGCCGCCCAGCGCCGCCGCGGCACCGGCCTCCGCGTCACCGAGCCGCGGGCCACCCTGAAGGCCGACGAAGATCAGGCTGTTGACCCGGCCCTGGAGGGCGTCCGGGGTGACCTGCTGCACGATCATCATCCGGAACACCGACGAGATCACGTCGGCGGCGCCCGCGAGCACGAGCAGGGCCAGCGCCGCCGGCAGCGACGGCACGAACCCGAACCCCATGATGGCCAGGCCCCAGATCACGACGCAGATCGCCACCGCCCGCCCGGCCCGCCGCACCCGCGAGACATGGCCGGTCAGCAGCGATCCCGCCAGCGCGCCAAACCCCGCCGCGGCATTCAGGTAGCCGACCGTGGCCGCTCCCCCGCCGTAGACGCTCGTCGCCAGCGCCGGGAACAGCGCCCTGGGCATGCCGAAGACCATCGCGCCCAGGTCGATGAGGAACGCACCGGCGAGCGGCGGGCTCGACCTCAGGTAACGGACCCCGCCGATCAGCGAGGCGGCGCTGGCGGGCTGCCCGCCACCGGCAGGCCGCAGCGCTGGCAGCCGGGCCACGGTGAGGAACGCCAGCGCGAACGCGACCACGTTGAGCCAGTACACGAGGCTGAACCCGGCGTGCGCGATGAGCAGGCCTGCCGCGGCGGGGCCCACCACCAGGGTCATCTGGAACGCCGCGGACTGCACGGACAGCGCGGCGGCCAGATCGGCCGGTGGCACCAGGCGCTTCAGCGACGCGCGGCGGGCCGCCCAGTCCACCCCCTGGAACGCCGCCGACTCGGCGGTGCAGGCGAACATCGGCCACAGCAGCGGGTGCGGCAGCGTCGAGTTGACCGCCAGCCCGGTCGCCCCGACGGCCAGCAGCAACTGGGTGGCCATCATGACCTTGCGCCGGTCCCACGCGTCCACCAGCGGTCCGCCGAACAACGAGCCTGCCAGCAACGGGACGAGCTGTCCCAGGCTGACCAGGCCCACCATCACGGTGGATCCGGTGAGCCGATAGGTCTGGTAGCCCACGGCCACCACGGTGAGCTGGCTGCCCACCGACGCGATGAGCTGGCCGGTCCACAGCCGGCGGAAGCCGGCGTGGCGGCGCAGCGGTGAGACATCCACGAACGCCCTGCCCACAGCGCGCCGGACGCGCCCGGTGTGGGCAGACATGCGAACCTCCGTGCTGATGGCGCCGACGCGGGCATTCTGCCAGGCGATGCTGGCCCGGGGCGGCGACCCCGCCGGCCACGGCCTTCAGAGGTAATTCAGAGGCGGCGAAGAGGAGCCGCTGCGCCTGGCTGGCGATGCTGAGGGCATGAACGTCAAGCGACCGGGGTGCCGGCCATGACCGGGATCACAAGCAGCACCGCGCTGTGGTACGCCAGCCGGGCAACCGGGGTGGTGACGCTGCTGCTGCTGACCGCCGTGGTACTGCTCGGCATCCTGGTCAACCGGCAGGGCCGCCTCCCCGGCCTGCCCGGCTTCGCGGTCACCGGCCTGCACAGGAACGTCTCGCTGCTTGCGGTGGCGTTCCTGGCGATCCACGTGGTGACCGCGATCGCCGACCCCTACGTCACGATCGGCCTGGCCGCGGCGGTGCTCCCGTTCGCCTCCGCCTACAAGCCGTTCTGGCTGGGCCTGGGGGCGATCTCCCTGGATCTGGTCGCCGCGCTGATCCTGACCAGCCTGGCCCGCGCCAGGATGAGCCGACGCGTGTGGCGGTGCATCCACTGGCTCGCGTACGCGGCCTGGCCACTCGCCGTCCTGCACAGCATCGGCAGCAGCGCCGACGCGCGAAACGGCCTGGTGCTCGGGGTGCTGGTCGCCTGCGTGCTGGCCACCGTGGCCGCGCTGGCCTGGCGGCTGGCGCATGCCGCCAGGGAGGTTCCCCGGGCCGGTCGTGCCGCTGCCGCCCTTAGCCGAATGTCCGCCAGAAAGGCCGGCCTGTAATGACCGACAGCCTGACCCTGCCGCATCCCGCCATGATGCCCGGCGGCCTGCCTGGCCCCGGCCTGCCGCGGCTGCTGCCCGACGCTGACGCCGTGCCGGTGGACCTGCGCGCACACTTGGCCATGCACGGTCCGCTTCGCGCGGCGGGCGGCCGGGACGGCCTGCTGCGCGAGGTGGCGGCCGCCGGGCTGACCGGCCGGGGCGGCGCCGCCTTTCCCGTTGCCCGCAAGCTCGCCGCGGCCGCCGAGGCCAGGCCGGCCCCCGTCGTAGTCGGCAATGGCGCCGAAAGTGAGCCCGCCAGCAGCAAGGACAGGTCGCTGCTGTGGATCGCCCCGCACCTGGTGCTTGACGGGCTGCAACTCGCCGCCGCCGCAGCCGGGTCCCGCAGCGCCGTGCTCTACGTGCCGCGCAACGAACGGCTGCACACCAGGCTGGCCGGTGCCATCGCCGAGCGGGCCGCCGCCGGGATGGACGCCGCCCGCGTGGAACTGGTGACCGCCCCGGACAGGTTCCTCGCCGGGCAGGAGTCCGCGCTGGTGAGCCCGGCTCGCTGGCCGGCCTGCCCTGCCCGCCTACCGGCCCGTCCCCGGGCTGCCGCGGCTGGCGTCCGGCCGGCCGGCGCTGGTGCAGAACGTGGAAACCCTGGCGCACCTGGCGCTGATCGCCCGCTACGGCGCGGCCTGGTTCCGTGAGACAGGGACCGAGGCGGAGCCGGGCTCCATGCTGGCCACCCTGCATCTGGCCGACGGCCGGGTCAGCGTGACCGAGGTGCCGCTCGGCACGAGCCTGGCAGGTCTGCTCGGTCTGGATGCCGGGCCCGGCCTGGCCGGCCTGCTCGGCCTGGATGGCGGGCCCGGCCCGGCCGGGGCTGGTGCGGCCGGGCCGGGTGTGCCCAGCGCCTCCGGCCGGGTCCAGGCCGTGCTCGTCGGCGGCTACCACGGTGCATGGCTGCCCGCCGCGGAGGCGGCGGCCCTGCCGCTGGCCAACGCGGCGCTGCGCCCGCTGGGTGCGGCGGTAGGAGCCGGGGTGCTGGCCGCCCTGCCCGCGGACCGGTGTGGCCTCGCCGAGACCGCGCGGGTGGCCAGGTATCTGGCCCTGGAATCGGCCGGCCAGTGCGGCCCGTGCTTCAACGGCCTGCCGCGCATCGCCGCCGCCGTGGCCCACCTGGCCGGCCCGCGCCCCGACCCCCGGGCACGGGCCGATCTCGAGCGCTGGACCGGCCTGGTCACCGGGCGCGGCGCCTGCCATCACCCGGACGGCAGCGTGCGGTTCATCCGCAGCGCCCTGCGCGTCTTCGCGGCCGAGGCCGGGCTGCACGAGCAGGGGCGGTGCAGCGGCACGGATCCGCGCCCGTTCCTGCCGGTGCCGGAAACCTCGCCCGCGACCGAGGAGGACTGGAGCTGACATGGGAAAGCGGTTGCGAGTGGACCCTGTGGCCTGTGCCGGGCACGGGGCCTGCGCGGAGCTCCTGCCGGAGCTCATCACCCTGGACGAGTGGGGCTACCCGATCGTGACGGACCAGCCGGTGCCGCACGGGCTGCAACGGGAGGCGCGCCGCGCCGTGGCCGGCTGCCCGGCGCTTGCGCTGCACCTCGCCCGGGTAGCGTGAGGTGCAGCAATGGCCGCGGAGCTGTCATGGACTGCTGAGGTGACCGAGATGACCGGGCGACAGCCGGGAGCTGCGGCGTCCGGGGCGCAGGCCCCGGTCCTGCAGCGCGCCGACGGCACGCCCATCCGGGTGCTCGTCGTGGACGACGAGCCCAGCCTGGCGGAACTGCTCGCCAGCGTGCTCCGCTACGAGGGCTGGGAGATCCAGACCGCCAGCGACGGCGGCAGCGCGGTGCGCACCGCCCGTGAGTTCCGGCCGGACGCCGTGGTGCTGGACATCATGCTGCCCGACTTCGACGGCCTGGAGGTGCTCCGCCGGATGCGGGCCGAACTGCCGCACGTGTGCGTGCTGTTCCTGACCGCCCGCGACGCGGTCGAGGACCGGGTGGCCGGCATCACCGCGGGCGGAGACGACTACGTCACCAAGCCGTTCAGCCTGGAGGAGGTGCTTGCCCGGTTGCGCGGGCTGCTGCGGCGGGCGGGCATCACCCGGTCGCGCAGCGACACCGAGCTTGTCGTCGGTGACCTCACCATGGACGAGGAGGCCCGGGAGGTACACCGCGGCGGCGAGCTGATCGAGCTGACCGCGACCGAGTTCGAGCTGCTCCGGTTCCTCATGCGCAACCCGCGGCGGGTACTGTCCAAGGCGCAGATCCTGGACCGGGTCTGGAACTACGACTTCGGCGGCCAGGCGCACGTGGTCGAGCTGTACATCAGCTACCTGCGCAAGAAGATCGACTCGGGCCGGGAGCCACTGATCCACACGGTCCGGGGCGTCGGCTACGTACTCAAGCCGGCGAGCTGACCCATGAGCAAGGCGGGCGCTGCCGCGGGCAGTGGACGGGCTGACGGCCGTCGCAGCTGGCTCGCCCGCCGGACGTTGCGCGGGCGGCTGATCGCCGGGCTGCTGGCGCTGCTGGCCGTGGCCTGCGCCGCCGTGGGCGCCGTCACCTACGTGTCGCTGCACGGCTACCTGCTGGGCCAGCTCGACCAGCAGCTCGTGCAGGCGAGTATGCGGTACCAGGCCTGCCTGGGCGGCCACCCACCGGGCGCCGACAGCGACGGCGACAACCAGCCGGGGCCGCCGCCGCACTCCGCGTACAACTGCGCGCAGCAGCAGCAGGAGCAGACGTTCACGGCGCAAATCAAGCACGGTGTACTCACCGACAACCACATCTCCTACGGCATCTGCCCGCTGTCACATACGGACAAGGCGGTACTGACCGCGTATCCGGCGGCCGGCAGCCGTTCACCAGCGACCTGTCCAGCCTCGGCGACTACCGGCTGCTGGCGGTGCAGGACCCGTCGGAACCCGGCGTCACCTACCTCACCGGCCTGCCGATGACCCAGGTGAACTCCACCCTGCGCCAGGTCGCGACCGTCGAGATCGTGGTGTTCGCCGCTGCGCTGCTGCTCACCGGGGTGCTGGGCACCGGGTTCGTGCGGCTGTCGCTGCGGCCACTGCGCCGGGTCGCCGCCACCGCCACCCAGGTGGCCGAGCGACCGCTGGCCAGCGGCGAGGTCACCCTGCCGGAACGGGTCCCGGATACCGACCCCCGCACCGAGGTCGGGCAGGTCGGCTCGGCGTTCAACCGGATGCTCGGCCACGTCGAGGCGGCGCTGGCCCGCCGTGCCGCCAGCGAATCACGGCTGCGCAGGTTCGCCGCGGACGCCAGCCACGAGCTGCGCACCCCACTGGCCGCCATCCGCGGCTACGCCGAACTCGCCCGCCGGCACCCCGGCCCGGTGCCCGGCGACATCGCGCACGCGCTGGCCCGGGTGGAGTCTGAGTCGGCGCGGATGAGCGTCCTTGTCGACGAGTTGCTGCTTCTTGCCCAGCTCGACGCGGGCCGCCCGCTGGCCAAGGGGCCGGTGGACGTCACCCGGCTGGCCATCGACGCCACCAGCGACGCCCGGGCGGCCAGCCAGGACCACCGCTGGGTGCTTGAGCTGCCCGACGAACCGGTACTGGTGGAAGGCGACGAACACCGCCTGCACCAGGTGCTCGCCAACCTGATGAGCAACGCGGCCAAGCACACCCCGGAGGGGACCACCGTCACGGTCACGCTCACCACGAGCGAGGACCCGCGGATGGTGCGGGTGAGCGTGACCGACAGCGGGCCCGGTATCCCGGAGGAACTGCAGCCCACCCTGTTCGAGCGGTTCGTGCGCGGCGACTCCGCCCGCTCCAACGCAGGCACAAGTACCGGGCTTGGCCTGGCCATCGTGCAGGCGGTCACGACCGCGCACGGCGGCAGCGTGAGCGTCACCAGCCGCCCCGGGCACACCAGTTTCGTGATCACCCTGCCCCGGCTGGCCTCCGTCGGTGCGAGTGCCTGAGCCACCCCGCTCTGCGTAACGCCGCTGTTCATAGGGGCCGCAGAGGAGCGGTGCAGGGCGGGCCAAGCCGAGCCAGGCAACTTGAGAGGCATGAGATCACTTGAGTGCCTGGTGGGTCATGGGTTTCCGTCGCTGGAGCCGGATCGCCTCCCGCAGGTGGAAATCGTCGTCCCGGTACTGAACGAGGAACGCGACCTCGCGCCGAGCGTCCGCCGCCTGGTGGCCCACCTGGCCGGGCGGTTCCCGTTCCGGGCCGTGGTCACCATCGCCGACAACGGCAGCACCGACGGGACCTGGGCGGCGGCGCAGGTCTTGGCGGCGGAACTGGACGGCGTCCGCGCCGTGCGGCTGGAACAGCGGGGGCGCGGTCATGCGCTGCGCAGTGTCTGGTCGGCCAGCCGTGCCGACGTGCTGGCCTACATGGACGTGGACCTGTCCACCGACCTGAACGCTCTGCTGCCCCTGGTGGCGCCCCTGCTGTCGGGGCACAGCGACCTGGCCATCGGCACCCGGCTGGCGCGGGGCGCCCGGGTGGTCCGCGGCCCGCGCCGTGAGGTGATCTCCCGGTGCTACAACGTGCTGCTGCACGCCACACTTGGCGCGGGCTTCTCCGACGCCCAGTGCGGGTTCAAGGCGATCCGCGCCGAGGCGGCACGGCTGCTGCTGCCGCTGACCCGTGACACCGGCTGGTTCTTCGACTCCGAGTTGCTGGTGCTGGCCGAGCGGGCCGGTCTGCGCATTCACGAGATCCCGGTGGACTGGACTGACGATCCGGACTCACGCGTCAAGGTGGCCGCTACCGTCCTGGCCGACCTGCGTGGCATCGCCCGGATGCGCTGGGGTTTCTTGCGCGGCTCGCTGCGGGTGCCCCGGCTTTCCACCGCGGCCCTGCCCAGGCCGGCCAGGCGGCTGCCGCGGCAACTGGCCAGGTTTCTCGCGGTCGGTGCGGCCAGCACCCTCGCCTACGTCCTGCTGTACCTGGGCCTGCGCACCGCGCTGACGGCACAACTCGCCAATGCGATCGGCCTGCTGGCCACCGCGGTGCTCAACACCGCGGTCAACCGCCGGTTCACCTTCGGCATCAGGGGACGGCCGGACCTGGCCCGGCACCAGGCGCAGGGGCTGCTCGCGTTCGGCGCCGGGCTGGCGCTGACCTCCGCCGCCCTGGCCGCGCTGCACGCGGCGGTGCCCCGGCCGGCCCGGATCGCCGAGGTGGCCGTGCTGGTCGGCGTCAACCTGGCGGCCACCGTGATCCGCTTCCTGGTCTACCGGCACTGGGTGTTCCGCGGGCGCCGGCCCGTGCCGGGCGCCCAGCCCGCCGCCCGCGCCCCTGCGTTCGCGGGCCAGGCGGCGCCGGCCACGCTGCCGACGGCCATTGCTCCCAGCCTCGATATCACGACGAATGGACACCACCAATGACCACGATCACCACCGATTCGCGCGGCACGGGCCCGGGCGTCCCGGCACGCCGGCCACGCCTGGCCGTCCTGGTGCAGGGCCGGCCGGGCGAGCCCCGCTGGGTCCGGCCGGCGTTGCTGGCCCTGCTCGCGGCGACCGCCGCTCTGTACACGATCGGCCTGTCCCGCAGCGGCTGGGCCAACGACTTCTACGCCGCGGCGGTCCAGGCGGGCACCAGGAGCTGGAAGGCGTTCTTCTTCGGGTCACTCGACGCCGGCAACTTCATCACCGTGGACAAGACGCCGGCGTCCCTGTGGGTGATGGAGTTGTCCGCCCGCGCGTTCGGGCTGAACTCCTGGAGCCTGCTGCTGCCGCAGGCGGCCGAGGGCGTGGCCAGCGTGGCGCTGCTCTACGCCACGGTCCGCCGCTGGCACGGCCCGGCAGCGGGGCTGATCGCCGCCTCGGTCGCGGCGCTCACCCCGGTGGCGGTGCTGATGTTCCGGTTCGACAACCCCGACGCGCTGCTCGTGCTGCTGATGACCGCGGCCGCCTACGCTACGACGCGGGGGATCGAGGCCGGGCGCACCCGGTGGCTGGTGCTGGCCGGTGCCCTGCTCGGGTTCGCGTTCCTGACCAAGATGCTCCAGGGGTTCCTGGTAGTCCCGGCGTTCGCGCTGGCCTACCTGGTGGCCGGGCCACCCCGGCTGGGCAGGCGGCTGTGGCAGTTGCTTGCCGCGGGGGCGGCGCTGGTCCTGGCGGCGGGCTGGTGGGTGGCGATCGTCCAGCTCACCCCGGCGGCCGGCCGGCCTTACATCGGCGGCTCCACCGGCAACAGCGTGCTGCAACTCGCCCTGGGCTACAACGGCCTCGGCAGGCTGGACGGGAACGAGACCGGCTCGGTCGGCTTCGGCGGCGGGGCGGGCCCGCGGTTCAGCGGGTCAGCCGGTCTGACCAGGCTGTTCGCCGCCGACATGGGCGGGCAGGTGAGCTGGCTGCTGCCCGCCGCACTGATCGGTCTCGCCGTGCTGGCCTGGCTGAGCTGGCGTGCCGTCCGCACCGGCCGGATTGCGCGCGATGGGGCCTGGCGGCTTGCCGGCCAGGCGCAGTGGAGGGGGAAGGGGAGGCGGGCGGGGCCCCGGGGGGTTCCAGGGCCATCGGGGTCCGGGGTGTCCCCGGAGGGTGGAGTGCTCTCCCAGATCAGCACAGCGAGCACGGTGCTGTGGGGTGGCTGGCTGCTGGTCACCGGCGGGGTGTTCAGCTTCATGGCCGGCATCATCCACCCGTACTACACCGTCGCCCTGGTGCCCGCGATCGGCGCGCTGACCGGGATCGGTGCCGTGGAATTGTGGCGCAGACGCCGGCAAACCGCCGCCCGGGTGGCCCTGGCGGCCGGTATCGCGACGACGGCGGTCTGGGCGTACCTGCTGCTCGGCCGGACGCCGGACTGGCTGCCGTGGCTGCGTACGGTGGTGCTGCTGTGCGGGCTGCTCGGCGCCGCGGCGGTGCTGGCCATGCCCGCCATGGCCAGGCTGACGGCCACCGGCCGCGGCAGGACGGCGCCGGCCGCCGTGCCCGTCACGCTGGCCCTGGCCGCCGCCCTGGCCGGCCCGGCCGCCTACAGCATTGACACGGCCGCGACCGCGCACACCGGCGCGCTCCCAGCGGCCGGGCCCGCGGTCACCGGCGGGTTCGGCGGCGGCTTCCCCGGCGGCGCCGGGCCCGGACGGGGCCAGCTACCCGGCGGTGTGCGGGCACCGGGTGCTTCGGGCGGGTTCCCCGGCGGTGCCGGCGGTACCGGGAGTACGCCCGCCCGCAGCACGAGTGGCGGGTCAGCGGGGGCCGGTTTCCCCCAGGCGGTACCGGCGGGCTCCCCGGCGGCGCTCGCGGCGCGGCTGGCGGAGCCCGTGCGGGTGGCCCCGGCGGCGGACTGGGCGGCAACACGCAGGTGGCGGCCGCCCTGACCACACTGCTCGTGCGCGGTGCGGCGGGGTCCCGGTGGGCCGCGGCGACGGTCGGCGCGGAGAGCGCGGCGCCGTTGCAGCTTGCCAGCGGCGAGGCGGTCATGGCGATCGGCGGCTTCAACGGCACCGACGACGCGCCCACGCTTGCCGAGTTCGAGCACCTGGTGGCGGCCGGTGAGATCCGCTACTTCGTCGGCGCCAACCAGGCCAGCTTCGGTGGCGGCAGCGGCCCCGCGGCGCAGATCACCGCGTGGGTACGGGCGCATTTCACGGCCGAGACCGTCGGCGGGGTCACCGTCTACGACCTGACCAGGGCCCGCTGAGAAACGGGCGCGGCCCGGCCCGGGCGCCGCGAGGCACCGGGGCCGGGCCGCAGGCGTGATCGGTTAGTTGGCGCGCAGCCAGGTGTCGCTGAAGTTGCCGCCGCCGGACAGCGCGGAGGTCTGGTCCTTCAGCCGCCCGCTGTTGTCCACCATGTCGATCTCGACGGGGCTGGAGTTGCCGATGGCAGAGCCGTTCGCCTTGGCATTGCTGAAGTTCACCGTGCCGAAGTTGGCGAGCGGCAAGATCCCGCCGCTCGCGGTGCAGCAGGGCGCCTCGGCGATGACCTCGGCCGAGGAGTTCGCCGCGCCGCTGAGCGACTTGTTGACGGTGTGCTTCCAGCCTTGGGTGATGTCCTGCAGCACCAGCGTGTAGCTGCTGCCGCCGTTGAACGTCACCGACCCGAAGAACTTGTCGCCCGGCCGCACGGTATTGCTGAAGTTCACCGGGAACGCCGGGTACATCTCATACCAGGAGTAGTACACGGGGCTGCCACCTGAGCAGTCCACCTCGCTGCCGGTCTGCTCGACGGTGCTGCTGTTGAAGCCGTCCAGGCCGACCCAGAAGCTGGAATACCTGGTGGCGCTGGTGCAGTGCCCGGTCGGCTCGGTCCAGTTGGACGACACGCTGGTGAAACTCCCCGTAGCCGCGTACCCGGACCAGTTCGTGGACTGGTCCTGGTTGACCGGGCGGCCATGCCCTGCCAGCGGGCTGCCCGGCCTGATCATGCGACCGCCCGGCCTGATCTGATGCACGGCTGCGGGGGCGTGCGGCGCCCTTCCGGCCGCCGCCGCGGGTGCGGTGGCAGCCAGCGAGCCGATGACCAGGGCGGCTCCGGCGAGAGGAATGCACCATCTGCGTACCATTCGCGCTCCTTCGTGAGTAGCGGGGACAGTCACGGCGGAACGGCCCGATGCGGCCCCGTAACGCCGTGCCTGCATTGGGTCACCGAGACCGTACGATCGCCCTGGTCAACCGTTGGCAATACCTGGGCAAAGGTGTCGTATCTAGTTCTTTCTCCGCAGGTCACGAGGTTCCTGCGACACCGGCTGGCCGGTGCCTGGGCGCACGGCTAGGCCTGGGCGCAGGCCGCGCGGTAGGCGCCCGGGGTAATCCCGTAGCAGCGCCGGAACCAGCGGGTGAGGTGTGCCTGGTCGGCGAACCCGCTCACCGCGGCGGCATCCGCGAGGGCCGCGCCGCTGGCCAGGGCCCGGCGTGCCGCGCGCAGCCGCAGCAGCCGCTGGTACTCGCTGGGGGGCAGGCCGTAGCGATTGCGGAAGGCACGGTAGGCCACGAACCGGCTGCAGCCCGCCGCCGTGGCAACGTCGGCGAGCGTGGCCTCCGCGGCGCCGTCGTCGTGCAGGAACGCGCGGATCCGGTCGGCGGCGACCGCCTGGTCCCAGGTGGTCAGCCCGGTGGCCGGGGCCGCACGGGGCAGGTCCTGGTGCGGCCCGCTCACGTGGCGGGCGGCGAGCGCGGCCACGGCGGCGAGCCGTTCGGACTGCTCCAGCGGGCTGGCCGGCCCGGTGAGCGACCGGTGCAGCCGCCGCAGCGCCGCTGCGAGCGCCGGGTCGGCGATCACTGGTTCGGCGAACAGCGGCATACCCATCGCGGTCCCGGTGAGGTCGGCGAGCAGGCCGGTCAGCAGGGCCGGTGCCAGGTGGATCATCCGGTAGGTGAAGCCGGTTCCGGTGGCGGCGTGACCATCGTGCGGATCGTCGGGGTTGAACGCCATCACCAGGCCGGCCGTGCTGACGCGCCCGGCACCGCGGCAGGTGAACGCCTGCGCCCCCGACTCGGTCAGGCCCAGGGAGTAGGTGTCGTGGCTGTGCCGGTGGTACACATGGCCAACGAACCGGGCATGCATCGCCTCAACCTGTCCGTCGCCCGACCGCCAGTACCTGGCCCAGTCCTCTGCCTTCTCGGCTGCCACCCTGCCAGTATGCCGCCGCGTCCAGGGCTTCCGGCCGCTTCCACCAGCCGAGAGGGAGCGGCCGGGGATGGCTCTGGCGCGGAGGACATAACTCCGCGCCAGGGCAACCCTCGTCCACTCCCGCGCCGGATCCCGGGTCAGTGGCTAGGGGTGGAGCCTCAGGCCGCGGCAGACCTTGTCCACCGCGTTGCGCGGCCCATACACGGCGATACCCACCAGCACCAGATCCTCGGCGGCCACAGCCTGCACGACAGCCCTGTTGGCGTCGTCGTCTCCAGTGGAAAACATTTCCTCGGTATAGACGGCGGCAGGCATCCCCCGCGCGACGGCGCGCTCCCTCACGGCGGCCAGTTCCTCACCAGACCCGCTGTAGACGAGCACGGGCTGCCGGAACATCTCCAGGTAGCGATTGCCCGAGCCATCCTCATAGGGCTTGCCAGCTACCTCGTCGATGCCAGCGGCGATCCCGCTAGCGAGGAACGCCGTCACGTTCAATTTCTGCCAGACCGCGAGATCGGAGCGCACCGCTAGCGCGATCTTCGTATCAAAGCGCATGCGCCCAGCATCACCCGCTGCCGTAACCGGCGTCTTGAACGCTGGTGTGCCGACCCCGGGTTCCGCTCCCCCTCCCCAGCCGGCAGACGACAGGAGCGGGTGTCGATTGGACAGAACGAAGTCTCATGCCTAGGGTTGCTAGGTATGCGATCCGAGAAGCTGAAGGGGCACCTGGACCTGCTGCTGTTGTCCGTGCTCAGCCGGGGCCCGGGCCACGGTTACGAGGTCATCACCAGGCTGCGCGACCGCAGCGACGGCGCGTTCGAACTGCCCGAGGGCACCGTCTACCCGGCACTGCACCGACTGGAGGAGGCCGGCCTGCTGGCCAGTGCCTGGGAAATCGTGTCCGGCCGGCGCCGCCGTATCTACCGGCTCACCCTGGCCGGCGAGGCCGCGCTCGCCGAGCAGTCGCAACAGTGGAACGAGTTCAGCGGGTCCGTGGCCCGGGTGCTCGGCGCACACGCCGCGGTTTCGCCGCGGCGGCCGGCCCTGCCGGGGGTGGCGGCATGAGCCGGCGCACCCCGGACACACCGGCCGACGCGGTCGAGGACTACCTGGACCGGCTGTTCGTCACGCTGAGCGGAAGCCCGCGCCAGGTGCGGCACACCCTGGCCGAGGTGGAGGCACATCTGCGCGATGCGGTCGCCGAGGGTGTTGCCGCCGGGCTGACCGAGCCAGCGGCGCAGGCACAGGCGGTCGCGCGGATGGGCCCGGTACACGGCGTCACCGGCCGCGGGCCCGCGCTGGCCCGCCCGTCCATGGCGATGGCCCGCCGGCTCGCGCTCACCGCCGCCCTGATCGGCGGTGCGGGCTTCCTGGCGATCGGCGCAGCCGGGGTGTTCGCCAGGGTGCTGCTCACGGTGAAGGGCGACGAGTTCCTGACCGCGCCCTGGCCGGCGGGCAGCTATACCAGAGCGGACTGCACCCGCTGGCTCGCCGGCGACCCGGGTACGCATTCCTGCGTGAGCGCCATGCTTGCCGACCACGTCGGCGATTTCCTGCTGCAGGCGACCGCGGCCGGGCTGCTCGGGCTTATCGCCCTGGCCGCCTTTCTCACGCTGCGGCAACGGTGGCAGGACCGTGCCACGCTCACCGCCCTGCCTGCGGGGACCGCCGAGGCACTGGGCGCCGCGCTGGCCGGGCTGGCCGCGCTGGTGTGCCTCGGCCAGGCGGTGAACACCGAGATGGTGCAGCACGGCATCGGCGCGGGCGAACCGTGGAGCCTCGGTGCCGCGGCCGCGGTGGCGGCCATCGCGTTCGCGCTGGCGCTCCGGCGTGCCCTCCGCCGGGCCGCTCCGGCCTGAGCACTCCGTGCCGTGGGCCCGGATGCCAGGGCGTTTGGGCCGGTCAACCGCAGGCCCGTAACCCCGCCGCGTGCTGTGCCTGGCGCAATGCCTTGTGGCTGCGTGACTGTTTCAGTGGTCCATATCGCTACTGCTAGTCAGCATACGACTACTTATAGTCTAGGAGTTACCCTGTGCCTACGTTTCGACACGCGCGCCCGTGATTACCCTTGGTGACCGGCCAGGTCCATGAGGTCGTCGAGGATGGCGCCGAAGACGTGCACCAGGGTCAAGTGGCCCTCGCCGGGCAGCAGGTGCGCCCGGGCGCCCGGGATATGCGCGGCCAGCCACTGGCCATGCGAATAGGGCACCATCATGTCCTGGTCGCCCTGCCAGACCGCCACCGGAGCGCTCGCGCCCACGTCGGCCATCGTGAAGCCCCAGTCCGCAGTGAAGGCAAGGTCGTCGTCGCGCCAGCCGGCCACCCCATCGGCCACCGCAGCACGGAACGAGGCCGCGAGGTAATCGGCATACTCCCCGGTGACGGCGGCCTGGTCGGCCGCAGACACCAGGTCGCCCAGCCCAACGGTCACATCAGCGGCGGTCATCGCGGCCATCTCCCGCGCGGCGGGCTCCAGGAACCTGGTCAGAGCCTGCGCCCCGGCCCGGGCTGCCGAGAACTCCTCGATGTTCTCCGCGCCCATGCCAGCCAGCCAATCCAGGCCATCGGCGCCGTAGGGTGCCACACCGGCCATGCTGGCCGTGGCCAGGCAACGGCCAGGAAGCAGGGCGGCACAGGCCAGGGCGTGCGGGCCACCGCCCGACCACCCGACGGTCACGAACTCCCCGGCGCCCATGGCGTCGAGAACGGCCGCCAGATCGGCAGCCGCACTGGACACCCGGCGGCCCGGGTCCGGCGTCGAGCCCTCGTACCCGGGCCGGGCGTACAGGACCAGGCGCAGATCACGGTCGGCCGCGGCCGCGGCGATGGCCGGGGCGGCCAGCAGCCCGGCGGGAGTCCCGTTGTGCAGCACGACCGTGAGCCCGCCTGCCGGGCCGGCGGTCAACGCTTCGAGCTGCCGCCCGTCGGCGGCCTGGATCATCACCCGCTGCTCGGTCATACGTGGACTATATGGGTGGCGCAGGGGCCCCCACGGCCACGGCCCCCGCGACGAAGTCGCGGGGCCGATCGGCCAGCGGGGTTCCAGGGGTCGCCCCCTGGGCAAAGAGCGCCACGGCCCCCGCGACGAAGTCGCGGGGGCCGCTGAGCCAGCCGGGGTCTACCCGGGCCGATCAATGGTCAGGTGCTGTGCAGCCACTTCACGCTGAAGTTCTTGCCGCTGGTGAGCGCGGAGACCGAGTCCTTCGCGCGGCCACTGCTGTTCACCATGATGATCTTGGCACCGCCGGCGCTGCCAATCGCCGTGCCGTCCACCAGCGCGTTGCTGAACTGAACGGTGCCGAAGTTGGTCAGCGGCAGGATGCCGCTGGACGAGGACGGCGCCTCGGCGATGACCTCCGCGGAGGCGCGCTTCGCGCTCGCGAGGGTCTTCTTGATCGTGTGCGACCAGCCCTTGGTGGTGTCCTTCAGCACCAGGGTGAAGTGCCCGCTACCGCTGAAGGTGACGGAACCGGTGAAGTGGTCGCCCGGGCTCACCGGGTCGGAAAAGTTCACCGGGAACGCGGGGAACATCTCATACCAGGAGTAGTACTTGGGCTTGCCGCCCGCGCAGTCCACCTCGCTGCCGGTCTGCTCCACGGTCTGGCTGCCGAAGCCGTCCAGGCCGACCCAGAAGCTGGAGAACGTGCGGCTGCTCGTGCAGTGGCCGGTGGGCTCGACCCAGCTGGCCGAGATTTTCTTGTAGGTCTTGCCGTGGGCCGCGTAGCCGGACCAGTTCTGGGATTCCAGGGCGTGGGTTGGCCGCCCACGGACGGCCATTGGCGCGGTGCCGTGCATGGCAGGCCGGATCAGGTGGATGGTGTGCCCGGCGGGGTGGCTGCTGGCGGCTGCGGGGGCGGACGCGGCGAGCGCGCCGCCGGCCAGGGCCAGCCCGGCCAGGGGGATGCACCATCTGCGTAGCATTCGGGCTCCTTCGTGGGTGCGGGAGGCAGTCACGGCGGAATGAGCCGGCTATCACCCTTCGGCCGTGCCTGCGGGGGTCTGCGCGACCGTACGACGGGTGTTGGTAACGGGTGGGTCAACAAATAGTAAAGCTCTAGTAAGTCATCTCCCATGGGACGGCATATAGGCGCGAAGCCGGCCGGGCCGGTGCCTCAGGTACGGGGCTGCTCCCCGGTCTCGCTGAACTTATCCATGATCATGGATTCACCCCGGAATAGCGGGGTGCGCCGCACCCGCCGCTCGATCGAGGCGGCCGACATGGTGTACCCGAGGAACAGAAAGAGCGAGAACGCCTGGAGCACGATCCACGGCCAGGGTGAGGAGAAGTTGGACAGGTACCAGTCGTTGAGCGCGTGCAGCACCGCGGCGATGGTCACGCCGAAGAGGATCAGCGGCACCCGGCGCCGGGGGTAGTTGACCGCGATGCCGATGAAGAACGCGGCGACCCCCGCCCAGATGGCGTGCTGGAAACCGTCGACGAACACCCGGTAGGCGAAGCTCAGCGCGCCGATGACCGCGGCGTTGGCGGAATGGTGCACGGCAGCCGCGGCTATGTGCTCGATGGCGATGGTGGTGTACTGCGACGCCTCCCTGACCCCGAAGGTAAGCCCGGCGATGGTGCCAAGGAACATCCACATCCGGACGTCCAGCTTCACCGAGCGCAGCTTCAGCAGGCCCAGCGCGGCCACCAGGATCGGCAGTGCCTTGGTGATCTCCTCGTTGAACCCGACCCCTAGCGCGCCGATGAGGCTCTTGGGGTTGAGTACCGAGTTGACGTTGATCGTGATGATGCTCATCCAGATCATCACCCAGATGACGATGCCAAGCCCGATCAGCAGTTCCCGCTTGCCGTGCGGCTCTGGTGGCCGGATCAGCAGCCAGAACGCCACTCCCCACAGCGGCGCGATGTACAGGCTGTACGCCCAGCCGGGCGTGGTCAGGTTCCCCGACGAGGCGAACAGCGCCAGGAAGACCAGCGGCAGCAGTGCGTACGCGATGACCAGCAGCCGCAGGCCCTGGCGCCACCCGGGGTCGGTCAGCCAGCTGCGGACCGGGACCAGGATCTGGACCGCGGAGGCCAGCTCGTCCCTGGCCTCGGCCGCCGCACCAAGGCGCAGCGGGACCGGGATGCGCGGCATCGCCGCAGTGGAGGAGGGGCCGGCCTGACCCGAGGGCGCGCCCGGCGATGGCGCAGCCGCACCCCAGTCCGCCGGGGGTGACGACGCGGCAGGCGGTGTTGGCCCGGGGGGGCGACCCCCCTGCACCCCCCCGCTGGCCTCGGGCCGCGTTCCTTCGTCACGCGGCCCGGGCTCCGCTGGCCCGGGCGGCAAGCCGTCCTGCACCGGGGATGCCGCCTCGCTGGCTGGCTGGGACGGCTCAAGCCGGACCACGGGGCCGTGCGGCGAGGCGAGCGTCAGCTCCACCGGCTCGGCGACGAGCAGCCTGGTGACCGCGCCGCCGCGCAGGAACGTGCCAGGCCCGGCCCAGGCCCTCGAACACCCAGCCATCCGGGCCCCAGGCCAGCCGGGCATGCTGCCTGGACACGGTCGGGTCGCTGACGACAACGTCGTTGTCCGTGCTCCGCCCGATCCTGACGGTCTGGTCCTGCTCGAAGGTGTACCGCTGGCCGTCCCAGCTCACCTGAAGCTTGTTCACCGTTCATGCCTTCCCGGGCGGCCGCACCACCGTGCGGCGCCGGTCGATGACTGCCGAATCACCCGCTCGCTGGCGGAACCGGCCCGGCCGGCCCGCCCTGCGCGGCGGTGGGAGGGAGCAGCAGCGCAAGGGTGGTGTCGTCGGCACTGCCGTCCACCGAGGCGCACTGGCCCACCTGCGCCTGCAACTGGCTCGCCATCCAGGACAGCGGCCGGGTCGCGATGGGCCCGGCGAGTTCCGCGCTCACCACGCTCTCCCACACCTGCGCCACCTGAGCGTTGCCATACCCGTCCGTCGCCAGCAGGGCCCCGAGCACGGCCGTACCCGCCAGGTCGACCGCGGCGAGGCGGAACGAATCTCCGGCCCCGTGCGAGCACAGGCTCGTGGTGTGCCGGCCATCGAGCAGCGGGTCGCCGGGCACCGCCAGCAATGCCGTGCCATCCGGGCGGATGCACACGATGTCACCGTCGCCGATCTGCGCCAGCAGGAGCCGCTCCCCCGTCCCCATGGCCACCAGCAGCGTTGTCCCATAAGGGATGGTGGCGTCGTCGCCGCGGCGAACCGTCTCCTCGGCACCGGTGAACGGTTCGGCCGCCACGTCGCGGTGTACCGCGTCACGCCACCGCGTGACGATGTCCGGCACCAGGAGCCGCCGCAGTTCCTCCGGCGCCGAGGGCAGCCCGCCCGGGCGGGCTGCGAGGTCGGCAGCTGTCTGGCAGGCGATGGACACGGCCAGCTGGGCACCACGAGCGCTGCGGAAGTGCCTGGCGTGCCCATGCCCGTCCGCGACCGCGGCCACCATGCCGCCGTCGAGCGGGCGCACCTCGACCGCGTCCTGGTTGGGGAGGCCCGCCGCGCGATGCGCCGCGCCGCGCTCGGTGGCCGTGATGGCATGCCAGCGGGTGGTGCGGCCGTCACCGGCGGGGAGGTCAGGATCCAGCGCGTCCATCATGGTCACGCCCGGCGCCTTGTCGCCACGCATCGAGCCGGAGCCGCTCCTGCGCCGGGCCGGTCACCTGCACCCCCTCTGGTAGTGGCGCACACCTTACCTGACGGACGGCCGTCGCCGGGCTCCGCCGGACACCCTGACCCTGCGGGCAGGCGGCGGGCGCCGGTGCCGCCGCCCGCCGCCTGGCGCCTGCCCGGTTAGGGCTCCGGGTCGATCCCGTGCCACGGCGGCACCTTCACCGTGCGGTGCCCGGGGGTACCGCCGAGGATGACCTTGCGGAGCGAGACATCGTTGCTTGTGGTGGTCTCGTGCAGGACCTTCTCCGGGTTGGCGGTCACCTCGATGTAGTAGGTGCCATTGGGCACGCCGGTGATGTCGAAGTTCTGGCCCGCGATCGACTGGATGTAGGTGTCACCCCAGCCGACGGGCATCTCCTCGGCCACCCACAGCGCCGTCGGGCTCCCGCATTCTCCCTGCAGGCCCACCGAGAACGGCTGCCAGACCGCGTGCGGAAGCAGCAGGTCCACCGCGTCCGAGGGGGCGATGCAGAACCCCACCTTGTGGCTTCGCACCGCGACCGACTTGGCCGAGGTGAGCAGTTCGTACTTCGCGAACTGCTCGAAGTGCCAGTGGTTGTGGCCCTTCTTGCTGTCGAAGCCCATCGTCCCGGCCCTGACTCTGCCGATGACCTTGCCGCCGCTCCAGAAGTACTGGTACGCCTTCATGACCGGCGAGCCGTGCGACCGGAATCCTTCGACGTCGAGCGGGCCGTGGCCGCCGACCCACACCGTGGCCCCGAAGTTCAGGAAGTCGTGGGTCTGCTTGCGCGGGTGGCTCACTCTGATCTGCCAGGCCGGCAGCGCCACCAGGTCAGGCAGCGCCGACGGCGGCGGGTTCTGCAGGGTCGGGACGTTGGCCGGGGGCCGCGGTAGCGAATGCCCGCGCGGGCCGTTCGGCCGCCCCGGGAGGCAGCAGCCGGGAATCGGACAGCAGTTCGGGCCCTTGACCACGGTCACCTTGACGGTGGCCGTGGCGTCGCGGGCCGGGATGTGGAACAACCGGGTGTACTCCGGGGTGATGGTCCCGGTGACCTGATACACGCCCAGCGGGAGCTTGGTCTGATGGCCGAGGAAGTTGGACTCGGCCGGGTCGGCGGCCCAGCCCTTCTGCACCCCCCACACCATGCTCAGCGGGAACGGGTCGGTGGGGCACTGCTGCGGGTACGGGCTGGTCCGCGGGCTGCCCGGGCCGGTCCGTTGCGGGTCGTAGGTGTCGGGGCAGAACGGGATCGTCTCAATGGCGGCTACCTTGCCAGCGGAGTTCCGCACGGTCAGCTTGAGAAACTTGATCAGGCCGTAGTTGAAGCCGTTGATCACGCTCGCGGGCAGTGGCCGCCGCACGGTGCCGCCCGAGGGCGGGTAGATGATCTGCGTGATCGTGACCGGCTTGGTGTAGCTGGCCCGCTGCACGTCGAACTGCAGCGGGGAGCCGCTCGCCGCCACCCACATGCCCGGGTCCAGGTAGACCTGGCCGTGGAAGCTGTCCAGCGTGATGCTGCGCTGGGCGGCGATCAGCCGAAGTTGCGGGCCGGCGGGGGTTGCGGCTCCGGCGGCCCCGGGTGCGGGCAGGCCGGGCACGGCGAGTACGGCGACGGCGAGGCCCGCCACCGCCAGAACGCATCTCTGTTGCTTCCATCGCGGGTGTCGCATGTGGCCTCCAGGCGCCCGTGCGCCCGGTGCGCACGGGCAACACCGAAGACGCCCCGCAGCGACGTGGCGTTGCCTGCCCGCCCGGATTCCCAGCCTTCTGGGATTTTTCCTCCAGCGGGCGCTCAGGTTCTGCGGCGCGTCGCTGTGGGTTTCCCGGCGGATGCCACGGCGTGAGCCGCCGTTCACCCCTGCGGCCTTTCCCGCGCACCCGTGGTCTGGCACGCTGCGGGGGGTGGCAACTGTCCCCGGGCCAGGAGGGCACCGTGAGCGACGAGCAGATCACCCCAGACGCAGCGGCGATGCAGCCCCCGAGGGCGCCGCGCGGACCGGGCGGGCCGAGCAGGCGAGGGCTGCTCAAGGCCGGGCTCGTTGCCGGTGCGGTCGCCGGGGCAGGCGGCTGGCGCGCGGCACCTGGGAACCGTGGGCGCCACCATCACCTGCGTAAGCCGAACTCACGGCCATACCCGCACCTGCCCGCGGGCACCGACACGATCCCGCAGATCGAGCACATCGTCGTGCTGATGATGGAGAACCACTCCTACGACAACCGGCTCGGCATGCTGAACCGCCACGGCGCCGACGGCTTCCGGCTCGCATCACGGCCTGCCCACCGCCACCAACCCGTACGCCAACGGTGACCTCCAGCACGCCTTCCGCATGCCGACCACCTGCCAGCTCAACGGCCAGCCCGCTCAGGACTGGCTGAACAGCCACATCCAGTTCAACCACGGCCGCAACGACGGCTTCGTGGAATCGGGCAGCGGCCCGGTCTCGATGGGCTACTGGCAGCAGGCCGACCAGCCGTTCTACTACTCGCTGGCGCAGGCGTTCCCGATCGCCGACCGCTACTTCTGCTCGGTGCTCGGCCAGACCTACCCGAACCGGCGCTACCTGATGGCCGCGACCTCCATCGGGCAGGTGGACGACACGCTGCCGAAGGAGAGCGACTACCCGGCGAACGGGACCATCTTCGACAAGCTCGATGCGCAGGGCATCACCTGGCGGGACTACTACACCACGCTGCCGACGACGCTGCTGTACCCGCAGCTTTACGTCAAGAACCACGGCACCAAGGTCATCCCGATCGCGCAGTTCTTCACCGACGCCGCCGCGGGCAAGCTGCCCGGGTTCTGCCTGGTCGAGCCGGACTACGGGAATCAGTCGGAGGAGAACCCGCAGAACATCGCGGCCGGGGAGCAGTTCGCCGCGCAGGTCATCAACGCGGTGATGTCCGGGCCCGGCTGGCCGAGGACGCTGCTGATCTGGAACTACGACGAGCACGGCGGCTACTACGACCACGTGCCGCCGCCGCCCGCGATCGCGCCCGACAACATCCCGCCCGCCGTGCCGGCCGGCCAGTCCGCGTACAACGGCTTCCACCAGTACGGTTTCCGGGTTCCCTGCGCGTTCGTCTCGCCCTGGGCCCGGCCGCACCACGTGTCTCACCGGGTGTTCGACCACACCAGCGTCCTGGCGCTGGTGGAGGCCAAGTGGAACCTGCCGGCGCTGACCTTCCGGGACGCCAACGCCGGCAACATGCTGGACATGCTGGACCTGCGGCGCCCGGCGTTCCTCACCCCGCCCGCGCTGGCCCAGCCGCTGCTGGACACCGACCCGGGCGCGCTTGCCTGCAACACCTCCGGGCCAGGCACCATCCCGCCGCCGGGCTCGGTTACCCCGCCACATCACCACCGCCGCGCGGCGCACCATCACTAACATTGCCAACATGACGGGACGCGCGGAGATCGGGCAGTTCGGGATCTGGCGCAGCGCGAGCCTGGTGACGCCGGAGATCGCCGTGGGCATCGAGCGGCTCGGCTTCGGCGTGCTGTGGCTCGGCAGCTCGCCGGATGGCGACCTGGCCCAGGCCGAGGCGTTGCTGGACACCACGACCACGCTGATGCTGGCCACCAGCATCGTGAACATGTGGAAGGACCCGGCGGGGCTGGTGGCGCGGTCGTATGCCCGGGTGCAGCGGCGCCACCCCGGCCGGTTCCTGCTTGGCGTGGGCGCGGGCCACCGCGAGGCAACGCAGCAATACGGCAGGCCGTACGAAACCCTGGCCCGGTACGTGGACGAGCTCGTGGCCGGTGGCGTCCCGCGGGACGGCCTGGTGCTGGCCGCCCTCGGCCCGCGGGTGCTCCGCCTCGCGCGGGACCAGACCGCCGGCGCGATCCCCTACCTGGTGCCGCCCGAGCACACCGCTCAGGCACGTGCCCTGCTCGGCCCCGGCCCGCTGCTCGCACCGGAGCACAAGGTGGTGCTGGACGCCGACCCGGCCCGGGCCCGTGCGCTCGGCCGGAGCCGGGTGCGCACCCCCTACCTGGGGCTGGTCAACTACACCAGCAACCTGCGCCGGCTGGGCTGGACCGAGGAGGACCTGAGCGACGGCGGCAGCGACGCGCTGATCGACGCATTGGTCGCGCACGGCAGCCCGGCCGAGGTTGCCACGCAGGTTGCCCGGCACCTCGACGCCGGCGCTGACCACGTCTGCCTGCAGCTCATCACCGAAGAGGGCGCCGACCCGCTGCCCGGTTACACAAGGCTCGCGCCCGCCCTGGGCCTGTGATGCACGCTCAGCCGAGCGCCGCGGCGAGCGGACCGGCGATCGCGATAACAAGCCCGGACACCGATGCGAGCAGGAGCGTCACGGCGGCCAGCGCCAGGCCGTAGCGGGCATGACGGCCGCGCCGTGGCGGGTCGAGCAGCCGGTGCACCCGTGCGCTGACCGCGCCGGACGTGACAGCCAGAGCGGGGGCCGGGACGGCAGCGCCGGTGCCCATCGCCAGCAGGGCCGCGACGAGGGCAGCCCGGCCGGTCCGGCGGGCAGCGGCGTCGTCGGCGCACAACTCGGCCAGCCGGGCCACCTCGGCAGGCCCGCGCGTGAATACCGGTACGCCGGGGAAGCTGGCGGCCAGGCCGCGGCTCAGCGAGATGAGCAGGTGATGACGCCCGGCCAGGTGCGCCCGCTCATGGGCGAGCACGGCACCGAGCTGGTCGCGATCCAGCACCGCCAGAGCCCCGCTGGTGAGCACGATGGCGGCGGGCCGGCCGGGCACGCAGTAGGCGGCCGGCCGCGGGGCATCGAGCACCACCGTGGCCTCACCCCCCCATTCCCCCCGCACCGTCCGCCCGGCACTGCCCCCGTTCACTGGCAGCCGCCGGCCGGTGATCCTCGCCGCCTCCGCGTGCGCCCGGGTGCGCCGCCCGGCCCGTTGCATGGCCCGGCCGTACCGCCAGGCCAGCACCGCGGCGGTCAGCGTGGCCGCGATCGCCGCGACGCCCAGCGGCACCTCGAAGACCGCGCTGCGGTACACCACCGGGGTGCACGCCCGGCCAGCGACCGAGCGGCAGACCACCTCTGCCAGCCGGGGCAGGCCCGCGATGGCCGCACCGGCCAGCAGCGCTACCGCCGCCATGGCGCTGGCCAGCACGCTGGCCATCGCGGTCAGCCAGGCGGCCAGCCCGAGCCGGGCGCTGATCCCGTGTCTGGTGAGCCGGGACAGCAGCACCGGCACCGACCATGCCACGGCCAGCGTGTAGCCGAAGACAATCAACGCCGCGCTCATCTCCGTCACCTGGCCTCCCTCGCGGGCGCTTCGCTGGCTTCGGGAGGCGTGTCCTCGCCGCCGGGACACCGCAACGGCGCCAGGGGCGCCTTATGCGGCGTTCGGCCCGGCGGCTGCGGCGTGACGCTACCTGTAGCTGGCACAGCGCTTCTCATCTCTGGGGCCCGCGGGTGAGCGGCCCACCACGGTGCGCAGCACCTCGGACTCGGCGCCGCCCATCTGGGCGACGAAGTGGCTGAGCACCGCCTCGGTATCCCCGCCACCGTCGAGCGCCTCGCGCATCAGCCGGGCGCTGTACTCCTCGCGGCTGGCGGTCGCGGTGTACCGGTAGGCCTTGCCGTCCTTCTCCCGCGCGAGCCAGCCCTTGCGGTGCAGGTTGTCCATGGTGCTCATCACCGTGGTGTACGCGATGGGCCGCTCGTGCCGCAGTTCGTCGAACAGCTCGCGCACGGTCACCGGGCAGGCGTGATCCCACACCATGTGCATGATCACCGACTCCAGGTCGCCGAACCCGCGCATCTCACCTCCCGCTCCGCGACGGCCAGCCTAGGTGCCCGCCGCCGTTCTCAAGCACTCCCAGCACCATGTTACTGTCTACGTACGTAGATCGTAGATAGTGGGCTCTGTGCACGCGGCCGCACGGCGCCCAGCCACCCTCCGGTGGCCCGACCTGGGGAACGGTGCCGTGTCCAAGGGCAGCAGGAACAGGCAGCAGCAGGCCCGCGAGAAGATCGCGCAGGCCAGGGCGGCCGAAGCGCGGCGCAAGCGGAAGCGGCGCTGGCTGGCCGCCGCCGGCGCGGCCGTGATCGTGGTCGCCGCCGCCGTCGGCATCACGATCGCGGCCACCTCCGGCGGATCCTCCAGCAGCGGCACCGGGTCCGGCGGCACGCCCTCGCTGAAGCTCGCCGCGCTCAGCGCACTGGGCACGCTCAAGCCGGCCCCGCCTTCGGGCTCGACCGGGCCGGAGGGCGTGCCGATTCCCAGCGCTCCCCCGCTGACCGGCACCGCCACCAAGGCCAGCGGCCAGAAGGTGGACGGCATCGGCTGCGACACCAGCGAGCAGGTGCTGTTCCACATCCACTCGCACCTGACCCTCTTCGTGAACGGCCAGGCCCGCCAGGTGCCGGCCGGCATCGGGATCCCGGACGCCAAGGCGCAGAACACCCCGCAGGGCCCGTTCATCGGCAACGGCAAGTGCTTCTACTGGCTGCATACGCACGCCGCCGACGGCATCATCCACACCGAGTCGCCGATCCACCGCACCTACACGCTGGGCAACTTCTTCGACGAGTGGGGCCAGCCGCTCGGCGCGGACCAGGTCGGGCCGGCCAAGGGCCACGTCACGGCCATCTACAACGGCAAGGTTTACCAGGGCAACCCGCGCAACATCCCGCTCAACGCGCACGCCCAGATCCAGCTCGAGGTCGGCACGCCGCTGGTCGGCCCGGAGTCGATCACCTGGCCCAGCGGGCTGTAACCCGGCGGCCGGCCGACCGGGCAGTCACCGCGCCCCCATAAGCTGGGCGGATGCCTTGGGCGATCCAGCGACAGCGCGGGCAGGCGGCGCAGCCGCTGCTGCCACCGGGCACCCACCGCCCGGCTGCGCTAATAGTGGCCGGGTGCGTGGTGGTGACGGTCTGCTTCGCGCTGGCGTTCGGGCACCAGGGGCGCCCCGACCGGCTGGATGCGGCCGTGGACGCCTGGCTCCAGGGTGCTCTGGGCAGCTATCACGGGCCGCTGCGGTTGCTCCGCCGGCTGGGCGGCCTGCTCTCAGTGACCGAGCTGACGGCCGCGCTGGTGCTGGCCTGCCTCCTGACACGCCGGTGGCGCGGGGCCGCGCTGGCGGCCCTGGCCGTGCCCAGCGCGGTGGCGCTGACGGAGTTCGCCCTCAAGCCCCTCGTCGGGCGGACCATCCGTGGCTACGCCAGCTTTCCCAGCGGACACGCCACCGCGATGTTCGCGCTCGCGGCGACCTGCGCGGTCCTGCTCGCCAACCCGCCACGCCCGCGGCTGCCCCGCGCCGCGCGGCTGCTCCTTGTGGCCGGCGCCACGCTCGTCGCGGCCGCGGTGCCCGTGGCCATGGTGGCCCTGGGCGACCACTACTTCACCGACATCGTGGCTGGGACGGCCGTCGGCATCGGAACGGTGCTGCTGGTCGCGCTCCTCATCGATCTGGCGCGCCCGGCCGCCCGGGTCCCGGACGGCACGCCCGCCGAGGACACGCCAGCGCTGACCGCCGGTCGTTTACCGTGACAGTACCGGCCTGCCCACCACCCCACCCAAGCGCCGGCCCCACCACCCCGCCCAAGCCGGCCGGCCCCACCACCCCGCCCAAGCCGGCCGGAAAAAACTCGCCGCTTGTGCGAACCGGTTGCCGCCAGCACGCAATAGAGAAGCGATGGACGACGATGCGCTGATCGCCGCCGTGGCCCGCCGTGACGACACCGCGCTGCGCGAGCTGTTCTCCCGGCATGCACCGTGGCTGGCTGCCCGGCTGCGCGGCGTGCTGCCCGCCGCCGAGGTCGAGGACGTGCTGCAGGAGACCTTCCTCGCGGCCTGGCGCGGCGCGGCCGGTTACCAGCCGCAGGGTTCGGCGGGCGGCTGGCTCTGGGGCATCGCCCGGCGGCAGGCGGCGCTGTGGCTGCGCCGCCGTGGCCCGGCCGAGTTGCTGCTACCGGCCCTTCTCGCCGCCGACGGCCGGCATCCGGGCGACCCGGCGGAGGCGGCGTTGTCCCGTGCCGAGCTGGCCAGGGCCGTCAGTGCCCTGGGCCCCGAGGGCGGCCCGGCACACGAGACCTGGCGGCTGATGTACGTCGAGGACAGGAGCGTGGCCGAGGTGGCGGCGCTGATGGGCGTGCCGGCGGGCACGGTGAAGAGCCGCGCGCACCGGGCCAGGCGGCTCATGCGGGCGGCCCTGCGGCACCACGAACCGGCGCCGGAGGGAGGCGGGCAATGATCGGCGATGACGAGCTGTCCGGCGGGCACCAGGGCACGGGTCCGGCCCCCGGTGACGTTGATCTGGACCGGGTGTGGCTGGGCGTGGCCGCGCAGGTGTGGCGCCGCGAGCCCCGGCCGGCCGAGCGCGCGGCCGGGCGGCTGCTGCGCTCCCCCGGCCTGGCCCGCGCGCTGGTGACCACCCCGTCGCTGCTGCTCGGCTGGGTGATCGCCACGGTGGTGATACTGCTCGCCGGTGTCGGGTTCACGCTGGGCACGGGGACACCGTGGGTAGCCCTGCTCGCGCCCGCGGTCGCGGCCGCGGGCATCGCCTACGCCTACGGGCCGGGCATCGACCCCGCCTGGGAACTGTCCCAGAGCATGGCGGTCAGCGACCGGATGGTGCTGCTGGTCCGCGCGCTCGCGGTGTTCGGCATGAACGCCGCGCTCGGCCTCGCCGCCTCGGCCGCGTCGGGGGCCGCGGCCGCGGTCACGTTCGGCTGGCTGGTCCCGATGACCGCGGTCTGCGCGCTGGCGCTGGCCGCGGCGACGGTCACCCGGTCACCGAACGTCGGCGTGGCAGCAGGCTCGGCTGGCTGGGTGATCGCGATCCTGGCCAGCCAGGCCGCCGAGGGGCGGTTCACCGCCGCGATCACCGACTCCTTCTTCGTCCTCCCCTACCTGGCGTTCGCGGTCTGCTGCGCCGCGGTCGTGTGGTACGCGACCCGGATCCCGAGAGGAACCTCATGAACGTCGAGCTCACCGAGCTGACCCGTAGGTTCGGCCACACCCAGGCCGTGACGGGGGTGACCCTCGAGGCCGGGCCGGGCGTGTTCGGGCTGCTGGGCCCGAACGGGGCGGGCAAGACCTCGCTGCTGCGGATGATGGCCACCGTGCTGCCGCCGACCTCGGGCACGCTGCACCTGCTCGGCCGCGATCCCGGCAGCTACGGCCCGCGGCGGGAGATCCGCCGCCGCCTCGGGTACCTGCCGCAGAACCTCGGCTATTACCCCGGCTTCACGGTGGTCGACTTCGTCGAGTACTTCGCACTGCTCAAGGACATGCCGCCCGGGCAGGTGCCGCGCGCCGTGGCAACCGCCATCGAGCAGGTGGGCCTGGGCGACAGGGCCCGTGCCAAGCTGCGCACCCTGTCCGGCGGGATGCTGCGCCGGGTGGGGATCGCCCAGGCGATCGTGAACCAGCCGGAACTGCTGCTGCTTGACGAGCCGACGGCCGGTCTCGACCCGGAGCAGCGGGTGGCATTCCGCACGCTGCTGCGCGAGTTCGGCCAGCGCGCCACGGTGATCGTCAGCACGCACCTGGTCGAGGACGTCGCCGCCGCGTGCTCCGAGGTGACGCTGATGGACGCGGGCCGGATCGTGTTCCACGGCACCCCGGACGAGCTGATCGCCAGAGGCCAGGGACACGGCGTCGGGGACGCGCCGCTGGAGCGCGGGTACAGCGCGGTCCTGGCGGCGGCGCGGTCATGACCGTTACCAGCGCCCCGGTTCGGTCCACGCCGCGCCAAGTTCCCCAGGCGGCGCCGCGGAACATGGCGCGGCTGCTCTGGATGGAACTGCGGCACAACGCCATGCCGCTGGTCCTGCCGCTGATCGCCGTGCTCTTCTGGTTCGACTCCTACCGCATCGCCGCGACCCTGCCGCCGCTGTGGGTCGTGCGCCTCTACTACATCCTGGGCCAGGGTCACGCGCTGATCGACTTCGCCCCGATCGTGGCGGGCGTGGCCGCCTGGATGGGCTCGCGGGACGGCCGCCGCGGCATGGGCGACCTGGTGACGGCCACGGTCCGGCCGCGCTGGGAGGCCCAGCTCGCCACCTGGTCCGCGACCGTCGTCTGGGCGGTGGGCTCCTACCTGGTGTTCATGGCGGTGACGCTGTACCTCCTCGCCCGGCCGATCGCCTGGGGCGGCCTGCCATGGTGGCCGATCGCGGTCGATGCCGTGGGCGTGGCCGCCTTCGCCTCCCTGGGCTTCGCCCTCGGCGCCTACTTCCCCGGCCGGTTCATCGCGCCCATCGCCGCGTTCGGCGGCCTCTTCGCGATGGGGACCTCGTCGCAGATCGGGTTCAGCGCCTCCGGCGGATGGGCGCTGATCCTGCCGACCATGTCGAACGGCAACTTCGGGCAGGACGCCGGGATCTTCTATACATGGCTGCCCGATCTCTCGATGGCCCGGGTGATGTTCTGCGGGGGTGTGGCGGCGGTAGCGGTGGGCCTGCTAGGGCTGCCGGTGAGGGCGGGCGGGCCGCGGCTGCGGCGCTCGGCCGCGGTGGTCACCGTGACCGGGGCGGCGGCGGCCGTGGCCGCGATAGTCCTGGCCTTCACCGCCCAGGTGGGACCATACGGCACGGTCATCCCGGCGCTGCACGACGCGGCCAATGACAAGCCGATCCCGTACACCCCGGTCTGCGGCCATGCCGGGATCCCGGTCTGCCTGCAGCCGGCCTACGGGCCGTATCTGCCCGACGTGACGACCGCGCTGCGCCCGGTGATCAGCCAGGTCGCCGGGCTGCCCGGCGTCCCGGCCCGGGCCAGCCAAGCCGCTGCGGTCTTCGCGCCCGGGCCGACGGTCGGCGGGCCTGCCCATGTGGGCCAGATCGCGATGGTCAGGGGCAGCCCGCCGGTGCTCTACATGCCCCTGGGCACCATCGCGCTGCCTAGCTCGTTCGGAGCGGTCACGGCCTCGTTCGTCAGTCAGCTCAAGGTGGAGTTCGTGCACGCGTTCGTCACGCCCGGCAGTTCCTACGGCAACCCGGCGCAGCAGGCCGTCGAGGCGGCCCTGCTCAAGAACGCCGGGATTCCGCTGGCCGCGCAGCCGAACGCACTGGCCGGCACCCCATGGCCGCTGATGAGTGGGGGGCCGAAGTCGGCGGGCGCGTATCCGCCGCCGATCGCCGCCGCCGCGCAGAGGTTCGGGGCGCTGTCGGCAGCCGCCCGGCATACCTGGCTCGCGGGACACCTGGGCACGCTGCGGGCCGGCCGGCTCGGGCTGGGGCAGCTGCCATGACCGCCGCCGGGCTACACCGGTCAGCGCCGGGAGCCACACCGCCCCCGGTGGCCGGCCCGGGCCAGGCCTGGCTGCGGCTGGCCTGGCTGTACGCGGTGAGCCGCCACGCCCCCGCCGCGACGGGCCTGCTGGCCGGGTTCGGCGCGCTACTCTGGGCGGCGCTGCACTGGCACTGGAATGTGGCCGGCGGACCGGCCGCGGCGGCCGTCTTCCCGCTGATTACCGAGGCCGGAGCCGCCGCGGTCATCGCGGTGACCACCTACGGCCCGTTCGGCGAGCCGGAACGGGCTACCGGCCGCTGGCTGCCCTATCTCAGGCTGGGCGCGACCGTAGCGCTGACCGCGGCGGCAATAGGCGCACTGGCCCTCGGATCCACAGGGGGCGTCCTGCCCGGCGGGTACGCCGCCCTGGCCCGCAACGTCGCCGGGATCACCGGAATCGGCCTGCTGTGCGCGGTCGTGCTCGGCGGGATGCTGGCCTGGACCGGGCCCATGGCCTACCTGGTGCTCACCGAGTCGGCGCTGGCCGCGGGGCTGACCACGCCGTGGGTCTGGCCGGCCAGGCCGCCGCTGGACCGCGGCGGGGCGATCTGTGCCTCCCTGGTCTTCGCCACCGGGCTGGCCCTGGTCACGATCCGCGGGGTCCGCGAGTCTGTCCGGGACGCCGCCACCTAGCCGTGGCGGGCCCGGTCGCGCCAGGCTAGCCGGGGACGGTCAGGCCGGTCGGGTTGATCTCGGGCAGTATCCCGGACACGGCCACCGCGCGCACCGAGGGCCGGAGCATGGTGAGCACCTCCTCGACGCCGTCCTCGCCGAGCGCGGCCAGCCCACCGGTCCAGGCGCGTTCGTCGGTGCGTGCCTCGACCGAGTCAAGCAGGGCGCGCCCGTCCTGGGTGAGCGCGAGTCCGGGGCCGGGGCCGAGCAGGCCGCGGCCGCGCAGCACGTCCGCCGTGGCCGCCCACTCCTCGTCCGCCCAGCCGATGCGCGCCCGCTGGATCACCGCCTGCGGGAAGCGGCCGGCCGCGGCCTGCAGCAGGTGCGCCTGCGGCCCGGCGATGCCCTCGGTGACCAGTGCCGCGATGTGCCCGTCGCCGCGGTGTTCGCGCAGCGTGGTGGCAAGCTGCCACAGCTTGCCCAGCGGATCGCCGGGCAGTTCCAGCGCGGCGTTGGCCGCGCCAAGGGGCCGGCCGGTCGGATCCGCGGCGGCGGCCACCGGGCCGAGCACCGCGGCCGCCTGCCCGCAGGCCTGCGGGTCCGCGCCCGCTTCCCGCAGCGCGGCGGTGCTTACCGCGGCGCGCGCCTGCAGGCACGCCTGCGGCGTGGTGCGCGACCACGCGTCCGGCAGCGCGCGGGCGACCGTGCCCGGGTGGAACCCGGCGAACATGGCCACGACCGGGGCGGCGGGGACCGGCCCGAGCGGCGCGGCGCGCCACGCGAAGTAGGTCATCCAGAAGCCCTTGAGGCCCTGCGCCATCCCCGTGGACCGGACCTCGGGGGCGAAGTAGGTGACGTCGTGCAGCGTTTCCAGGGCCGCCCACAGGCGGCGGGCGGGATGCGTGGACACGGGCGGAGTCTAACCCGCGGCAGCTACGCCGGCGAAGCGCTGGAACATGATGTGCAGCCCGACATAACCGTCGGCCGGGTGGCGGAAGCCTTCGGGGATCGTCGCCACGATCTCCATGCCCAGCGACCGCCACAGCCGGACCGCCCGGACGTTGCTCTGCGCCACCGCGTTGAACTGCATGGCGCGGAAGCCCTCGGCGCGCGCCCGGTCCAGCACGTACTCCCCCAGTGCCCGGCCCACCCCGCGCCCGGAATGCCGTGAGTCGACCATGAAGCTGGCACTAGCCACGTGCGCTCCGGGCCCGCCGTGGTTCGGGCCGCACTCGGCGGTGCCGAGAATCGCCCCGCCCTCGTCCGTGGCGACCACCGTGAAGCCGGATTCCTGGCCATGCCGGAACCAGCCCGCCCGGGCGTCCTGCTCGCTGGTCGTTGTGTCCCACGAGAAGGTCTCGCCCGCCGCCACGATCTCCCGCATGAACGGCCACATCGCTGACCAGTCCTGCGGCCCCGCGTCCCTGATCAGAATCGCGCCTGATGTGCTCACCCCGATACCTCGCCTTCCCCCTCGGCCAAACGACCACAACGCTTGCCCCAGATCACATCTGGGAGCAAGCACATTTGCCGGGTATACCGTGATCCGGACGGGCGCGAGGTGCCCGCTGGCACGATGCGGGAGGGCGCATGAGCGACGCGGCGGCCGGGATTCACGGCACCTGCGAGGCGGGCTTCGAGCCCGTGCGCGAGGCGTTTACGGCGAACTTCGCCGAGCGCGGCGAGATCGGCGCGAGCGTCGCGGTGGTGGCCGGCGGCAGGCCGGTAGTGAACCTGTGGGCAGGCTGGGCCGACCCGGCCCGGACCCGGCCGTGGCAACAGGACACGCTGACGAACGTCTGGTCCACCACGAAGGCCGTGACGTCGCTGTCCGCACACCTGCTGATGGATCGGGGCGAACTGGATCCGGACGCGCCCGTCGCAAGGTACTGGCCGGAGTTCGCCCAGGCTGGCAAGGGCGACATCCCGGTCCGCTCGATCATGAGCCACCAGTCCGGCCTGACCGGCCTGGCGGTGCCAGCCAGCGTCACGGACTACTACGACTGGGAGAAGATCACCGGCCTGCTCGCCGCGCAGGAGCCGCTGTTCCCGCCGGGCACGGCCAGCGGATACCAGGCCATCACGTTCGGCTACCTGGTTGGTGAGGTGATCCGGCGGATCGCCGGGCAGACCTGCGGGCAGCTCATCGCCACCGAGATCGCTGGCCCGCTGGGCGCCGACTTCCACCTCGGGCTCGCCGAGGCGAACCTGGGCCGGTGCGCCGATCTGCAGGGCGTGCGGCCGTCCGATGACGAGCAGGCGCAGCTTGCCCAGGCCTACGCCAACGCGCATCCCGCCGCGCTGGCCGCGCTGCTCAACCCGGCGCTGACCGGTGACGAGGCGAACGAACCCCGCTGGCGGATGGCGGAGATACCGGCCGCGAACGGGCATGCGACCGCGCTCGGCCTGGCCACCATCCTCGGCGCGGTAGCGGACGGCTCGGGCCGGCTGGTCTCCGCGGCCACCCTGGCGAAGGCGCGCACCGGGCAGGGCCGGTACACCGACCTGGTGCTCGGCATCCCGATCGAGTTCGGGCTTGGCTACGGGCTGTCCGGGCCCGACCATCACTACGGGCCCAACCCAGCGGCGTTCGGCCACGACGGCTTCGGCGGGTCGGCCGTTGGCGCAGACCCCGAGGCCGGCGTGGCGTTCGCCTACGTAATGAACCGGATGGGGATGAACCTGGTCGACGACCCGCGCAAGATGGCCGTGATCGACGGGGTCTACCAGAGCCTGGCCGCCTGACGCGCCGGGCCGGGGCACTCAGCCCGCGGTGATCTCCGGCGGCGGCGCCGAGCCCGCGATCTCCGCCTTGAGCGCGGCGAGTTCGGAGTCCACCTGCGCGTTGGTCCCGGCCTCGTCCAGCTCCTGCTGGATGTCGTCGGTTTTCCCGCCGACGTCTTCGAGGACGCCGGACTGCAGCAGTTCGTCCACGGCCTCGGCGTGGGCCTGCATGTTGGCGATCTTGTCCGTGGCCCGCTGGATGTCCGCGCCGGTGTCGCCGAACGACTTGGAGATGCCCGTGGCGGTCTCGCTGATCGTGCTCTCCGCCTTCGCCGCGCTGTACTGGGCTTTCAGGACTTCCTTCTGGGTGCGGAAATCATTCACCCGCTTCTGCAGCGCGGCCAGCGTGTGCTCCAGCTTCTCCTGCTCCTCGCCGAGCTGCTGGCGCTGCGGCTCCATGCTGTCGATCTGGGCCTGGGCGGCGGCCTTGCGGGACAGTGCCTCCCTGGCCAGGTCCTCCTTGCCCTGGGCGAGGGCCGCCTTGGCCTGGTCGGTGAGGTGGTCCACCGTGTGCTGAAGCTGCTGCTCCTGCAGTTCGAGCTGCTTGCGGGACGCGGTGATGGACACCAGCCCCCGCTTCACCTGGTTGATCTGGTCGAGCATCTGCTCGTAGGACAGGTCGAGCATCTCGTCAGGCTTCTCGGCGGCGTCGAGCGCCTTGTTGGCCTTGGCCTGGAGTATGTTGTGCGCCCGCTGGAAGAGGCCCATGCCGATGTGCTCCTCGTCGTCAAAGGCGGAGCCGCCCCGGTCCGCCGTCACGCCGGCCGATGGGCCGGCGCCCGGCCGCCGTGGCCGGCCCGGATACCCCGAAGGCTACCGCTGTGATCCGCCTGGCAGGTGCGCGGCATCCGGGCCGACGATCGTCAACACAGAGTTGACCATATACTTTTCGTCAACCTAGAGTTGACCCATGACGCAGCCAACCCCTATGAGCGGCCAGGTACGGCTCGACGACCTCATCGAGGCCATCAAGAAGGTGCACGCCGACCCGCTCGAACAGCTCACCGACGCCGTCCTCGCCGGCGACCACCTCGGCGACGTGGCGGACCACCTGATCGGCCACTTCGTCGACCAGGCGCGGCGCTCCGGCGCTTCGTGGACCGAGATTGGCAGGAGCATGGGGGTCACCAAGCAGGCCGCGCAGAAACGCTTCGTGCCCAAGGAGCCGGGCCAGGTGCCCGATCTGGGCGCCAGCCAGGGCTTCACCAGGTTCACCACGCGGGCCAGGAACGTCGTAATGGCGGCGCAGAACGAGGCCCGTGCCGCGGGGCACGACCAGATCACGCCCGCGCACCTGACCCTCGGGCTGCTCAGCGAGCCCGAGGGGGTCGGGGCGGCGGCGATGGCCGCGCAAGGCGTGTCATTGGACTCGGTCCGCGAGGCCGTTACCGCCGCGCTTCCGCCACCGGCTGCCGAGGTGCCCGCCGTCATCCCGTTCGGCCCGCAGGCACGCAAGGCACTGGAACTCACGTTCCGTGAGGCGCTGCGTATGGGCCATAACTACATCGGGACCGAGCACATCCTGCTCGCCCTGCTGGAACTGGAGGACGGCGCAGGCGTGCTCACCGGCCTCGGCATCGGCAAGGCCGGCGCGAGCGAGCATGTCGCCGCCACCCTGGCCGCCCTGGGCAGTATCAAGCCAGCGTGATCGTACCTGCAGACGCACGGCCGCCCGGGCAATCATCGGCTTCGCCGGAATCGTCCACCGGTTCCTTCCCGGTCCGCAGTGCGGCCGGGTGCGCAGTAGGAGCCAGGCTGGTGTACTGACAAGGGACGCGGAGATCCGGCGCGGGCAGGCCGATTCCCCGGCGGACTTGGGGGCAGGGAAGTAGGGAATCACCCGCGCCCTCGGCCGGGGCGGTGGGTGCAGCGGCAAAGCAGTGGAGGCGTGGCGTGCCCATCGGCGAGACCCTGGCGCAAGCGAGGCACCGGGCAGACCTGACCCTGGCCCAGGTCAGCAAGCAAACCCGGATCCGGGAAACGATTATCAGGAAGATCGAGGCGGACGACTACTCCGACTGTGGTGGCGACTTCTATGCCCGTGGCCATATCCGCGCCATCGCGAAGGCCGTCGGCACCGATCCCGAGCCGCTGATCGAGGACTACGACACAGACCACCGGGCGACGGGGCCGATGGCCACGGTCAGCCTGGACGAGCTGCTGGCCACCTCGGCCCCGCAGCGGCACCGGCCGGACCTGCCCGCGGCCTGGGCGCGGGTGACCGCCGCCGGCGGCCCGGTGGCGCGCAAGGCTACCGCCGGCGCGGGTGCGGCCCGCGGCCGGGTGACAGCCGGATACGGGTCCGCGCCGCGCACGGCGCGCTGGGCCGTGTTCGTGTGCCTGGCGCTCATAGTGGTGGCACTCGGCTTCATCGCGCTGCACGTGCTGGCCGGCGCACCGCCCGCGGCCGGCCCGGCCGCCGCGGGCAAACATGCGGCCACGGGCCATAACGACGGCCACAGCCACCCGGGCCCGGCGGCGAAGGCCAGCCATCCGGCGCCTTCCCCGGCACCGAAGGCCAGTCATACCGCCGCGCCGTCGCCGGCACCCGCCCAGCCCGCGCAGTCACTCAGCCCCGTGCAGGCAACGGCGTTCGGCCCGAACGGCGGCGACAACCCTCAGCTAGCCCATCTGGTGCTCGGCGGCCGCTCGGCCGGGTGGCACACCGACTGGTACAACACGCCCCGGTTCGGGAACCTGTACCCGGGCACGGGCCTGCTGCTGAAGATGGGCCGGACGGTCACGATCACCAGCGCCCAGATCGACCTCGGCGGTGCCACCGGCGCCAGCTTGCAGTTGCGCGTCGGCGACACGCCATCCATGGCGGAGCTGCAGCCCGTCGCGCACGCGTCCGGTGCGAGCGGGGTGGTACGGCTCAGCCCGGCCAGCCCGGCCCGCGGCCGGTACGTGCTCGTCTGGTTCACCCGGCTGCCCACCGACTCCTCCGGCACCTTCCAGGCCAGCGTCCATGGCGTAACGCTGCAAGGCCACGGCTGATCGGCGCGTGGCTCGTCAGCGCCTCTGCGCCTCGGCCCCCGGCACGGTGTCCGGCCAGTTGCCGAGCTGGGCGTAGTCGTAGGCAGCCTCGGGCCGGGCGCGCACCACCTCGTCCAGCTTCTTCGCGTCCTCGCCGACCAGGATTCGCCAGGCCCCCGAGCGCACGCCGTCCAGGATGATGGCGGCGGCCTCAGCCGCACTGAGCGGCGCCTTGTCCCTGAAGTCGGCGTTCGCCTGCGCCAGCAACCGGCGCAGGTCGTCGGGTGACGCTCCCTCGGGCGCCACCTCGGCGGGGATCAGCTCGGTCACCTGAGCGTCGTTCATCCGCTCCGGCTCCGGCAGGCCGTGCGCACGGAGGGTGTTCACGATGATGTCCGTGCCCACGTGCCCGGGCATCACTACGGCGACCCGGACCTGCGGCGCGTTGCTGCGGAGGTCTTCGACGAGGGCCTCGGAGAAGCCTTTCACGGCGAACTTGGCGGTGCTGTAGGCACTGTTGGGCATGCCAGGGCCCAGCGTCGCCCAGAAGCCGTTCACGCTGCTCGTGTTGACCAGGACGCCGTCCCCGCTCGCGATCAGCAGCGGCAGGAAAGCGCGAGCGCAGTAGTACACGCCCCACCAGTCGATGGCGAACGTGCGCTCCCAGTCTTCCCGGGTGTCCCTGACGAAGCTGCCGGCGCCGCCGATGCCCGCGTTACTGAAGACCAGGTCGACGTGGCCGCGGGCATGCTGCTCCAGCAGTTCATCGCGGAACCGGAGCACCTGGGCCTCGTCGGAGACGTCACAGGTATGCGCGGTGACCTGGGTGCCGGGCGGGGCGTCGGACCGGGCGGCGGCCGCGGCCGCCGCGGCCGAGTCTGCGTTCAGGTCACAGGCCGCGACCGAGCATCCCTGCGCCGCCAGCTGGCGGACGAGTTCGCGGCCCATGCCCGAGCCACCGCCGGTCACCACCGCGAGTTTGCCCTCAAACGAATCCACGGCCTGGACCTCCTGCCGGTCGGGCAGCGGAAATGCACGTCAGGGTGCTGTTGAGCGTGGCGTCAGTCACAGTGGTCTTCCCCGCCAGGGTTCGCACCGCTGGCTCGCCTCCCGACTGATACGGCTACGCCCATCAGACCTCCGGTCGGCCCGGTGGTCAAGGACGGCACGGGTGACCGGCCGGGGCCGCACGGCGCCCGGCCGGCCAGCGAGCGGGTTACTCCGGCCTCGGGTCCCAGCGGAAGCGCCGGACCGCCACGAGGGCACCCACCGCGCCCCAGGCCGCCAGGACGGCCAGGTGCCGCCAGTCGGGACCGGTGTGCCGCGCGAGTGGCCCGGTCAGCGCTTCGTTGAACGGCCGGATCGGCAGCCAGCCGGTCACCCGGTTGAGTAGCTCGGAGTGGATCGGCGTGTAGGTACCGGACAGGAACAGCAGCGGGAACAGCACGAGCTGTGCCACCGCCGGCGCGGCCTCGGCGTTGGAGATCACCGATGCCACCGCGACGCCAAGCGCGCAGAAGCTGGCGGCACCGAGGACCAGCGTCAGCGCTATCGCGAGCCACTGCGACGGGAACGGCACGCCGTACAGGCGCCCCACCCCGACGATCAGCGCGATATCCGCGAGGCTCACCAGGACGCAGTGTGCGAGCAGCCCGACGAAGTACGCCCAGGCCGGGAGCGGCGTGGCACGGACCCGCTTGAGGATCCCGTTCTGCCGCCGGGCCGCGAGTGCGACCGCGAGCTGCCCGTAACAAGAGCCGAGCACGCACAGCGCGGCGATCGTCGGCACGTAGTACTGCAGCGCCGACAGGCCGCCGAAGTACGCGCTCTTCCCCACGCCGCCGAACAGGGCACCCATGAGTGCCACGAACACGACAGGGAAGACGAACGTGAACACGGCGCTCTGCGGGTTCCGCCAGAACGACAGCTGCTCGTACCTGACCTGATGGAGCACCAGGCCCAGGCGGTTGCGACGGTGCAGCCGCCGGCCGGTGAGTATGGCGGTGGTCATCGCCTGCTCCTCTCCGGTGCGCCGGCCGGCGCACCGTCCCTGGTCAGCCGCAGGTAGACGTCCTCAAGGCTGGGCCGCTCCACGGTGAGCCCGGACAGGGTGACGTCACGCTGCACGGCCCAGCTGGTCAGCCGGTGCAGTTCCGCGGTCGGGCTGGCGGTCTCGATCACCACCGCACCGTTGTGTATGCCGGCAGGTACCGGAAGGCCCGTGACCGGAACGCCGGGCGGCAACGTGAAGCTGATGCGTGCCCGTTCCCCGTCCGGCCCGCCAAGGCCAGCCGGTGGCCCCTCGGCCACCACCGCACCGCTGCTGAGCAGCACCACCCGGTCGGCGAGCGCCCGCGCCTCCGCCATGTCGTGGGTGGTCAGCAGGATCGTGGTCCCGGCCGCGCGCAGCGCCCGGACCAGCTCCCATGCGCCGCGGCGCGCGGCCGGGTCGAACCCCGTCGTCGGCTCGTCCAGGTACAGCAGTTCCGGGTCGCCGATCAGGCCGAGGGCCAGGTCCAGGCGGCGCTTCTGGCCGCCGGACAGGGTCCTGACCTTGCGCCGCTCCAGCCCGGCGAGGCCGACGAGCCCGATGACCTCGGGCACTGCCCTGGGAGCCTGGTAGTAGCCGGCCTGACGGGCGATGGTCTCGCGCACCGTCAGGTAGGGCTCGACCGCGATGTCCTGCAGGACCAGGCCGGTCCGCTCGCGAAGTTCGCGCGCGGCCGCCTTGTCGCCCGGGTCGAGGCCGAGCACCGCGACCGCGCCGCCGTCGCGGGCCCGGAACCCCTCCAGTATCTCCAGGGTCGTGGTCTTGCCCGCTCCGTTCGGCCCGAGCAGGGCCACGATCTCGCCCGTGCGGACACCGAAGCTGACGTCCCGCACGGCCTGTACGGAGCCGTAGCTCTTGCGCAGCCCGGCCACCATGATGGCATCCGGCTGGCCGTAGGTGACGCCCGCGGCGGCCGGGGCCGGCACTTCGGTCAGTTCCGGATGCACTGGACCTCCAGGGTCAGGTCGAGGTAGCGGGCGGCCAGGCCGCGCGCCGCGGTGATACCGAACTCGGTCCGGTCGATCCGTGCCGTGGCGCGGGCGGTGAAGGAGCCGCCGGACACCTCGCAGCGGGTGATGGTGAGAGTGACGGGTCTGCTTGTGCCGCGCACCGTCAGCGTTCCGGTCAGGGTCCCGGGCTCGATCCGGTCCGACCGGAAGGTCATCACCGGGTGCCCGGCTGGGTCCAGGAACCGCCGGGACAGCACGCTGCCGTCACGGGCGGGATTCTTCGTGCGGAAGCTCGCGGCCTCGATCTCCGCGTAGACGGCCGACGCCGCGATCGGGTCGGCGACGTCCGCGGCGCCACCGCGGATGGCGAGGCTGCCGCTGACCCGCCCGAGCCCGAACAGGTGGCGGGTGGTGAACGTGACGCGGGAGCTGTCCGGGTCGATCTCGTAGTGGCCTGGCTGGGGTGTGGTCGCGATGACCGCTGGTTCGGTTTGCATGTCCCCCAGTTCAGCCGGGAGGCTATGGGCCGGGGCAGGGCCGACGGTCGGGTCCTGCCGCGACGAAAGGATGCCGCGCCGGGCGGCATGCGACTTTAGTAGGTTCCTTGGCCGGCCGAAGGTATCGCGGGCCTGGGTGGCGGGAGTGTGATGCCATAGCGTGAGCAGCATGAGCACCCGATCGTGCGCGCCGCCGCGGAACCGCCGCCTGGCGATGGACGCCGCCCTCGCGTGCTTCTTCGTGCTGCTCGACACCGCGGTCACACTGGCGGGCGCCTCCTGGTGGCCCGCGCATCCGGGCAAGCTCGCCTGGGCCATGCTGGCGCTGCAGGCTCTCGCAGACGCTTCGCTGGTGGTCCGGCGGCGGGCGCCAATGACCGTCATCGCCATCCTCACCGGGTTCACGCTGCTGCTCTCGCTGCTGATCTCCCCGGCCGGGGCTCTGACACCGGCGCACGCGGGCAACGTGTGGGCGCCCTACGGGACCGTGCTTGCCGCCTACGGGCCGTTCTATTACCGCAGGGACCGGCGCGCCGCGTTCGCTGCCGTGGGTGTGATGACCCTGGTCACGGCCAGGGTCTGGGATCCGTCGGTGAGCGTGATCACGGTAGCCGTGTTGCGGACGGCGGCCGGGCCACTGCTCGCGCTCTACCTCAACGCGCGGCGTGAGGTACTCCAGGGGCTGCGGGACCGCGCCGAGCGTGCCGAGCGGGAGCGGCACCTGCTTGCCGAGCAGGCCAGGGGGGAGGAACGCGCCCGGCTGGCCGGCGAGATGCACGACGTCGTGACCCACCGGGTGAGCCTGATGGTGCTGCAAGCGGGCGCGCTCAGCGTCACCGCGACCGACGAGGCCACCCGGCAGGCGGCCGAGGAACTCCGCGCCGCGGGCGTTCAGGCCCTGGACGAACTGCGCGACCTGGTCGGCATCCTGCGGACGGCGCCCGAGGATGACCGGGAGCCGGCGACCTCGGGGCTGGCCGAACTGGTCGCCGAATCGACGGCCGTCGGCACACCCGCCGAACTGGTCGAGCAGGGCGACCCGGCGCTCGCCTCACCGGTGGTCGGGCGTACCGCCTACCGGATCGTGCGCGAGGCACTGACGAACGTGCGCAAGCACGCGCCGGGCGCGCACGTGGTCGTCCGGGTCAGCTATGGCGAGTCGCAGGTCCGGCTCAGCGTCCGCAACACCCGGGGCACCACGCCGCCGGACGGCGGCCTGGCCGCGACCGGCTCCGGTGTCGGGCTGGCCAGCCTGCGCCAGCGCATTGAGCTGGTGCACGGTACGTTGCACGCCGCGGGCACGCCGGACGGCGGTTTCTGCCTGGAAGCGGCCATGCCGTCGTATGTGCCCACGGTAGAGCCGGCGGTGTGAGCGGCATGGTCAGGGTGGTCGTCGTCGACGACGAGCCGATGGTGTGCGCGCACCTGCGGACGATCCTCGGCTCCGCGCCTGACATCGAGGTCGTGGATGAGGCGCACGACGGTGCGGCGGGCGTGGCAGCCGTGACCCGCAGCCGGCCCGACGTCGTGCTCATGGACCTGCGCATGCCCGTCATGGACGGGATCGCAGCGATCGAGAGGATCGTCAAGCTCGACGACCCGCCGGTCGTGGTGGTGCTGACCACCTTCGACGCCGACCAGTACGTGCTGCGCGCACTGCGGGCCGGGGCGGCTGGCTTCCTGGTCAAGTCCACGCCGCCGGAGGATCTGATCGGGCTGGTGCGGGTGGCGGCCGAGGGGCACACGGTGCTCTCCCCCGCCGCCGCCCGGCGGCTGATCGCCGCTTCGGCCGACAGCCAGCCCGCGCGGGAACGGGCCCGCAAGCTGGTCGGCTCGCTCACCGAGCGCGAGGTGGAGGTGCTCACCTGCCTGGGCGAGGGACTGTCCAATGCCCAGATCGCGGCGCGGCTGTTCCTCTCCGAGGCGACGGTCAAGGGCTATGTGTCCCGGATGCTGGACAAGCTCGGCCTGGAAAACCGCACCCAGGCCGGCCTGCTTGCGCACGACGCGGGCCTCGCGAGCCAGTAGCGCCAGGAAAGCCTGCCGCCTTTCGGCGTAACGCCATTCACCGGTGCGAAGGCAGAAGGTGCGGAAAGACGCCGAGTAGCGCCAGTCGGAATGTTCGTGGCCTCCGGGTGCACTACCTCCGTTTAACCCACAAAATTCCGTAAACGCCGACCTAACGCTCTAGAGTGACGGAGGGGCAGGGGCGCTGGAGAGGCAAGCGGTCGCCTTCTAGCGCATCGGCGGCACGTCGGCGGTAGCTGCGATGTGCCCACGCATCTGAGGGGGAGTGATGGTGACCGCGGTTGTGGCATTGCAGAGCGTGGTGAGTCCGGCACCGCGCAGCGCCTGGCAGGCGATCTTCGACCAGGACGCCGAGGCGGTCCCTTACCAGTCACCGCAGTGGACCGACGCGCTGTGCCGCAGCGCCCATCGCCGGGACGGCAGCAGGCTGTACACGTTCAGCGACGGGGCCCAGATGGTTCTGCCGCTGATCGCGCATCCCTGGGTCCCCGCCAGCATGTACATGGCGGGGTCGATGCCCTGGGGCGGGGGCATTGGCGGCATGGTGAGCACGTCCCCCGTGACGGTGCAGCACATCCGCGCGGTGGTCAACGACCTGACCAGCAATGCGCCGTACCTACGGCTGAGCATCCGCCCGAATCCCCGCGCCGGCGAGGCATGGAAGGCGGCGATGCCCGCCGGGACCCCCAGGATCGGCCGGCTGGCGCACGCCATCGACCTGGAGGGCGGATTCGACGCCGTCTGGCACAACCGGTTCTCGTCCTCCACCCGCAAGTACGTGACCAGGGCGGAGCAGGCGGGCGTGGTCGTCGAGAGTGACGACCAGGGCAAGCTGGTCCCGACGTTCTACGAGTTGTTCCTCGAGGCGGCCCGGCGGTGGGCCGAGCAGCAGCACGAACCGCTCCTGCTCGCCCGGTTGCGTGGCCACCAGCGGGACCCGAAGGAGAAGTTCGCCACCATCGCCCAGACCATGCAGGACGCCTGCCGGATCTACGTCGCCTACGTCGACGGCCAGCCAGCGGCGGCCTGCCTTATCCTCGGCTATCACAACGTGAACGCCGCCAGGGTCGTGCTGGACCGGCAACGGGTCGGTAAGAGCGGTGCTCCCGACCTGATGATGAAGTGCGCGATCGAGGACGCCTGCAAGGCCGGCTGCCGGTACTTCCACCAGGGCGAGTCCGGGATGTCGAAGGGCATCGCCGACTTCAAGCGGCGAGTCGGCGGAGAGGCCTATTCCTACGAGGAGTACTACCTGGAGCGCCTCCCCGTCACCGCGGTCGATCACGCCGTGCGCACCGGGGTCAAGAAGCTCATCAACTTCAAGGACTGAGCCGCCCACCTGGCCTCACGGTCTTGACCACCTAGCTGCCGGGCACAGTATGCGCACAGCGCGCTGGTCACTGTCGCGCTCCAGGTGAGAAGATGGGCTGGTGAGCGCCACCGGAGACAGCCCGCTCCAGCAACTCGCCGCCGCCTGGCAGGCCGCGGCAGCCGTGGCTGGCGAGTGGGCCGAGCGCACCGCGGCGGTGACCGCCGAGGCGTTCGGAAAGCTCACCACCGACCCGGCCATCCGGGCGGTGCTGGAAACCTGGCGCGTCGCCGTTGTCTGGCCGCAACGTGACTGCGAATGTCCGTGCGCCGTGTCGCACCCCGATGACCTCGGAGTATGCGACCACCGCGCGGTGATTACCCGCAGGGTCTCCGCCGACCGGCACGGCGGGATGGACGTCGCGCTGTGCGCGCCGTGCGCCGTGGCGCAAGGCGTCGCGGAAATGCCCAGGTAGCCCAGTAAGGCGTTCAGCCAAGCCACTCGGATGCCGCTCGGCCTGCGTACCACACAGTGTCAGGTCTATATCGGCCGTCCGGATCTAGGTGAAAATTCTGGTCCGCCGAAGTAACACAGACATGTAGGCCCAGCACTCGGGCGGATACGAGGGCAAGGAGACCCATGACCAGAAGACCGAGGCTCGTCAGCCTCGCCGCCGCGACGGCGACAGTCGCAGCCATGACGATCGTGGGCCTGAGCGGCTCAGCCGGAGCCACGCCGCACCAGGGCTACCTGCGCCTGGCCGGCAGCGCCGTGCCGTTCACCGGCCACGACCGGGCGACGGGAGCCGTGGCGGGCTCGCAGCGGCTGACCATCCAGGTCTGGCTGCGGCCGGGCAACCTGGCCGCCGCGCAGCAGTATGCGACGGCGGTGAGCACGCCGGGCAGCAAGCTGTTCCATCACTACCTGAGCCCGGACGCCTACACGGCCCGGTTCGGGCCGGCCCGGCCGCGGCCGCCGCCGTGGGGTCGTGGCTGCGCGGCCAGGGCTTCACCGGCATCCAGGCCGACCCGCAGCGCAACTACGTGCGGGCCACCGGCGCGGTCGCGGCGATCAACGCGGCGTTCCGGATCCGGCTGGAGAACTACCGGTCATCGGCGAGCGTGAACGCCGGGCCCTACCAGCTGCACGCCAACAACCAGGCGGTGGCCATCCCCGCATCCCTGTCCAAGTACGTGCTCGGGCTGACCGGCCTGGACAACGCCGCGCCCAAGCTCCCGCTGATGCGACTGAAGCCGCACCAGCAGGCGGCCACGGGCCAGGCCACGGCTCCCTGTTCGCAGTTCTACGGGCAGCATCACATCTCCGGGCTGCCCAAGGCGTTCGGGCGTACCTCGTTCCCGACCCTGATCTGTGGCTACCAGCCCGGCCAGATGCGGGCCGCCTACGGGGCAAACATGGCCAACGACGGCCACGGGCAGACGGTCTCGCTGGTCGAGCAGGGCCTGACCCCGGACATGTTCCTGACCTTGCAGGACTACGCGAAGGCCGGTCACTTCGTCGCGCCTTCCCCGCAGCGCTACACCGAGCTTTCGCTGGGCAAGAACACCTGCGGCGACCCGTTCGACATCGAGGAGCAGCTCGACGTCGAGACCTCCTACGACATGGCCCCGGGCGCGAACCAGCTCGTGATCGGCGGGGATAGCTGCAACAACGGCGACTTCGGCAACCAGGCCCTGTTCGACGCCGACATCGTGAACATCGACGGAACCGCCGGAAATCACCACCCGCTGTCCACCATCAGCTCCAACTCCTGGGGCCCGGGCGACGACTCCCAGCCGGCGATCCTGACCAACATCATGCACGCCTACCTGGTGCGGGCGGCCGCGCAGGGCGTCGGGATGTACTTCGCGTCCGGCGACTCCTCCGGGGTCGAGACCCCGGACGACCCGTTCAGCATCCTGGTCGGCGGCACCTCGCTGGGCATCGGCAGCCATGGCCAGCGCCTGTTCGAGACCGGCTGGTCCGCTGGCCGTTCCGAAATCCGGAACGGGAAGTGGGTCCTGACACGTGAGGACGGCGCCAGCAGCGGCGGCCCGAGCCTTATCTGGCCGCAGCCGGCGTACCAGCATGGCGTGGTGCCACGAGCACAGGCCCTCGCGGATCCAGGCAGCCGCCTGGGCCTGGTCCGGTCCGAACCCGACCTCGCCGCCGCCGCGGACCTGTTCACGGGGTTCGCCACCGGGGCGCTGACGTTCCACAAGGGCAAGCCGCCGACGTTCACCGAGTTTCCAGTCGGCGGGACGAGTGAGGCCTCGCCGCTGGTCGCCGGCATCGTCGCCGACGCCCAGCAGGGGCAGCACACGGTGTTCGGGTTCACCAACCCGGTGTTCTACCGGCTGGCCGACACGTCGGCGTTCCACGACATGCTGCCGTCGACCTCCGCCACCCCGGCGCAGTTCCGCGGCGAGGTGTGCAACGTCCAGTTCTGTGGCGCCCCGGCGCTGATCACCATGGACGACCAGAACCCCGCCTTGCCCGGCTACACCGGCCAGGTCACCGTCAAGGGTTACGACAACATGACCGGCGTCGGCACGCCGAACGGCCAGCAGTTCATCAACACCCTGCGCAAGATCGAGGGTTAAGACCCGCCGCGCAGCCCGCGCCGATCCGGGCGGGGGCTGCGCGGCAGGTCCGCGGCTCAGCCGGCGAACCTCAGCGCGGGCAGCCCGCGGGCGCTTACGTCGGCCGCGAAGAGCGCGCCAGCGTGCGGCTGGGCCGCCAGTTGCCGCTCGTCCAGGCCGTCGCGCGCACTGGTCACGTAGAGCACGTCGAGGCCGGGGCCGCCGAACACCGGGCAGGTGATGTTGGTGGCCGGGAAGGACAGCACGGTGTCAAGCCGGCCGTCGGGGGTGTAGCGGTGCACCGCCGACCCGCCCCACAGCGCGACCCAGAGGCAGCCGTCGGTATCCAGGGTCATGCCGTCCGGCAGCCCGGCGGCGGCCGGGACGTCCACCACGCGCCTCCGGTTGCCCAGCCGCCCGGTCTCGGCGTCGTAGTCGAAGGCGTCCACGCCCTGCGTGGGCGAGTCGATGTAGTACATGGTGGCGCCGTCGGGGGGCCATGCCAGCCCGTTCGAGATCGTCACGCCGTCGAACAGCTTGGTGACCGCGAGGTCCGCGTCCAGCCGGTACACCGAGCCGGCCCCCGGTGTTTCGTCATAGGCCATGGTGCCGGCCAGGAACCGGCCGGCCGGATCGCACTTGCCCTCGTTGAACCTGGCCGGCGGCCCGGGGTGCTCGACGACCGCGACCTGGTCGAGCCGCTGCCACCCCGGGTCGAGCAGTGCGAAGCCGTCCTCGACGGCGAGGACGAGGCCGCCGCCGTGGCGCAGGCCGGCCGACCCGGCCGGCTTGCCCACACCGAACACGTCGTCGCCGCCGGTGGCCGGGTCGAACCGGTGCACGAGCCCGGGCAGGATGTCCAGCCATACCAGCCGCTGCTGCTCGGTGTCCCACACCGGCCCCTCGCCGAGAACGGCGCGGCCGTCGAAGGCAACGTCGGGTCGCAGGCTGGCTGGCATCGCGGTTCCTTTCGCGCACGGGGCTCACTTACAGAACCCCGAAGCGGTCGTAGGCGTTGCGTAGCGTGCTCCCCGCCGCCAGCGCGTCCCTGACGCCGTTTTCCTTGGCCACCTTCTCCAGCGCGCGGCCCACCGTCTGGCTGGCGAGCCCGGTGGGGACGACGACCACGCCATCGGCGTCGGCGATCACCAGATCCCCCGGCCGGACCGGCAGGCCGCCGACCACGGCCGGCTGCCGCCATGCGGTCAGCGCGAGCCTGCCCTTGACATCCAGCGGCAGCAGCCCACGGCACCACACCGGGTAGCCAAGATCTGCGATCACCTGGGCATCGCGGCAGTACCCGTCGATCAGGGTGCCGCGGGCGCCCCGGGCTCGCGCCGCCGTGGAGAACAGCTCACCCCAGACCGCGGCCCTGGCCGACCCGCCTGCCGCGATGAGCACCACGTCATCGTGGGCGATGTCGTCAAGCGCGGCGATCTCGCCGGTGTAGGGCTCGGCCGGGATCTCGTCTACCTCGGTGACCAGGAAAGGGTTCGCCCAGCCAGCGATCACCGCACCGTCGCCGAGCGGGCGGATGGCGGGGTCGAGCACGTGGTCCCGGTGGCCTAGGTCGTCGAGGATGTCCGACACCACCGCCGAGGACAGCCGCTCCGCGGCGAGGCCGGGCAGCGCGCTGTGGTCTGTGCTCACCCTGGCTCCTCCGGCCGGACAAGTATCTTCACGTGTTTCGCGGGTTCGTCGCGCAGCAGCGCGAGGCCGCCGCTCACCGCGGCGCTCAGCGGGATCCGGTCGCTGATGAGCGGCGCGGCCCGCACGGCACCCCGGCCAAGCAGCCCGAGCGCGATACGGAAGTCCTCGTCCCAGACGTGTGACAGCGAGCCGATGATGGACTTCTCGCCGACGACGAGGTCCAGCGGCGGCACCGTCGCCGGCCGGGTGCCGATGCCGAGCACGACGGCGCGCCCGCCGGCGCCCAGCGCGTGGATCGCGGTCTCGACGGCCGCGGGTGTGCCCGCGCATTCGATCGCGACGTCGGCCTGCACGGCGGCGGCTTCGCCGGCGGTGACGTGGCGGTCCGCCCCGAGGCGCATGGCCAGCTCCCGGCGCTCCGGCAGGGGCTCGACCACCGCTACGCTCTGCGCGCCGAACGCCATCGCCGCCTGCAGCGCCATCAGCCCGACGGCTCCCAGGCCCACGACCGCGACCCGCTCCCCCGGCCGGAGCCCGCCGCGGCGCAGCGCCCGTACCGCCACGGCGAGCGGCTCCGCAAGCGCCGCCTCGTCGTCGGCGACCGAGTCCGGTACCGGCAGGCACATCCGTGCGGGCGCGTTGCACAGATCCGCGAGCCCGCCGTCGGCGTGCAGGCCGAGCGCCCCCAGCGACGGGCACCGGATCACTTCGCCACGCCGGCACCAGTGGCAGGCGCCGCAGTAGACGATCGTGTCGACGGCGGCCCGCTGGCCGGGCGCCAGCTCGGTGACACCCTCGCCGACCGCCGTGACCACGCCAGCGAACTCGTGCCCGAGCACCAGGGGCGCCCTGGCTCCGGTCACCGGGTGCGGCGCGTCGACCGGGATGAACAGCGGCCCGTCCTGCCACTCCTCCAGATCGGTGCCGCAGATGCCGCACCAGCTCACCCGGAGCTGGACCTCCCCGGGCCCCGGCGGCGGGGGCGGCGGCACCACTTCGACCCGCACGTCACCGCGGGCGTGCCAGCGCACCGCCTGCACGTCATCCGCCTTCCGCCAGCGGCGCGACCGCTTCGACCACGTTACGCAGCACACCCAGGCCGGTCGTCGCGATGATCACTTCGTCCCCGACGCGCAGGGTGAAGTCCGGCGGCGGGACGATCGCGGTTCCGGTGAGCAGCACCACGCCCACCGGGAAGTCGAGCGCGCGGAACAGCCACCGCACCAGGTCGCCGGGGCTGCGGCGCAGGTCGGCCACCTTGACCGTGTCGCGGAACACCTCGGTGCCGTCCCGGACCACCCGCAGGGCGATCAGCAGCGATGCCAGGGCGGGGACCTCGTCCGGCGTGGCCAGGCACGGCCCGAGGGCGCAGCTTCCCGTGTAGATCTTGGCCTGCGGCAGGTACAGCGGGTTTTCGCCCTCGATGCTCCGCGACGACATGTCGTTGCCGTTCAGGTACCCGACGATGTGCCCGGCGGAGTCGGCGACGACGGCCAGTTCGGGTTCTGGCACGTCCCACCCGGAATCCTCGCGGATGCCCACCGGCTCGCCGGGCCCGCGGGCCCGGCCCGGTGTGGCCTTGAGAAACAGTTCCGGGCGCTCGGCCAGGTAGACCCGTTCGTAGTGATCCGGTGTCCCGGATTCGAGCACCCGGGCGTCGCGGCTGCGGGTGTAGGTCACCCCGGCGGCCCAGACCTCCTGGCTGCCGATCGGCGCGACGACACGCGCGCCCGCGGGGACGGGCCCGGCCGAGGGCCCGCGCAGCTCGGTGGCGAGCGCATCCGGCACCGCGAGCAGCGCGTCGAGGGTGAGCGAGGCTTCCAGCAGTTCCCGCGGGCCCTCGCCGGCCGGGCCCCGGGCGAGCCTAAGCTCGCCATCGATGGCCAGCTGCCACAGCGCCATCCGCCTCTCCTTCCCTCCGCCCGCGAGGGTCGTTTCCCAGGCCCCGCGCCGGGCCGCCGCGCAGGGAGCCACGCCTAGTGGTTGTGCCGCGGCACCTCGGCGCCGCTTGCCCCGATCAGGAAGTCCAGGTCAGCGCCCTGATCCGCCTGCAGGACGTGTTCGTGGTACAGCCTTGTGTAGCCCCGGGACCACGGGGGCTGTGCAGGCGTCCAGCCGGCCCGGCGGCTGGCAAGCTCGTCGTCGCTCACGTCGAGCGTCAGCGTCCGGCCGGGGGTGTCGAGTTCGATCCAGTCGCCGCTGCGGACGAACGCCAGCGGGCCGCCCACCGCGGACTCCGGTGCGACATGCAGCACGACGGTGCCGAAGCCGGTACCGCTCATCCGGGCATCGGAGATGCGCACCATGTCGGTGACGCCGCGTTCGAGCAGCTTGCGCGGGAGCACGAAGTTGCCGATCTCCGGCATGCCGGGGTACCCCTCGGGCCGGCGCCGCGGACGATCAGCACGGTGGACGCGTCGACCGGAAGGTCCTCCCGCCCGGATACCTCGTGGTACTCCTCGATCGAGTCGAACACCAGGGCCTGGCCCCGGTGCTTGAGCAGGTGGGCGGATGCGGCCGACTGCTTGATCACCGCACCGGCCGGGCACAGGTTGCCGCGCAGCACGGCGGTCCCGGTGCCGGGTGGCTGGAGTGGGGCATCCAGGGTGGCGATGACGTCCCTGTTCCAGCATTCGGCGCCTGCCACGGTCTCGGCCAGGGTGCGCCCGGTCACCCCGATGTGATCGTTATGCAAGAAATCTTGCAGTTCCAGCATGACCGCCGGAAGCCCGCCTGCGTAGCAGAAGTCCTCCATCAGGTAGCGCCCGGAGGGCATCAGGTTGACCAGCGTCGGCACCGGCCTGGCAAGCTCGTCGAAGTCGTCGAGGCGGAGCGGGACGCCAAGCCGCCCGGCGATGGCGAGCAGGTGGATGACCGCGTTGGTGGACCCGCCGATCGCCGCGTTGACGCGGATCGCGTTCTCGAACGCCTGCCGGGTCATGATCTGCGACGGGCGCAGGTCTTCCCGGACAAGGCCGACGATCCGCTGGCCCGCGGACTGCGCCGTCACGTAGCGGCGCGAATCGGCGGCCGGCCACGCCGCGGACCCGGGAAGCTGCATGCCCAGCGCCTCGGCCATGCAGGCCATCGTGGAGGCGGTGCCCATCGTCATGCAGTGCCCGCAGGACCGGGCCATGCCGCTCTCTGCGGCGAGAACCTGCTCCTGGGTCATCCGCCCCGCGACGAGTTCCTGCTCGAACCGCCACACCTGGGTGCCGGACCCGACATCGGCGCCCCGGAACTTGCCGTTCAGCATCGGGCCACCGGTGACCATTATCGCCGGGAGATCGGTGCTTGCCGCCGCCATGAGCATCGCCGGAGTGGTCTTGTCGCAGCCGGACAGCAGCACCACACCATCAAGCGGGTTGGCCCGGAGCAGTTCCTCGACCTCCATGGCCATGAGGTTGCGGAACAGCATCGCGGTGGGCCGCATCAGGGTCTCGCCCAGCGACATGGTCGGGAACTCCAGCGGGAACCCGCCGGACTGCCAGACACCCCGCTTGACCGCGTCCGCCACCGCGCGCAGGTGCGCGTTGCAGGGGGTGAGTTCGGACCAGCTATTGGCGATGCCGATGACCGGCCGGCCATCGAACACCTCGGGTGTCATCCCCTCGGACCGCAGCCACGACCGGTAGATCATGCCCGCCCGGCCCTCGGCAGCGAACCAGGCGCCGCTGCGCGGGCGGCCCGCCCTCGCGGAATGATCCCCTGCGGTCATCCCGCCCCATCCCAGCGTTCCACCAGATGCTCGCGTCCTGGGGGCGGTTCATACGGCTCCGGCCAGAAATCCGTGACCCGGGTGATCAGCCCGCCGGCGAACTCGAAGAACGCCATCGCATCGTCGGTGTGCCCATCGAGGCGCCACTCGAACCAGACCACCCCGTGCTGCTCGTCGGCGATGACGACCTTGGGCCGCAGGTGCCAGTCCCCCGGGTATTCCTGGTTGAACCGCAGGTAACGGTCTCGTCCCCGGATCCGCTCCCGCGACTGCGGGATCTCGTAGACCACCGCGGGATGCAACAGGCCTGCCCAGGTATCCCAGTCCCTGGCCTCCAGGCTTGCGATGAAGCGCTCCACCAGCTCACGGTTGCCGCTCACCTCGGCAACCTACCGCACCCGCCCCGCTGCACTCTCGCGGCTGCCGGGTCGATGGTGGCAGGTAAGTCGATCCCGCGACCTGCCGCGTGCGCTGCGAGCAGCCGACCGATGAGCCGGGAATACGATCGCGGTCAAGCCGAGCACGGTGCCGCTGGCGGATGTGGAAGCGATCTGGGCCCGGCCAGACCCGCCAGGCGAGCGCACTGCGCTCATGCCCTAGCGGATATGCGGGTCTGGTGGGCGCACCTGGATTTGAACCAGGGCCAACCTGCTTGTAAGGCAGGTGCTCTACCCCTGAGCTATGCGCCCGTGCTGTTGGAACGGCCGGGCTCAGCGTACCGGCTCAGCGGGTGGCGAGGTGGCGGGCGGCGACCCGTGGAAGTTCTGATCGGGCGCCTGGGCGCCGCCGACAACGTCGCCTCGGGTACTGACCCAGCTCGCGAAGCGGGCTTGACACATGCCGATAACAGAATATATTGAGCCCGTGGCCCGCGCTTCTACGACGTCGGATGTCTTCAACGCGATCGCCGAGGCCCACCGTCGCGAGATCCTGGACGCGCTGATGGCGGGCGAGAAGGCGGTCGGGGCGATCGTGAACGACCTCTCGCTGTCCCAGCCCCAGGTTTCCAAGCACCTGCGGGTGCTGAGCGAGGTGGGACTCGTCAGGTGCCGGGCGGACGGACGCCGCCGCCTGTACCGCCTGGAACCCGCGCGCCTTGGTCCGTTGCACGAGTGGCTCGCCAAGTACGAGCAGGCGTGGAACGACCGGCTGGACCGGGTGGATGACTACCTCAAAGAGCTCCAACAACAAGGAGAGCAGCAGTGACACCTAATCGGCACGGGTCGGCAGTCGTCGAATTCCCGAACGATCTCGAGATTGTCATCACCCGAGAGTTCGACGCTCCGATCGAACTCGTCTTCGACGTACTGACGAAGCCAGAGCATGTGAGCAAATGGTTCGCTCCATTTGCGTGTGAGGTGACGAAGTGCTCGATCGACCTGCGCGTCGGAGGGAACTACCACATCGTCTTCGTGGCCGAGGACGGAACCGAGTGCTCGTTTCGGGGAACCTACCTGGAGGTCGAGCCGCCGACCCGGACCGTCGAGACGTGGCTGTTCGAAGGGTGGCCAGACGCGCACGCCGTCGAGACGATGGATCTGCACGAGACTGACGGAGTGACGAAGCTGACGAACAAGCTGGCGTTCCGCGACAAGGCTGGCCGTGACCACATGACCAAGTCCGATGGCACCGAAGACAGCTTCGACAAAATGGAAGATCACCTGAGATCACTGCTCGATCCACAGGAACCTGTCTCTGGCAGTTGAGGTGGAACGGCCCGGCTCAGCGGGCGAGGTGGCGGGCGGCGAGGTCCGCGACGGCCCGGCTCAGCGGGCGAGGTGGCGGGCGGCGAGGTCCGCGACGGCCTGGCTTACCGCGATCCGGTTGCGCAGGCGGCCGAGCCGGGCGTCCATGGCCGGGCCGGTCACACCGCCAAGGAGCGCCTGCTCGAAGTGGATCGCCCCGATGTACGCCGCGGCGAACCGGATCCCCTCAGCGAGGGCCGCGCGTTCGGCATCGTCAAGACGCCGCCAGCGGGTGTAGCCGTCCAGGACGGCGGCGATCCGCCCCGGATCCGGCGAGACATGCCACGCCTGCGGCGAACCGGCGGGCAGGCCCGCGTCGAGGTGGCATTCGAGCAGGCAGTAGCCGAGGTCCACGATCGGCAGCCCGAGCCCGCCGTTCTCCCAGTCTATGAGCACGACCTCGCCCGCCCCGGTAGCGACCGCGTTGCCCGGCCAGGCGTCACCGTGCACCACCGCCACGGGCAGGCGCGCGAAAGCGTCCCGTACCGCCAGGAGCGTCGAGCGGAACTGCGCGTGCAGCGGGCGCCACTCCCCCGGCAGCAACGGCGCGACCGCGTCGAGCCGTCCGAGCGCGGCCGGGACCGCGGCCGCGGGATGCCACGACGCCAGGCCCACACCGGCCGCCGGGCCGAGCGCATGCAGCCGGCCAAGCGCCGCCCCCAGCAGCCCGAGGTCCCCTCCGCCAGACCAGACC
>CAVSCM010000041.1:0-158056 GCA_963726415.1 uncultured Actinomycetes bacterium
ACGGGGCGCCGTGGCAGTACACCGGGAACATCACGCTGCAGCGGGTGGGCCAGTCCTGGAAGATCGTCTGGAACCCGAGCGTGATCAACCCCGGCCTGCGCCCCAGGCTGCACCTGGCGGTGATCTCCACCACCCGGCCCCGGATGCCGATACTCGACGCCGAGGGCAGGCCACTCCAGGTCCGGTCCGCCGCGTACGTGGTGGGGGTCCGGCCAGGCAAGCTGAAGGACCCGACGGCGACCGCCGATGCCCTGTTCCGGGTCAGCGGCATCGACCCGACCGAGATGCTTGGCTGGATCCGCGCGGCGCCGGGCGGGCACTTCCTTGAACTAGTGACCTACAAGCCCGACGACTACCACAGGCTCGCCCACAAGCTCGCGAAGGTCCCCGGCCTGATCGTCCACAAGCAGCGGGTGCTCCTGTTCGAGAGCATCGCCAAGGCCGTGGTCGGGTCGGTGGGCTCCGAGGCTTCCAAGGCCCTGCGCAACGCCGGCATCGCCTACCGGCCCGGCGCCACCGTCGGCCTGTCCGGTCTGCAGGCGCGCTACCAGGCCTACCTGACCGGGACCCCGAAGACCGAGGTGGTCGCCGCGACCGCCAGCGGGCGGACGGTAAGAGTGCTGAAGACGTGGTCGGCCGGCCTCCTGCCTCCGTGCACACCACGATCGACGGCGGCGTCCAGCAGGCGGCGACGCGAGCCGTGACCGCCGCGCCGGGTTCGGCCGCGATCGTCGCGATGCAGGCATCCACGGGGCGGATCCTGGCCGTGGCCGGCCACAACGCGCCGGGCATGCCCCCGATCGACCCGCTGGCCGGGCAGTATCCGCCGGGCGCGGCCTTCACCATCGTGTCCACCGAGGCGCTGCTGGCCAAGGGCGTGACCGTGAACACCCCGATTCCCTGCACCCCCGTCAACACCGTGGGCGGGCACAACTTCCGCAACGTGCCGCCCAAGACCAAAGCGGACATGGGGGCCACGCTCGCGGGAGACTTCGCCCAGTCCTGTGCCACCGCCTTCGCCGGCCTGTCCCTGCGGCTGAACCCGGCGGAACTCACCAAGGCGGCCGCCGGGTTCGGCTTCGGCCGGACGTGGCAGTTGCCGCTGCGCGGGTTCTCCGGAACGGTCGGGTCCGCCAGTGGCGTCACCCAGCTTGCCGCCGCCACCATCGGCCAGGGGAACGTCAAGGTGAGCCCGCTCACCATGGCGGGCGTCGCCGCGCAGGTGGCTACCGGCACCTGGCATGAGCCGGTGCTGGTGACCCGCCCGCCGGACGCGCAGCAGTCCCGGCAGGCCCCATTCGCCGCGGGCACCCTGGCCAGCCTCCGCGACCTCATGCGCGACGCGGTGCGCTCCGGTGCGGCACGGCGCGCGAACGTCAGCGGGCAACTGGTGTACGGCCAGGTGGGAACCGCGCCGCTGACCTCGGGGAAGCACGAGAAGTGGGCCACCTGGTTCGTCGGCTACCGCGGCGATATCGCCTTTGCCGCCGTGGAGTTCACCGCGTCGCCCCAGGCGTCGGCCGCGCCGTTGGCGCGCAGTTTCCTGGTCTCGGCTCCCGCCCACTGAGCCGCCGTTTCCCGCCCCTCACCCGGCCGCGACACCGCCGCAGAAACTCATCCAATTTTTTCACTCCGAGCAACCATTCGGTTACCAAGCGGCGTCTTATCAAGTGACTGAGTGCCGCTGGTGGGTGCGTTCGGCCACCGCCAGTGCCCACGGGGCATTCTCCTGTCCTGGCTCATTCTCCGGCAGCGCCGGGAATCCCAGTTGGCCATCGCGTGTTGAGCCGGTAGCGTGAACAAGTAGTGAAGGCTGAGACGCGCCGCGGCGTGGTCTCAGGGCTCACCAGACAACTCAACATGGGGGTGACAGGCTTCGACTTCGGTAGTTGATCCAGGAGAAGCGGGCCGAGGACGGCGGACATAACCTCGTAAAACCTGTGACCGCACTTCAATAAGTGCCAATGTTAAGCGCACTCACCTCGCCCTCGCGGCCTAACGCGAGTTAGAGGTTGTCAGCCCGGGAGCGCCTCCGGCCCGGTGTCTGGCATCAGCTAGGAGGATCGACCGCTCGTCCCGGTCGCGGGGATAAGCGGGACACCTAACAGCGACTGAGCCCGGCGGCGGCTCGCCTGCGAGACCGCCGGGGCTGAGAAAACCAATGCGGGCTGCGCCCGGAGAAGCCCTGGTGATGTACCGAAGGACGCGGGTTCGATTCCCGCCACCTCCAAGAGTGCTCAGGGGACACCGTGAGCACTGTTGGAGGTGTCCTTGTACCCGCATAGCGGGCGAGGATCTCGCGCGCCCAGGCGACCGCCTCGGATGCGCGGATTCCTGCTGGCTGCGGTCGTGTCCAGAGTTCAAGGTTCTCTGGGCGGTTGTCGTCCTTCACGCCGTTGCGGTGATGGACTGACTCGCCGGGGAGCATGTAGCGGCCGAGTAACCGCTCCATGACGATGATGTGCTCGAAGACGTACTGGCTCTTGCCGGCTCTAGGATGACCGGGCGCCCAGATCATGACATAGCCCGCCTTGTGGCGGGTCCGGCCACCTTTCCAGCGGCCATTTGACGATCCGGTCACTGTGCGGCAGTTGGCGCACGTGGCCGATTTTCCCTGTTTGGGCTTGCCGCATGAACACAGGTCCCGTGAACGGCACGCCGGGCAGCGAAGGTGCCTGCTCGACGGCTCGTATTCTCTGCCGCACTCCAGGCAGATTCGCATGGGCATGCAGCCATCCTATCGAACATGTATTCGTTAAACTCACTCTACTTGAAGTAGTCATCAAATTTGGTGGCGGAGTTGGCGAAGGAGCCCTGCAGTGGTGGGGACGGCGCAGATCGTGGAGCGGGTCGGGGAGCGGCTCGGGCTTGCGCTGACCGCCGCCCGGCCGACCGGCGGTGGGCAGGGGCGGACGTACTACGCCGAACTCGCCGGAACACAAGTCGTGGTCAAATGGGGCCTCGATCCCGATCTGCCGGAAAAGCTCCCGTACATAGCGGGCCAGCTACCCGAACTGCGCCGCCGGGGCATCCCAGTGCCCCGGGTCCTCGCCCACGGCCCACTGGATGACCACAGCTATGGATGGGTGCTGGAACGCTTGGCCGGCACCCCGCCCACGGTCTTCGACGAGGCGCTGTTCGATGACCTGATGGGGCTGATCGACCGGATGGCCGGTGCGCCGCCCGGACCACACCGCAACGATATGGGGTACTGGGTTCCGGCAGTGGTTTTCGAGGACCTCGCCGGGTGGTGGCGGACCGCCATGGGCATGGGCCCGGAGGCGGCCAGGTTCTGCCGGCGGCTGCGGGCCTGGACCGGCCAGCCGTCATCGCAGCGGCAAGCGCCGGATCACGGTTACGTGCACGCCGACCTGGGCCTGGGCAACATGCTGGTCCGGGCCGGGCGCCTGTCCGGCGTCACCGACACAGAACACCTCGGCGTCGGTGACCGGTGCGTCGACCTGGCCCGGCTGGCCTTCGACTGGCACCTGCAGGCCCGGGCGGGGACAACGGGCCTGGCCGCCGACGGCATGGGCCGGCTCGCCGCGCTGGGCCGGGCGCTCAGCGGCGGCGCCTGGTGGCAGGTCGCCGTCGCTTACGAGCTGATTGGCCGGGTCGGCTGGCGCAGCGAGCACCACGACCCAACCGACCCGTACAGCGAGCTGGCCGCCTGCGCCGAGTTTCTCGACGCACCGGCGATCCAGTAACCGCAGCCCCTGGCTGTTCTACCCGCTGACCGGGTCCCCGGCCGTCGGCTGCTCGGTGACCGGTTCGGCGGCGCCCGGTTCTGGCACCGGCGCCACCGGGCGCGGTCGGGCGCGGGACACCGCCACGCCGGCCAGGCACAGCGCCCCGCCCGGGTAGGCCAGCGGCCGCGGCGTCTGGCCCAGGAACGCCCACGACATCACCACGACGATGGCCGGCACGATGTAGGTGGTCGCGCCGACCGGCCCGCGGTGGTCTTGCTCAGCGCGTAGGCCCAGGTGGTGAACGCGAGCGCGGTGGGAACCACGCCGAGGTACACCACCATGAGCGTCGCGCCCACCGGCGCGGCGGCGGTCTGCGCGACCAGCTGGCCAGCGAACGGCAGGGTGGCCACCGTCCCGATGAAACAACCGAACGTGGTGACCTGCAACGCGGACGCGTGCCGCAGCGCGGGCTTCTGGCCCACCACCGCGGTGGCGTAAGACACGGCCGCGAGCAGGCACATGCCCACGCCGAGCAGCGGCGCGCTCCCGCCACCCGACTCGGAAAGCCCGACGACCACCGCTCCGGCGAACGACACGGCCAGCCCGGCCAGCAGGCGACGCGGAAAGCCCTCGCGCAGCAGCCAGCCGCCCAGCACCGCGATCACCAGTGGGCCGATGTTGACCACCATCGCGGCCGTGCCCGCGTCCACGTGACGCTCGCCCCAGTTGAGCGCCACCATGTACACGCCGAACCACAAGATCCCGGTACCGGCGATGCCCGGCCAGGCGGCGCGCGCCGGCCAGCCCTCGCCACGGGCCAGCCAGACGGCCCCGAGCACCAGGGAGCCAGCCAGCAACCGGCCCAGGGCCAGCGCGCCCGGGTCGAAATACCGCCCGGCGTCCCGTATCGCCACGAACGCCGACGCCCAGGCCAGCACCGTGACCGACACCGCGGCCAGCGCCCGCCGGTCCAGGCCATCGTCCGGCGTACTGGTTTTCCCATCGCCCACGGGCGCCAACACTAGGCGCGGGACTGTTCAGCCACGAACGAAATATTGCGGCGGCGGGCCCAGCCGTGCCGCAACCGCGCCGCCAGCACGACCGTGACGGCGCAGCCCAGGGCACCGGCCAGCAGATAGGCCTGCCGGGGATCCAGCACCGCCCCCAGCGCGCCACCGGCCGCCAGCGAGCCCACCGAGGCCGTGTTGAGGATGGCCCCCATCACCGCCGCCACCCCTGGAAGGCCACGGGCCGCTCCATCGAGGTAAGTTCGGACGCGGCGCGCACCGTGCTGGCCGAGACCGCGGTGCTTGGCGTGTTCCTTGACCGTAATCGCGCCCTGGCCACCGAGTTCCTAGAGCACCAGGACGAGGAGCCGGCGCAGTGGCGGGACACCATGGAGCTCGCCAACAGCGACTTCTGGCTGACCTCCGGGGAACTCGCGGAAATTTCAGCAGCGCTACGACGTGTCCTCGAACCGTACGAGCAACGCCGGCGTGGTTCCCGGCCGGACGGGAGCCGGCGGGTCCGGATAGCACGCCTCATCGTGCCGCGCGCGGACTCCCCGCCGCAGGGTGCTGGTCCGGGAGAGCCTGCCCCGGCACCGGTAGCGTGACCGCGGCGCCGAGCGCGAGAGATGGCTAGTAAATCCTGCTACGTGCTGGGCCCGCTGGTGATCATGGTTTCGCCGGCGGGCCGAGGCCGGCCAGGCGGCACTGCGGGCGGGTCAGCAGGTCAAGCTTGCTGTGATGGGCGAACGCGTCGCGGCACATGGCCCGCGCGGCATCGCCGCACTGGTGCAGCACCGCACCACCGGTGCTGCTCGGCGCCACCACGTTGACGCACCCGTGGCTGGACCGCCCGTAACTGTCCGGGCCCAGCGCCGCCCAGGCGCCTAGACAGGCCACCAGTACGACTACCAGGCCGCCCACGATGGCGAACACCCGCTTCTGGCGGGGCGTGAGTGCTTCCCCGCGCGGATTGGGCTGGCGGCCTCTCATGGCCGTCAAGCATAGGAGCGGTCAGCGCAGGGCTACCCAGGCCGTGTACCCGCCGAGCCCGGCCAGCAGCACCGCGGTGCCGATCCGGATGGCGACCGCGTCGATGACGCTGCCCAGCCACCGGCCGCTGGTGACGGCGATCGCGGAGACCGCCCACAGGGCCAGGATGGCGCCGGTCGCGACCGACAGCGGGTCGTGGTAGTGGACGGCCAGGTTGGCGGTCAGCAACTGGGTCAGGTCGCCCCATTCGGCCGCGAAGATGACGGCGAAGGCCGTGGCCGCGGTCCGGCCGGGCCGGGACGGCGGCACGGCAGGCGGCTCGGGATGGTCCCTGCTCCGGTATTCCCTGATGCCCTCGGCGAGCGCCAGGCCGGCGCCGACCAGGAAGATCACCGCGACCACGGCATCCACGACCCGCGGTGCGAGCAGGTGGAACACGACGGTCCCCAGGGTGGTGGCGATCACCACGTGCACGACGAAGGCCCCGGCGGAGCCGAGCCAGACCGCGAACGGGCGCCCGCGGGTGGACATCACCAGCGAGGCGACCATGGTCTTGTCGGGCAGTTCTCCGACGAAGATGACTGCGAAAACCGCGCCGATGGTGGCCGGGTTCACGTCGGGGCGCTCGGCACGCTGACCGGCGCGTCCTGGGCGGCGCGGTGCGCGCCCGTGCCGAGCCAGCGCTCCAGCCAGTCGATCTCCTCGGCGAGCACGTGCATGACCGACTCCCTGGCGAGATAGCCGTGGCTCTCGTGGGGGAGCATCACCAGCCGGGCGGTGCCCCCGTTGCCGCGGATCGCCTGGAACAGCCGTTCCGACTGAATGGGGAAGGTCCCCGAGTTGCCGTCCTGCTCACCGTGGGTCAGCAGCAGCGGCGCGGTGATGCGGTCCGCGAACCGGAACGGCGAGACCTGGTCGTAGACGCTGAGGGCCTCCCAGTAGCTGCGCCGTTCGGTCTGGAACCCGAACGGCGTCAAGGTGCGGTTGTAGGCGCCGCTGCGGGCGATACCGGCGGCGAACGCCGTGGTGTGCGCCAGCAGGTTCGCCGTCATGAATGCCCCGTAGCTGTGCCCGCCCACGGCGACCCGGGCCGGGTCGATGATCCCTGCCTCGTCCAGCGCACGGATGTGCGCCAGGGCGGCACCGGTGGTCTGTTCCAGATAAGTGTCGTTCATCGTCTCCGGGTCGCCGATCACCGGCATGGTGGCGTCGGCGAGCACCGCGTAGCCGCGCAGCGTGAACACGACCGGGCCGAGCGCGGTCACCCGGGTGAACTCGAAGCTGTCGGCCCTGATCTGGCCGGCGGTGTCCGCGCCGCCGAAGTCATAGGGATAGGCCCAGATCACCAGCGGCAGACGGCCGTGCACGGCGGGGTCGTGCCCGGGCGGCAGGTACAGCATTCCGGACAGCGTTACCCCGTCGCCCCGGTCATGCGTGATCAGCCGCTTGGCGACCCGGGTGAGCTGCGGATGCGGGTCGGGCCAGCGGGTCAGCGGCCTGGCCTGTGAGCCGCCGAGACCGGCCACGAACAGGTTTGGCGGCTCGGCTGGGCTCTCGTGCCAGAGGACCACCTCCTCCCGGCCGGCCGAGGTGAAGCCGAGCACGTGCTCGACCGTGCCCTGCGGGCTCTCGTGCAACCGGGTTGCCGTGCCGGTGGCCAGGTCGAAACGGTCGAGGAACGGGCGCTTGCCCGCCGGGGTGGCGCCGTCCCCGCGCAGGTAGATGGCTGTCCCGTCGACGAGCACGGTCAGCGAGCCGTCGGGGTTGGTGGCCCGCAGCGGCGTGCCCGGGTCGCCGTAGGCGTCGTCCACCGACCTGTCGAACACGGCACGGGACTCCCGCGGTGCGTTCAGGTCACACCACCAGGTGGTCAGCCACCGGCGATCACGGTCGTGCTCGATCATGAGCACCTGGCCGGGCGCGTCGAGGTCGTACCAGCCCAGGCAGCGATGCCGTACGTCGAACACCCGCTCCGGTGCCTGGCCGAACGGCCCGGTGAGCCGGAACACCCGGTCGCGGTATTCGGCCGGGGCCACCGGATCCCCGCCGTCCAGCGCCTCTATCCAGGTCAGGCTGGCCGGAGCGCGTTCCTCCCAGCCGACGAGGCGTGGGCCGAGTGGCACGCCCTGGCGGGGCACCTCGTCGCTGACCGGCTGATCCGCGACCACGGCGCGCGTCTGGCCGTCGCTGTCCCAGACCTCGGTGCAGCGGGCAAACCACACCCAGGGGACACGGAACGAGAACGGCCGCCGCAGTCGCTGCACCAGCTGGTGCGTCCCGTCCGGCGAGTCCTGCAGCGTGTAGTAGAGCCCGGGCGGGCCAAGCTCGGTCCGCTCTCCGCTGGCCGGGTCCACCCGGCACGGGACCGAGGTGGCCAGTATCTCGAAGCGGTCCTCGTCGGTTCTGGTCCGCAGCAGGTCCTGATAGGTCGCGAGCTGTGACCGCTTCCCCGCGGTCTCCTCCAGCCGTGGCTCGGCCTCCGGTTCCGGCAATACCAGGCCGCCCGGTGGGCTGGCCAGCACCAGCACCGATCGGCCGTCGCGGGACCAGCGAACGGTACCGCCGCCGGAGGAGGGCTCGCCGCCGAGCACGTCGCAGATGGACAGCCCGGGCAGTTCGGCGACCTGGCCGGTCTCGGCGTCCCCGACCCACAACCCGACTCCGTCGGGGCGGTCCATGGTGAACGCGAACCTCCTCCCGTCGGCCGCCCAGACGGGGAAACCGACCTGCGCTCCCTCGGGCAGACCGGGAAAGTGCTCGTGCCCATCGGCGATCCGCAGCAGCGACAGCCTGCCTGCGCGGCGCAGCCGTCGCCTGGCCCGCATCCGCGGGTCGATCCGCAGCCCGGCCAGGGCCAGGTACGGGCGGGCCAGCATGATGATTTCCGGGTGGGCCGCGTAGTGGACGAGCGCGAGATATCTGCCACCGGGGGCCATCGAGACCGACGGCGGCGGCGGCGCGTCGACGACCGGGATGAGATCGGCGGGAGGTGAGGCGTATGGCACGGAGATCCTTCTGACGACGTCAATCGTTTCCTGACGCAGCGGTCAGAATAGCGGCAGCGGCCGGAAACCGTGGCTGCCGCGTCCATGCGGCGTCCGGCCGCTGTTACCAGCGCTGCCGCGCCGGTCAGGTGCCGCCGCCACCTGGACAGCCTGCTGCGCGCCGCTTAGGCTTGACTGTATGATCAGTCAAACAATGTGCCCGCCTGCCCCTCTGGACTCCGCCGGCGTGGCGCAGGCCCTGCTGCCGTTCGGGGAAAGCCGGATGCTGCCCCGGGCCGCCTACGTCGATCAGGCGGTGTTCGAGTGGGAGAAGCAGCACATGTTTGGCGGCGGCTGGGTCTTTGCCGGCCGCAGTGACCAGGTGGCCAGCCCGGGCGACATGCGCGCCGAGCCGCTCGGCGCCAACAGTGTCCTGCTGACCCGCGCCGAGGACGGCGTGCTCCACGCGTTCGCCAACACCTGCCGGCACCGGGGCCATGAACTGCTGCCGTGCGGGGCGTCCGCCCAGCACAAGGTGATCATCTGCCCCTATCACGCCTGGACCTACGGGCTGAACGGCGACCTGCGCGCGGCGGCTGGCTTCAAGAACCGGCCGGGATTCGAGACCGCCGAGTGGGGCCTGCACGAGCTGCCGGTCACCGAGTGGCACGGCCTGGTATTCGTGGACGAGTCGGGCAACGCGGGCCCGCTCGCGGACTGCCTCGGCAACCTGGAAGAACACGTCGCGCCGTACGAGATGGAGCGGCTGGTGGTGGCCGGCCAGCACGACTACGACTCGGCCGCCAACTGGAAGATCCTCACCGAGAACTACCACGAGTGCTACCACTGCCCGTCGATCCACCCGCAGTTGTGCAAGGTGTCCCCGCCCAGGAGCGGGGAGAACTATTCGGCCGCGGGAATCTGGGTCGGCGGCTGGATGGACCTGCGCGACGGCATGGCGACCATGTCCCTGGACGGGACGAGTTCCGGGGTCCCGCTCCGCGGGCTGGACCCGACCGGGCTGCACACCGTCATCTACATCGGTGTCTTCCCCAACCTGCTGCTCAGCCTGCATCCGGACTACGTGATGACGCACAAGATGATCCCGCTGGCGCCCAACCGCACCAAGATCGAGTGCACCTGGTCCTTCGCCCCCGAGTCGCTGGCCAAGCCGGGGTTCGATCCCGGGTATGCGATCGAGTTCTGGGACATCACCAACCGGCAGGACTGGCAGGCGTGCGAGTCGGTGCAGCGCGGGCTCAGTTCCCCGCACGCCGTGCCCGGCCCGCTGTCGCCCGATGAGGACGCCGTCTACCAGTTCGTCACCATGGTGGCGCGCGGCTACCAGGGTGAGCGCGCCTGGACCATGGGCATCCCCGAGCCCGCCCGCTGACCGCGGCCCGCGAGCCGGCCCGGCGGCACCGGTTCAGGCCAGCGACACCGGCCCACGCTTGACCATCTGGCCTGCGATGATCGCGCGCTGCACCTCGCTGGTGCCCTCCCAGATCCGCTCCACCCGCAGTTCGCGGTAGAACCGCTCGGCCACGTTCTCCCGCATGTAGCCGCGGCCGCCGAACACCTGGACGGCCCGGTCGGCGACCCGGCCGGCCATCTCCGAGCAGTAGAGCTTGGCCATGGAGCACTGCGCGTGTGAAACCTTGACGTCCACCCCGGCGTCGATGCCCCTGGCCGTCTCGTACAGCAGTGCGCGGGCCGCGAACAACTCGGTCATGCTGTCCGCGAGCATCCCGCCGACCAGGCCGTACTCGCTGATGGGCCGGCCGCCGGCCCGCCGCTCGCGGGCGAACGCGGTCATCTCATCGGTCAGCCGGCCCGCGGCACCCAGGCACCTGGCCGCCACCATCAGCCGCTCGAACCGGAACCACTCGTAGGCGAAGGACATGCCGTCCCCCTCCGCGCCGATGAGGTTGGCGGCGGGGACCCGCACGTCGGTGAACGCGACGATCGGGTGGTGGTGGCTGATCGTGTGCGTATACGCGGGGGTGCGCACCACGCTGACACCTGGGCTGGGCAGGTCCACCAGGAACATCGCGTGCTCGCCGTCGTGCGGGCCGCCCTCCAGCTTGGCCTGGAAGAACGCGAAGTCGGCGGTGTTGTAGGAGGTGACGTGCCACTTGGTGCCGTTCAGCAGGTAGCCGTCGCCGTCCCGGCGGGCGGTCGCCTCGATCGCCGCCACGTCGGAGCCCGCGCCCTCCTCGGTGATCGCGTAGCACTCCTCGCGTTCGCCCCGGACCGCCGGGCGCACGTACCGCTCGAGCTGGTCCTCGGTGGCCACGGCCGGCAGCCAGGACGGGGGAGTGGAGGCCACCCAGCCCAGCGCGTTGGTGACCCGCCCGGCCTGCTCCTGTACCAGCACCTGCTGCAGCGTGGTGCACCCGCCGCCGCCCAGTTCCGCGGGCATGTTGGTGGCGCACAGGCCAAGCTCGCGGGCCCGCCTGGCGTGCTCCGCGGTCACCTCGGCGGGCAGCTCGCCATCGGCCAGCTCCGCGGTGACCTCGAAGCCGATCAGCTCGTCCGCGAACGCCGCGGCGCGCTTCTGAATGTCAAGATCGGACTCGGTCAGCCCGTACATGCGATCGTTCCTCCGGTGCGTGAGGGTGCCTCAGGGTGCCTCGACGGGCCCTGTTGGCTCGCGGGGACGCCTCCCCGGGGCCCCCGGGGCCCCCGGGGCCCCCCGCTGGCCTGCGGCTTCGTTCCTTCGTCACGGAGCCTTGGCCCTTGCGCAGTCTTGACTGAATGTTCAGTTTATGCCAGCATCGTGCTCGTGCCAATGGGTTCACCTGGGCTTCCGAGTACCGCGGACGCGGTCGTGGTCGGCGGCGGGACGATCGGCGCGTGGTGCGCCTACTTCCTGCGCACGGCCGGCCTGGAGCACGTCGTGCTGATCGAGAAGGGCGTGCTGGGCCAGGGCGCGAGCAGCCGCGCCGCGGGCGTGGTGCGGCTACAGGGGGGCACCCCGGAGGCGGTGCGCCTTGGCATCTGGTCCCGCCGCTTCTACCTCGGGCAGCGCGCGGAGTTCGGTACCGACTCGGGCTTCGTCACCCAGGGCTACCTGCTGCCGTGCTTTACCACGGCCGAGGTCGACGCGGCCAGGCAGCGACTGGCCATGCAGTCGCAGTTCGGCATCGGCGCGGTCTGGCTGGACCCGGACGAGGTGGACGCGGTCAACCCCGCGCTGGCCCCCGGGCAGACGCTGGGCGGCACGTTCTGCGCCGACGACGGGTACATCAGCCCGCCGCGCAACGTGGCCGCCTACACCGTGGCCCTGCTCGGCAGCGGCGTCACGGTCGCCGAACGGGTGGCGTTCCGTGGCCTGCTGGCCGGCGGCGGCGTGACCACGAGCGACGGGGATATCCACGCGCCCCTCGTGGTGCTCACCGGCGGCCCCAAGCTGGCGCAGGTGGGCGCGCTGGCCGGGATCCGGATCCCGGCCGGCGGGGTCAGGCACCAGGTCGCGGTGACCGAGCAGCACCCCGACCTGCACCCGTCCCGGGTGCCCATGGTCTTCGACCTGCACGCCGGGCTGTACTGGCGGCCGGAAGAGGGCGGCCTGCTGTTCGGGATGAGCAACCCGCAGGAGCCGCCGGGGGAGAACCGCAGCGTGGACCACGACTACCTGGCCAGGATGCGCACCAGGCTGGAGGCGCTGGTGCCGGTCACCGCGGGCCTCGGGCTGCGCCGCGTCTGGGCGGCCACCATCGACTACACCCCCGACCACCTGCCGATCATCGGGCAGGCGCTCGGCCCGGACGGCCCCGTTCCCGGGGTCACCGTGGCCAGCGCGGGCGGCGCCGGGATGATGTGGGGCCCTGCGGTGGCGCGCACCGCCGCCGACATCACCCTGACCGGCACCAGCGACGTGGTGGACACCACCAACCTCGGCCTGGACCGGTTCGACGAGCAGGGGCACAGCAAGCTCGCCGCGGACCCGGTCGCCCTGCCCTTCCCCGAGATGGCGCCCGGCCAGGCGCCCGGCAAGCTCACCGTCACCTGACCAGCTCGCTGAAGCCTTTCCGGCCAGCGGCACCCGAAGAGAGGAACATCCGACCATGACACAAGCCCCTCCCGGCACGCCGTTCCTGGCCGCCGCCGCACTCGCCGGTGACCTGGAGGACTGGGGACCGCTGGCCGAGGCGACCGGGGAACCTATGCAGACCTCGGGCATCACCCTGTGGTCCGACGGCGACCAGGAGGTCGGGGTCTGGGAGTGCACCCCCGGGCCGTCGCACTGGACCCTGGAGACGCACGAGGCGATCTACATCCTGGCGGGCCGGATGACGGTCACCCCGGACGGCGGCGCGCCGCAGGAGGTCGGTACCGGCGACTGCGCGGTCTTCCCACGTGGCTGGAGCGGCACGTGGCAGATCCACGAGACGATCCGCAAGCTGTACGTCATTTATTGACCCGTCCGTTAAGCTCTCGGGCGGCGCCGATTACGCTCCGGTGCTGCCTTTGGGGGGCTGTTGATGGGCATTGACGAGGTAGTCGAACGGATGACGATCCTGGCGGAAGAGCTCCGCCGGGACTCCGACGGGCGGCTGCCCTTCCATGACACCTACCTGCGCACCACCGAGGCGGTGGCGCAGGCGCTGCGCGATGGGTTCTTCGCCGACCCCGAGTGGGTGGACCGCTGGGACGTCGCCTTCGCGCGGCTGTACCTCGACGCCCTGGACGCCGGCCGGCGCGGCGACCCGGTACCCGAGCCGTGGGCGGTGGCCTTCCGTTCCGCCGCGACTCAGCCGGACCTGCCGGCGGTGCGCCACGTGCTGCTCGGCATGAACGCGCACATCAACTACGACCTGCCCCAGGCGCTGCTCGCGGTGATCAGCGATGCGGAGTTCGGCGACCCGCAGGTGCGCGCCCGCCGGGAGGCGGACCACCGCAGGATCGACGAGGTGCTCTCCGTCCGGGTCGGCGCCGAAGACGCCGAACTCCAGCAGACGAAACCGGCCGCGACCTGGCAGGACCGGGTGATGCAGCCGCTGAACCGGATGGCCACCCGGCGCTTCCTGCGCGAGTCACGCGAAAAGGTGTGGGCCAACGCCGTGGAACTGTCCAAGGCCCGCGCGGCCGGCCCGGACAGTTACGCCAGCCGCCTCGCCGAACTGGAGAAGCTCTCCGGCGCGCGGGTGGCCGACCTGGAGCGGCCGGGCCCGGTGCTGCTCAGGCTGGCCGCGCGCGGCTTCGGGGTCCGGCTGGCCGGCCAGGGCCAGGGGCCGGCCTACGAAGGCCAGCGGCCGGGCGGCGGCGGCCGCACGGCACCGGCCGCCCGCCGGCGGCGCCGCCCGGCGCGCCGCCCCGCGAGCGTGCTGTGGTCCTTCGACCCGGTCAAGGTCGGCCACATGGAGACCAGCCTGTGGGTCACCTACTACCGCAGGCAGTGGGCCAGGTTCCTGCTGACCTCGCTGCTCGTGGTGCGCGACACGTTCGGCATGGACTGGCTGCGCACCGTCCACGGGGCCTGGCTGGTGCTGCGGGCCAACCAGCTCTGGGCGCCCAACCCCGGGGATCCGGATGGCGCCCGGCGCTGCATGACCCGGTTCTACGCGCTGCTGCTGCTCACCCACGGTGCGCCCACCGACCCCGCCCGCGCGGCCAGGCTGGAGGTGGACTGGTGGGCGGCCCATCGTGAGCACCAGTACGACGAGGGCAGCGACGACGGGCCGCTGGTCACCGCGCTGGCCCGGCTGTACGCCTACGTGTACGACACGGCCGAGGAGGCGGTCCGTCCCGCCGCGCAGCACCGCGCCCGGGCGATGGACATCTCCGACAGGTGGGTCAACGAGGGCCGTGAGCCGGGCCAGCCCGCTCATCGCCAGCGAACGTGCCGAACTGGTCCGCTGTTACGCTTCCCTGCTCGCCGCCGTGCACCGGTGATCGGTCACGTGCCCCGGCCACGGGCCCCGGTCACGGGGTGATGGCGATGGCGCTGGAATAGCCGATCTTGAGCACGGGGAGAGCCGTGTTGGTGGCCGTCCGGATCGGGGCCACCCCGGCCGAGACGAGGGCCACGTAGGCGGTCTTCCCGTCCGGGGTAATGGCGATCTCGAACGGGTTGCCGCCGGTCTTGATCGGTGGCAGGGCCGTGTTCGTGGCGAGCCGGATCGGGGTTACCGTGCCCGCGGTGTTGTTGCCCACGTATGCGGTTTTCCCGTCCGGGGTGATCGCGATGGCCTGCGGGAGACGGCCGGTCTTGATCGGTGGCAGGGCCGTGTTTGTCGCGGTCCGGATCGGGGTGACCGTGTCCGAATCCTGGTTGACCACGTAGGCGGTTTTCCCGTCCGGGGTGATGGCGATGGCCAGAGGGTCGCCGCCGGTCTTGATCGGTGGCAGGGCCGTGTTGGTCGCGATCCGGATCGGGGTCACGGTGCCCGAAGCGCCGTTGGCCACGTAGGCGGTCTTCCCGTCGGGGGTGATCGCGATGGCGGCAGGGCCGTGGCCGGTCTTGATCGGTGGCAGGGCCGTGTCGGTGGCGATCCGGATCGGGGTCACCGTGGTCGAATTGCCGTTGGCCACGTAGGCGGTCTTGCCGTCCGGGGTGATCGCGATGGCCATAGGGAGGCGGCCGACCTTGATCCGTGGCAGGGCCGTGTTGGTGGCGATCTGGATCGGGGTCACCGTGCCCGAATCGCCACCGCCTACCACGTAGGCGGTTTTCCCGTCCGGAGTGATCGCGATGGCGGCGGGGGTGCTGCCGACCTTGATCGGTGGCAGGGCGGTGTTGGTCGCGGTCCGGATGGGGGTCACCGAGCCGTGGACCCCGTTGGCCACGTAGGCGGTCTTGCCGTCCGGGGTGATCGCGATCGCCATCGGCTGGATGCCGACCTTGATCGGCTTACCCGGCGTGCTGGTCGCCGCCCGGATCGGGATCACCGTGTCCTTGGCGCTGTTGACCACGTAAGCGGTGGTCCCTTGGGCCAGGCTCGCCCTGGTGGCCGTCGGGTGACCGTGGATCGCGCCGGAGACGGCCGCCGTGCCGGCCACTACGGCGACGACCGCACCAGCGGCAGCCAGCGGCGCCACCCAGCCCGGCCAGCGGCGCCCGGGCCCGGCCCCCGTCGCGGGCCCGGGCCCTCGTGTACGCCCCCGGGACCACCGGGTGATGGTCCGCCGCTGCCTGCGCTCACCTTGCCGGATGACGTCGGCCACCGCCAGCGGCCGGGCCTCGCGGGCGGCCTCGTCTGCCAGCCGCCGCAACTCCTCGTTCAGATCAGTCACTGGAATACCTCCCGGCCAGTCACTCACTCAGCGGTGCGGTCGTTTCCCGCAGGTAGGGCGTCAGAGCTGCCCGGCCGCGCGCCAGCCGGGCCTTGACCGTCCCCGGACGCACACCGGTCTCGGCGGCGATCTGCTCCACCGTCAGGTCGGCCAGGTGATAGAGCACGAGCGCACGGCGCTGCTCCGCGGGCACCCGGCGCAGCGCCTCAACGAACGCGACGCGATCGGGACCGGGCCCGGCGGCGTGATCGGGCCCGGCCGCCAGCATCATCAGCCGGACGCCCTCCTGGGCACGCCGCCATCGCGAAACCGCGATCCGCCAGGCCGTCACCCGGACCCAGGCCTCGGCCCCTCGCCCCGTATCGATCTGGCCGCGGTGGACCCAGGCCCGGACGAACGCCTCCTGCACGGCGTCCTGGGCCTCGGCCCGGTCGCCGGTCATGGCATAGAGCTGGCCAGCCAGCCGCGGGAAGCTCGAGGCGTAGAAGCTGGTGAACTCCTCGCGATCCACGGTGCCTCCGCTTCTCCGCACCTGCTGGCGCCGCACCTGCTGGCGCCGCGTGCCGTCCAGGGCATCACGCTAGGAATACCGGTGCGGTCACGGGTTGGTTGCACGCCACAGCAAACAGGGTGAGGCCGGCGGCGCTCGGCCGGCGATAGTCAGCCGGCCGCGGGCTCCACGAGCACGTCCACGGCGACCGCGCCATCCGGGCCGCAGATCAGTGGGTTGACGTCCAGTGCGGCCAGCGCACCGCCCAACTCCCCCGCGATCGCGGACACGCCGGTGATCGCGGCGGTGACCGCGCCGAGGTCCGCGGGGGGCTGGCCACGGAACCCGGCCAGCAGCCGGGCCACGCGCAGCCGGGACAGCATCCGCCTCACACCGGCGGCGTCGACCGGCGGCAGCGCGACCGCCCGGTCGGCCAGGTGCTCCACCAGGACCCCGCCCGCGCCCACGACGACCAGCGGCCCGAGGTCGCCGTCGGCCACGATTCCGGCCGACATCTCGATCCCAGGCTCCGCCGTCTCGCAGACGAGCACCCGCGGGCCGAGCCGCGCCGCCAGGTCCGCATAGGCGGCCTCAAGCCCGGCCGCGTCCCGGATGCCGAGCACCACGCCGCCCGCGTCCGACTTGTGCGCCACACCGGGCTCGGCGGTCTTGAGCACCACGGGGTACCCGATCTGCGCGGCCGCGGCGAGCGCCGCCTCCGCGCGGCCGGCGCGCTGCGCCCGCGCGGCGCGTATCCCGTAGTCGCGCAGCAGCCCGAACCCGTCCGCGGCGTCCAGTGGGCCGCCCCGCAGCGCCCGGAGCCAGCGGTCCCGCCGCGCGGCGTCCACCGGCAGCGGCCGCGGCCGGCCGCGCCAGGTGCCGTGGGCAAGCAGATGCCCGAGCGCGAGCAGCCCGGTGCGGGCGCTCTCCAGCACCGGAATGCCGGCCGCGCGCAGTTCCCCGGCCGCGGCCGGGTCCACGGCGGCGGGGATGCTGGCCAGCACCGCCACCGGCTTGCCGGTCCGCCGCGCGGCGTCGGCCAGCGCGTCCTGATAGGACCGGTCACCGTCGTACTCGGTCACCAGGTCCACCGCCAGCGCGACCGCGGCGACGGCCGGGTCCTCGGCCAGCGCGGCGAGCGACTCGGTGAGCTGCCACTGCGCCTTGGCGCTCGCGCCCCACATGTCCAGCGGGTTGCCCGGTTCCAGGCCCTGGTCGAGCACCTCGGCGAGCCGCCGCAGGGTGGTCTCGCCGACGCGCCCGAACGGCACGCCGAGATCGCTGGCCAGGTCGGCGACGTGCGCCCGTTCCAGGCCCGAGTCGTGCACCGTGGCGATACCGCCGCGCGGGCCGCCGGGCGGCCGCCGGCCGATCGCGAACAGCTCCAGCGTGTCGGCCAGTTCGGCCAGATCGGCGACCCGGTGCACGCCGTAGGCGTCCGCGAGCGCCTCCCACGCCCCGTCCGCGCCGGCCAGCGCCCCGGAATGCGCGGTCACCAGCGCGCGCCCGGCGGCGGAACGTCCCGCCGTCAGCAGCACCACAGGAATGTGCCGAACGGCTGCCGCCTCCAGCACCTGTTGCAGCGCACCGGTGTCCCGCATCGCCTCGAGGACAAGGGCGAGCACGCGGGTCTGCGGCAGGTCGAGCGCATACCGTGCGTACTGGGCCGCCGTGGTGACCAGTTCCTGGCCGGAGGAGACGGCCACGGTGTACCCGAGCGCCCGGCGGGTGCGCAGCATCGCGGAGAACACCGAGCCGGACTGGGTGACCAGCGCGACCGGCCCCGCCGGAAGCTGGTCCGGCTCCTGGTACCCGATCGCCCGCAACCCGTAGCCCACGTTGACAAAGCCCATGCAGCCGGCGCCGCACAGGGCCATCCCCGCGGCGCGCGCCGTCGTGGCGATCTGGTCCCTGAGCGAGACCGTGGCCCCGGGTTCCCCGGAGCCACGGTCACCCGGCGGCACCGGGCCGTACGCACCGCCGAATATCACCGCGGCCCGGTCGCCGCGGCGGGCGGCGAGTTCCACCTGGGCGGCCAGCGCCGCGTCGGGCACCCCGAGCAGGACCAGGTCCACGGGGCGGGGCAGGGCGGCGAGCGAGGGGTGGCACGGTACCCCGCCGATCTCCCGGTACTTCGGGTTGACCAGGTACATCGCTGGCGAGGCCGGGCTGCGTGCCACCTCGGCCACCATGCGCTGCCCGAGCGTGCCCGGCCGCGGGCTGGCGCCGACCAGGGCCACGCTGCGGGCTTCGAGCATCGCGCGCAGGGCCGGCTCCTGGCCCGCCCCGGGCGGCGCCCGGTCCAGCGCTGCCCGGGACGGATGGGCCGGCGTCGTGGCCCGAACCTCCTGAGCCGTCATGACCGCCGCGGGATCCTGCGCCGGCTGGCCTTCTTGTCCGCGATCGCCGCCTTGGCGGCCTGCATGCCCGGGATGCCGCAGACACCGCCGCCGGCGTGCGTGGCGGAACTGGCGTAGTACAGCCCGGCGATGGGCGTGCGGTAGTCGGCGAAGCCGGGCGCGGGGCGCATGTGGAACAACTGCTCCAGGGATAGCTCCCCGTGGAAGATGTTGCCGCCGATCAGCCCGTAGTCGTGCTCCATGTCGTAGGGGCCGACGATGTCGCGGTGCACGATCGCACTCTTGAGGTTGGGCGCCAGTTCGCTGTAGCAGTCGATCATCCGGTCGGCGTAGGCCTCGAGTTCCGCCCGGTGCGGCTCGAGGTTCCAGTCGGCGGGCACCCACTGGGTGAACAGCGACATGATGTGGTACCCCTCGGGGACCAGCGTCTTGTCGAACGCGGTGGGGATGACCCCGTCGCTGAACGGGCGCTGCGCCGGGCGGCCCTCGCGGGCGTCCTGGAACGCGCGCTCGATGTACTCCATGGTCGGCGCCATCTCGACCGAGCCGGTGTGGTGCTCTTGCAGGTCGGTGCCGGGGTCGGCGGTGAAGTCGGGCAGTTCGGCCAGGGCCAGGTTGATCTTCACCACGCCGCTGCGGGTCTTCCAGTGCTCGATGTCGGTGACGAAGTCGCCGGGCAGGTTCTCGGCGCCCACGTGGTCGAGGAACGCGGTCCGCGGGTGCAGCGAGGACACCACCACGCCCGCGCCGATCTCCTCGCCGGAGGAGAGCACGACGCCGGTGGCGCGGCCGCCGCTGGTGACCACCTTGGCCACCGGTGCGCCGGTCCTGATCTCCACGCCGAAGCCGCGGGCCGCACCGGCGATCGCGTCGGCGACCGCGCCCATGCCGCCCTCCTGGAAGCCCCAGTTGCCGAGGTGGCCGTCGCCCACGTCGCCGATCGAGTGGTGCGCCATCACGTACGCCGTGCCCGGCTCGTACGGCCCGGCCCAGGTGCCGATCACCCCGTTGACCGCCAGCGCGCCCTTCACCTGCGGCGACTCGAACCAATCGTCGAGCAGGTCGGCGATGCTCATCGTCATCAGCCGGGTCACGTCGGCGACCGTGCGCACGCCGAGCCCGCGGTGCCGCCAGGCCAGCCGCAGCGTCTCATTCAGGTCGCGGGGGGCCCGGGAGCCGATCTTCGGCGGCACGGTGAGCAGCAGCGGGCCGAGCACCTCGGCCAGGCCGGCCAGCCAGGCGTCCCAGCGGGGCATGGCATCGGCGTCCTTCACCGACCACCTGGCCACCTCTTCGTGGTTGCGCTTGGCGTCGTCGGCGTACAGCTTGATCGAGCCGCCCTCGGGGAAGGCCTGGTAGTAGGGGCCCATCGGGTAGATCTTGTAGCCGTGCCTGGCCAGGTCGAGGTCGTTGATGATCGTCGGTGGCATCAGGCTCATCACGTAGGACAGCCGGGTGACCCGGAAATCGGGTGCGTCGGGCCAGGGTGCCTCGGTGGTGGCCGCGCCGCCGGTCTTGCCCCGCGCCTCAAGGACCAGCGTGCGTGCGCCCGACCGGGCCAGGTACGCCGCCGCGACCAGCCCGTTGTGCCCTCCGCCGACGACAATGGCGTCATAGCGTGCCGACATGTGTCCCGACCTCCTGCGTCCCGGCGCCGCGCCACCCGATGCGATCGGGCCTGCGCCACCCCAAAATGTTTGACTGAATGTTCAGTCTAGAAACTGGTACGCTTGTCCACAAGTGCACGGATCGATAGAGGCAGGTGCCAAGATCGCTCGTGTCCGCAAGGATGTGTCCATGAGAGTGCAGGCGAACAACGCCGGCACGGCCGATCAACGGCGTGAACAGATGCTGCGGGCGGCGCTTGACGTGATCGCCGAGCGCGGGTATCCCGAAAGCCGCATCGCCGACGTGGCCGAGCGGGCAGGGACCAGCCCGGCACTGGTCATTTACTACTTCAAGACCAAGGACCAGTTGCTGACCGAGGCGATCCGGTTTTCCGAGGACAGCTGGTATGAGGCCGGGACCCGCCGGATGGCGGAGATTCCCACCGCGGCCGGGAAGCTCGAAGAGCTCGTCGCGATGAGCTGCCTGCCCGAGGCGGATTCCGAGCCGAATAGTTCGTGGGCGCTCTGGCTCGACCTGTGGGCACAGGCGGTGCGCCATCCCGAGGTGGCCAGCGTCCGGCAGAAGTTCGACGAGCGGTGGCGGGACCTGATCTGCTCGCTCGTGGTGGCGGGCCAGGAGGCAGGCGAGTTCGGCCCGGTCGACCCGGTGGACTTCGCGGTGCTGTTCTCCGCGCTGCTTGACGGGCTCGCGGTACAGATCGCGCTGGCCGATCCGGCCGTGGATGTGTCCCGTGCATTCGAGCTGGCCATGACGTTTGCCGCCACCCAGCTCGGGTTCACTTGGAAGGCGCGCCGCGGGGGACGGGGATCGCGGGCACAGAGTTAGCACAGGAGGTGGCCCGGTGGCCGGAGGGCATATCGAGCTGGTCGCGCTGACCAAGCGATTTACCGAGGTCGCAGTGGACAGCGTTGACCTGACGGTGGCCAGCGGGGAGTTCTTCTCGCTGCTCGGCCCGTCCGGCTGCGGCAAGACCACCACCCTGCGGCTGATCGCGGGCTTCGAGCAGCCGACCGCCGGGAAAGTGCTGCTTGACGGCGCGGACATGACCGGCATCCCGCCGCACCGCCGCAACGTCAACACCGTGTTCCAGAGCTACGCGCTGTTCCCGTTCCTGTCGGTCTTCGACAACGTGGCATTCGGCCTGCGGCACCGGCACCTGTCCAAGGGCGAGCTCGGCAAGCGGGTCAACGAGTCGCTGGACCTGGTGCAGATGACCGAGTACACCACGCGGCGGCCCGGTGCCCTGTCCGGTGGCCAGCAGCAGCGGGTGGCGCTGGCCCGGGCGCTCGTGCTGAACCCCGCGGTGCTGCTGCTCGATGAGCCGCTCGGCGCGCTGGACGCCAAGCTCCGCCGGTCCCTCAAGGTCGAGCTGAAGGCGCTGCAGGAGCGGGTCGGCGTCACGTTCCTCTACGTCACGCACGACCAGGAGGAAGCACTGACCATGTCCGACCGGCTGGCGGTGATGAACTCCGGCAGGATCGTGCAGATCGGCGCGCCGCGCGAGGTGTATGAGGAGCCAGGCGACACCTACGTGGCCGACTTCCTCGGGGTGTCCAACCTGATGGCGGTAGACGTGGTCGAGCGGGGCCCCGGGGCACGCTGCCACATCAAGATCGGTGAGGCGGGCCTGATGGCCGATCGGGGCGAGATCGACGGCCTCGGCCCGGCCCACGTGGTGATCCGCCCCGAGCGCGTCAGGATCGAGCCGTACGGCTCCACCGGGGACAACCGGGTGCCGGCCATGGTGGAGCGCCTGGTGTTCCTCGGCGCCGCGACACAGGTGATGCTGCGCCTCGGCGCGGGCGTCCCGTTGCAGGCCCTGGTGCAGAACGACGGCGAGCCGACCGGGCTGGCGCAGGGTTCCCCGGTGCACGTGTTCCTGCCGCCCGACGGGCTGCGGGTGCTGGGCGGCGCGACGCGCGACGTGCCGGTCTCGCCCGAAGGCGAATCGCTGGTCAGCAGCTAAGCTCGCGGCCTGATCACGGCTTGCGGGGCCACCCCGCTCCACAGCACGGTGGGCATCGCGGCCTCCGGCGCGGAGTCCGGCCATACCGGCGGGCCGCGATGGCTCAGGTTTCCCTGATGATTTCCTTGAGGAAACGGGTGGTGCCCGCGGGCGTCAGCGCCTCGGCGGACAGGCGGTTCATGACCTCCATATAGTGATCGACGTCGTTGCGCCTTTCCAGGTACAGCGCGCTGGTGAGCTGCTCGATATAGGCCACGTCCGGCAGGTCGGCCTGGCGGAACCGCAGCACCGTGAATGAGCCGCCCGCGCCCGCGTGCCCGCCCCGGCGGAACGGCACGACCTGGATCGTCACCTGCGGCAGATCCGCGGCCTCGATGAGCCGCTGCAGTTGCCCGCGCATCACCTGCGGCCCGCCCACCGGGCGGCGCAGCGCGGCCTCGTCCATGACCGACCAGACCCGGGGCGCGTCCTGGCTGCCGAGCAGGTCCTGGCGCTTCATCCGCAGGCTGACCCGGCGGTCGATCTCTTCCGCCGGTGCGGCCTTGTGGCCGAGCACGGTGACCGCCTGGGCATAGCCTTGCGTCTGGAACAAGCCGTGCACGAACTGAAGCTCGAAGGTCCGGATCAGCGTGGCCGCGGCCTCCAGGCCCAGGTAGGCCTCGAACCAGTCGGGCAGGATGTCGGAGTACTTCGCCCACCAGCCCTGGGCGTTGGCCTGCTCCACCAGCGCCAGCAGCCCGGCACGGGTCTGCTCGTCGGTGACCCCGTACAGGGTGAGCAGGTCGGCCACGTCCCTGTGCTTGAAGCTGACCCGGCCGTGCTCCAGACGGCTGATCTTGGACCGGGAAGCGCGGATCTCATATCCGGCCCGGTCCGGCGTGATCCCGGCGTCCTCGCGCAGGCGGCGCAACTGGGTGCCGAGCAGCATGCGCAGTACGGTCGGGCCACCCCGGGAATCGGTGCCCAGAGCGTCGGCGTCCGGAGGGCCGCCGCTATCACCGGGCGGGGTGCCGCCGGTGTCGACCGTGCTCAATCTTGGCTCCGGCAGTGGTGGGTCGGCGCTGGTCTGGGGTCCCGGCCAGTTAATGGATGTCATCGGATCCCACGGCACCAGGGCATTGCCCAGGTGGGCATTGCCTGGGTGGCGGGAAGGCTCGTCCGGCGGGGTGCACCGGCACAATACACCCGATCCGGCGCACCATGGCAGGCCCTTTCCGTGGCAGTGCCCGCACCGGTTTCGGTGCGGGCACCCGGCCATCGGTGAAGAACGGTTACGGAGCAGGCGAGAGCAGGTTGTCGAACTCTCCGTCCTTCACGTCGCGCAGGAAACCGGCCAGTTCGGTCCGGCGGTAGATGAGGGCAGGGCCAGATTTGTCCCTTGAGTTACGGACGGCGATCATTCCGTCCGGCAGTTCGGCGACCTCCACACAGCTTCCGCTCGGGTTGCTGGCGCTGCTCTTGCGCCAGCGTGCCGTCGTCAGAAGGTCGGCACTCATACCGTTCTCGACGTGCATTTTCGCTCCGGTGTCAGCTTTTAGGCGGGGACAGGCAGGGGCGGACTTTCACGTCCGCCCCTGCCCGCAGTAGTCTGCACGCGGCAGCCTAACATGCTGATGCACGTGCATTCGGTGCTTGCATCAAGCGCGCGGGCACGGCAGAATGCGGGTTGCACACGTTTGCACTCTAACCCCAGTGGAGAGCGGCGAGCCGGAAGTGTCCGAAGCGGCTGTGACGTCAGCACCTGCAGGTTTCGCGCGCGGGACGGCTCCCGCGGCGGACTGGCACTGGCTGAGGTCAGCCGCGGAGATGGCCGCGGAAGTCAGCGGCGTCTGGCCACTGGCCAGCCACCCCACCGCGCAGCACTGGCCCGGCTACCCCAAGGTGGCCACCCGCACGCCCGGAGCGGGCGCCGGGTCGGTCCGGGTGGCGCGGGACTTCACGGCCGCGACGCTGCGGCGCTGGGGCGTGGATGACGAACGGTCCGGCGACATCGTCGTGGTGGTGTCCGAACTGCTGACCAACGCGCTGCGGTACACGGTGCCCTGCCCCGGGGCGGTCTGGCCGCGCTGGCCGGTCCGGCTCGGCCTGCTGCAGCCGGGCCCGTGGGTGCTGTGTGCGGTGTCCGACCCCAGCGACGAGGTCCCGGCGGCCAAGGAGCCTGGCTGGTTCGGCGAGTCGGGCCGCGGGCTGTACGTGGTGTCGTCGCTGTGCGACGAGTGGGGCTGCACGCCGCCCGGGCCCAGGGGCAAGGTCGTCTGGGCCATGTTCACCACGCAGCAGGCCCGGTAACCCCGCGCAGCGGCCGCCTGGCCGTTCGCCGCCTCAGCCCTCGCCCGCGATCGAGGTGAACGCACCCAGCCCGCTGCCCCGCTCGCCCCTGGTCAGCCAGCGGTACCCCAGGTAGCCGAGGATCGCGATGACGAAGGACATCACCAGCATGATCGTGCCGAGGGCGTTGAGCGCGGGCCCGCCGTTGCCGCCGCGCTGGTTGGAGTAGATGTACACCGACATCGGCGTGCTGCTGGCGCCGCTGTTCAGCAGGTCCACGAGCACGAAGTCGTCGATGACGGTGGAGAAGACAAGCACCGCGCTGGCGAAGATGGCCGGTGTCAGCAGCGGGATGAGCACCCGGCGTATCGTCTGCCACTGGTTGGCGCCCAGGTCGGCCGCTGCTTCCTCGTACTGCTTCCCGATCGTCACCAGCCGCGCCTGCACGATGATCGCGGGCCAGCTTACGTTCCAGGTCACCAGGGCCAGCGTCTCGGCCAGCGTGCCCAGGTGCACGAAGGTGAACAGCGATGTGAACACGAAGAACATGGCGACGCCGAAGATCAGCTCCGGGATCACGAAGGAGAGGATCATCACGAAGTTGAACGACGCCGCCGTGACCCCGTACCACCGGTTGATCCCCAGCGCGAACGCGACGCCGAGCGGTACCGCGATCAGCGTTGTGTAGAAGGACAGCTTCAGCGTCACCAGCACGGCCGTGCTCAGCGCGGGATTGTGCAAAACGCTGTTGACCGGGTCGGTGAAGTACCACTGCCAGGAGAAGCCCTGCCACACGGCCTGGGACTTGCCATGGTTGAACGAGAACAGGACGGCCAGCCCGATCGGGACCAGCGACCAGATCAGGTAGAGCCAGGTGAACCCCTCCAGGAACCAGGGATGACCCCAGGGGTTCCGGCGCGGCCACCGCGCCCGGGACGGGCGGCCCGGCCTGGGCGTGCTGGCGGGCGGCTGCTCTGCGGTGGTGGTGGTGGTCGTCGTCGTGGTCGTCATGCCGCGTCCTGTGACGTCCGGTTGGTCGCGATCACGTACCAGATCATCGGAATGAGCAGCACGAGCAGCACCATGAGCGAGAGGACCGCGCCCTCGCCCTGGAACAGCGGCGTCGACAGCTCCTGGTTGATGACGTTGCCGAGCATCGAGGTGTTGGTGGCACCGGACATCAGCTGGTTGGTGAAGTAGTCGCCCAGCATGGGCAGCACCGTGATGAGCATCGCCGTCATGATCGGCTGGCGGCTGAGCGGCAGCGTCACCCGCACGAACGTCCGGGTCCGGCCGAGGCCGAGGTCCCGGCCGGCCTCGATGAGCGCCGGGTCTATCCGGTCCAGGCCGGCGTAGAGCACCAGGATCAGGTACGGGATGTAGCCGTAGACCAGGCCGAGGATCACGGTGACCGACTGCCCGCTGAGCCAGTTGATCGGATGATTCGCCAGGTGCAGGAACATCAGCGCCTTGTTGACGTACCCGTTCGTCTGGAGCAGGTCAACCCAGGCGAGCATGCGCATCATGTAGCTGATCCAGAACGGGGCGATCAGCAGGACCAGGAACAGCGCCTTCCTGCGTCCGCCGAACCGGGCCACGAAGTAGGCGGCCGGATACCCGATCAGCAGGCACAGGATCGACGCCACCGCGGTGTACCAGATGGTCCGCACGATGATCGGGCCGATGAACGCGCTGCTTCCGGCGATGTCCCGCCAGGCGCCGTGCAAGTTGGTGGCGCTCCAGTTGAGCGGGTTCCACACCGCGATCGGCGTGCCGAACAACTGGTTCAGCCTTCCCGCGGCGATCGCCAGCACGGTGTAGAACGGCACGATGAACAGCAGCGTGAGCCAGATGATGCCGGGCAGGGCCAGGCATGCCCAGAACAGCCGGTGCGGCTCGCGCCGCCGGCTGCCCTTCGTGCTGAGCGCGCGGACGGCCATCCGGCTTACACGCCCTTGCTGGCCGCTTGCCAGGCCTGCTCCCAGAGCAGGTTCGTGGTCACCGGGATCTGCAGTTCCATGACGCCGCGCCGGAAGAACGAGGGCAGCACGGCCGTGGACATCAGGCTCGGCGGCAGGATCTGCTCCTTGACCAGGCGCTGCGGCGTGACCTCGTTGAGCGGCTGCATGTACCCGTTCCAGCTGATGTTGGTCAGTGCGTTCTGCACGTCGAGCAGGTAGTTCACGAACAGGTGGGCCAGCACCGGGTTGGTCGCCGTCCGCAGCACCGTGTTCAGGTCATTGCCGACCGGGCCCTTGCCATCGGGCGGGAACCAGTACCCGACGACATCGACCGGAACCCCCTTGGGCATGTAGGAGAGCGCCGCGGCGATGTCGCCGGACCACGCGTGGTGGATCCACACCTGACCGCTCGGGATCTGGGTGTAGTCGTTGTTGTTGATCTGCACGTTGGTGAGGCTGGCCAGGTTCTGCAGCGCCTGCCCGGAGGCCTGGATCTGGCTGGCGTTGGTGGTGTTGAGATTGAAGATGCCGTTCTTCATCAGGCCGAGGCTGATGCCCTCGCGGTAGTCGTCGAGGATCGCGACCTTGCCCTTGTACTTGCCCTGCCACGGCATCGCCCACGGGTTGGCCATCTGGTACGGGTTCTCCGGCACATGGTCCTTCCGCCACGACATGCCGGTCGTATAGATGGTGTAGGGCACCGTGTACTGCCATTTGCCGTCGTAGAACGGGTTCTGGAAGTCCGGCCAGGCCTGGGTGATGTTGGGAATGTAGCTGTGGTTCAGCGGCTGGATGAACTTCTGGGCGACCAGCGGCCCGAGCACGTCGATCGTGACGCCCATGAACACGTCGAAGTTCACCTGGCCGCTGTGGATCTTGGCCAGTGCCTCGTCCATGGTGTTGAACGTGGACACCTGGACCTTGCAGTTGTACTTCTTCGCGAAGCTGTTGACGACGGCCTGGTTGATGTACGCGGTCCAGTTGTAGATCTTCAGCGTGGCATCCGTCTCCGGCGCCAGGCCGCTCTTGATCGCGTGGTTGCCCTTGTAGATCGGCCAGGTAACCGGGTGGTTGGGCCGCGGCAGCGGCAGTGCGCCGGACACCGTGCCCGAGGTGCCCGCCGTGCCCGCACTGGAGCACGCGGCCAGCAGTGAGCCCGCACCGCCAAGGAGCAGGCCGGCCCCCGCACTCTGCTTCAGGAAGCCGCGCCGGGTGACCAGTTCCCGCCGGTCCTCGGTCCAGCCCTCTCGTGGGTGCATCGTGACGTCACCTCTATCCCGGGTAGGTCCTGTGAGTTACACGCCCCGCCCCGGCGGTTCGTTACATTTGACTGAACAGTCCGTCAATACTACGTACTCCTATGGAGTTCTCGGAGGCAAGGCCTTCCGGGACAAGATCCGGTCACGGCGCCACCACGCGGGCGAACGCGCCGAAGTTCCTGACCAGCCGGTCGATGTCCGGCTCATCGTGCTGCACCGAGATGAGCCATTGCTCGATCTTGCCCCAGGGCGGGAGGAAGACGCCACCGTTGTGCTGGAACAGCCAGTGGGCGTGGCTGTAGCGGTCGTCGATGCCGAGGAAGCCGCGGTAGTCCCGGACCGGCTGGGCGGAGAATACCACGCAGCCCTTGGCGCCCGCGGTCACCACGTGCGCGGCCAGCCCGGTCGCGGCGATCTCGCGCTCGATGCCTTCGGCCGCCCGCTCGGCCAGGGCGTCGATCCGCCGGTACGCCTCGGGGGTGGCCACCTCGGTGAGCATGGCCCGCGCGGCGGCCATCGCGAGCGGGTTCCCGTTGAACGTGCCCACCATCTCGTAGTCGCCCGCCGCGACGTGCTCCATTACCTCGGCCGTGCCGCCGATCGCGGCGACGGCGACCCCGCCGCCGATCGCCTTGGCCAGGCAGGTGATGTCCGGCACCACGCCGGTCAGCCCCGTGGCCCCGGCCGGGCCCGCGGTCAGGCCGGTCTTGACCTCGTCGAACGTGAGCAGCGCGCCGCGGGAGTGGAGCAGGTCCTTCAGCGCCGCGAGGTAGCCGGGCTCGGGGTGGATGATCCCGGCGTTCATCATGATCGGCTCGATGATCATCCCGGCGATCTCGTCCGGGTGCTCGTCCAGCAGCCGGGCGACGCTGTCGATGTCGTTGAAGCTGGCCACCAGGGTCAGCTTGATGAACGGGCCGGGGATGCCGGTGCTGGACGGCACCTGGGCGGGCTTGCCCTCCGGGCCGGCCTCGTCGGCCTCCGGGCCCACCGAGACCTGCACCGAGTCGTGATGGCCGTGGTAGCAGCCCTCGATCTTTATGATCAGGTCACGTCCTGTGATCGCGCGCATCAGGTGGATCGCGTCCATGGTGGCCTCGGTGCCCGAGTTGGCGAACCGCCACAGGGGCTGGCCGAACCGGGTGGCAAGCTCGTCGGCCACCACCAGGGCGTCCGGTGTGGGCTGGGCGAAGTGGGTGCCCTGGGCGACCTGGCGGGTCACCGCTGCCACGATCGCCGGGTGCGCGTGCCCGGCCAGCCCCACACCGTATCCGCCGTGCAGGTCGACGTACTCGTTGCCGTCGACGTCATAGATCTTGGAACCGCGGCCATGGCTGAGCCAGACCGGCTGCGGCGCGGTGATCTGCCAGTTCGAGGTCACTCCGCCCGCCAGGGACCCGGCCGCTTCGATGGCCATCCGGCGCGATTCCGGCTGGCGTTCGGCGAATATTCTCTCCTGCTCGGCGATGACTTCCGCGAGGTCCGCGGGCAGTCGGACGGTGCTGTCCTGCGTGGTGGACACGGTGGCCCCTTCTATTTGACTGAACATTCAGTCTAAAAGCAGGCGCAGCGCCCTGACAAGGCCCGTAAGGCCGCCCGCTGAGTGCGATGCCCGGGCGCACTCAGCCGTTGCGCGGCCGGTAGACGTGCACGACGACCCCGCATTCGAAGCTCCTGGCCTCGATGAGTTCCAGGCGCATCGCCGCGGGCAGGCCGGCGAACAGTGCCTGCCCGCGGCCGACGGCCACCGGCTGGATGACCAGGCAGTACTCATCGATCAGCCCGTGCGCGGCGAGGGCCGCGGCGAAGCTGGCGCCACCGTGGACCATGACATCCGCCCCCGGTTCCGCCTTGATCGCGGCGATCTCTGCCGCCAGGTCGCCACGGGCTATCCGGGTGGTGGGCCAGGAGCCCTCGCGGAGCGTCCTGGAGAACACGATCTTGGGGATGTCGTTCATCGGCGCGGCGTACTGGTGCGTCGAGTGCGGCCAGTAGCCCGCCATCTCCAGGTAGGTCGTGCGGCCCATGAGGTGGGCTCCCGCCCTGGCCACCCGGTCCAGTTTCCAGCTGACGAGTTCGGCGTCCTCGGGGACGGCCACGCCGGGATGTTCGGCGTCACTGGCCACGTACCCGTCGAGTGACATGCCCATTTGGAGGGTTACCTGCCGCATGTGAGCCTCCAGCTCAGGTTGAGGAGCCCTGGACGCGGTACCGCAGGTGCGTCACGCCCGGCGCGTCAAGCACCCGGACCAGTTCGAGTTCGATGTGGCCCTGCGCCAGTGTGCCGAACAGTGGCCGTCCGCTGCCGAGCAGGACCGGGACGAGGTGGATCTCCAGTTCGTCGAGCAGCCCCGCCCGCAGCAGCGCCTGCGCCGCGCCGGCGCCGTGCACCATCACGGCACGGTCGCCCGCCGCGGCCCGGGCCCGCGCGGCGCAATCTTCGACGTCGGTGACGAACTGCGCGCTGCCCGGCGGAACATCTCCGCCGTCGATGTGATGGGTGAGGACGAAGATCGGCACGCCGTCGTGGTGATCACCCTGCCAGCGCCCGGCCAGTTCGAAGGTGCGACGGCCGGAGATCACCGCGCCGGTCGCCATGGCCTCGCGGACGACCTGCCCGTTCGGGCCATCGGACATCCGGTCGTCAAGCCAGTTGAACAGCCTGCCGCCGTCGTGGCCGAGTTCCTGGCCCTTACGGTCGTCCGGTCCGGCGATGAAGCCGTCGAGAGACATCGTCATATAGAGACGGATCGGTGTGTTGGTCACGGTCCATGCAGACGCGCCGGAGCGGAAAACTCACCGGTCCGCGGACCGGCTATCCGGCCGCCGGTCCACGTTCTCCGGCGCGCCGGGCCCGTGGGCATGCGCGGGTACTGTGATCTACCGGCCGGCGATCTTCCGGTCAGCGCGGATGCGAAGGGATACACGGGTGGGCGTTCCCGGGGTGGGGGACTTCGACGATCTGGTCCGCCGGTACCGGCGCGAGCTGCACGTGTACTGCTACCGGATGCTCGGGTCCTTTGATGAGGCCGAGGATCACGTGCAGGAGGTGCTCCTGCACGCCTGGCGCGCCCGGGAAGGCTTCCAGGGCCAGTCGAGCCTGCGGACCTGGCTGTACCGGATCGCCACCAACGCCTGCCTGGACACGCTGCGCCGCGACGCCCGCCGGGCGGTGCCCGCGCCGTCCGGTGCACCGGCCGGCCGGGGGCCTTCGGTCGCCGCGATGCCGTGGGTACAGCCCTACCCGGACTCGCTGCTGGACGAGATGGCCGCCGGGCAGCCAGGGCCGGAGGCGGTGGCGGTGAGCCGGGAGACGATCTCGCTCGCCTTCCTGGCGGCGATCCAGCTCCTGCCACCACGCCAGCGGGCCGTGCTGATCCTGCGCGACGTGGCCAGCTTCCCCGCCGCCGAGGTCGCCACGCTGCTCGGCACGAGCGTCCCGGCGGTCAACAGCGCGCTCCAGCGCGCCCGGGCAACGTTGCGCGATCAGTGGCCGAACGGGCGGCTGGACTGGGCGCCGGCCGCGGAGCCCGACTCCGGGCAGCGCCTCCTGCTCCAGCGCTTCATCGACGCGCACGAGCACGCCGACCCGGAGGCGCTGATCGCCGTGCTGCGCCATGACGTACGGCTGGCGATCTCCCCCCAGGTCGGGGAGTGGAACGGCCAGCAGGACGTGGGCGACGCGCTCCGCGGTGGCATGACCGCCCTCGGCCGGTGGCGGCTGGTGCCGATCATGGCCAACGGCCAGCCGGGCGCCGCCGGGTACCTCCGCCGCCCCGGCGAGACCGCGTTCTTCCCGTTCGTGCTCACCGTGCTGCGCCTCGAACACGGCGGCCTGGCCGACATCGCCGCCTTCGAGCAGCCGTCGATGTTCCCCGCGTTCGGCCTGCCCGCCAGCCTGTGACCAAGGCTGGGACCGATCATCCCTGGGCCGGGCTGGGAAACGCGATCCGGCCTGCCGGGGTCTGCCAGGTCATCACGTCCACGCGGTACAGGCCCTGCCGGACACCGGGGTCGGCGTTCGCCAGCTCGCGGACCCTGTCCAGCGAGCCCTGCTGGAACAGGCCCATGCCGCAGATGTGCTCCTCCTCGGCCGGGAAATCGCGCACCGGCCCCGCCGCGAGCTGCTGGCCGCTGTTGACCAGCCCCATGGTGTAGGCGAGGTGCTCACGGAAGATCCGCTCGATGGTCTCCTCGTCGAACTCCCTGGCCTGGCGGGTGCGCCGCAGCAGGACCAGCTCGTAGGTCTCAAGGGTGATCGAGCCCGGGGCCGCGCTCACGTCTGGCCGCCTTCGGCGTCCGCCCCGGTTTCTGCGAGGCCGAGCACGCCACCCAGCCGTCCGAGGATGAGTGCCCAGCCAGCGGCGTAGGACCCGCCGGTGTAGCCGCCGGGCAGCGCGCAGTCCTCGCCGAGCTGCTCGTCGGTGAGCGCCTCCCAGCCGCGGTGCTCGACCGTGACCCGGGTCAGCCGGGGTGCCAGCGCGGCGAACATCAGCTCCACCTCGGTCGCCGCTGGCGTCATCGTCCACGTCATCACGAAGCGCTGCGGGGGCTCCCAGGCGAGCAGTTCACCCCAGGTGACCTCGGTGCCGTCGGCCCAGGTCTCGAAGACCCGGCCGCCCCGGCGCCGTTCCACGGTCACGTCGCGGACCCGGTCCTTGCCTGCGGAGAACGGCTGCACCGGCCACCAGGCACCGATGGTGCGCACAAAGGTGTCGAAGGTGCGCCGCTGCGGCGCGCGCACCACGACCGATTGCCGTACCGGAGGGCGGCGCAGCGGCGTGACGACGGCCTGGCGGCCGGGTTCGCCCGGTGCGGGCGGCGTGACGGCGGCCCGGCGGCCGGGCTCATCCAGCGCGGGAGGCATGGTCCTCATCATCGGTGATCCCTTCCTCCGCTTCCACCAGCCGCCTGGCCGCCTCCAGCGAGGAGGCCCACATGTCGTCGAGGAACCGGCGCAGCCCCGCCAGCCCCTCCGGCCGGGCCCGGTACAGCCGCCGGGTGCCGTCCCGGCGCTCGGTGAGCAGGCCGGCGTTCCGCAGCACGGTGAGGTGCTGGCTGACCGCGGTCCTGGTCACGTCGAAGGCCGCGGCGATCTCGCCGGCGGCCAGTTCGTCGCTGGCGACCAGGCGCAGGATGGCCCGGCGCCGCGGTTCGGCGAGGGCCTTGAGCGCCTCGTCCGTGGCCCGCTCGGCGGCACCCGCCTCGCCCGGGGCCCGCCCAGGGCGCCCGCCTCGTCACTGGTCATGACTTATTCCCAGAGCCCGACCTTGTTTCCGTCAGGGTCGGTGAAGATGGCGGTCCGACCGGCGTCGCCGGGCAGGTCGTGCGGCGGGACCACCACCGCGCCGCCGAGCTTCTCGGCCCGCTCCAGGCACGCCTCCAGGCCGTCGACGCGCATGTAGATCTTGACGCCGGCCTCGCCCGGCTCGTCCGCCTCGCCGATGCCGCCGACGATGGCATCACCGCCGGCCTTGGTGTCCACGAGGGCGTAGCCGCCGAACGCCGGGTTCGCGTCCGCGGCCCAGCCGAACAGCTCGGTGTAGAACGACCGGGCCCGTGCTGCGTCCGGGCTGATGATCTCGAAGAACGCGACGGGGTTGCCCATGGCCAGCTCCTTCTACGTTAGGGACAGCTAACGTTAGTGAACTCGAACGTTAGTGTCAACTAACAGAGATGCGCCGGACGGCCAACTGGGCGATCAGCCGCCAGCCGAGCAGGAAGAGCCCGAGGAACAGCAGGGAGACCACGATGAACGCAGCGGCGGTGCCCTGGCCGGCCAGCACCCGGAGCGCCTGGCCGAGGGCCACGGTGGCCAGCCACACGCCGACGCCGGTGGGCACCAGCGCGAACGGCTGCCGCCACGCCCGGGTTGCCAGTTCGCCGGCGGCCAGCCCGGCCAGGAACGGCCAGGACGTGGAAACGACGCCGGCCAGGGTGTCGCCCGCATGGTGGTTCGCCCGGCCGATCACCACGAAGATCAGCACGCAGCAGACGTCGGCGAGGATGCCGAGGGCGGCACGCATGCGCTCAGCGTAGGCGCCGCCGGCGTCCCGCGAGGCCCACCCCGCTGCACGCCACCACGAAGGCGAGCGGCACGACGCTCCCGGCCAGCCCGGGCTCCGCCGTGTGGGAAACGATCCACAGCGATCCGAGGAACACCAGATAGGCCCCGATGATCAGGGCCCCGGTGGCGCGGGTCATGCCGCTGTAGCGGTAGGCGAACGCCAGCGCGATGAGGGTCAGCGCCAGGTACCACAGGGCGATCAGATCCGCCTGGCCCGACGGCGCCCCGAGCCCGGTGATCGTGGCGGGCACCAGCAGCCCGGCCGTGACGTTCAGCGCGTTGCTGTTCAGCGTGGTGCTCAGCATCGCGGCGCCGCGGCCCCGCGCCGCCAGGTACACCGCGGCGACCGAGTTGGGCAGGCTGGTGACCGCGGCGAGCACCACCCCGCCGATGATGATCGGCGGGATCGAGAAATGGGCGCCGAGCCGGGTCGCGGCCTGTTCCATGGCCACGCTCGCGGCGACCACGATGACCAGCATCGCGCCAGCCACGGCCACGTCCCTGGCCCGGCCGTGCGCCGGGTGGATGACCTCTTCGAGTTCGGTCTCCTCCTCGGCCACGGCTTCGGCCAGCCACGCCGCCCAGCGCCGTGCCAGCGGGATGCTGGCCAGCCGGGCCAGGCCGGCCCCGAGCACGATCAGATAGGGGATCAGGGCGGCGAGAGCGGCCACGAGCGCCGCTCCCGCCGGGATCAGGCCGAGCACCATGACCAGGCAGACCACGGCTATCCAGGTCCCGACCACCCCGCCGAGCAGTACCACCTTGCGGTGCAGCGCGATCCGGCCGGCCACGACTGCGCCCAGGCCGAGCAGCGCGGCCAGGTTGAACACGTTGGAGCCGATGATCACCCCCGCGCCGACCTTGTTCTGGTGCATGGCCAGCGCGGTCACCGCCGAGGTGATCTCCGGCGCGTCCCCGGCCAGTGCGGCCAGCACGCCGAGCAGCGCCTCGGACAGGCCGAGCCGCTCGCCGATCCGTTCCAGCCTGGTCACCAGCACGTAACTGGCGCCGAGGCTGACGGCCGCTCCGGCCAGGAAGATGATCAGGTCCGCGGCGGCTACCACGGGTTACCGGACGGGCCGTAGACCTGGGCCTGCAGCCCGGCCGCGGTGACCGAGGTGCCGCAGACCGGCGGCGGCAGCCTGTCCTGCGCCGCCGTCCACAGCGACCAGGCGTACAGCGACGTGCGCTCGGCCTGGGGGCTGTTGCGGGCGGTGTGCGTGGGCACCCACATGTTCCCCTTGCGCACCCACTGGGCGCCGAACGCCAGGTAGTGCGTCCGGTGGCCGTCGATCACGAACGTCTGCGGGTAAGGCCCGGGAGCGTCGTGAGTGCGGAACCAGTTCTGGAAGTCGATCGCGTTCGTGCCGTCGATACGGACGCTCAGGCCGCTCAGCCAGGACTGGCTGCCGGGGCGGAGCCCGGCGGTGCGGATGGCGCACTGGACGAGCAGGGCCGGCGCGTCCGCGACGCGGACCGCGGCCGGGTTGCTCGCGAAGGTCGGATGCGGCTTCTTCTTCGGCGGCAGCGCGAACCCGCTGCAGCCGGCCACGGCCACGCTGGCCAGGGTCACACAAGCCACGGCCAGGGCAGCCAGCCCCGGTGGGCCCCGCCTGATCCCGCCGCGCCTGCCGAGCATCTCGCCCTCTCCTCCGGGCCGTTCCGGCCGCCTTCCGGCCGCAGTGACCGCAGCGTAGCCTGAACCTGCGGGCGGCGAGACCGCGCTCACGGAAAGGCCAATCCATGGGGTCGCAGGTTTTCTGGCGCCGCGCCGTTGAGGAGCCCGGCTGGATCGCGGCGGTCGAACCGGACGGCACCGCGCACACCGCCGGGGACCTGCTGGCCCGGGTCAACCAGTTGACCCGTGGGCTGCGGAAACGGGGCCTGCGGCCGGGCGACGGCCTGGCCATCCTGGCGCCCAACGGCATCGCCGCCCTGGAGGTCTACCTCGCGGCGCTCCAGTCCGGGTGGTACCTCACGCCGGTCAACTGGCACTTCACCGTGCCCGAGATCGCCTACATCCTGCGGGACAGCGAGGCGAGGGTGTTCGTCGCGCACGAGCGGTTCGCCGCTGCCGGGGCCGGTGCCGCGGACGAGGCGGGCATTCCGGCCAGCGGGCGGATCTCGTACGGGACCGTCCCCGGGTTCACCCCGGTCGAGCGGGTGCGCGAGGGCCAGTCACCGGAGGCGCCGGACGGCCGGACCGCGGGCACCACGATGCACTACACCTCGGGCACCACCGGCCGGCCCAAGGGCGTGCGCCGCCAGCTATCCGGCCTGAGCCCCGACGAGGCTGGCGAACTCTCCTCGCTGCTGCCGCAGTTGTTCGGCATCACGCCGGGCCCGCCGAACGTGCACCTGGTCACCTCGCCGCACTATCACACGGCGGTCTCCGTGTTCGGCGGCGCGAGCCTGATGATGGGCCACCGCCTGGTGTACATGGACGGCTGGGACGCCGAGCGCGCACTGGCGCTGGTGGCGCAGCACAAGGTCACCAACACGCACATGGTGCCCACGCACTTCACCCGGCTGCTTGCTCTGCCTGAACAAACAAGGCATCGTTACGACATTTCCTCGATGCGCTGGATCCTGCACGCGGCCGCGCCCTGCCCGGTCGGGGTGAAGCGGGCGATGCTGGACTGGTGGGGTCCCCGGGTGTACGAGTACTACGCGGCGACCGAGGGCGGGGGCACGCTGGCCACCCCGCAGGACTGGCTGGCCAAGCCGGGCACGGTGGGCAAGCCGTGGCCGATCAGCGAGGTCATGGTCGCCGGTGAGGACGGGGAGCAGTGCCCACCGGGGGTGCCGGGCACCGTGTACCTGCGGTCGGACATGACCGACTTCGTCTACAAGGGAGACCCGGCCAAGACCCAGGCCGCCAGGAAGAACGGCTTCTTCACCGTCGGGGACATCGGCTACCTGGACGAGGACGGCTACCTGTTCCTCTGTGACCGCAAGGCCGACATGATCATCTCGGGCGGGGCGAACATCTACCCGGCCGAGATCGAGGGCGAGATCATCATGCATCCCCAGGTCGCCGACGTGGCCGTGTTCGGCATCCCGGACGACGAGTGGGGCGAGTCCGTCGCCGCGGTGGTGCAGCCCGAGGCAGGGGTGGCGCCGGGCCCGGAACTGTCGGCGAGCATCCTGGCCTCCCTGGACGGGCGGCTGGCCCGGATGAAGTGGCCCAAGCGGATCGACTTCATCGAGCAGATGCCCAGGGACCCGAGCGGCAAGCTGCTCAAGCGCCGCCTCAGGGATCCCTACTGGCAGGACCGGGAATCCGCCATCTGACCGGCTGCCCTACCCGCGCCGCAGCCCGCCGGACTCTGGCTCAACGCCGGGAAACCTCACCGGAAGCGGGCTCCGACAGGACGTCCAGCAGTCGCTCGGTCGCTGGCGGCCCGGGTGGCTCACCGTAGGTCAGCGCCAGCACCTGGCGGCGGGCGCCCGGCAGCGGCTCGGTGCGCACCCCGGGATGACGTGCGGCCCGCAATGCCAGGTCGGGCAGCAGCGCGACGCCCAACCCTGACGCGGCGAGCGCCTGGGCGACCAGGACGTCGTCGGTGGTGAATGCGATCTGCGGGGTGAAGCCGGCCCGCTCACACTGCCAGACCAGGTGGGTGCGGCAGCGTTCGCAGCCGGCGATCCAGCGGTGCTCGGCATAGCTGGCCAGGCGGCTGCCGGCCGCGCGCAGCGGGACCTGGGCCCCGGCGCTGGTGACCAGGTGGACCGGTTCGTCAAGCAGCAGCCTGGCCCGGACCCCCTCCTCGTCCTCCGGGTGACCCATGGCCGTGCCGTGCTGCCCGGCCGTCTCGTGCCCCGCTGTCTCGTGCCCTGTCGCGCCAGGCCACGCCGTCTCGTGCTGTCCCGCCGTGCCGGCTTGCCGGGCCACGGCGGCCTTGCCCTGCTGCGCGTAGGAGAACACCAGCGCGACGTCCACCCGCCCGGCCCGGAGCATGCGGACCGCCCCCTGGGGATCGGCCTCGGCCAGCAGCAACTCGACATCGGGGTACTCCACACGCAGCCGGGCGGCGGCCGCGGGCACCATGGTCGCCAGCGCCGAGGGGAAGCCCGCCACCCGGATCCGCTCCTCGCGCTGGCCGACGTGCACGGCGAGTTCCTGCTCGGCCGCGTCCAGCCTGCCCAGGATCTCCTCCGCCCGGCCCGCCAGCAGGCGGCCCGCGTCGGTGAGCTTGACCCCGCGCCCGGACCGCTCCACCAGCCGCGTTCCGGTCTCCGCCTCCAGCCGGGCCAGATGATGACTCACCGAGGGCTGGGCGTAGTTGAGCGACCTGGCGGCCGCGGTCACCGAACCGTGCCTGGCCACCGCGGCGAGCACCCGCAGCCTGGTCACGTCCAGCATGCAGCAATGATAGACCGCCTTGATCTATTTGGTCACTGGCTGTGATCGCGCCTATCAGCCCTGATGGGGCGGGGTGGCGGGGCCGGCGTTAGCGTGGGGCGGGGTGGCGGGGCCGGCGTTAGCGTGGGGCGGGGTGGCGGGCCGGCGTTAGCAGAGCGCCACTGGGCGGGGCGGTTCGCGAGCAACGGGTCGGTGGGATACCGCACCGGTTCGCCCGCCTCCCGACGCCGCCGCCAGGCGATGCCGGACAGCGCCTCCAGCACCACCCGGCCCGCCAGGTAGGCGGTGATCTCGGCGTGGTCGAACGGCGGCGACACCTCGACCACGTCCATGCCGGCCAGCGGCAGTTCCATCGCGATCCGGCGCACCGCGTCGAGCAACTGCCGCCCGGTCAGGCCGCCCGGCTCGGGGGTGCCGGTTCCCGGGGCCATCCCCGGGTCCACCACGTCGATGTCGACGGACAGGAAGACCGCGTCGCAGTCGTCGGTGGCGATAGTGAACGCCTCGGACAGGCACTCGTCCAGCCCCCGCGCCACCACCTCGGTCATCTCGAAGCTGCGCATCCGCTGCCCGGCCATCCAGTCCAGCGTCTCCGGCTCCGGCCAGTACCCGCGCAGGCCGATCTGCAGGAATCGGTCACCGCGCACCGCGCCGGACTCGATCAGCCGGCGCATCGGCGTGCCGTGCCCGTACAGCGAGCCGAACTGGGTGTCGCCGGTGTCGGCGTGCGCGTCGAAATGGATCAGCGACACCCGGCCCCAGCCCACGTGCCGCGCCGTCCCGGTGGCATCGGGAAACGTGATCGTGTGGTCGCCGCCGAGCACCACCGGGAACACGCCGCCCTCGCAGGCCGTCTGGACCGCCCGCTCCAGCCGGGTCAGTGAGGTCTGCGTCTCGCCCGAGGGCATCTCCACGTCACCGGCGTCGGCGACGCGCAGTTCGGCCAGTGGGTCGACGCCGAGGGCGAGGTGCGGGCGGGCACCGTCGTGCGGCAGGTAGTCGGTGCAGCGGATCGCCTGCGGGCCGAACCTGGCACCCGGCCGGTGTGACGTGCCCCCGTCGAACGGCGCGCCGATGATCAGGACGTCCGCGCCCGCCCAGGAGCCGGGGTCGGCCAGGTCGGCCCGGGGGACCCCGAGGAAGGTGACGTCCGGTCCGTACATCCCGCCGAGCCGCGCCATCCCATCCGCCCTTCCCGACTACATGATCAGCGTCGGGCCCAGTATGCCCTCGTCGGCGGCGCGAGGCTCCTTTCCACGTCACGTGGCCGCCCCCGCTGCCCAGGGGCGGCCACGCGGCTCAAGGTCAGCGCGCTGCCGCTTGGGCGGGGTGGCGGGGCCGGGGATCTTGGGCGGGGTGGCGGGGCCAGGGATCTTGGGCGGGGTGGCGGGGCCAGGAATAGTGGTACACCCACGCCCCGTCGGCGGCGTAGCCGAAGTGGAACCCGGTCTTGGCCAGGTAGGCGAGGACGTCGGGGGACCGCTGCCAGACGATGACCCAGCCGATGTCCATCCGCCGCACATCGGCGCGCGCGGCCGCGAGCAGTGCCGTGTAGCTGTGCAGCCCGGTGACCGACTCGACCAGGCCGCGCGGCTGCCCCTGGGCGCTCATCAGGCCCGCATAGAACGCGTTCCGCCGGACCGACATCAGCGTCTCCTCCGGCAGCCGGGACAGGTAGCCCACCGCGCGCGGGTGCCCGTCGGCGGTCGCCAGCACCTGCGCCTCGGGATCGAACTTGCCGCCCTCCCGGGTCAGCGGCACCCCGCCGCGGACGCCGAACGGCACATCCACCACGATCGAGCCCGAGTGATCCGCGGCGATGGGCCGGTCCAGGGCGGGCTGGGCCGTGGGCATCGTGGCGACGGCGAGGTTGCCTGCCCAGCCGGCCTCTAGGGCGGCGGCGACGAGCACCGGGATCAGCAGCAGGGCGGCCCGGCGGCGCAGCCAGTCGACCGCCGCGCCGGCGAGCAGCGCGGCGGGCAGCACCCCGAGCATGGTGAGCCGCCCGGCCTCACGGAACCCGGCCATCCCGGGGATCTGCACGAACCAGGTGAACGGCATGATGCCGGACAGCCGCACCCCGTGCCAGGTCTGCGCGAACGGCGTGTAGGTATGGGTGCCGATCTTCAGCACCGACCCCAGTGCCAGAGCGGCACTGGCGAGCCACAGCGCCGCGAGCTGCCACGCGCTGCGCCGTCGCCAGGAGACCACGAGCCCCGCCACCGCCAGCACGGACAGCACGAGGCCGAACGTGAGCACGCCGTCGAGGATGGGGCCGCGGTAGCTGATCGGTTTCAGCCAGGTCAGGCCCAGCCGGACCGCCCGCGGCGAGACGCCGAAGACATTGGGGAATTCCGAGCCCGAGTACACGTAGTCGGTGGCCACCGTGCCGGCCGGGATGGTGGCGCCGCCGGACCGGGTCTGCGCTACCATGGCCGCGATCTGCGGGCTGGCCACCAGCACGGACACCACGGCGGCGGTCGCGGCCGCCAGCCCTCGTTCCCGCCAGGCGCGGCTGACCAGCCACGGCACCAGGGCCGCCAGCACCACGATCAGCACAAGGACAAACGACTCCTGGTCGGTGAGCAGGCTGGCGCCGAGTACCAGCCCGAGGATGACCGCCTGCCTGCCCCACCCGCCTCCCCTTCCCCCTTCACTGCGGCGCAGCCGCACCGCCGCTTCGAGCGCCAGCGGCAGGAACACCGCCCCGGCGGCCAGGTTGAGCTGGTACCAGGCATGCCAGGCCATGATGGAGGACAGCCCGAAGAAGGCACCAGCGAAGACCGCGCCGGTCTGCGTGGGCAGCCACAGCCGCGCCAGCCGGTAGGCGGCGTAGCACATCAGCCCCGGCGTGAGGATCGATAGCAGGTTGTAGGAGGCGCTCGGCCCGAACAGCACCGTGACGGGCATCATCAGTACGCCCTCGAGGGGCATCAGGGCGTGGTAGCCGAGCTGGACCCCGGCCGGCGCCACGATCGACCTCGTGTACCACGGGTTGGCCAGGTGCTCCACCGCGTGGGCCAGCCACCAGAAGTCCCATACGTACACGCCCGCGTCCCTGGTGGCCTGGAGCTTGCCGTCCACCAGGTAGGTCGCCCGCGGCCAGGTCACCGCGATGCCCACGGTCACGTAGCAGGCCAGCAGCGCCAGGTGCCGTCCGGCCGGGCCGGTGGCCAGCGCCCGGCCGGGGGCCGGAATCAGCCGCCGCCAGCCCGGCCGCCTGGCAGGCGGCGAAGCCGCCGGTGCGCCGGGACCGGGGGGCGCCGTGCGGGGTGCCGGCGGCTTCGCCGTGATCGTGGCCGTCCTGCCGGGAGCGCCGCGGGCGCCTACCCCGCTGCCCCACCCGCCTCCCCTTCCCCCTTCTCTGGCCAGCGCACCGCCGTCCGGTTCGCCTGCCTCTCCTACCTCATCCGTTGCTACGCCGGGCGCGTCGCTCCCGGGCCCCTGTCCGCCTGCTTCCTGCACCGCTCACCGCTCTCACAGGTGATGGGCACGCATGACGCGCAGGTATCTCGTCAGAGCCGACCCGCTGTCCCCGCGACTGCATCGCCCAGCCTCAGCATCAGAATCGAGCCTGCCACGGGGAGTTACATGATCTGATCATGAAAGTGGAATTATCCAGCATAGGTACGTCAATGCCTCGGCAATATGCACGCTGAGTGACGTGCTAGTTTGCGCAGATGGGCCGAGATGAGGTACGCGACGGGGTGCCATTGACCAACCTCGACCAGCCGCTTTTCGACGGCGCCGGGGTTGGCAAGCGGGATCTCGTGGACTATCTGGACGCGGTACGCGAGCTTCTCATCGGGGAGCTTCGAGACCGGCCGCTGTCGGTCATCCGGGTGCTTCGCGGGCAGGCGCCCTTCATGCAGAAAAACGTGCCGAAGTACACGCCGGAATGGGTCCCGACGGTTCCGGTGTGGGCCGAGGCGTCCAAGCGCGAGGTGACCTACGCCCTCTGCAACGACCGCCGGACACTGCTCTGGTTCGCGAATCAGCGCGCTGTGGAGTACCACCCGACGCTGGCCCTGGCCGGGCACATGGACCACCCGACCTACCTCATCCTCGACATCGACCCGCCGGAAGGCGGCGCGTTCGGCGTGGTGGTCCGCGCTGCCCACCTGGTGCGGGAGGCCCTGGCCGGGGTCGGCCTGGCCGGTGCGGTCAAGACCAGCGGGGCCAAGGGCGTGCACGTGTTCGTGCCAGTGGCGCCGCAGGCGACGAGCGAGGAGGTGGCCGCCGCGACCCGCGCGATCGCCGTGCGCGCCGAACGGCTGGACCCGGCGCTGGCCACCACGGCGTTCATCAAGGAAGACCGCGAGGGCAAGGTGTTCCTCGACTCGACCAGGGCGGGCGGCGCGACCGTGGCGGCCGCCTACAGCCCGCGGGCGCGGCCGGGCGTGCCGGTCTCGTTCCCGGTGCCGTGGGACGAACTCGACCGGGTCACTCCGGGCGACTTCACCGTGCGCACCGCACCGCCGCTGCTCGCGGGCAGCGCGCCCTGGGCGGGGCAGATGCCCGGCCCGCAGTCGCTCGGCGCGGACCTGATCGAGGAGGGCCGGGCGGTCCCGATCGCCCGGGTCCAGGCCATGCACGAGGGCAAGCGCCGCGCCCGCGCCCGCCGCACCGAGACCGATTCCTGAGCCGGTCAGGAAGTGCGTCGGCCCCGGCTGGGTGGGCTGATCAAGGTTCGTGCCCGGGCCGACCGCACCGCCTGTGAGAGGGTCGCGATGTCGTAGGCACCGTGGTGTCGTTTGCCGTTGATGAAGAAGGTAGGGGTACCGGAGACGCCGCTGAGGTCCGCGGAGTCCACATCCGCGGCGATCTTGGCCTGGCCGGTGTGTACACCCAGGTCGCGGGTGAACCGTTCGGTGTCTAGGCCGAGTTCGGCGGCGTAGCGGATCAGGTCGGCGGTGGTCAGCACGTCCTGGTGGTCGAGTACCTGGTCGTGCATTTGCCAGAACTTGCCTTGGCCGGCGGCGGCTTCGGTGGCCTCGGCCGCGGCCAGAGCGTGCGGGTGCACGTCGGTGAGCGGGAGGTGCCGCCACACGTAGCGCAGGTCGCCGTAGTCGGCTAGCAGCGCACGGACGACTGGTTCGGCCCGGCCACAGTAAGGGCATTCGAAGTCGCCGTATTCCACCAGCGTGACGGGTGCGTGGCCAGGGCCGCGGATGTGATCGTGTTCGGGATCGACGGGCACCGCCAGATCGATCATGGTGTCGGCTGTGCCGAGCAGCGCGCGGGCCCGCAGCGGTTTGGGCAGCAGCGCGGTGATGCGGAAGACGGCCCAGCCGAGCGCTGACGCGCACAACGCGGCGGACAGGATGCCCACCTTCGCCTCGGCCAGCTGCGCGCCGTGGAATGCGAGTGAGGCGATCAGCAGCGAAACGATGAACCCGATGCCCGCGATCGCCCCGGCGCCAGTCACCGCGGCCCAGCCGACCGGTGGGCGGATCCGGCCTCGGCTGAGGCGGGTCAGCAGCCAGGCGGCGCCGACCGTGCCGGCTGGCTTTCCCACCACGTAGCCGAGCAAGATCCCCAGCGTGACCGGTGAGGTGTAGGCGCGGGCCAGGAAGCTGGCGTTGAGGGTGATCCCCGCGTTCGCCAGGGCGAACAGCGGCACGATCAGGTAGCTGGTCCAGGCGTGGAATAGCTGCTGCAGCCGGTCGTTGGGTGAGAGCGCCAGCCGCACACTTTCCCGCGCGTCGCGGGCCAGTTCCGGGGTCGGCTGCTCGCGGAACAGCCGGAACGATTCGTAGGCGCGTTCCAGGTCGGTCCGCGCGACGGGACGGGCGAGGGCGAGCAGGCCCACCGCCAGCCCGACCACCACCGGGTCGACGCCGGACTCGAAGAACGCGACCCAGGCCGCCACGCCCAGCAGCAGGTAGACCGCGCCATTGCGGACCCCGCGCTGCCGCACGACGATCACCACGCCGAGGATGGCCAGGCCGGCGCCCAGCACGGCCAGGTTGAGATGGCCGCTGTAGGCGAGCGCGATGACCACGATTCCGGCCACGTCGTCGGCGAGCGCGAACGTCAGCAAATAGGTGCGCACCCGGTCGGGGACACCCGGGCCCACCAGCGCCAGCGCGCCCAGCGCGAACGCGGTGTCGGTGGACATGGCCGTCCCCCAGCCCGATGCAGACGGGCGGCCGGCGTTGATGGCCAGGTAGATGGCGATCGGCACCACCATCCCGCCCACCGCGACCACCAGCGGCAGCGCCACCCGCCGCCGCTCACGCAGCTCGCCCAGGTCGAACTCGCGCCGCGCCTCCAAGCCGGCCACCAGGAAGAAGAACGCCATCAGTCCGGAGTTCACCCAGCCCTGCCAGGTATCGGCCAGGACCACCGTGCCGGACCGGATCACCAGCACGGTGTGCCAGGCCGCGGCATACCCGGCGGGGTCGATGTTGGCCCAGGCCAGCGCCGCCACCGTGGCGGCCAGCAGGACCGCCGCGCTGCCGGTCTCGGTGCGCAGAAACCGGCGAAGCGGCGTCTCCAGCCGTTGCGCCCACGCCGTGCTCAGCGAAAACGGCGAGGCTGCGCCGCTGCGCTCAACCATGTCAAGATCCTCCCGCGCCGCCGGAGTCCGGTGAACCATGCTGGCGGCCCGTGGCGGACCTGGTGACAGTCACGTGCCGCACCTCCTGATGCGATGGTGTCGGCGGCCGGCGTGCCGCATTGGGTGTTTGCCCGGCTATTGCGGTGGGTCGGTGAGCCGGGCGGTTTCCAGATCCAGGTTGCGTTGCAGGCGCTGGCGGGTGGCGGCGCTGATTGTCCCGGCGTCGTAGAGCCGGGCTAGCTCGGCGGTTTCGGCGGTGATGAGGTCGCCGCGCAGTTCCCGTTCGGTCAGGGCTGTCCCGGCGGCATCGGGACGTCGGTTCATGCGGGCACGGGTGGTGCCGATGCGGGCCTGCAGGCTGGTGCGGAGCCGGTCGATCATCTCGTCGGGGGCGGCGCCGTCGCCGGCCAGTTCTTCCAGGCGGGCCAGACCCGCTTCGGCCATGCGCAGCCGGGCGACGGTCTCTTCGTGGCCGGGCCCGGCCGCGGCTGGGCCGAACCCGGCGATCCGGGCCAGCGGCTCGAGGGTGAAGCCCTGCACGATCAGCGAGATCACGATCGTGGCGGCGGCTAGCACCAGTACCAGGTCCCGTTGCGGCAGGGCGGCCCCGGCCGTGGTGGTGAGCGGAATGGACAGCGCGGCGGCCAGCGGCACCACGCCGCGGGTGCCCGCCCAGGACACCACGGCAGGCACGGGCCAGGACGGGCGGCGCTCGCCGCGGCGGCGCTGGACGATGGCGAAGGCCGGGAAGACCCAGGCCACCCGGGTGGCGATCAGGGTCGCGGTCACGGCCAGCGCGGCCAGCGGCCAGGTCCCGCCGCGGCCCAGCTCGCGGACCAGCGTGGGCAGCTCGAGCCCGATGAGGGCGAACACGACGGCCTCCAGCACGAAGATGACGGTCTGGTACACCGAGTGCAGCTGCAGCCGGGTCTGCGCGGTGGTGATCTTCGCACGCCACGCGCCGACCGCCAGCCCGGCCACGATCACCGCGGTCACCCCCGACACACCCAGCGTCTCGCCGAGCAGGTACGCCACATACGGGGTGATCAGCGCCGCCACCGTCTCCAGCACCGGGTCGGTGATCCGCCGGCGCACCACGACCACCCCGGCCGCCACCACGGCGCCGGCCGCCGCGCCGCCGCCCGCCAGCACGGCGAACTCTCCCGCCCCGTGCAGCACGGTCCCGGCTGCGTCCATCCCCGGCGCCCCGCCGACGGCGAGGGAGACCGCGATCTGGAACAGCACCAGGCTGGTGCCGTCATTGAACAAGCTCTCCGCCTGGACCAGCGCCTGCACCCGGGGCGGCAGGGAAAGCCGCCGCCCCAGCGCACTGACCGCCACCGGATCGGTACTGGCCAGCACCGCGCCCAGCACAAACGCCATGCTCGCCGACAGCGACGCCACCGCCCCCGCCACCGCCGCGACCGCGGCCGCGGAGGCCAGCACCAGGCCCACCGCCAGCACCGCCACCGGGCGCCACACCGCCCGCAGGTCACGCCAGGGCAGCTCCTCGCTGGCCGCGTACAACAGCGGCGGCAGCACCAGCAGGCTGACCACCGCGGGCGGCACATGAACCATCGGGGCGCCCGGCAGCAGGCCCACCGCCAGGCCAACGGCCACCAGCAAGGAAGGAGCGGGAACCCGCAACCGCCCGGCGAACGCGGCCACCACCGTCGCCACCGCGACCAGCAGCACCACGATCTCAACAGTGCGCACGCCGCCAGCACCGCCTCTCCGCCACGGGATAAGCCGCTGCCGACCAGACTTCCCGGCGCGCCGCGCACCCACTCTACCGAGGGCCCGGGCAGGCGCGCCGCGCGGGCGCTGTCCCCGCTCAGGGGCTAACGCTGCCCGGTGAACGGCCAGATCGACGGGTGGGGGAGCTTGGCCGGCGTCTTGAAGTGCGGCGGGGCGCCGAGGTCGAGGAAGTCGGTCAGCGGGTTCGCCGCCGCGTCGCGCCGGGTCAGCGCCGGCAGGTTCCACTTGTGCTCGATCGTCGCCAGGACCGAGGTGTGGTCGTAGACCGCCGACGAGACGTGGCCGGGCTTGGCGAACGGGGAGGCGACCAGGCACGGAACGCGGAACCCGTACCGGTCATAGCCGCCGGGCTCGTCCGGGGGGACGTGGATGTCCGGCGGGATGTCGTCCGGGGTGACCGCCGCCGGCGGCGGCACGTGGTCGTAGAATCCGCCGCCCTCGTCCCAGATGATCACGAAGAGCATGCTCTGCCACTGCGGCCCGGCCGTAGCCGCGTCGAACAGGCTGGCGGTTTCCGCCTCGCCGATCTGGACGTCCTGGAACTCCCCCTCGGAGGCAAGGAGTGCCTCCGTGGTGAGCAAGGTCACCGGAGGCAGCCTGCCCTCGCGGCAGTCGTCGTAGAAGTCGCCGATGTCGTGCAGATGGCTGTGGTACTTGAGCAGGTTGCGCGGCCACAGCCCGACCTCGGGGACCTCGACGAAGTAGTTGGCCCAGCCGATGTTGTGCGCGTCGAGCAGATCCCAGATCAGTCCCGTGGCCGGCGGCTTCGTGAACGGGTTGGGAATGGACGTGGACACTAGCCCGGCCGCCGTGGCCGCCTGGAGGAACCGGCGGTTGGGGAACGTCTGGGCCAGGACCGAGGAGAAGAACCGGTCCCCGAGGCCATAGGCGCGGGCGAAACCGTAGTACCAGGGAAGGTCCGTCCCGTCGAAGTAGCCCATGGGATCGGCGCTGTTGGTGGTGGTGACGAACCCGTCCATCGCGCCGTTGTTCCACTGCTTGTGCGAGTCGTTCCAGGTCTGATCCACGTGAAAGGACGGGTTGAACGGCAGGCTGAGGTGATGGGCCCGCACCTGGTTCCCGTGCCCGTCGGGGTTGCTGTTCTGCGGGGTGCCGTCGGCGCCGAAGGTGAAGCCGTCCCCACGGTCGAGCATGCCGAAGTAGTTGTCGTAGGTATGGTTCTCCTTCATCAAGATCACGATGTGATCGATGCCGGGCAGGCTGTCGGTGCCGGCGAGTCGGTCGGGGAATGGAAGTGACCCTGGTTCGCGCATGCGCCAACCGTAGTCTGGCGCCCCGCCTGTGGTGCGATATCGGCGAGCGACTCCACCAGCTTCCGGATCAAGTCGTACACGACGTCGCCGTCGGCCACGCTGTTCCAGTTGCCGCCCGGCGCCAAGATCACCAAGGCTCACCACAGCTAGCCCGGACAGCGTTGTGCCCGGCGCCGCTGCGCTTGCCGCCAGCGGCGCCGGGCACACCCTCCTCGCCGAGGCCCGGCCGGGGCGCCCCCGGGAGTCCCAGGTCCGCCCGCCGGGAGCTACCCGCCGGTCCGGGCCAGGGCCGGGCCGTCGGCCAGGGGCTCGTCCTCGGGCAGGGAGGTCTTCGGCAGCACCCGGGCCAGCGGGCCCGGCAGCCACCAGTTGGCCTTGCCGAGCAGTTCCATGACCGCGGGCACCAGCACCATCCGCACCAGGGTGGCGTCGATGAGCACGGCCACCGCCAGGCCCAGGCCGATCTGCTTCACCGAGACGTTCGCCCCGGCCACGAAGGACAGGAACACCACGATCATGATGGCTGCGGCGGCGGTGATCACCCGGGCGGTACGGGCCAGGCCGTGTGCCACCGAGGCGGCGTTGTCGCCGGTGGCGTCGTAGGACTCACGGATGCGCGACAGCAGGAACACCTCGTAGTCCATGGACAGGCCGAACAGGATCACGAACAGGAACATCGGCACCCAGGTGGTCACCGGCACGTTCTCCGGGAAGCCGAACGCCTGGTGCAGCCAGCCGTCCTGGGTGATGAGGACCAGCACGCCGTACGCCGCGCTGATCGACAGGAGGTTCATCACCGCGGCCTTGATCGCGATCGTGACCGAACGGAACATCACGGTCAGCAGCACCATCGAGACAAGCACCACCACCGCGATCAGCCACGGAAGCCGCTGGCTGATGAGGTTGGCGAAGGCCACGCCGCCGGCGTTCGGCCCGGTGAGGTAGGCACGGATGCCGGTGCCGGCCGTGGCGCCCGGCATCACGTCGGTGCGCAGGTGGTTCACCAGCGCGTTGGTGGCCGTGTCCTGCTCACCGGTGGTGGGGTAGGCGACCATCATGGCGGCCTTGCCGTCCGCGCTGCGCACCACGGGGGTGACCTCGGCCACGCCCGGGGTGTGGCCGATCGCGGCGGCCAGGCGGGCCGTACTGGCGTCCGGCGACGGCAACGCGGCGGCGACGATCACCGGGGCGTCGAAGCCGGGGCCGAAGCCGCGCGCCATGGTGGCGTAGCTCGCGTACCCCATCGTCCCCCTGGCCTGGGAGGACTCGTCGGGGAAGTTCAGCTTCATGCCGAGCGCGGGCGCGGCAAGCGCCAGGATGATGCCGGTGGACACGATGGTTGCGAGCACCGGCCGGCGCTGGATGACGCCTGCCCACCGCTGCGCGGCAGGAATGATGGGGTGGGGTGGTGGGGCCGGGGGTATAGCCGAACGATCACCCGTGGCTGACCGGTCGCGCAGCCGGCCGAGCAGCCTCGATCGCTTGGCCAGGCGGGTGCCGGAGAACCCGAGCAGCGCGGGCAGCAGGGTCAGCGAGCCGAGCAGGACCATGGCCACCGTGGCGGCCGCCGCGACCGCGACGCCGTTCAGCAGCGGCTGGCGCAGCACCAGCAGGCCCATCATGCCGATCACCACCGTAGTCCCCGCGATAACCACGGTGCGTCCCGCGGTCCGCATCGCGGTCACCGCCGCGTCCTCCGGGGCACGGCCCACCAGGAGGCCCTCACGGAACCTGGTCACGATGAACAGGGCGTAGTCCACGCCGACTCCGAGGCCGATCATGGCGGCGATGATGGGGGAGAAGGACGGAGCCGGGAAGAGGTGCCCGAGCAGCGCGATCACCGACAGGCCCGCGCCGATGCCGAGCACGGCGGTCGCGATCGGCAGCCCCATGGCCAGGAACGAGCCGAACGCGATCAGCAGCACCACCGCGGCGGCGCCGACGCCGATGCCGTCGCTGGGCCCGCCGTACGGCGTCTCGGCCAGGTCAACCACGTCACCACCGAGGCTGAACGTGATCCCGTGCCCGGAGGCCGCCATAGCGTCATGCATCAGCGCGAGCACCTCGGCGTTGCTGATCTTGGTCGACACGACGTCGAACTGCACGGTGGCGAACGCGATATGGCCATCCCGCGACAGTTGCCCCGGTGTCCGGTACGGGTCGGTGACCGAGGTGACGTGCGCGGCATGGGCGAACGGGGCCAGCGCCGCCTCGATCCTGCCCCGGGTTGCCGGGTCGGACAGCGGGGCCCTGGAGTCGATCGCCAGCGTGAGGGTGTCCCCGGAGGCGTGCGGGAAGTGCTTGTTCAGCAGCGCCTGCCCCGGGTCGCTGCCGCTGAAGTTGTCCTGCGCCGGGGCGCCGAACCTGGTCCACAAGGTGATCAGGCAGGCCACGCCGGCCAGCCAGACGAAGAGTGTGATCCAGCGGTGCCGGTAGCACGCGCGGCCGAGCAGGCCGATCGGCCCCGGACCGGGGTCACGGTGGGGGGTGCCTGTCGCGTATGACATTGGGGTCTCCCACGAGCCGGAAGAGTTGCTGTTGTCGCTCTCGATGCTCGCGAGATTGGGCCGCCGGATCGTCGTACGCAGGAAGGCACTTCGCCCGCCGGGTACTCGCCCGGAGTACTCCGCCTGTAGTAGGGCGGGTACTCCCGAAGCCAGTGGCCCGGGCCGATGGCCCGGACCACTGGTGCCCGTGCCTGCCGGCCCGGGTCATGGACTGATCAGCCGGTGTTGACCGCGGTGTCGTCAACGACGAACGAGGTCTGCAGCGAGACGTCCTCGGTGCCGGTGAACTTGAGGGTCACGGTCTGCCCGGCGAAGCTGCCCAGCGAGTAGCTGTGCTGCTGGTAGCCGCTGGCGTGGTTGAGGTTGGAGAACGTGGCGATCGTGGTGCCGTTGGCGGTGATGGTCAGCTTGTCGTAGGCCGTTGTCGTCGTGGTTTCCGCGGTGTCGATGTGCAGCCAGAAGCTGAACGTGGTGTTCTTGCAGGCCGCAGGGATCGTCACGGCCTGGGACAGCGTGTCGGTGTGCGTGGTGCCGTAACCGTCAAGCCAGGCATCCCAGGTGCCGGTGTGCGCGGGCTCGAACGGGCCGTTCTGGCCGATCACGGCCGGGGTGGAACTCCAGATGGTGTTACCGGACTCGAAGCCCGGGTTGCGCAGCAGTTGCGATGCGGTGCACCCGCCGACTGGAGTTGATCGTCCAGGTGAAGCTGGCCGATCCCGATGCGTTGGTCGTATCGGTCGCCGTCACGGTGACCGAGGAGGTGCCGCGCCGTGGTCGGGGTGCCGGAGATCAGGCCGGTGGAGGAGTTGATGGACAGGCCGGCCGGCAGGCCGGTGGCGCTGTAGGTCAGCGTCTGGCCGGAGGCCGAGTCGGTGGCGTGGATCTGCAGGCTGACCGCGGTGCCCACGGTCCCGGTCTGGTTGCCGGGGTTGGTCACGGTCACGGTGTTGCCGCCGCGGTTGGCGACGATCGCGTGGCTGGCCTCGCAGGTCGCCCGCGCCGCTGTTGCCGTCGTTGGCCCAGGTGGTCTGCATGGCGAAGGTGCCGTGGGCGGTGCTCAGGTCGAACGAGCCGCCGGAGGTGCCGGGGGTGATCCAGGCGCACTTGTCGCCGTTCTCTTCGCCGCTGGAGTCGGTCCAGCCGCCGGGCGGGTTCTGGTCGGTGATCGTCTCGGCGTACTCGTGGCCGTTGACGATGGACACGCCGTCCAGGGTGCCGTTGCTGTTGACGAAGTCCTGCGCCGCAGGAGGCGCCCATGTCGGTGATGTAAGGGCTGTTGGTGAATGCGATGTCGCCGTACGGCGAACTGACCGCGCCACCGCTCAGCGTGGTGTCACCGTTCCAGTCGTGCCAGGCGCAGAACTGGCCGGACGGGGTGTTGTAGCCGTCGGGGTGGGTGCCGTGCGGGGACACGATGATCGTACTGGGCGGTCCTGTTCGAAGCGGCGGTGGTGTTGCCGAAGTGGGCCGCCGCGTTGACGGCCTCGACGCCGAGCTGGTGGCCGGTGGCCTGGCGTAGGCGAGGCGGTGCTCTCGTCTACCCATACGCCGGCGAGCACGCCGCCGGTGGGGTAGGCCACGTGCTGGGTGTTGCTCGCCGGGCAGCTCTGCGCGTTCACCGCGACGCCATCGCAGTACTGGGTCATCACGCCCGACCACAGTTCACCGCCGGTGCCCAGGCCTTTGTACAGCTCCTGCTGGTAGGGCGCCTGGCCGGACGGGTCACCGGACAGGGTGACGTCGCCATTGCTATTGGTGCTCTGAGTGCCCCACTGCGAGCCGTAGAAGACCATGTAGACGCGCTCCGGGCCGGTGGTGACGCCGATCCCGTCGATTCCGCCGCCGTAGTTCAGGTCATTGGCCGAGGCGTTCCGTGGGTGATTGCGGTCCCACCGGAGCATTTTCTTCTGCTGCGGGATGGTCGGCACCACTCCGTGCCGGTAGGCGTGGTGGTAGGCCGGAGAATACGGGTTGACGACGCGGTTGGGCGCCTGCCGTGGGGAAGCTTGTGCTCCTCCAGTTAAGGCCGCCTGCATTCCGGCGGTCAGGGCAACGGCCGTGAACGCGGCGGCACTGCCGCGAATGGCCCATCTGCGGATCGGGGTACGAGATCTCATTTTGCGCCTCCTACAGGGAAAGAGGGTCGGCGCTGCCTGGTAAAGCACGCGCCCGAGGAGGCACCGCTGAGTAGCGGCGCCCACGCGCATAATGACCAGAACGGCCGGGGTCGGCCGGCGCGGGGGCCACCTGGCTGCCCGTGCCGGCCGGCCCGGCTATGGACTGATCAGCTGGTGTTGACCGCGGTGTCGTCAACGACGAACGAGGTCTGCAGGGACGAGTCCTCGGTGCCGGTGAACTTCAGGGTCACGGTCTGGCCGGCGAAGCTGCTCAGCGAGAAGCTGTGCTGCTGGTAGCCGCTGGCGGCGTTGAGGTTGGAGAACGTCGCGATCGTGGTGCCGTTGGCCGTGATGGTCAGCTTGTCGAACGCGGTCGTCCTGGTGGTCTCGGCGGTGTCGATGTGCAGCCAGAAGCTGAACGTGGTGCCCGTGCAGGCCGCCGGGATCGTCACGGCCTGGGAGAGCGTGTCGGTGTGCGTGGTGCCGTAGCCGTCGAGCCACGCGTACCAGGTGCCGCTGTGCGACGTCTCGCCCGCGCCGTTCGGGTTGATGACGCCGGCGGTGGAGGTCCACGGTGCGGCCGAGCCGGTCTCGAAGCCGGGGTTGCCGAGCAACTGCGAGGCCGAACAGCCGCCCGTGGTGCCGATCGTCCAGGTGAAGCTGGCCGACCCGGACGCGTTCGTGGTGTCCTTCGCGGTCACGGTCACCGACGAGGTTCCGGCCGTGGTCGGAGTGCCGGAGATCAGGCCGGTGGAGGAGTTGATGGACAGGCCGGCCGGCAGGCCGGTGGCGCTGTAGGCGAGCGTCTGGCCGGAGGCCGAGTCGGTGGCGTGGATCTGCAGGCTGACCGCGGTGCCCACGGTGGTGGTCTGGTTGCCTGGGTTGGTCACCGTGACGGTGTTACCCGTCGTGCTGCCGCTGGTGAACGCCGCGGTGCCGTCCGGCGTGCCCAGGCCGGTCGGGCCGTCGTAGCCGACCTCGCCGGTGCACAGGTAGGCCGGCGAGCAGGTTCCGTTGGTGCCCGAGGTCACGTCGAACAGGTTCGCCGTGTGGCTGTACGGATAGGACGACGGGTAGGTGCCCGCGGCCGGCGTGCCGGCCAGCGCGAACACTGACGCGATGATCGGGGAGGACGCGCTCGTCCCGCCGACCTCGAGCCAGCCGCCCTGGCTGAAGGTGTCGTAGACCGCGACGCCGGTGTTGGGGTCGGCGACCGCGGACACGTCGTTGTTGGTGCGCCTGGCGCAGCCGGTGTCCTTCTGCCAGGAGGGCTTGGCGTCATCGGCCGAGCAGCCGGAGCCGGTACCGTTCCACACCGTCTCGGTCCAGCCGCGCGAGTTGGACGCCGTGTTCAGCGACGTGCCGCCGACCGCGGTGACGAACTGCGAGGCGGCCGGGTACTCCACGCCGAAGCCGCTGTCACCGGCCGAGGCGGTCACCGCCACGCCCGCGTGATTGTAGAACTCGGAGTCAAAGGTCGGGTCGGAGGAGGACTCCCCGCCGCCGTAGCTGTTGGACACGAACTTGGCGCCCAGGCTGACCGCGCTGTTGACCGCCGTGCCGAGGTTCTGCGTGGTCGGGCTGTTCGCCTCGACCAGGATGATGTGACACAACGGGCAGATCGCCGACACCATGTCGATGTCCAGCGACTCTTCGACGTCCCATCCGGTGGTGCCGGCGCTTTGCGGCAAGGGGCTGGCCGCCCCGTTCTGGTTCACCACCGAGAAGCAGCCGGTGCCACACGCGGGCAGGCCCGCGGACGACCGGTAGGTGGCCAGGTCGGAGGCTGCGTTGGGGTCGTTGTAGGCGTCGACGATCGCGACCGTCTGGCCGCTGCCCGCGGTAGACGATGGCAGTAGGTACGCGCTTTGCAACTGGGATGGCCCGTAGCCGACGCCGGCGGGGATGGCGTTCGGATGCGCGGCCCGCCGCCGCGGCTTCACGTTGGTCCGCACCAGCGCCAGGCAGGCCATGTGGCCCGCGTTGGCCTTGGCACACGCCGCGGCGTAGTCGTGGTGCCCGGCAACCGGGTAGAGGTGCCCGTTGACGTGCTGGTGTCCTGCTGGTGGTGGCTGCGCCGTGGCCTGTGCGGATGCGCTGGTCGCGGCGGCCAGCGCTCCGGTCACGAGTGCCACCGCCGCGAACGCGGCAACGCCGCCGCGTGCGGCCCATCGGTGGACGGTTCGGGGTCTCATCCTGCTCCTCCCAATGCACAGCGGTGCCCACGCTGCCGGGGTTAGGCGCGTAGGGGATGTGGCACGCTCGGTAGCTGATGCCTGCGCGCAACATAACTAGCCAGTAATAAAGCGTCAATATGTGTTACCGAGCGTAAACAGATAGGTGAGGATAAACCCGGATTAAACAGACATCGGCCGGTGATCCGGCTCCACTCTGTGCTGGCGGAAATTGCGGCTGATGGGCTGGCGAGGGACGGATGGTTCCGGGAACCGTTACCGGCGGTGTCGCGTCTAAGCCCTGAACAGGTGAAAATTACACCCGGAAGGAGTCAGCGATGCGCAGCGTGCCGGTCCTCGTGGCCGTGGCCCTCGGCGCCATGGTGCTGGCCTCCGGCTGCGGCCAGCAGCACGCGGGGACCCCCGCGGGCCCGCCGCTGTCCGCCTCCTCGTCGTCATCTCCCTCGGCCGCACCGGTACCGTCCCCGGTGCCCGGCGACCCGGGAACGGCCGCCTCGTGCGGCAGCGCCGCCCCGCCGATCTCCCTGATCACCATTACTTACGCCGACAACGGCCGGACGCTGTGCGTGCGGCGCAGGTACCGCCGTTCAGGTGTACCTGAAGGGCGCGGCGACGAACAGGTGGTCGCCCGTCCACACGAGCAACGAGGCTGTGCTGGCACCGCACGCCAACGGACGGTTGATGGTGATGGTCGGGGTGACCGGGGCGTCGTTCCTGGCCGTTCACCGGGGCACCGCCACTGTTTCCTCGTTCGGGCGGCCTTGCGGGCCCGACACGACACCGGGAAACGCCGCCGCGCCCGGAGGGGTCATGGAGTGCGGCGTAATCATCGCCTTCCACGTCACGGTGAAGGTCACCTGACCTCACGCGATAAAAGGCCGCTTCCCGCGGTTTCAGCGCGCAGCAGTGCCGTTTCAGGCAGATGCCTGAGCCTTTGGCCTGGCAGCGGACTATCGCCCGGCGAAAGGACCATCCGCGTCCGGGCCGGAGTGAGAGGCGCGCCGGCGTCGTGCTGGCGGGCCCGTCGGGTCGGGGTGCGCGTGCTGCTGGTCCTGCGAGTCCGGGCTGCCCTCCATCATCCTCAGCATCGGCCCGCCGCCGGACCGGAAGAAGCGCACCAGCAGGGCGGCGGCCAGCAGCAGGAAGATGATGTTGAGCACGGTGGTGTAGTTCCACTGGATGCCCGTGTCGGCGACCTTCGCGGTCCGCTCGGTGGGGATGAGCCCGAGCCCGCCGAACAGGAACTCGACGATGTACCCGCCCGCGACCATGGTCGCGTAGAAGATCCCGAGCAGGGTGAGCATCATCGCGGGTGCCGTAGTACTTCCGGTAGATGATCAGGATCGGGATGATGATCAGGTCGGCGAAGATGAACGCGATCACGCCGCCGAAGCTGATCCCGCCGTTCCACAGCACCGCGGCCAGCGGCACGTTCCCGATCGAGCAGACGAAGCTGAGCATCGAGATGACCGGGCCGATGAGCGGCCCCCAGAGCTTGGCGGCCAGCGGGTGCCCGGTCAGGAACAGGCTCTGCCAGAAGCTGTCCGGCACCCAGGCGGCGATCGCCCCGGCGATCAGCAGGCCCAGCACGATGTCCCGGAGCACCGCCGCCCATTCCATGACGAAGATGTGGCTGACCGAGGTGTACCCGTCCCTGCTGGCCAGCCGGTGCCAGAAGCCGCCGCCGGATTTGATGCTCATGTCCATGGCCGCGTGGCCCTCCATGGACCCGGCCAGGCCCTTGTCGGCCTGCTGGCGTGCCGCGTCGATGAGCCGCGCGCGGACGAAGAGCCGGAACGCCACCGCCATCAAGATGATCATGATCGGGCCGCCGACGAACTCGGCCAGGGTGAACTGCCAGGAGAGCAGCAGCGCCAGGATGATGCCCAGTTCGATGACCAGGTTGGTGCTCGCGATCTCGAAGGCCATCGCCGCGGTGAAGTTGGCACCGCGGCGGAACAGGGCCCGCGCCAGCGCCACCGCGGCGTAGGAACACGACGAGGAGGCCGCGCCCAGGCCGGTGGCCAAGGCCAGCGCCTTGGGCTTGTCGTTACCGAGCAGCCGGGCGATCGTCTGCCGCCTGATCACGGCCTGCACGATCGCCGAGAGGGTGAAGCCCAGGATCAGCGACCACGTGATCTGCCAGGTCATCGCCCCGGCCACCGCCAGGGCGTGGCCCACCGCGTCCAGCGCGCGCATCACCGGTCCATCTCGGGCGCCGCGATCGTGAGCAGTTGCCGCAGGCAGTGCTCCAGCAGCGGATGCGGGAACCCGTCGGACAGCCGGTAGAAGACCATCCGGCCGTCCTTGCGGAAGCTCACCAGCCCGGCCAGGCGCAGCATCTTCAGGGCGTAGGACACCTGGTCCTCGGTGACGTCCAGGGCCAGCGCCAGGTCGCCCACGCACAGCTCTTCCCCGGCCGCCAGCGCGAACAGGATCCGCGACCGCACCGGGTCGGCCAGCATCCCGAGCAGCCCGGCCAGCTGGCCGGCCTCGCCCATCGACAGCACCCCGGCCCGGGCCGCGGCGACCCGCTCCGGGTTCACCGGGTGGTCATGATCGTTCGGTGCCACTTCTCCTCCGTGTATCCGTACATCCGTATAGTCACACGGAGATACGGGCATAGTCAAGCCGGGCGGGCAGCCGTGCTGCCGATCAGGCCGAGAGGCTGGGCGAGCCGAGGGGGCTGGGCGGGCCGAGGGGGCTGGCGGGCCGCGCGCGCCGCTCAGGTCGAGGGCGCCGCGAGGCCGTGCGCGTAGGCGAGGACCACGAGTTGCGCCCGGTCCCGGGCGGCCAGCTTGGTCATCGCCCTGCTCACGTGGGTCTTGGCGGTCAGCGGGCTCACCACGAGCCGCCCCGCGATCTCGTCGTTCGACAGGCCCTCGGCGACCAGGGCCACCACCTCCCGCTCCCGGTCGGTGAGCGTGGCCAGGCCCGGGGGAGCGCCGGTCGGCCTGCCCCCGGTGGGCGCGGCCGGGCCGTGTCCGGCTCCCGGCCCGGCGTGGCCGCGCGGTGAACGCGGCGATCAGGGACCTGGTCACGCTCGGCGCGAGCAGCGCGTCGCCGCGGGCCACCACCCGCACCGCCTGCAGGAGTTCCTCCGGCTCCACGTCCTTGACCAGGAACCCGCTCGCCCCGGCCCGCAGCGCGCCGAACACGTGCTCGTCGTCGTCGAACGTGGTCAGCACGACCACCCTGACCCCGCTGAGCCTGGCGTCGGCGGAGATCCGCTTGGTCGCGGTGAGCCCGTCCACCTCGGGCATGCGCAGGTCCATCAGCACCACGTCCGGGCGCAGTTCGGCGGCCATCGCCACGGCGGCACCGCCGTTGGCCGCCTCGCCCACCACGCAGATGTCCTCGGACGCCTCGAGCAGCATCCGGAACCCCGCCCGGACCAGCGCCTGGTCGTCGGCGAGCAGCACCCGGATCATCCGGCCTCCCCGGCAAGGGGCAGTCTCGCGCTGACCTCGAACCCGCCCTCCCCGCGCGGGCCCGCGGTCACCCTGCCGCCGACCGCGGCGGCCCGCTCCGCCATCCCGGTCAGCCCGTGCCCCGTGCCAGTGTTAGCCCGGGGGAGCGACCCCCCGGAACCCCCCGCTGGCTCAAGGCCCCGTTCCTTCGTCACGGGGCCTTGGCCCTGGTGGTCTCCGTTCGAACCGATGCCGTCGTCGGTGACGGTGATGGCCAGGGCGGTCGGCTCGAAGGACAGCCGCACCGTCGCCCGCGCCGCCGGGCCGGCATGGCGCAGCACGTTCGTCAGCGACTCTTGCAAGATGCGATACGCCACCTCGTCGATGGCCGGAGGCAACCGGCGTTGCTCGCCTTCCACGGCGATCGTCACCGGAGCCCCGGCCGCGGTGACCGCTTCCCGCAGCGCGGGCAGCCGGTCCAGCCCGCCGGGTGTCACCGGGAGGCCGTCGTTCGCCGTGCCCTGCCGCAACTGCCCGAGCGTGGCCCGCATCTCGCGGAGCGCATGCTTGCTGGTCTCCCGGATCGCGGTGAGAGCACCGCGGAGTCTTCTCGTCCCGGTCGCCGAGCACGTGCAGCGCCGAGCCGGCCTGGACCGTGATCGTGGCCATGCTGTGCGCCACCGTGTCGTGCAGGTCCCTGGCGATCCGCAGCCGTTCCTCCGCCACCCGCCGGGCGGCCTCGGCCTCGCGTTCTTCCTCCGCCACCCGCAGCCGTTCCGCCGTCTCCGCGGCCAGCGCCCGTCTGCTGCGCACCGCGTCACCGAGCATGATCGCCAGCGCCAGCACCACGATCGAAGGCAGGAAGCTGTTGATCAGCGTGACCGCGCTCCAGTGGTTGGAGAGTTCCACCACGACCAGGCCGATCGCCATGTAGACGGACGGGATGACGATCGCCGCGACGAGGAAGCCGGCCACGGCCGCGTCGTAGAGCGGGACGGACAGCAGCGGGGCGGGGGAGATGTCCCGCCGGTCGAACGTGTAGTACAGCAGCAGCAGTACGGAACAGGCGAGCAGTGGAAAGCGGGGGTAACGGTTGCGCAGCAGCACCGGGAGCACCAGCACCGCACCGAACAGGTAGGCCTGGGCGTCGAGCGGCGCGGTACCCGGGCCGTTGCCGGTGGCCACGCTGAGTTCGACCGCGACAAGCACCACGAGGGTCATCCCCACGTCGCCCAGCCGGATGCCGAACCGGCCGCGGGGCCGGCCGAGCACGCTGCGGAGCCGCACCCAGTCCACGGCGTCACGCTACGCCACGCCGGCCCAACCTGACAGGATCAAGGGGTGGCCTTCGACGAACTGGACCGGCGGATCGTCGCGGCGCTCGTCGAGGACGGGCGCGCGACCTACGCCGAGATCGGGGCGAAGGCGGGCCTGTCCGCGCCCGCCGTGAAACGCCGGGTGGACCGGCTGCGCGCCTCCGGGGCGATCACCGGGTTCTCCGTGACCGTGGATCCCGGCATGCTCGGCTGGACCACGGAGGCCTACGTGGAACTGTTCTGCCGCGGGCGCACCTCACCGTCGGACATCGCCGCCGCGGTCAGCAAGTACCCGGAGGTCACCGGGGCGGCCACGATCACCGGCGAGGCCGATGCGCTGCTGCACATCCGCGCGGCCGACGTCCGGCATTTCGAGGAGGTCGTGGAGCACATCAGCGCGGAGCCGTTCGTGGTCAGGACCAAGAGCGTGATCGTGCTCTCGCGGCTAGTGAGCAGGGCCGGGTTCGGCCCGGTCGGCTCCCCGCCGCCCGGCTGACACGGCCAAGGCCCCGTGACGGAGGAACGGGGCCTTGAGCCAGCGGGGGTTCCAGGGGGTCGCCCCCCGGCTGACACGGCCAAGGTCCCGTGACGGAGGAACGGGGCCTTGAGCCAGCGGGGGTTCCAGGGGGTCGCCCCCCTGGACTAGCACTTGGGGTTCCAGGGCGGCTTGCCGCCTGGGTTAGCAGCGCCCGGCCCAAAGCGGCTGAGTTTGCCCGATTGCCCCTTCCTGACCTGCAAGCTTCGCTAGGTTCATGACATGCGCGAACGTGACAACGCTGAGCAGTCTGGCAGCACGGCAGAGTTCCGCGCCTTCGTGGATAGTTCGGGGGGCCCGGAGGCGACTCAGGCCTGGAGCATGCGCGCGTCGCGCAGCCGGGTCGCCACGCTGGCGGCCGTGGTGATCGGCGTGGCCATCGTGCTCGCCATCATCGCCGCCCTCGTGATCCACTAGCTCCCTGCGGACACGCTTCCCGTCTCCGGTGGTGCCGCCGGTGGCACTGCCGCGTCTGGCGCCGTGTCCGGCTGATACCGGTAGCCCATGCCGGGCTCGGTGTGCAGCCAGCGCGGCCGCGCCGGGTCGGGCTCCAGTTTGCGCCGCAGTTGCGTCATGTACAGGCGCAGATTGCCGGTGGCCTCCGTATAGCCAGGACCCCACACCTCGGCCAGCAACTGCCGCTGGCTGAGCAGCTTGCCCGGGTGCCGGAGCAGGAACTCGAGCAGGTGCCACTCGGTCGGGGTGAGCCGGATGCTGCTGCCGTCGGGCCTGGTGACGCGCTTGGCGGCCAGGTCGACCACCAGGTCGCCGAGGCGCACCTGCGGTACCCCGCCGGGCGGCCCGGCCCGGCGCACCGCGGCCCGCATCCGGGCCAGCAGTTCGTCCATGCCGAACGGCTTGGTCACGTAGTCGTCGGCGCCCGCGTCCAGCGCCTCCACCTTGTCGGTGCTCTCCGCCCGCCCGGACAGCACGATGATCGGCGCGCTGCTCCAGCCGCGCAGCCCGCCGATCACGTCGACGCCGTCCAGGTCCGGCAGGCCCAGGTCGAGCAGCACCAGGTCGGGCGGGTGCCGGGCGGCCATCTCCAGCGCCTGCTTGCCGGTGGCCGCGGTGTCCACGTCGTAGCCGCGCACCCGCAGGTTGATCCGCAGCGCCCGGAGGATCTGCGGCTCGTCGTCGACGACCAGGACCCGGGCCATCAGGGTGTGCCCTCTGCCGGGGTGCCGTCTGACCGGGTCCCGGCGCGGTCAGCTGGCGTCCCCGGCCGTGCCGTCCGGGCCGCGCGTCGGGCGGTGGCGATGCTCGGGCCATCGCGGGCGACCGGGCGTCTCGCGCCGTCAGTTCCCGCGCCGTCCCTGCGTCGCGCTCGCGCTGGCCGGGCGCTGCGTCGCCGGCTGGCCGCCGGGCCGCCGCTGGCAGGGAAATGATCATCGTCAGGCCGCCGCCCGGGGTCTCCTCCGGGTCGAGCGTGCCGCCCATCACCTCGGTGAGCCCGCGGGACAGGGCCAGGCCCAGGCCCACGCCGGAGGTGTTGTCGGTGTCGCCGAGCCGCTGGAACGGCACGAAGACGCGGTCACGGTCGTCGGCCGGGATGCCGGGCCCGCGGTCCACCACGCGCAGTTCGACCCGGTCGCCGAGCGCGCTGGCGGCCAGCAGCGGCGGCTTGCCGGGCGGGGAGTAGCGCAGCGCGTTGCCGGTGAGGTTGACGATCACGCGCTCCAGGATCGCCGGGTCCACCTGGACCTCGGGCAGCGAGTCGGGAATGTCCACGATCACCTTCCGGCTGGCCGGGCCGAGCTGGTCGAGGGCGACCGCCACGACCTCCTCCAGGCCGGTCGGCCGGCAGAACACCGACATGCGCCCCCGCCTGCAGCCTGCTCATGTCCAGCAGGTTGCCGACCAGGCGGGACAGCTTGTCCAGCGACTCGTCCGCGGTGGCGAGCAGTTCGGCGCGGTCGGCCGCGTTCCAGGTGACGTCGGGAGAACGCAGGCTGGTCACCGCCGCCTTCGCGGAGGCAAGCGGGGTGCGCAGGTCGTGGCTCACCGCGGCGAGCAGCGCGGTGCGCATCCGGTCCGCCTCGGCGATGGGCCGGGCGGCCTCGGCCTCGGCGGACAGCCGCTGCTGTTCCAGCGCCACGGCCGCGTAGGCGGCGAACGCGCCGAGCACCCGGTGGTCGGCCGCGGTGAGCGTGCGGCCGACCAGGGCGAGGCGCAGCCCCTTGCCGACCGGCACCTCGACGTCCGCGTCGTCCGGCTTGGTGACCGCGACCGGACCCGAGTACGCCACCACGGTCCAGGTGGCCTCTCCCCGTGGGGGTGTCGCCGCCGCGCTCAAGCAGCGTGACCGAGTCCATGCCGAACGCCTCGCGGACCCGGTCGAGCACGGCCTCGACGGCGTGCTGCCCGCGCAGCACGTTGCCGGCCGTGGTCGCCAGCATCGCCGATTCGGCCGCAGGCGCGGGCCGCCTGTCTGGTGCGCCGCGCCGCCCGGTCCACGACCGAGCTGACCAGCAGCGCCACCACGACGAACACGCCCAGCGCCAGGGCGTTGTTCGCCTCGGCGATGGTGAACTTGTGGATCGGCGGGATGAAGTAGAAGTTGAGTAGCAGCGAGCTGGCGATGGCCAGCAGCACCGCTGGCACGAAGCCGCCGACCAGGGCGACCACGATCACCGCCACCAGGTAGATCAGCACGTCGCTGATCAGGTTGAGCCCGCTCGCGGACACTGGTGAGGATGATCGTCAGCAGCGGGGCGAGCACCGCGGCGAGCACGTACCCGGCGACCTGGCGGCGCAGGGTCAGACCGCCGCCGGCCCTGGGCAGACCCCGGCCGCGGCCCATGTGCGAGTGGGTGACGATGTGCACGTCGATGTCGCCGGAGCCGCGGATCGTCCGCGCGCCGAAGCCGGGCCCGGTGAGCAGCGCGGACAGCCAGGATCGCCGGCTGGCCCCGAGGACGAGCTGGGTGGCGTTCTCGGCCCGGGCGAACGTGAGCAGCGCCTGCGGGATGTCGTCCCCGACGACCTGGTGGTAGCTGCCGCCCAGGGATTCGACCAGCCGCCGCTGTGCGGCCAGCGCCGCGGGGTCGGCGCCGGTCAGCCCGTCCGACTGGGTGACGTGCACGGCGAGCAGGTCGCCGCCGGAGGAGCGGGCGGCGATCCGGGCCGCGCGGCGGATCAGCGTCACGCCTTCCGGGCCGCCGGTCAGCGCGACCACCACGCGCTCCCGCGCCTCCCAGGTGTCGGAGATGTGGTGCGCGGCCCGGTAGCGCTGCAGGCCCTCGTCCACCTTGTCGGCCAGCCACAGCAGGGCCAGCTCGCGCAGCGCGGTGAGGTTGCCGGGCCGGAAGTAGTTGTTCAGCGCGGCGTCGATCTTGTCGGCCGCGTAGATGTTCCCGTGGGCCATCCGGCGGCGCAGCGCCTCGGCGGTCATGTCCACCAGCTCGACCTGGTCGGCGGCCCGGACCACGGCGTCGGGCACGGTCTCCCGCTGCGGCACGCCGGTGATCTTCTCGACCACGTCGTTGAGCGACTCCAGGTGCTGGATGTTGACCGTGGAGATCACGTCGATGCCGGCCTGCAGCAGATCCTCCACGTCCTCCCAGCGCTTCTCGTGCCGGGAACCGGGCACGTTGGTATGGGCAAGCTCGTCGACCAGCGCGATCTGCGGCTTACGGGCGAGCACCGCGTCGAGGTCCATCTCCTCGAAGGTCGTGTCGCGGTAGGGCAGCCGGGCCCGGGGGATGACCTCCAGGCCCTCGATCAGCGCCTCGGTGTGCGCGCGGCCGTGGGTCTCCACGAAGCCGATGACCACGTCGGTGCCCCGCTCGGCACGCCGGTGCCCCTCGGAGAGCATCGCGTAAGTCTTGCCGACTCCTGCGGCGCTGCCGAGATAGATCCGGAGCTCACCCCGGTTGCCCTTGCCCATGTTCTCCCTGCCAGCAGGGCCGGATCCTTGCTACAAGTGTGCCTGCCCCTAGTGATCTGGACTGCCGCCGGGCCACCGATCGCCGGAACCCTAACGGGATCCATGCGGATATTGGCACGATCCCGGACATGGCCGCACCCGGAGATAACCGCCGGGGCGCGGTTCCTCCGGGTGCGGAGCCACTATCTTGCCGTACCGGGCACTCAGCCGTGGAACGGGTACTTCTGGTCGAGCGCGATGTTGAGTTGCAGCACGTTCACCACCGGCTCACCGAGGAAGCCCATGGTCCGGCCCCCGGTGTACTGGTTGACCAGTGCCTCGACCGCGGCCGGGCTGACGTGCCGCGCGGCGGCGACCCGGTTCACCTGGATGGCGGCGTTGGCCGGTGAGATGTCCGGGTCGAGCCCCGAGGCCGAGGTGGTCACCGCGTCCGGCGGGATCTGCGAGATCTTGACGTGGTCGAACGCCGCGATCTGCTGCTGGCGCTGCTTGATGGCCGTAACGAGGTCTGGGTTGTTCGGGCCCAGGTTGGACGCCGAGGAGTACCGGGGGTCGCAGCCGTAGTCGTTCTTGGCGCCGGCCAGGATCGCGGCGGACGGGCGCGGCTGGAAGTACTGCGGCAGCGGGTTGCCCTTGGCGGTCACGAACTCCTGGCACAGCAGGCTGGAGCCGACCACGTGCGGCCGTGGTAGCTGACCAGCGAGCCGTTGGCCTGGTTGTGGAACGCCACCTGCGCGATGCCCACCATCACCACCGGGTAGACGATCCCGGTGATCGACGGTGAACACCAGGAGCAGGCGCAGCGCCGCGATGTGCTGCCGGACGAAGCCGGGAAGACGGTTCATGGTCAGATCACCGGAATCCTGGAATGATCATGATGATGAGGTCGATGGCCTTGATCCCGATGAACGGGATGATCAGCCCGCCGACGCCGTAGATCCACAGGTTCCTGCGGAGCAGCGACGAGGCGGAGGCCGGCCGGTAGCGCACGCCGCGCAGCGCCAGCGGGATCAGCGCGATGATGATCAGCGCGTTGAAGATGATCGCCGAGGTGATCGCCGACTCCGGGCTGTGCAGGTGCAGGATGTTGAGCTTGGCCAGGCCGGGAACACGATCGAGAACATCGCCGGCAGCATGGCGAAGTACTTCGCCACGTCGTTGGCGATGGAGAACGTGGTCAGCGCGCCCCGGGTGATCAGCAACTGCTTGCCGATCTCCACGATCTCGATGAGCTTGGTCGGGTTGGAGTCCAGGTCCACCATGTTCCCGGCCTCCTTGGCGGCCGAGGTACCGGTGTTCATGGCCACGCCGACGTCGGCCTGGGCGAGCGCCGGGGCGTCGTTGGTGCCGTCCCCGGTCATCGCGACCAGGTGGCCGCCCTCCTGCTCCTTGCGGATCAGCGCCATCTTGTCCTCGGGCGTCGCCTCGGCGAGGAAGTCGTCCACGCCGGACTCGTCCGCGATGGCCTTGGCGGTCAGCGGGTTGTCACCGGTGATCATGACGGTGCGGATGCCCATCGTGCGCATCTCGGCGAACCGCTCGGCGATGCCCTCCTTGACGATGTCCTTGAGGTAGATGACGCCGAGGGCACGGGCCGAGCCGTTGGCCCGCTCGGCCACCACCAGCGGGGTGCCGCCGACCGCCGAGATGCCGTCGACCATCCCGCCGAGCTCGTCCGGCGTGGTGCCGCCGTTGTCGCGGACCCACTGGGCCACCGACGAGGCCGCGCCCTTGCGCACCTGCCTGCCGTCGGCCAGGTCGATGCCGCTCATCCGGGTCTGCGCGGTGAACTCGACGAACTCCGCGCCCTGCAGCTCGCCCTCGGAGCGCTCGCGCAGGCCGAACTCGTTCTTGGCGAGCACGGCGATCGAGCGGCCCTCCGGGGTGTAGTCGGCCATGCTCGGACAGCTGCGCGCGCGCTGGCCAGTTCCTCCGCCGACACGCCGTTCACCGGGAGGAACTCGGTCGCCTGCCGGTTGCCGATGGTGATCGTGCCGGTCTTGTCCAGCAGCAGCGTGTTCACGTCGCCGGCCGCCTCGACGGCCCGGCCGGACATGGCCAGCACGTTGCGCTGCACCAGCCGGTCCATGCCGGCGATGCCGATCGCCGACAGCAGCGCGCCGATCGTGGTCGGGATCAGCGCGACCAGCAGCGCGACCAGGATCACCAGCGACTGCGGCGCGCCGGAGTAGAACGCCATCGGCTGCAGCGTGATGACCGCCAGCATGAAGATGATCGTGAGCGAGGCGAGCAGGATGTTCAGCGCGATCTCGTTCGGCGTCTTCTGCCGCTGCGCGCCCTCGACCAGGGCGATCATCCGGTCGATGAACGTCTCGCCCGGCTTGGAGGTGATCTTCACCACGATCCGGTCGGACAGCACCCTGGTGCCGCCGGTGACCGCGGACCGGTCGCCGCCGGACTCCCGGATGACCGGGGCGGACTCGCCGGTGATCGCCGACTCGTCCACCGAGGCGACGCCCTCGACCACGTCACCGTCGCCGGGGATGATCTCCCCGGCCTCGACCACCACGTGGTCGCCGAGGGTGAGCTGGGTGCCGGGGACCTCCTCCTCACGGGTGCCCGCCTGGCCCGGGCTCCAGCCGATCAGCCGCCGGGCCACGGTCTCCCGCTTGGTCCGGCGCAGCGTCTCGGCCTGCGCCTTGCCGCGGCCCTCGGCGACCGCCTCGGCCATGTTGGCGAACACCACGGTCAGCCACAGCCAGACGACGATGGTCCAGTTGAAGATCGACGGCTTGGTGATCGCGGTGTACAGGGTCACCAGCGCGCCGACCTCGACCACGAACATGACGGGGTTGCGGATCTGGACCCGCGGGTCCAGCTTCTTGAACGCGTCCGGGAGTCGACTTCCACAGCATCTTCGGGTCGAGCAGCCCGCCGCCGATCCGGCGCTCAGCGTCGGATCGGCGGGGCGACTCCCCGGAACTCCCCGCTGCCTCGGGAACCGTGGTTACAGCCATGAGAATCGCGCGGAGGCGACTGTCGTCTTCAGGTGACGGGAAGTCCGCGCTCCCTCCCTTCGGTGTGGCTCGGGCAGGAATGACGGCACCTGCCGGTAGGAATGAATGTGTAGTGGCACGGTGCTGCTGCGACTGCTCCGGAACCCGCCCACGGAGATCTGGTGCCTGTGAGACGAGCTTGTAAGTTTCTTTTGCGACCGACAGCTAAGCAGGCGACTGCCCTTACCGCCTGCCTGGAGGATCATCGGCAGTTGTACAACGCTGCTTTGGAGCATCGCCGCATCGCCTGGCAGAAAGCGGCCGTCACGGTGCGATATGGCCACCAGTCCGCAGACCTTAGATATATACGCCGTGACGATCCAGACGGGCAGGCCCGCTGGTCGTTTTCCTCGCAGCAGGCGACGCTGCGCCGCCTGGATAAGGCCTTCGCTGCTTTCTTTTGCCGCGTCAAGTCGGGGAAGAAGCCGGGGTACCCGAGGTTTAAGGGTCGCGGTTGGTTCGACACGGTGGAATGGCCAGAAGACGGGGACGGCTGTCGGTGGGATTGCGTGCCGGGCAGTGGTCAGGTAAGGGTACGGCTGCAAGGGATCGGGCAGGTCAGGGTGCGCCAGCACCGACCTGTGCGCGGGATCGTCAAGACGATCTCGGTCAAGCGGGAAGGCCGACGCTGGTACGTGATCCTCTCCTGCGATTGCGTGCCAGCAGAGCGGCTTCCTTCCACAGGCGCAACCATCGGCATCGACATGGGGATCGCGCACTTCATGACCACTAGCGACGGGGCGCACGTACCGAACCCGCGCTACCTTGCTATGTCGGCTGCCCGGCTCGCGGACGCGCAGCGAACCCTGTCTCGGTGCGAGCGCGGTTCCAGGCGCAGGCAAAAGGCGAGAGAGCGCGTCGTCTCCGTCTATCGCAAGGTACGTCGCCAGCGGTTGGATTTCGCACATAAGACCGCGCTCGCACTCGTGCGGGATCACGACCTCATCGCACATGAGGTGCTGCGGATCGGGAACATGACCCGTTCCAACCGAGGCACCATTGAAGCTTCCGGAACAAACGTGGCCGCCAAAAGCGGCTCGAACCGCTCCGTCCTCGATGCGGGATGGGGGATGTTCTTCAGCGTGCTGCGCGCCAAGGCTGAAAGCGCCGGACGGGTGGTGGTTGAGGTGGATCCCCGCCATACCTCGCAGACATGCTCGCATTGCGGGCACATCGCGGCGGGGAACCGCATTACCCAATCGCTGTTCCGTTGCCTGGTGTGCGGTCACTCGGCGCACGCTGATTTGAACGCGGCGCAAAATATCCTCAGGGCCGGGCTGGTCCGTCAGGCGGCATCCAATGCTGCCCGAGAAGCCTGCGGCACTGGCCGTGGGAGTAGTCACGTCAGTGCAGTCCTTCTGCGAACGGGCCCAGCGCGAACGCGGGGAAGTAGGTCAGGCCGACCAGGATGAGGATCACGCCGACCACCATGCCGACGAACAGCGGCGTTCGGGTGTCCAGCGTGCCCGCGCTCGCGGGCACCGGACTCTGCCGGGCCAGCGAGCCGGCCAGGCCGAGCGCGAAGATCTCCGGTGCGAATCGGCCGAGCAGCATCGCCACCCCGCCGAGCGTCTGGTACCAGGTGGCGGCGGTGCCCAGGCCGGCGAATGCGGAGCCGTTGTTATTGGTTTCCGACGCGAACGCGTACATGATCTCGGTCAGGCCGTGCGGGCCAGGGTTGAAGATCGCTTTCTGGCCGATGTGGGTGCCGATCGACAGCCCGGCCGCGGTGAGGGTGACCACGGGCGATGGTCAGGAAGTACAGCGCCGCGTACTTCATCTCGGTCGGCCGGATCTTCTTGCCGATGTACTCCGGCGTCCGGCCGACCATCAGCCCGGCGACGAACACCGTGACGATGGCCAGGACGAGGATGCCGTACATGCCGGCGCCGATGCCGCCGGGCGCGATCTCGCCGAGCGTGATGTCGAACAGCGCGATGCCGCCGCCGAACGGGGTGAGCGAGTCGTGGAAGCAGTTCACCGCCCCGGTGGAGGTCACCGTCGTGGACGCGGCGAACAACGAGCAGGCCGGCGTGCCGAACCTGACCTCGGTGCCCTCCGCGGCGTGGCCCGCCGGTGATCGTCGCGGCGCCGCCGGTGGCGGTGTGCGCCTCGAAGAAGCTGATCCCGCCGACCGCGGCCATCCAGATGACCACCATGATCGCCAGGATCGCGTAGCCCTGCCGGTTGTCCTTGACCATCTTGCCGAACGCGCGCGGCGTGGCGAACGGGATCAGCAGTAGCAGGAAGATGATCGAAGAGGTTGGTGAACGGGTTCGGGCTCTCGAACGGGTGCGCGGCGTTGGCGTTGAACCAGCCGCCGCCGTTGTTGCCCAGGTCCTTGATGACCTCCTGAGGAGGCCACCGGCCCGCCGGGGATCGTCTGGTGCGCGCCGGCCAGCGTGGTCACGGTGTGGTAGGCGGCGAAGTTCTCGATCGCGCCGCTGGCGACGAGGACCAGCCCGCCGACGATGGAAATGGGGATCAGCAGGCGGAGCGTGCAGCGGGTGACGTCCACCCAGAAGTTGCCCAGCCTGTCGGTCTTGGACCGGGCGAAGCCGCGGATCATGGCGATCGCCACGGACAGGCCGACCGCGGCCGACAGGAAGCTGCTGCACCACGAGGCCGCTCATCTGGGTGACGTAGCCCATCGTGGCCTCGCCGGCGTAGTTCTGCCAGTTCGTGTTGGTGACGAACGAGACGGCGGTGTTGAACGACGCGGTGGCCGGCACGGCGGCCATGGCTGCCCGGGTCATCGGCAGGTAGCGCTGCAGCCGCTGCAGGCCGTACAGGAACAGCACGCTGATGAAGGAGAACGCCAGGAGGCTGCGGAGGTAGACACTCCACTTCTGGTCCGCGTTCCGGTCGATGCCGATCAGCCTTGTAGATAGCTGCGCTCGATCTTCCAGTCCTTGTCGGTGGTGAAGATGTGCGCGATGTAGTTGCCGAGCGGCACGTAGCACACGGCAAGGGCGGCGAAGAGCAGGCCGACCTGCAGCCAGCCAGCGAGTGTGCTGATTCACTAGAACCTCTCAGGAAGCACGAGGGCGACGAACAGGTAGACGGTCAACAGGACGCCGCCGATCAGGCCGATCCAGTTCTCAGCGCTCAAAGCGCTCAACCCCCTTCACGAGGAGCCACAGCACGGCGAAGGCGACTATGGTCAAGCCGATATAGAGCAGGTCTTGACACGGTCCCTCCTCGGACTGCGGCAGCCCGGGAAGCACAGTTGTCAGCCGGGCGACCAGGCAGTCTACCTGGGAAAATGACGATTTCAGTGGGGCCCATGCGGCATCCATGCGGGGCGGCGCGCGAACCCTAACGAAACCCATGCGCCCGGCGGCCACGCTCTGCTATGACCGGCGAAATATGCAGAAGTGGTGGATGCCGCGGCGGCGACAGCGTGGCGGTGCTCGGCGGGGCTGGTGGCCGCCGGCTGGCATCTGGCCGCGATCCTTGTCCCATTCCGCGGCACTTTTCCCAATCCGACGCCGCCCTCGTCCCTGATGGCCAGCGTGGTGGCCATCGCCGCCAACGGGTGACCGGCCCGCCGGGATCCGGTGATCGCCGAGTCTCGGCGGCGGCCTGGTTCGACTGCTTCCTCACCCGCCCCTACGAGCGGTTCGCCATCACCCGGCGGGACGACATCGAGACGACCATCGCCTCGTCTGCTGGTCATCGGGGTGGCGGTCACCGAGATCGCGGTGTGGGGCCGCCGCCAGCACGCGGCCGCGACGCCGGGCCGGGTACCTGGACGGGATCAACGGCGAGCGGAGACAGGCAGCACATCGCCAGCTCCTGGCAGACCGGCAGCACCGAGGACTCGATCCCCCGGGCCAGTAGCGAATACGGCGGCTGCTCAGTCCTCAGCCGCAGCAGCGCCCGCCGCGGAGCTCACCCAGCAGGCCGCGCTGATCGACCGGGAAGGCTGAGCAGCCGAACGCGCGGATCTTCACGGCACGCACCAGGTCGCTGAGCGCGGACAAGGTTTCCTCGATGCCGGTCGCGGGTCGGCGGGGATCTGGCAGAGATCGATCCAGTCTGGTTGCAGCCGCCGGAGGCTCGGCTCTGCCTCATAGAGGATCCAGCGCCGGGACGCCGGCACGGTTGCCCCTCGCCATCGGGAAGTGCACCTTGGTGGCCAGCACGACATCGTGCGCCGCCCAGCGCTGTGCGACGATCACCACGGCTCCCCGCTGGCTCACCGTACACGTCAGCGCGAGAAGCTGATTCCCTGGTCGAGGGCGGCGGCGTGTTCCAGGGCCGGTTCCTGATGACGCCCGGTCCCGGTGCCCGGCCCACCGCCGAGCAGCGATTGCTGGCGGCCGCGCTGGCCGACCAGGTCGGTGCCGCCCTGGCCAGCAGCCACCCGGTAAGCCAGGACTAGCCGCCCGGCGGCCCGAGGCGCAGGCCGACCTCGTGGGCGCGGGCGAGCAGGTCGGCCGGGTCGGCGTAGACCCGGTAGGCACCGGCCCGCTCCAGTTCCTCCCGGCCATAGCCGCCCGACAGCAGGCCGATCCCCATGGCGCCGGCGCGGCGGGCGGCCAGCAGGTCCCAGACGCTGTCCCCGACGACGAACGCGTGCCGTGACTCGATGCCGAGCAGCGCGGCAGCGGCGAGGAACAGATCCGGGTCCGGCTTGGCGTGCGCCACCATGTCCCTGGTCACCAGCGGCGTGTCCGGCGGCAGGCCGAGCATGGCCAGCGCGCGCACCGCGGTGACCTGGTAGCTGCTGGTCGCGATGGCCCAGGGGATCTTGTGCTCGGTCAGCGTGGCCAGCAGCTCCGCGGCCCCGGGCAGCGGCCGGACCGAGTCCGCCTGGGCCAGGTACTCCTCGCTGTGCCAGATCTGCACCATGGCGATGTCGTCGCCGGACAGCGTCCGCCCGGTCTCCCGCAGCAGTGCGGACACGAACAGGCCGCCGCTCATCCCGATCCGCCGGTGGATCCGCCACACCGACAGGTCGATGTTCAGCCGGGCCAGCGCGGTGCGCCACGCGATCACATGCTGGTACACGCTGTCGATCAGGGTCCCGTCGAGGTCGAAAAGGAACGCGGGCGCCGGCGGCTGCGGGTACTCCAGCGGGGTGGTCACGGCTCCAGTCTGGCAGCCGGCCCGAGCCGGGGGATGCGCGATGGGGCCTGCCGGCTTGCCCGCCAGGCGCCATCGGCGCCCCGGGGGGTTCCAGGGGGTCGCTCCCCCGGGCCAGCGTGCGCGATGGGGCCTGCCGGCTTGCCGGTCAGGCGCCATCGGCGCCGCGGGGGGTCCAGGGCCATCGGGGTCCGGGGTGTCCCCGGAGGGTGGAGTGCTCCCCCAGGCCAGCACGGCTTAAGCGCCGCGGACCGCCACCACCCCGTGGATGGTGCCGATCAGGGCGAGCGGGCCGGACAGGGACGGCGAGGCGAAGTGGGGCAGCGCCGAGCCCAGCCTGACCTGGTGCCGGACGTGGCCGGTGCCGGGATCCAGTTCATACAGCACGCCGGCGTTCCAGTCCGGGACCCAGACCGCGCCGCCGCCGAGCACCGGCGAGCCCTGCGCCCCGGGAGGGCCGCGCCAGAGCACCCTGATCTTGTTGCCTGCCGTGTTCACGGCGGCCATCCCGCCGTCGATGCACGGCACGTAGACGGTGGTCCCTGCGGTTGCCATCCCGCCGAAGGCGGCGCACACCGGCGCCTGGGCCACCTGTGAGCCCACGCCGGTCAGGTGGCTGGAGTTCAGCAGATATCCAGTGCCGCTCTTGCCGTCGGCCAGGATCATCCCGTCGCTCAGCAAGCCCGGGGCGGTGGAGCCCAGGTCGCGGTCGCCGGCGTTGTCCGCCGCCCAGGTCGTCGGGGCGAAGATGCCGGTGCGCCGCAGGGCGGGGGTGAGCGCGGTGACCGAGTCGCTGTCGTCGAAGGGCGGTGCGGTGGCCGCTCCGTTGCCGACGCTGACGTAGATGGTGCCGTCCGGGCCCACCACCGGTCCGCCCGCCGCCCACATGCCGGCTTCCCTGGCCGTCGGCACCTTGTAGGAGACGATCGGCCCCTGTCCCGAGGCCGGTACGCCGTTGATCGACCCCTGGTAGGGGCCGCAGTCACCGAACAGCCCGCCGAACGCCACATAGACCCGGCCCCGGTCCAGGGCCAGCGCGGCGCGCTGCTGGTCGTAGCGCGGGTTCCCGTCCGGGGTGGGGACGTCCCGCGTGAAGGCCAGTTTTCCGGCGGGCACGGTGATGGCGGCGAGGATGTGCCGGAACCCGGTGGTCTCCGCGACCGCGTAGACCAGGCGGGTCGCCGGGTCGTAGACCGGCGTTCCGGTGATGCCGAGCGGGTCGATGTCCCCGCAGGGCAGCGCGGACAGCGGGACCGGGGTACCCAGGTGGACGTGCCAGCGGACCTGCCCGGTGGCCCGGTCGAGCCCGTACACCGTGTCGCCCTCGGTCGCCGCGATGACCAGGCCGCCGACCACCAGGGGCTGGCCGTAGACCGCCCCGTCGAGGTTGCGCCGCCAGGCGATGGACAACCGCCCCGCGGCGGGGCTGGCGGGTGCGGCACCGGTGCGGGCCGCGTCCCGGTGGTAGGTGGTCCAGTCGGTGGCGGCCAGCGCCGCGGGGCTGTCGGCCGGTACCGGCCGCGCCGTGCCCGGCTGGGCCGCTGGCGTGGCTGCGGGGGCTCCGGCCGACGTGGCCGTGTTGCAGCCGGCGAGCGCGCCGGACAGGGCGAGCACCGCCGAGCAGGTAAGCACGGCTGCGCGTGGACGCATACGACAAGTCTGCTCCTCTCCGGCTCCGGGTAGGCTCCGGGGACGGCGATGCCGGCGAGTCCCGTGTGGATTCGCGGCCCGGCGGCGCGGGCGGGCTGCCGGCACGGGGAGGTCGTGTACTGGTGCTGGGACAAATCAGGGCATAACCTTGGTTTTCGCAGGTCAGGATTCCTGCTAAGCCGAATTCTGGCCTTGGAGGGAGGCAGCGACGTGACCGTGCAGATCGGCACCTTTGCCGCGCTCGGCGACAGCTTCACCGAGGGACTTGACGACCCGCGCGACGACCAGCTCGGCTACCTCGGCTGGGCGGACCGGTTCGCGCTGCTGCTCGCCGCGCAGCAGCCCGGGCTGCGCTACGCCAACCTCGCGGTGCGTGGCAAGCTGCTCGGCGAGGTGGCCGACCAGCAGGTGCCGCAGGCCATCGCGATGGCCCCGGACCTGGTCAGCCTCGCGGCCGGGGGCAACGACCTGCTCAGGTTCCGGTCCGATCCCGACGCGCTGGCGCAGACGTTCGACGAGGTGGTCCGTACCCTGCTGATGGCCGGCTGCCGGGTGCTCATCTTCACCGGGTTCGACCCGCGGTTCCCGGTGCTGCGGCTGATCCGCGGCAAGGTGGCGGCCTACAACATGCACCTGCGTGCGATCGCCGACCGGCACGGCTGCGACGTGGTGGACCTGTGGTCGATGGCCGTGCTGCGCGATCCGCGGGCGTGGAGCGCGGACCGGCTGCACCTCACCCCGGACGGGCATCGCCGGGTGGCGCTGCGCGCCTGCGAGGTGCTCGGGGTGGACGTCACCGAGGACTGGCGCGCGCCGTGGCCCGCGGCCGACGTGGTCACCGCCGGCGTGCCCGCGTCCGGGTGGGCGGCCTGGCTGGCGGCGCGCCGGATGGACCTTCGGTGGGGACGTGACCACGCGGCCCCGTGGGTGGCCCGCCGGGTGCGGGGCATCTCCTCGGGCGACAACGTCGACCCCAAGCGGCCCGAACTGCTGCCGCTTTAGCGCACGCCGGCGGCCGCGGTCACGGGTGCCCGGCGATGATGACGCCGGCCAGGACGGACACCGCCCCGGCGGCTATGAACGCCCAGTCGGAGGTGCGGCTCCAGCGGCCATAGACGAGGATGTCGCCGGGATCCTCGGCGTCGTACCAGATGAGCACCTTCTGCCCGGGCGGCAGCGGTGCCTTCCTGAGGCCTGCCGCGGGCACGATCCGCTCCAGCACCTGCCCGTCCGCCAGCCGGTACTGCACCAGCGTCCGGCGTGAGCCGCCGGGTTCCGCCTCGTCCGGCGGCGTCACGGTCACGCCCCAGGTGGTCAGCCCGTGGCGGCGCAGCCGCCGGGCCCAGTGCCGGCTGGACAGCCCGGCGAGCAGCGCCACGGCGCCGGCCAGTGCCAGCCAGACTCCGAGGACTGTCACCTCATGGTCCCGGGGCGATCCTCCGCGACCATCACCAAGTGCACCCGTTCGAGGCTCCGCCGGCGGCGCAGTTCCAGTTCCGCGCCCTGCTGCCGGACCGGGCAGATCGATGCCTGCAGGGCACACCACTGGCGCAGCAGAGGCAGCGACGCGTGGTCGCCGCTTTCCAAGGCGACCAGCAGCGTTGCGGCCCGCGGCGGCTCTTTGGGCCATCCGACGTAGAGGAGGACCAGCGGCTGCCCGTCTGGCTGGGGCACCACCGCCCGCACCCGGAGTTCCGGCCAGTCCAGCACGGAAACCGGGTCTGGCGTGGCGAGCTTCTCCGCGAGCGCCTGCGCGTCCAGGTTGCCGACGTGGATCAGGCGGGCCGTCCAGGCCAATCCCGCCGCGATAAACAAGATCACGCCCGTCAGCGCGGCCGCGGTTATCACATCAGGTAACTACCATGCACGCCCCGGGTGAAAACAGCCCGGTGCCGCCGACGCCGCATGGCCCGCGCATGGAAGCGCGCTGACGCCGCATGAGAGCCGTTAACGCAGCCATTGGCCGCCGTCGGCGCGGCGTTGCATGGGAGGTAAGCAACATCGGTGGGAAGGAGTGCTGCCGTGGCCGGCGTCCGTCGCGTCATCGTCGGTGCAAGCGGAACACCCGGGAGCATCCCGGCACTGCGTTACGCGGAAACCCTTGCGCGCCGTGAGGGCGCGCTGCTCATCGTCGTGCACGCCTGGGTGCCACCCGGCGGCGACCTCGCCGACCGTCGCGCACCCTCGGCGTACCTGCGCCAAGTCTGGGCGCAGGAGGCGGGCCGCAGGCTCGCCGAGGCCATCGATGCCGCCTGGGGCGGCATCCCCGGTGGCGTGGAGTTCCACGCGCTCGTGGTACGCGGGGAGCCGGGCCCGGCCCTCGTCAATGCTGCCGACGCCGCGGATGACCTGCTGGTCGTCGGGGCCGGCCGGCGTGGCTGGCTCGCTCGCGTCGGGCATGGGCGGGTGGCTCGGCATTGCCTGGCGCGCGCCCACTGCCCGGTGCTCGCCGTTCCGCCGCCGGATCTGGCCCGTGAGGCCGGGCGGCGGCGGTCGCTGCGGCGCGATGACCTCACCGTGGGCCGGGCCCTGTCCGAACTGGACGCCCATAGGCCGAGCCGGAACTCCTAGCACTCGGAACAACGCGTGGGCGCCCGGATCCTCATCGTCGACTCCGATGCGCAGATCGTACGGGTGCTCCGGGTCAGCCTCAGGCGGCAGGGCTACCAGACCGAGGCCGCGGCGAGCGGGCGGTCCGCCCTGGCCGGTGCCGCGCGGCGGCCACCGGGGCTGGTACTGCTCGATCTGTACCCGCCGGACATGACAGGGATCGAGGTCATCCAGGGCCTGCGCAGGTGGAGCCGGGCGCCCATCATCGCGCTGTCCAGGCCCACCACGACCGGGGACACCGTGGCGGCGCTCGACGCCGGGGCGGACGACTTCCTCACCAAGCCGTCGACATGGACGAGCTGCTGGCCAGGGTCCGGGCGCTGTCGCGCCGGGGCGGCTGGACGCAGGACGTCGCGCAGGTCCGGATCGGCAGCCACACCGTCGACATGGCCCGGCACCGTGTCACCGGCCCGCAGGGCGAGGTCGAGCTCACCCCGACCGAATGGGAGATCCTGGGCGTCCTGGTCCGCAACGCCGGCCGGCTGGTCAGCCAGGCGCAGTTGCTTGCCGAGGTGGGCGGTGCCGCCTACCTCAGGGAAACCCGCAGCCTGCGGGTGCACATGGCGCATCTGCGCCGCAAGCTCGAGGCCGACCCGGGCCGCCCGCTGCATCTGCAGACCGAGCCGGGCATGGGCTACCGGTTCAGCGGCTGACGGCCGGCGGCGGAGCCGCCGGCCCTGCAGGCCGGGCCACCTGCCCGGTCACGCCGCCCCCCATGCGGCCGTGCATGCCCGGCGGGCCCGCTCTCACGCCCGGCCCAGCGGACCGGCTCACGCCCGGGCCGCGGGCCCGCCGGAGTCTTAACCGGCATTGTGGTCCGGGGGCACCGGGCGGGTGCGTGCCCAACCGGATCTCTAACACGCACGCCGGGATTACTAACAGAAGCCATGCAGCTAGGCACCTGCCGCGGCTATAGCGTCGGATTACCCGGCGCGAAGCGCGAGGGAGGTACGCCGAGATCGACGAGCAGACAGAGGTCACCGTAGCGGCGAGCACCGGTCAGGATGTGAGCGCGGCCCGGCCGGCCAGCGAAGGCGCCGGCGACGTGGTCGAGGCGGCCGGCCGGTTCCGGGTCTACCTCGGCGCGGCGGCGGGCGTCGGCAAGACGTACGCGATGCTCAGCGAGGGCCAGCGCCGCCGGGTCCGCGGCGCGGACGTGGTCGTCGGCTTTGTCGAATGCCAGGGCAGGCAAAACACCGAGAGGCTGCTCGACGGCCTGGAGGTCATCCCGCGCAAGGTGGTCGAGTACCGGGGAAGCCGGCTGGAGGAGATGGACACCGACGCGGTGCTGCACCGGCGCCCGAAGATCGCCCTGGTCGACGAGCTCGCCCACACGAACGTGCCCGGGTCCGGCCGGAACGCGAAACGCTGGCAGGACGTCATGGAAATCCTCGGCGCCGGCATCGGCGTCATCACCACGGTGAACATCCAGCACCTGGAGAGCATCGCCGACGAGGTCGGGAACATGACCGGGGTGAGGGTCCGCGAGCGGGTGCCGGACTGGGTGGTGCGCAAGGCGGACCAGATCGAGCTGGTCGACTCCTCACCCGAGCAACTGCGCCGGCGGATGCTGCACGGCAACATCTACCCGATGGAACGGGTGCCGCAGGCGCTCACCAACTTCTTCCGCACCGACAACCTCACCGCGCTGCGCGAAGTGGCCCTGCGTTTCCTCGCCGACGAGACCGGCGACGGGCTGCTCGCCTACCTCCGGCAGCGCAGCTCCCCGGGTGCAGTGGGCCCCGCCGAGCGGGTTCTCGTCGCGGTCACCGGCGCGCCGGCCACCGACGTGCTGCTGCGGCGGGCGGCCCGCATCGCCTCCCGCGCCAAGGCGGACCTCGACGTAGTCCACGTCGTCACTGGCGACGCCACCCGCCAAGGTGGCCAGCGGCTCGAGGAACTGGCCGCGGACCTCGGCGCCGACTGGCACGAGATCCACGACGACGATCCGGTCCGGACCATCATCGCCTTCGCGCGGGAACATCAGATCACCCAGATCGTCATCGGCTCCAGCGGGCACAGCCGCTGGCAACAGCTCACCGGCGGCGGCTCGAACGTGACCCGGATCCTCCGGGAGGCAGGCACGTTCGGCATCGACGTCCACGTGATCGCCCGGCGCGAGGCGTGATCAGCCGGCGCGCTCGATGGGGCAGCTCATGCACCGGGGACCACCCCGGCCACGGCCCAGTTCGCCGCCCGCGACGGTGATCACCTCGATGCCGTTCTCTTCCAGATAGGCGTTGGTGGTCACGTTCCGCTCGTAGGCGACGACCACGCCCGGCTCCACCGCCAGCACGTTGCACCCGTCGTCCCACTGCTCCCGCTGCGCCGAGCGGACGTCTTGCACGGCGGTGAGCACCTTGATGCTCGGCATGCCGAGCGCGGCGGCCAGCGCGGTGTGCATGTCCTCCGGCGGATGGTCGGTGACCTTCAGCTCGCGCACGCTCGCCCCCGGCTCGATCGTGTAGGAGCGCAGCATGCCCATGCCCGCGTACTTGGTGAAAACGCCGTAGTCGGCCATGGTCAGCATGGTGTCCAGGTGCATGAACGCGCGCTGCTTCGGCATGTCGATGGCGACGAGCGAGGTGGCGGCGCCGGCCGCGAACAGCCGGTGTGCCAGCATCTCAAGCGCCTGCGGAGTCGTCCGCTCGCTCATCCCGGCCAGCACCGCGCCGTTGCCGATCACCAGCACGTCCCCGCCCTCGATGGTGGCCGGGGCTGCATCGGCGCCGTGGTACCAGACGTCGAAACCCGCGCCGGCGAACATCGGGTGCCAGCGGTAGATGGCCTCGGCGAACAAGGACTCCCTGACCCGGGCCTGGCGGCGCATCGCGTTGATCGACACCCCGCCGTAGATCCAGCAGGAGGTGTCCCGCTGGTAGAGGAGGTTCGGCAGCGGTACGAGCACGAACCCGTCCGGGTCCAGCGAGTGGAACGCGATGCTCTTTGGCTCCGGGGCCAGTTCGGCGATCTCCCGCTTGGTGATCCCGCCCACCAGGTAACCCGCGAGCGTGCGGGAATCAAGCCCGGCCACCGCCGCGCGCAGCTGGTCGCACGCCAGCGGGCCGTGCCAGCGGGAGTCGAAAACCCCGTCCAGGATGTAATCGCGGGCCGCGACGACGTCCAGCGTCTGGGCGAGCAGGTCACTGTAGTAGTGGACGACCACGCCGCGGGACCTGAGCGCGTTCGCGAACGCGTCGTGCTCCTGCTGCGCCCGGCTCACCCACAGCACGTCGTCGAAGAGCAGGTCGGCGGCGTTGTCCGGGGTGAGCCGTTTGAGTTCCAGGTCGGGCCGGTGCAAGATCACCTGCCGTAGCCGGCCGACTTCGGAATCGACTCTGAACATGGGCATCTGCTCCCTTTGGTGGCAGCACCCCGCCGCCGGAACTGCTGAGCACTCTATGCTGCCGCCGTGGACTTGGATCTTTCTAGTGACAGCGCCGACCTCACCGCCTCGCTTGTCGACGTGGAGTCCGTGAGCGGCGATGAAGCGGACCTGGCCGCCGCGATCGAGCGCGCGCTGCGCGCGTTGCCGCACCTGTCGGTGCACAGCGACGGGAACACGGTGGTCGCGCGGACCAGCCTGGGCCGCCCGCACCGGGTGATCGTGGCGGGCCATATCGACACGGTGCCGATCGCCGGCAACCTCCCGTCCCGCCGCGAGAACGGCCTGCTGTACGGCTGCGGGAGCTGCGACATGAAGTCGGGCGTGGCGGTCGCGCTGCGGCTGGCCGCCCGGCTGACGCAGCCGCGCCCCGACGTCACCTACGTGTTCTACGACTGCGAAGAGGTCGAGGCCGAGCGCAACGGGCTGCTGCGGGTGTCCCGCAACCGCCCCGACCTGCTGCAGGGCGACTTCGCGGTGCTGATGGAGCCGACCGGTGCGCTCATCGAGGGCGGCTGCCAGGGCACGATGCAGGCCGAGGTCACCACCCGGGGCAAGCGGGCACACAGCGCACGGTCCTGGATGGGCAGCAACGCCATCCACACGGCCGGCGGCATCCTCGACCTGCTGCGGTCCTACCAGCCCCGCGAGCCGGAGGTGGACGGACTCGTCTACCACGAGGGGCTGAACGCGGTCGGGATCAGCGGCGGGGTCGCGGGCAACGTGATCCCGGACGAGTGCACGGTCACGGTGAACTACCGGTTCGCCCCCGACCGCAGCGAGGAGGAGGCCGTCGCGCACGTCCGCGAGGTGTTCGCCGGCTATGAGGTCGAGATCACCGACTCGGCGCCAGCCGCCCGCCCGGGCCTGGACCACCCGGCCGCCGCGCCGCTGCTCGCGGCCGTGGCCGGGGCGCCCCGGGCCAAGTTCGGCTGGACCGACGTGGCCAGGTTCGCGCTGCTCGGCATGCCCGCGCTGAACTACGGCCCCGGGGATCCCATGCTCGCCCACTCCCCGGACGAGCACGTGCCGGTCGCCCAGATCGCCGAGTGCGAGGCGACCATGGAGGCTGGCTCACCGGCTGACAGTGCTGGCCCGGGGGAGCGACCCCCCGGAACCCCCCGGTGGCCTGCGGCCCGGTTCCTTCGTCACCGGGCCGTGGCCCTGCCGGCCCGGGTAAGACCCGCCGTCGAGGGCGCGCCGGGCTGGCCGGGCAGCCCCGCGGAACGTGCTGCCGTTACGCGGCCGGTCCCGCGGCCAGCTTGAGCGAGCCGGTCTGCTGGTGGCCGTTGAGCCCGACCCAGGTGAGCGAGACCGTGTTCCCCGGGTGGTACTGGCGCATCAGGATGCGCAGGGAGGCCGGGGAGGTCACCGCGTGGCCGTTCACGGCGGTGATCACATCACCGGCCTGGGCACCGGCGGTCGCCGCGGGAGCGTTGCAGAACACTCCGGCGATCAGCGCGCCCGACTTGGCCGGCGCGATGCTGTTCGGCACCGGGTTCGCCGTCTCGGTGGCCAGGCACCGGCCGCTGGAGTTGATCCCTGACGTAGTTGCCCCGGGCGAGCTGCTGAAGCTGGCCAAGCTGCGTCCGCGGGTTGCTCGAGCTGCTTGGCGCGTTGCTCTTCGGGTCGCTGGCGATCGCGATGCCGATGAACGCGGGCTGGCCGATCTGGATCGTGCTGCTGCCGTGACCGGCGGCGATCTGCCTGGCGATGAGCAGGGCCCGGTCGATCGGGATCGAGAAGCCCTGGTCGGTGCCGGCCCCGCCGATGTTCTGGCTGTTCGCCGCGGTGTTCATGGCGATCACCTGGCCGGCGGAGTTGGCCAGCGCGCCGCCGGAGTCACCCTCGGCGATCGGGGCGTTGGTCTGGAACATGTGCGTCAGCCGCTCGGACGTGCCCGACCCCGCGTCGCTGGCGGTGATCGTGCGATCCAGGCTCGTGATCGTCCCGCTGGTCACGGTCGGCAGGCCGCCGTTGCCGCCCGCGTTCCCGAGCGCCACGACGGTGTCGCCGAGCCGGACCTGTTCGAGTCACCGGTCGTGACGGGCTGCAGCCCCGACGCCCCTTCCAGTTGCAGCAGCGCGACGTCCTGCGCGTTGTCGGTGCCCACCACCTTGGCGGTGTACTTGCGCCCGCTGGTGACCAGTTGCGCGGTCACCCGGGTGGATCCCTTGATGACGTGGTTGTTGGTCAGCACCAGGCCGTTGGCGGACAGCACCATGCCGGTGCCCTCGAAGACCTGCTGCTGGTAGTGGACGAAGGAGGTGATGTCCACAAGGCCGGGGTCGACCTTGTGGGCCACGGCGGTGTTCAGGTCGGGGCCGGCGGCAGCGCCGCCGTGGTTCGCCTTGGGCTGGGGGATGTCCTGCGCGCCGGCCGAGGAGGACGGCGCCGCGCCGCTCGAGCCGCGCAGCGCGAACACCGCACCCGCGCCGACCGCCGCGGCGAGCACCGCGACCACGACGTAGATCAGGGCACGGCTCATCGGCCCGCGCGAGGGCGGCGGTCCCGCGGGAGGCTGCCCGTAGCCGCCCGGCGGGGCCCAGTGGCTCTCGCCGCCGGGGGGCACCGCCCCGTGCAGTTCGCCGGGGAGCGGTGGCACCGGGCGGGCGCGGCTGCCAGCTCTGCTGCGGCTGCTCGCCGTAGGGCGGCTGGCCTGGGTAGGGCGGCTGGCCCGGGTAGGGCGGCTGGCCCGGGTAGGGCGGCTGGCCTGGGTAGGGCGGCTGACCGGGTAGTACGCCTGGCCGCCGGGCTGCGCTGGTGTAGGGCGGCTGGCCCGCGTAGCCGGGCATGCCGTACGGGGCCTGGGCGCCGTGAGCCGGGTGGCGGGCCGTAGATCGGCTGGGTGGGCTGCGGCGCGCCGTAGGGGGACTGCGGCGGTGTGCCGTAGGACTGGGTACCGGGCGCGGGCTGGGTGCCCTGCCCCGCCTGGCCGGACGGCGCCGTCCACGGCTGTTGCGGGGCGCTCCAGGTCGGCTGGCTGCCGGGCTGGGCCTGCCAGGGCGAGGACAGTGCGCCCGGCGGCTGCGCCTCCTGGCCGGGAGTTCCGGGTCCCGGCTGGCCGGGTCGCGGCCTGCGGCCCGCCGCTTGGCTGCGCACCAGCACCGGGCTGCGCACCGGCACTGGGCTGCGCACCGGCACCGGGCGGCGCGCCAGCAGCCGGCGGCGCGCCGGGAGCAGGCTCTGCCGAAGCGGAAGCCGCGGCTGCGGGCGGCATCCTCGGCCGGGGAGGTCATTTTGAAGGGCAGCCAGGAGGCACCGGGATCTGCCGCGCCGGGGTCTGTGTCCGGCTCCGGCGTGCCGTCACCTGGATCACCGCCCGGGGGAGGGGACGGCTGCCAGGCGCTGTCGCGCTCCGGCGAGTCGTGCCCGTTGCCCTGACCTTCGGCCATCATCATCACCTCGGAAGTAGCGTGAGCCGCTTCATACGGTCGTCCGGGACGGCAGTTCTACCGTGACCCTGGCTAAGCGCAGTTTCCAGTTAGCACCATGTCCCTGGAGGGAACCTGAAGGCCTCCTGAGGGTTTCCGACCGGCAGCCGCGCACCAGGTGCGGCACCCACCCGAGGCGGTTGACCCGCCATGGGGAACAACGTCATCCCGGCGCCGGCATGTTCCCGCAGTGACGGAACCAGATGCCCCTGGGTGACCACCTGAGCTGCGGAAAGACCGGTCACGAAACCAGGCCGTGCTCGGCGAGGCGGCCGGCCACGAGGTTGCGTAGTGCACATTCTTCGAGTAGCAGCGGCAGCGCGCCCAGGCCCGCGGCGGCGGACCCGGGCGGCGAGGTGCAGTCGGAGTCGTGCAACAGGACTGTGGCGCCACCGGTCAGGTTGCCGGCGAGCGTCGCCCACACCGAGCGGGGCGTGGCGCCGGCCGTCCACTCCCGGCCCCAGCAGGTCCACAGCACCGGGGTGAGCCCGAGCCGGCGCGCGGCGGTGAGCGCCCCGCTGCTCAGCACGCCGTAGGGGGGGCGGTAGAAGCGCGGCTGCGCCCCGGTCGCCTCGGCCACCGCGTCCCTGGCCCTGGCCAGGTCGTCCGCCACCGCCCAGGGGCTGCGCAGCACCGTGTACCTGTGCGCCCAGCCGTGCACGGCCACCTCGTGGCCCGCCCCGGCGACCTCCGCGGCGAGCCCGGGCTCCCGGGCCGCCATCGAGCCGAGCATGAAGAACGTGGCGCGCGCCTGCCACTTGGCCAGGACCTCAAGGAAGGCCGGAGTCCACGCCGGGTCGGGGCCGTCATCGAAGGTGAGCGCCACATGATCGGCCCGGCCCTGCCCGGCCAGCCGGGGGAAGAACCGCTGCCGCAGCGGGCCGAGCGCGGTCACGCCTGGGCCGGCGTGGCTGACGGCCAGGCCGCCGAGCGCCAGCGCCGCCACGCCGAGCGCTGCGGGCGCCCGCGGGCCCGCGCTGTCGGAGAACACCTGTCACACCTGCCTCATAGCCTCTGGCCTGCGGTCTTGTCCCGCGCGGGCGACACGCCTGGGGCGGACGCCTGCCGCGCCGTATCTCTCCTGGAATGATGGCAAGGTCGGGACGATACCCGAAGCACAATCGATTACCAGACGCGGGGCGGCCGGGCCCCGGCATGACCGAGCAAGGGGCCATCCGTTGGGAGTGCCAGCAGCACGTGTTGTGTTCCCCCCCGCGGACCGGGCGGAGATAGCCGCCGCGGTCACGGAGATCCTCGCCAGCGGGGCGCTCACCCTGGGCCCGTACACCGGGCGCTTCGAGGCGGCATTCGCCGCCGCACACGACGCCACGCACGCCGTCGCGACCTCGAGCGGTACCTCGGCACTGAACATCGCCCTGCAGGTGGCGGGGGTCGCGGGCCGGGACGTGGTGGTGCCTGCGAACACCTTCTACGCCACCGCCGCCGCGGTGCTCCAGGCGGGCGGGCGCCCGGTGTTCGCCGACGTGGAACTGGGCACGCTCGCGCTCAGCCGGGACACCGTGGCGGCCGCGCTGACCCCGGGCACCGCCGCGGTCGTGCACGTCCACATCGGCGGCATGATCAGCCCGGACATCATCGGGGTGCGGGAACTGTGCGACGAGCGCGGGATCGCGCTGATCGAGGACGCCGCGCACGCGCACGGGTCCACGCTGGACGGCCGGTTCGCGGGCTCGTTCGGGGCCAGCGGTGCGTTCTCCTTCTATCCGACCAAGGTGGTGACCAGCGGTGAGGGCGGCATGCTGGTGAGCGCCTCCGAGCACGTCGCGGAGGAGGCGAAGATCTACCGTGACCAGGGCAAGGGTGCCTTCACCGCCAACCATCACGTGCGCCTCGGCTCGGCCTGGCGGATGAGCGAACTGCACGCGGTGACCGGGCTTGTGCACCTGCGCCGGATGGAGGAGTTCATCGCCCGCCGCCGCGAGGTCGCCGCCGCCTACGACAAGGCACTGGCGGTACTGGACGGGATCACCCCGCTGGCCGAGGCGCCGGGCAGCCGCGGCAACGTCTACAAGTACATCGTGCTGCTGCCACCCGGCACCGACCGGGCCGCCGTCAAGCAGGAGTTGCGCGACCGGTTCGGGGTGCGGCTCTCCGGCGAGGTGTACGACCTGCCGCTGAACCATCAGCCGGTGCTCGCGGACTACGCTGGTCCGTCGCTGCCCGTGGCCGAGGACATCGCCGCCAGGCACGTCTGCCTGCCGGTCCATTCCGACATGAGCGACGCGGAGGTCGACGAGGTGCTGACCGCGATCGCCGCGGTGCACGAGACGCTCCCGGGCGGGTAGCTCCCGGGAGGCACGCTGCCCGGGGACGTTGACCGGGCAGCCCAGGGGTGCCGGCCGCATGGGACAGGCCGGTAAGGCACACGAGAAAGGGCGGTCGTGCAGCTAGCCGTAACTGGAGGTGGGGGCTTCATCGGCTCCCATGTGGTGGACCGGCTCGTGCGAGCCGGCCATGACGTGCGGGTCATCGACGTGCAGCCGCGGTGGCGCAACCCGGATGCCACGTACCTTGAGGTGGACCTGTTCGACCAGGCGGGGCTTGGCGCGGCCGTGGCCGACTGCGCCGCGGTGTTCCATCTGGCCGGGGCGTCCAACGTCAACGAGGTCGCGGCCGACCCGGTGTGGGCGGTCCGGCTCAACGTGGAGGGCACGGCCCAGGTCCTTGACGCGGCCAGGCACCACCACTGCGGCCGGGTGATCCTGGCCAGCACGGTGTGGGTGTACGGGGCGGCGCACGGCACGGGTGAGCTGGCCGAGGACTTCCCCGTCGACCTGCGCAGCGCCGGGCACGTGTACGTGTCGACCAAGCTCGCGGCGGAACTGCTCGTGCACAGCTATAAGGAGATGTACGGGCAGGAGTTCACCATCCTGCGCTACGGCATCCCCTACGGTCCGCGGATGCGCGAGGAACTCGTGGTCGCCCGGTTCGTCCGGGCGGTGCTCGAGTCCAGGCCCCTCACCATCGCGGGCACCGGCGAGCAGCACCGCAACTACGTGTACGTGGAGGACCTGGCCGACGCGCACGTGCGCGCGCTCGCCCCGGCGGCGGCGGGGCAGGTGCTGGCGCTGGAAGGCGGGACGCCGGTTTCCGTCCGCGAAATAGCGGACACGGTGCAGGAGCTCATCGGGCGTGTTCCGGTGCATTACGCTCCGGCCCGCGATGCCGATTACCAGGGCGTCAGCGTGTCCAACCGGGCGGCAAAAGAGCTGCTCGACTGGGCGCCGGTCACCCCGTTCGTGACCGGGGTCCGGCGCTACCTGGACTGGCTCGGCCAGGCCGGGGCCACGGGCGCCGAGCCCGGCCCGGAGCCGGCCGGGGATGCGCCATGAGGCAGGCTCTGCTGCTGTCCGGCTCGCTCGGCGCCGGGCACGAGATGCACGCCCGGGCGTGTGCCACCTCGCTGGCGGCCCGCGGCTGGGACACGCGGACCCTGGACGCCATGCGGTTGCTCGGTCCCCGGGGCGGGTCCGCCGGGGAGGCGGTGTTCCGCACCATGCTGGCCACGCCCGGCCTGTTCGACGCGTTCCACTTCGCCGCGCTGCGCCCGGGGAGCAGGCTGGCGCTGCTGGCCGACGCCGGGGCACGGCGGCAGCTGGTGCCGCGGCTGCGCGACTACCTCGACGCGCATCCCCCCGACCTGGCCATCTCGGTGTTCGCCACCGCCACGTCCGCGGTGAGCGTGCTCGCCGACCGCTACCCGGGCATGAGCCACGTGGTGCTGTGCAGCGACGTCACGCCGCACCGCCTCTGGGTCCAGCCCAACGTGGACCTGTACCTGGTCACCTCGGCGGTGGCCGAGGCCGCGGTGCGCAGGTACCAGCCCAGGGCGCGGGTCAGGGTCGTCGAGTCGCCGGTGCGCCCGGGGTTCTACGACCCGCCGGCCCAGGAGCAGGCCAGGATCGGTCTCGGGCTGCCCGTGGACGAGCGCGCCGTGCTGCTCATGTCCGGTGCCTGGGGCCTGGGCCCGATCGCGGCCGCCGCGGCCGCGCTCGCCGACGCCGGGGTGCAGGTGCTGGCGGTCGCCGGGCGCAACGTCAAGCTGGAGAACCGGCTGCGCGCGGCCGCGCGGCACCGGTCCCGGCTGCACGTGTTCGGCTACACCGAGGAGATCCCGGCGCTGATGGCCGCCGCGGACCTGGTCATCACCAGCTCCGGGGACACCTGCGCGGAGGCGCGCACGGTCGGCCGTTCGCTGCTGTTGCTCGACGTGGTGCAGGGGCACGGCCGCGACAACCTCCAGCACGAACTGGAGCTTGGCAACGCGGACGTGGCCTCGTCCCGGCCCGCGGAGATGGTCCGGTGTGCGCTAGCCGCGCTGGACCGGGTGAAGCCGCCGTCACCCGGCGCCGCCCGGTTCGCCGCCACCTGGGAAACCGTGTTCACCATGGCCCTGGAGGACATCGGCCTGGGCTGAGCCGCCCCGGTCAGCCAGGAAGCGGTGGCGGCCTGCCGCTCGCACCGGTTGCCGTGATCGCGGCCATCATGATCTTGTCCAGGTAGGCGCGCTGGGCGTCCAGGACCTTCAGGTCGCTGTTCAGCTTGGTGGTGGCGGTGGCGCGGGCCGCGCCCTGCGCGCGCAGGATGGCGGCCACGTCGTTCTGCACCCGTTGCGCGTAGGGGAACGCCCAGGTCAGCAGGCCGTTGGTCACCCGGTCCAGGCGGAACGAGGACAGCGACTCCTGCACCTGGTACCCGACCAGGTCGTCCATCGGCATGCTGTTGGCCGGGGAGCAGTTGCTTGGCTCCGTAGGTGGCTATGCCGATCGCGGTGCCGACGTCGTGCTCGGTCCCCGCATCGATCGAGCGCAGCGCGGTGAGCGACTCCCGCACGCCGCCCGCGCAGGACTGGATGTCGGTCTTCATGTCGGTCAGGAAGCCGTTCAGGTCGGCGGCGCGCTGCGCCTTGGACGGATGCACCGCGATCCCGACGAGCACGCCCGCGACCACGACGGCCAGCACCGGCCGCGAACCACCAGCGCGGGGTCCTGCGGACCGGCCAGGCGGTGCCGCGGATCGGGACGTACGGCGGATCCGCGCGTGGCGGGCTTTGCATGGCGCCGCTCCTCCTCAGCCGGTCTTCCCGGCCATCAGGCGGGCGCCGGTGGTCAGGTCCGCCTGCGTGACCGGCCCATAGACGCGTTTCACGATGATGTGGCGCGCGTTGAGGAAGAAGGTGGCCGGCAGCCCGGGCAGGTTGTAGGCGATCGCGGCCTTCATCGGCATCGGGTCGGCGACCACCGGGTAGGTCACGCCGCTCTTGTGGACGAAGTTCATGGCCTTGGACGCTGAGTCGTTGACGTCCACGCCGATGATCGCGGGGCGGCCCCCGCTGTCCCGGTAGAACCGGGCGATCAGCGGCGTCTCCTGCTGGCACGGCTCGCACCAGGAGGCGAAGAAGTTCACGATCACCGGGCGGCTCGCCATGGACTGCAGCGAGATCTGCTGGCCCGGGCTGGCCGAGTACGGAGAGGGTGAAGTTCTTGGCCTTGCCCAGGCTGTGCGGGGCGGCGGAGCCGGTGCCCACGGTGGCCCCGGCCACGGCGAGCGCCACGATGACGACGAGGGCGATCGCGGATGGCACGAGCACCCGGCGGCGGCGCAGCGCCTGGATCCGCCCACGCCACCCTGGCGCCGGGCCCGGCGGCGCCCCGGCTCACCCGGGCCTGGCGGCATGCCTGGACCCGGTGTCGTCGCACCTGGTCCGGATGCCGCACCTGGCTCCGGGGTCACAGCTCCTCCACGGTCGTTCGTCCCGGCGTCAAAACACCACCGGCCTGCAGCGCCGGCCTGGCTTCCGGCGTGCCGTCGGCCACGCCGGTGGCTTCCCCGGCCGGCAGGCGAACCGGCAGCACCAGCTCGAACTCGCTGCCCTCGCCCGGGGCGCTGCGCACCCGCACCTCGCCGCCGTGCGCGCGGGCCACCGCCCGCACCAGCGCGAGGCCCAGGCCGGTGCCCCGGGTGCCCGACAGCGCGGAGCCGGAGCGGAACCGGTCGAAGATCCGGTCGAGTTCGGCGGGCGCGATCCCTTCGCCGCTGTCCGCGACGATCATACGAGCGGTCCGGCCGTCGTGGTCACGCAGCACCGAGAGCCGGATCTGCTCGCCCGTGGTGGTGTGCCGTACCGCGTTCTCCAGCAGCGCGTCCAGGGCCAGGCCCAGCCGTTCCCTGTCGGCGGTGACCAGCACCGGGTCCAGGCGCCCCAGCGTCCAGCGCCGCGCCGTGGTGGGCAGCCACTTGCGGAACGACTCCAGGGTGAACCGGTCCAGCGCCACCGGCTCGGGGCGCAGGAAGTCAGGATCCTCGGACGCGGCGATCATCAGCAGCCGTTCCCCGAGGCCGGCGGAGCCTGGTCAGCTCACCCACGACCACCTCGATGTCCCGTGCCTCCGGGTGCCCGGCCAGGTCGCTGGCGAGCAGCTCGGCGTGGCCGAGCGCGATCGTGATGGGCGTGCGGAGCTGGTGCGAGGCATCCTGGAGGAAGCGCCGCTGGGTGGTCAGCAGCCGGGCGTTCTCCTCGCTGACCAGATCCCGTTCGTTGTCGGCGGCCAGCCTGCGCTGCGCGTGCCAGACCATCATCCAGAACATGGCCGCCATCAGCGGGACCTCGTTCAGCTCGTCGACCGTCTGGGCGCCGATGTAGACGTCCCAGCCGATCGCGGCGCCGGTGGTGATCATGACCACGGCGAGTACCCAGGCGGTCGGCCGGGTGGACCAGACCCGGAACCCGTACAGCAGCGTCAGGCTGATCCAGATGAAGTGGAAAGGGACCGTCTCCCAGTGCGAGAAGACCACGATCGCCGCGAGGTTGGCCAGGGAGAAGACGACCCAGGCCACGTCCACCCAGGCGATCCGCCTGTGGTGGAAGCCGGGCCAGGGCCCCGTGACGGAGGAATGGGGCCCTGAGGCATCGGGGGGTTCCGGGGGGTCGTCCCCCCGGGCTAGCAGCGGCCGGTGCAGCGGCCAGCGCAGCCCGGGCGGGCGGTGCGGCCAGCGCATGCGCCACGGCCACGGCGGCGGCCAGGTGTGGGCCGGATGCCGGGGGAGCGGGCCGTCACGATGCGAGCTGATAACCCTCACCGCGCACCGTCTTGATCAGCTCGAAGCCCAGCTTCGACCGGAGCCGCCGGACACACACGTCCACCACGTTGGAGCCGGGGTCGAAGTCGTAGCCCCAGACCGACGCGAGCAGCTGGCCCTTGCCCACCGACTGGCCCGCGTGCTCCATCAGTTCCCGCAGCAGCAGGAACTCCAGCCGGGTGAGCGGCACCGGCCCGTGGCCGATGTTGGCCTCCAGCCGGCCCACGTCCAGGATCAGTTCCCCGGCCTTGAGCACCTCGTTGGCGGCGTGCGGCTCCACGCGCAGCCTGACCCGCACCCGGGCCAGCAGTTCGGCCAGGGAGAAGGGCTTGGTGAGGTAGTCCTGCGCGCCCAGTTCCAGGCAGTCCACCTTGGTGGTCACGTCGGCGAGGCAGGACAGCACGAGGACGGCCTGTTCGCGGCGTTCCCGCAGCACCTGGGCGAGCACGAGACGGCCGTCGACGTCGGGCATGATCAGGTCCAGGATGACCAGGTCGTAGTCGCTGGCATGGGCCAGCCGCAGCCCCTCGGTGCCGCAGCCCGCCGGGGTCACCTCGTAGCCGGCCGTGACCAGCGCGCGCGTGATGAAGTCGCGGATCCTGGGCTCGTCCTCTACGAGCAGGATGCGCGGCCCGGCCTGGCCTGGAGCCTGCTCCGTCGTCGTCATGGGAGTCTCGTCATCTTGCCGTGCCCGCGCCAGCGAGTGCCAACGGCCCGGTCAGGGCCGGTGACAGGGGCGCGAGCGTGGCTCCTTCCCTGAGGATCCATCGCCCGCTGGCGTCCGGTCAACCCGCTGGCGCCGTGGTCCGCCAGCTTTTCGCAAACCATTGCAGTTTCGCCACCCCGATGCACCCAAAACCGGTCAGTCCGGGCCTGGCGAGGGCAGAGGCCGGCCGTTTTCAAGGATGAACCATGTACTACCTGGGTAACTGACTGATGACACACTGTAATTTGAGCATGCACTGAAGCGGGCGCCGTCAGCCGCCAGGATGCCATGATCATGACAATTTCGTCATTGAATCGCCGTGGTGTTGCCGGCGGGGCACGGATGCTCGGAAGATCAGGCTCATAACAGACCTCCGGCCGGGGTCCAGGGGACAACCGCGGCCGGCCCAGTCGCGTGCGCCTGCGCGCGAAGAAGCGAGGTGGTGACTGGTGTCTCTGCCGGTCCGTATCACGGCCCTGCTCGTCGCGTTCGCGGCAGTGGTCGTCGGTGCGGCATTCATCGTCGTGCACTACATACTTGGCAGCCCGCCCACGGTCACGTTCAACGCCACCGGCGGGGTCACCAACGTGGTGCTGCAGGAGGATCCGCAGAACAACTCCTCCAGCAAGCCGGACTGGGTGAGCTATTTCGTCCAGGACCCCAGCACCAGGCAGTGGGTGCACACCACGCTGTTCTCGATGCCCGCCGAGGGCGGAACGGTGCACATGACCATCCTGGGCTACGACGGCTGCACGCCGCCGCGGAACAACTACTGGAGCCAGGTCCAGGGCACGATCGGCGGCACCGTCAATCTGAGCATCGTGAACAACAAGGGCGTGGCCACGCCGCCGCGTAACGTCTCGGTGATCAACGGCTGGGCGGGCTGCACGGTCGGCCACACGTTCGCGATCCCGGCGCTGCACCTGTTCATCCCGGTCGCCTCGCCGAACGCGCTGGACTCGGCCAACAACCTGTGCAGCGTCTCGCCCTGCACATCCGGCCCCCATGCCGTGGAGACGTTCAGCTTCAAGGCGCCGCTACACGGCGGCATCTTCCGCTGGCAGTGCTTCGTCCCGTGCGGCGGCGGCTTCATCGACGGCAACGGCGGCCCGATGCAGACCATCGGTTACATGACCGGCAACATGGAGGTAAGAGCCTGATGGCCACTCCCGAGGCCCCGGCGGCCAGTACCCGCGCCGAGCCGCGGCACGGCATGCGGATCTTCCTGATCTGGCTGCCCCTGGCGGTGATCGCCGACATCCTCATCTGGTTCGTGTGGAAGCCGCACATGCCGCCCGGCACCATGACCTCGTCCGCGGAACACCAGCAGTTCGACATCGCGTTCCTGGCGGTGGTGGGCGCGCCGGTCATGCTGTTCGTCTGGATCTACGCCGCGTATGCGCTGGTCAACTGGCGCCACCGCGAGGGCGACGACGAGGACGGGCCGCCGATCCACGGCAACGCCAGGATCCAGGCCACCTGGATCGGCGCTACCGCGGTCATCGTGCTCGGCCTGTTCGTCTTCGGCACGGTCGAGCTGATCGTGCCGGCCGGCGCGGGCGCCGGTGAGGGTCCCGCGCCGATCTGGCAGCCCAACACCTCGCACCGGCTCCAGGTGCAGGTGATCGGCCAGCAGTGGGCCTTCACCTACCGCTTCCCGCAGTTCGGCGGGATGGAGAGCAGCCAGCTGGTGCTGCCGGCCAACACGACGGTGGAGTTCCACGTCACGTCGCTGGACGTGATCCACAGCTTCTGGGCCTACCAGCTCGGCGTGAAGGCCGACGCGAACCCCGGCGTGGACAACGTCGCCTTCACCACCACCAAGAATCAACTGGGCAGCTTCACGGTGCGCTGCAACGAGCTGTGCGGCCTGTGGCACGGGGCCATGTTCAACTACGGCCACATCGTGACGCCGGGGGCGTTCAGCACCTGGGCCCGCGGCGTGCAGCTCACAGCAGGCCCGCAACGGGATCCTCAACATGCTGCCGCCCTACTCCCTCACCTACGACCCGACCGTGATCCCGCAGCTCGGGGCCTCGATCGTCAAGATCGACGGCATCACGGGCGGGGCCGGTTACTACTACCCGCCACAGGATCCGGTGACGCCATGATCGGCTCTCGGCCGCGGACGGCGGCCAGTCCCGCAGATAGCCAGTACCGCGTTCAGTCCGAAGAAGAGGTGACCGGATGGCCATCGACGATTCAGCCAGGTGCGGGCCGGATGCAGCCCGTGGCGGGTGGTCCGGAGAGCGCGCGTCCCTGGTGGATGAAGCCAGCGGTGCACACCGGCATCATCGGCGGGATAATCGGCTACCTCGTCGGCCACTGGCTCGGCAACGCGCTGTCCTACGACTACGCGCAGAACGCCCTGTCCGACACCAACGACGTGCCGATCGTGCTCGGCTACGTGTTCGGCACGGTCGGCTGGCTGGCCGGCCTCGGCATGTTCAACGACCTCGGCCGGCTAATGCTCGGCAAGCCGCTGCGCGACATCGAGCACGCCCCGGCCGGCGGCCTGGCGAAGTACTTCAGGTACACCCTCGACCACAAGGTCGTGGGCATCCAGTACCTGTTCGGCATGATCACGTACTTCCTGACCGGCGGCCTGTTCGCCATGGCGATCAGGAGCGAGCTGCTGTCGCCGACCTACCACCTGATGAGCTCGAGCGCGTACCTCATGGTGGTCGGCGAGCACGGCACCATGATGATGATGATGATGTCGTCGGTCGTGCTCGGGCCGTTCGGCCAGTACTTCGCGCCGCTCATGATCGGGTCGAAGCGGATGGCGTTCCCGCGGATCGAGGCGATCGGGTTCTGGCTGACCCCGGCCGCTTACATCATCCTGCTGTCGGGCGTCCTGCTCGGCGGCTTCCCCACCGGCTGGACCGGCTACGCGCCGCTGAGCCGTCCAGGCCGGCCCCGGCATGGACACCTACGCGATCGCGTTCGGCCTGATGGGGATCTCGATGATCCTCGCGGGCTTCAACATCATCGTGACCTACATCAACTACCGGGCACCGGGCATGCGCTGGAGCCGGCTGCCGATGTTCGTGTGGTCCATGTTCACCGTCTCCTTCCTGCAGGTGCTGGCCGTGCCCGTGCTGGTGGCCGGGATGTACATGATGATCACCGACCGGACCTTCCAGACCGCGTTCTTCGCCAACCAGCTCGGCGGGAGCAGCTACCTCTACCAGAACGTGTTCTGGTTCTTCGGGCACCCGGAGGTCTACATCCTGGCGCTGCCGGGGTTTGGCGTGGTGTCGGAGATCATTCCGGTCATGTGCCGCAAGCCGCTGTTCGGCTACCGGACGGCCGCGGCGGGCATGATCGGCGTGGCCCTGCTCAGCTTCTTCGTCTGGCAGCACCACCTGTTCGACAGCGGGATCAACCCGGACATGCGGCCGCTGTTCATGCTGACCACGGAGCTGATCTCGATTCCCACCGGGTTCATCTACCTGGTGGCGCTCGGGACGTTCTGGAAGGCGAAGATCAGGTTCACCGTCCCGATGCTGTTCTGCCTGGCCATGTACTTCAACTTCCTGATCGGCGGCGTCTCCGGGGTGTTCCTTTCCGACGTGCCCGCGGACACCACCGAGCACGGGTCGTTCTTCGTGATGGCCCACTTCCACTACACGATCATGGGCGGGCTGATCTTCGCCTTCATGGCCGGCATCTACTACTGGCTGCCCAAGATGATGGGGATCAAGCTGAACGAACGGCTCGGCAAGATCCACTTCTGGACCATGTTCATCTTCTTCAACTCGACCTTCCTGCCGCTGTTCGCCCTCGGCATGCTAGGCCAGCCGCGGCGGGTGTTCGAGTACGCGCAGAACCTGCAGCCGCTCAACGTCTGGGTCTCGATCTCCGCGTTCTGCCTGGGCGGATCGCTGCTGATCTTCCTGTTCAACTTCATCATGTCCACGCTGGTCTGGCGCGAGAAGGAAGTCGGCAACCCGTGGAACTCCCGCGGGCTGGAATGGCAGGTCTCCTCGCCGCCGCCGCCGGAGAACTTCGAGCACATTCCGGTGATTCTGTCCGGTCCCTACGAATACGGCGTGAAGGATGCGCCGCCGGTGGCTGACCTGAATCCGCCGGTCGGCGTCGTCAGCGCCGCCTACGCGGGCGCTGGCGCAGGAGTGGAGGCATAGCCATGGCCGAGTCAACAACCACGGGTGCCTCCGGGCTGAGCCGGGAAACCGAGGAGGAAGGCTTCTACCACGAGGCCGCCCTCAACGCCGCGTGGACAGCGTCGCGCCTGGCCATAGGCGGGCTCTGCTTCCTGTTCGGCGCGTTCATGTTCGCCTACTTCTACCTGCGCTCGGTCAACTCCTCCGGGAGGTGGATGGGCTCGGGCTACCACCCGCCGTCCATGATCTACGGCACCGTGATCATGCTCGCGGTCCTGGTCAGCGCGGGGGTCCACTACGCGGCGCTGCAGCAGATCAAGGCGGGCAACAAGGGCCTGTGGCAGATAGGCGCGGTGATCGCCCTGCTGCTTGGCGTCGCGGCGATCGTGCTGCAGATCCTGGAACTGCTCTTCCTTCCGTTCTGGCCGGGCAGTTCTGGCTTTTCCAGCGTGTTCACCGGGTTCTACCCGGTGTTCGTCGTGGTGCTGCTGGCGGCCATGATCTGGCTGGAGACGCTGCTCGCCCGGGCACGTTTCATCCCGACCATTTCCTTCGTGGAGCAGCCGCCCACCTACAAGGAAGCGTTCGCGGTCCAGCGCTTCCAGTCGTCGCTGTCCGGGTTCGCCACCGTGTGGAACTTCCTGGCCGTCGTCGCGGTACTGTTCTGGGTTCTGTTCTACGTCATCCCCTAGGGAAGGAGTGGCTCGCCCGGAGGGCCTCATCGCCGGCCGGCGGCCGTGGTCGTCATGAACGTGGTTGTCTCGCACTGGTCGGCTAATGCCGCGGTCCTGGCCGTGGTAGCCGTCGTGGTCGCCGTGCACGCACGCGGCCTGCGCGGCGTGGCCGTCGATGCGGGGCGGCAGGGCGCGGACACCCCGCGCGGCATGGGATGGCAGGCGACGGCCTTCTACGGCGGGCTGCTCGTGGTGATCCTCGCCCTCCTTTCCCCACTGGCCTACTGGTCGCACCTCTACATCTGGGTCCGGTCGCTGCAGGACATCCTGCTGGCGAACGTGGCCCCGGTGTTCCTGGTGCTCGGGGCGCCGTGGCTGGTGCTGCGCCGCGGGCTGGCGTTCCGGCGGCCACCGGCCGGGGATGCCGGGCCGCCACGGACCGGGGATGCCGCTCCGCGGCCGGCCGCCAGCCGGGCCCGGCTGGCGGTGGGCACGGTCATCGCGTTCAACGTGGCCTGGTGCGGCTGGCACCTGCCGCCGTTGTACGACGGCGCGCTGCGGTACCCCGTCGTGTATGCCGCCGAGGTGGTGTCCTACCTTGGGTTGGGCGTGGCGTTCTGGCTCGTGCTCATCGGCTCCGCGCCGCTGAGCCCGGTGCTGGCGCCGCTGCGCCGGGTGATGCTGCTCGCCGGCACGGTCGTCGTGGGCACGTTGCTCGGCATGGTGCTCGTGTTCGGTTACGGCGTGGCCTACCCCAGCTACATCGGGGCAGGGCACCACGTGCTAAGCGTGTTGTATGACCAGCAGACTGGCGGTGCGGTGCTGTGGGTGCTCGTGCTCCCCGTCTACGTCACCGCCGGCGTGGCCCTGCTCATCAGGTGGCTGAACGATGAGGAGGCGGAAGCCTTGACGAGCGGCCTGGACCGGTTGCTCAAGCCAGCCAAGCCGGCCTGGCCGTCCCGGCCCGGCCTGAGATGACAGTCAATGCGTAGCTGGAGGCTGGAGTGCACGGATTGATCGCCGCGTCGCCGACAGGTGACTGGAGTTACGGCGGGGCCATCCTGACGTTCGCGTTCCCCGTGACCTTGTTCATTGTGGTGGGCGCGGCCCTGTACATCGTCTACACCAAGCCGCATCTGGTCCCCGGCCACCGGTATCAGCTGCAACTGCGCCCGACGACCGCCACCGCGGTGCCCGAGACCGCGGCCCCGGCCCGGCCGGCCATGCCACCCGCTGTGGACACCAGCACGATCACCAGTGCCGAGCCACCGACGACCGAGGGCTGAGGACTAGAGCGTGCCGGAAGTGTCCGCGGGTACCCTGCCCGCGATGCCCATCACGGGCCGCCGCAGCGTGAAGGCCATGGCGTCCTCGTTGTTCGCGCTGACCAAGCCGAGGATCATCGAGCTGCTGCTGGTCACGACGATCCCCACGATGCTGCTCGCGGACCGCGGGCTGCCCTCGGTCCGGATCCTGCTGGTCACGCTCGCCGGCGGGGCCCTGGCCGCCGGCAGCGCGAACACGATCAACTGTTACATCGACCGCGACATCGACGCCTTGATGCGGCGTACCTCCCGCCGCCCGCTGGCGCGGCCCGCGCCGATGGCCGTGGTCAAGCCGTTCGAAGCGCTCATCTTCGGCATCGTCCTGGGCGCGGCCTCGACCGTGCTGCTCGGCACCCTGGTCAACTGGCTGTCCGCGATCCTGGCCGACGCCGCCATCTTGTTCTACGTCTTCGTCTACACGATCGGGCTGAAGCGGCGGACCGCGTCCAACATCGTGATCGGCGGCGCCGCGGGCTGCTTCCCTGTGCTGGTGGGCTGGTCGGCCGTGACCGGCACGGTGAGCCTGCCGGCGATCGTCCTGTTCGCGGTCATCTTCTTCTGGACGCCGCCGCACTTCTGGGCGCTGGCCATGAAGTTCCGCGACGACTACGCCGCGGCCAGCGTGCCCATGCTGCCGGTGGTCGCGCCCGCGACCGTGGTGGCCCGCAAGATCCTGATCTACTCCTACGTGATGGTCGCCTCGACCCTGGCCCTCGCGCCCTACGCCGGGTGGCTGTACACGATCTGCGCGGTGGGCCTGGGCTTCTGGTTCCTCGCCGAGGCGCACCGGCTGCACGCCCGGGTCAACCGCGCCGCCGCGCCGGTCCCGGCCGCCGCGGTTGCCGGAGCCGTCGTGGGAGCAACCGCCGGTGGCGCCGGGCGCGAGGTGGACGAAGGAACCTGCGCCGGGATCGCGCGCCCGAGCGCCAACCCCGCCTCGATGCGCCTGTTCCACCTGTCCATCGCCTACCTGACCCTGTTGTTCGCCGTCATCGCGGTGGTCTCCCTGCTGCCCTTTGGCCGCTGGTAGGCCCTGGCGCCTGGGAGAATGCCGATGATCAGCGATCGGCGACTTCGGCGAGGGTGCCAGCGTCCTCCCGAGCGGCACGATCGACCCCGAGCACACCAGGGTCATCGCGGCCATCAGGTACCTGGAGTCCTGACCGGGGAAGGGCTGGCCGAAGCCGTGGGCTGGTCCGGGGCGCTGGGCTGGTCCGGGGCCGCTGGCTGGTCCGGGGCGGCGGGGAGGCGGACCACCGCGCGCAGGCCCGGGGCAGCGCCCTCCAGGTAGGCCGACCCGCCATGGGTGCGGGCGATGGCCCGGACGATGGCCAGGCCCAGGCCGGCCCCGCCGGTCTCGGTCTCGTCCCGGCTGCGGGCGTCGTCGAGCCGGACGAACCGGTCGAAGGCACGCTCGCGGTCGGCCGGCGGGATGCCCGGGCCGTCGTCCGACACGGTCAGCACGGCATCCCCGGCCTCGCGCCGCGCGGTCACCTCGACCCCGGACTTGGCGTAACGCAGCGCATTGTCGATCAGGTTCCGCAGCATCCGCCGCAGCCCTTCCACCTCACCGGTGACGACGCACGGGCCGGTGATCCGTGCCGTGACCGGCACCCGCACGCCGGTGCTGCGCTCGGCCTCCTCGGTGACCAGGGCGGCGAGGTCCACGGGCCTGCCCGCGCCCGTCCGTGGCTGATGTTCGTCCAGCCTGGCCAGCACCAGCAGGTCCTCGGCGAGCCTGGACAGCCGCAGTGTGTCGGCCAGCACGTCCCGTCCCGTCTGGTTCCAGTCCTGCTGCTCCGGGTGGTCCAGCGCCACCTCGAGCTGGGCGCGGATGCTCGCGATCGGGCTGCGCAGCTCGTGCGCGGTGTCCGAGACCAGGCTGCGCTGCCGCCGCCCAGCGGCGTCCAGGCGTGCCAGCATGTCGTTGAGCGTGACCGCCAGCGTGCGGACCTCGTCGCGCGCGTCGGGCACCGGCAGTTCCCTGGCCTTTCCGGTGGCGGTGACCATCTGGGCGCCGCGGCGCAGGGCGGCGATGGGCCGCAGCGTGGAGCCGACCACCAGCCAGGTGGCGCCGGCCAGCAGCAGCAACAGCACCGGCGTGCCGACGACCAGGGCCCGGCCCAGCGCCATCATGCTGTCCCTGACCTCTGTGTACGCGGCGGCCGAGAGCACGATCTCGTGCCCGTTGGCGGGGACCGCCACCACCCGCATCAGGTACGGGATGCCGAACGGGCGCCCGTCGAGCAGCACCGCGCGGCCGGTCCGGACGGCGGCGGCCGCCTGGGCCGGGGGCAACAGCGGGACCAGCCGGTCGGCGCCTGGCGAGGCATCCACGATCCGGCCGTGCGGGCCGAGCACCTGGATGGTGAGCGTGCCCGCCACCACCGGTACCGGGTCGGGCAGCGGCCGGTTCCCGTTGGCGAGCGCGGCCACTTCCTGCCCGCCCTGCCGGGCGGTGTTGTCGACCCCGCGGGTGAGGGAGGCCTGGAGCGTGCCGCGCAGCAGCATCGCCCCGGCGAGCAGGGCCACCGCGAGGCCCACCGTGGTGATCATGGTCACCCTGGCCCGCAGGCTCCGCCGTCGCCACCACCGGGGCACGGAGAAGGTCACGGTCCGATCATCTCCCGCCCGGCCGCTGCCGCGCCGCCCGCCACCATCGCCCGCCGCGAGCCTTATCCGCCGTCGGCGGCGAGGCGGTACCCGGCACCACGGACCGTCTGCAGCGCGCGGCGGCCGAACGGGTTGTCGATCTTGCGCCGCAGGTAGCCCGCGTAGACCTCGACCACGTTCGGGTCCACCGAGTCGTAGGCGTCCCAGACGTGCTCGAGCAGCGAGGACTTGGACACCACCTGCCCGGAGTTGCGCATCAGGTACTCCAGCAGGGCGAACTCCCGCGGTGTCAGGTCGATGACCGCCTCGCCGCGGCGGACCTGCCTGGTCCCGGGGTCGAGGGTGAGGTCTCCGGCCCGCAACTGGGCGGGCCGCGGCTGCGCGCCGCGCCGGAGCAGGGCCCGCAGCCTGGCGGCGAGCACCACGTAGGAGAAGGGCTTGGTGAGGTAGTCGTCCGCGCCCAGGTCCAGCCCGTCGGCCTGGTCGTACTCCCCGTCCTTGGCGGACAGGATCAGGATCGGGACCCAGTTCTTCTCCGCCCGCAGCTGGCGGCAGATCCGGTACCCGGAGATCTTCGGCAGCATCAGGTCCAGGACCAGCGCGTCGTAGGCGCCTTCCCGGGCCATGTGCAGGCCGTCCTCGCCGTCATGGGCCAGGTCCACGGCGAAACCCTCGGCCTGCAGGCCCCGGCGCACCGCGGCGGCCAGCCGCCGTTCGTCCTCTACCACGAGCACACGCATGATTCCGGCTCCCCGTTGCCCCGATTTGCCATATGCCCTTTGCTCACAGGGATACCACAGCGGCGCCGTGCAGAATGAATGACGGGACTCCGGTGGCAGACCGCCGCGGATGCCCGGGCAGCACGGCGAGGAGTGAGTTTCATGGCAGCGATCCAGAGGTTCTCCCGGCGGAGCCGTTGGGTGGTGCCGACGGGCGTGGTGGCAGTGGTCGCCGGGGTCGGCATAGCCTCCGCCATCACGGTCGCGCAGGCCGCTCCGGCGCTGCCGCCGCGCACGCCCGCGCAACTGCTCGCCGCCGTCGCCGGTGACCGCGGCACCATCCCGCCGCTGACCGGCACGGTGGTCGAGACCGCCGCGCTCGGCATCCCGCAACTGCCGGGCGCGCAGAACCCGAACTCGATCACGTCGCTGCTGGCCGGGTCGCACACGCTGAAGATCTGGTACGACGGGCCACGGAAGCTGCGCCTGGCCGCCCCGGTGCAGTTGGGCGAGACCGACCTGATCCGCAACGGGACCACCGCGTGGCTGTGGCAGAGCAACTCCGACTCGGTCACCAGGTACCTGATCCCGGCCGGGCATGGCGACCACGCCAGGGAGCCGGTCATGCCGAAGGCCCCGCTCACCCCGCAGCAGGCCGCGCAGCAGGCGCTGAAGGTGGCCGGCCGCAGCACGCTGGTGACCACGGAGGCCAACGTGTCGGTGGCCGGGCAGGCCGGCCTACCAGCTCGTCCTGGCGCCGAAGGCCAGCGGCTCGCAGATCGCCAAGATCACCATCGCGCTGGACGCGCAGCACCTGTCCGTGCCGCTGCGGGTGCAGGTGTTCGCCAAGGGGACCGCCAGCCCGGTGTTCCAGGTCGGCTACACGTCGATTTCGTTCGTCACCCCCGCGGCCAGCAACTTCAACTTCACCCCGCCGCCCGGCGCGACGGTGCGCACGGAAACCCTGGGCCTGCCGGCCGGCCCGGCATCCCTCCATCGGCCCCAGGGCATGACCTCAGGGGCGCAGGTCATCGGCAAGGACTGGACCGCGGTGGCCGTCCTGCCCGCGGCCGATGTCCTTCCCGGCGGCGGGCTGTCGCGCGTGGCCGGCGCGGGCAATGCCGCCGGGGTGGCGGGCCAGGCGGCCCGCTCGGCGTCCGGTGGCGGCGGTGCCATCAGCGGCTCCGCGATGATCGGCGCGCTGCTGCTCGCGGCGCACCCGGTGCACGGTGCCTGGGGCAGCGGCAGGCTGCTGCACACTAGCCTGGTGTCCATGCTGATCACCAACGGGCATGTGCTGATCGGCGCGGTCACGCCGTCGGTCCTGTACGCGGACGTCGCCCAGGTCAAGTGAGCACCGGCCTGGAGACATCCGCGGACAAGCCGGCGCGGGACGCCCCCGGCCCGCACGGTGACCCAGCACAGATCAGGGGGCCACGGCTCAGGCTGCCGTGGTCACCCATGGGCTGACCAAGCGGTTCCGCGGCGGCCAGCTCGCCGTGGACGGGCTGGACATGGTGGTGCCGCGCGGCTCGGTCTACGGGTTCCTCGGGCCCAACGGATCCGGCAAGACCACCACGATCAGGATGCTGCTCGGCCTGGTCTTCCCGACCAGCGGCAGCCACGAGCTGCTGGCCACCGCCATGCCCGCCGGGTGCGGCGCGGGTGCTGCCCCGGGTCGGCTCGCTGGTCGAGGGGCCTGCCTTCTACACGCAGCTCTCCGGCCGGGCGAACCTGGCCAGGATCGACGCCGTGGACGCGACCGCCGACCCGGCCACCACCGACGCCCGGGTCACGGCCGCGCTGGAACGGGTCGGCCTGCTGGCGGCCGCGAAGAAGCATTACCGCGCCTACTCGCTCGGCATGAAGCAGCGCCTGGCCATCGCGGCGAGCCTGCTCCAGCCCCGGGAGCTGATCGTCCTGGACGAGCCGACCAACGGCCTGGACCCGCAGGGCACCAGGGAGGTGCGCGCGCTCATCAGGGAGATCGCCACCGACGGGGTCACCGTCCTGGTGTCCTCGCACCTGCTGGCCGAGGTGGAGCAGATCTGCACCCACGTCGGGGTGATGCGCACCGGCCGGATGGTCTTCCAGGGCACCCTGGAGGCGATGCGGGCCCGCGGCACCACCCGGGTCCAGGTCCGGACCTCCGAGCCGGGCCAGGCGGCGGAGGTGCTCACCAAGCTCGGGCTCACCGACATCCAGTCCGGCCGACGGCGAGGTCAGCGCGCAGATCGGCGACTACGTGCCTGAGGTGGTGTGCCGGGAGCTGGTCATGGCCGGGGTACCGGTGGCCGGCTTCGATACGCCGCGCCCCAGCCTGGAGGACCTGTTCGTGGAACTGACCGGTGAGGGCTTCGATGTCGACGGCTGAGGCACCGCCCGTCGCTGCCGACGGTGCGCTCGGCGGTGTCGCTCGCGGTACGGCGCGGCTTCGTCCGGCCGTGGCTGCGCCTGCTCCGCTCCGAACTGGGGCTGATGTTCCGGCGATGGCGCAACCGGGCGCTGCTCGCCGTGGTCGTGGCGATCCCGGTCCTGCTCGGGTCCGCGCTGCGGGTGGCCGTGCCGCAGGGCGGCGGTCAGGACGACGGCGGCAACGGGCTGGGTGCCGCCTTCCTCTCCCAGGTGGCCGGCAACGGGGTGTTCCTGTCGTTCCTGGCGCTCACCATCATGCTGACCCTGGTGCTGCCGCTGGTGGTGGCGGTGGTCTCCGGTGAGTCGCTGGCCGGGGAGGCGAACACGGGCACCCTGCGCTACCTGCTGGTCGTGCCGGCCGGCCGGGCCAGGCTGCTGAGCGTCAAATACGTGGCGGTGGTGCTGTTCGCCCTGGTCGCCTGCCTGCTGGTGGCCGCCTCGGCACTGATCATGGGGGTGGCGCTGTTCCCGGTCGGACCGGTCACGCTGCTGTCCGGCACCACCGTGCCGTTGTCGGAAGGGCTACTGCGCCTGCTGTTCGTGGTTTTGTACGTTACGGCGGCCATGGCCATGCTCGGCGCGATCGGGCTGGCCATCTCCAGCCTGACCGAACACCCGATCGCGGCGATCGCCGCCATCATGATCCTCGCGGTGTCCAGTGAGGTGGCCGACAACATCCCGCAGTTCGCGGCCATCGGGCCCTACCTGCCCTCGCACTGGTGGCTGTCGTTCGACTCGATTCTCCGCATGCCGATCGACACCACCGAACTGTCACACGGCCTGTTCTCGTTCGCCGTCTACATAGTGATCTTCGGCTCGATCGCCTGGGCCAGGTTCACCTCGGCCGACATCACCAGCTAGTTCCCAAGGCCGGCCAGAGGAGCAAGTGTGATCGAGGTCCCATCTTCGTGATATGCGCGAATAGAGACACGTCCACCGTCAAAAGGTAAAAGCTAGGTAATACGAAAGCAAAGTAGGAACTTGGCTGTTCGGGCTCGCTCCTGGTTCGGCAGGGCTGCAGGGCGAGCCGCAACGCTGAGCGTCCGGCGCAGGTCGGCCAGTAGCGCTCAGCTCTTGAGGCCGGGAAAGTCCTCTTCCCAGAACTCGGTGACACCGCGCGGGCCCGGAGCGGCGTCGACCGCCGTGCCTGGCGTCTCCTGCGCGCGCAACTCCACCCGGCGGATCTTGCCGGAAATCGTCTTCGGCAGGTCGGAGAACTCCAGCCGCCGCACACGCTTGTAAGGGGCCAGCCGCACGCGGGTGTAGGTGAAGATGGCCAGGGCGGTTTCGCTGGAGGGCTCGGCACCGGCCGCAAGCGTCACGTACGCCTTGGGCACCGCCAGCCGCAGCGGGTCAGGCGACGGCACCACGGCGGCCTCCGCCACGGCCTCGTGCTCGATCAGCACGCTTTCCAGTTCGAACGGGGAGATGCGGTAGTCCGACGCCTTGAACACGTCGTCGGTGCGGCCCGACGTAGGTGAGGTAGCCGTCGCCGTCGCGGGAGGCGACGTCACCGGTGTGGTAGAAGCCGCCGCGCATCGCCGCCTCAGCCCGCTCCGGGTCGCCCCGGTAGCCGGTCATCAGGCCGAGCGGGCGGCGGGACAGGTCCAGGCAGAGTTCGCCCTCCTCGGCGGGCTCGCCGCTGATCGGGTCGAGCAACGCCACGGTGTACCCGGGCAGCGCCCGGCCCATCGAGCCGAGCTGAAGCGGCTGGCCCGGGGTGTTCCCTGCCTGCGCGGTGGTCTCGGTCTGGCCGTATCCGTCGCGGACGGTGATGCTGCCAGGCCTCCCGGACCCGCTCGATGACCTCCGGGTTGAGCGGCTCGCCCGCGGCGACGCATTCGCGCAGCGTGCTCACGTCGGCGGCGCTCAGGTCGGACTGGATCAGCATCCGCCACACCGTGGGCGGCGCGCAGAACGTGCTCAGCCTGCTGCTCGCCGAACGCGCGGAGCAGCAGGTCCGCGGAGAACCGCTCGTAGCCGAGGATCAGCGTGGTCGCCTCCGCGTTCCACGGGGCGAACACGTTGCTCCAGGCGTGCTTCGCCCAGCCGGGGGAGGAGATGTTCAGGTGGACGTCTCCCGGTTGCAGGCCGATCCAGTACACCGTGGACAGGTGGCCGACCGGATAGGACACCTGGGTGTGCTCCACCAGCTTGGGCTGCGCGGTGGTACCGGAGGTGAAGTAGAGCAGCAGCGGGTCGCTGGCCTTGGTCGGCCCGTCCGGGGCGAACTCGGCAGGCATGTGGCCGTACGCGCTGTATCGGTGCCAGGTGTCGGCCCAGCCGACCGGCGTGGACGACGGCCGCGCACCGGGACGACTGCGATCCGGGTCCAGTTGCCGCCGAGCCCTTCGAATTTCGCCCGGAGCCCTTCTCGGTCACCACGTGCCGGACGTTGCCGCGCTCGATCCGGTCGGCCAGGTCGTCGGGGCTGAGCAGGGTACTGGCCGGGATGATCACCACGCCAAGCTTGATCGCGGCCAGGATGACCTCCCACAGTTCGGCGATATTGCCGAGCATGAGCAGCAGCCGGTCGCCGCGCCGGGCGCCGAGCGAGCGCAGCCAGTTGGCCACCTGGTTCGATCTGGCCGCCAGTTCGCCGTAGGTCAGCGTGGTGGTGCCGTCCTCCGCGACCACTCGCAGCGCCTCCTGGCCGGGGTGCTCGGCCGCGACCACGTCGAACCAGTCCAGTGCCCAGTTGAACTCGTCAAGCTCCGGCCAGGCGAACTCGCGGATGGCCGCGTCGTAGTCCTCGCGGTGGCTCAGCAGCAGGTCCCTGGCGGCACGGAAGGCGGCCGTCGCTGGAGTCGGTTGCGTCATGGGGTTCATCGTATCTGCCGCTATGTGACACCGGCATGCGTTTGACCTGGGCATTTACCGTCGTGAAGGGTCGAATGTCATGTCACGTGCCAACATCAGCGCCACACCGGGGCATAATCTGGACGGCAGGAAGGGAACGGAGCAACCTGTCCGCCGCGCACCACCCCGCAAGCAGGGCCGGAGCACATATCCCATCCTCCCTGCCGATTCCGCGCTTGGTTCAGCGGACGGGATCGGGAGGCTAGACACGCGCAGAACGACTCGTTCGGGGCGTTCCCTTGACGTAAGCGCTGCCGGAGCCCTGGTCTGGCAGGCGCTTTCCAGGATGTTTCGGCGGTCGGGCCTGGTGCCCGCCCCGCACACTGGTCAGCCCTCCGGCGCGCTGGCCAGGCAGCCGGTTGTGACGTTGGTCCCTTGCGAGGGCTGTGCACAGCCTCCGATGGTTGTTGTATGACATTTGGACGCAAGACCGCGGTTATGGTCGCGGCCGGGATGGCAGCAGCCGAGGTTGTCTACGCAGCGTGGGTGCGTCCTCGGCTCATGCGCTGGGGCGCGACCGACGAGGAACTCACCGGGGCGTATCCCGGTGCCGAGCTGGTCCCCCACGGCCAGAGGGCGGCGACGATGGCCGTCACGATCGACGCGCCGCCGGGTCAGGTCTGGCCGTGGCTGGTCCAGATGGGCGGTGACCGTGGGGGCTGGTACTCCTGGGACCGCCTCGATAACGGCGGTCGGCCAAGTGCCACAGAAGTCCACCCGGAGTGGCAGGACCTCGCCCTCGGCGACTACGTGAAGTACTGGACACGCAATGGCCCGGTGGACGCGTGGGAGGTGGCAGCGCTGGAACCGAACCGGTTCCTCGGACTGCGCGGGCTGAGGGATCTGCGAGGCCGCCAGCTCGACCCGAGGCAGCCACGGCCATCCGCCTACACCGAAGGGCTCTGGGGCTTCCTGCTGACCGAGCTGCCCGGCGGCCGCACGCGCCTGGTCATCAGCGGTTACCAGACCCTCCGCCCTCGGTGGCTGGAGCGCTTCGCCAACTACTGGCTCTACATCCCGGTTGTCTGGCCGATGCAGGCCCGCATGCTGGCCGTGCTCAAACGCAACATCGAACGAGCAGCCCGGGCCCGAACGCAAACGGCCCCCTCCGGGACAGGCCGCCTAGCCTGGACACCGCGAGGCGCACCAGGTCGCGCCGGAGCCGGCGGCCAGCCGTCCGCGCCGTGACACTCGGCCGGCCTGTCGATCACCCCGGAGCGTGTCAGGCAACGCTGGACGGCAATAGCACCGCGGCGCTCTCCAGAAGTTCCCGAAATTCGGCGGCGAAGCGGGCGGCGGGCGCGCCGTCCACCACGTTGTGGTCGATTGCCACAGTCAGGTCCAGGACGTCGCGGACGGTGACCTGGCCGTCGATGACACGCGGGCGCTGGCTCATCCCGCCGACGATGACCTCCAGGGACATCAAGGACAGGGACGTGATGCCGAAGCCTCCGCCGCCGGCGAACATGCCCACAGCCGTCACAGCGACGGTACCGATGCGCTGCCGGGCAGCCACCGATCTGGCCATCACGGCATACATGGCCGGGATCATGCCCGGGACCCGGGTCGCGGCAGGCCCGGCTCGCTCCAGCCACCGGCCGCTGCTGCTGGCCGATGGGTCGCGCTTGACGCGGCGCAGCTCGGCGGTGAGGTCGGGCACCCCGCGGATGTCAGCGTCGCGCAGCAGATGGGGAATGGCGAACGGCCCTTGCGGCGTCGAGATCTCCACCATCGTGCCCACATCAACGTGCCGGTGGGTCACCAGCTGCCCGCGCCAGTTGCGGTAAGCATGCACCTGCGGGTGAGCGGCGGCCGCGCGGGCCACGCTGGCTACCACGAACGCGGTCAGCGACCCGGGCGGACCGTTCCCGGCCAGCAGCCGGTTCGCTGTGGTTATATCCGCATCGACCAGCCCGTACATCGGCATCTTGCTACGGCCAGCGCGCATAGCCGCAGTGACCAGCCGCCGGTTGGAGGGAAAAGCCCGCACCTCGACCCGGCGCGGACGATCGGGCGCCACCACTAGAGTCTCGACACCGAGCGTAAGGCCTGGCACAGGTCAGCAAGCGCGACCACACCCCACCGGGGCGAACTGGCCGGCTATCACCTGGGCGACCGGGCCTGGCGTCACGTCTCGTTGAGGATCTCGGCCATCAGGTCCATGCCGAACCGTAGAAGCGGCCCGGATGTGAGGGCCTTGCCGTAGGCACGCTGCACGGTGACGGTGAGCGGCAGTTGGGTGTCGTACACCGGGACGCCCCACGACTTGAGCGTGACGGCCGCCGCGGCGCTGTCCTCGATGCCGCCGCGGACCTGGGTCAGCACCGCCCGGGCCGGGATGTCGTAGTCGTCTGCCATCTTCACGGTGGGGTGTACCCGGTCCAGGTCAGCCAGATTCGGCGGGACCGGCATCACCACCCGCTCAGCGAGCCCAACAGCCTCCCGGGAACGGTCGAGGGCGCCAGGTCCCGGCGTGTCGATAACCACCAGATGAGCGTGCCCAGCGATGGCGTGAAGGCGCCCGGGCATGCCGGGCCCGGCATCGGGGACGACCTCGGAGCGAAGCGGCCGCCCGGCAGCAGCGGCCAGTTCGGACCACCGGGCCAGCGACCTCATCGGGTCCATGTCGACGATGACGACCGGCATGGACAGCGCAGCCGCCTCACCCAGCGCGAGCGCCGTCGTTGTCTTGGACACGCCACCTTTGAGCAGCACCACGGATATGACGAACGCCATGACCAGAGCTTAGACAGCCACCCACGCACGCGCCTGCACAGACATTCGCCTGCTTCATTTGTTACCGGGTTCCTTCAAATCCGTCGTTGACTCTGCGGCGGAGCTTGCCGACGACCGGACACGCCTGGGCGAGTCGGGCTGACTTGCCGGGCCGGATCGAGAGCTGGGCCTTTCCGCATCACATCGCGCCGTGACGCTGGGTTGCGCACGGTCGCAGCCAGATGGCAGCCGAACCGCAACCGTGACGGGTTCTGCTGGCTCTGCGCGGCCGACCGGCGGCCGCCGGAAGCAAAGGACCATAGCCATGATCACGCGAACCAAGCTGGTGATCGGGACGCTCGCCGCGGGCCTGGCGCTCGCCGCCTGCGGCACCGTTGCCGGGACGTCCGGCCAGGGAAACCATGGGAAGCCGTTCGCGCAGCACCAGGTGCAGCGCGGCGGATCAAGAGTCGATGAAGTGACCGATCTCGCCGGCCTGAAGCGGGCCCACGAGGCGGGCCCTAACGGCCAGAAGGTGCAGTGGGGCAGCTCGGGCAACGCTGAGATCAAGGACCTTGCTGCGGTGAAGCGGGATCTCCAGCGGAGGGCCGTGGCGGACGCCCGAGCGCGCACTGGCCCGCGCGGTGTGCCTGGCGGCACCCGGCTGGCCCTGTCGCCGGACAGTGGCCTGGCGGGCTGCTCATCAGTGCTGGGCGCTCACCAGGTTGCCGCCAGGGACTACCCGAAGATCGCTGCCCAGTTCGCCGGCTCGCGATGGCCGGACCTGCGCATCAGCGGTCTGGCCTACGTCGAGATCGCCACCAGGCTGCGCGCTACGCACGCCTACGGCGGCGAGACCGTTTGGTTCATCGAGCGGCTAGCCGCCGCCTGCGCAAAGCACGGGCCGGCCGGCAACAGGTTCGCGATATGAAACAACTCGCTCAGGTCAAGCGCGAGACCGTGCGGAAGGCCGGGGGGCAAGCCCGGGGTGGGTGAGCGCCCGCGCGGTGCCGGTCGCGGCACGGGCGGTGGGGGACCCGTCGAAGGGCGGGTCCCCTGGCGCGGGTCAGGCGCAGGGCTTGGGGCTTGCTGGTGTGATCGAGTACAGCGTGCGTTCTTGGGGGGTGAAATCCCGGCGGGCGATGGAGCAGGCGCGGCTCAGCCAGGCCGCCACGGTGGCGGGCCAGGCCGTGACGCGGCCCGTGGGGTCCAGGCCAAGAACTTCCTTGCCATCGGGGGTGTAGGCCGCGAACACCCCCTCGTCGGGAAGCAGATGAAGGGGCTCGGCCACGGGGCGCAGATGGGCCGCCTCCCACAGCCGGATTATGCCGTCGGCGCCGGATGTCAGGATCGTCCGGCCGTCCGGGGCAAACGATGCGGTGAGGACAGGGCCGGATTGGGCGACGACGGGACCGGCGAGCAGGCGGCCCGATGCCACGTCGAAGGTGGCAATCTGCCCATGATCTGACCCCACGACCAGGCGGTGCCCGTCCGGTGAGAACCCGATGACCCGAACCTCGGCCAGCCAGCTCAGCCGCCCAGGTGACCCTGCCATCGGGGACCGTTAGGACGCTGAACCCTGGGTCGAAGGCGTTGCCGAGTGCGACAAGCCTGCCGTCCGGGCTGAATGCGGCCGTGCCGGGGCCGAAGCCCAGCGTGATGCCGTGGCCGACGCGTTCCAGTGTGCCGGCGTCGGCGAAGTAGCAAGCGGCCGTTATCCCGGAAGGGGACTCGCATGCCACAAGCCGCCGGCCGTCGGGCGACACGCCGAGTACGGTCTTGGGAGAGTGGTCGCCCAGCGTGGACGTCTTGTCCACCTGCCCCGTTGTGGTGTTCCATCGCCGTATCAGCGGGCCGGTCGAGGAGAGGTAGGCGTAGTGGCCATCGGGTGACAGCACCAGATCCTCAAGGCCTTTCACCGGCCTGCCCCGTGTGGTCCGCGTGCCCGTCGCCACGTCGATGGTCGCGATCAGACCTGTCCGGGAAGCCGATCACAGCCCGGCGGCGGTCGGCTGACCACCCTGCGTAGGGCGCGCCCAGATTGCCGGCGCTGACGGGGCCTTGCGCGGTGTTGGGCCGGGTGACCCCGAAGGACCGGTTCCCGGTGATGTCCCAGGCGATGACCGATGTGTCCAGGCTCGCGGTGTACAGGGTCCGCCCATCGGGGGTGAAGGCGCCATCGGTGACCGAGCCGCTGTGCCCCGCGAGGGTGAGCCGGGGCTGGCCGGTTCTGACGTCCCATATCGTGACGGCTCCGCCTGGGTGGAGCGAGGCGGCCGTCTGGCCGTTGGGGGACAAGACCATGTTGGCGGCCCCGCCGGCGTGCTCGCCTATGCCGTTCCGGACCTGCCCGGTGCGCAGGTCCTCGAAAAACACCGCTCCTTTGTTGCCGCTGACGGCGAGCGTGTGGCCGTCGCGGCTGACGGCCACGCGGGAGTCAGCCGCGACGGGCAGGGTGATCCGGCGGACGATGTGGGCCGTTTTCGGGTCGACCAGGATCGCGTCCCGCGTGGACTCGGCGATGGCGAGGATGTCGTCACCGGCCGCGTAGACGTCGACGGGTCCCCCGGACCCGGCCCCGGGGACACCGACGCTGCGTGTCTGGGTCGCGGTGGCCACGTCGTAGAAGATGACCGGCCCGATGCCGGACTCGACCGCCACCGCGCGGCCGTCGCGTGTCCATGTCAGAGATGCTCCCGAGGCATTGAAGTTCCCGGGCAGGGGCAGATGGCGCAGAATACTCCGGCGGGCGAGGTCCCAGACCACAACCTCGAGGCTGAAGTCACTCGTACTCGTGTTGACCGTCAAAACGGCGACTAGCCGGCCGTCTGGCGAGAAGGCGATCCCCCCGCTCCCGGCGCCGATCTGCACGGGATCACCGATCCGGCGCATCGTCCGCGTGTCCCAGAACACTAGCGTGCCGTTGTCGCCGCTCGTGGCAAGGGTGTGGCCATCGGGGCTTACGGCGACACCTAGCAGCCCGTCGCTGCTGCTGCGGATCTGGCGGAGGGCGTGCGGGCTGCGTTGCAGGGCGGTGAAAAGGTCGCCCTCGGTCTCCAGCGATGGGTCGGTGCGCACGGCGGCGGCCGCCAGCAGCAGCGAGCGGTCCAGATCCGGCTCGCTGAGCGCCCGGGCACCCAGCCGCCGCGCCTCGGCGCTGCGTTGCGCCGCCTCGGCGCTGCGTTCCGCCGCGCGGGCCTGACCGCGCTGCTGCACGGCGAGGGCGCCGGCCACGGCGGAGAAAAGCAGCAGCGCCATGACGCCGGCGAGCACCACGCGCAGTCGGCGGCCCGCCCGGGCCTCCCGGACGCGCGCCTGGGCCTCTTGGGCACGCGCTCGTGCCTCCCGGTCGGCGCGCTCGCGCTGCTCCCGCAGCTCGCGATCGGCCGCCGCGCGGCTCGCCGCAAGGAACTCCTCTTCGATGGCGTTGAGGTCGCCGGCGTGCCCGCCCGCCCAATCCAGGGCGCTGGCCAGCCGGGCTCCCCGATATAGCTCCGCGTCAGGCCGGCCGGACTGGGCCCACTCCCGGGCGGCGGGCGCGAGGTGCCGGCGAAGGGCTCGGCCCTGCTCGTCCTCCTCCAGCCAGCGGGCCAGCCGGGGCCAGTGCGACAGCAGCGCCTCGTGCGCCACCTCCACCGTGTCGTCCCCGGCCGTCAGCAGCCGGCGGGCGACCAGAACATCAAGGGCGCGCCGCGCCGCCTTATCGCCGGGCGCGGCCACCTCCGCCAGCGGCACCCGGCGGCGCACCGGCAGCCCCGCCTCGCCGGTGTCGGCGAGCCGGACCAGGATGCGCCGCGCCGCCTCCTGCTCGGCCGGTGCCAGCCGGGCGTACGCCGAATCGGCGAGCCGGGCCAGCGCGCCGGAAACCCCGCCCGCCGCCAGGTAGCCAGCGTGGGTGAGGGTGCGGCCGCGGCGGCGCTCCCAGGTGTCCAGCAGCGCCGTTGACAGCAGCGGCAAGCCACCGGGGCGGCCACGCACATCCTCGACGACCGCATGGAGGAGATCGGGCTCGACCTCCAGTCCCGCATACCTGGCCGGCCCCTCGACCGCCCGCCGCACCTCGTCGTCGCTCATCGGCCCGACCAGGACCGCGCCGTCCGCGACGCGGGACGCCAGCTCCTGGTACTGGGCGCACCATCCCAGGTAGTCCGCGCGGACCGCCAGGATCACCCGCGCAGGTGCAGAACCCGGCTCAAGGAGGCCGAGAAGCTCGGCGACAAAGCCCGCCCGCTCGCCCTCGTCGCCGCATGCGGTGAACAGCTCCTCGAACTGGTCGACCACCACGACCGGCCGTGGCCGCGGCCGGAGCTTGCCGGCCGTAGAGCACCGGCGCAAGCTCACGCCGGGGCGCCGCGCCCGGCGACAGCACATGCTGCGGCCACTTTCCGCTGCCCGGCAGCGCCCCGGCAGCAAGCGCGGGCAGCAGGCCCGCGCGGACCAGCGAGGACTTGCCCGCCCCGGACGGGCCGGCCACCGCGACTAGCGGCGTCTCGGCGAGCCGGGCGACCAGCGTGGCGACCAGCGCCTCGCGGCCATGAAAGATCGCCGCGTCCTGCTTCTCGAACCTGGCCAAGCCCTTATACGGGCACAGCACCCCTTCGCCCTCTGGTGCGCCCGCACCGGCATGCGCGGCCCGCTCCTGTCTGGCCCGGTGCAGGTCAAGCAGCCCTTCCCGGGCCGTGGCCCGGACCGCCGACAGGGCCTGCCGGGCCGCGGGGGCCTGCTCTGCGGCGCCAGCAACCCGCTGGGCCGCGTCCGCTTCCACCCACGCCGCGGCCAGCTCATGCAGCCGCCCCGGCAGCCCTGCGCCATGCGCGACGATGCCCCGCACGACACCCGCTTCGGCCCCCGGACCGAGATAGCGCTCGACGATCAACGCGGCATCGGCGGCATCCAGCGGCGGCAACGCCAGCCGCCGGGCGCGACCGGCGGCCTGCTCAACCGCGTGCAACCGGGCATCCGCGTGCTCCGGCCCGTAGGTGGCAACGACCAGCAGGCGCAGCCGCGGCGCGGCCTCGGCCGCCGCCTCCAGCAGCGCAACGGCGGCCGGACCCGACTGGTCCACATCGTCAAGAACGAGCAGGACCGGCCGGCCAGCCGCCGACCGCACCAGGCCGGCGGGCGAGGCCTGCCCGCCCTCAGGCCCGGAGTGCTCACCGACTACCTGGACTGCCGCGCCGCGCCCGTGCGCCTGGTGGGCAAGCTCGGCCGCCAGCCGGGTACGGCCGCTCTCGGGCGGGCCCGACACAAGCACCACACCACCCCGCCCGCGCTCCGCATCGGCCCAGAACCCGCACAGGCAGGCCAGGGCCGCATCGCGGCCGATGAACGCCGGGCCAATCCCGCGCAGCTCCGCCGGCAGCTCCGGCGGGCCCGACGAGGGCGGGCCCGGCGCAGCCAGACCGGGATCGTGCGCCAGAACGGCGGTCTCCAGCGCCTGCAGCTCCGGCCCCGGCTCCACGCCGATTTCCTCAACCAGACCGCCGCGGGCCCGCCGGAACGCCAGCAGCGCGTCGCTTTGCCGGCCGCCCCGATAGAACGCGATCATCAATTGCGCCCACAGCCGTTCCTGCAGCGGATGCTCCCGCACAAGACCCTCGAGCTCGGCGATCACCTCGGCGTGGCGGCCCAGCGCAAGGTCGGCATCAATACGGGCCGCCACAGCGGCCAGGCGCATCTCATCCAGGCGCGCCGCCTCCGCGGCGCCAAACAGCGTGTCCTGGAAATCCGCGTAGGCAGATCCACGCCACAGCCCCAGCGCCTCACGCAGCACCTGCGCAGCGATATCGTCCGCGCCCGCGGCCGCGGCCTCGCGGGCTCGCGCTACCAGATCAGCGAACCGGAGCGCATCCACCTGATCGCGAGCCGCACGGAGCATGTACCCGGCCCCGCGCCGCGAGACGAGGGAGCCCTCGGCTGGCCGGCCACTCGGCTCCAGCATTTTGCGTACCCGGACGGCATACACCTGCACCGACTTCGCGGCGCTGGGTGGCGGCTCCGTCCCCCACAACGCCTCGAAGATGCTGTCGACCGGGACCACGCTGTTGGCACGGGACAGCAGCAACCCCAGAAGCCGCCGCTCCTTGACCCCCTTGATCGCGAAGGGCTCGCCATCGGCCCGCACCTCAAGAGGCCCGAGCACACCAAACCGCATTTATCGAGCGTATCCCGCTTGACTAGGTCTCTTTCTCATCGAAGGAACCCAGCCCGATCAGCGCGCGGCAGATATCGCTGATGTCGACCATGCCGACAAGAGCGGATCCGCTGGTGACTGGCAGGTGCCGGAAATGGCCGCGGGTCATGATCATTGCTGCGTCCCGGACGCTGGCTGTGGTGCTGATGGTGGTCGGGTCGGCGGTCATCAGCTCCTGGATCCGGAGATTGTCGAGATCTTTCCTGTCCGCGACTGCGTGGGCGATGTCTGCCTCGGTGATGATGCCGGCGGGCTGGCCGGTCTGGGGGTTCAGGACCACCAAAGCAGTTCTGCCTGCGTGTTTCATCAGGTAGGCAGCGGCGGCGGCGTGGTCGGATTGTTCTACCGTCGTCAGTGGTGGCTGCATGAGGTCGGCGATGGTGGCCTGGCCGGGAGGTGGCTGGGCACTTTGACCAGCAGTAGCTTCTGTCATGTTCTGCTCCATGGAGACCTGGTCACGGATGGTGCCATTCGGCCACCACGGCGACCATCCGGTCAAGGTGGGCCCACACTGGCTTTGAACGAGGACGCCGGTTAGGCCGGTGGAGATGGTGACCCCGGTGCGGTCAGGGCCGGCTCTCGATGCGCCCACTCATGGGGCCAGCGCCTTCAGCAAGGTGGCTGCATCGTAGCCGCCCCGGTGCGCCACTCCGTTGATGAACAGTGTCGGGGTACCCAGCACCTCGCCCGACGCCAGGCCGCTGTTGACATCCCGGCGGATACGGCCCAGCACCAGAGGGCCGGCCCGGTCGTCGTCGAACTTCGCGATGTCCAGTCCAATGTCGGCGGCGTATTGCTGCAGATCTTGTCCTTCGAGTGCTTTTTGGCGGTGGAACAGCAATTCGTGCATGTCCCAGAACCGGCCCTGCCGCGCGGCGGCCTCGGCTGCGGCCGCCGCCGCGAGGGCGTGCGGGTGGATCTCAGTGAGCGGGAAATGCCGGAACGCGAAGCGGACACCGCCGGCGAGTTCTGTCTCGATGCGTTCGATCTCCCGGTACGCCTGCCGCGAGTAGGGGCATTCGTAGTCGCCGTACTCAAGGATGAGCGGGGCCGCTACCGGCCCGCGGATGTGGTCGAGTTCCTCGTCCACTGGCTCCAGGGCCGGCTGACGCTTCTCCGGCATCGCGCTGCTTGTCATGGCAGTCCTCCTGGCCTGGGTGGGGTGGGATCTGGCCGGGGTTTCAGAAGCCGATCGCCTGGCGGATGAGGACGAGGTGGATGCGGCCGGGCAGTTCCTGGTGGATCTCAAGGATCTTGCCGGCCTGGCTGTGCTGGCCGTACCCGTGCTCTTCCAGGGCGGTGACGGCCGCGGCGAGTGCCTGCTCGCGGGGCAGCGTGGTGAAGCGGTCTGGTGCGGTGGCCGTGCTCATCGGATGGTCCTCCCTTGGCAGGTACGCGGAACGCTGCAGACATAACCGGACTTTACCCCGGTTATATTCCGGCCGTAGGGTGGGACCCATGAGCCAGCCCGTGACCTGGGGATCGCCTCGTGCCGAGCGTGCCGATGCCGCGCGCAACCGGCGGCTCCTGCTGGCCACAGCGCGTGAGATCATCGGCAGGCAGGGAGCGGGCAAGCTGACCATGGACGGGCTCGCTGAGCGGGCGGGCCTGGGCAAGGGAACGGTGTACCGCCGGTTCGGCACCCGGGCGGGAATCTTCCAGGCGCTGCTCGACGACGACGAGCGCCACTTCCAGGAGCAGGTTTTTTCCGGGCCCCCGCCGCTAGGCCCCGGCGCCCCGCCACTGGACCGGCTGATCGCCTACGGCCGCGCCCGGACCGGGTTCCTGATCGGGCACCGCGAGATCGCGCGTGCCGCGCTGGACGGCAGAGAGCCGGTCCCGGCCGGATCGCAGACGCCCATGTCGCGGGCGCACATCCGGTTCCTGCTGGGCCAGATCTGCCTCGGTTCCGCCGACCTGGACATCCTCGCTACCCAGCTCACCGCCGCCCTGGACGGCCCACCGCTGCTCTACCTGTCCTCCGCCGCCCTCACCCAGACCGCTCCGCAGGTCGCCGAACGCCTCGGCTGCGGCTGGGAGGACCTGGTCCGGCGCGTCTGCGCGCAAACCGTGGCCGGTCCGCCGAGCGACGGGATTCCACCGCCAGCGGCCGCCACGGGCCGCATCGGAGCTTGACCTGGGAGCACACCATGTCCGCAGGCTGGCCAGCGGCTTCTTGGGCAGTGGGTCAGGAAGCAGCCGACTGGCCGGGTTGCTGCGCTTCGGCGGCCAGCCGGATGTCCTCCTCGCGGTAGAGCAGCCGGTGCAGTCCAGCCGCAAGCACACCCCCCACCAGGGGCGCCACGATGAACAGCCAGACCTGGCTCAGTGCGGTGCCGCCGACGACCAGGGCCGGGCCGAGGCTGCGCGCTGGGTTCACCGACGTACCGGTGATAGGGATGCCGACGAGGTGGACGACGGTAAGCGTCAGCCCGATCGCGATCGCCGCTGTGGCCGCGTTGGCCGTCGCCGAGGTCACCCGCAAGACGATGAAGACGAAGATGGCGGTCAGGATGACCTCGACGGCCAGGGCCCCGCCGACGCCGATGCGGATCATCGACAGGCGGCCGTAGCCGTCAGCGCCCAGGCCGGTGACCGTCCGGCTGTAAAAGGGTGAGGCGCTGAACGTTCCCCACAGCACAAGCGCGCCCACGATCCCGCCAGCGAACTGGGCGACCCAGTAGCCGCCCGCCTCGGCCAGCCGGATGCGCCCGGCGAGCAGGGCCCCGATCGTAACGGCCGGGTTGACGTGGCTGCCGGACACTGGCCCGATGAAGTACACCAGCGCCAGCAGCGTCAGGCCGAATGCCAGCGCAGTGGCGATCACCCCGGCCGCCACGCTGGTACCGGCGAACTTGAACCCGAACATCAGAGTGGCCACCCCGCAGGCGACGTACACCAAGATCGCCGTGCCGAGAAACTCGACCGCGAGCTTCCGAACCATGTGCCTTCCCTTCCGCCCGCCATGGCCTGATCCCCAGTTGCGATCCGGTATGCCCGGACACACGCCAGGCCTACCCTTCCAACCCGGTGACGTCAGCCGCCTCACCCGAAGAAGGTGGTTACCTGAGCAGACGCCCGGGCGTGCTAGGCGCTGGCGGCGGCCTGGCTGGCGGGCCGGATGTTCTGGTTGACGTGGAAGAAGTTGCCGGGGTCGTAGCGGGCCTTGACCCGGGCCAGCCGGTCGTAGTTGCGGCGGTAGGAGGCCACGATCGGGCCCTGGCCCTCGCTCATCATGAAGTTGATGTAGCCGCTGCCAGCCGAGGTCGGGTGCAGCGCCTCCCAGTAGTCCCTGGCCCACTGCGACATCTGCTCCTTCTCGTCGGGCCAGGTTTCCGTCGGCGCTGCCCTCGGCGTTTTCTCACCGGACGCCCAGGGCTGAGATCCAGGCGTTCCCGCTACGCATGCCGGTCAAGCCGGGTACCAGATCCGCGGCCTCCGCCCACCCGAAGGACCAATGCTGGCAGCCCGCCACCCCATGGCCGGGGTGTCAGGCGGGCGGTGGGGCTTCGGGGATTTGGGTGAGCCGGGCGTGTAGCCGGTCCCGGATTTCTTGCGGTGTGTAGGCGCGCCGGCGGCGTTGGTCGCGGGCGATCACCACCCCGGTGGCGGCGACGCCTGCGAAGGCCGCCAGTCCCACCACTTTCCACCAGCGCATCTGCTTAGGCTAGACCGTGCCCGCCGCGAGCATCACCTTGGATGAAGCCGTGGATCTGGCGCGTACGGGTGATGTGTGGCTGTTCCGCGGGCACACGATCGCCGACCGCGTGATCCAGGTGGCGACCAACAGCCCCGTCAACCACGTGGGCATGTCCGTGGTCCTCGACGACATGCCCCCCTTGATGTGGCACGCCGAGCTTGGCCGGTCCCTGCCCGACGTGTGGTCCGGTACCCGCCACCGCGGCGTGCAACTGCATGATCTGCGGGATGCGGTCCTCGTCTGGGCGACCAGGTACGGCCAGGGGGCGTGGCTGCGCCAGCTGGACCCTGCGGTCACGCGCGAGATGGAGGACGCTGTGTTGCGCACTATCGCGCGGCTGGATGGCACTCCGTTCCCCTCCACCACCGGGCTGGCGTCCCGGTGGCTGCTCGGCCGCGCGCCGGCGCTCAGGCACCAGGCCGCCGGTACCAGCCTGGAGACCGCCTACTGCGCGGAGGTTCTGGCCATGACCTACCAGGCCATGGGCCTGCTGGCCAGCCGCCACCGCCCGAACTGGTACGACGCCGGCCGTTTCTGGAGCGGCGACGACCTCGGCCTGTCCGCCGGGTACAGCCTGGGCGGCGAGATCGCCGTCATCGCCCCGGCCGGTGAATCAGGCGCACCGCCGGCAGCCCACAGCCGAACTTCGCGGCTTCGCCACAGACGGTCGGCCGCGGAGCTGTCTGGCAGACTGCGATCTCATGGCTGGCGCTTATGAGATGCTCGCCGCCGACTACGACTGGATGTTCGACGACGGCGCGCTTGCGGGCGGGCGGGCGATAAACCACCCGGCGACCGCACGCCTGCTCCAGCGGGTCGGCCCTGCCAGCGTGGTGCTGGACGCGGCCTGCGGCACGGGCGTCGACGCGGCGGTGCTGGCGCGGCGCGGCTTCCCCGTGTGGGCGGCCGACGGCAGCGAGGCGATGGTCGAGGGTGCGGCTGCCCGGTTCCAGCGGGAGCACCTGGCGGTCCCGCTGCTGCACTCCCGGTGGGCCGATCTTCCCGCAGCGACCGGCGAAAGGTTTGACGTGGTGCTTTGTGTCGGGAACTCGCTGGTGCACGCCACCGGCCGGGACACCATGGTTCAGGCGCTCATCGGGTTGCGGCGGATGGCCCGCCCCGGGGGGCACGTGGTCGTTGATTCCCGTAACTGGGAAAAGCTCCACGGTGAGCGCCGGATCGTTCAGGTTGCCGACCGGGTGGTAGCCCGCCAGGGGCGGCGGTGCGTGGTGTTCTATGCCTGGGAGATACCAGATCGCCTCGGCGACGAGCACATCGCCCATCTGGTGTTCGTCTTCGACAACGGCGGCCAGGCCGAAACACACGAATACCGGATCACGTTCCGCCCCTTCACCATCGACGAACTGCGCGAACGGCTTGAACTCGCGGGTTTGAGGGAAGTCGACACCGACTTCGACGATTCCCGAGACCGCTACGCCGTGGTCACAGCCGTCCAGCCTTGATAGGCCCCGTCATCAGCCGGCGCAGGCTTAAGACCAGGACCGGGCCGCGCGGCGGTGCGCATCCCCGGGGGTAGCATCCACTCATGACGGCGCCCGGCGAGGGCCGCATCAGGGAGGCGCAGCGTCGGCTGCGCGCCGAACAGGGCGCGTTCGTCCCCAAGCCTGTGCTGCCGGTCATCGACGAGGTCGTGGCGACGGTTCTGTCGCAGCACACCTCGGACATCAACTCCGAACGGGCGTTCGCACAGCTCAAAGAAAGATTCCCGAGCTGGGAGCAGGTGGCGGCCGCGCCCGCCGGGCAGGTCGCTGACGCCATCCGGTGTGGCGGCATCGCCGATCAGAAGGCGCGCCGCATCCAGCAGATCCTGGCCGCCATCTCCGAACGCGAGGGCCGCATCGATCTCGGCCGCCTCGATGATCTCGACGACGCGGCGGCCTCGGCCTACCTGGAGTCGCTGCCCGGCGTGGGCCCGAAGACGGCCGCCTGCGTGCTCACCTTCGCCATGGGCAGGGCCGCGTTCCCCGTGGACACCCACGTCCACCGTGTTGCGACGCGGCTGGGATGGCTGCCGGCCAAGACCACCGCGGACAGGGCACACCGGCTGCTCGGCCCGATGGTGCCCGCCGGCATCCGGTACGACCTGCACGTCGCGTTGATCAGCCACGGGCGGGCCGTCTGCCGGGCGCAGCGACCACGCTGCGGCGCGTGCGTTCTGAATGATCTGTGTGCCTACGCGCTGCAGAGCGCGGCGCCGGCGGGTCAGCAATCCCCTCTGCAGGCCGGATCCTGACCGCAGTAGGCTGCGGGTCACGCCGGATGAGAACTCGATGCAGGCTTTGGGATGCTCAGGTGATGACGCACGAGGATGCGGAGCGCGATGCGGCTGCTGCCGCCGCGCGGGCATCGGTGGCGATGGGGGAGTTGGACACGGTCGCCGGCTTGCGCGCGGCGGCGGACCTGTTCGCGCGCATCTGGGAGACCCCCACGGTTCCGCCGATGCCGCATGACCTTCTGCGCAGCCTTGTCCATGCCGGGGGGCGGGTGGATGCGGCCTTCCGTGATGGGCATCTCGTGGGTGCGGCTGTCGCCGTGTTCTCGGCTCCCGCCGATGCCGCCTGCTATTCGCTGATTGCCGGGGTGAGCCCGGGAGCCGAGAGCCGGGGGATCGGCCTGGCATTGAAGCTGGCGCAGCGCGCCTGGGCCCTTCGGGCGGGGGTGAGCCGGATGGTCTGGACGTTCGACCCGCTGTTGCGGCGCAACGCGTGGTTCAACATCGCCCGGCTGGGCGCGGTGGGCACCGAGTACCTGGTGGACTTCTACGGCGAGATCACCGACGGCATCAACGATCCGGAGACCGACCGGCTGGCGGTGACCTGGAACCTGGGGCCGCCCCTGCCAGCATCCGCCGCCCGTGCGGGCGTGCCAGGTTCCCCCGGGCCCGCGGGGCAGAGCGAGCCACCGGCGATCCTGGTACCGGGACCGGGCGATGAGCCCGTCGCGGAGACCGTGCCAGGGGCAAGCACCAGGCTCCGGTGCTCGATCCCCGGCGACATCATCGCCATCCGGCGCACCGACCCGGGCCTGGCCCGCCGTTGGCGGCTCGCGGCCCGCGAGGCCCTTGGCGGCGTCATGGCCGGGGGCTACCAGGTGACGGGCGTGGCCGGCCCCGGCTGGTACGTCCTGGAGAAGGCGCAGGCCAAGCGGTGAAGCTTGAGTCAGTCGAGTTGCGGCTGGTGCGGCTGCCACTGGTCACCCCGTTCCGGACCTCCCAGCACAGCCAGGACGAGCGGGTCGCCCTGCTGGTGTGCGCGCACACCACCGAGGGCGACGGGTGGGCTGATTGCGCGGTCGATGCGGGGCCGTTCTACGAGCCGGAGTTCCTGTCGGGGGCGCGGGCGGTGATGGCCGAGTACCTGGTCCCGGCGCTGATGGCAGCCCCGGACGCGGCAGCGGCGCGGGTCCAGTCGGTGCTCGCGCCGGTTAAGGGGCATCAACTGGCCAAGGCAGCGCTGGAGACGGCGGTGCTGGACGCGGAGCTGCGCGCGAAACAGATGTCGTTTGCCCAGTACCTGGGGGCGGTGCGGGACCGGGTCCCGGTCGGGGTCTCGGTAGGCATCCCTGGTTCGCTGGCCGAGCTGCTCGGCCAGGTGGAGGGATACCTGGAGCAGGGCTACCGGCGGGTCAAGCTCAAGATCGAGCCGGGCTGGGATCTTGAGCCGATCCGGGCGGTGCGGGAACGATTTGGCCCGGACCTGGCGCTGCAGGCCGACGCGAACACCGCCTACACGCTGGCCAGCGCGCGCCACCTGCGGACGCTCGACGAGTTCGGCCTGCTGCTCCTGGAACAGCCGCTGGCCGCCGACGACCTGCTCGGCCACGCCGAGCTCGCCCGGGTGCTCACCACCCCCGTCTGCCTGGACGAGTCCATCACCTCCCCGAGTGCGGCGGTCACCGCGCTGCGGCTGGGAGCCTGCTCGGTGATCAACATCAAGCCGGCCCGGGTCGGTGGCTACCTCGCGGCACGCGCAATCCATGACCTGTGCGCGGCGCACGGCGTCCCCGTCTGGTGCGGCGGGATGCTGGAAACCGGGATAGGGCGCGCGGCCAACCTGGCACTGGCTGCCCTGGAGAACTTCACCCTGCCCGGCGACATCTCCGCCACCGCCCGTTACTTCACCGAAGACATCACCCCGCCGTTCGTTCTCGAGGACGGGCACATCGCCGTGCCCAGCGGCCCCGGCACCGGGGTAGAGATTCTGCCGGACGTCCTCGGCCGGCTGACCATCCACCACGAGGTGCTGCGCTGAGCCGGGCCTACCTCAGGCGGCTCGCGCTCACCTGCGGGCCCGGTGCTGGGCGCGCTGCGGGCGCCCGTCCCCGGGCACGGCGTCGCCGCCGAGCAGCGACCGGGTGAGCGACTGGTGCTCGGCGCTCATCTCGGCCAGCACCTCGTCAAAATGGGCCTGGCGGAGCACCAGTGGCCGCTCACCGGTTCGCAGCGCGGCCAGGACCGCACGGCGGACGAGTTCCTTGACATAGGAAGCGGTCACGCCTTCGGTGGCCGCGACCACCGCGGCCGTGTCGCCGTCGAGCGCAACCTCGCGCGTGTAGAGCCGCAGCAACTGTTCCCGGCACGCCGCGTCCGGCCGGGGAATCTCGATCGCGAGGTCCACCCGGCCCGGCCGGTCGGCGAGGGCATGCTCCAAGATGTCCGCCCGGTTGGTGGTCAGCACGAACGTCACGTCCGCGTCGGAACCGACCCCGTCCATCGCGTCGAGCAGCGTGAACAAGAGCGGATTCGCGCCCTCCGAGAAGTCGCGGTCCATGGCAATCAGGTCGACGTCCTCCAGGACCACCATGGAGGGCTGCAGGCGCCGGGCAAGCGCGGCGGCCGACTCCACGAACCGGATGGAGCGGCCGGTCAGCAAGATGACCGTGGTCCCGGTGAGCTTGCCGGTGAGGTAGCGGACCGTATGTGTCTTGCCGGTCCCCGGCGGCCCGTACAGCAGCAGACCGCGCCTAAGGTGCTGGCCAGCGTCCCGCAGTTCCCTCGCCAGGCTCCCCGCCCCGGCGACGTGCAGTTCGATGGACTCCAGGACACCGTCGGGAAGCACGACGTCCTCGGCATCCAGCGGGATTCGGGGCAGGAACGAGGCGAGTTCGTTGCCGTGGTGCTCGCTTTCAGCGAAGCTGAGCACCTGCCCGCGGAACACGTTCTGCTCAGCGGTCAACCGCGCGATCTCAGTCCTGGTCGCCGAGGCCGCGCCACGGTCCGCCGCCAGTATCTCCAGTTCCCCGTAGGGCGGGCCGAACTCGCGTTCGGCGCGTATCCCGATCACCGCGGGCGCACCGCCGGGCGCTGTCGTGGCGACCAGCCCGAGCGTCACCACCTCGGTGTCGGTGTCCGGCCCGGTCGCTACGGTGCCATAGCTCGCGCTTCCCGCCCTGCCCATCGCGCCGGGCGCGGGCATCGCCAGCCGCGACAGCAGATCCTGATGGGGGCGCATCATCCCGCTGGTCATGCCGAACCATGAGCCGACGCTGCCATGGCGCGTCAGATAATCCTCGACGCCGCGGTGAACGTTAACGTGGTCCCATATCTCGAACCGCTCGTGAACCGCCACGACGTCGGACAGCTCACACCGCAGGTGGCCGGTCACGCGGGCGACGAGTTCGGTGGGCTCTTCCTCATCGACCAGCGTGCGGCGCGCCACTTCCAGCAGCCCCTGCAGGCTGCGCGCAAGGTCCCGGTAGTCCTGACCGCCAGCCGAAGGCACCCGACCAACGTATATCGGTGCCATGCCGGCCGCATCCGAGTATTCACCAGCAGAAACGCTGAACCGGGGTCTACTCGGTTGCCCGGTTCACGATGCGGCTGCCGGTCGCGGTGGCGTCACCGGGCACTCACCGCCAGGGCCTGGCGCAGCTCGGCCGCCTCGGCGATCAGGGGTGCGGCCGCGTCGGGCTGCTGCCGCGCCTGGTGCAGCTGCCCGAGTGTCTCCAGCGCGATGGCGCGGAACCGCGGCGCGCCCTCGGGCGTCACGTGGCGGACGGCGTGGTCGAGCAGGGGCCGCGCGTCGTCGAGCCTGCCCATCTTCAGGAACGCCTGGCCGAGGCGGATCTGGGCCGTCATGGCGTTCATCAGGTCGCCGGACCGCCGGGCGGAGTGCATCGCCTGGGTCAGCAACCGCACCGCCGCGGCGTAGCGGCCCTGCTCGAGGCGCACGGTGCCGAGCCGGTAACGGGCCTCCGCCTGGCCGCGGTCGCTGCCCGCCGCGTGCTGGATGCGCAGGACACGGGTGAAACACGCCGCGGCATCGTCGTGCCGGCCCTGATGCAGGCGGGTGAGCCCGAGCGCCACGAGCGCCCGGGCACGTGCGGCCGGCGGTGCCGAGCGGCCGAGCAGCGTCAGCGCGTGCTGCGCCTCCTGTTCGGCGCGGGCGACCTGGCCGTGCAGGAGCCGCATGACGGCCATCAGGGTCCGGCAGACGGCCTCGGCCTCGGTGTCCCCGCACCTGGTTACCAGGGCCAGGGCCCGCCGGAGGCTCCGGATCGCCTCGCCGTACCGGCCGACGTCACCCAGGCAGTCGGCGTACTGCAGCAGGGCCGCCGCCTCACCGCGGGCATCGGCCGGCGGCCCGTGCCGCGGCGACCGCCCCGGTGGCGCAGTCGTGCCAGGCATCGCTGTAGCGGTGGGTGGACAGGAACTGGCCGAGCGCGCTGGTGAGTTCCCAGGCGTACCCCGCCATGCCGAGCCTGGCCGCCTGGGCGACCGCACCGGTGAGCAGCGTGCGTTCCGCCTCGAACCAGGCCACCGGGTCGTCAAGAACCCGGAGAACCACGGTGTCATCGGGCTCCGGTCGCGGGGCAGCATCGTAGAGGGGAATTACAAAGGGGTTGCCGAGTCGGCGGTCAGCCCGCTCGGCCAGGTGCAATGCGGTGCCGAAGAAGCGGCCCGCTGCGGCGTCGCGCTCCGCGCAACCGTCGGCCGCCATGCAGCGCTCACGCGCGTACAGCCGCATCAGGTCGTGCAGCCGGTAGCGGACCTGGCCCGCGCGGTCCCGGCCGGCCACTTCGAGCAGCCCGGCGCGCACGAGCTGATCCAGCAGGTCTTCGGCCTCCTGCTCGGGCCCGCCGAGCAGCGCGGCCGCGGTCCACGCCGCGGCGTCGGCGGCATCGAGCAGGCCGAGCAGGCGGAACAGCAGGGCCGCCCGGGCGGGCAGCGCACGGTAGCTGAGCGCGAAGCTGGCCCGGACGCCCCGGTGTGCCTGGCTGAGCTCGGCGAGCCTGCGCTGCTCGTCGGCGAGCCGGTCCGCCAGATCGGCCGGCGTGTGGTGCGGGTGGATCGCCAGCCGGGCGGCGGCGATGCGCAGCGCGAGCGGCAGCCGGTCGCAGAGGGCAGCGATCCGGTCCGCCGTCGCCGGCTCGATGCGGTGATCGCCCGCCATCCGGCTGAGCAGGTCGCCGGCGTCGGTTTGGGGCAGGACGTCCAATGCGTACAACCGTGCGCCCTCGCGGGCGACCAGGTCGTCGAGCCGGTCACGGCTGCTGACCAGAACCAGGCAGGTGCCGGACCCGGGGAGCAGCGGGCGTACCTGCTCTGGCGTCCTGGCGTTGTCCAAGACGACCAGCATCTGCCTGCCGTGCAGCACGCTGCGGAACAGCGCGGCGCGCTCGTCGAGCCCGCCTGGTACCTGGTCGCCGGGCACGCCAAGCGCGCGCAGGAACCCGTCGAGCACGGCGGCCGGTGGCAGTGGCTCCTGGTGCGCGTCGTAGCCGCGAAGGTCGGCGTAGAGCTGGCCGCCGGGGAACCGGTGCCGCGCCTGGTGACCCCAGTGCAGGACCAGACCCGGTCTTCCCGACCCCGGCCACCCCGGCGATGATCCCGATCGGCAGCGGTGGTTCGCCCGCGCCGTTCGCGGCGGCGCCCGGCGCCGCGGCCAGTTCGTCGAGCGCATCCAGTTCGGCGCGGCGCCCGGTGAAGCCCCGGACGTCGGGGGGCAGCTGGGCGGGCACCGGCGGAACGTGGCCCGGCTGGCCCGGCCCCGCGGCTGGATCGCCCTGGTGGCGCGGCGGCCGGTGCGTGGTCCCAGGCCGGCTCGTCCCGCAGCAGGGCCTGGTGCATGGCGCGCAGTTGCGGCCCGGGTTCCACGCCCAGCGTTTCGACGAGCTGGCGCCGCCCGTCCTGGTACACCGCCAGCGCCTCGGCCCGCCGCCCGGCCCGGTGCAGCGCCAGCATGAGCAGGCCGCGGAGCCTTTCCCGCAGCGGGTGTGCCCGGACCAGCGCGATCAGGTCGCCGACCAGATCCTCGTGACGGCCGAGGTCAAGTTCCAGGCCGATGTGCTCCTCGGTGACCAGCAGCCGCCGTTCCTCCAGGCGGGCGGCCTCGATCTCGGCGAACGGCCGGTCGATGCCGCTCAGCGCGGGGCCGCGCCACAGCGAGCCAGGCCGGCGCGCAGCAGCCTGGCCGCCTCCTCGCGGTCGCCCGCGGCCAGCGCGTCGTGGGCCTGCCTGGCGCGTTCCTCGAAACACCTTGCGTCCAGCCAGCCGCCCGCCACCCGGTAGCCGGGAGCGCAGGTGGCGATGACGCCGGGCCCGGCCCCGGCCGCGGCGAAGGCCTTGCGCAGCCTGCTGACGCCGATCGCCACCTGATGGCGGGCCGTGGCGGGCGGATGGTCGCCCCACAGCGCCTGGGCGAGCCCGTCCACCGACACCACGCGGCCGTGCTCCACCAGCAGCGCGGCGAGCAGCACCCGTTCCCGCGGCCCACCGAGGGTCACGGGTGCATCCGCCCGCGTCACCTGGAGCGGGCCCAGGACATGGAAAGCCAGCGGAGCGGGCATTCAGCCTCCAGCGGCAGCCACGTCGCCCCGGCGTCTCGGCGCTGTTCTGCCGGGATGGCCAGCCGCTACCACACCATCTTGACCGGTCCGGCCGGGCACGCCGGATACCGGACGGATAACAACTGGATACGGCACTGGAGTGTGCTCGGTACGTGAAGACTCTTCTCCTGGATCCCGGTGGCCACCGCCGCGGCCGTATTCGCCGCGGTGTCCGCGTGTACCGGCGTCACCAGCAGCACCTCGGCGAGCACCCACGCGGGGCCGGTGCTGGCAGATCCCCATCCTTGTGCCGGGGCGGCCGGGTTCACCTGCTCGTTCTTGACCGTGCCCCTCGACCACGGCGGGCACGTCCAGGGCACGTTGCGGCTCCAGGTCGCGGCCGGGAACAACGCCAGGGCGCCGCGCGGCGTGCTGCTGTTCCTGACCGGCGGGCCCGGCCAGCCCGGGGTCCCGTTCGTCTCGCGGATCGCCTCGCGCCTCGCGCCGCTGTTCCCCGCCTACCGGCTGGTCATGTTCGACCAGCGCGGCACCGGCCAGTTCGGCGCGATCAAGTGCCCGGCGCTGCAAAAGGCCGTGGGCAGTTCCGACATCACCGTGCCGCCGCCGGCGGCGGTGGTCGGGTGCGCCCACATCATCGGGCCGGACCGGCGCTTCTACACGACGATGGACACGGTCGCCGACATCGACATGCTGAGGCAGGCACTCGGGGCCCGCAGCATGGTGCTCGACGGCGTCTCCTACGGCACGTACGTGGCCGAGCGCTATGCGCTGGCCCATCCGGGGCACGTGTCCAAGCTCGTCCTCGATTCGATCCTGCCGCAGGTGGATCCCAACCGGACGGACGCGTTCTACCTGGTGGGGCTTCGAGCGGTCGGCCGGGTGCTGCGCGCAGCGTGCCGGGTCAAGCCGGTCTGCGGCTTCGACCCGGCCAAGGACGTGGCCTGGCTGGTGCGCCACCAGGGCGACGGCGTGCCCATCTTCGACACCCTGGTCACCTACGAGTTCATCGACCCGACCTACCGCGACCCGAACCCGCCCGGCGTGCCCCAGGGCTTCGGGGACATCGTCGGTGCGCTGCACGCGGCGCGGCACGGCAACCCCGCGCACCTCAACCAGCTCATCCGCGGGCTCAGCCAGGCCGGCGGCTCTCCCCAGGAGTTCAGCTCGGGCCTGCACGCGGCGACGTTCTGCACGGACCTGCGTTTCCCGTGGGGATCCGATGCCGTGCCACCGGCCGGGCGCGGCCCCGCGCTGGCCGCGGCCACCGCCAAGCTGACCAGGCGGCAGGTCTTCCCGTTCGACGCCAAGACCGCGGCGGGCGACGGCATCATGCAAACCTGCCTGGACTGGCCGGCCACCCCGCCCGCCCTGGCCGCGTCCCCCCGGTCGATGCTGCGGGTCCCGGCGCTGCTGCTAGCCGGTGACCGTGACCTGTCCACCCCGCTGGAATGGGCGCGAGAGGAGGCCGCACATGCGCCGCTGGGCAAGCTGGTGATCGTGCATGGTGCCTCCCATTCCATCCAGAGCCGTGAGCGTGGCGACCAGGGACGCAAGGCCGTCTTCGCCTTCCTGCTCGGCTGACCCCGGCAGGATGGATGACGTGCCGGAACAGTACGGCGGCCATCGGGCGCGCGGGGGCCGCGGTCGCGGCGGGGTCCGTGGCTGGCTGCAGTCTTCGGCCTGGCTCAGCCTGGCCGCAGTGGCCGCGGTGGCCGGCTGCGGCGCCCCAGCGCACCATCCGGCGGCAACCAGGTCACCGGCGGCGTCCGCGCCTACAGCGGCAGCCACTCCTGCGGCGGCAGCCACTCCTACGGCGACCCGGGCCTCCTTGGGCGCGGCGGACTGGTACTGCCTGAGCACACCCGAGCGCCGGGCGATGTTCCTGCTCCATGGGCCCGGCCACGATCGCCTGGCGGCGCTCAGCATCGGCGCCGGGCGGGTTGCCGTGATCCTCGTGCACCAGTCATCCGGGTCACTGTGCCAGTGGTGGCCGTATGCACGCTCGCTTGCCGTCCGGTTCCGCGTCGTTGCGTTCGACTTCGACGGCCTCGGGGCGAGCATGCCTGGCGACGGCGACTACCCGGGCGAGGTCGCCGCCGCGGCGCAGTGGGCGCGCGATCACGGTGCCCGGCAGATCGTTTTGATGGGCGCGTCCATGGGCGGCACGGCCGTCATGGTCGCCGCTGCCCGGCTCGGTGGCGCCATCGCTGGTGTGATCGACCTGTCCGGGCCGGCCGACTTCGCCGGGATGAACGCCCTCGGTGCCGCCCCGCGGGTACACGTCCCGGCGCTGTTCGGCTACGGAACGCTCGATCTGGGGTTCGCCTTCGATGTCAGGCATGTTCGCGCGGCGACGGCAGCCCGGGACAAGCCCATCGTCGCCATCCGCAGCGAGGATCACGGGGTGGACCTCGTCAGCCCCGAGATCGGCTATGCGGCAGTACGCACGGCCGTGCTGAGGTTCATCCAGGGAGTCACGGGCAGGTGACCCCGCTGCCCTGACGGGTCCGTGCGGTGGATGATGCGCCGTATCGATGGCCTCACCCGCCGCCGCGCAGATGCTGGTAGCGGCCGGGGCGTGGGGTGGCTTGGCGTAGGGTCAGGTGCCGTGTCTGACCGGGAGCTGGTGGTTCTTGGCACCGCGAGCCAAGCGCCCACGCGCAGCCGTAACCACAACGGCTATCTATTGCGCTGGGGTGGCGAAGGACTGCTGTTCGACCCCGGTGAGGGAACGCAGCGGCAGATGCTGTTCGCCGGGGTCACGGCGACCCAGATCACCAGGATCTGCATCACGCATTTCCACGGGGATCACTGCCTCGGCCTGCCCGGGGTGCTGCAGCGGATGTCGCTGGACCGGGTCCCGCATCAGGTGGATGCCTGCTATCCGGCGGACAACCAGGAGATGTTCACCCGGCTGCGGCATGCGGCGCTGTTCCACGATGTGGTGAACCTGCGGGAACGGCCCGTCAAAGCCGGCGGTGCCGTGCTTCAGGCGGCGGCATTCGGCGTGGAAGCCCAGCCGCTGTCGCACAGCGTGCCGACCATCGGCTACCGGCTGGTGGAGGCGGATGGGCGGCGGATGCTCCCGGCCAAGCTCGCCACATTCGGCATTACCGGCCCCGACGTCGGGCGGCTGCAGCGTGAGGGCCGCCTGGCCACCGCCGGCCGGTTGGTGCGGGTTGAGCAGGTGAGCGAGCCCAGGCGGGGCCAGCGGTTCGCGTTCATCATGGACACCCGCCTGTGCGACGCCGCGTTCGCGCTGGCCGAGGGCGCCGACATGGTGGTATGCGAAGCCACCTTCGCCGACACCGAGGCCGCGCTCGCGCGCGAGTACGGGCACCTGACCGCAGGACAGGCCGGCCGCATCGCGGCCGAGTCGCGGGCGCGGCTGCTGGTGCTCACCCATTTCTCCCAGCGGTACGGCCGCGAGGACAGCCAGCGGCTCGCCGGGCAAGCGGAGACGGCATTCGGCGGCGAGGTCGTCCTTGCGCGCGACCTGGACCGGATCCCTGTGCCCGCCCGGCGCTCCACGCACGAGGCTTCGGTGTTACCCAGATAGCCGGTGCCGCTGTGGGTTTCTGATACATCACTGCGGCATCACCCGGGTCTGCGCCTGCTGCCTGGCGGGCGGTGTGGGGGCTGCTGGGTCCAGCCCAGTGTCGCCAGGTAGTCGGCGATCGGCTGATCGGCTTGATCGTAGTAGCTGGCGATCCGCGCGCTTGGGGTGGCTGCAGCCCTGGTAGGGGGCCGTCGGCCATCGCGCTGAGCGCCTGGCCGGTGCGGCCGGGCCCTGGGATCGGCCGTCTGTGTGGGCCGCGGTGGTGCCGCCGGCGCTGGCCTGGCAGACCTCGGGGCGGCACCGTCTGGCGCCCCGGCGTCCTCACCGAGCCTGGTCACGCTCGCTGTGTTGGGTGGGGCCATCTTCTGGCCAGCTAGCTCCGGAGCTTCCCCGCGCGCTCTGCGGGCGATCCGGGAGTGGCTGCGGCGCCAGCGCCGGATAATGATCAAGGCAGCCAGCGTGATCAGCGCACTCCACAGCGCCACGTCGGCGAGCAGCACTTCGCGCATTAGCCAGCCCCCTGGCACGCAGTCCCACCTGGCCCTGTACCCGCTCAGTCCTTGCCACTACCGGGCTAGCGGCGCTCTGACCACTCAGCTGGGGATGGCAGTGGCGGCGGGCCCTGGCTGGTCTGTGGTGAGGGTGGTACATAGCTTGGCCTCCTCGCGTTAGGGTGCTCACTCCGGCGCCTTTGCGCTGGTCGGCCTCTGGGAGGAGGCCGGTTGGATCTGCGATCTGGTACGAGCGCTGCAGGGAGCTAGCGATGAGCGAGCGGCGGCTGACGGTCTTGTTCATGCCCGAGAGCGCGTACGGGCCGACCAACAACTGCATCGGCATCGGCGATGTGCTGCGCCGCCGTGGTCACCGGGTCGTGTTCGCGGCCGAGGCGTCCTGGAAGGGGCGGCTGGAGCCGCTTGGTTTCGAGGAGGACCTCGTCGACCTGGCGCCACCAGCCGCGGCCGACCAGGGTGCCGGGCAGTTCTGGAAGGATTTCGTCCGCGACACCGCGCCGGAGTTCCGCAAGCCGACGATCGAGCAGCTGGACACGTGGGTGCGGCCGGTGTGGGAGGAGCTCATCGGCGGCGCGCAGTACTGCCAGCCGCAGCTGAGCCAGATCATCGAGCGCACCCGGCCGGATGTCATCGTCGAGGACAACGTGGTCGGCTTCCCGGCCCTGCTGACCGCCGGGGTGCCGTTCGTGCGGATCGTGTCCTGCAACCCGCTGGAAGTAAAGGATCCGGGCATCCCGCCCGTCTTCTCCGGGTACCGGGCCGGCGACCCGTCCGGCTGGCAGGCGTTCCGGGACGAATACGAGCGCGTGCACCGGCCGGTCTGGGCGGCGTTCAACGCATGGGTCACCGGGCAGGGCGCGCCGCCACTGCCGGACCTGGAGTTCATCCACCCGGGTGCGGTCAACTTGTACGTCTATCCCGAGCTGGCCGACTACCAGCGCGCCCGGCCGCTGCCGCCGTCATGGCACCGGCTGGACTCCTCGGTGCGGCAGACCGAGGAGCAGTTCACGCTGCCCGGCTCCCTTGCCGCCGGCCAGGGCCCGCTGATCTACTTCTCGCTCGGCTCGCTCGGGTCGGCCGATGTATCGCTGATGCAGCGGGTGATCGGCTGCCTGGCCGCGACACCGTACCGCTACCTGGTGTCCATGGGTCCGCTGCACGAGGAGATCGAGCTAGCGCCGAACATGGCCGGTGCCGAGTTCCTGCCCCAGACCTCGATCCTCCCGCTCTGCCAGCTCGTGATCACCCACGGAGGCAACAACACCGTCACCGAGTGCCTGCACCACGGCAAGCCGATGGTCGTGCTGCCACTGTTCTGGGACCAGTACGACAACGCGCAGCGCATGGACGAACTCGGGCTGGGCGTCCGCCTCGACACCTACAAGTTCACCGACACCCAGATGCACGCCGCGCTGGACCGCCTGCTCACCGACGATGCCCTGCACCAGCGGCTCGCCGCCGCGGCCGCCGCGATCCAGGCCAGCGATGGCCTGAACAAAGCCGCCCGCCTCATCGAACAGGCCGCCGCCTGACCGCCGCGAGCTATCACCCGGTCGCCGCAGGCCGGCGCACCGCCGGCCGCGGAACCTAGCGGTCCGAGTCCGCGGCGATGAGCTCGAGGATGCGTGCCGGAGGCAGGTGCTGCTCATAGATCCGCACGCCGAAGGGCGAGAGCGCATCCTCGATCGCGTTCACCATCGTGGGCGGCGCGACGATCATGCCGCCCTCGCCCACGCCGCGGAAGTTGACGTCGGCGTCGAGGGCCACGGTCTCGAGGTGCTCTATCTCGATGCGGGGAATATCGCAGGCCGTCGGCACCAGGTAGTCCATGAACGTCGCTGACTGGCAGTTGCCGTCCGCGTCGTACGCCGTCCGTTCGAGCAGCACCGCGCCGATGCCCTGCGCGACTCCGCCCCGGATCTGGCCGTCGACGACGGCGGGGTTGATCAGCGCGCCGCAATCCTCGGCGACGACGTACCGCTCCACCGCCACGAGCCCGGTCTCGATGTCGACCTCGACGATCGCGCAGTGAGTGCCGCCGGACCATCCCCCTTCGCCGCCGTCGAACGCGGCCTCGACTTCGAGATTGGCGTCCACATCGGGGCCGAACTGGCCCGATGCCGCACGCCGCGCCACCTCGCCCACCGCGATGGCGCTCGCCGGGTCGCCCCGCACCCAGACCCGGCCGTCGGTGATCTGGAGGTCCCGGACGCTGGCTTCCATGAGATGCGACGCGAAATCGAGCACCTTGGCCTTGAGCTGCCGCGTGCCGTGCAGGGTCACGCCCCCGGTCATGGTGGCGGACCGGCTGCCGCCGGTCAGCCCGAACGGGACAACGTCGCTGTCGCCGACCACCACGCGGACCTGCTCGAACGGCACGCCGAACTCGTCGGCGGCGATCTGTGCAAGGGTCGTCTGGTGGCTCTGGCCGTGCGGCATCTGGCCGGTGAACAGCGCGACAATGCCGTCTTCCTCGAGCCGGAGGCGCATCGACTCGGTGCCCAGCGGGCCACTGGGCCCCCCCGGCTCGCGGGGGCCGGGAGCGGCCTCGATGAACGTCGCCACACCGATGCCGAGGTAATGCCCTTGGGCCCGCGCCTCGGCCTGCCTGCGCCGGAACGCGGGAAAGTCCACCAGCTGGGCGATCCGCTCCAGTGACTCTCTGGAAGTGACTCCCACCAGCGGGCGCCCCGTAATCATGACGGCTGGCGGATCGGTGCGCGGGGCGACGTTACGCAGCCGGATCTCGAGCGGATCGAGGCCGAGGTCCTTCGCGATGAGGTCGAGGATGCGCTCCCGCACGAACGTCTCGGACGCCCAGGGCCCGCGATAGGCGACGTACGATGCCTTGTTCGTCGTGACCGCGGTCGACTCGAAACCCAGGGCCGCGAGCTTGTACGGACCCGGCAGCATGGCCTCGACGGTTTCCGGAACCGTCACCCCCAACCCAGGGTATGAGCCGGTGTCGATGACCATCTTCACGTCCAGCCCGAGCAGATCGCCATAGTTGCTGACGGCAGCCCGGACGTCGAAGCTCTCCTCGCGTGCCTGTCCCGACGCGGTGAGGTTTTCGCCGCGATCTTCGACCCACTTGACAGGCCGGCGTAGCGCACGCGAAGCAGCCGCCGCTGCGAGCTCCTCCCTTGATGCGCCGATCTTCAGGCCGAACGAGCCGCCGATGTCGCCGGCCACGACGCGCACCTTGTCCTGCTCCATGCCGAGGCGCATGGCGACGGCAATCTTGCTGACGTGAACGCTCTGGGTCGCTGCGTGGACGGTCATGAAATCGCGGTCGGCGTCGTAGCTAGCGACGCAGCCGCGTCCCTCCATGGGCACGTTCTGGTGGCGGTGCACGCCGATGCGGAAGTCGAAAACCCGGTCGGCCTCGGCGAATGTGGCCGCGACGTCACCGGATTCGTTGCGCGAGTGAGGGGAGGCAATGTTGTCACCCAGATTGGCGAACAGCGGCGGGCTGCTCGGGTCGAGAGCGAAGGATGCGTTCGTGACCGGAGGCAGGTCGTCGTACTCCACCTCCACAAGCTCGCAGCCGTCCTCGGCGAGGTAACGGCTCTCGGCGACGACGATGGCCACCGGATCGCCCGCGAAGCGCACCTTGTCGGTCGCAAGCAGGGTGAACTCCGGAGTGGGCCCGTCACCACCGATGAGAGCCATCAGCGCATCCGGGCCTGGGACCGTTATCTCTTCCAGTTCTGCTCCCGTGAACACCGCAACGACTCCGGGGAGCGCTCGCGCAGCCGAGACATCCACCGAGACCACGCGAGCGTGAGCCAGCGGCGAGCGCACGAATGCGGCGTGCAGCATCCCCGGAAGCTTGATGTCGTCGACGTACCGCCCCGCGCCGGTAAGGATGCGCGGGTCCTCCGAACGCTTGATGCTGGCGCCGGTGTAACGCTCAGCCGCGATTGCTGCCATGGTTGCTCCCTCGCTCAGCGTTCACGATTGGGCGGGGCGAGGGGTCGGGGTCGGGGCTAGCACTCCGCTCGACGGCCAGCAGGACGCCATCGATGATGCTCTGGTAGCCGGTACACCGGCAGATGTTGCCGGACAGCGCCTCACGGATCTGCTGCTCGTCGGCGTCCGGGTGGTCGCTGAGGAACGCGGTAGCCTGCACGACCATCCCGGGCGTGCAGAAACCGCACTGGAAGCTGTGCGAATCCCACATCGCCTGCTGCAGTGTGCCCAGCCCGTCGCCGGGTGCCAGCCCTTCGATCGTCGTTACCTCGCTGCCGGCGGCCTGGACCGCGAGCATCAGGCACGAGCGCACCGCCCGCCCGTCGACGATGACGGTGCACGCACCGCAGACTCCGTGTTCGCAGCCGAGATGCGTACCGGTCAAATTGAGGTCATCGCGCAGGAAGTCCGCCAGCGTCTTGCGCGCCTCCGGCGAGCCGGTGCGCGCCGTACCGTTGACCGTCAGGGCGATATCCACCATCAGTCACTGCCTCTCATCGACGTTGTCCGCGGCCGCTCGCAGGCCGCGGCGCACCAAGGCGGCCGCGACCTTCCTCCGGTACTCCGCCGACCCGTGCAGGTCGGCAGGCGGGTCGATGTCGTCGGTGGCACGGCGGGCCGCTTCATCGAACAACTCGGCCGACGTCCTCTCGCCGACCAGGAGATCCTCGGCGCCGGTTGCCCGGACCGGCACGTCCGACATGCCGGCGAACGCCAGCCGGGCATCGCTGATCGCGCCACCGGAAAGCGTCAGCGAGGTCGCCAGGCCGGCGATGGCGAAGTCGCCGTGGCGGCGGGCGACCTCCTGGAAGCTGCTCCCCGTGCCCCGCCCCGCGGCCGGGAAGCGCACCTCGACGAGGAGTTCGTCGGAGCCGCGTGACGTCGTGAGGTATCCCTCGAACCACTCCGCCGCCGGGACAACCCGTTCGCCCGCCGGGCCACGCAGCACGAACTCGGCATCGAGCGCCCGTGCGACGGCCGGCAGTTCGGCCGCCGGATCGGCATGCGCCAGGCTGCCTCCTATCGTGCCGCGGCTGCGGATGGCTTCATGGCCGATCAGCGGCAGCGCGGCCGCCAGCAACGGCACGGCATCGGCGACGGTCCCGGATTCCTCGGCAACGTACTCCCGCGTCATGGCGCCTATCGTCACCGTGCCGTTCGTGGCCGACACTCCGGACAGCTCAGCTATGCCGTTGATGTCGATGAGCACCGCCGGATGCGCGAGCCGCAGCGCGAGTAGCGGGATCAGGCTCTGGCCCCCGGCGAGCACGCTCGCCTCATCCTCGTGCTCGGCCAGCAATTCCACCGCTTCGGGAACGGTCTTGGGCGCCTCATAGTGAAAGTGAGGCAGTTTCATCGGCGGGGCCCTTCGATCCGGCAGGGTGCTCCATAGCGTTGTCAGCCCACTCAGACTGCCCTGATACCCAGGTCGGCGGCAACTCCGGTCGCGGCAGCGGCCTGTCGCGGGCTCAGCCGGTGGGGGTGACGTCGGCCGCGACGATCTTCCCGCCGCGGACGGTGTCGGTCCCGGTGTAGTACTGGAACGCGGCGCTGCAGCCGTTGACTACGGTCAGCTTGAAACTGACCTGGTGACCGGACTGGCTCAGCCTGGTAGGCCGCTCGGTGCCCGTGCAGGCGTAACCGGCGACAAACTGCTGGTAGGTCTGGCCGGCCGCCATGGCCGGCCTGATCAGCGCCCATGCTCTGGCGTACTTGCGGGAGCTGACATCCCGGTAATAGGCGCTGACCACGGCCCAGGGACCGGTGTGGTGGCGCCTGGGCCGGGCGGCCTGCCCCGGGGTGGGCGCTGCCTGCGGTCGGCCGCTGGCCGTGCTGGCTGGTGTGGGCGTGGCCGCCGGCCTGAGGGTCGCGGTCGTATCCGGTGGCACGGCCGGCCCGGATGGCGCCGCACGGGCGATGAGCAGCCCGGCCGCGCCGAGGATGGCCGGCACGATGAGTACCGCCAGCGGCCAGAGCATTCTTTTCATGATCACTCGCTCGGTGGCTCTGCCAGGGTTGGTTGCGCACGCAGTCCACTGGGAGTTGTACCCAAAGCGGCGGCGCTCCGAGCCCGGGCCGCCCGGTGGATCGCGCTGGGCGGCGGCGGATGGCGCCTGGGCCCGCTGTGGCCGGTCAGGACCTGGCCGCGCCCCGGCCGCTGAGGATGAAGGTCGTGGCCTGGCTGTGGACCTGGCCGTTGTACGCCGCGGCGGTGTAACCGCCGGGCCTTACCGCGGCCCCCTGGCCCGGGCAGCCGGAAAGTGAGGTTCTCCGGTCCCAGGTGATCCGGAGGAAGGCCGGGGTGCCCCGCCGCAGCGTGACCACCCAGGAGCCGCTGCCGCGCAGGCAACTGGAGGAGTCCCACAGCGGCGTGCCGCCGGAGGCCACCACCACCGAGGTGAACTTGGCGCCCAGGTTGAGGCGGCACGGCCGGTTCCTGGTGGAGGCCGCGCCGACCACGAAGATGACCTGCTCGCCCGGCCCGTACCGGTGCCGGGCAGAGCGGATGGTCAGCAGCACGGACCTCCTGGCGCAGGTCTGCCTCCCGGGCCGGGGGGACGTGGCCGCGTTGCGTGGCGCCGCGGGCGGTCGCGCCCGGGGACTGACGTCCGCGGTCTGCCGGGTGGGGGCCTGCCCGCGCCCGTCCCGCGCGTGCGCGCCGGGGCCGGCCACGTCGCCGGAGTAGGACCGCGGCGCTCCCTGAGCCGGGGCATTGCTGCCGCCGAGCGCCTCGTTCACCGCCCAGACGGGCAGGCCGAGCACCGCCACGCCGGCCGCGAGAACGACCACCCGGCGGCGCCAGTAGGTGGCACGAGAGACCAGTTTCTGGCCCATAAATCGATTATATTATCGAATACCTTCATATGGATAGGGGGGTCATCGGTGCCCCGCCTGGCCAGAGCGGCCTTTACGTCCCGCCACGATGGCGGAGATCCGCACGACCTGACCGGTGCCGCATGACCTGAACGCGGCGGCACCAGGTCCCCGCACCTGGCTCCCGCTCGCGCCACGCCGGACAATTACTACGCGGCCGAGCCGCCGGGGTATGACCGGGATAAGACCGGGATAAACGGCTGATAATTCATCGTGAGCGTCGTGCCTGGGACCGTGGTGAGGCCCATCGGGCCGGAACCGGTGGAACACATCAGGCACGGGGTCCGGCCCGTCTGGTGTAAGAAAGAACCGATACGCCCTCGGGCGACTGGTTGCCTGGGCAAGCGGTGGGCCCTATTCCAGCTGTCTTTCGCTGGCAGCCGTAATCGCAGTACCTGAGAGCTTCACTAACGCACGCGACAGTACAGGAGGGATGGAATATGTATCGCGGCGATCATGCACGACCGCATGCGCTTCTTGGGGCGCGCAGCGCGCTGATCGCGGGGGGCATCGTGGTCACGGGGGTCATCGTGACCGCATTGTGTATCCCGGCGGCGCCGGTGCTGGCCCAGACGGGCAAGGTGTCGCCCAACCCCGAACCGGGGACACCGACGCTGGTGGCCACCGGAACCACCGAGACGATCCGCCAGCTCGCGGACTGTGGCGGAACCATGTACGCGGTGGGCACGTTCACCCAGATCAGCGGCAGTAACGGCACCACCACGCAGACCTTCACCCGGACCAACATCTTCAGTTTCTCCGACACCGGCCCGTTCACCGTCACCTCGTGGGACCCGGACGTGAACGGCACGGTCAACACGATCGCGTTCAACGGCAACTGCGCCACCGCCTATATCGGCGGTCAGTTCACTTCGGTCGGCGGTGTCGCTGCCAAGAACATCGCCGCGATAAACACCACCACCGGCGCACTAGTGCCAGGGTTCAAGGACAATGCCGGTGGCCAGGTGGAGACCATCCTCGCAGTGAACGGGCACCTGCTGACCGGCGGTTTTTTCAAGGGGATCAGTGGCAGCACCGCCGACCCGTACTACGCCAGCCTGAACCCCACCACCGGTAAGAACGACGGGTTCCTGAACCTGAATATCTCCGGCCACATCCAGTTCACCGGTGTGAAGAACAACGCCACCCAGGTGTACAACCAGCAGTTGTCCCATGGCGGCACGCTGGTACTGGTAGAGGGTGACTTCACCTCGGTGGGTGGCCAGAACCGGCGGCAGATCTTCATGATCGACGTCAGCGGTACCACGGCCACGCTCACCGGCTGGACGTCCCCGCAGTTCGACGGCAGCGACCCCAACGGCACGCTGAACGCCAACGACAAGTACTTCAACTGCGGTGCCTCGCACCCGTTCTACATCCACGCCGCGGCGTGGTCCCCGGACGACCAGAAGATCTATATCGCCGACACCGGGGTCAAGCCCATCCTCTGGAATGGCACGGCCCCGCTCGTGGGCCTGTGCGATGCGGCGGCGGCGTTCCCGGCCACGCAGTCGCAGGTCTTCTCCAACTGGATCGCCTACGACGGCTGCGACTCGCTGTACAGCGTGGCCGCTGGCGGCGACGCCGTCTACGTGGCCGGGCACAACCGCTGGTTCAACAACCAGAACGCCTGCAACAAGGCCGGCAGCGGGGCGATACCGGACCCCGGCCTGGCCGGGCTGACCCCCGGGTCCGACCGGCGGGTCGCTGATCCTGAACTCGCCCGGCACCGCCGGCATGTACAGCAGGTCGCGCGGCCACGGCGCGGACGACATGCTGCTCAACGGCGATGGGCTGTGGATCGCCAGCGACAACTTCGGTGGCGGCACCTCCTGCGGTGGCCAGGCCGGGTTCTCCGGCCTCTGCTTCCTGCCGTATCCGTCGTAGCCGCGCAGGAGATCGTTTCGACCGGCCGCCAGCCTGCGCGCGGCCGGTGGGAACGATCCTCGCCCGGCGAACGCTGGGCGAACGGTGCGGCACCTACCTTCGCCGTAGCACACCGCCGGGGGCACCCGGGGCAGGCGCAGAGCGGCTCCTCCACCGGGTCGGCGCGCCGGGCAAGGCAGAGGGGAAACAGATGCCGCAACCAGTGATCTTTGTCGATCGATGACGACGCCGGGGTCACCGCCGCGCTCACGGGAGGACCTCGACCGGCGGTTCGGCGAGGACTTCCGCGTCATCGGCGAGACGTCGGCCGCGGCCGGGCTGGCGACGCTGCGCAAACTGGCCGAGGCCGGCGAACCGGTGGCGCTGCTCATCGTGGATCACGACCTGAGCGCGATGCCGGGGGTCGAGTTCCTGGCGCAAGGCCACGACATGCATCCGCTGGCCAAGCGGGTGCTGCTGGTGGAGCGCGACTACTCGGCGCGCAGCCCGGTGATCCAGGCCATGACGCTCGGCCAGGCCGACTATCACATCACCAAACCGTGGCTGCTCGAACAGGATCTCTACCGCGTGATCAGTGAGTTTCTGGCCGAGTGGGCCAAGGACCACCAGGCCGGCTTCGAACTTTTCCACGTCGTCGGGCGCACGGACCGTGCCACGCACGAGTTGCGGGCCCTGCTCACCCGCTTCAACGTGCCGTTCCGCTTCTACACCGCGACAAGCCGGCCGGGCCGCGAGCTGCTCAGCGACAGGCACCTGGACCCCGGGCGGCTCCCGGTCATGATCCGCCACGACGGCCACACGATCGTGGCACCGACGCCCGCTGAGGTCATCGAGTCAACCGGCGGCAGCATCTCCAGCGATGTCCACCACTGCGATGTCGCCATTGTCGGGGCTGGCCCGGCCGGTCTTACCGCCGCCGTCTATGCGGCGTCCGAGGGCCTGCTGACGGTGATGCTGGAAGAGACCGTGTCCGGCGGCCAGGCCGGAAACAGCCCGATGATCCGGAACTACCCGGGCTTCCCGCACGGCGTCAGCGGCGGCGATCTCACCCGCCGGGCGTGTGAGCAGGCCTGGATGTTCGGCGCGCACCTGGTGTTCTCCCAGCGCGCCGTGGGACTGGAGTGCCAGGGCAGTGAGCGGGTCGTGCACCTGGCCGGCGGCCGTCAGGTCGCCGCCAGGGCGGTTGTCGTGGCGACCGGCATCGCCTGGCGCCGGCTCGGCGTGCCACGGCTGGAGGCTCTGGTCGGCTCCGGCGTCTTCTACGGTGCCGCCGGGGGCGAGGCGCAGGCGATGGAGGACCGCGACGTCTTCGTGGTGGGCGCCGGGAACTCCGGCGGCCAGACCGCGCTGCACTTGGCCCGCTATGCACGGCGGGTGACGATGCTGGTGCGGGGCGAAAGCCTGGCCCGCTCGATGTCGGACTACCTGGTACGGGAGATCGAGGCCACCGGCAACATCGCGGTCCGCCTGCACACCGAGATCAGCGGCGGCCACGGCGCCGGTCGACTCGAAGCGCTCACGCTGTGCGACCGGCGGCGCGGCCGGCTGGAAGACGTCCCGGCGACCGCGCTGTTCGTGCTGATCGGTGGTGAGCCGCGCACGCAATGGCTGCCCGAGACGGTGCAGCGCCGCTACGGCTACGTCCTGACCGGGCGCGACGTGGCGCGGGACCGGACGGGCCCGTCACGCTGGCCGCTCGACCGCGCGCCGCTTCCGCTGGAGACCTCGATGCCCGGCGTTTTTGCGGCGGGAGACGCCCGGTACCGCTCGATCAAGCGGGTCGCCTCTGCGGTCGGCGACGGCGCCACGGCCGTCCGCCTGGTGCACGAATACCTGGATCCGGAGGAACCCTAGCTGGCAGTACGGACGTGGCGGGGGATGCTCTGGGTCAAGATCGCCTGGGGGAGGCGCCCTCGTCTTCCTTTACCATTTCTTGAAGAAGTACCGGTCGGGTGCTTAACCTGGGGGATCGAGGGGCACTGCTCGGGAGAGCATGGTGACGTGTTGCGTGTATCGCTGCTGGGGGAGCAGTCCATCGCTGGCGCTGGCGTCCGCGCGCGCTCGTCGCGGGCGGTTGCCCTGGTGGCCTTCCTGGCGGCGCACACCGGGTCACCTCAGCCCCGGCAGCGGATCGCCGGCCTGTTCTGGCCGGACTCGACCGACGCGCAGGCCCTGACCAATCTGCGCCGGGAACTGCACCAACTGCGCCAGATCCTGGCCGACGACCCCTCGCTCGTGGTGACCTCAACCGATCTGGGCTGGCGCGACACCACGACGTGCCGGGTCGACCTGCGCGTCTTCGACGTTGAGCGCAAGGCCGCTCTGGCGGCGGCGGCGGTCGGGGACGACGACGGGATCCTCGCGCATGCCGCCCCGGCCATCGCGGAGTACCGGGGTGACCTCCTGCCCGGCGTGTACGACGACTGGGTGCTCGAGGTCAGGTCGGCGGTTGAGCGCCAGTGCGTCAGCCTGTGCGACCTGCTCGGCGAGGCACGGGCCCGGCGCGGTGACCTGGCCGGGGCGGTGGAGGTTGCCCGCCGCCGGATCGCCTTGCAGCCGCTCGAGGAGGTCGGCTACCGGACCCTGATGCGGCTGCAGGCCGATCTCGGCGACCGGGCCGGCGCGGTCAGTACCTACCATCATTGCGCTTCGGTCCTGGAGCGTGAGCTGGGCGTCGTCCCGGATCCGGCGACCCGGCAGGCGTTCCAGCGGCTCATGGCCCGTGCCGACCCTGTGGGCGTGAAGCCGGCCGCGGCCGGGCGGTCGGGGCTGGCCGCGGCACAACTCATTGGCCGGTCCCGGGAGCTTGACCGACTGCACGACCTGTGGCGGGCCGCCACGGCGGGCAGCCGGAGCCTGGCGGTGGTCCGCGGCGGTGCGGGCGTCGGCAAGACCCGCCTGGTGACCGAGATCGCGGGGCAGGCCCTGCTGCAGGGCGCGGTGGTGGCGAGCAGCCAGTGCTTCGGGACATCGGGACGGCTGGCGCTCGCACCCGTGGCGGACTGGCTGCGAACGCCTGCCGTCCAGTCGGCGGTAGCGACCCTCGACCCCGCCTGGCGCACCGAGGTCGGCAGGCTCTTGCCGGCCGAGGGCCGCGGGGGGCGCGGGACCGGGACCGGGACCATGGCGGATGCCTGGCAGCGGCACCGGTTCTTCGAAGGCATCGCGCGGGCGCTGCTTGCGGCCAGGCCGACCCTGCTGGTCCTGGACAACATGCAGTGGTGTGACCAGGAGACGCTGGCGTTCATCACGTTCTGCCTTGGCCTGGCCGAGAACGCCCCGCTCCTGGTTGCCGCCACATTGCGCGACGACGGCCTCGATGCCGACCCTGAACTGACGAGCTGGCTGGCCCGGATGCGGGCCACCGGATTCCTTACCGAGCTCTCCCTCCCCCCACTGGACGCCGCCGGCACGGCACATCTCGCCCAGGCCGTTTCCGGGCGGCCGCTGCTTGACGGGGACGCCAGCCTGCTGCACGCGACAACGGGCGGCTTCCCGCTCTACGTCATCGAGGCGGTGCGCGGCACCGACGACGCGGGCACGCCGCTGTCGGTCGGCGATCTGGCAGCCGTGCTGCGCAAGCGCCTCGACCAGGCAAATGGGCCGGCCAGGGAGGTGGCCGGGCTCGCGGCAGCCGTTGGCACGAACTTCTCCCTTGACCTGCTCACCGAGGCCAGTGACCTTGAGGCCGACGCAGTCGTGGAGGCCATCGACGAGCTATGGCGGCGCAGGATCATGCGGGAGTTCGGGGACGGCTACGACTTCTCCCACGACTTGCTGCGCGACGCGGCGTACGCAGCGATCAGCCCGCCGAAACGCTGGCTCCTGCATCGCCGGGTCGCCCAGGGTCTCGAGTTGCTCCACGCCGAGGACACCGATGCGGTCGCGGCTCAGCTCGCCGAGCAGTACGCCCGCGGCGGGCGGCCGATGCGGGCGCTGGCCTACTACCAGCGGGCGGCCGGGGTCGCGGCGTCCAGGTTCGGCCATGCCGAGGCGGTCCGGCTGCACGAGAAGGCGCTGTCGATCATCGCGGCCATGCCAGCCGGGCGGGAAAGGGACTCCAGGGAACTGGCGGTCCTGGAGATGATGGCGGCGCCACTGAACGCCATGAACGGCTACTCCTCCAAGCGGCTGGAGCAGACCTTGGAGCGCTCGATCGCCCTCGCCGAGTCACTGGGCCGTACCGGCTCGACGGTCACCGGCATGGCCGCGCTGGGGGCGTCGCTGTTCGTGCAGGGGCGGACCGCCGACAGCTATCAGGTAGCCAGCCGGGCGCTGGCCCTTGCCGACGCGGGTTCCAAGTTGAGCGGCTCCGCGCGCTTCGTGGTCGGCGGCGCGGCCCTCAGCCTGGGGAAGCCCGCGCAGGGACTGCGCCATCTCGAACTCGCCGCCGAGCTGGCGTCCGATGCCTTCCTGAGCATCGGAAGCCGCCCTGACATCCATGCCGTGGCCTGGGCAGCACACGCTCATTGGCTGCTCGGCCACGATGACGACGCGCTGGCCTGCATCGATCACGCAATCGCGACGGCCAGGGCGATCGAGCACCCGTTCAACCTGGCCCTGGCGCTCGCCTACGGCGCGGTCGGCGACCAGATGCGCGGCGACGTGCCCCGGCTCAGGAATACCGTCGCCGAGCTGCGCGAGTTGTGCGACCGGTACGACTTCGCCTACTACCGCGAGTGGGGGCTGATCCTGGATGGCTGGTCGCGCGCGGACGGGCCACGCGTCGACCTGGCCCAGCAGGGCATCGGCAACCTGAAGGCGGAAGGCTCGTTCGCCCGCATGCCGTACTGGCTATCGCTGCTTGCGGACCTGCTGGCCAGGAACAACCAGCGGGATTCGGCGCGGGCGACGCTCGACGCCGCCCTGGTCGCGGCCCAGGCCCACGAGGATCTCTGGTGGTTGCCTGAGGTGATGCGCCTGCGTGCCGCCCATGACGAGGAGGAGGAGGAGGCGGTGGCGCGGCTGCGCGCTGCCGCCCGGCTGGCGTCGGCGCACGGCAGCCTCGCGCTGCTCCGGCGCTGCGAGCGCGACCTCAATGCGCTGGGCGTTCGCCCGGCCGCGCCCAGCGTTCTTCCCACGGCCTAGCGGCCGGGTGCGCACGCGAACGCTTGGCGAACGCGGCGGCTTCTAGCTTCGGTCCCAGATTCAACGACGAGCCTGAAGGGCCTGACATGACCACCTCAACCATTGCCACCGCACCGTTTGAGGATCTGGCCGCCGCCGTGCGCGGCAGCCTGATCCTGGCCGGGGACCCCGAGTATGACCAGGCGCGTGCCGTCTACAACGGCATGGTCGACAAGCACCCGGCCGCTATCGTGCGCTGCCGCGACGTCGCCGACGTCATCACCTGCGTGCGGTTCGCCCGCGAGCACGGCGTCGAGATCGCCGTCCGCAGCGGCGGCCACAGCGCGGCGGGCCTCGGGGTGGCGGACGACGCCCTGGTCATCGACCTGTCGCTGCTCCGCAGCACCACGGTCAGCCCGGAGAACCACACCGTCCGCGCCGACGCCGGATGCACCTGGGGAGATGTCGACCACGCGACCGTGGCATTCGGCATGGCCACCCCGTCCGGCTTCCTGTCCTCGACCGGGGTCGGCCGGCCTGACGCTCGGCGGCGGTGTCGGTTACCTGTCGCGGCGCTTCGGCCTCACCGTCGACAGCCTGCTCAGCGCCGATGTGGTCCTCGCCGACGGAACCTTCGTGACGGCCAGTGAGACCTCGCACCCCGACCTGTTCTGGGCGCTGCGCGGCGGCGGCGGGAACTTCGGCATCGTCACCTCGTTCACGTTCCGCTGCCACGACATCGGCGAGCACGGCACGATCATCGGCGGCCCGGTGCTTTACGACATCGGCGACACCGCCGAGGTGATGCGCTGGTACCGGGAACTGGTGCCGTCGCTGCCGGAGGAGCTGAGCGGCTGGATCGCGGTTCTCACCATTCCTCCCGCGCCGCCGTTCCCCGAGGAGCTGTGGGGCCGCAAGGCGTGCGGCATCCTCTGGTGCTACACCGGGCCGCATAACCGGGCCGACGAGGTGCTCGAGCCGGTCAAGACGTTCGGCTCGCCGCTGGTGGTCGGGTTGCAGCCGATGCCGTTCAACGTGCTGCAGAGCGCGTTCGACCCGCTGCTCCCCGCGGGACTGCAGTGGTACTGGCGGGCCGACTTCTTCAACGAGATCTCCGACGAGGCGATCGCCGCGCACGTCAAGTACGGCGCGGAGCTGCCGACCGGCATGTCGACCATGCACATGTACCCCATCGACGGCGCCGCCAGCCGCGTCCCCGAAGACGCGACGGCGTTCGCCTACCGCGGCGGTGGCTGGGCAGGCGTCATCGTGGGTGTCGACCCCGATCCCGCGAACGCCGGTCTGATCACGCAGTGGGCGCGGGACTACTGGGAGGCGCTGCACCCGACCTCGGCGGGTGGCGCTTACATCAACTTCATGATGAGCGAGGGCCAGGAGCGGATCAGGGCCGCCTACCGCGGCAACTATCAGCGGCTGGCCCAGATCAAGTACCGCTACGACCCGGACAACATCTTCCACCTCAACCAGAACATCCAGCCCGACGGCGGGCCCACCTCCTAGCAGAGCCGGTCGCCGGGCAGGACGAGGTACCCGGTACAGCCCGCAGGCTCTGAGTCCGCCACGGATACGGGGGCCCGTGGCGGACTCGGCCACCGTCCCTCGCGGCGGGGTCCGCCCGCCGCGAGGGACGGTTCCAATCGGCTGCCGGGTGCGCCGGCAACGGCGGGGTGCGGGCCAGTTCGAATCCCAGCCGCTGCCAGGGGGCGGCGGCACCTGAACGGGGGTTTTTGAGATGCAAGACGAAGTGATGTTCCTGGACTGCCCGGCGTACCTGGATGCGCAGGGGGCCGCGCGCTGCGGGCTGCCCGCGGAGGTCGAGGACCGGTACTCGATGCGGTCCTCGGATGGCCCGCTGGACAGCGCGAAGATCCGGTGCCCGCTGGGCCACTGGTTCAACGGCCCGCTGGAGTCGCTGATCTGGGCCAGCCCGCAGCAGCGGACCCGGCCGGCCTACGACGGGCGCCCGGCGGCCCGCAGCGACGCCGCACGCTAGGGCATAGATCCACGGGGACACTCCCTGACCGCGACGGCGGGTGGGCGCCGTAGCCTGGTCCGGTGGCGGGTGAGATGTACCGGGAACTCGGTGAGGCGGCCTGGGCCTGGGTGCTCGGCCAGGTCCGGGACGACGAGGGTCCTTGGCTGCCGGAGGTGGTGGCCGGTGACGGGCCGCCCGCGGGGCCAGGTGCCGACCGTGACTCGGTGTATGCCGGGATCGGCGGCCTGGCCCCGGTACTGGCCGAGCTCGGCCAATACCGGGCGCTGACCGGTGCGGAGCAGGCCCTGGCCGACGGGATCGCGGCCCGGCTTCGCGCCATGGTGCCGGCCAGGACCGAGCCGTCGCTGTATGACGGCCTTGCCGGGGACGTGACCGCGCTGAAGCTGCTCGCCCCGGGCAGCGAGCAGGCTGCGATGGCCCGGCTGGCGGAGCTGATGACCCCCCAGGGGTGGCCCACCATGCTGGAGATCGAACCGGCGTCCACCGCGCCGGTGACGGAACTGATCCAGGGCACCGCCGGGGTGGTGCTGGCCGCGATCTGGGCGGGCGGTCAGCACGCCCAGGACATCGCCACGACCGGTGGCGAGGCCCTTCTCGACGCGGCGGACGAGACCGAGGGCGGCCTGGACTGGGGCATAGTGCCGGGGGCGCCGTCCCGGGCACCGAACTACTCCCACGGCACCGCGGGGATAGCCACCGCGCTGGCCATCGCCGGGGCGGATCTGGGGCGCGCGGACTTTGCCGCCGCCGCCCGGCGCGGTGCCCAGCACCTGCTCACCGTCGGCTCGCTGGACGAGTACGGGTTCATCATCCCGCACACGCTGCCGTTCTCCACCCGGGACGTGGAACCGGTGACCTACAACTGGTGCCACGGGCCGGCCGGAACCTCGCAACTGTTCGCCGCGCTGGCGGTCGCCGGTGTGGACGAGGTCTGCGGCTTCGGGGTGGCGTCGCTGCGGCAGAGATGCCTGGACGCCGTCCTTGGCTCCGGTGTGCCGGCGCGGCTGCGGCCGGGCTTCTGGGACAACGACGGCCGCTGCTGCGGCACCGCCGGGGTGGGGGATGTGCTGCTCGACGCTGCGCAGGACTGCGGCGACCAGGCGCGGGCCGGCGTATTGCTGCGGGCCGCCCGGGCGATGGCGGACGCGCTCGCCGAGCGCGCCATCCGCGACCAGGCCGGGGCACGCTGGCGGTTCACCGAACATCGCCGGGACCCGCCGCTGCTGCCACCGGGCACCTCATGGATGCAGGGCGCCGCGGGGATCGCCGCGTTCCTGCTGCGCCTGGCCCGCGTGCTGGACGACGGGCTGGCCGCCCCTGTCGTCGACCGCCCGGACCAGTGGTGGGCCGTCCCGGGCCGGCTGCGGCTATCGCAGTGAGGACCTCCGCGCCGGGGTCCCGGCCCGATAGGTGAGCAGGACCTGAGCCACCGCGCGCGCCGGCGCCGGCCCTGACTAGGGTGATGTGCCGTGACGAGGGCACCGCTGCGCCTGACGCGGCCGCAGATCCTGGCGTTCCGGCAGCACGCCGGCGGCCTCGACGAGCGACTGCCGCCCGGGCAGGATTCGCTTCGGCGTGCCGCCTGGGCGGGGCTGCAGGACAGCGTGCCCCGCGCCGCGCTGCTGTCGATCCACGCGCGGGTGGCGGGGACCGAGCCAGCCACGTGGGAGGACCCGTCGCTGGTCCAGTTGTGGGGGCCGCGGTTCGTCGTGTTCGTGGTCGCCGCGCGCGACCTGGCCGTCTTCTCGCTGGGGACGCTGCCTGACCAGGCCAAGGGCCGGCGCAGGGCGGAGGACACCGCCGCCCGCTTGCGCGCCCTCCTCGGCGGCGCGAGGATGACCTACGGGCAGGCAGGCAGAGCGCTCGGCGTGCATCACAACAGCCTGCGGTACGCCGCGGCGACAGGCACGGTCCTGATCCGGTGGGACGGCGCGCGGCAGGCGGAAATCTGGACCGTGCCGCCGCCCGGGACCGGCCCGCGCGATGCCCGCCTGGAACTGGCGCGCCGGTACCTGCACATCTACGGCCCCGCCACGCCGGAGGCCTTCGGCCGGTGGGCGGGCATCGGCGCGCGGTACGGCACCGCGGCGTTCGGCGCGCTTGGCGAGTCGCTGACGCCGGTGCAGACGCCGATCGGGGACGCGTGGATCCTCACCGGTGACGAGGCCGCCGTCCGCGCCGGCCCGGGACCCGTGGCACCCGCCCGGCTGCTGCCCAGCGGCGATCCCTACTTCCTGCGCCACGGGGCCGATCGTGACCTGCTGGTCCCCGACGCCGGCCGCCGTAACGAGTTGTGGACCCCGCGCGTCTGGCCCGGCGGCCTCCTCGTCGCGGGAGAGATCGCCGGCACCTGGAGCCGCGCGGACACGCTGATCACGGTGCGGCCGTGGCGTCCGCTGTCGCCCGTGGAACGCGACGCGGTCACCGCAGAGGCGCAGTCCATGCCGCTGCCCGGCGCTCTGGGACGGATCGCCGTCCGCTGGGCCGGCTGAGCGGGGTGCCGGGCGCTCCCGCGGGCGGGCCGGAATCACCCCCGGGAGGGTGACGACACGCCCCGGCCCGGCCGAACAGGATCAGTCATGGCACGGGAAACTGCGGAGCCGCCCACGGGCCCGTCATCGAATGAGCAGCCCGCCGCGGCCGCCGAAGCCGGCCAGCCGCCCGCGACCGCCGAAGCCGGCCAGCCGCCCGCGACCGCCGAAGCCGGACCGGCCGAGGCGCCACCCGAAGGCCCCCCTCCGCCACCGGCCACGCCCGCCAAACGCCGCAGGCTGCTTTACGCCACGCTCCCGGGCTGCTGGGGCGCGGTCATTTTCGCGGCCCTTTCCTTCACCCCGTCCCTGCTGCCGCGCGGCGGCCTGATTCAGGGGATCATCTGCGGGATCACCGCGGCCATCGGTTACGGGCTCGGGGTATGGGCCGCGGCGATATGGCGTGCCTTCCCCGACCGGGAGCCGCGGCGCCCGCGGCGCTGGGCCTGGCGCACGTTCATCATCGGCGCGATCGTGCTTTTCGCCGTCGCCATCGCGCTCGGGCAGTACTGGCAGTACGAGATCCGCAAGCTGATGGGGGTGACGGAGTACAACATCCCGCTCGCCGTCGCTTCGCCCGTCATCGCGGTACTGGTCTTCTGCATCTTCCTGGCGATCGGCCGCGGCCTGCGCGGCCTGTACCGCTGGATCGCCAAGCAGCTCCACCGGTGGATCGGCATGCGCGCGGCGCGCGGGGTCGGCTGGATCCTGGTGGTCGGCCTCACCTACCTGGTGGTCAGCGGCCTTCTTCTGCAAGGCTTCGTCAACCTCATGAACGCGGCCTACGGGACGCGCGACACCAAGACCGCCGAGGGGATCCACCAGCCCACCACCAGCCTGAGCTCGGGCGGGCCCGGCTCGCTCATCCCGTGGGACACGCTGGGCTGGCAGGGCCGCAACTTCATCGGCAAGGGCCTGTCGGTGAGCAACATCGAGAAGTTCACCGGCCAGCCGGCCATGCAGCCGATCCGGATCTACGCGGGCCTGGCCTCGGCCAAGGGCGCGGAGGCCCAGGCCGCGCTGGCGGTCAAGGACCTCGAGCGCGCGGGCGGTTTCCACCGCAAGTACCTGGCCGTGGTCACCACGACCGGCAGTGGCTGGGTCGACCCGGCCCTGGTGGACAGCTTCGAGTACCTCACCGATGGCGACTGCGCGACCGTGGCGATCCAGTACTCCTACCTGCCCTCGTGGATCTCCTACCTGGTCGACCAGGCAAAGGCCCTGGCGGCGGGGCGCGCGCTCTTCGACGCGGTCTACGGCGTGTATGCGAAGATGCCCACTTCAGATCGCCCCAAGCTGTTCGTTGCCGGGGAAAGCCTGGGCTCGTTCGGCGGCGAGGCTGCCTTTACCGGCGCGAACGACCTGGCCAACAGGACCAACGGCGCGTTGTTCGCGGGGCCGCCCAACTTCAACACGCTGTTCCGGCAGTTCAGCGACGGCCGCGACCCGGGCAGCCCCGAGGTGGAGCCGATCTACGCCGGCGGGGCGATCGTGCGGTTCACCAACGATGCGAGCACCGGAATCCCGCCGGCGGGCCGGCCCTGGAACGGCACCCGCGTCCTGTACCTGATGCACCCGTCCGATCCGATCGTCTGGTGGAGCCCGCACCTGATCTTCACCCAGCCGGACTGGATCAGCGAGCCACCGGGCAGGGACGTGCTCAAGAGCATGTTCTGGATGCCACTCATCACGTTCTGGCAGGTCACCGCCGATCTTCCGTTCGCCACCGGGGTGCCGGGCGGGCACGGCCACACCTATTCCGCCGAGTATGTGGACGGGTGGAACGCCGTACTGCGGACCGGGTACACCACCCAGAAGCTGGCCGAACTCAGGCCGATCATCACGGAGGTCCGGTGATCGCGCACCCCGGCGGGCGCAGCTACCGCCCGGCCAGCAGGCTCGCGTGATGCACGGTGAACCATGCCACGGCCAAGGCCAGGCCGTTGGTCGCGACGTGTGCCAGTACCGGCGCGACCAGGCTCCCCGACCGCAGCCTGAGCCAGCAGAACACCAGGCCCGCGCAGGACGTCACCAGGACCGCACCGAGCACCAGCAGCACCTGCCCGGCCACGCTGCCGGCCTCGCCCCGGAACACGTGGTTGTCCGACATCGTGTGCAGGGTCGGCGCGATGTGCCACAGGCCGAACAGCACCGAGGTGACCAGGCTTGCCCGCCATGGCCGCCACCGTTTGAGCGCCGACCCGAGCAGCACGCCGCGAAAGGCGAACTCTTCGGGGATCGCCGTAAGCAGCACGATCGAGACACCTAGCTCGTAACCGAGCCGCCCGGCGCTGATCTGTGCCCGCGAGTCGTGCAGGAACCCGTTCGTGGCCGGGATCAGCGCCGCGATCACCAGCACCAGCAGGACCAGCCCGAAGGCAGCGCCACCGTATCGCAATCCCGCGGGCACCTGTTCCCAGTCAAGCCCGAGGTCGTCGCGCGTGAGGCCGCCGTCCCAGGCGACTGTGATCAGCGCCGCCATGAGCAGCCCGGCCGCCACCGCGGGCGCGCCGAGCAGCCCGAACGTGCGCATGATGGTGAACACGACCAGGACCGCCACGGTCTGCACAAAGCAGCGCATGGCGCCGTCGCCGCGGCGGCTACGTCTGATCGAGAATGCGCCGCTTGGCAGTCTCATAGTGAGCGTCGGAAAGGACGCCCTCCTCGTGCAATTGTGCGAGCTTGCGCAACTGGGCCAGCCACGACGTCTCATCGTCGGCCGCGGGCGCGGACGGGGCTACGGTGGCTGATCCGGCTGGCTGGGCCGGAGGGGCCGCGGCGCGCGGGGGCGGTGCGGGCGGCGGGGCAGGCGCGGCGCCGGGAGGAACACCTGCCGCCGCGGGCTGGCCGGTGACATGCACTCCCATCGCGCGCCAGAACCGCTCGGCCTGTGCGGCATAGTCGGCCGGGCTGAGACGGCCCCTGCGAAACGACGCCGTAGCCCTTTTTATCGGCGCCAGATGGGGGAGTTGGGTCTGGCTGAGCTGCATGCCCCGGCTGCAGATCGGGCACACCAGGTAGTCGTCCGTGCCGTAGGGCACCACCGGCACGAAGTACAGGCGCACGGTCTTCTTCGACCGCACGTGGTGCAGGACGACCTGGTTGTTGCAGTTGGGGCAGACGACCTGCACCGCCTCGCCGAGGTCCTCCTGCTTGCCAGGACCGAAGCCGAAAATCACCACCATCAGGCAATCCAAACATCCATATGCGCCCGGCGGTTCACCCATCGCCGGGTGAGAGGGGGTGGTTCAGGAGAACACCGGCCGGGCACCGTCGTGCGCGGCGACGTGCCTGGTATAGGCGGCGGCGCCGGCAGTGATCGGGTGATAGGGCCCGCGGATCCGCTGCAGCTCAGGTGAGACCTCCCGATAATCCAGGTCGGGGTCGTCACCACAGTCACAGCAGACTACTTCGAACGCGTCGATGTAGCCGCCTTCCTGCCGGCCTCCCACGATCCGCAGGGGCATGCGGCGCAGCACCACCGTCCAGCCGTGGCCGGGCGGAGCGCCGCCCGTCATGCGGCCACCCGATGGGCGCCCCGCCTGACCACGACCTTGCCGATCTCCCACAGGACCAGCAGCACGACGGCGGGCACGAGCGCCCAGCCGAACTGCTGCGCGTTGATGTCGACGGTGCCGAGCAGCCGGTGGAACACGTCCATCTGCGTGACCAGCACCGCGACGATGAACTCGCCGAGCATCGCCCAGTTCATCTGCTTGCTGTCGAAGGTGGCCGTGGTGATCGCGGTGGCGGTCTCGCTGCGGCATTCCACGGCGGCCACGATCAGGCACATCGCGAACGTGGTGAACGCGATCGAGTTGCCGATCGCGGCACTGTGGTAGACCGATGTGCCGATCTCCAGGACGGACAGCAGGCCGATGGTAATGGCCAGCCCGGCGAGCGCCACGGTGGTGACCATTCCCGTGGTGAGCACCGATTGGCCACGGGGGCGTGGCCGCATGCCCATCAGGCCGGGTGTTTCCCGGTCGAAACCGAGCGCGAAGCCGAACGGCGCGTTGACGAAGAAGTGGATCGACAGCACCTGGGCCGGGCTGAACGGCTCGCCGTTGGCGATGTTGAACAAGGTTGCGCCCAGGAAGGTCAGCACGAAGGCGACCAGCAGCACCAGCACGAACCGAATGTACTTGGTCAGGTTGTCGTAGATCTTGCGGCCCTGCTCGACCGCGAACACGATCGTGGCGAAGTTGTCGTCGGACAGGATCATCCGGCCGGCGTTCTTGGCGACCTCGGTGCCGCTGCCCATGGCGATGCCGATGTCGGCGGCCTTGATGGCCGGGGCGTCGTTGACGCCGTCGCCGGTCATCGCCACCACGGCGCCCTTCTGCTTGAGCGTGTCGGCGAGCAGCACCTTGTGCTCGGGGGCAACCCGGCCGACCACGCCGATGTCATCGATGCGGTCGAGCCGCTCGGACTCGGACATGGCGGCGAAGTCCGCGCCGAGGATGGCCTCACCGTCGATGCCAAGCTGGCGGGCGATCGCGGCGCCGGTGGTGACGTCGTCCCCGGTGACCATCCGGACCCGGATGTGGGCGGCCTGGGCCGCTTCCACCGCCGCCTTGGACTCCTCCCGGGGCGGGTCGACCATGCCGACCAGGCTGGTCATCTGCACGCCGGTGACGTACCCGAGCAGGTCACCCTCGGGGTCGAACTCGGCCGGATCGAGATCGCGGACCGCGGCGGCCATCACGCGCCGGCCCTCGCCCTCCATCCGCTCCATCTCCTCGGTGTGCGTCCGCGCCAGGGCCTCATCCCAGGGAAGGCTCGACCCCTCCGACAGCGCCGTGGCCGCCCGGTCCATCACCGCGGGCGCGGCGCCCTTGACGAAGCAGCGGACCACCGGCCGCCCGGAGGCGTCGGTGGCCGAGCAGAACGCGGCCATCAGCTTGTAGGTCGGGTCGAACGGCAAGGTGGCCAGCCGGGGGAGCCGCTCGCGGGTGCCCTCGATGTCCAGCCCGGCCTTATGCCCCAGCAGCAGCAGGGCGCCCTCGGTGGGATCCCCGACCACCTTGCCGTCCACCAGCTTCGCGTCGCTGGCCACAAGGTAGGGCAGGATCGCGTCCTCGATGCTGCCCGTGGCGCCCGCCGCATGTTGGACCTGGCCCTCCAGGCCGTACCCGCTGCCGGAGATCGTGTACCGGTCCGCCGGGGCGACCACCTCCACGGCGGTCATCTGGTTCATGGTCAGCGTGCCGGTTTTGTCGGAGTTGATCGCCGAGGTGAACCCCAGCGTCTCCACCGACGGCAGGTCCTTCACGATCGCGTTGCGCTTGGCCAGGTCCGCCCCGCCGATGGAGAGGATGGTCTGCGCCACCGTGGGGAGCGCCTCGGGAATGGCCGCGATCGCCAGCGACACCGCGGCGGTGAACAGGTCATCCCATGCCCGGCCGCGGGCCCGGCCGAGCACGAACATCACCACCATGGTCAGGCCCGCGGCGCCGGCGATCCACAGCGTGAGCCGGTTCATCTCCCTGGTCAGCGGGGACTCCTCGACGGCCGTGGCCGCCAGCATGCCGGAGATCTTCCCCAGTTCGGTGCCGCTCCCGGTGCCCGTCACGATCATCGTGGCGCTGCCGTGGGTGACCGGGGTGTTCATGAACGCCATGTTCACCTGGTCACCCGCGCCCAGTTCGGTGTCCGGCAGGGTGCTGGGTCCCTTGGCGGCGGGCGTGCTCTCCCCGGTCAGCGCCGACTCGTCGATCTGCAGGGCGCTCGCCGCGACGATCCGGCCGTCGGCGGGCACCTCGTCGCCCGCGGTGAGCAGCACGACGTCGCCCACCACCACCTGGTCGGCGGGGATCTGCGCCTCGGCCCCGTCGCGGCGCACCCTGGCGGTCGCCTTCATCATCGACTTCAGGGCGTTCATGGCGCTTTCGGCCTTGCCCTCCTGCCGCATCCCGATCACCGCGTTCAGCACGGTCAGGCCGATCAGCAGGATCCCGGTGCTCCACTCCTTGATGACCAGCGACACCACCGCAGCCACGATCAGGATGATCTGCATGTAGGTCCGGTACTGATCAAGGAACCGGCGCCAGCCGGGCTTCGGCTTCTCCTCCGGCAGCGCGTTCGGGCCGTGCGCGGCCAGCAGCTCGGCGGCCCGGGCTCCCGGCAGCCCGGCGGCCACGTCCACGCCAAGCTCGGAGGCGACCTCCTCGGGCGAGCGCGCATACCAGTTCCGGCCCGCCGTGGCAGGCTGCCCCCGGGTATCGGCCTGAATCGCCATGTCCGTGCCTCCGATCTGGCCGGCGATGCCTGGGCGGCGTGCCCGGCCGGCGTTGGCTGCTGGCTTGTCGCCCCATGGGGCGTGCGCTGACGGCGCAGCTGAATGGCCTTATCTGCCCCTACGATGGCCGGGGCGATGAGCGACAGGCCGAGCACCGTCCCCCACTCTCCTCCGGTGAGCGAGGTGGTGTCGAGCAGGCGCTGGAGCATGTTGAGTTCCACCGCGGCCCAGGTGAGGACCCAGCCCAGGATGATCCAGCCTAGGTAGGGGAACAGCGGTGACGCCCAGGGCACCTGGCGCTCGCGCCGCATGACCAGGCCGATGTTGACCGCGCTGAACGAGACGATGGCGAACGCCATGGTCATGGACTGGGACGCGTGCGTCGTGCTCGGGTTTCCCGGGCCGAAGGCGAGCACCCCGAGCGCGCAGGCGGCGATCGCGAACCCGGTGATGAACCAGCGGATGACCTGTGGCCGGTTGACGATCTTCGTGCCGGGCTTGCGTGGCGGCCGCTGCATCACCCCGGGGTCGGGCGCATCCACGATGAAGCCGATCACCACGGTGATGACCACGAAGAACTTGCAGAACAGCAACTGGAGCGGGAACAGGGCGACGCCGCCGTTGATGTTGAGGATCGTGGCGTACACCATCAACTGCAGCACCGCCGACAAGATCGTGAGCTGCATCCTGACGTAGGTGGAGATCCGCCGGTAGATGTCGCGGCCCAGGTCCACGGCACGTACCAGCGTGGCGAAGTTGTCGTCGGTGAGCACGATCTTCGCCGCTTGCTTGGAGACCTCGGAACCGCTGCCCATGGCCACGCCGACGTCGGCCTGCTTGAGCGCGGCCGCATCGTTGACGGCGTCGCCGGTCATCGCGACAACCTCGCCGGACTCCTGCATGAGCCGGGCCAGCCGCAGCTTGTCCTCGGGCGCCACCCGCCCGAACACGTGCAGGTCAGGTAGCCGTTCCAGCACCACGGCGTCGTCCAGGTGCTGCAACTCCGTGCCGGTGATCACGCCCGGCCCCAGCCCAAGCTCGTCGGCGATGGCCCGCGCGGTCACAGTGTGGTCGCCGGTGATCATCCGCACATCAATGCCGGCGCTGAGGGCGATATGGACGGCGTCCTTGGCCTCGGTGCGCAGCGGGTCCACGATCCCCACCAGCGCGACGAAGACGAGATCGGTGACCGCGGCCATCGGGTCGGCCATCGCCGCGGACATCGTGGCGTCGTCCATGTCACGTGCGGCGAACGCGAGCACCCGCAGCCCTCGCTCGGAGAGCTTGCGGTTGCCGGCGAGGATCTCGTCGCGGACGGTGCCGATCGGCACCTGCTCGCCGTGCCACAGCGCCCGGCCGCACCGCTCCACGACCACGTCGGGCGCGCCCTTCACGGTGGCGAAGTGCGGCTCATGCAGCATCCCGCCAGCGAGCGAGGCGGGGCGGTCGTGGAAGGTGGCCATGAACGTGTACTCGGAATCGAACGGCACCTCGGCCCGGCGCGGCAGCGATTCCCGCGTCTCGGCGGCGTCGGCGCCCAGTCTTTGCGGCGAGCACCACGAACGCCGCTTCCGTCGGGTCGCCGATGACCGACCCGTCATCACCGACGGTGGCATCAGTGGACAGCACCAGGCCAAGCGACAGGCGGCGGAAGTCAGGCAGCTCCCCTCCTGCCATGCCCAGGATCGCGCCGGCCTTCTGGTAACCGGGGCCCTCGATCTTGAACCAGTCGCCGCCGGCCAGCATCGTGGTCGGCGGTCATCGCGTTCATTGTCAGCGTGCCGGTCTTGTCGCTGTTGATGACCGTCGTCCCGCCCAGGGTCTCCACGTCGGACAGCGACTTGACCACCGCCTTGGCCTCCACCAGACGGCGCGCCCCCGAGGACAGCATCGCCTGCACGAACGTGGGCAGGCCGGTCGGGATGGCCGCGATCGCGGTCGAGATGCACAACAGCACCAGGTCGTGGTGTCCTGGCCCCGCGCGATGCCGAATATGGCGATGACCGCTACGGCCACAAAGGCGATCGTGCCGAACACCTTGCGGGTCATGCCGGCTCGAGCTCGCGCTGCAGCGGCGAAACGTGAACGTTGGCGGCCGTCACCAGGCCGGTGGATCTTGCCCATCTCGGTCGGCCACACCGGTCGCGGTCACCACGACCGCCGCCGAGCCGCGGGTCACCTTGGTGTTCTGGAATACCAGATTCGTCCGGTCTCCCAGCGGCATCTCCACCCTCGGGTACGTACCCCCTTGGTCCTTGGGGATCGGTGCGCTCTCGCCGGTGAGCACGGGCTTCGGACCTCAGGGGTGGCGGAGAGGGCGTCGCCGTCCGCCGGTGACGATGTCGCCTGCCGAGCAGCACCACGTCACCGGGGACCAGGTCGGTCGATTGCAGTTCACCTGGCCGGACCGCCG
>CAVSCM010000042.1:0-104104 GCA_963726415.1 uncultured Actinomycetes bacterium
CGCGAACATCAGCGCGGTCAGCGCCACGGTGATCAGGGCCGTGCCCGGCCAGTCGGCGGCGCCGCCGGCCGGGTCGCGGGATTCGCGCAGCCGGACGGCACCGGCCGCGAACGCCGCCCCCCCGATGGGCAGGTTGACGAAGAAGATGGACCGCCAGCCCAGCGTGTCGGTCAGCACCCCGCCGGCCAGCGGCCCGATCGCGCTGGCGGCGCCGATCGTGGCGCCGAAGACGCCCAGCGCCCGGGCCAGCGCGGCGCCGGAGAACTCTGCGCGCAGCAGCGGCGTGCCGGTGGCGAACAGCACCGCGCCGCCGACACCCTGCAGCGCGCGGAACAACTCCAGCGCCAGCGCGGTCGGGGCCAGCGCACACGCCAGCGACCCGGCGGTGAAGATGACCAGGCCGGCCAGGAACAGCCGGCGCTGGCCAAGCCGGTCACCCAGGGTGGCCGCTGGCAGCAGCAGCACGGCCAGCACCAGGGCATAAGCGGCGCTGACCCACTGCAGGTCCGGCAGGCTGGCCCGCAGGTCCCGCTGAATCGATGGCAGCGCCACGCTCACAACGGTGATATCCAGCAGCAACATGAACGCCGCCGTGCACACCAGCACCAGCGTCCACCGCTGCCGCGACGACATCCCTCGGACTTCAGCCATCTGCCTCACCACCCCAAACGGCGGCCGCTGTCATGACTGCCGCGGCCAGCAGGCGCTTCCGCCACACCGCAAGCCGTTTCCCTGGCCCGTGGTCAGCAGCGCGTCGACGAAGACGGCGTCGCGGTCGCCCGAGATCAGCGTCGAGGTGCTGGCCGGCCAGGTGGCAGGGGCGCTGCCGTCCCACCCGGGACCAGCGGGTACCAGCTGGTACCCGCTGTTGAAAACGTCAATCGACAGCGAGCTGTCCATGCTGACTCCTTACCCCTTCCGGCTGCCGCGCTCGTCGGCGCGGCATCCGGAAGGGTGTGCGGCAACGGGGATGTCGCTACCCGGCGGCCCAGAATGCGCAGTGGTGCCGGGTGGCGAAGTCGGTCTCGAGTTGTGGTTGGGGCGGCACGAGCGACAGCATCGGTGTGCTGTTCGCGCTGATGGCGGGCCAGGGGACGGCCGCGGTCGCGGGGTTGCCGGTGGCTGCGAAGTGCGCCCAGGCCGCGCGCATGCTGGCCGCGAGCGCCTGCTGGCCGGCGCTGAACTGCGGAGGGAAGGGCGCGTTCGGCAGGTCGAACAGGTAGGGGAGCTCGGAGCCGTGCGTCGCCACGGCGGGCACGAAGCCGGGCGGTGTGAGCAGCTGGGGTGCGTTGTCGTCGTTGAACTCGTAGGCGTAGGTCGGCGCCCGCTGGGCGGCCTGCTGGTCGATCTGCAGCGCGGGGCAGGCGAAGCTGGCGTCCCCGACCAGCGTGGTGAACGCCGCGGTCGCCGACGAGTCGTCGTTGCCGGGCGGGTATTCGGCCGCGATCGCCGCGGCCCGCGCGGCGGTCACGCCCAGCGCCACGGCGATATCGGCCTGGTAGCTGCCGAGAGTCACCTTCCCGCCGGGGATGGGCACGTCGGTGCCCTGGCTGACGGTCAGGCCGATGGCGACGAAGAGCGCCTCCTCCTCGTGGTTGGTGCCGTTGAGGACCGGCACGCGGGCGAACCGCCCGGCGGCCAGCGCGGTCCCGATCGGCTCGGTGAGGACCTTGCCGTCCACGACACCGGGGATCTCAATGAAGTTGGGGTTCACCAGGTCGGAGACGGGCAGGTGGCGCAGGCAGGCCGCGGTCTGGTCTGGGCAGCCCGCCTGGGCGGCGAAGGCCTGGCCGGCGGCCTCAGCGGTGGCCAGGGGCTGCTGGTTGAGCGCGAAGGACCCGCTCTCGATGATCGCCTTCTGGAACAGCCCGCGGGAGCCGGCGGAGACCATGTGGGCAAGCACCGACAGGCCACCGGCCGACTCGCCGGCGATCGTGACGTTGTGCGGGCTGCCGCCGAACCGGGCAATATTGTCGCGCACCCAGCGCAGTGCGGCCTGCTGGTCCATCAGCCCGTAGTTGCCGGACGGGCCGCCGGGCCGCGACGCCAGTGCCGGGTGGGCCAGGAAGCCGAGCGCGCCGAGCCGGTAGTTGATGGTGACGGCCACGACACCGTCGGCTGCCAGTTTGGCCGGGTCGTAGTTGCGGCTGGCGTCCGACGTCAGCCCGCCGCCGTGGATCCATACCAGCACCGGCCGGCCGCCTTCGTCGCCGCCGCGCGGCCACCGGTGGTCGGCGTCATGGCTGGGCGTGTACACGTTGAGGTACAGGCAGTCCTCGCTGATGGGGCCGGGCGGGAAGGCCGCGTTCCCCTGCTTCCGCGGCGGCTGCGGGCAGCTCGGCCCGAACTGGGTGGCGTCGCGGACCCCCTGCCACTCGGCCGGCGGCTGCGGTGGGCGCCACCGCAGGCTGCCGGTGGGGGGAGCGGCGTAGGGAATGCCGAGAAACTCATTGATGCTGCCTGCGGCGACGCCGCGGACGGCGCCGTCGTCGCTGGTCGCGATCGGGGCGCCGCCGGAGCCCGACGCCACGGCCCCGGTGCCGGCCGTGGCAGCGGTGGCGCCAGCTGCTGCGAGGGCCAGCGCGGCCAGCGCCGCGCAGCAGGCGGCCAGCGGGGCGCGCCGCCAGTGGGTTGTGTTCATGATCTTGACCCTTACTATTTGGCCAGAGCGGGGGCGAAAAAGCCGGTGAGCAGCTGGGTGACGCGTTCGGCCTCGTCGTGAATGCACCCAGTGCGAGGCGTCGGGCAGGCGCCCGACGCGGTCGACGCCGGGCACGTCGTCGTCGTCGGGCTCGGCGAGTTCCTGGCCGAGGTAGCGATCGGCCTGCCCCCAGATGACCAGCGTGGGCGCCTTGATGGGGCGCAGCGCCGCTTCGGCCTGTTTGGGCGGGGTCCGCACCGAGGACGGTAGTAGTTGATCATCCCGGTGGCCGCGCCCGGCTGCGACCACGCCTGAAGGTAGCGGTCCATCTCCTCGGGGGTGTAGGCGGGGGAGGCGTCGTGCAGGAAGTGCCAGAAGAAGTGCCAGTGGCCGGCGTGCACGACCGTTTCGGGCAGGTCGGGGAGGTCGAAGAAGAAGAAGTACCAGGACTTGCGGAGCTGCCCGGGGTGGTGCAGTCCCTGCGCCAGCTTGCGCGGGTGGGCCGCGTTCAAGATGGCCAGCCGGTCCACCACCTCGGGGCAGGCCATCGCGGTGGCCCAGGCGACCGACCCGCCCCAGTCGTGCCCGGCCAGCATCGCGGACCCGGCGCCGCGCTCGCGGATCAGGCCGGCGATGTCGGCGGCCAGCTGCCCGGTGTCGTAGGCGTGGACGCCGTCCGGCGTGGAGGACAGGTTGTAGCCGCGCATGTCGGGCGCGACGACCCGGAATCCGGCCGCCGCGAGCGGCCCGATCTGCTCCCGCCACCCGTACCAGAACTCCGGGAAGCCGTGCAGCAACACCACCAGCGGCCCCTCCCCGGCCTCGACGTAATGCAACCTCACATCACCGACGTCGGCGTAGCCCTCACGAAGTTCGCCGCTGGCGCGGTCCTCGGTTGTGCGCATTGACGCCTCCCTGGGGTGTGTCAGGGATGACGCTACGATCTCCACCGCTACGCCATACCAGGGAACACCCTGGGTTTCCCCCAGGGAGCAACCCAGTGGTTCCCTTGGTCCGGCCCGTCCGCGGGCTCAGTGAGGTCGTGCCCGCAGTCGCTTAAGCCTGCTAAAACGAACGCCGGCTAGCTAGGTGCGGGTGCCGGCGAGCGGGCCGTCCTCGGGCAGCGCCTTATGGAGCTGCCTGCGCGAGGTGATGCCGAGCTTCGCGAACACGTTGCGCAGGTGCCACTCGACGGTGCGCGCGCTGACGAACAGCTGCGCGCCGATCTCGGGGTTCGACAGGCCGTCGCGGGCGAGCCGGGCGATCTGCTCCTCCTGCGGCGTGAGCTCCTCGCGCGTGCCGGGGCTGCGCTTGCGTGCCTTCTCGCCTGTCGCCAGCAGCTCGCGGCGGGCGCGCTCGGCGAACGCCTCCATGCCGATCGCGTCGAACAGGTGGCGGGCGGTGCGCAGCTGCTCGCGCGCGTCGACGCGCCGGCCCTCGCGGCGCAGCCACTCCCCATAGAGCAGGTGCGCGCGCGCGAGCTCCGGACGCAGCCGCGTACGGCTAAACCGCTCGATCGCTGCGCGATACAAGTCGTCGGCGGCGGTGCCGTCGCTCAGCAGCGCCCGGGACCGGGCCTCGATGCCGAGGGCGAAGTCGGTGCCGGCCGGCTGCGTCGTCTCGGCGAGCCGCTCCAGCGCATCGCGTGCGAGTTCGGCGTCTCCCACATGCATGGCCGCCTCGACCAGCTCGGGCAGCGCCCACACAGACACCCAGTACTCGAAGGTATTCGAAGTAGCTTGCCTGGCCGCCTCCGCCGCCTCCTGGTAGCGGCCCAGGCCGTTGTACAGGACCGCGGCCGCCCACTGCGCGTAGATCGCCACGCCTGGCCCTCCGGCCTGCGGCGTGGTCGATCGCCGCGGCGGCCTCGGCTTCCCGCCCTTGGAGGGCCCGGAGCCTTAGCAAGGTGTAGGGCGCGAAGTGGCTCCCGGTCGCTGCTGCGACGCTGTCGGCCTCCGCGATATTCGAGGCGGCACTGGCGAAGTCGCCCATCCACGCGGAGGCTAGGCCCAACGCGGAGAGGTAGAGCGGCAGCTCCGCAAGTGCGCCGGCATCGCGGATGAGCTGGACCTGCCTCGCGGAGATCGCATGCGCGCCGTCATTGTCCCAGACGGCGTTGCTGGCCGCCGCGGCCACCCACCCCCAGCGAAGGGCGTCCTCTGCCGAGATCTCGAGAAGCGATTTCGCTGCCCGCTGCAACACCGGAGTCGCGGCGGCGTGCCCGTCGGTGGTCAGCAAGGCGAGCCCCTCGAGCAGCAGATCGAGGGGACGCGGAGCACCCGGCCTCGCAGGGAGCGCCCGGACGGCGCGGCAGATCTCCAGCAGGACGCCCCTGCCCGCGGCCTGCCCAGCGGCGACGAACGCCGCGCCCCAGGCTCTCAGGTAGGTCTCGCGCGCGAGCTCCAAGTCGAACGGCTCCAGCCGCCTCGCAGCCTTCAGCAGCAACGGCGGAGCATCGCTGGCAAGACCCGACGCGAAGGCAAGCTGACCGCGCACCAGGTCCACCCAGGCGCGCCGGAACTCATCCAGCGGCCCGGCCTCCGCCGTGCCCAGGAGCGCGAGCGCCGCCTCGAACGCGCCGGCCTGGAAACTCGCCCGCGCCGCGGCCAGCGCGCGGCGGGCTCGTCCCGCGGGGTCGACCGTGAGCTCGACGGAGCGTTGCAGGAACGCGGCCGCGGCGGCGACGCCGCCGCGGGCCTGCGCGCGGCCGGCCGAGCGTTCGAGCTCGGCGGCGGCCTCCTCATCGGGCCCCGGGGTGGCGCGGGCGCGGTGCCAGGCTCGCCGGTCCGGGTCGGTCTCGGCGACGGTGGCCTCGGCCAGCGCGCGGTGCACACGGTGCCGGTCGTCGGCGGCTGCCGAGCGGTAGGCGGCGGACCGGACCAGCGGGTGCGCGAACTCGACCCGCCCGCCCAACTCAAGCAGCCCGCCGTCTTGCGCCGGGCCCGCCGCCGCGAGGTCGATCCCCAGCGTCCCCGCGGCCCGGTGGAGCAGGACGCGGTCGCCGAGGGGCTCCGCGGCAGCCGCGAGGACGAGCAACTGGGTGTCGGACGGGAGCAGGTGGAGGCGCCGGACGTAGCTCTGCTCGATCCGCCCGGCGACCGACTGACTACTGGGAAGACCGAACCCGCCGGCCAGGCCGGCGACGTTCCAGGTGCGCGGCAGCTCAAGCAAGGCGAGCGGGTTCCCGTGACTCTCGTTGACGATCTGGTCGCAGACGGCGGCGTCCAGGGGGCCGGGCACGTTGGCCAGCAGCAGCGCGCGGGCATCGCTGTCACAGAGGCCGCGCATGGACAACTCCGGGAGCCCGGCGAGAACGTCATCACCGACCCCCGTCCGCGCGGCACACACGACCGCGATCCGCTCGGCGAACAGGCGGCGGGCGACGAACCCCAGGATCTGCGCCGAGGCGCGGTCGAGCCACTGCGCGTCGTCGACGACACAGACCAGCGGCTGCTGCTCGGCGACCTCGGCGAACAGCGTCAGCGTGGCCAGCCCGACCAGGAACCGGTCCGGCGCAGCGCCGGCGCTGCGGCCGAACACCGTGGCGAGCGCGTCGCGCTGCGGGGCGGGCAGCCGGGCGAGGTGGTCCAGCATGGGCGCGCAGAGCTGGTGCAGGCCAGCGTAGGCCAGCTCCATCTCCGACTCGACGCCGGCGGCTCTCGCGACGTGCCAGCCGACGACCCGGCCGGACAGGTAGCCCAGCAGCGCGCTCTTGCCCACGCCCGCCTCGCCCCGCAGCACGGTGACCCGGCTCCGGCCAGCGAGCACGTCGGCCAAGAGCCGGTCGAGCTCCTCACACTCGCTGCGGCGTCCGAGGAGCTTCGGGGGCAGGCTGGGATCCTGACTCGTCGGCGGCCTCCCTGCGTCGTCCCGCAACTGCTCGCAGCCGGTACCAGCCGAGCGTACGTCTGCGGCCGGGCGTGCGGAACCCCACAGACCCAGGGGCCGCGCCAGGGTGTCTCCCGGGGGCGAGGCAGCTCTCGAAGCGCAAGGGTGATTCCTGACCCGACCAGCGCCACGCGCACTGGCCGGCTGGCCCGCCACGCACATGACAGCGGAGCAGGCCGGGATGGAACTGCCGGCGTGAGCGACGACGACGTCTGGAGAGACCATGGCCGCCTCGATCAACTCATCGCCCGTGCACCGCGAGCGGGGCCTGCTCGGGCAGACCGTCCTGGTCATCGGGGGCAGCTCCGGCATCGGGCTCGAGACAGCCCGGCTCGCCAGCGCCCAGGGTGCCAGCATCATCCTCACCGCCCGCAACCCCGACCGCCTGCACCGCGCCGGCCTCGAACTCGGCGCCAGCATCGCCGCCTTCGACGCCACCGACTTCCGCCGGCTCGGGCGGTTCTTCGACGCGCTCCCCGTCCCCATCGACCACCTGCTGGTCACCGGCCCCAGTCCCCACTGCGCGCCACTGGCCGAATTCGACCTCGACGCGGCACGCCGCGACGTCGACGCCCACCTCCTGCTGCCGCTGCAGGTCGCTAAGGACGCCGCGGCCAAGGTCCGCCCGGGAGGCACCCTGCTGTTCATGGGCGGCACCGGCGGCCGCCGCCCGGCAGCGGGCCACTCGCTCAGCGCGGCGCTCACGGCCGCGCTTCCCGCCCTGACCAAGAACCTCGCGGTCGACGTCGCGCCCGTCCGGGTCAACCTGATCGCGGCAGGCTTTGCCGACACGCCGCTGTCAGCCGCGTTGCTCGGCGACCAGATCGGCGAGCGCCGCGCGCAGCTGCGTGCCACGCTGCCGATCGGCCGCGTCGTCGGCCCAGCCGACATCGCCGCACTGGCCGTCCACCTCATGACGAACACCGCGATCACCGGCGCGACCTTCGACATCGACGGCGGCCAGCAACTCGTCGAAGGATGAGCTTGGGATACCGCGACGAAAGCGACGCTCAACTCCCGGGCAGCGACCGCACTCCGGTGGCGGCGCGGATGTCACCCCCACGAGAGTCGCCTCGCCCAAGACCACCGGACACTCCACGCGCAGAATGACAATTCGGAGCCATCAGCACGGTCACTCAGCGCACTGGGGCCGCCGCTCAGAACGGCGGCTCGGCGAGCGGTGATCAAGAGCCCGTCATACCGCTGGCTGGCGCCGCCGGCGGCTGGCCAGGCAGGCTGCCAGGCCGTATATTTATGCGTCGCTAGCGCTGGACGTGAACGTCGGCTATTGCCGCCCGGCGCCCACATCTGGCAGGGTCCTCATCCGCGAGGATCTCATTCGGTCAAGAGTCCTTTCCGCAGTCGTATCTCGCGGACCCCCGGTCCGATTGACCGGGTCCATTCATTTTCCTCTTCGTGGGTGACGAGGTACCCGAGGTGTTGCCACCAGGGCAGTGACTTCCAAGCCACGCCTTCTGCGTTCCGGCTCGTGCCAGCAGTGACTGCCTGCTTTCCTTCTGCTCTGGCTCGCTCCTCGACTGATCGCACGAGGATCGTACCGATCCCTCTGCCCTGAAGCTGTAGCGGCACGTCGATGTTGACAAGCTCGAGTTCGCCTCCTCTGTCCTCGACGGTCGCGCAGCCGACAATCCGCCCGCCCATTTCGGCAACCAGCACTTCCTCCCCCTGGACGACGTTGGGATCCCGCCAGAGCGCCGCAAGCATCGACGCGTCGTGGAAGGGCGAATCGATACGTCCTCCGAATCCAACGTCTTCGCCGGGAAGGATGGAGGAGTTCGACACCCACACGATTCCGGGAGCATCTGCCCTGGTCGCTGGGCGGACATGAATATCGAAGGCCGCTACCTCGGTCAACTGGATGCCTCTTTCTCAGCTCGCCGGGACCATCTTGGCGGCACGCCCCAGGAGTCGGCAACAAGATGCAGCACAGGCCGTGCACAGGTCGCCTGCTTCTGCCGGCGTGGTGATGGCGCGGTGTCAGCGGACGCGGATGCCGTCGATGATGATCGCGGCCGGTGAGGAAAGTATGGCGAGGTCGTCGCGGGGGTCGTCAAGGTAGGTCACCAGGGTGGCCGGCTGGCCGGTCTGGTCGCAGGGTTCGCCGAGGAACTGGTATGCGGTGGTGGTGGCGGCCTGGAGCGCGGCAGCCGGTCCGAGGCCGTGCTCGGCCAGCAGCGCGATCTCGCGGGCGAGGGGCCCGGCGGTGTCTGTCCCGGCCAGGATGGGCACGCCGAGGCGGTGCGCGAGGGGAAGCAGTTCGGGGAGGCGGCGCCGGTGTTCTGCGGCCCGCTGCCGGGCTGCCTGCGGCGCGGTGCCGGGAACGCCGAGCACCGCGCACAGGGTTGGCGTCCAGGCGGTCCCGGCTTGGGCCATCAGCCGCAAGTCCGGCTCGGTGATGGCGGTGCCATGCTCGATGGAATCCACGCCCGCGGCCACCAGTTGCGAGACACGGCCGGTGGTGGCGTGCGCGGCGACCCGGCCGCCGGCCGCGTGCACGGCGGTGGCCATCGCCTCGATGGCCTGGCCCGAGTACGTCGGCTCGGCCGGGCCCCATGGCACCCCGTCCACCACGGGCGGGAAGTCCGCGATGACCTTCACCCAGCGCCCGCCGCGCGCCAGCTCTGCCAGCGCCAGCTCGGTCAGCCGCTGCTGCGGCGCCCCCTGCGGCAGCAGCGCTGGGAAGTACCGCCCGGGCGGGGCGAGGAACCGCCCTGCGGCCTGCAGCCGCGGCATCCCGGGGACGAGATCAAGGCCCAGCACCGACCCGCCCGGTGACCCGGCATCACGTACTAGGCACACCCCAGAGAAGGCCCACCCGGCCAGCACCTCGAGCGCCTCGGCACCGTCCACCGCGACCGGGCCGCTGGGCGTCCCGGCCACCGTGGGATGGGCATGGGCGTCTACCAGGCCAGGCACGACATAGCGGCCCGGCAGTTGCTCCGCACCGGCAACCGGCTCCCTGGCTAGGCATCCGCCGCGGTCCACCCACAGATCAACCGGCCGGTCACCATCGGGCAACGGCACCGCATGCACAAACCATGACATGGGGCTAGTGTCCATCCCCGCATCTGCTCTGGCGGTGGGAACAACCGGGGACGGCCGTCGAGCATCTCGCGACGCACCTGACCGTGATTCTCACTAACTCTCCAAATGCCTTCCGCGATCTGGCCGGCCCGCATAGATATGCGCTGCCGCAGCATGCGGCGAACATCCGGTCATGCCGCTGCGGGCGCTCGTAGCCGGTGTGCTCGTGGCGGCGAACTAATGATGGTGGCTGGCTGCGTCGTCGGCGTCAGGTCTTGGCGCGGGCCGGATAATGCGGGCGGTCGCAGTCGCGGTCGCCGGCACCTCGCCGGCCTGGTCTCGTAGCTCCCCAGCGAGGAAGGCAATGGAGCCGCCGCGGGGTACGACACGGCCGATCCCGGTGATCTGGCCTGGTGATGCGGGGCGCAGGAAGCTGACTTTCAGCTCAAGGGTCGGCGCGACCTCCCCGTCGGGCAGCGTTGCGACGAGCGCGGGGCCGAGCGTCGCGTCGAGCATCGCCGCGAGGGAGCCTCCCTGCACGCTGCCCATCGCATTGGTGAAACCATTGTGGGCATCGAAGCAGACCTCGATCTCACCGCGCTCGGGAGCGACCCAGGACAGCTGCCAGCCCAGAATGGCGGCGGCCGGGGCGCAGGCCGCCGTCCCCCGGCTGTCTCCCAGAACGGACCGGACCGGCTCGCGGGGACTGGTGCATGACCGCAGGATCGCACATGCCGTGATAAGCGACGCTAGCCGCGAAGACTATGGCCGCCTCGGCCTAGAGCGCCGCAGTGTCAGGCGCGCATCAGAGCGCACTCATTTGCCGCGATGATGATCCTTCGGCCGCTGTGGGCTGTCACCGGTCCGGCAACGCAGCGGCGGTTCATGTCGGCCAAAGACTGTCGCGCCCGGCCTGATCCTGTTGCTCCCAGTTGGCCTTGGTCAGCGCGTACTCCACGTCCCCTAGCTCGTCCCCCTCGATCGGGTAAGGCCAGGGCTGGTGGAAGGTCCGCACCAGCGTCAGGCCCGCCTTCTCCATCACCCGCCGGGAGGTCAGGTTCACCGCCATCGCCTCCGCGACAACCCGCTGCACGCCGAACTCGGTGAAGCCCTTGCGGATCAACGCGCGCGACCCTTCGGTGGCATATCCCTTGCCCCAGGCTGATTTGCGCAGCCGGTAGCCAAGCTCGGCTTCATCGGGGCTGGCTCCCTCGCGCGGCCGGAAGTGGAACCAGCCCAGGAATTGCCCGGCCGGCTTCTCGATGGCCGCCCAGAAGCCGTACCCCTCGTAACGCTCGTAGTAGCCGAGGAACGCAGGCAAGATCTCAGTTTCGATCTCGTGGCGGGTCGTTGGTATCCCGCCGGTGATGAAGTGCATGACATCGGGATCGGCGTCCAGGCTGACCAGGTTGTCCACGTCGGCCATCGTGAACCGGCGGAGCACCAGCCGCGGCGTTTCCACAAAGACGTGCACGCCGGCCCCTTCCGACGCGGGCAACGCTACCCGCTGGCCACCGCCCGGCACGATTTCGCCGCGCTGAACCACCCTGCATGATCACGCATAACTGCCCCCGGAACGCACACTCATTTGCCGCGAGCCGTGCGTTGATGTCTACAGTCCGAGTACGCGGCGCAGTCCGCGGTCGACCTCGCCCATTAGTGCTGCCGGGAGGCACCCGGCCTCGGCGTCCAGATCGGTTTTGTTGAGGGTGACCAGAGCCGTGATGTTGACGACGGAGTCTTTGGGCAGGCCAGAGGAGGCAGTAGGGAGGAAGACGTTACCGGGCATGGCGGCCAGGCCGGTGTTGGAGGTGATCACGGCGGCCAGGGTGGTGTTCAGCCGACTGGCGTTGAACGGTTCGGCTTGGATAACCAGGACAGGGCGGCGCTTGGCGGGCCGACTGCCCCGAGGTTCTCCCAGATCGGCCCAGCAGATGCTGCCGCGGCGGATCACCAGTCCTCTCCGGCGGCCAGCAGTTCACGGCCGACCCGGGCGGCGATTGCGGCGGAGTCGTCGCTGCCTGCCACACGGAGTGCGTCGTTGACCTGCTGGGTCAGCGAGCGCGACGCGAGTTCGTCGAGGTAGCGGCGGGCGGCCCGAGCGAAGAATTCTGACCGGCTGATGCCTAGCTCCGCGGCCTGCCTGGTCGCCTGCTCGAAGGTGTCATCGGGCACCGAGATCGCTGTCTTCATAGTCTGAGTATAACCTGGTTATACCAACCAGCTGTGAACGGGGCCATGTCCGGCTGCTCGTACCTTCTGAACCCGATCTGCGGCACTCTATGCCGCGAAGCGCCTGTCTTCGCGAAATAGGGCGGTCAGCCTGCACTGGCAATGCCGCCCGACGGCTCGGCGCTGGCGCCGATGTCGGCGACTGGGACCGGCTGCCAGGATCCGGCGGGCGTGGCGCCTTGCACCGTGGTGGGCGGGAAGATGTGCCCGGAGCCCGGGTAGTCATAGAACGAGACGTCGACGGTGCCGCTGTAGGTTCCGCCGCCGGTGGTGGTGACGTTGAACTCCTCCTGGCCTGCGCCGGCTTGCAGGATGTTGCAGCCGAACGCCATTGCGGGTGCGGCCGGGCTGGCCGGCGAAGCGGGAGGCTGGCGCGGGGTGAACCAGACACGGACCGAGCGCTTCTGGCCGTACGCAGACACCCGGACATCCACCTTCACCCGGACTCCGGGTGCAGCGGTGCCGACCGGGAACCAGAACGTATGACGGCCGGCCGTGTCGGCGTGGGCAGTTTTCTTGCGGCCGCCGGCCCGAAAGTGCGCGACCAAAGGACCTCCTCGCACCACTGGACGCCACGCGCACCGGGCACGCGCTCGGCCAGCTGCGCGCCGCCCTCGCCGCACACCAAAGCGGCGGCGGCGTGCTCTTCGACTCGCGTGCCTGGCTCATCACCGCCCACCGCCCATGAACGGTCACTTCGGAACCGGCATGAAGTACCGCGTACGCATCCGGGCCGGGCAGAGCTGGACACCCTGGCAGGACCCGGCAGCCAGCCACACAGAACCGATCCAGTGGTATGCCTTCCTCAGATCCGATCACGCTCCGCAACGAACCCTGGGCCCCTGGGCCCTGGTTCGATACGCAAGTAGCCGCCGATCTGCGTCGGTATCGCCACGCTGGAAACGATGGGCAGGGCCACACGAGACTGGTTGTTATGCGCCACTCCTCTTGCGCTGGTGATCATGCCTGGCTGAACGGTAGCCCGGTGGTGGTCATGGCCCTGACAATGAGGAGGGCTGGCCGGGTGTGTAACCCCAGGGCAGGTCGCGACATAAACGGGTCGTCCAGTGATGGGAGGCGGACCCGTGGCCGATCGCGGCGAGAGCGAGCGCGACCAGTTCACAGCCCTGTATGACGAGCATTACGCTGCCGTGCTGCGCTACGCCGCCCGGCGGATCGGTGCCGAGACGGCCCGTGACATCGCCGCGGAAACGTTCCTCACGGCTTGGCGCCGCCTCGACAGCGTGCCCGTCGGCCAGCCGTTGCCCTGGCTGTACGCCACGGCCCGGCACTGCCTGGCCAACGAACTGCGGCGCAGGGACCGCAGGGAGCGGCTGGAAGCCCGGATCCGCGTCGAGGCGGCCCGTGGGCTGCGGGCCACCGGACCGGGGTTCGCGCAGGCGGTGGCCGACCGGCTGGCCGTGCTCGCCGCCCTTGCCACGCTCCGGCCCGGCGACCAGGAGGCGCTGCGGCTGGCCGAGTGGGAACGGCTCGACGACGCGGCCGCCGCCCGGGTCCTGGGCTGCAGCACCGGGGCATTCCGGGTCCGGCTGCACCGCGCCCGCCGCCGGTTCGCGCGGGCTCTCGACCGGCAGGAAGCACCCGGCGACGGGCCCGCCCGCCCGGCCGCCCCGTCTCCCCCGCTCAGCACACGAACGGAGATCAGCGCATGAACACCAGGACCGCCGCACAGCGGCTACGGGACGCCAACCCGGTAGCGCCCGGGGAATTCGGCGGTGCGGCCGCTGGCCCGGCCGGCCGGGCCGTGTTGCAGGACATCCTGGCCAGCCCGGCCTGGCCAGCCAGCCCGGCCGCTGGTGCCCGGATTCGCAGACCCCGATCCGGCACCGGTGCTCGCGTGCCGCTGGGCCGCGGGACCAGGGCACGGCGGCTCGCCGTGCCCGCCATCGCCGCAGCGGCGGCGATCACGACCGGCGCCGTGGTGATCTTCCATGGTGCGAGCGCACCGTCGGCCAAGGCAGCGCCCTATCATCTGGATGCGTTCGTGACCGTTGTCCCGGCGGCCAACCCCGGCGATGCCGCGGGCGTGCTGCGCCGGCTTGCCCGCAGCGCCGCCCGGCAGCCGGCGCTGGCCCTCGGGCCGGTGGAATACACCTCGGATACCCTGTGGCAGCCCATGGGCGTGAACGTGCCGCGGAACCTCGGCTACGTCCCGCGGGTCCACTACCTGAAACAGCACTGGATGTCGCTGACTGACGGCTGGGCGCAGCTCGAGACGAAGTACCCCCGCGGCACGATGTACGGTAACCGATACCCGGCGACCGCCACGAACCGCAGGTACGCCAGGTGGTACGACCCCGCCACGCTGCCCACCAGCGACGCGGCGCTGCGCCAGCACCTGATGAACCCGCCCTGGCCGCACAATACGGGGCGGCTACTGCACGTTCCGGGCCTGCCTAGCCCGCAGCAGGAACTGGCCGGCGCGATCTTCCAAGTCGTGGAAACCGAGCCGCTGCCGCCCGGCGTGCACGCCGCCATCTTCCGCCTGCTGGCGGGCGTGGCCGCCAGCCCGGGCCGCGGCTACCGGGTCGTGGACATGGGCACCGCCACCGACCGGCTCGGCCGGACCGGGGTGGCCATCGGCTTCGAGGTGCAAGGCGGGACCCTTCCGGGGCTGCAGGACGTGGTAATCCTGATCTTCGATCCCCGCACCGGAGCGCTGCTCGACAATACCGGCGGCATTTGCAAAATCAAGATGGGTAGCATCCCCAGGCAACGGGGGAATTGCGTGCCCGGCGACTACGACCAGTACAACGTGATCAAGGCGGTCCCCCGGCTGCCCAACTTCCCCGCGAACCTGCGCCCGCTGTACCCAGGCCACAACTGACAACGGGGCGCCCTCCCCGGCAGGCCGCCGGGGAGGGCAGCGTTGAACGCGTGCGCTTCTCCGGGTGCGCCGCTCCGCCGGGGCGCAGTGACAGGGCCGCGAGATTGACGAGGGAACCTGCGCCGGGATCGCGCGTACCAGCGCGAATCCCGCCTCGATGCGCCTGTTCCACCTATCCATCGCCTACCTGACCCTGCTATTCGCCGCGATCGCGGTCGTCTTCCTCCTCCCCGGGGCCACTGGTAGACGCGCTGGCGCCAGGCCCTGCGCGCACGCGGTGGACGGCGCGCCGCTGTTGCGCCTGCCGGCGCTGGCGGGCACCTATTCGGGCCGCCGGTGACTGGCTTTCGCCGGCGCAGCACGCCCGCCGCCCCGCTTCGCCGCCGAGTTTCGGGAACTTCTGGAGAGCGCCGCGGTGCTATCGCCGTCCAGCGTTGCCTGAGACGCCCCCAGGTGATCCACGGGCTGGCCGGGTGTTACGGCGCGGACGGCTTGCCGCCCGGCTCCGGCGCGACCTGGTGCGCCGGTGTCTAGGCTAGGCGGCCTGTCCGGAGGGGGCCGTGTGCGTTCGGGCCCGGGCCGCTCGTTCGATGTTGGTTTTGAGCACGGCCAGCATGCGGGCCTGCATCGGCCAGACAACCGGGATGTAGAGCCAATAGTTGGCGAAGCGCTCCAGCCACCGTGGGCGGAGGGCCTGGTAACCGCTGATGACCAGGCGTGTGCCCCCGCCAGGCAGCTCGTTCAGCAGGAAGCCCCACAGCCCTTCGGTATAGGCGGATGGCCGTGGTTGCCTGGGGTCGAGCTGGCGGCCTCGCAGATCCCGTAGCCCGCGCAGCCCCAAGAACCGGTTCGGTTCCAGCGCTGCTACCTCCCACGCGTCCACCGGGCCGTTCCGTGTCCAGTACTTCACGGAGTCGCCGAGGGCGAGGTCTTGCCATTCCGGGTGGACTTGTGTGGCACTTGGCCGGCCGCCGTTATCGAGGCGGTCCCAGGAGTACCAGCCCCCGCGGTCACCACCCATCTGGACCAGCCACGGCCAAACCTGACCCGGCGGCGCGTCGATGGTAACGGCCATCGTCGCCGCCCTCTGGCCGTGAGGGACCAGCTCGGCACCCGGATACGCCGCGGTGACCTCCTCATTGGTTGCGCCCCAGCGCCAGAGCCGAGGACGCACCCACGCTGCGTAAACAACCTCGGCTGCTGCCAGTCCGGCCGCGACCATAACCGCGGTCCTGCGTCCAACCGTCATACAACAACCATCGGAGGCTGCGCACAGCCCTCGCAAGGGACCAACGTCACAACCCGGTCACTGCTGGTCCCCAAGACCTTGCCGGCGCGGGCCCGCGGTCACGACCTCGGTGGCATGCGCCCTGGCCACAAGCTCACCGTCGTGGCTGGTGAACTGCACCTCAACGTGGCCAATCTGGCGGCCCCGGCTCAGGACGACGCCCTCGAACCGCAGCCGACCACCCCGCACCGGACGGTGGTAGGAGATGTGCAAGTCCGCCGTGGCAAATCCCTCCTCGTCGCCGAGGGTGGTGGCCATTGCGTGGTCGGCGGTCGCGTCGGCAAGAGCCGCCAAATAGCCGCCAAACAATGTCCCGTCAGGGTTGCCGATCTCCGGGTCGAAATCCCAGTCCCCCCAAACCCGGCCAGACTCCCAGCCACTGAAGTTAGGAAGCGCCAATCGCCGCAAGGCAGGGTGCTGGAATGAGCTGTTGACCGTTCCGTCGAGCATCTCCTGCCAGTTCACGATCAATCCTTTCGGGCGTGTGCGTCGTCTCAATGTGCTACCAAGCAGGGGCAGGGACTACCCCTACAACATCCGGACGCCCCACAGGGTCGATTGGTGGAGCGCTTCGTAGACCTCGCCGTTGCGGGCGCGCGGAACACGTAGATGGCCACACTGACATGCCACCCAGCGTAAAGGGCTCAAGGCGGGGCAATCCCCGGCCAAACCCGGATCGCAAGCGTCACACCAATGGCTCGCCGAGCCGCACGCCGACAGCGCACCGGCGCCAAGCACCCGGCCCTGGCCATCGGCAGAACGCCCCGACTCAGCAGGAAATACCGCCGCTACGACGAGCTGCGCGAACTGCTCGGCCTTGAGATCCTGCAGACGGAGAGCCGGCTTGCGCGCATAGCAGCAGGCCGACCAGGCGGGCCTAGCCGTGCAGGCGGCTGAGTGCAACGCGACGAGTTCCATGACGCCGCCCCGGTGGGTACTACTTGCGCATGGTGATCTGGACTATCCCCGTACAGGACCGCGGCAGACCTACTTGACCCAATAACCCAGATGGCAATCCGGGCCGGAGCTCCGCTGCCAGTGCACTCGCCATCAGTGGGTTCGCTTCCCGGGACTCGCTTGGTACGTCTTCGTCGGCCGGATATGCGTCGGCGGGCAAGAGCCTGAATCCGCGCCGCAGCCGGAGGACATCAGGGAGTTCGAGGTGAGCATGCCTGACGAACAAGTCGGTGCCCTCGACGGCCAGGGTGGCGGTGATGTCGCAGCGACCGGAGCGGATGGCGACGAGCCGGCCGCCGCTGATCACGAGCAGCAGGACCTTGATCTCGAACACGACGGACAGGCCGATTTGGAGGGTCGCCACCCGATGACCGTCCACCAGGACGCTGACGGAGGGCCGTTGGTCCAGCGTGACCTCGTGTGAGGCCATGCTGACCAGTTCGGTGCTGCCGGGTACGGCCAGCGTCCGCCGTGCGGCAGAGACGATGTCGCGGTGTTCGCTCCACCCACGCACGAGCACGCCGGCCAGGTCGACCTTCAGCAGGGCGGCCGTCGTGATCGCCGCCTCCTGCGCGGCTGCCTGCCTGGTCGTCTCCGGGAGATGCGCTATGGCGCGGCCGAGACTCTGGTCGCCGCCGGGCCACAAGATCTCACCGGCCAGGGTCTCGGCCGTGTCCGTGTCCGGGCCGAACAGCAGATCCAGCGCGCTGAGCGTACTGCTCTCTCCGGCGGTCGTCATGGCCGCACCTCCTTGATCGTGGTAGTGGAAACTCCGGGATGGGGTTCAAGGCGAACCGTGTGGGTTGGCTCCGTTCCTGTGTCCCGGACGCTCACCACGTCCGGCCGGGCTTTATTCGCCACGGCCCGCACGTCCGACGCCACGGGCGTCTGCCGGTCGGAACGCTCCGTGTGAGCGCCCTTCTGTGAGCGGAGGCGTCTGCCGCGACTGATCAGCGTGAAAGCCGCGGCGGCAGCCATGGCCCCGACAGCCGCCAGCAAGGCGATGAGCTGCGGCGATACCGTCGGCCGGCTCAGGCTCACACTCCCCCCAAGGGCTGACCCGGCCGGCTCGGCTGACACCTCGGTAGATAGCGGGCTCTCCTTCCCGGCGGAGTTGACCGCGGTCACCATGAAGTAGTAAACGGCCCGGTTGCGCAGATGGGTGACGATGGCGTCGGTGGTCTTGGCGATGCCGAGCGCGGGGAGTTCTTCGACGCCAGGAACCCCGGCGACATAGATCTTGTAGCCAGCGACCGGCGAGCCGCCATCCGACGCGGGCGTGTCCCACTTCAAAGTCACCTGGGTGTTGCCCGCGGTCGCGGTCAACCCGGTCGGTGCGGTGAACGCCGGGGCGGTGCTGGTCGGCGGGGCCGAGCTGGGCGGCGCCGAGGACTGCACGATGACTGGCAACGTAGCGAATGCCTCCCCAGACAGGGGGCTCAGACCCGCGGCGTTCGCCGCGGCCACCTTGAAGTAGTAGGTGGTCCCGCTGGTCAGGCCGGTTACGGTGTAGCTGGTGGCGGTGACCGGCGAGCCGATGACCGGGATGCCGGTCTCGTCGCCCGGGCTGGTCCCCTGGTAGATGATGTAGCCCCTGATCCGCGCGCCCCCGGATGCGGGTGCGGTCCAGGCCAGGGTCACCTTCGAGTTGCCTGGAGTCGCGGTCAGCCCGGCGGGCGCCTCCGGCACAGTCCGCGGGGTGGCCCGCGGCTCATTCGACGCCGGACCCTCGCCGACCTTGTTGACCGCGGTCACCCGGAAGTAATACCTGGTCCCGTTGACCAGGCCGGTCACCGTCACGGCGTTGCCGGTGACCTTGGCGAGCGGAACTCTCCCCTTGAAATGAGCCGTGGTCCCCACATAGAGGTCGTAGCCGGTAACTGGCGAGCCGCCATCCGACGCGGGCGTGTCCCACTTCAAGGTCACCTGGGCGTTATCCGCGGCCGCGGTCAGCTCGGCGGGCGCCCCCGGCACGGTCACCGGGGTGGCCGGCACCACGCTCGACGGCTGACTCTCACCGACCTTGTTGACCGCGGTCACCCGGAAGTAATACGGAGTGCCGTTGACCAGGTCGATCACCGCGAGAGCAGTGCCTGTTACGTTGTGGATCTCGGCGGCCGCCTTGAAATCAGCCGAAGCCGCAAGGTAGACGTTGTAGCTGGTGACCGGCGAGCCGCCATTCGATGCGGGTGCGTTCCACGCCAAGGTCACCTTGGCGTCACCCGGAGTCGCGGTCAGTCCGGCGGGCGCTCCCGGCACGGTCACCGGGATGGCCGGTACCTCGCCCGACGCAGCGCCCTGACCCTGGGCGTTGACGGCTTTCACCGTGAAGTAGTACGTGCTCCCGTCGGTCAGGCCGGTCACCGGGTAGCTGGTCGAGGTGACCAGCGAGCTATTGACCGGGGTGCCGGCCTCGCCGCCCGGGCTGGCGCCCTGGTAGACGTTGTAGCCGCCGACCGGTGAGCCGCCATCCGACGCGGGCGGGTTCCACGACAAGGTCACCTGCTGGTCACCCGGAGCTGCGGTCAGCCCGGCGGGAGCCTCCGGCACGGTTACCGGGGTAGCCGACGCATCGCACGATGCCTGGCCCTCGGTCTCACCATTCCCGACCCGGCTGACCGCTTTCACCGTGAAGTAGTACGTGCTCCCGTTGGTCAGGCCGGTCACCGTGTAGCGGGTCGAGTTGACCGGCGAGCTATTGACCGGAGGGCCGGTCGCGCCGGCCGGACTGGTGCCCTGGTAGACGTTGTAGCCGCTGACCGGTGCGTCGGCATCCGGCGCGGGCGGGTCCCATGACAAGGTCACCTGCTGGTCACCCGGAGCCGCGGTCAGCCCGGCGGGCGTCCCGGGCACATTCACCAGCGTCGCCGGGGTGGCCGGCACCGCATCAGACACCTGGGCTTTGCCGACGACGAGCCAGAAGGTGTACCTGATGTTGTTCTTCAAGTGGGTCACCAGGGCACCCTTGTCCGTGACCGTCGTGACCGCCGCGGCAGGACTACCACCGCGCCCAGGGGGTGCGTAATAGACGATGACACTGCCCGGCGGGTTCCATGTCAACTGCACCCGCGAGTTGACCGGGTCAGCCTTCAGGCAGAACTTGGGACCGGCCGTCTTGGCAGACAGCACGGCGTATGGCTCGTTCGGGGCGAGGACAAGGGCAGACGCCTTCGAGGTGATGCCGCCTGCCACCATCGAAGGTCCGCCGACCATGGTGGCGGCCAGGCATGCTACTGCGAGTGCTCGCAGCCACGGTCGGAGGCGCCGCCGCCGCGTATAACCGGGGAACCTCGACTGATCAACGTTCCCGCCACCCTGAACGTCCTTCATATCAATTAGGAGACAAGGGCAACGCTAGGTGATACGCAGCCGACCACGCTAAGTTGCGACAAAGGTACGCGTGGTCGAAATAGTGCCTGATGTGGCGAAGTCCACGCGGCGGGGCCGGAGACAGCTAAGAGCCTGCCGGGACATTTGCGGGCATTGCGTGCCTCGTGACCATCATGCCAGTCCAGGCAGGAGCCGGCGGGGGCGTGGGCCCGCTCGTTCGGTACTAAATCTGGGTGACCTGCGGGAGGATTTGGCGGCCAAGGAACCGGACGTGGTCGGTGTCCGTGACGGCGTACAGGCGGAAGTAGACGGTGTTGGCGCCTGCCGCGCGGAACTCGGCCAGGCGGCCAGGATGTCGCCGGGGGTGCCGGTGACACCCATGGCCAGCATCCGGGCGTCGGCCTCGCAGAGGGCGGCGGCGCGACGGGCAGCCTGGCCGCTGGATCCCGGTGTCGGCTTGCAGCGTGGCGACCTGCCAACCGGGAGTACCCGATGTCGCCCACGATGACAAGGTCGCTGCGCCACAAGTGGACGATCTGGATGTACCGACGATCTGTGGACCTTGCTGTGCCGACCGCACGTAATCGGCAGCGACCTCTGTCCGCGGCCGGGAACTCTGGCATCGCAGGCATTCTGACTCTGAGTAACACTGCGGGTCTGTGGACGGTGGCAGTGGGGGAGGAGCGCGGTTGCTGATGCGATGGCGGCCCCGGAGCATTGCCTGTGCTCTCGAAGGTGGGTCGAAGGCGGTGAGACCGGCTGGTTCGAGCACTGCAGAGAGATCATTACGGGGGGCAGTTTAAGGGGCACAATGGCGCTAGCGGGCGCTCGTCTGAGCCAGTCTCAGCTTGTGTGAGCTAGCGAACGGCCTGGTCAGGCCGCGTTTGCCCTGGTCAGGAAATGCCTGAGTGATTCATGGCATGCAAGAGGCCAGGGGTTCGAGTCCCCTTAGCTCCACAAGTTTTCCCAGGTGAGGTACTGTTTCCAGGTCTCCTGGGACAGTGTTGCTCTTGGCGTCGCGGTCACCGCGCACCTGCTGGCGTGACCGTGGTGGTCGCAGTCGTGGTGCCGGTCGCGGCCCGCAGGTTCCTGCCGGTACCCACGCCCCGGCCCCCGGGGTGGCCAGGCCGGCCAGGCGCCGTCAGCTGGCATCGTGGACTGGCGCTCGGTCGTGCCGAAAGTAGTGTGTAGCACTGCTGGATAGTCTTGCTCAGCTGTGAATCCCTCTGCGCAGCATCGAGATCAACGCTGACTTGATCCTTTTGTCGCAGCCCTCCCGGGCAGGGCGCCTGGCGACTGCGAGGTAGCCACGGCCGATGTTAGGCCAACCTCAATCCGGCGGTGGCTCCAGGTCGACCGAAGGCCGGCGTCGGCACCGTTGGCCGATTGGCTGTATTGCTGCACCCAGAGCGGCACGCCGGTGACGGGCACCGTAGCCCTTTAGCGAGTCTTTAGCGGCACACGGCAGCGTAAGGGGAGTCAGCGCAAGACCAACCAGAGGAGACCCCAATGAGTTTCGACATGGACGAGCTAACCAAGGACGGGCTCAAGGCGATGTTCACGTCGGGCGGGGGTGGCACTCTCTCAGCAAAGCTCGGAGCCGCCGCGTTCAACGCCTACGCCCAACCCGGTTGTGGTATCTCTCCGCTAAGCACAGGGGGGCTGTGCCTCACCAAGCATTGGCAGGTGCTGGGAATGACCTTTCACTCGGCCGGCGCGGCTGCCGCCTTCTTTGGCCCAGCTATCGGTGCGGTACTGGTCCTGATCTGGATTTTCTGGATCATGCATGACGTCGCCGAGTCAAACTCCAGGCGATAAAAGCTTGAAGCTGCGGAGGGCAATAGTTTTCTTGGCTGAGAGCTTAACGGCACACGGCGGCCTTGCGATATCAGAAATACTCGCAAGGCCGCCGGTTCCGTCTGGAGGTCACAGGTGAGGAGAAGGCCGTCGGGGCAGCGCTGGCGATCCTGCTGATGCCTAGTTGGAGAGGGACTTCCGGCGGCCGGGGCGGAGGGCGGGGTTGCAGGTGGGTCACGAGCCGGTGGGCTGCGTGCAGTCCCGAGCGAGGCGTGCGATGTCGTCGGCGTTCAATGTCAAGCCGGCCCGGCTCGCCTCGAGCCAGGCGTCGGTGCCAAGGCGCTGGCGGAGCCCGGCGGACAGGCCGGCGAACCCGGCGTCGTCGGCATGGCGGGCTATGGCCGCAATCAACTCGGTGACAGCCGTGTCGTGGGCGCCGGCAACGATCACGGCAAGCGCAGACGTGGCCTGGGCAGCGTGGGGCCATACGCCTACCGCGGCCGAAAAGGTGATCGCTTCGCCGAGCGCGCTGACCACCGCCGGCGGGCTGTTCTCGCGCAGCGCGAGCGCAACCGTGATGGCGATCTCGACACGGTGCACCGGGAACTCCGATCGGCAGCGGGCCAGGGCTTCGAGTCCGGCGTCAGCGGCCTCGGCGTGGCGCCCCGCGTCGGACAGCGCCCGGGCAAGCGTGGCAAGCGCGTTGGCAAGCTGCAGGGACGGCGCCGTCCGGCCAACGCTTACCTCCTCCCATGCGACCTCAACCGCACGGTCGACGTCACCGACCTCGCGCGCAACATACGACGAGAGGTCAAGCGCCATCTGGAGCATCGGTCCGCCGAGGCCACGTGCGGCCTCGACGGCCTCGGCCGCATGGGCGAGCGCGGCTTCCCGCTCGCCGGCTTCGCTTTCCAGATCGGCGAGGTGGCAGAGGGTGTTCGTCAGCATTTCTTCGGTCCCCGCGGTTTCCCGCAGCGCTGGCAGCGCCTGTTCGAGCAGGGACCGTCCTTCCGGGCCGCCAACGATCTTGGCGAAGTTCGCCTGCAGGGCCGTCACCTCCGCCTTCGTCCGAGGCGCCGAGACGTCAGGTGCCACCCGCTCGAGCCGCTCCCGGATCTCGCCTATCAACCCCTGGATGAACCAGACACGGCGGGTCTGGACCAGGATGTCCGCTGCCGCGTCGGCGTCGGTCTGGCTGAGGTAGTCCGTCGCGGTCCGGATCTCGGGGAGCAGCACGCCGAGGCTGTCGAGCGCTGCCTCCTCGGCCACCGTATTCAACTGTGGCGCAAGCTCGGCCACCTGCCGCAGCACCCACCGGGCATGCCGTTCGCGAGTGTCCCGGCCGGACGCGGCGAGCAGACCGCGAGCGCAGTCGCGGATCGTCTCGAGCATGCTCAGCCGCCCGTCGTGCGCGATCAGCAGATTTGCGTCGACCAGGGCAGCCAGGGCGTCCAGGTGGCACACTTCTTCGGCCGCCTCGACGGTGAACGGCGCGGCGAATACCGAAAGATCCGCGAACAGGTCGCGCGCTGGCGGTTCGAGCAGCTGGACGCTCCACTGGACCGTTGCGGCAAGTGTCCGCTGCCTGTCCGGCAGGTCCGTCGGCCCCTCGCCCAGGCCGCCGCGTTCCAGCCTGCCCAGTATTTGCGCCGGTGTGAGCAGCCGGCAGCGGGCCGCGGCGAGCACAAGCGCCAGCGGCAGGCCGTCCAGCCGCTGGCAGATGGCAGTGACGGCTGATTCGTCCAGCGCCGCGACCGCGCCCGCGCGATGGGCTTCGACCGTGAACAGCTCCGTCGCGTCGGCGCTGGCCAGCGGCGTCAGCACGACGACCGTCTCGGCGCGCAGGCGCAGCACCGACCGGGACGTGACAAGAAGGCTCCGCTCGGTGTTGTCCAGCAAGTCGAGTACGAGCGCATCGGCGTCGGGGATCTGTTCCAGATTGTCGAGGACGAGCAACGTGCTGGTGGCCCCTGTTACGCGCGCCGCTGCGGCCTCCGCGGTATGCACGTCCGCCAGTGGCACAAACTCGGCGTGCAAGCGGTGGGCCGCCTCCAGCGCCAGGCGGGTCTTGCCCACGCCCCCCGGCCCGGTCAGCGTGACCAGCCGGGCGGTGCGGACAAGTTCGAGGACCCGGTCCAGTTCGGCCTCCCGCCCGACCAGCTCACCCGGCAGCAAGGGCAGGTCAGGCTGTGGCGCCGGACCGTCCAAGGCGGGATCCTGGGTGAGGATCGCCTGGTGCATCGTGGCGAGCGCCGGCCCGGGGTCGATGCCCAGATCGTCGGCGAGCACGCTCGCGGCTTCCCGGAACGTCGCCAGCGCATCGCTTTGCCGGCCAGACCGGTACAGTGCCAGCATCAGCTGGCGCCAGAACGTTTCGCGGTAGGGGTGCTTACGGGTCAGATCCGTCAGTTCTGCCACGTACCTGAGGTGGTGGCCAAGCGCAAGCTCGTGCTCAATGAGCTCCTCGGTCGCGATCAGCCGCAACTCGTCCAATCGCGTGGCCACGGCCGGGGCGAACGGGACGTCGGCCAAGTCTGCGAGAGCAGCTTCGCCGGTCCACTGCTCGACTGCATCATGCCATCTGTCAGGCCGGCCTTGTCTGGCCTCGTCAACCAACTGCTCAAAGCGCAGCACGTCCACGTCCGCGCCCGCGAGCTGATAGCCGGGTGGCCGGGTCTGGATCAGGCTCCCAGCGCGGCCAAGCGCCCGTCGCAATGCCGACATGTGCACCTGAATCGTGGTCCTCGCCGTAGCTGGGGGGTTCTCGCCCCACAGGCCCGCGACCAACTCGGAAAGCTGCGTTATATGGCCACCATGCAGGGCGAGCTGCGCCAGGATCGCCTTTTGTTTGACGCTGGTCAAACGGACTGGCTCACCTGCTACTTCGACAACGACTGGGCCGAGCAGACGGATCACCAGTCCGGTTTCCCCATCGTCACGAGTGAAAGCCGAGGCTTCGCGTTTCAACGTTCTTTACCGATGATGGCAGCGGCCAAGCAGCAGCCAGCACAAGGAGTGGCACCTGCCTGGGCAACTTTTCTCCGACTGCACACGGCACGCCGCCCGACCGATCGACGCCCACGACTGACAGCACGGGCACAATGGCGCGCTGAATCGCGCAAGGTATTGGTTACCTGGTTATCCGGCCGTTTAGGGATATGACAAGGCCGCAACGTGAAATCCTCGGCGGTCCAGCCCGCTTGCTGTGGCGGGCTCAAATACCGAATGATGTGATCCCCCTAAGCGGTACCGGTGCTCAGCAATTACTAGAAAGCCGGCGCGGATATCCTGAGCGGTGTGCTGCGCACCGAGCCCCCAACGCTACACCCAGGCGGCAGGGACTACCAGGCTCGTCACCGGATGGGGAGAACACACGGAGTGAAACGCAAAGCCAGCTCCACCTGTCCGAAACAACGTGGAATCCTAGGGGCCTTCTTCGGAGCGCATCGACGCGCGTCCGACGGCGCGGCCGTCGGCCACAGCCATCATCCCCGGCACCGCACACTACGACGGGATACTCCCCTTCGTCTGTCGCGGTCATCCCCTTCCTCAAGGCTCCCTCACCGTCTTATAGAGAGCAGCCACGAGCCCTAGGCGGTGTCGGCAATCCACCGACGTACATAACAGTGGTCCGTGCTAGATGAATGCCCGCCGACCGGCCCAGAACGCGACAATCGATCGGCGGCTCCGCACACGCACCGCCACTTCACCATGCGCGTATCGATCGAGATTCGCCGCCGTCCGCGTGAGCAGACGAGTCACATAGGTATGCATACGTTCGGCATTGGCAAACGTCCGGATCTGCCGTTGCGACACGAGGTCGCACATTGCGAGGGAACTCGCGGATTGGAGGGCCGACTATGTCGGTCGCGTAGTTCCGGGTGCGTGCTCACGCCCGGCCCCGCCCTGTCGTGCGCTGCCGGTAACGGCGGGGTGCGGAGCACGGGGGAAAGCCCAAGGATCTGCCGTCCCATCCGGTGGTTCACAGGTGAGGGGCAGGCCGGACGGGTGAATCGCGTGAACCCTCGTTGATGCCTCGTAAAACGGAGCCCCGCTGGTGGGATGTGGGTGCGGGGTGCAGGGACTGGCCGCTGGGAAGCGGCAGGCGCTGGCCGGGCACGGCATCTGGCCGGGGTGAGCACCGCCGTCCCCGGGGTAGAGAGGGCACCCACCCCGGTCGTATCTCGCTAGTGCGGAACGTGGAAACCCCGTCCGGGTCCGGGCGCAGTGCGCCTGGTAAGCCGACCGTAAGGAAGGCCCAGGTCCCGGGCGGGAACAGGATGACCCGGCAAGCCAATGCCGGTGGCCGAAAGGCAGCAGGAAACCGGGACAAGATGGCTGGCCCTCCGCTGGCCGTGCCGGATAACTGACCGGATACCGGGCCTGGTGCCCGGGCCCGAAAGGGCGCTGACGCGGGTCAGGTGAGCCCGTGAGGAATGACGGTGACAAGGACGCTGGAACCGAGGGGCAAGTTGGACGCCGCGACGGCGGCGAACGGACCTGAGGACGGTCCTGCGGGCTGGGGCGCAGTGGACTGGCGCACAGCCGGGGAAACCGTACGGCGTTTGCGGCAGCGGATCTTCACGGCATCGCAGGCGGGAGACCTGAAACGGGTCCGTAACCTGCAGAAGCTGATGCTCCGGTGCCGGTCGAACGCTTTGGTGAGCGTGCGGCGGGTGACGGAAGTCAATGCTGGCCGCAAGACCGCGGGCGTCGACGGGGAGGTGGCGCTGACTCCCGAGGCCAAGGATGACCTGGCCAAGTGGGTGCAGCACCGGACCGAACCGTGGGTGGCCCGCCCGGTCAAGCGGGTGTATATCCCCAAGCGGGGCAGCGCAGGCAAGCGGCGCCTGCTCGGTATCCCGGTGATCGCCGACAGGGCGCTGCAAGCCGTGGCGGCGAATGCACTGGAACCAGAGTGGGAAGCGCGGTTCGAGCCGAAGTCGTATGGGTTCCGGCCGGGCCGTGGCTGCCATGACGCGATCGAGGCCATTTTCCAGGTGAGCAAAGGCGGCGGCGGTGCCGCCCCGCGCCGGCCCTGGGTACTCGATGCGGACCTGGCGGCGGCGTTTGACCGGATCGGCCACGATCATCTCCTCCGCCAGCTCGGCACGTTCCCGGCCAGGGAACTGATCGCCGGGTGGCTGCGGGCGGGCGTGGTTGAGGACGGCCGGTTCACCCCGACCGGGGAGGGGACTCCTCAGGGCGGCGTGATCAGCCCATGCCTGCTGAACGTGGCCCTGCACGGGATGGAGAACGCCGCCAGTGTCCGCTACAAGCGCGTCGGCAGCGATGCCGCCGTGACGGCGGCGGGCTGCCCGGTGCTGGTCAGATACGCCGACGACCTGGCCGCCTTCTGCCATACCAGGCAGGAAGCCGAACAGGTCAAGGCACGGCTCGCCGCGTGGCTGGTGCCCCGGGGGCTGGCCTTCAACGAGGACAAGACGCGCATCGTCACCCTCGATGAGGGCTTCGACTTCCTCGGGTGCACCATTCGCCGCTACCACGGCACGCTGCTGATCAAGCCGAGCAAGGCGGCGGTCAGGCGGATCCGGGAACGGCTGCGCACCGAACTGCGGTCCCTGCGCGGGGCCAACGCGCAGGCGGTCATCGCCCGGCTCAACCCCATCATCTGGGGCTGGGCTGCCTACTACCGGACGGCGGTATCCAGCGAAACCTTTGCTGCGCTGGATCACTATCTGTGGAAGCTCACCTACAAGTGGGCCAAGCATAGCCACCCGAACAAGCCGACCCAGTGGATCATCCGCCGGTACTTCGGCACGTTCAACAAGTCCCGGCACGACCGGTGGGTGTTCGGCGACCGCGACAGCGGCGCCTACCTGCTCCGGTTCTCCTGGACGAAAATCGTCCGGCACCAGATGGTCCGGGGAACATCGTCACCAGACGACCCCGCCCTGGCCAGCTACTGGGCCGACCGGCGGCGCAGAGGAATACCCCGGCCGGTAGACACCGCCACCCTGCGGCTCTTGGAGTCCCAGCGCGGCCGGTGCCCGTTGTGTGGGGAACTGCTCCTCGACGCCGACCGCCCGCCACAAAGCCCACGCGAGTGGGAACAATGGCTGACGGTCACCCGCAAGGCGATGACCCACCACGCGATCACCACCGAGCCAGGTGCCGCGCCGGACGAGGCTAAACTCCGCCTCCTGCACGCTCACTGCCACCGGCAACACGCCGGAAAACGCAACCGCCCAGCACTTCTGCCCGCCAGCGCGCCCTCAGGGCTTGCCTGAGCCGGATGCACGGAAACGTGCCCGTCCGGTTCCGAGGGGGGCCGGGCGCAGCAATGCGCCCGGCCTACCCGGCCCGACCGGACGATGTCTTGCATCCAGAGCGGTGCGCAGGTGCAGAGTGATGGATGGACCCGCTCAGGATGCAGACTCATGGCCGGCAGCGGACAGCTCCGCATTCCCGTCAGGCAACAACGGCCACGGTGGCGGAGCCTGAGTGGTTGTACGGTTTGGCACCACGCGGGCTGGTGGCTAGCGCCCGCCGGCCACGTCGTACTGGTCCACCACGCTGGCGGGGATGCGCCCGCGTTCGCTCACCGCCACGCCGTGCTCTTTCGCCCACGCCCGGATATCACTCGAGCGCTGGCGGCCTGCCGCGGTCCGCCCGGGACGGCGGGCCTGCGCCCGCCCGGCCCTGCGGGCGTGCTCAAGGTAGGGGGCGAGCTGCTTGCTGAACTTGGCCGCGTTCTTGGCGTTCAGGTCGATCTCATAGTCGGTGCCCTCGAACGCGAATCGGATAGTTTGCTCGGCCGGGCCGCCGGTCAGGTCGTCCTCAAGGACGACGCTTACTTTCTGGGCCACCTCTTCACCTTCTCGCCGTCAATGGTGTTGCACCGAACCGTGGCGGTGTACTGCGACCGTGAGTAACTCCGCGGTCAGGCGCCTGCAGAGCTCCGCACCTGGTCGGACAAGTATTTCCGACGGCCAGCTCTACACGTGCAGCTACGCTCAGTGACTAGCGCCGTTTGGCGTCAGCGCGCACAGTCCCGCCGTACGGGCGCGACCTCTGATCAGATGATGGTTGGAGTGATCAGTACGGAATTGGTCGATCTGGGCGGTCGCTGCCGCCAGGTCAGTCTCCGGAGTGCGTTCTCGCTGGCCGCCGCGCCCGAGTCGGCTAGCGAAGTTCTCTCGCACAGTCCTGGCCACGTCCGCGTGCCAGATCGGGCCTTCGGGCTGCCTGGAGGGTATGGAACTTTACCCGCTAGAGGAGTGATAGAACTACCAGGATCAGCCAGCCGTCAGCACTAGCCGCTACGCCGCTCAGGGCGCAATCTGAGATGAGGTCCTCGCTGGGGCGGATGCCGAGAGCGCCGCTTACTTGGATGCGAGAGATGGGGGTTCGAGATGCAGACGCACCCGGAGCTTGTACCCTCCGCGTTCGCCTGCTGCTCGTGTCGGCCCACGGACGTACCGAGCTCCCCAAAATTACCGAGCCAGCAGCTCCCGTCCCGTTGTTTACCTACACGGTGACACTCAGCCCATCCGTGCGCGAGTACGACATCCGGAAAAAGGAGTTCGGTACATCCCCTCCGCACTCATACGATGCAAACGAGGTCGAGTCTTTCCAGATCGAGATGCGTTCGACCGAGCCGCAGTGGTACGAGTTCCAAATCATCGCCCGGTGGTACGACGTCAAGCATCCAGCAGACGCCCGTGAACTTCGCACCCCGACGCAGCGGATTGACTTTCTTCCAGACATTGCCGACGTTGTGTGAGCGGAATCTCAACCCCCAGGGGAGCCGGTCTCGAGCTGGAGACGTGCAGATGTGGATGGCAGGGTCGGCCTCCGACGCGCTTTCCTTAAGACCTTCCATCGCCAGATCTTGTCTCGCGTGGCCAATAGATTCCCTAGAGTCAGGGACAGAGCACGATCGTAATTCCGGAAAGCCTCCTCGCATGCCTGCTTCGGATCTGCGAGACCTTCATCGGGCTTATCGTCTTCTACAAGCTCGGCCGCGCGCGCGGACCAGGCTTACAGAGCGCGGCGTGTGCCGGGTGCGAGACTCACGTCTAGCGATCGTGCGTTCAGTGCGTGCTGGGCGGTGAAGGTTTCGAAACTCGCCCGCTGTTCAGCTGTGGCCCGTTGTGCCGCATGGAGCCGCTCCGCGTCGGCCAGGCTGGGCCGCACCAGGTTGATGGCCCCGCCCAGCTTGGGGTCGGGTTCCGCCTTGAGGCCATCGGCCCGTGCGAGGCGCCGGTTGAACTCGTCCATGGATGGTCCCAATGCAGGCATAACCCACAACGGGCCGTCCATGCCCAGCTGGTAGGAGCAGTAACTGCCACCCCAGGGCTGCGCCGCAGCGCTAACGTCGGCGGCGAGCCTCGTGCTGTCAGGTTCCACCTTCACGGCGTCGCTGCTGAGGGCGGTACTGAACGCCCGGTGACCCGCTCCAATGACGGGATGCCCCTCAAGCGCCGACGACTCGTGGTTCTCGGTCCCGTCGCGTTCGGTATAGAAGGCATGTAGGTGGGCGTGCTGTACATCCTGCCGGGGATTCTTGGTGACTGCCACGTCGGCGCCGCCGTCGGCGAGGGTCCCACCCGCGACTTCCACGTCGCGCAGGTAGTCGAGATTGGGTGCGCTGTCATTGGCACAGAACACCACGTGTCCGCCGCCCATGCTGCGGTACCACGCGGCGACCAGGGTCATCGCCGCATGACAAGCCGCCAGTTCCTGAACTGTGGCCGACGACCATCCGTCGCGATGGCGGCGGGGCACTATGAGCGCGTGGGGCCTTGCCACCCGCCGGGGCCCGTTAGCCAGCATGAAGGGGTTGCGATCAAGGACCAGATCCACCAGGGCGGTACCGTCAGACGCGGTAACTGTCCCCAGATAGGTGGGAAGACCGGGTACATCGGCGAACAGGTCCACCGGCCGGAACCGGCGTGAGAATTCTCCCGGCGGAACTACGCCCTGGACGTTCCCGGTCGCCTGGTCGACCAGTACCCAACTTCCGGCCCTGGCAGCGCCACTCGGCAGCCGGTACCCCTTGGCCGTGAGGGCACCGTCACTGTAGGTCCACAGTCTGCGCATTTCGACCTGGGTGAACGGGGAGCTCCAGAGCTCTGGGTGATCGACCATGCCCCCATGTTCGGCCCTCCCCGCAGACTGCGGGCGGACAAAGCAGAAGCAGCGAGTTCAGCAGGCCACGTTCTGGTGCGCGAGGAGATAGCCGGCCAGCGGGCCGCGCACCGTGGCACTGGTCATGCGGGTGCCAGAAGGTCGAAGGAAAGCCATTATTCACCTGACTAGCTAGGCTGTGGAGTAATGGCCGAGACGGATGTGATCCGCACGCCTGACCAGCGGTTGCGGGTCTTTGTGAGTTCTACGCTGAAGGAACTGGCCGCTGAGCGGCAGGCAGTGCGGGACGCGGTGACCCGTCTGCGGCTGGTGCCGGTGATGTTCGAGCTGGGCGCCCGGCCGCATCCGCCGCGGCAGATATACCGCTCCTACCTGGCGCAGAGCCAGGTGTTCGTGGGCGTGTACTGGCAGAGCTACGGCTGGGTCCCGCCGGGGGAGCAGGTATCCGGGCTGGAGGATGAGTACCTGCTGGCGGCGGGGCTGCCCAGGCTGATCTATGTGAAGTCGCCGGCGGCGGAGCGTGAGTCGCGGCTGGCGGAGATGCTGACCCGGATCAGGGATGCCGGTGACGTGTCCTATCAGTACTTCTCTGCCGCCGCCGAGCTGCAGCGCCTGGTCGAGAACGACCTGGCCGTGCTGCTGAGCGAGCGGTTCGAGAGGGCGCCGGCGCGGGACAGCGCCGGGGACGGGGCGTCGCTGGCAGGGGCGGTGCCGGTGCCGGCGACGCCGCTTGTGGGCCGCGACGATGACGTTGCGGCGGTGGGCGACCTGGTGCGTGCCGAGGGCGTGCGCCTGGTGACCCTCACCGGGCCGGGCGGAGTCGGGAAGAGCAGGCTCGCGGTGGAGGTCGCGCAGCGGGTGGGTGCGGGCTTCGAGGACGGGGTGCGGTTTGTTGAGCTCGGCTCGGTCCGGGCGGCCGAGCTGGTGATGGCCGCGATCGCCGCCGCGCTGGGGCTGAGCACCTCGGGCGGCGGGCTGATCACCGACCTGAAGTCGTACCTGCGCGCCCGGCGGCTGGTGCTGGTGCTGGACAACTTCGAGCAGGTGATGGGGGCGGCTCCGGTGGTTGCCGAGCTGCTGGGCGCCGCTCCGGGCGTGGTGGCGCTGGTGACCAGCCGGATGGTGTTGCGGCTCAGCGGTGAGCACGAGTTCCCGGTGCCGCCGCTGCCGGTGCCGCCGATCGGGGCCGGCGGGGATACCGCGGAGGTGCAGCGATGCGCGTCGGTGCGCTTGTTCGTGGAGCGGGCGCAAGCCGCGTCCGCGGGTTTTGAGCTGACCAGCGGGAACGCCGGGGCGGTCGCTGAGATCTGCCGGCGGCTGGACGGGCTGCCGCTGGCCATCGAGCTGGCCGCGGCCAGGGTCAGGCTGCTGCCACCGCAGGCCCTGCTGGCCCGGCTCGACGACAGGATGGGGCTGCTGACGGGCGGAGCGCGCGACCTGCCCGAGCGGCAGCAGACACTGCGTAACACCCTGGACTGGAGCTTCGACCTGCTGTCTGCCCGCGAGCAGGCGCTATTCGCCCGCCTAGGGGTGTTTGCAGGAACCTTCGACCTGCCCGCCGCAGAGGCCATCGGCGCCGCCGGGCCGGCGGACCCGGGCCGGGCCGGGCACGTCGTGGACACGCTGGGCTCGCTGGTGGACAGCAGTCTGGTGCAGCCGCAGGTGCGCGACGGCGAGCCGCGCTTCGGGCTGCTGGAGACCATCCGGGAGTACGCGCTGGAGCGCCTGTGCGACGGCGCTGACTGGCGGGAGGCGCACGACCGGCACGCGGCCTACTTCCTGGCGCTCGCCGAGCCGGCTGCCAGCCGAGCTGCAAGGTCCCGGACAGCTGGCGTGGCTGGACCGGCTCGAGACCGAGCACGGCAACCTCGGCGCCGCGATGTCCTGGCTGGTGGAACAGGACCAGCTCGAGCCGGCGATACAGCTGTCCTGGGCGACATGGAGGTTCTGGTGGTTGCGCGGCCACGCCGAGGAACTCGCCTCCTACGTGGGCATCCTGGCCAAGAGCGAACACCTGCCGCTGCGGCAGCGTGCCCTGGCGCTGAGCGGCACCGGCTTCGGCCTCTTCGCGTCCGGGGACCAGGCCGCAGCGCGGCCGCTCCTGGAGCAGAGCCTGCCGCTGTACCGCCAGGCCGGGGACATGCTGGGCGCAGCCACGACGGCAGCCATGCTGGGTCACCTCCTGGCATTGCAGCACCAGGACGCGCGGGCCAGCGAGCTGCTCGAACAGACGCTCGCCCCGCTGCGGGAGGCCGGTAACGACCGGCTCGCCGGACCCGAGCGTCTGCAGTACCTGCTGGACGTGGCGCTCGTGTGCAATTTCCTCGGCCAGATCCGGCTCAGCCAGGCAGATCACGACCGCGCAGCGCAGCTGTTCACCGAGGCCCTGAACGCGGCCCGCAGCGCGCAGGACCGGTTCACCATCCTCGTCTCGCTCTATGACCTGGCGCTCAGCAGCCAGGCACAGGGCGACCTGACCGGCGCGGCGGAACTCCTGCGGGAAGGGGTGTCGCAGTCGGCCGAGGCCAGGGACGAACCAAGCGTCGCCTACTACCTGGAGGCGCTCGCCGCGGTCGCCATCCGGCAGGGCAACCTGGAGCGCGCCGTGCATCTGCTCGCCGCCGCAGGCGCGCTCCTGCAAGCCAAGGGCAGCGGCTGGCTGCACGCGCTCGTGCCCCGCGCCGCCCACGACGATGGTCTCCTGGCCACGCTGCGCTCCCGCATGGGAGATGCGGCATTCGAGCAGGCCTGGACACGGGGCCGGTCTCTGGGAGGCAGCCGCGCCTTTGAGTACGCGCTAGCGGAAGCATCACCTGAGCCCACCCGCTCAGCCGGCCCGCCGAGAGCCGGCGATACCGGAGCCATCAGCTAGGCGCCCAAACCCGCCGCCAAACGCGTCCCCGGGACTGTCAGGCAGGACCGCCACCAGAAGGCCGATACGCCCGGCCGCACTTGGACCGCTCCGAAATGGCTGATCTGTACTCGCCAGCGCGTTGAGGCCAATGCGAGAGGAGCCGCAAATATTTGCCCGGTCCGGGCCGCACCTGAGGACCGGATGCTGTCGGACGCGGAATGGGCGCAGGTGGCTGCCGGGGTCATGGCCCACACCGGGCTGGCGCTTCCAAGATCGCCTGACCGTCATCAACTGGTCCGTACGAGCCGGTGACATAGCCGGTGAGCTCACTGCGGCTTGCTGGGTGTAGCTGTCGGCGACATCGAAGGGGGTGACGATCGCGGTCGCCCCGGCCGATGGGCCATCGGAGCTAGTTCACGGTCGCGCGGGCCATGCGTCAGCCACTGGGGGAGGGGTGCGGTGGCGGCCTGCCGATCAGTTCGATGAGGCCGAGCACCACCAGCAGCAGGACAGCGATCACGATGGTCACCGCGGCGGTCGGGCGCCCCCAGAAAACGAAGATCAGCGCCGCCAGCGTCACCGCTCCGATTCGCAGTACTTGGCGGTGCGCATAGGTCCACCTGCCCACCGGGCCGGCGGTCAGCCCCGCGGATTCGCCGCCGCGGCGCAGCCAGCCCAGGCCGGAAGAAAACGCCGACCGGGTCGCCATCGCGGCCGCGGACGGCCCGGTGAAGAACGCGCCGGCGGCCACGATCAGGCCTACGACCAGCAGGGTGCGCAGCGCGGTCTTGATGAACCGGACCAGGATGTCGAACGCGGCCGCCGCCGCGTCCGCGGACGCGCTGGCGGGCACGCTGTTCAGGTAGAAAGCCCGGGCGATCGCCAGGCCGGCCCCAGCACTAGCATGGACGCGGCGAACCCGAGCCCGGCGCCGATCAGCGCCCGGCGGTGGCCCCGGGCAGCCAGCACGCCGAGGCCGAGCAGCGCGACGGTCACGATGGGCAGCACGATCTTCAGGTCGTTGATGAGCCGGTAGGCGCTTTGGGCCTTCGTCAGATTCTTGGACGGGAACAGCGCGAACGTGACGTGCACGATGGGGATCTTGTCCGCGATCGTCAGCCCATGGGCGACGAGGTCCTGCTTGGCAACGGCGATCAATGGCGCCAGGTCGAGGGTGACCTGGCCGTTGCTGACCCCGATGGTGCCGCTGCCGCTGGTGGCGCGGCCGGACAAGACGGCGATGAGCTGCTGGCTAGCCACCCGGTTCACCTGCACCCACGCGTTCGTCATCCGCGGGCCGGTGATGATCTTGTGGATGCGGCTATGCACGAACCCCTGCACCCCGCTGGCCAGCGGGCCAGACAAGCCCTGCACCAGCGAGCCGATCCGGGTGAAGCCCTTCTGCGAGAGGCCGGTGGCCGCCTGATCGGTCAGCCCTTTCACGTCGATCCGGGTGATGATCTCGTTGGTGATCTTGTTGGTGAGAGCGTTCTGGATCGCCGGATCATGGATCAGCGGCGTCACGTTGGCGACGTACCGGCTGGTGTCAGACACCTGGTTCGCCGTCCACACTCCCAGCACTGAGAGGGGGGCCAGAATACAGCCGAAGATGATCAGCAGCGCCGCGACCGGCGTCCGCCAGCCGAACCGGCGCCGGCGAGCCCGCCGCGGCCGGCCGCGCGGTTCGGCCAACTCGGCGCTCGGGGCTTCACTTTCGGGGCGCTCGCCCGAGCCGAGACCCTCGCCCGAGCCGAGACCCTCGCTCGAGGGCGCCTGACCGTCGCCGCCGTGGGTGCTGGGCACGGGTCACCTCCCTTCCCATCGAATCCTGTGAGCGGCCGTGGTGCTGGCCGGCCCGGCCGCCGCGGCCACACATGGCCCGGGCAGCGCCGAGCGTTGCCCGGGCGCGGCGGCCACCTCGAATACATCAGACACCCAGATGGCGTGCCACGGAATCCCGGAAGGGTCTTTACCACAGGCTCCGGGGCCTCCAGCCCGGAGGAGAGGCCCAGGCACCCGGTGAGCAAGCGCAACCAGCCTGCGCAGGTTCAAGGTCTACGGGCAGGAACCCATTGCTGCCGGCGAGCACCAGATCCGGATGGAGTTCGGCTACGACGGCGGCGGGCTGGCGAAGGGAGGCTCGGTCTCGCTCTACGTCGATGGAGCCAAGGCCGGCGAGGGGCGGGTCGAGGCGACGCAGCCCATGATCTTCTCGGCCGACGAGACTACCGATGTGGGGACCGACGGCGGGACTCCGGTCAGCGACGACTACGGCGCTAAAGACAGCCGGTTCACCGGCCGCATCAGTTGGGTCCAGCTCGACATCGACGAGGCCGCCGAAGACCTCGACCACCTGATCACACCCGAGGAGCGCCTGCGGATCGCGATGGCCCGGCAGTGAACAACCTGCCTGTCAGCCGGGAAGCCGGCAGACCCCGATCATCGCCGCTCCGGTCGCCGAGGCCGGTACCTGGGCCAGCCCCGCCGGCCGATAGGCGAGAATGACTGGCCGACGGCGCCTTACCACGGTCAGCGGCCGGAGGGGTCGTGCCATGCCAGGTCGGTGCCGAGTGCTCCGACGAGCCGGGTGATTGCCTCGCGTGTGGTCTGGTCGCTGATGCGATCGGGAAGCCAGGCGCAGGCGATGCAGGCGGCTCTGACGTCGGCGGTGGCGCAGACGGCGGCCAGGCATTCCTCGATCTGGGTGACGGAGGGCCCGGGGCCTGAGGGGAAGCGCAGGCCGGGCAGTTGCGCGCTGTCGATGACATCCACGTCGAGGTGCAGGTAGACCGGCGTGCGGCCGAGCCCGCCGAGGGCGGAGGTGATGGCGGCCGGGTCGGCGGGCACGCGGCGGACCTGGCTGGCGGTCAGGGCGTCGCGTTCGGCGGGGTCGAGGTCCCTGGCGTCAGCGAGCACGACGTCGGTGTCGGCCACCGGCCGCAGCCCGAGCGCGTCGCAGAAAAGCTCGGGCGCCCGGCCGGTCAGCATCGCCAGCGGCATGCCGCCGAGGTAGCCGCTGATCGTGATGGCCGGGGTGTTGAAGTCGCCGTGCGCGTCCAGCCACACCACCGCCAGGTCGCGATGGCGGCGCTGCAGACCGGCCACCGCTCCCAGCGCAGTGGGGCAGTCGCCGGATAGCACCAGCGGCCTGGCAGCCCGCGCGACCGCATCGGCGACCGCCTGGTGCAGCAGCGTCATCCGGCCGGGCACGGGGCCCGCCGGAAGGGCCGGGCGGATCGTCTCGGTCACGTTGGCGGGGATCGGGAAGGCCGGGATGTGCTCGTCGAGGTGCCAGGGTGTCACGATGAGATCCCAGCCGTCGCCGCTGCCGTGGTCAGCCACGAGTTGTCTCTCCTTCCTCTTCTTTCCGACGGGCGAGCAGGTCGAGCAGCCGTTGCAGCTCGGCGGCGCCGGCCTGCAGGTGCGCGGTGAGCTGTGCCCGCGCTTCTGCCCGGCTGCCGCGCAGCGCGTCGAGGAGCTGGCGGTGGTCGTCTGCGGTCCGGCCGAGTTCACGGCGGGAGCGCTCGGCCAGCGCCAGGGCCAGGCGCTGCTCTTGCTGGAGCTGTCCATGGAAGCGGCGCAGCCGGGGGCTGCCGGTGGCCGCGACCAGGGTGGCGTGGAAAAGCCGGTCACCGTCGAGCACGGCGGCGACGTCGCCGCGGCCGAAGGCACGTTCTATCTGCTCAACCAGCTCGGCCAGGTCCCTGTAGACCGCCGGGTCGCGGTGCCCGGTGAGGGCGTCGACCGCGGCCAGTTCCACGGCGGCGCGGCCAGCGTAGATGTCTGCGGCATCCGGCCCGGTGATGTCCGCGACCACGATGCCGCGGTTCATCTGGTAGCGGACCAGGCCCTCGCTGGCGAGGGTCCGCGCGGCCTCGCGGAGGGTACTGCGGGAGACGCCGAGCTCGGCGGCTACGGCGGCTTCGCGCAGCGCCATGCCCGGCGGCAACCGGCCGGACAAGATGGCCTGCCGGACCGCTTCGGCGGCCTGCTCGGCGGTGCTCCGCCGCTGAATGCCCGCACCCAGGCCGGTGATCGGGCTCGCCACGGTCACCACCAGCATCCTCCCTTGAAGCATGGCCTGCCGGACACTAGATTGTCATATTGTCCGGCAATCCGGCAAGATGACGCGCGATGACGGAGTGAGGCTATGTCCGTGCCTGGGCTGCGCCGCGAGGACTTCCCCGTCCTGGACCGGCTCACCTACCTCAACACCGCCTCCGCCGGCCTGGTCCCAGCCTCGGTCGTCACCCCCGCGCACGAGTTCGAGCTCGAACTGGCGCAGGCCGGGACCACCGGTATGGACGAGGACACCGAGGTCGGCATCCTGGACGATGCCCGCCATGGTGCCGCGGCGCTGCTCGGCGCCAGCCCGGACACCATCGCGATCGCCACCAGCTTCACCGAGGCCCTGAACCAGGTCGCATGGTGGCTGCGGCCGGGCCGCGGCCAGAACATCGTGTCCTCGGAGGTGGACTTCCCCAGCGTCACCTATCCCTGGCACCGCATCGCCGAGGACACCGGCTGCCAGGTCCGGCTGGTCGGCGTGCTCGATGACCCGGACAGCTTCGACGTGAACAAGATCGCCGGCAGCGTGGACTCCGCCACCACGGCCATCTGTATCAGCCATGTCCAGTACCTCACCGGCCACCTGCTCGACCTGGGCGAGCTCGCGGCGCTGGCGCACGACAACGGAGCGCTCCTGATCGTGGACGCGACCCAGTCCGCCGGGCAGGTGCCGATCGACGTGACCGCCTCGGGTGTGGACGTCCTCATCGCCGGGTCCTACAAGTGGCTGTGCAGCACCTTCGGCGCTGCGATCTGCTACCTCAGCCCCGGCCTGCTCAGCGAGTTCCGGCCGCCGCTGGTGGGCTGGCGCAGCACCGAGCACCCCTACTCCCTCGACGCCCGGTGGCTTCCCCTGGCCGCCACCGCACGGCGGATGGAGTACTCCACCATGTCCTACGCCGCAGCGATCGCGCTCGGCCGCGCTATCGCCTACATCTCCGATCTGTCCCTGGCCGAGGTCGCCGGGCACAACCGCGAGCTCGCCAGCCAGCTCGCCGACGGGCTGGCCCAGCGCGGCGCGCGCCTGCTCACCCCCCGCGACCCGGGGCGCCGCGCCGGCACGGTCACCGCCCGCTTCCCCGGCCACGACGGCGAGGCCATCGCCGCCGCGCTGACCGAGCGCGGCGTGATCGTGTCCCCGCGCGTCGGCTCGACCCGCTTCTCCGCGCACTTCTACAACAGCAGCGATGACATCGGCCACGCCCTGGCCACCCTGGACGAGGTGCTGCGATAACCCTCGCCGCGCAGTTCGCGTTTCCCGAGTACCACGGCTCGGCGCTGCACGGCCAGGAGTTCTGGCTGCTCACGCAATGCCTGGGTGAGGGGCCTGCGCGCGTGCACCTGGACATCCATACCGACGACCTGGAGGCCGAGGTGGCCCGGCTTGAGCGGCTCGGCGCCGAGCGCGTGCGGCGGGTGCAGGCGTGGCAGCTGATGCGGGACCCGGCCGGGCTGGTGTTCTGCGTCGTGCCTGACCCGCCGGGAACGCTCAACGAGGGCAACGCGCGCCGCTGGGAGTGACGCTCCCGGCACCTGTCCTTCTGCCCAAGGGCGCGCCGGGCCGAGCGCACGCGCTCCCGCGCGCGGGCCGCCGTGCGGGCTAGGCGCGCACCGTTCCCCGGCTGTCGAAGGCCATGGTGCGCTGGAGAGCCGCGGCCCGCAGGTCCTGCGGTATCTCGACGGGCCCGCCCAGGCCGGCCGCGTTGATGCCCGCCTGCGCGGCCTCCTCGACGACCGAGCCGACCAGGATGGCCAGGTCCGGGGTGCGGTGGAAGATCAGCACGCCATGGTTGGCCAGCAGCACGGCCGGGACCCCGGGGGTCACCGCGGCCCTGATGCTCGCGATCGCCTCGGCCGACCCGCGCGGCCCGTACCCGGCGATCGGGACACCTGACTCGAGCCCGAACATGGCCATGGCCTCCACCCAGCACTCGATCCGGTGGTGTGCCACCGCGTAGGCGGTCGCGTACGGCGAATGGGTGTGCAGCACACAGCCGACCTCGGGGTTGTCGGCGTACATGGCGGTATGCATCGCGACCACCGCGCCCTGGATGGGCGGCAACTCGCCCTCCAGCAGGGTCCCGTCAAGCCCGACCCGCACCACCGCCGAGGCAGGGTGGTCGCGCAGCGACGGGCCCGCGGTGAAGTACATCTCCGCCGCTCCGGGGACCTGGACGCTGACGTTGCCGTGGCCGTTCGCGGAAATCGCGCCGCTGGCAACCACCCGGTGCGCGATATCGGCTACCTGGCCAGCCAGATCCTTGTCCATGACGTAGTCCCCCTGCCCAAAGGCTGACCAGCTCATCTTAAGGGCCCAGCGGCCGGCTACCCCGAGCGCGCCATCCTGGCGGCGGCGTGCGGTGGACGGCGGGTGGTCTGCCAAGCTGGCAGTCGTCCAGGCGGCATGCGCACCATGGGGACTGATCGTGGAACTCGTTCACTCGGGCAAGGTCCGTGACATCTACGCCGACGGGGATGACCTGATCCTGGTCGCGTCCGACCGCGTATCGATCTATGACGTGGTCCTCCCGACCCCGATCCCGGACAAGGGCCGGATCCTCACCGCACTGTCGCTGTGGTGGTTCGAGCGGCTGGCCGACGTCGTGCCGAACCACGTCATCTCCGCCACCGACGTGCCGCCCGAGTTCGCCGGGCGGGCCGTCCGCTGCCGCCGCCTGGCGATGGTGCCGGTGGAATGCATCGCCCGCGGCTACCTGGCCGGGGCCGGCCTGGAGTCCTACCGGGCAACGGGGACCATCCATGACATACCGCTGCCCGCCGGCCTGGCCGAGGGCTCCCGGCTGCCGGAACCGGTGTTCACCCCCACCACCAAGGCCCCGGCCGGGCAGCACGACGAGCCCATGACCTTCGCCGACGTCACCGCGGCCGTCGGCACGGACACCGCGGCGCAATTGCGCAGGGTCACGCTGGAGGTGTACCGGCGGGGCCACGACATCGCGCTGCCGCGGGGGATCATCATCGCCGACACCAAGCTCGAGTTCGGCCGGGCACCCGACGGCACGCTGGTACTCGCCGACGAGGTGCTCACGTCCGACTCCTCGCGCTTCTGGCCCGCCGCGCCGTGGCAGCCGGGACGCCCCCAGTACGCGTTCGACAAGCAGGTCGTCCGCGACTGGTCCAGGACCATCGAGTGGGACAGGACCGCCCCGGGCCCGGCCATCCCCCCGCACATCGTCGAGGCCACCCGGCAGCGCTATATCGAGGCCTACCAGTACATCACCGGGGCCACATGGCCGCCGGGCTGAGCGCGCCCTACAGCCTGTCGGGCGGCGCCGCCAGCGCGTCGCGCAACACCGCGCCGACCAGTCCCGGCCCCGGGGCCTGAGCAAAGGCGGCGAGCATCGCCGCCCTGGCGCAGTCGTGCACCGCCTCCTGGCCGATCTGGTGTTCCGTGGCCGCAGCCAGGCCTGCCCTCGTCTCGCGCGAGGTGACCACGAGCCGCAGGCCGGTGCCGCGCCGTCGCAGCACCTCCCGCAGTTCGCACAGTGCCCGCCGGGAACCGTCGTCCAGGCCCGCGGCGCCGTCCAGGTCCAGCACCACCGTGCCCACCGTCCGCAGCCCGGCCAGCCGGGCGAGCACGGCGTCCGCCAGGCCGCCGGCCAGATCGTCGGTCAGGCTGCAGGCCAGCCGCAGCACCGGGACCCCGCCCGGCACCGCGGCAGCGGCAGCAGGCCGGGCATTGCGGACAGCCGTGACCGACCCCCTGGCCCGCCGCAGGCCCAAAGGGACGGGCCGGCGCACGAACTCCGAGATGCTCACGGCGCCTCCAGACGGGCATCGTTCGATGCCCCCGGGCCCCCTGGGCGGCCGCCGCTCCGAGGACCGCACCACCATGGTCGCTCGAAATATCAGAAAACGCATCACCCACAGGAGGTGACTGTGCTATGGGCCGGTGCGCCTATGGTGCACAAGTGACTGGTGAAGGCACGCAAGCAGTCCGGCCTGCCGTTGCGTCCAGATGGGCGTCACGGCTGGATAGTGGCAGCTTGCTCTACGGAACGATCGTGTCGGCCGCGGCCCTCGCCGTCGGAGCGGGCCGGGGCGAGACCGCCTTCGGCATGGACGAGGCCATGGTGACGACGCTCATCGTGTACTGGAGGCGGGCGGCGCCGCGGTGATGGGCGCGATCCTCGCCGGGCTGCTTGTCTCCCTGCACGTGCACTGACAGTCGGCGCCCCCACCGGATCACCACGCCCGGCCGGCCGCGCGGCTTCCATCGCCGGGATGACCCGGCCCCTCCGCCGCACGGGCGAGGGAGGGGCCCGGCCGGCCCCAGAGCCCGCCCTGCGGGGGAGCCGCCGATTCGCCCGGGCGCCCGATGCGCCGGGGCCGTGCGTAACGCAACGATTTTCGTATGAACCTCACCGGCGAAACCCAGCAGTCGCCCGCGGCCCCGCGCAAGGCGGCGACACCCGGACCGGCAGCTCTCGCCAGCCGCGCGCCCTGGCGCGGGATCGCGATCATCGCGGTGGCGGCGTTCGCGGTCGAGATGGCCGTCAGCACGCGCTACGGCTACGTGCGTGACGAGCTGTACTTCCTCTCCGCAGGGCGGCACCTGGCCTTCGGCTACGTGGACCAGCCGCCGCTGACCCCGCTGCTGGCCCGGGCCGCCGCGGTCCTCGGCGGTAACACGCTCGCCGGGCTGCGGGTGGTGCCCGCGCTCGGGCTCGCCGCGCTGGTCGTGCTGACCGCGGTGATGAGCCGGATGCTCGGCGCGGGCCGGACCGGGCAGCTGCTCGCCGCGCTCGCCGCGGCGACCTGCGGCGAATACCTCGGGGCGATGCACGAGCTGACCACCACCGCGCCCGACTTCGTGTTCTGGGCGGTCACGCTGCTGCTTGTCATGAAGCTGCTCGCCAGCCGGGATCCGCGCTGGTGGCTGGCGATCGGCGCCAGCGCCGGGGTGGCCAGCGAGGCCAAGTGGAACATCGCGTTCCTGGTGGCCGCGCTCGCCGCCGGGTTCCTCGCCACCGAGGCCCGCGGCCTGCTGCGCAGCAGGTACCTGCTGGCCGGCTGCCTGATCGCCGCCGCCCTGGCCGCGCCCGATCTGATCTGGCAGGCGGCGCACGGCTGGCCGAGCATCGACGTGTTCCGTGCGCTGCAGGGCGACGCCGGGCACAACCGGGCCGTCTACTGGGTCGCGCAGATCCTCTACACCGGCCCGGTGCTCGTGCCGGTCTGGGTCACCGGCGCGATCTGGTCGGTGCGCAGCGCCGCGGCCCGCGCGTTCCGCCCGGTCGGCATCGCCTGTGTGATCGCGATCGCGGTGCAGTTCGTGCTCGGCGGCAAGGCGTACTACTCCGGCGCTGCCTATACCTTCCTGCTCGCGGCCGGGTGCGTGCCGGCCGAGCGCTGGCTGGCCGCGCGCAGGCCGCTGGCCGGGCGGATCCGCCCCGCCGCCGTGCTGGCCGGGGCGATGCTGGCCGGCGCCGCGATCGCCGCGCCGGTGACGCTGCCGGTGCTGCCGGCCTGGGCGCTGCACGCCGTGCCGGTGCAGAAGATCAACTACGACCTGGGCGAGGAGATCGCCTGGCCGAAGCTGGTGACGCTGGTCGCCCGCGAGTACCACGCGCTGCCGGCCGCGCAGCGGCGGCACACCACGATCCTGACCGGGAACTACGGTGAGGCCGGCGCCATCGACCGGTACGGCCGCGAGCTTGGCCTGCCGCGGGTCTACAGCGGCGCGAACAACTTCTGGCTGTGGGGGCCGCCGCCCGCCGCCGACACCGCGGCGATCGCGGTGAACCTGGACCCGGCGTTCCTGCACCATGAGTTCCGCCACGTCCGCCTGGTCGCCACGTTCTGGAACGGGCTCGGCGTCAGCGACGACGAGCAGGGTGCGCAGGTCTTCGCGGTCACCGGGCTGCGGTCGGCCTGGGCCCGGGCCTGGCCCGCGTTCCGCAACTACGGCTGAGACCCGGCGGAAATCCGCGTACCCCGGCAGTCCGCGCTGCCGGGGCACGCTCAGCTCGCGATCTGGCCGTCCTCCAGCCGGATGATCTCGTCGGCCAGGTCCATCAGCGCCTCGTCGTGCGTGGCCACCAGGGCGGTGATCCCCTCGGAGCGGACCACGGTGAGCAGCAGGCGCATGATCTGCCGGCCGGTCTCCAGGTCGAGCTGGCTGGTCGGCTCGTCGGCGGTCACCTTGCCGCGGCGGCCGCCCTGGCGACGTGGCGCAGGTACAGCAGGGTGACCACGAGCAGCAACCCGTAGCAGGCCAGCCAGGCCCCCATGACCGCGACCATGACCGGCACCGTGATCGCCGGCCAGAAGATCACGATCAGGCCGGCCAGCAGGCTCAGCCCGCCGGTGATCCCGGTCAGCGCCCGGCCAGGACTCGGACGGCCGGTGGCCACCAGGTCCACCAGCCCGTGCATGACCCAGAACAACCCGACCACCAGGGACAGCAGGACCACGGTTCCCGCGACATCGCCCAGACAGTAGATCCCGGCCAGCACGCCCAGGATCCCGATCAGCAGGTGCGCGCTGCGGTGCGTGCCCGCCTGCCCGCCAGCCATCACGCCCTTGGCCAGCCGCAGCACGCCGGTTGCCAGGAGCGCGATGCCGAGCAGGACGGCGGTCACCACGAGGGAAGCGTATGGCCAGAAAAAAAGCAGGATGCCGATGGCAAGCATGGCGGCCCCGGCGGCCAGGGTGATCCGCCTGACGCCGCGGGCGGCCAGCGGGCCTGGCAGCGGGCTTGTTTGCGCGTGAGCACCGGAAGAGGTCACCGCCGCCTCCTTGCCCCGCTCGCCCCGTATCGTCATTGTCCCAGCTCAGAGCGCGATCATCACCACCCGGGGTGGGTGAAACACGCCGATCCGGCGCCGCGGCGCCACCCGGCGGCCTACGCGTGGCCTGCCGTGGGCCCTGGCTGCCCTAGACTTGGCCGGCGTAGCTGCTAGCAGCGCGGCGGGCACCCCGCACCGCCGGGGCGCCTCGCAGCTCACCACAGCATTAGCCTGACCCACCACCCCGCCCCAACGACGTGCCGCGCAGGCGACCAGGGAGTGACGCCGCCGTGAAGACCGATGTCGAGGAGCTCAGCCCGACCAGGGTCAAGCTGACCATCGAGGTCCCCTTCGAGGAGCTGAAGCCCAGCCTCGACAAGGCCTACCGCGAGGTGAGCAGGCAGGTCCGGATCCCCGGATTCCGGCCGGGCCACGTACCGCCGCGCATCATCGACCAGCGGCTTGGCCGCGGCGCGGTGCTCGAGCAGGCGATCAACGACGCCGTGCCGCAGCTTTACGGCAAGGCGCTTGAGGACAGCGAGATCCGCGCGCTTGGCCAGCCCGACCTGGAGATCACCCAGCTCGACGACGGGGACCAGCTCGCCTTCACCGCCGAGGTGGACGTCCGGCCCAAGTTCGACCTGCCCGACCTGTCCACCATCCCGGTCACCGTGGAGAACGCCGAGGTGGGCCCGGACGAGGTGGAGGAGTACCTCAGCGACCTGCGCGAGCGGTTCGCCTCGCTGCAGGGTGTGGACCGGCCCGCCGCCGAGGGTGACTACGTCTCGATCGACATTTCCGCGTCGGTCGGCGGCAAGCTCGTCGATGACGCGCAGGCCAGCGGCATCTCCTACCAGGTGGGCAGCGGGACCCTGCTCGACGGCCTGGACGAGACCCTGATCGGCATGTCCGCGGGCGACGCGACCACCTTCACCGCGGAGCTGGCCGGCGGCGAATACGCCGGCCAGCAGGCCGACGTCGCGGTGACCGTGCACAGCGTCAAGGTCAAGGAACTGCCCGAGCTGGACGACGAGTTCGCCCAGTCGGCGAGCGAGTACGACACGCTCGGTGAGTTCCGGGCCGGCACCCGGGGGCGGCTGGAGAACGTCAAGCGGCTCGGGCAGGTCGGCCAGGCCAGGGACCGGGCGCTGGACGCCGTGATCAGCCGGCTCGACATCCCGCTGCCCGACCGGATCGTCTCCTCGGAGATCGAGGGGCGGCAGAAGTCGCTCGATGAGCAGCTTGAGCGGTCCGGCACCACCAGGGAGGCCTACCTGGAGGCCCGCGGGATCAGCGAGGACGACCTGGAGGCGGAGATCACCGTCGACGCGCGCCGGTCGGTCAAGGCCGGGTTCGTGCTCGATGAGCTGGCCAGCGCCAACGAGCTGCGGGTGGAGCAGGAGGAGCTGAACGCCTACATCGTCGAGCAGGCCTACCGCCTCGGGGTGCAGCCGGACCGGCTGGCCAAGGAGATCGTGGACCGCGGCCAGCTCGGCCTGGCCATGTCCGAGGTGCTGCGCGGCAAGGCGCTGCGGCTGCTCACTGAGCAGGTGAAGGTCACCGACGAGGCCGGGCGCCCGGTGGACATCCAGGCCGCCGCCGCGATCGGCGAGGACGGCGACGGCGAGGACGCCGACGAGACCGGCGAGGACGCCGCGGACACCGGCGAGGACGCCGAGTCCGGGGAGAGCGCCGAGAACTAGCCAGCCGCGGCCGGGTCCAAGGGCCCGCGCGGCACCCGCCGTGCGCCGACAGCGAACAGGCCGTTACCCGGGACGATTGACGTTCGCACCGGCGTTAAGGTCACTGTCAACGGCCCGGTGAAAATACGGGCGGCCGCCGGGGGTGATACCCGGGCGAAACGGGCGCCAGCGGCAGACGACATGGTCGGGAGAAGACTGTGGGCACAGCGCGGCAGAGCGCAGGAACGAGGAGGGGCACCGTGAGCGACACGGCGCGGCACGCGGAGGCCGTGGTCAGAGACGGCATTGCGGGTGTGACGCCCAGCGATGGGCAGGTCGCGCAGATCCTGGCGCGCACTGCGGAGGCTCCGCTGCTCCCGCTGGGCGACCAGTTGTTCCAGCGGCTGCTCCGGCACCGGATCGTGTTCCTCGGGCAGCAGGTGGACGACGACATCGCCAACCGGATCTGCGCTGAGTTGATCCTGCTCGCCGCCGAGGACGCGCACAGCGACATCAGCCTGTACATCAACTCACCGGGCGGCTCGGTCAGTGCCGGCCTGGCCATCTACGACGTGATGCAGTACGTGCCCAACGACGTGGCCACCTACGCGATGGGCATGGCCGCCTCGATGGGCCAGTTCCTGCTGTGCGCCGGCGCCGCGAAGAAGCGCTACGCGCTGCCGCACGCGCAGATCCTGATGCACCAGCCCTCCGGCGGCATCGGCGGCACCGCTTCCGACATCAGGATCCAGGCCGAGCAGATGATCTACGTCAAGAAAACGCTGGCCGAGCGCATCGCCTTCCACACTGGGCAGACCGTCGAGCAGATCGAGACCGACTCCGACCGCGACCGGTGGTTCACCGCCGACGAGGCCAAGGACTACGGCTTCGTCGACCAGGTGGTCCGCAGCGCGGTCGAGGTCCCCTCGGTCGGGCCAGTCTCCTAAAGCACCGGACCGGAGCGAAGGAAACAACCATGAGCACATCCCACCGGCCGCTGGCCCAGGCCCGCCTGACCGCAGCCGCCCGCGACGGCTTGGCGGAGGCACGTTACGTGCTGCCCTCGTTCATCGAGCGCACGTCGTACGGGATCAAGGAGATGAACCCGTACAACAAGCTGTTCGAGGAGCGGATCATCTTCCTCGGCGTGCAGATCGACGACGCGTCGGCGAACGACGTGATCGCACAGCTCATCGCGCTGGAGTCGATGGACCCCGACCGCGACATCACGATGTACATCAACTCGCCCGGCGGTTCGGTGACGTCGATGATGGCGATCTACGACACTATGCAGTTCGTCCAGCCGGAGATCCAGACCGTGTGCATCGGCCAGGCCGCCTCCGCGGCCGCCGTGCTGCTCGCCGCGGGCACCAAGGACAAGCGGATGGCCCTGCCCAACGCGCGCATCCTGCTGCACCAGCCGGCCACGGAGGGCGGCTACGGGCAGTCCAGCGACCTGGAGATCCAGGCCAGGGAGATCCTGCGGATGCGCAGCTCGATGGAGCGCATCATCGCCAGGCACAGCGGCAGGGACGAGGAGCAGGTCCGCCGCGATGTCGAGCGGGACAAGTTCTTCTCGGCCGAAGAGGCCAAGGAGTATGGCCTCGTGGACGACGTTCTCACGAACCTGAAGCGCCGTGTCGAGGTAGGGTCGTCTTAGGGCAGTACCGGAGTATGCCCGGCTGATTCCCTTTTGCGGTCGCCGCGCCGAGGACAGGTGGCTTCGCATGAGGGCCTGTTGGAAGGTACCGTTCCACTACGGACCCGATCGACCGGGGTGGACAATGGCCAGCCACGGCGGCGGGGCTTCCTGGTGGTGGCCGGGCCGCTATAGGCGGTCCTCGCATGAAGGAGTTACTGGGTGGCACGCATCGGTGACGGCGGTGACTTGCTCAAATGCTCGTTCTGCGGGAAGAGCCAGAAGCAGGTCAAGAAGCTCATCGCCGGCCCGGGCGTCTACATCTGCGACGAGTGCATCGACCTCTGTAACGAGATCATCGAGGAAGAACTCGCCGAGCCCGCCGAGCTGCAGTGGGACAGCCTCCCCAAGCCGCGCGAGATCTACGAGTTCCTCGACGCCTACGTGATCGGCCAGGAGAAGGCCAAGAAGGCGCTGTCGGTCGCGGTCTACAACCACTACAAGCGGATCCAGTCCGGCGGCGACACCAGGTCCGGCGACGAGGGCGTCGAACTGGCCAAGTCGAACATCCTGCTGCTCGGCCCCACCGGCTCCGGTAAGACGCTGCTCGCCCAGACCCTGGCCCGGCTGCTCAACGTGCCCTTCGCCATCGCCGACGCGACCGCGCTCACCGAGGCGGGCTACGTCGGCGAGGATGTCGAGAACATCCTGCTCAAGCTCATCCAGGCGGCCGAGTACGACGTCAAGAAGGCCGAGACGGGCATCATCTACATCGACGAGATCGACAAGATCGCCCGCAAGAGCGAGAACCCCTCGATCACCAGGGACGTCTCCGGCGAGGGAGTGCAGCAGGCCCTGCTGAAGATCCTGGAGGGCACCACGGCGTCGGTGCCGCCCCAGGGCGGCCGCAAGCACCCGCACCAGGAGTTCATCCAGATCGACACCACCAACGTCCTGTTCATCTGCGGCGGGTCTTTCTCCGGCCTGGAGCGGATCATCGAGCAGCGCGTGGGCAAGAGCGGCATGGGCTTCGGTGCCGTGCTGCGGGTCAAGAACGACAACGCCACGACGGACGCGTTCGCCGAGGTGATGCCGGAGGACCTGCTGAAGTTCGGCATGATCCCCGAGTTCGTCGGCCGCCTCCCGGTGATCACCAGCGTGCACAACCTGGACAGGGAAGCGCTCATCCTGATCCTCACCGAGCCGAGGAACGCGCTGGTCAAGCAGTACCGGCGGCTGTTCGAACTGGACGGCGTGGACCTGGAGTTCACCCCGGACGCGCTCGAGGCCGTGGCCGACCAGGCGATCCTGCGCGGGACCGGCGCCCGCGGGCTGCGGGCGATCCTGGAAGAGGTCCTGCTCTCGGTCATGTACGAGGTGCCCAGCCGCAAGGACGTGGAGCGGGTGGTGATCACCGGGCCGGTGGTGCTCGAGCACGTGAACCCCACCCTGGTGCCGCGCGGCGTGACCAACCGCCGCACCCCCCGCGAGAAGAGTGCCTAACTCGCTGCGACGTGGTCGCCGATCAGGCGGCCGTCTTTCAGTTCGAGGACGCGGTCGGCCAGTTCGATCAGGGCGTTGTCGTGCGTGGCCACGATCGCGGTGATTCCCTCGCCGTGCGCGATGCTGCGGATCAGCCGCATGATCTGGCGCGCGGTCTCCAGGTCAAGCTGGCCGGTGGGCTCGTCGGCGAGCAGCAGCCGCGGGTTGTTCGCCAGCGCCCGCGCGATCGCCACCCGCTGCTGCTCGCCACCGGACAGCTCATACGGGCGCTGCCCCGCGTGCCCGGCCAGGCCCACCAGGTCGAGCAGGGCCACGGCCCGGCGCTCCCGTGCCGCCGGGTCCAGCCGGGCCAGCCGCATCGGCAGGCCCACGTTCTCCGCCGCGGACAGCACCGGCAGCAGCCCGAACGACTGGAAGATGAAGGCGACCCGCTCGCGCAGCATCCTGGCCACCCCGTCCGGGCTCATCGCCGTGACCTCCTCGCCGTCCACCTCCACCCGGCCGCTGGACGGGCCGTTCCAGGCCGCCGATGATGCTCAGCAGGGTGGTCTTGCCCGAACCCGACCGCCCGCGCAGCGCGACAAGCTCGCCCCGGGTGATCGTGAACGACACCCCGCGCAGGGCGTGCACTTCGGTCGCGCCGCTGCCGTAGCTGCGGGTCACCTCCTCGACCCGCACGATCTTTGTCTGCTGAACGGCTTCCGCTGCGGTGCCCGGTCATGCTCCGCCCTGCTCGTCGCCCGGGGCTGGCCTGCCGCTGTCGCGTTCGTGGCGGCCGTGCACCCGGCGGCGCACCACCGGCCCGGCCGCACCGTCCCTGCCCGCGGCGTCCGGCCACACCCCGACATGGTCGGGCTCCAGGGCCAGCAGCACCCGGTCGCGCATGTCCAGCGTCTCGACGAAGTCGCGCGGGATCTGCAGCCGCCCGGCGCGGTCGAGCACCGCGTACTCCTGGGCCACGTCGGCCTCCTGCCCGTGCTCGTCGGTCGCGGTGTGGCGGAGCACCTCGGTGCTGATCCGGCCGTCCCTGATCGCTATCGTCCTGCGGACCTGCTCGGACACCTGCTGATCGTGCGTGACCACCAGGATCGTCACGCCGAGGTCGGTGTTGGCGGTCCGCAGCGCCGCGAACACCTCCTCGCCGGTTGCCGGTGTCGAGTTCCCCGGTGGGCTCGTCGGCGAGCAGCACCGCCGGCTCGTTGGCCAGCGCCACGCCGATCGCCACGCGCTGCTGCTCCCCGCCGGACATCTGGGCCGGCATCCGGTCCTGGCAGTAGCCGACGCCCAGCGTGTCGAGCAGTTCGGTGGTGCGCCGCTGCCTGGCCCGCCGGCCCTTGGCGGCCAGGCGCATCGGCAGTGCCACGTTCTCCGCCGCCGTCAGGTGCGAGAACAGGTTCCGGCTGGTCTGCTGCCAGAGGAAGCCCACGGTCTCGCGGCGGTAGGCCAGGCGCTCCCGCGCGCCCATGCCCAGCAGGTCGTGCCCGGCCACCCTGGCCCGGCCCGCGGTGGGCGCGTCCAGGCCCGCCAGGATGTTGAGCAGCGTGGACTTCCCGCTGCCCGACGCACCGACCAGCGCGGTCAGTTCCCCGGGCTCGATCAGCAGGTCAAGCCCCTGCAGGGCCTGGACCTCGATGCCGGCCGTGGAGTAGATCCTGACCAGGCTGTCGCAGGCGATGACCGCGTCGTCCCCGAAGCTGGCGCGCTCGGGCCCAGCGGCCTGCTGGCCGCTGGTGAGCTGCTCGATGGAGGTCTGCTCCACGCTCACCATCTCATCACCTGCCCTCATCCAGTCGTAGCACGCCGGTCCTGGTGCGCCTGCGGGTCAGTGCGCTCTGCGCGACGGTGATCACCGATACCAGGATGACCGCACCGGCCGCCGGGACGACCAGTGCCAGCACGTCCGGCCGCACCGGCACCGTCGCAGCTGAGCCGGTGAACGCCGACAGGTTGAGCGCGGGCGCGATGATCGGGCCGAGCGCGAGCGCCGGCCAGTACCGCGCCCACCACCGCGATCAGCGCAAGCGGCAGCGCGTCGAGCATGGCCAGCCGCCGGGCCTGGCGGCGGGTCATGCCCAGCGCCGCCAGCCAGGCCGCCACCCGGGTCCGGTCCCGGCCGGACAGCAGCAGCCCGAGCAGGATGGCCGCGATGCTCACCGCCACCGCCGCCGCCACGCCCAGATCGAATGCGATATCGGCGCTGCGCACCAGGGGAGACCCGGTTACCGCGGCGAGCGCCGCCTGCCGGAACACCACCTCGCTGTCCGGCAGCGTGCGCCGCAGCGCCCTGGCGAGGTCACCGGAGTTGAGCCGGGGGCCGATGACCAGTTCGATGTTCGGCGCGGCGCCGACCTTGAGCCTGGGCACCACCCACGACGGCAGGATCACGAACGGGCCGCCACCGGGCAGCGCCGGGGTGGCCGTGGTGGTGCCGGCCAGCCGCAGCGTCAGCAGGCTGCCGGCGAAGCCAAGCCGGCGGTTGCCCGCCTGGATCGCCGCCGCGACCTTCGGGGTCGCGATCACCGGCACCGCCCCGCCGGGGCCCGTGCTGGCCAGCAGGTGCCCCGGGAACGCCGGGAACGGGGTCGCCGCGACCAGGGCCGCGTACCGCGCCGGGTCCACCACGAGCACTCCCGTGCTGATCGCGTTGCCGGACCCGACCAGCAGGTTGGCGGCCAGCGGGTCGCCGGGGGCGACCGCGTAAATCGCCTCGCTGTGCGTGACACCGGGGACCGCCGCGATCGCGCGCTGTGCCGCGGGAAAGACGACCTGCTGGGATCCCTTGGTGCGGATCACCGCGTCGGCGCCGGTCTGCTGCCAGGACGCCGCCACCTGGCCGCGGCTGACCGCGGCCCGCAGCGTGCCGCCGAGCGCGATCACCGCCAGGGCGACCACCAGCGCCAGGGCGGGCAGCAGCGCGGCGGGCCGGCCGCGCGCGGCCCGGGTGATGCCAAGGAAGCCGACCGGGGACCGGCGCGGCGCCGTGAGCCGGGCCAGCCCGCGCAGCGGCAGCGGGTAGACGCGCGCCGCGATGAGCCCCGCCGCCACGGCCACAAGCACCGGCGCGGAGCTGACGTAGGGGTCGGGGCCTGACGCCGTGGCCGCGCCGCGCAGCCGCAGCGCGGCGACCGCCCCGATGATCGCGATCAGCACCGTGGCCTCGGCGACCAGCCGGCGCACCGAGCGGCGCGGGATGGCCAGGTCGGCGCGGTCGGCCTTGGCCACCGGGCGGGATCCCCGGTGCCGCCAGGCGGCGATCGCGGGCGGCGCGGCGAGCGCGGTCACCGCGACGGCGGCCACCAGCGGCGACGTCTGTGCCCCCGGCGCCGAGGGTGACGGCCAGGCCGGCCACGATGCCTGCCACCAGGCCCGGGCCCGGCCGCCACGGCGGTGCGCCCAAGCACCCGCAGCATCACCTGCTGCATGCTGCCGCCCCGGGCGAGGATCAGCGAGATCTCCTCCTCGTAGGCGTCGGTCACCACCAGGGCGCAGGTCACCAGCAGGATGAGCGCGACGGCGAACAGCCCGTACTCGAGCAGCGCGTTGATGGCGCCCACGGCGCCCTGCTCGGCCATGAAGCTCTGCAGGGTGTCGAGCCCGGCGGGGAACAGTGACGGCGCCTCGGCCAGCGGCGCGTGCGAGACCTGCTCGGCCCGTGGCCCGGCGTTGCTGGCCGCGGTCGCCGTGAGCGCGTTCATCACGGCCGGGACTCCGGCCACCGTCAGGTGGCTGACGTCCGCCGGGATGCCCCACTGGACCTGAATGGTCTGCAGCGGGAAGGCCACCGGCAGGACGCTCAGCTCCGACCCGCCGAGCAGCGCTCCGCCCTGCCACGACAGCCCCTCGATCGCGGGCTGGGCGATCGTCCCGGCCGACCCCCAGAAGGCCGACCCCAGGTGGGCCGGCCTGAGGATCCCGGTCACCTTCAGCACCACGGTGGGGCCGGCCCGTTGGTGGACGGCTCCAGCTTGACTATGGAGCCGGGGCGCAGCTCGAACCTGGCCGCGGTCGCCGTGGTCACGGCGACCGCAGGGTGACCTGGAGCTGGTTACGCCCGCCGGTCACGATGGCGTTGCCCGGGTAGGACCCGGCGACCAGCCGGCCGTTGGCCGCCAGCGCGCTGCGGTAGCCAAGCTCGATCTGCGGCGGCTCGCTCAGGAAGGCGCGCGGCGCGGGGTTGGTGACCCCGTAAAGCTGCTGTGGTGAGCCCGGACCAGGCCGGGGTGCCCCGCTCCGGCTTCAGCGGCGCGACCAGGAAGGAGCTGAGGACCTGGCCGGCCCGCTGCATCTCCTGGGAGGAGAGCAGGTCGGTGGGCGTGGTGCCGGTCATGTCCCACTCGGCGTTCGCGTACAGGCCGACCCCGGTGGCGGAGTTGGCGGCCAGGGTCTTGCGCAGCGCGGCGTCCTGCAGCGCGGCGGACGCGCGCGGGCCTGCCGTGGCCAGGAACGCGGCCAGGGCGGCGATGACCGCAAGCGCCGCCGCCGGCCCGCGCCCGGCCGGCCCGGCCAGCAGCCTGCCCAGCCGCTTGAGCCGCCTCATGCCGGGGCCTGTGTTCGTCATGTCGAGGCCTCCGCGCGGGTGTGCGCGCTCACCCGCGCCCGCGGGCCACCGCCCGCGGCGGCGATGAGCACCGGCACCACGGCCATGATCACCGCGACCGCGGCGGGCACGGCCACCGGCACCTGGATCAGCGCGGGCGGCTGCGGGTGCCGCCCGGTGGCGGTGATGGTCACAGCCGGGACCACCAGCCGGGCCAGCAGGCCGCCAAGCAGCAGCCCGGCCGCGGCGGCGGGGATGGCCACCAGGGCCTGCTCCAGGCAGAGCAGCCTGGTGAGCTGGCGCTTGGTGGCGCCGAGCGCGGCCAGCAGCGCCATGTCATGGGCCCGCTCCCTGGCGGTCGCCGCGGCCACGAGGAACCCGCCCGCGGCGAGGAGCACCGCCGCGGCGGCGATCGCCAGCATCGCCAGCTGCGGCGCGGCCCCGAGCGGGTCGGCGAGCAGGGCACTGGCGACGGCGGCTCTGCTGGTGACCGTGGTGCCCTCCGGCAGGCCGGGCAACGTCACCGGACCGCCGGTGCGCAGCCACCACTCGGTGACGCCCGCGGGCCCGGTGCCGGTGGCGTCAAGCGCCTGCTGGAGCAGCCCCTGGTCCACGATCACCCCGCCGCTCGGGCCGGTCAGCGTGGGGAAGGCGGACACGATGCCGACCACCCGCACGCTCACGTTCGCGCCCTGGAACATGACCGGGAACGTCTGCCCGACGTGGGTCCCCGTGGCGCTGGCGAAGTTGCGGGTCACCGCGGCCGGGACTACCGCCGCCGGGGAGGCGTAGGTCATCGCCACGATGGTGGGCAGCGTGCCGTGTGGCCCGCACGGGTGCCGGTTGGGGAACTGGCCACAGGAATTGATCGGCGGGCCGTAGCCGGAGCCGGAGGTGAAATCCAGGGTGAGGCCCGCATGGCCGAGGAAGGCCGGGGTCACCACCGGCGGCTTGCGGAGCAAGCCGAACTGGCCGGGCGGGCTCGCGCTGCCGAACGACTTGAGCCGCTCACCTGCGGGCCCGAGGCTGGCGGGCGGGCCCGCGGGCCCAGTGCCCGGCGCGGGGCGGAGGGCGGAGACCACGAACTGGGCAGGCACATCGTGTTGCCTGGGCATCATGTACTGCAGGCTGAAGCCGGTGATGCGCAGCGGGTACGCCATCCCCTGCCGCGGCGCCACCGGCACGGTGAGCGTGTGCGGCCTGCCGTCCGCGGGCAACGGGCCCGCCAGGGCCTGGTAGCTGATGCCGAACCCATCGGCCATCGTGACCGAGAGCAAGGGCTTGCCCACCGCCCCGGACAGCCGGGCGGTGATCAGCAGCCGGGCGGGCCTGCCCGCCAGCGGCGCCCCGGCGGGCGCCCCGCGCGGGGCGAGCCGCCGCAGTAGCGCCCCGGGCGACCCCTGCGCCAGGTCGGGCCGTATCGCCGCCACCCCTGCCGCCTGCCGCGCGTCCAGGGCGATCACTTGCGCGGTGCCCGTGTTCGGCAGGCTGATCGTGGACCGGATGACCGGCGTGGCGCCGGTCACGCCGTGCGCCCCGGTGAGCGTGGTGACCTGGTCGGCCGGCAACGGGGCGGCGGGTGGCAGGTTGACCCGCAGGTCGGCGCCGGTGCTGAAGCTGGCCCGATCCTGGACAGACCGCTGCCAGGTGCTCCACTCGCCGATCGCGATCACGCTGGTCGCGACGGCGAGCACGGCGAGCAGCACCGGCCCCGCCTGGCGGACCGGGCGGCGGCTGATCTGCCAGGCCGCGACCGCGGCGGTCAGGTCGCGGCCACGGACGGCGGCCCGGTCGCCGATCCGCGCCACGGCGGGCAGCAGCCGCAGCATCAGTACCGCGGCCGCGGCCAGACCGAGCACCGGCGCGGTCACCAGGATGGGATCGATGCCGATGGAACCGTCCACGCCGACCGTCACCGGGGCCTGGTAGTGCGCGAGCTGCCAGCCCGCCAGTATCGCCAGAGCGACCAGGGCCAGGTCCAGGCCGGACCGCGCGGCCACGGCGCCCACGCGGCGCCTGCCCCGCAGGGCCTGGGCACGGACCGGTGACTGGGCCGCGTTCACCCAGCTCCGCATGATGACCAGGGCGCAGGCCGCCGCCGCGGCCAGGGCCGCCAGCCAGGCCGCGGCGGGGAACGCCACGGGGATCCGTATCGAGCTTTCTGCCAGGGGCCCGCGCCGTGCCAGTGCCGGGAGCGCCAGGCCGCCGAGGATCGGGGCCAGTAGCGCGGCCGGGGCGACCAGCAGCAGGGCTTCGGCCGCCCCGGTACGGAACAGTTGCCGCCGGGACGCGCCGCGGGCGCGCAGCAGCGCCGCCTCGGCCTCGCGCTGACTGCTCAGCAGCGAGACGGCCAGGGCGAGGGTGGCTCCCGCGATGACCAGCAGGATGAGGATGCCGACCGCGAGCTGGGACCTGGCTACCACCACGGCCTGTTCCAGGCCGGCCAGCAGGGCCGGCAGCCCGGTCGTCACCACGACGTTCCGCAGCCCGGCGGAGCGGTCAAGCCCGTTCAGGTCCGGGCCCAACGAGGTGGCCAGCGCGGCCAGGCTGCCTGTCCCGATCCGGCCGGCGTCCAGGCCCACCGCCCAGGACGCGGAGCTGACCGGGATGCTGCGCGCGGTCATGCCCGCCTGGCTGGCCACCAGCGAGGGGTAGATGGTGAACCCGCCGACCGCCCGGGGGAGCGCGGAACCCGCCGGATCCAGGGTCCAGAAGGCACCGGCCCTGGGCGACCGGCGGAAGATCCCGGTGACCCTCACGGCGATCTGCCTGCCGGTAGCGGCCATCTGGAGTACCAGCGTGCTGCCGGGGTGCAGCCGCAGCCGGGCGGCCGTCGCGGCGGGTACCGCGACCGGCAGGGCCGTCCCAGCGCCGCCGCCGGCCGCCCGCGGCGGCCAGGTGCCGGCCACGAGCACGGCGCGGCGGGACGGATCCGGCAGCGAGATGATGTGGGTCTGTGCGTGCTGGCCGGCCACGGCGGCGGGGATGTCCAGGTAGTCGGTGCCCAGCGAGCCGTCGATGTGGAGCGGGCCGCCGGGCAGCGCGCGGTGCAGCACGGTGGCCACCCGCGTGGAGTCCTGGGCTGCGGCGGCCGCGGAACCCGCCGACGAGGTGATCAGGATGCTGGTGGCGGGGCTGCTGGCCAGGGCGACCCGCACGGCATAGCTGGTCACGATGGCCGCGAACGAGACAAGACCGGAAAGCAGCGTGGCCGCAAGGATGGCGGTGAGCATGACCGCGGTGAGCGCAAGCCGGTGCGGCACCAGGCTGCGGACGGCGGCGGGCCCACGTCGCACGCCAGCGTCACCTCCACAGCCCGGTTGCGGCGTGCCCCCCGTTGCCGGATCACGGCATACGGCAGTGCCGGATCACCGCCCTGCCGTATTTTCAGGTTCGCACGGGCTGCCGGTGCCGATCCACCTCGGCGGCGGGGCAGTGACCCCTTTGTGCCCGTAACCGTTGTCAGGCCGTGATGGGGTCCGGTCATGGCCGCAGCGGTACCTGGACACGCCCTAGACTCACCTGACGTGACCGAAGACCAGCGAACCCAGCTTCCGCCGCAATACGCGCCGGGCGAGGTGGAGGCGCGGCGCTACGACGAGTGGGTCGCCAAGGGCCTGTTCGCCGCGGACGCGGGCGCGCCCGCGCCGGCGTACTCCATCGTGATCCCGCCGCCGAACGTGACCGGGTCCCTGCACATGGGCCATGCGCTCGATCACACGTTCATGGACGCGCTGATCCGGCGGCGGCGGATGCAGGGCTACACCACGCTGTGGCTGCCCGGCATGGACCACGCGGGCATCGCCACCCAGAACGTGGTCGAGCGGGAACTGGCCAAGGACGGACTGTCCCGCCATGACCTGGGCCGCGAGGCGTTCGTGGAGCGGGTGTGGCAGTGGAAGGCCGAGTCCGGCGGGAAGATCCTCGGCCAGATGCGCAGGCTCGGCGACAGCGTGGACTGGTCCCGTGAGCGGTTCACCATGGACGAGGGCCTGTCCCGCGCCGTGCAGACGATCTTCAAGCGGCTCTACGACGACGGCCTCATCTACCGGGCCGAGCGGATCATCAACTGGTGCCCGCGCTGCCTGACCGCGCTGTCCGACATCGAGGTGGACCACAGCGACACCGACGGCGAACTGGTCTCGATCCGGTACGGCGACGGCGACGACTCCGTGGTGGTCGCCACCACCCGGGCGGAGACCATGCTCGGTGACACCGCCGTGGCGGTGCACCCGGATGACCACCGGTACGCCCACCTGGTCGGCCGCGAGATCGAACTGCCGCTGTCGGGCCGGCGCATCCCGGTGGTCGCCGACCCGCACGTCGACCCGGAGTTCGGCACCGGCGCGGTCAAGGTCACCCCGGCGCACGACCCGGACGACTTCGAGATCGGCCGCCGCCACGGCCTGCCGAGCTGCACCATCATGGACGAGCGCGGCGTGATCACCGCGCACGGGCCCGTTCGAGGGCCTGGACCGGTTCGAGGCCAGGCCCGCCGTGCTCGACGCCCTGCGCGAGCAGGGCAGGGTCGTCGCCGAGATCCGGCCGTACGTGCACGCGGTCGGGCACTGCAGCCGGTGCGGCACGACCGTCGAGCCACGGCTGTCCCTGCAGTGGTTCGTCAAGGTCGAGCCGCTCGCCAAGGCCGCCGGGGACGCGGTCAGGGACGGCAGGGTGCGGATCCACCCGGCCGAGCTGGCCGGCCGCTACTTCGACTGGGTCGACAACATGCACGACTGGTGCATCAGCCGCCAGCTGTGGTGGGGGCACCGCATCCCGGTCTGGTACTCCGACGACGGTGAGGTGCGCGCCCTCGGGCCCGGCGAGCCGCCGCCCGCGGCGACAGGCTGGCGGCAGGACCCCGACGTGCTCGACACCTGGTTCTCCTCGGCGCTGTGGCCGTTCTCCACGCTCGGCTGGCCGGACGACACCGCGGACCTGCGCCGGTTCTACCCGACCAGCGTGCTGGTCACCGGCTACGACATCCTGTTCTTCTGGGTCGCCCGGATGATGATGTTCGGCCTGTACGCGATGAAGGACGCCGACCCGGCGCAGGCCGTGCCGTTCCGCGTGGTGGCGCTGCACGGCCTGGTCCGCGACCAGTACGGCAGGAAGATGTCCAAGTCGCGGGGGAACACGGTGGACCCGCTGGACTGGATCGACCGGTTCGGTGCCGACGCGACCAGGTTCACCCTTGCCCGCGGGGCCAGCCCCGGCGGCGACGTCTCGGTGAGCGAGGAATGGGTCACCGGCGCCAGGAACTTCTGCAACAAGCTCTGGAACGCCACCCGGTTCGCCCTGCTCAACGGTGCCACGGTGCCGGCCGCGCTGCCGGAGCAGGCCAGCCTGACCGTCGCCGACCGGTGGATCCTGTCCCGGCTCGCCGCGGTGACCGCCGAGGTCGACGCGCTGTTCGAGGACTACGAGTTCGGCAAGCTCTGCGAGACGCTCTACCACTTCGCCTGGGACGAGGTGTGCGACTGGTACCTGGAACTGGCCAAGTCGGCGCTGCCAGGCCCGGCCGCCCAGACCACCCGTGAGGTGCTCGGGTACGTGCTCGAGGCGCTGCTGCGGCTGCTCCACCCGGTGATCCCGTTCGTCACCGAGGAACTGTGGACGGCGCTGACCGGCGGCGACACGGTCATGACCGCGCCGTGGCCGGGCCAGCGGCCCGGCGCCGCGGCCGCGGCGGCACTGCCAGACGCACCGCCCAGGACCCGGCGGCGGAGGCCGAGATCGCCTCGGTGATGCGGCTGGTCACCGAGGTCCGCCGGTTCCGCTCGGACCAGGGACTGCGCCCCGGGCAGCAGGTGCCCGCCGCGCTCACCGGGCTGGCCGGCGGCGCCCTGTCCGGCCACGAGGGGAGCATCCGCGCGCTGCTGCGGCTCAGCGAGCCCGGCCCGCAGTTCCGGCCCACGACCTCCGTGCTGGCCGAGAACGTGACGGTGGAACTGGACACCGCCGGCGTGATCGACGTCGCTGCGGAGCGCCGCCGGATGGAGAAGGACCTCGCCGCCGCGCGCGCCGAGGCCGAGCAGGCGCAGCGCAAGCTCGCCAACGAATCGTTCCTGGCCAGGGCCCCCGCCGAGGTGGTGGCGAAGACCCGGGACCGGCTCGACGCCGCCCGGGCCGACATCGACCGCCTCGACCGGGCGACTGGCGGCCCTGCCCCGGGACGACGGTTGAACTCCGAGCTGCCACAGGTCGAGCGGGAGCTCTACGCCCGCAGACCGGAGCACGCGATCGTGCCGACGCTGGACCGGATCGCCGCGCTGGCCGCGCTGCTCGGCGATCCCCAGCGAGCGTGCCCGGTGATCCACGTCACCGGCACCAACGGCAAGACCTCCACCGCACGGATGATCGAGACCCTGCTGCGCGGCCAGGGGCCTGCGCACCGGGCTGTACACCAGCCCGCACCTGACGTCGATCCGGGAAAGGATCTGCATCGACGGGGAGCCCCTGTCCGCGGAGGACTTCGTCACCGCCTACGAGGACATCGCGCCGTACGCGGCGATGGTCGACGGGCAGCAGCCCGAGCAGTTGTCCTTCTTCGAGATGCTGACCGCGATGGCGTTCGCCGCGTTCGCCGACGCACCCGTCGACGTCGCGGTGATCGAGGTGGGCCTCGGCGGCACCTGGGACGCCACCAACATCGCCGACGGAGCGGTGGCCGTGGTCACCCCGGTCGCCATCGACCACACCGCCTACCTCGGCGACACGGTCGGCGAGATCGCCACCGAGAAGGCGGGCATCATCAAGCCGGGCGCGGTGGCGGTGCTGGCCCGGCAGCCCGAGGCCGCGGCCGCGGCGCTGGAACGGCGCGCCGCCGAGGTGGCCGTGCCGGTGCTCACCGAGGACGTCGACTTCGCCGTCACCGGCCGCGACCTGGCGGTCGGCGGCCAGCGGCTCGCGCTATCCAGCCTGAAGGGCAGCTACTCCGACCTGTTGCTGCCGCTGTTCGGTGCGCACCAGGCGCAGAACGCTGTCTGTGCCCTGGCCGCGGTGGAGGCCTTCTCCGCGGCCGGGCCACTGGATGAGGAACTGGTCAGGCAGGCGTTCGCCGCGATGACCGCACCCGGGCGGCTCGAGGTGGTGCGGCGCAGCCCGGTGGTGATCGTGGACTCCGCGCACAACCCGGCGGGCATGGGCGTCAGCATGGCCGCGGTGACCGAGGCCTTCGGTTTCGGCACGCTGATCGCCGTGCTCGCGGTCAGCGCCGACAAGGATGTGCCCGGCATGCTCGGCGAACTGGAGCCGGCCGTGTCGAGCCTGGTGGTGACCAGGAACTCCGCGGCCCGGTCCATGGACCCCGGCGAACTCGAGCACCTCGCGGCCGGGGTGTTCGGCCCGGACCGGGTGTTCATCGCGCCGCGGCTCGACGACGCCATCGACATCGCCACCACGCTGGCCGACGAGGCCGCCGATGCCGCGAGGCCCGGCGGCGCCGGGATACTGATCACCGGGTCGACGACCACGGCGGGCGAGGCGCGGGTGCTGCTCGGCGCCGCGAGCGTGGACCAGCCGGCCGGGGGAGGGCTGGACGGGAGGCCATGACATGCGACGCCTGTGCGCGACCGTCCTGATCTTCGAGGTGGTGGTGATCGGGCTGGCCATCCCGGTCGCCGTCACGATCTCGCACGCCAAGCCGGTGCAGGCGGGTGTGGTGGGTGGCGTGCTGGCCCTGGCCGCGCTGGTGATCGCTGGGCTGGTGGGCCGGCCCGGGCAGGGCTGGACGTTGGTCGGCGGCACCGTGCTGCAGGTGGCCGTGATCGCCACCGGGGTCGTGGTCCCGGCGATGTACGGGCTCGGCGTGATCTTCGGCGGGCTCTGGCTGACCGCTATCTGGCTCGGCCGGCGCTACCAGGTCCCGTAAGCCGCCCAGCCGGGCGGGCGGACGGTTAGCCGGTATATGCGTGCATCCGTGCTGGCTACCGGCGCTGCGGCGGGAGTTTTGGGACGGTCTTGACCGGGGGTAAGGCGGCCCGTGGGCCACGGGCGCCGGTAGGATTGACACGGTAACCCGATGCTTGTCATTCCCCGCTTCGTGTGGCTGCCCTCGCACGTCAAAGGCCCCCAATAAGGAGGAAGCACGTTGTCTGAACGCACCCTGGTCCTGATCAAGCCAGACGGAGTGCGCCGCGGCCTGACCGGCGAGGTTCTCGCCAGGATCGAGCGCAAGGGACTGCGCGTCGTGGCCATGGATCTGCGGACCGTCGGCAAGGACCTGGCCGAGACTCATTACGCGGAGCACGTGGCGAAGCCGTTCTACGGCTCGCTGGTGGATTTCATCACATCCGGCCCGCTGGTTGCCCTGGTGGCCGAGGGGCCACGGGCGATCGAGGCGTTCCGCGCACTGGCCGGCGCGACCGATCCGGTGAAGGCGGGACCGGGCACCATTCGCGGGGACTATGCGTTGGAAGTGCAGGACAACATAGTGCACGGATCGGATTCGCCTGACTCGGCCGAGCGGGAGATCAAGATCTTCTTCCCGGATCTTGTTTAGGCCGCCCGGCCCTGGTCGATGAAGGACTCGTAGGCCGCGCCGCAGTCAGCAAGGGCCACCAGGCGCGGAGCATAAGCACAGCTCACCTCGCATCATCCTGGTTGGGAAGGTCTCGTTCCACATGAGCAACGCGCTGGCGTTTCTGGGCCGTGACATGGCGGTCGACCTCGGCACCGCGAACACCCTGGTCTACGTGCGGGGACGCGGGATCGTGCTCAACGAACCGTCCGTGGTTGCCCTGAATACGAACAATGGCCAGATCGTCGCGGTGGGCGTGGAAGCCAAACGGATGATCGGCCGGACGCCGGGCAACATCGTGGCCGTCCGGCCGCTGAAGGATGGCGTCATCGCCGACTTCGACGTGACCGAGCGGATGCTGCGCTACTTCATCCAGAAGGTGCACAAGCGCAGCCACCTGGCCAAACCCCGGGTCGTTGTCGCGGTGCCCAGCGGCATCACCGGCGTGGAGCAGAGCGCGGTGAAGGAGGCGGGCCACCAGGCCGGGGCCCGGCGGGTGTACATCATCGAGGAGCCGATGGCCGCGGCCATCGGCGCCGGGCTGCCGGTGAACGAGCCGACCGGCAACATGGTGGTGGACATCGGCGGCGGCACCACCGAGGTGGCGGTCATCTCCCTCGGCGGGATCGTGACCTCGCAGTCCATCCGGATCGGCGGCGACGAGATGGACCAGGCCATCATCACCTTCGGCAAGAAGGAGTACTCCCTGATGCTCGGGGAGCGGACCGCCGAGGAGATCAAGATGGCGCTCGGGTCCGCGTATCCGTCCGCCGACGAGCCGAACGCCGAGATCCGGGGCAGGGACCTGGTCAGCGGCCTGCCCAAGACCATCATCATCTCCGCCGAGGAGATCCGCCGCGCCATCGAGGAGCCGGTGGCGCTCATCGTGGACGCGGTGAAGACCACCCTGGACAAGTGCCCGCCCGAACTGGCCGGCGACGTGATGGACCGTGGCATCGCGCTCACCGGCGGCGGCGCGCTCCTGCGCGGGCTCGACGAGCGCCTGCGCGAGGAGACCGGCATGCCCATTCACCTCGCCGACAACCCGCTCGATTCTGTGGTGCTCGGCACCGGCAAGTGCGTGGAGGACTTCGACACGCTCCGTCAGGTGCTTGTGCCAGAGTCCAGGCGCTGACCCGTAGCGGGCGGGCGGCCGCGATAAACGCGAGCGGCATGAACGAGGAGAACCGGTGCACGACACACGGCGGACCCGGCTGGTTCTCGCCGTGCTCCTCATCGCCGCGCTGGCGCTGATCACGGTCGACGCGCGTAACTCCACGTCCGGCCCCGTTCGTGGGCTGCGCGCGTTCGGCGGGCTGCTCTTCGGGTCCGCGGAGAGCGTGGCCAGCGGCGTGACCCAGCCGGTGGCCGCCTTTCTCGGCAACGTCGGCTCCGCGGCGCACTCCCAGGCCACCATCAGCGCGCTGCAGCGCCAGGTGGTCCAGCTTCGCGGCGAGCTGAGCCAGGCGCGGCTCAGCAAGGCCGACGCGGCCCAGCTGCAGCAGTTGCTGCAGCTTGCCGGGCGCGGCAGGTACCGGATCGTGGCGGCGAACGTGATCGCGGCGGGCCCTGCCTACGAGAACACGGTCACGATCGACGCTGGCAGCGCGGACGGCCTCAAGCCGGATGAGACCGTGCTGAACGGCGCGGGCCTGGTGGGCACCGTGACCTCGGTGAGCGGGCACACCGCCACCGTGCTGCTCGACACCGATGCGGCGTCCACGGTCGGGGTGCGGATCGCCGGGACCGGGGAGATCGGGGCGGTGACCGGGCTGGGGCACAGCCAGTCGGGCCCGGCAGCACTCCGGCTGCAGGTGTTCGACGCCAACGCCGTGCTGGCACCCGGGCCAGCAACTGGTCACGTTCGGCTCGGTCGGCGGCCGGCCGTACGTGCCCGGGGTGCCGGTCGGCGTGATCACCCGGGTGGTGGCCAGCGCCAGCGCGCTGACGAAGATCGCCTATGTCCGGCCGTTCGCCGACGACGGCGCGCTGGGCGTCGTCGGCGTGGTGATCGTGGCGCCGCGGCACAACCCGCGGGACTCGGTGCTCCCGCCCAGGCCGCCGAGCCCGACCCCGTCCCCGGTCCACACCGGCACGGGCGCCTCGCCGGGCCCGTCCGCCACCCCGGCGGCCGGGGCGACCCCGGGAACCGGCGCCACCGCGGCAGGCGGCGGGGCGGGGGGCTAGCGTGCGCCGGATCCTGCTCGCCACCGCGGCCATCCTGGCTGCGGTGCTGATCCAGGTGACGGTGCTGAACAACGTGCCGTTTCCCGGCGGTGCCGGGCCCGACCTGGTCCTCGTGGCCGTGGTCGCGATGGCGCTGGCCGCCGGCCCGCGCGATGGGGCGATCATCGGGTTCGCCGCCGGGCTCGCCCTTGACATCGCCCCGCCGGCCAGTGGCCTCCTCGGGCAGAGTGCGCTGGTGTTCTGCCTGGTCGGCTACGGGTGCGGGCGGCTGCGCCTGGCCCTGGAGCGGTCCGCCTGGCTGCCGCTGGCCGGGGTGGCGCTCGGTGCCGTGGCCGGTGAGGCGCTGTACGCGCTGACCGGGCTGATCTTCGGCGATCCCGACATCACCTGGCAGGCGGTGCGCCAGGTGCTCCCCGCGGCGGTGTTCTACGACCTGCTGATCAGCCCGTTCGTGCTGTACGCGGTGGCGCTGGCGGGTGCGTACGCGCGGTGGGGGACAGACAGCGCCCCCGGGGGGCTGCTCACCGGCCGGGAACTGGCCGCGGCGGGCGCGGGCCTGCTGGCGGGCGGGGCAGGTGGCGCGGTGCGCGACACCGGGGCGGGCCGGTCCCCGCGGCTGCGGGCCGCTGCCGGGCACCGCACCGACGGCTGGATCGGCGGCAGCCGGGACCAGCCAGGCCAGCGGACCGGCCCGTGGGTGGACCGGCCCCGGCCGCTGCGGCTGCGCCTGCGCGGCGGCACGGCCGGTTCCGCGGTGGCCGGCCAGCCGGCCAACGGCACGCCTGCCCGGCCGCTGGCCACCGTCAACCTGCGGCTGGGCACCCCGCGGCGGCGCGATGGGGCCGTCGTGGCCAGGCGGTACCTGGCCGGGGCCACGCCGGGTACTGCGTTCGACGGCAAGGCCCCTAGCTGGAGCGGCCGGTCCGCGCGGCTGCGTGGCGGCGCGCTCACCGGCGGCCCATCCGCCCTCGGCCAGGCCCCCGGGCGCAAGCAGCGGCAGCCCCGGCTGAAGCTGGGCAGCAAGCGCCGCAGGGACCGGACCACCGGCGGCAGCAGGTTCGGCATCGCGATCCGGCCGGGTGGGCGGCCCCGGCGGCGGCGGATGGGCAGGGGCTCGTTCGCGAGCGGGTCCCTGGCGCGCAACGGGGGCGGCAGCGGCCGCGCGGCCGCCGCACCCAAGTTCCGGGCCCGGAGCCGCAGACCGGCCGCGGCACTGCGCACCGCGGCCCCGCGCTTCCGGCGGCCAGCACGGTGGAAGCGGGCCGGGCGCGCGCTCGGCTCCCGCGGCGCCGGCGCAAGGCTGCGGGCACCCAGGTGGCGGCGCAGGTTCTCCAGACTCGGCAAGGGGGGATGGCGATGATTCCGGCGGCCCGCCGGCGTCTGGTCGTGTTGTACGCCGTGGTGGCCGCGCTGCTGCTCTCGCTCGGCGGGAGACTGTGGTACCTGCAGGTGATGACCGTCGGGAGCTACGCGAGCGCTGCCACCCAGGACCAGGTCAGAACGGTGATCGTGCCCCCGGTGCGCGGCCAGATCCTGGACGACACCGGCCAGCCGCTTGTGGACAACCACACCTCGCTGGTCGTATCGGTGAACCGGGCGCTGGTCTCACAGCAGCCCGGCGGCGGCATCCCGGAACTGACCCGGCTGGCGCACCTGCTCGGCATGAAGCTCGCCCTGCTGCAGCAGAAGATCCGGCTGTGCACCGCCGGTGTGTCCCAGCCGTGCTGGCAGGGCTCCCCGTACCAGCCGATCCCGGTGGCGCAGCAGGTGCCCGCCGCGGTGGCACTGCAGATCATGGAGAACCAGAGCGACTACCCCGGGGTGACCGCCCAGGCCCAGCCGGTCACCCACTATGTGCAGCCGTACGCCACCGCTGCGGCGCAGATGCTCGGCTACCTGCAGCCGATCACCCCGCAGGAAGTGGCGCAGCGGCACCTGCCGGTGACCGGGTTCTCCGGTGTCGACCTGGTCGGCCAGGCCGGCCTGGAACAGCAGTACGACCGGCAGCTTCGCGGCACCCCGGGCACGCAGACGCTGACCGTCAACGCCGCAGGCACGGTCACCGCGATCCGCCACCAGGCCAGCCCGAAGGCCGGCAACACCCTGGTGACCAGCCTCAACGCCCAGCTCCAGGTGGACACCTACAACGACCTGGCGAATGCCCTCCACAGCGCGCAGGCAGAGGGGAACTCCGGCGCCACCAGCGGCGCCGCGGTGGTGATGACGACCACCGGCCGGGTACTTGCCATGGCCAGCTACCCCACCTACGACCCCAGCATCTGGAACGGCGGCATCTCCAAGCGGGAGTTCAAGGGCCTGTTCGGCACCGCGCACGGCGAGCCGATCCTCAACCGCGCCACCCAGGGCGAGTACGGCCCCGGCTCCACGTTCAAGGTCACCTCGGCCTCGGCCGCGGTCGCGGACGGAATGTCCGCCGCGGGCCCCTACGCTGCCCCGGTTCGGTGACGATCGCGGGCCACACCTTCAACAACTGGACCACCGCCAACCTTGGTCCCATGTCGCTGCACACGGCGCTGGTCTGGTCGTGCGACACCGTGTTCTACCAGATCGCCTACCAGATGTACCTGCACGACAAGTACCGCGCGAACTTCGAGGTCAACCCGCATGCGCCGGTGCAGAAGATGCAGAAGATGGAGCTGAGGTTCGGGTTCGGCCGCAACCCCGGCGTCGACCTGCCGGAGCAGTCGCCCGGCACGATTCCCACCCGGCAGTGGCTGTACAACTACTGGAAGCAGTACAAGAACTACTGGTGCAAGCACGGCAACGCCAACGGCAGCTACGTCCAGCAGATCGCCTATGACGACTGCCGGACCGGGTACCAGTGGACCCCCGGCCAGGCCGCGATCGCGGCGATCGGCCAGGGCTACGTCACGGTCACGCCGCTGCAACTGGCCCGGGCCTACGCCGCGATCGCCAACGGCGGCACGCTGTACAGCCCGCGGGTCGGCCAGGCGCTGCTTTCCCCGACCGGCAAGGTCGTCCAGCGGATCAAGCCTCCGGTGGTGGGGCACCTGCCGGTTGCCGCACTGGTGGCTCAGCTACCTGACGAACGCGCTGGAGGGCGTGGTCACGCGGCGGCACCGCGGCGGGTGCCTTCCACGGGTTCCCGCTCAGCAAGGTGCCGATCGCGGCCAAGACAGGTACCGCCGAGATCTTCGGCGGCCAGGCCACGTCGGTGTTCGCCTCGTACGCGCCGGCCAACGACCCCAAGTACGTGGTGGTGGTGATGGTGCCGAAGTCGGGTGAGGGCGCGGACGTCTCCGCCCCGTGCGCCAGGCAGATCTGGGACTCGATCTACGGGCTCGAAGGCCACAAGGCGGTCTTCCCGAACGGTCAGGCACCCAGCAAGCTGCCCGGGATCTCCGCCAGCGGCGCGATCACCGCTCCGGCGGATTACCAGGGAGCACCGTGATGAGCCTCGGGCGCGGCCGCGCCGCAGGGGGCCTGCGCGGGCTTGAGCCGGTCCGCCCCCGACCGGGGCTCGGCTTCCGCGGGGTCAAGACCGCGGTGCCCACGCTGCGCCGGGCCAGCCTGTGGCGCCAGGCCCTGGCCAGGGACTCGATGCTGCGGCACGTGGACTGGATTCTGATTCTCGCCGTGCTCGCGCTGTCGCTGATCGGCACTCTGCTGGTCTGGTCGGCGACCTCGCCCGGCCTGTCCCAGGCGGGCGCCAACCCGCACGCCTACCTGGAGAAGCAACTGCTGGTCGTGGTGATCGGCCTGATCATGATGGCCGGGGTGACCCTGATCGACTACCGGGTCCTGCGGATGATCGCGCCGTTCGCCTACGCGGCGGGCTTCCTCGGGCTGCTGGTGGTGCTCAGCCCCCTCGGCACCACGATCAACGGCTCGCCACTCCTGGATTCCGCTGCCGGGCGGGTTCCAGATCGAGCCCTCCGAGTACGCCAAGATCGGCCTGATCATGATGATCGCGCTGGTCTTCGGTGCGGCGGGCGAACGGTCCCCGCGGCCCGGAGCCCGGCCGCTGGCCCTCGCAGTGGCCTGCACCGTCCCGGTCATCGGCCTGGTGCTGGCCGAGCCGGACCTGGGCGTCGCGGTCATCATCGTCGCGATCAGCGGCGGCATGATCGCCCTGTCCGGCGTTGGCCTGCGCTGGCTGGCACTGCTCGTCGGGGCCGGGGCACTCGGCCTGCTCGCCGTGCTGAAGTTGCACCTGCTCGCGGCCTACCAGTTCGGCCTGGCTGACCTCGTTCCTGCACCCGTCCGCGGACCCGGCGGGCGCCGGGTACCAGGCGTTCCAGGCCAAGATCGCGATCGGCTCGGGCGGGATGTTCGGCCAGGGCCTGTTCCACGGCCAGCTCACCGCGGGAAGCTTCCTCGGCTCCTACAGCTTCCAGGGCACCGACTTCATCTTCGCCGTGGCGGGCGAGGAACTCGGCTTCGTCGGCTGCGCCACGATCGTGGTGCTGGTCGGCCTGGTGATCTTCCGTGCGGTGCGCATCGCGGCCCGCGCCGACGACGCGTTCGGGCTGATGGTTGCCGCGGGGATCGCGATCTGGTTCGCCGCGCAGGCGTTCATCAACATCGGGATGACGATCGGGATCGCCCCGGTCACCGGGCTGCCGCTGCCGTTCGTGTCCTACGGCGGGTCAGCCCTGTTCGCGGACATGATCGCCATCGGCCTGCTGCAGTCCATCCACCGCCGCCACCGGGTGTTCAGCTAGCCACGCGGGGCGGCGGCCACCGTGCGGCGGCGCGCGTTCGCCACGGGCTGACCACGGGCAGCCGTACCGCACCAAGTCAGGGCGCATACTGAAAAACATGAAGCCTTGGCGCAACCTCGGCCGGGCGCTGGCCACCGGCACGGTGACGGTGCTGGTCATCGTGCTGGCGCCGGCGGTCCTGCTGTTCGGCGAACTGGTGAACCGGCACTACCTGGGCGGCCTGCCGCCGGGCCGGGACCGGATCTGGTGCGGCGGCGCGGGCTGCCCGGGCGCCGCGGGCGCGTGGTGGTCCGGCACGCCGGCCCGGGACGCGCCGCCTACGCCGCGGCCACCCGGAACCGCAAGGTGGCCAGGCGGGTGCTGGCCAACCCGCTGTGGATCGCGCTGACCGCGCCGGCCCGGTGGCTCCTGGACCGCGTCCGGCCCCGTGCGGGCGGCCGCCGGGGCCGGGGCGGCAACGGGCCGCCGGGTGCCGGGGTGCGCGAGCCGCGGCGGCCGCTGCCCGACCTGCCCGCCGGGGCCATGGCGCTGCCCGAACCGGGTCCGTTCGACTGATCACCGGCGCGGCCCGGCCCCGCCGAGCACGCTCCGGGTCAGGGCCAGGGCCCCGGTCAGCCCGGCCCCTGCCAGCAGGGCGAACAGCACGGCGGTGGCAGCCAGCGCGTGCCCGGAGGCCGTCGGCTCCGTGCCGCCGCGCTGGGCCAGGGACAGGTATACGGTGCCGAACCCGGCCACCCCGATGACCTGGCTGAGCTGAACGACCATGGTGACCAGGCCGCTGGCGTCGGCGGCCAGCCGCGGCGGCACCCCGACCAGCGACTGGGTGAGCAGCGGCGGGATCGAGGCGCCCAGGCCCGTCCCGGCCACGGCCAGCGCCAGCCACAGCAGCGGGCCACCGGCCTCGCCGCCGCGCACCGCCGCCGCGATGCCCAGGTAGGCGGCCGCGCACAGGACGAGCCCGGCGGGCGCAGGCACCGGGTGCACCCGGGCGGGCAGGTTCCGCCAGAAGTAGCCCACCAGGCCGAACATCCCCGCCATCGGGATGTACGACAGGCCCGCGCGCAGCGCGCTCTGGCCCAGGCCAGCCTGCAGGTGCAGGGTGAACACGAACAGGAACGCGCCATAGCCGGCCATCACGGCCGCCAGCGTGCCCAGCCCGGCGGCCAGGCCGGGGGCGCGCAGCACGGCCAGGTTCAGCAGCGGGTCACCGCCGCGGGCCGCGACCGCCCGTTCGGCGCGCACGAAGGCCCCGGCGAGCACCAGGCCCGCCGCGATGCAGGCCAGCGTCCAGGGCGGCCAGCCCAGGTCGTGCCCGAGCACCAGGGGCAGCACTACCAGGCACACGGCCGGGCCGCCAGATCGCCAGGCCGGCCAGGTCCAGGCGGCGCGCCCCGGGGCTCGCCGACCGCGGCGCGTCGGCCGGCACCAGCCCGCGGTACCGCCACCGCGAGCAGGACGCCGAACGGGACGTTGATCAGGAAGACCGGCCGCCAGGTGGCGCCGAGCAGGTTCGCGCTGACCAGGATGCCGCCGAGGACGACGCCAAACACCGCACCGGCCGACACCACCACCCCGAAGGCGGACAGCGCCGTGGCCCGCGCCGCGCCGTCGAACCGCATCTGGATGACGCTCATGATCTGCGGCACCATCATGGCCGCGGCCGCGCCCTGCACGCACCTGTCGATGATCAGCGCCGCGGCGTCCGGGGCGAGGCCGCAGGCCAGCGATGCCGCGGTGAACACCACGAGGCCAAGCAGGTACATCCGGCGCAGGCCATACCTGGAGCCGAGCCGCGCCCCGGTGATCAGCAGCATCGCGTAGGCGGCGGTGTACCCGCCGACCACCAGTTGGAGCGCGGCGCCGGACGCGTGCAGGGCCGGCCCCGATCGACGGCATCGCCACGTTCACGACGAAGGCGTCGAGCAGGGCCATGAACTGCCCGCCGAGCAGGACGGCGAGCATCAGCCAGCGGCGGCCGGGCGGCGCGGCGGCGGCCCGGGGCCTGGCAAGTTCCAGCGTGGTCATGGAAGTCTCCGTTCGGCGTTCCGGTGGGTCGCCGGTACATACCTGGCCCACGGCTCGATTCATCGCGCCCGGCCGCGAAACGATGAATCCGCGCCCCGCGGCAGGTAGGTATTGGCAGTGGCGCGGCCGTCCGCGGCGGCACGGTGGGCCCAGCCGGTGACGGCGGGCCGCCGGCGGATGCCCGATCATGCGATACGGCAGTGCCCGCCCGGTCTTTTCCAAGGAGGCGAAGTGACGGTTTCCATCAGCGAGGATTTCGCGCGCCAGGCGGATCCGTTCCGCCGCGAGTTGCTGGCGCACTGCTACCGGATGCTGGGCTCCGTGCACGACGCCGAGGACCTGGTCCAGGAGACGCTGCTGCGGGCCTGGCGCGCGTCCGGCCGGTTCGACGGCGAGCGGGCCTCGCTGCGCACCTGGCTGTACCGGATCGCGACCAACGCCTGCCTGACCGCGCTGGCGGGCCGTAGCCGGAGGCCGCTGCCGTCGGCGCATCGCCGCGCCGAGCGAGGACATCGGCCATCCACTGGTCCGCACCGAGGTGCCGTGGCTCGAGCCGCTGCCCGATGCGCTGGTCTGGGCCGAGCGGGCCGACCCCGCGGCGGTCGCGGTGTCCCGGTCAAGCCTGCGGCTGGCGTTCGTCGCCGCACTGCAGCTGCTGCCGCCGCGGCAGCGGGCGATCCTCATCCTGCGCGAGGTGCTCGAACTGCCCGCCGCGGAGGTCGCGGACCTGCTGGCCACCACGCCCGCGGCGGTGAACAGTGCGCTGCAGCGGGCCCGGGCCAGGCTCGCCGGGGTGGCCGAGGACCAGATCGACGAGCCCGCCGAGCCGGACCTGCGGGCCACCGTGGACGCCTATGTCACGGCTTTCGAGAACGCCGACATCACCGGGCTGACCCGGCTGCTGACCACGGACGCGATCCTGGAGATGCCGCCGCTGGCCGCCTGGTACACGGGCCGGGAGAACTACCGCCGGTTCATGGCCCGGGTCTGTGCCATGCGCGGCACGGACTGGCGGATGGCTCGTGTCGCGGCCAACGGGCAGCCCGCGGCCGTCGCGTACGTGGGCACCGGTAACGGCGAGTACCAGCTGCACTCGCTGCACGTGCTCACGGTCACCCGCGCGGGTATCGGCCGGAACACGGTGTGGGCCGAACCCGGCGTGTTCGCTGCGTTCGGCCTGCCCCCGGCTGGACGCGGCTCCCCGGCCGGATGCGGCTACCCGGCCGGGCCCGGCGGCCGGTGCCCGGTGAACAGCTCGCGCGGCTGGCGGTCCTCGGTGGTCTCCTCGATGACCGCCCCTGCCTCGAAGCCGGCCTCCCACAGCAGCCGGAGCCACGTGCCGCGGCCGAACAGGCCGAGCCGGTGTGTCTCGTGCACCACCCGGACCTCGCCGCCGGGGTCCCGGAGCAGGAACGCGTACTGCGTGAGGGTCCAGGTGTCGCCCGGGTCCGGGTCGTAGGTCCAGTCCAGGTACCGCGCTCCCCGGCCGTCGGGGCCGTCGGCGCCGCCGTACCCGGTGCCGGCCTCGAAGTTCTCGGCGATGTGGTCGGGCACGAACACCGCGATGCCGCCGGGGCGGCAGTGCGCGAACGCGGTCTCGATGACCAGCCGCAGGTCGGCCTCGGTGGTCATGTAGTCCACGGCGTCGTGGACGAACACCGCGTCGAAGTCGCGGCCCAGCCGGACCGTGCGCATGTCGGCCCGGATGTGCTCGCAGCCGGGGTTCAGCCGCCGCGACACCGCCAGCATCGGGTCCGAGGCGTCCACCAGGGTCATGGCGAACCGCGACGTGAGGTGGCTGGCGCAGTGCCCGCCGCCGCTGCCCAGTTCGAGCACCTCGCGGACCGGCCGGGCGGCCCGGCGGAGCACCTGGCCGGCGAAGGCGGCCTCCTCGGCGTACTCCTCCGGCGGCGAGATGAGCGGCCACCATTCCGCCAGGTCCTGGTAGAGCCGGTAACCGGCCTCCTCGGCAGCCATCCCCCCATCCTCCACCCGCCCCCCGGCGGGATCCGCCCGCACCCCGTACCCATGATCTCGGTCGATCACCAGGGTGACAGACCCGGCAATCGCCCACGATCATGCCGCCGGGGGGGAGAGGGATTGCGCGGGGCGATGGCTACGCCTCGGCGTGCAGGGCGCGGGCCACGGCGGCGAGTTCCTCGGTGGCACGCTGGTGCAGCGAGCTGCCGAAGGTGATCCTGGCCACCCCGGTCGCGGTCAGTTCGGCCAGCGACGGACCGCCGGGCCGGCACATGGTGTTGACCGGGCCGTCGATGTCGGCGACCAGCGCGGGCAGCGCCTCGAGCGGAGCCAGGATCGGGTAGCAGCAGTCGGCCCCGGCCTCCAGGTAGCGCCTGGCCCGCTCGACGGCGTCCTCGACCGCGTCGCCGCCGCCTTCCGGCCGGGGGCGGACGAACACGTCCACCCTGGCGTTGATCACCAGCGCCTCCCCGGCCGCGGTGTGCACGGCCGTCAGGTAGTCGGCCTGACGGCCAGGATCGGCCAGTTCCCTGGTGACCGGGTCGGAGTCCTCCAGGTTGCAGCCGACGACCCCGGCATCGGCCAGCCGCCCGGCCAGCTCACCGGGGGCCAGCCCGTACCCGGCCTCGATGTCCGCGGTCACCGGTACGTCCACGCTGCGGGTGATCCGTGTGATCGCCGCGAACATCTCGGCCGCCGGTGTCCGCTGGCCATCGGCATAACCCAGGGCATCGGCGACGGCGCCGCTCGAGGTGGCCAGTGCGCTGAACCCCGCATCGGCGAACACACGGGCGCTCACGGCGTCCCAGACGTTCGGCAGCACCAGCGGCCGCGGGCCGTGATGGGCCGCGCGGAACCGCCGGGCTGCCGCGGTGAGCGGGCTCACAGCTCGTACGTCCCTGGCACCCAGGTGCGGGTGCTGACGCCCACCGTGTTCCAGGCGTTGATCGCGACCAGGAGGCTGACCAGCGCGGCGATCTCGTCCGGCGAGTACTCGGCGGCCACCGCGGCGTACGCCTTGGCCGGCACGTGATCCTGGGCCAGCAGGGTCACCGCCTCGGTGAAGCCGAGCGCGGCACGCTCCCTGGCGGTGAAGAAAGGCGTCTCCCGCCAGGCGGGCAGCGCGTAGATCCGCTGCTCGGTCTCGCCGGCCGCGCGGGCGTCCTTGGTGTGCATGTCGATGCAGTACGCGCACCCGTTGAGCTGCGAGGCCCGGATCCGGACCAGTTCGCGCAGCCGGTGGTCGAAGTCCACCTGGTCGAGCTGCTTGGTCGCGGCGTTGTCGAGGTGCGCCAGCGCCTTGGCGAACGCCGGAGCGTGGGCGTCGAAGTCCAGGCGGACGGGGACCTGCACGGTGGTGGCGGTCATGATGAGCTCCCTCGCTCTTGCTGTCCTGTGTTCTGAGCTCCACACTATGGAGAAATCAGCCCACAGGTGAGGTCCACTTTCGTGTCAGATTCATGGGCCATTTCCAGTGTCGACCTGCACCTGGACCTGGCCGGGTCCCAGGTGCGGGCGGGGCTGGAGGCCGCGCTGCGCGAGGCCGTGCGGGGCGGCCGGCTGCTGCCAGGAACCCGGCTGCCGTCCTCCCGTGCGCTCGCCACGGACCTGGGCATCGCCAGGAACACGGTCGCCGACTGCTACGCCCAGCTTGTCGCGGAGGGCTGGCTGGCCGCCCGGCAGGGCTCGGGCACCTGGGTCGCCGAGCGGGTGCCGGCGCCGCCCGCCTCGGCCGGGCCGCCGCCCCCGGCCGTGCCCCGGCAGGCACGATACGACCTGCGCACCGGGGTTCCCGATGTGGCCGCGTTCCCCCGGCAGGCGTGGCTGGCCGCGGGCCGCAAGGCGCTGGCCGCGGCACCTGCACGGGCGCTGAGCTACACCGACCCGCGCGGCCTGCCGGAACTGCGCACCGCGCTGGCCGGGTACCTGGCCCGCGCCCGTGGCGTCGCCGTCACCCCGGACCGCGTGGTGGTCTGCGCGGGCTTCGCCCAGGGCCTGGAACTGCTGTGCGAGGCACTGCGCGCCCGGGGGGCGAGCACGCTGGCGGCCGAGGCGCTCGGCCACCAGTTGCACAGGCGCATTGCGGAAAGGAGCGGGCTCGCCGTGACCGCGCTGCCCGTGGACCAGGGTGGCGCCGCGATCGGCGACCTCGACGGGGTGGACGCGCTGCTGCTCACCCCGACCCATCAGTTCCCGCTCGGCGTGCCGCTGGCACCGGCCAGGCGCCGCCGGGCCGCCGACTGGGCTTCGGCCACGGGCACGGTGATCATCGAGGACGACTACGACGGCGAACTGCGTTATGACCGGCCCGCCGTGGGTGCGCTGCAGGCGCTCGCGCCCGAGCACGTCGTGTACGCGGGCACGGCCAGCAAGAGCCTCGCGCCCGGCCTGCGCCTGGGCTGGCTGGTGCTCCCGGCCGGCCTGGTGGACGAGGTCGTGGCGGTCAAGGCCGCGACCGGCCGGCTGAGCAGCAGCCTGGACCAGCTCACCCTGGCCGAGTTCATCGCCTCCGGGGCCTACGACCGGCAGGTGCGCCGGGTCAGGCTGGCCTACCGGCGGCGCCGGGACCGGCTGGTGGCCGCGCTGCGCGCGAGCGCCCCGCAGGTGCGGGTCACCGGCATCGCGGCCGGCCTGCACGCGGTGCTCCGGCTGCCGCCGGGCCCGCGCGAGGACGCTCTGGTCGCCCGGGCCGCACGGCACGGCCTGGCCGTCGAGGGTCTCGGCTCCTACGCCATGCCCGGCCATGACGTCGGCGGCCCGGCGCTGGTGGTGGGCTATGCTACGCCGCCTGGCCACGCCTACAGCACCGCGGTCGCCCGGCTCTGCGCGGTGCTCGCGCCCGGCTAACGGCCCACGGGCTGCCCGGTGGCGGCGGGGAGCGGGCGCTAGCGGCGCTGGGACTTGCGCGCGAAGTCCAGCGCCTCGGTGGCCAGCGCCAGCCACGGCCGGGCGGAATCGGGATCCAGGCTCAGCCATTCGCGCATCGGGGTGCCCTTGTTCGCGTCGAAATCGACGCCCTCGCCGGCGGCGATCAGTTCCTCGACCCGCTCGGCCGGGAGCTTCACCACCAGCCGGCCGCGGACGAACATGGCGAAGATCTTGTTCTGGAATCGCAGCGCGGAGCGGCCGAACCCGCCGCCACCGCGCGGCGGCGTCACCCCGTCGGCGCCGATCAGCTCATCGACGAGGTCCTGGTACCGGTCCTCTGGCCTGCTCAGATCCGCGATGTCGTCGCCCACGGCGCCAGGGTAAGCCCCGCCGCCGACAAACCCCTGCGCCACCGGTGGCGGGCCACCCAGGGCGGTGACCGCGGAACGGCCGTCGTTTTGCTATGCAAATCAATAGCAGATTCTTTGCTGATTCTTGAACCAAGCGCGGCCGCGGTACGTGAACTCGTCGGAGCGCCGCCACTCGGCGGCGCGTGGCTCACCAGGGACCTGTTACCGACAATCGGGGAGCGAGGATGATCCCAGTGACGCAATTCCGGCTCAGTCAAGCGCGCGGTGCACGGCGCGGGCTGTCCGTGGCCACGATCGTGGCCGCCGGCACGCTGGCCGCGGGCGCACTCGGTGCCGCACCGGCCGGCGCCACCACACACGTCCACTTACCGCCAGATCAACCTGGTGTCCGACCAGGCAGGCAAGGCAAACCTGACCGACCCCGACCTGGTCAACGCCTGGGGGCTGGCCGCCTCCCCGGGCACGAACGCCTCGCCGGGCTCGCCGCTGTGGGTGGCCGACAACGGCTCCGACAAGGCAACGCTCTACGCGGGCGCCAGCGCCACGTCGGTGAGCAAGGTCCCGCTGGTGGTCAACGTCACCGGGGCCGCACCGACCGGGCAGGTGTTCAACTCCGACGCCTCCGCGTTCGTGGTCAGCGACAGCCACGGGAACTCGGGCTCGTCGCTGTTCCTGTTCGACACCGAGAACGGCACGATCGACGGCTGGGCACCGAACGTCAACCCGAACGGCACCAACCCGTCCACGGTCACCGAGGTGGCCAGGAACAACGGCGCCAACGCGGTGTACAAGGGCCTGGCGATCGCCAAGTCGTCGGTCGGCACGACGCTGTACGCCACCAACTTCCGGTCCGGCCGGGTCGAGGCCTACGACAGCACGTTCACCCCGGTCGAACTGCCCGGCGGGCTGTTCGTGGATCCGAAGCTGCCGGCCGGTTACGGGCCGTTCGGCATCGCCGTGATCATGGGCAAGCTGTACGTGTCGTTCGCCAAGCAGGACGCCACGCTGCACGACGACGTCGCCGGGCCGGGCAACGGTTTCGTGGACGTGTTCGGCAGGAACGGCAAGTTCATCCGCCGGCTGATCACCCGCGGCGCGCTCAACTCGCCGTGGGGCATGGCCCTGGCGCCGGCCAGCTTCGGCCAGTTCGCCGGGGACCTGCTGGTCGGCAACTTCGGCGACGGCCACATCAACGTCTACAACCCCACGACCGGCCAGCGCCTGGGCCAGCTCCGGGGCTCCAACGGCCAGCCGATCGTCATCGACGGGCTCTGGGGCCTGATGTTCGGCAACGGGAACGCCGCCGGAAACAACCAGTTGCTCTTCTCCGCCGGGCCGGACGGTGAGTCGCACGGCCTGCTCGGAAAGATCGTGGTCGCGCACTGATCCCCGCGTGACCGCGGCGGCCGCTGGGTACTGGTGCCCGGTACCCAGCGGCCGTTTTCGCGCTGCCCGCCGGGCCGCGCGCAGGACGGCCCGGCGCGGCTGCCGGCCCGTGGAATAGCCTCCCGGGGCCAGTGGACGGCCTCGCCCACTGTCAGGCGAGGGAGCGGGCCCCGGCGCGTCGTGGTGGCAACGGCGACAAAGAATGCCGTCGTTGTGGCAGCGGGGACAAACCGGAAGCGGTCGAGGTGCGCTCAGGCGAGGGTGCGGGCGCTCGTTCGCCTGGCCCGCCAGGCGGCCTCGGCCTCGCCGATCGGGGTGGACGCCGGGGCCCGCACGAACGGCCAGATCTCCTCGGCGATGGCCCGCCAGTTCGCCGTGGCGTTCAGCTCGCCGAGCAGCGCGAACAGGCCCAGGTTGATGCGCTGCAAGATCACGTAGGACCGGGGGACGGCCACGTAGGCGGCGACCGGGCTGCGCAGGTCGAAGAAGCGGCGCACCACGGCCGACGCGTAGTCCGGGGTGATGGTCAGCGGCGTCGATTCGCGGACCAGCTGGTAGAAGACGGCCATGTGGTCCACGATCACTTCGGTGCTCAGCGGAGCGCCCCGTACCAGGAAGCCCGCCTCCTCCATGGCCCGCCGGAACGCCTCGGGGTCGTTGGCCACGCACAGGTCGCGGACCATATGGATGAGCGGTTCGAGCTCGACGTCGGTGAAGTACTTGACCAGCCCGTAGTCGAGGAAGGTGACCCGGCCGTCGCCGTGGAACAGGTAGTTGCCGGGGTGCGGGTCGCCGTTGAACGCATGCGCCTCGTACAGGCTGCGGAACACGAACCGGTAGATCGTCTCGGCGGCCAGGTCGCGTTCCTCCTGCGACCAGGTGGCCAGCTCGGCGAACCGGGCCCCGGTGGACAGCTCGCTGGTCACCACCCGCCGCGCGGACAGCTCGCCGACGATCGCCGGCACTGCGATCGTGGGATGCCCGGCGTAGTACGCCGCGAACAGCCGCTGGTTCTCCGCCTCCCGGCGGTAGTCGAGTTCCTCGAGGACACGGTCCCGCAGCTCGGTGAGCAGCGCGTCGACGTCCTGGCTCGGCGCGGTCACCTTGAGCATCCGGCGCAGCAGGGAGACGTTGTCGAGGTCCGCCGCCATGCTTTCGGCGATGCCCGGGTATTGCACCTTCACCGCCACCGCGCGCCCGTCGTGGGTCATCGCCCGGTGTACCTGCCCGATCGACGCGGCGGCGATCGGCTCGGGGTCCCAGCGGGCGAACACACGGTCCGGAGGCAGCCCGAGTTCCTCGGTGACCACGCCGGCGGCCAGTTCGGGGCTCATCGGCGGGACGCTGTCCTGCAGCCGGGACAGGGTGCGCCGGACGGCGGGGGACAGGCCGTCGTCCACGTAGCTGGCCATCTGGCCCAGCTTCATCAGCACGCCCTTCATCGCGCCCAGGGTGTCGGCGACGTCCTCGGCGGTCTGCAGGGCAAGGTCGTTGCGCAGTTGCTGCCGGTTCTCACCGGCCGCCGCGAACAGCCGCGGGGCGTTGCTTGCGTAGCGCGCGCCGCCGCGTGCGGCCAGGCGCAGCGCGGCGATCCCGCGCCGCAGCCGGAGCCGGCCGTGGCCCCTGCGCCGCCGGATCAGCAGCAGGGCGGCGGTCGCACCGGCGGTGGCCACGGCCGCGACGATGGCCTTCCTCATCCGTGACTCATCCGCGCTGCCCGGTCGCGCCGCGGCCCGGCCGCCACGCCGCGCGCGTGCCGCGGGTCACGCCTGCCGCGCGGCGCGCATCCGCAGGGTGATGCGCTGCCGGGCTTCGAGCACCCCGGGCTCGCCGAGGAACACCGCGTCGAGGACGCCGAGCGCCTGCCGGATCTCGGTCGCCCGCGCCGCCGTCAGGGACTGCGGCGGGTACCCGTACATCTCCAGTGCCCAGGGCGGGAGCACGGCGAGCACCCCGCCCCTGATGTCGGCCCAGATCTCCGCGACGTCCTCATCGAGGCCGGGCGGGTCGAGCAGGTAGGCCATGGACTCCGCCGCCGCAGGGCTGAGGCACAGTTCGGGGCGGGCCGAGGCCAGGTAGTCCCGCAGGCCGGCGAGACTGGCGGGGGCCAGGCCGGCCGGTATGCCGACGAGTTCCGCCGCGGCGGTCATCTCCGCGACGTAGCGGTCGCCGTCGTCGGCTGACAGCGGAGCGCCGAACGACCCGGCCGCCACGATGCCCGACTCGACCAGGGTCGCGTGCACCCAGAGAAGCAGGGCGGGGTCGCTCGCCGCGTACGGGCGGCCGGTGATCGTGTCGGTCCCGGTGATGTGCTCGTGGACCCGGCGCACCCTGGCCGCGGCCCGCTCCGCCGCGGCGCGGTCGCCGAAGCTGATCGTGGCGAGGTATCCGGATGTGGCGGCGAGCCTGCCCACCGGGTCCGAGCGCCAGTTGCTGTGCTGGTCCACACCGGCCATCGCCAACGGGTGCAGCGCCTGCAGCATCAGCGCCCGCAGCCCGGCCACCGACCTGCCCAGATCGCCGGCCACGCGCCAGGTGACGCTGGCCGGCCCGAAGTACCCGTCGTCCGCCGGGTACTCGGGCACCCCGGCAACGTATGCCGCTGCCGAGCGCTCGACCAAGCCCTCGGCGGCCGCGTAGGCCTCGGCTGTCATCGCACGGCCCCCGTTCTGGCGCCACCGAACCTCATACCAGTCAAACTACCCACCCCCGGCAGCGGCGCCCCCCGCGCCTCCCCGCGCCCAGAGCCGCGCCAGTCCCCGCACCTTGCACCGTGTCCGGCCGCTCCGCCCCATCCGCCTCCCGGGTACCGTCGGCATCATGCTTCCCAGTGTTCGGCCTGAACAGGCGCTGTTTTTGAAGCTTGCGGCCTGTTCCGCCCACGGAAGTGTGCCGTAACACACATCGTTCGCCGCCATACCCCCCATTTCGGGGTCTACCGCTAATGCCTGTGCGTGTGGATAATGGCCGCATGCGCGCACGATTTCTGGCGATAGGAGCGGCGGTATGGACGGCCGCTAACGCCGGGATTTACTTCTTGGTGATCAGCGCGCAGGGCAATACTCCGGCGTGGTGGTATCTGGCGGTGCTGGGAGTCTCTACCCTGTTGTTCGTTCTTGCCGCTGGCCGGTTGTGGCCGGTGCCCCTGCTGATTACCGGCGCGATCCTGCTCACCGGGGCCGCCCTGGCCGGGGTGCTGTCGATCGGCATGCTGCTGGTCCCCGGCGTGCTGGCCGCCGTCGCGGCCCTGGGCCCCACCCGCCGTCCGCAGGCCGGGCACCCCCGCGCCCGAATCCCCACGGGCTGACGGCCACGGCGAAATCACCACCCGGGTATCCCGGCAGCCCGCGCTCATTTACTCCGGGCGTGCCGCCTGCAATCGTTACCATCCAGCGCGTGATGCCGGTCATCGTGCCATCACAGTTTCGCCGGCCCCGGCCGCCCGCCCGTTCCTGGCTGCGTCCAAGTCCCGCACTCCGGCTCTCACCTGCGGTTTTCCGCTGACCAGGGACGTGCGGCTAGCCGCGCAGGCCAGCGAACAGGTCGTCCTCGGGCAGCGGCGTCCCAGTGGAATCGCTGGCCCTGATGAAGCTTTCGTATCCGAACGCGTCCTCGGCGATGTCCGCCGGGATTTTGCTGAACCACGATTCTTGGATCTGGCTGGAATGTGCGAACAACGCATCCCGCTTGCGGGACAGCACCGGCCTTATGTCAATTGTCGTGGTGATGCGGGCCTCGGCCTCGGCCATCTGAGCACGCATCTCCGGGGTGACATTGCGCGGCCCGGGCACGTCTTCCCCGAGTTCTCGTAGCGCTGCCCAAATCTTTTGCCAGGAACTGGGGCGCATCGAGGTGAGGTAGAACTTGGCCGGTATGCCGGTGGCCTGCGCCGCCGCCGCGGCCGCGCGGGCGGCGTGCACGTGGTCGGGATGCTGGTAGGGGCCCTCGGGGTCGTAACTGACCACCACCTGCGGCCGGTACTGCTCGATCAGCGCGCCAACCCGGCCGGCTACCTCCTCCAGCGGAACGTTGCAGAACGCCTCCGGCCGGTCCTTGTAGTCCCAGTCGGGCATCCCCGAGTCGTGGTACCCCAGCATCTCCAGGTCGCTGACCCCGAGTATCTTGGCCGCCTCGCGCAACTCCGCCAGCCGCAACTGGGCCACCGTCTGCGCGTCGTGGCCGTCCTGGCCGGGCTTCACACCACCGGGAGCGTCTCCGAACTCACCGTTCGTGCAGGTCACCACGACCGTGCGGATCCCTTGCCCGGAGTAGGTGGCGAGCACGCCGCCGGTGCTCGAGGCCTCGTCATCCGGGTGCGCGTGGACGGCCATCAGCGTCAGTTCATCTGCCATGGGACCAGCCTGCCCGATGCTGGCGGCCCGCGCGAAACCGGGCTCGCCGGTCCGGGCTGCGAAGATGTCCGGGGGAGGAGCCCATGTCGGAGCAGGCAGATACCCGCGCGGCCCTGGCCGCTGCGCACGAGCGCGCACTGGCCCGGCTGGCCTCGCTCGAACGCGAGTTCGGCGGCATCGTGGCAGCGGCGCAGGATGCCGGCGCCGACGACGAGCACGACCCCGAGGGCGCCACGCTCGCGTTCGAGCGGCAGCATGTGGCCGCGCTGGCGGACGCGGCCCGGGAGGACCTGGCCGAGATCGAGGCGGCGCTGGCCCGGCTGGCGGATGGCAGCTACGGCATCTGCCAGGTCTGTGGCGCGCGGATCAGCGCCGAGCGGCTTGCCGCCCGCCCCGCGGCGCGGACCTGCGTGGGCTGCGTGCGGCCTCTGTAAGCTGAGGGGATGGGCGCAGAATCGGTGTTCGCGCGGCTGGAGCCGCTGCTCCCGCTGGTCCGTAAGCCCATCCAGTATGTGGGCGGCGAGCTGAACTCCGTGGTCAAGGACTGGGACGCCGCCGAGGTCCGGTGGGCGCTGATGTACCCGGACGCATACGAGGTCGGCATCCCGAACCAGGGCGTGCAGATCCTGTACGAGGTGCTGAACGAAAGGCCCGGGGTGCTCGCCGAGCGCACCTACAGCGTGTGGCCCGACCTGGAGCACCTGATGCGCGAGCACGGGGTGCCGCAGTTCACCCTGGAGGCGCACCGCCCGGTGCGGGACTTCGACGTGTTCGGCATCAGCTTCGCCACCGAGCTTGGCTACACGAACCTGCTGACCGCGCTTGACCTGGCGGGCATCCCGCTGGCGGCCGCGGACCGGGGCGAGGGCGACCCGGTCGTGCTGGCCGGCGGGCACGCCGCGTTCAACCCCGAGCCGATCGCCGAGTTCCTCGACGGCGCCGTGCTCGGCGACGGTGAGCAGGCGGTGCTCGCGATCACCGACGTGATCAGGGAGTGGAAGCGGGCAGGACGGCCCGATGGCAGGGACGGGCTGCTGCTGCGGCTGGCGACCGGGGCCGGGGTGTACGTCCCGCGCTTCTACGACGTCGACTACCTGCCCGACGGCCGGATCCGGCGGGTCGCGCCGAACCGGCCGGGCGTGCCGCACACCGTTGCCAAGCACACGGTCATGGACCTGGACAACTGGGCCTACCCGCGCCGCCCGCTGGTGCCGGTGCACGAGTCGGTGCACGAGCGGTTCAGCGTCGAGATCTTCCGCGGCTGCACCCGCGGCTGCCGGTTCTGCCAGGCCGGCATGATCACCCGGCCGGTGCGCGAGCGGAGCATCACCACGATCGGGGACATGGTCGAGCAGGGGGTGACGGCCAGCGGTTTCGCCGAGGTCGGCCTGCTGTCGCTGTCCAGCGCCGACCACAGCGAGATCAACGAGATCGCGAAGGGCCTGGCCGACCGCTACGAGGGCGCCAACCTCGGGCTGTCGCTGCCCGTCCACCCGGGTCGACGCGTTCAACGTCACGCTCGCCAACGAACTGGCCCGCGGCGGCCGCCGGTCCGGCCTCACGTTCGCCCCGGAGGGCGGCACCGAGCGGATGCGCAAGGTGATCAACAAGATGGTCACCGAGGACGACCTGATCCGGACCGTCACGACCGCCTACGCGAACGGCTGGCGCCAGGTCAAGCTCTACTTCATGTGCGGCCTGCCGACCGAGACCGACGAGGACGTGCCGCCGATCGCCGACCTCGCCAGGAAGGTGATCCAGGCCGGCCGGGAGGCGACCGGGCGGCGGGACATCCGCTGCACGGTGTCGATCGGCGCCTTCGTGCCGAAGCCGCACACCCCGTTCCAGTGGGCCGCCCAGGACGACCACGAGACGGTCGACGCCGGCTGCGCAGCCTCGGCGCGGCGCTGCGCTCCGACCGGGGTACGGGCGCGCGATCGGGCTATCGCTACCACGACGGCGCGCCCGTCGATCATCGAAGGCCTGCTCTCCCGCGGCGACCGCCGGGTCGCCGAGGTGATCCGGCGGTCTGGACGGACGGTGCCCGTTTCGACGGCTGGAGCGAGTACTTCTCCTTCGACCGCTGGGAGCGCTGCACCGCCGAGGCCTTCGCCGACGAGCCGTCGACCTCGACTGGTTCACCACCCGGGAGCGCGAGCACAGCGAGGTGCTGCCGTGGGACCACCTCGACTCCGGGCTGGACAGGACTGGCTCTGGCAGGACTGGCAGGAGGCCACGGACGCCGGGCGGCGAGGTCGATGACTGCCGCTGGACGCCGTGCTACGACTGCGGGGTCTGCCCGTCGATGGGCACCGAGATCCAGATCGGGCCCGACCGGGGCGACGTTGCTCCCGCTGCCGACCGTGCCGGCCGAGGGCTGGACGGGCCTGAGCACGCCTGTGCGCAGGCGGGCACCGGCGCCCGGGGCGCGCCCGACGGTGCCCTGCCGGCTGGTCATGCGCGGTACGCTAAGCAGGGGCGGATGCGTTTCACCAGTCACCGCGACTTCGCGCGTGCCGTTGAACGCGCGAGTTCGCCGCGCAGGTCTGCCCATCGCCTATTCCGCCGGTTTCAACGCCGCACCCGAAGATCTCCTACGCTGGCGCCGCGCCGACCGGAGCCGCGAGCGAGGCCGAGTACTTCGAGATCGGGCTGGCCGAGGGCGTGTGCCGTATCCGAGGTACGCGGAACGGCTTGACGCGGCCCTGCCAGACGGGATTGACGTGCTCGAGGTGATGCAGGCCCCGCCCGCGCTGGGCGCGCTTCCGCTGGAGGCGTCCCTGTGGCAGATGGTCCTGCCCGGCGTGTCATCGGCCGACGCAGCCCGGGCCGTCGACGACGTTTCTCGCCTGCGACAGCCTGGAGGTCGAGCGCCCCACCAAGAAGGGGCTGCGGCGCATCGACGCTCGCGCCGCAGTGATCAGCGATCGGAACCGACCGGTGCGCCGCCGAGGGCGGCGATGCCGGGAATGCCGATACTTCGAATGGTTGTTCGGCATGGCTGCATACGACTCCCGTCCGTTCGACCCGACGACATCCTGGCCGCGCTTCGCCGCCTGGCCGCCCTCGCGCCGTCGTCACCACCGTTGGTGACCCGGCTGGCGCAGGGCGCGCTCAGCGTGGACGGTGTCGGCGCCGCTGCCGCGGCAAGCGGGCTCACAGTGCCCGCCGAGCTGCTGCAGCCGGATGCGGCACCGCAGCCGCGGGTGCGGAGCACGCCAGGAGGACCACAACTGGAGATAACGCGCACCGGGGGCACCGCCGAGTCGGCAGGTGCCCGCCGGGATGTCGCGTGCGACCAGCTCCCGCGCGGAGCGGACGGGCCGCCTAGGCCGTCCGCGCCCGGGAGCTGACGGGAGATAGCCCGGATGCTCGACAGCGAGCTACACGACACAGGGTCCAGCAGTGACGGGTCGGGCAGCAATGGCCCGTCTGGCCTGACCGACGCGCCCGCCGCCACGGCGGCGCCGCGCAAGCGCACCACCAGACGGCGGACGGCCAAGCCCGCCGCGGATCCGGCGCCGCCGGAAACCGCTGAGGCCGCCGCGTCCGCAGCCACCGCGCCTGCGGCCGCTGCGCTCACCGCCGCGCGGACCCCCGCCCGGCTGCGCCGCGGCCGCCCCGGAACCGGCCGGCGCCGCCAAGCGCCAGCCAGCCCGGCGGACCCGGCGGAGCACGACCCGCGCCGCCGCGCCCAGCGAGAGCGGCGATGCGCGGCCGGCGCCCGACGCGGCCAGCGCCACCGGCCAGGCCCCGAGCACGCAGCCCGGCCGCTGGCAGCCCGGCCGCTGGCAGCGCGGCCAGCCCGGTGACGCCGCCGTTGCAGCCGCCCCGTTCACCAGCCCGCGCCACGCCGTTCGCCAGCCCGGCCACGCCGGCCGGCGGGCAGGCGCCGCTCCGGTCGCAGGCCGAGCCGCCGGGGGTGCCGGCCGCCACCTTCCAGCCACCTCGGGCTGATCTTCCAGGCGCCGGCGAACACGTCGGCCGCTGCTGCCGCAGCCGCCCCGGTCCGCCCGGCGAAGGACGCGGCGAAGGACTCGAGTCAAGGACGCCGCGAGCGACCGAGGCCGCTGCCGATGACCAGGCCGAGCCCGGCGACGGTGAGGCCGAGGGCACCGGTCGCCGCCGCCGTCGCCGTGGATCGCGCTCCCGTGGCCGTGGTGGCCGAGGCGGACGGCCAGGACGGCGCCGCAGCCGAGGGGGCGAGCCCGCCGAGGATGCCGAGGCCGGTGCCGGAACGCGCCAGGGCGCCGCACCAGCCGGTGAGCAGGACGCGGACGCGGCCGGCGAGGCCGACGACGACGAGGCCGGCGGAGGCGGCAGCCGCACGCGCCGGCGCCATCGTCGCCGGCGTGGCTCGGCGGCCGACGACGGACCAGACCGGGCCGGACGACCCGCCGAACACCGTGGTGCACGTGCGCCCGGCCGCGTCCGGCGGCGACGGTCCCAGGCGACGAAGTGCAGGTCGTCCGCGGGCTCCACCCGCTCGAGGCCAAGCGCCAGCGGCGCCGCGAGGGCCGCGACTCCGGGCGCCGCCGCCCGCCGGTCATCACCGAGTCGGAGTTCCTGGCCCGCCGCGAGGCGGTCGACCGCGTCATGGTGGTCCGGCAGCGCGCGGAGCGGACCCAGATCGCGGTCCTCGAGGACAACGTGCTCGTCGAGCACTACGTCGACCGCGGCGGCCACCAGTCCCTGGTCGGCAACGTCTACCTCGGCAAGGTCCAGAACGTGCTGCCGCGCATGGAGGCCGCCTTCGTCGACATCGGCAAGGGCCGCAACGCCGTGCTGTACGCCGGTGAGGTCAACTTCGACGCCAGCGGCCTGGAGGGCGAGTCCAAGCGCATCGAGCAGGCGCTCAAGTCCGGCCAGTCGGTGCTTGTCCAGGTCACGAAGGACCCGGTCGGCCACAAGGGCGCGCGACTGACCAGCCAGGTCAGCCTGCCCGGCCGCTACCTGGTGTACGTGCCCGGCGGGTCGATGACGGGCATCAGCCGCAAGCTGCCCGACACCGAGCGCACCCGGCTCAAGCAGATCCTCAAGCAGGTCATGCCGGAGAACGCCGGCGTCATCGTGCGGACCGCGGCCGAGGGTGCCACCGAGGAGGAGCTCGCGCACGACGTCGGCCGGCTGTCCGCGCAGTGGGAGAGCATCGAGCGGAAGGCCAAGTCGGCCAGCCCGCCCGAACTGCTCTACGGCGAGCCCGACCTGACCATCCGGGTGGTCCGGGACATCTTCAACGAGGACTTCACCAAGCTGGTCGTCTCCGGCGACGAGGGCTGGGACCTGGTCGACGAGTACGTCCGCTACGTGGCGCCGCACCTGGCCGACCGGCTCGAGCACTGGCAGAGCGACGAGGACGCGTTCGCGCACTACCGGGTCGACGAGCAGCTTGGCCAGGGCGCTCGACCGCAAGGTGTGGCTGCCCAGCGGCGGCTCGCTCGTCATCGACCGCACCGAGGCCATGACCGTCGTCGACGTCAACACCGGCAAGTTCACCGGCCAGGGCGGCAACCTCGAAGAGACCGTCACCCGCAACAACCTGGAGGCCGCCGAGGAGATCGTGCGGCAACTGCGGCTGCGCGACGTCGGCGGCATCATCGTGATCGACTTCATCGACATGGTGCTCGAGAGCAACCGCGAGCTGGTGCTGCGCCGGCTGCTCGAGTGCCTGGCCAGGGACCGGACCAAGCACCAGGTGGCCGAGGTCACCTCGCTCGGGCTGGTGCAGATGACCCGCAAGCGGGTCGGTTCCGGGCTGCTCGAGGCGTTCTCCGAGACCTGTGAGTGCTGCAACGGGCGCGGCCTGCTGATCTCCCTGGACGGGGTGGAGCACCAGCACCGCGCCCGGCCCGACGGGTCGGCCGGCAAGGACGGCAGGGAGGGCAAGGCCTCCAGGGACGGCAAGGGCAGGGAAGGCAGGCGGCAGCGGCAGGGCAAGGCCGACTCCGGCGGCGCCGTCGGCGGCAAGGCCGACGACAAGCCCGCGGGCGACCGCACCGCCGAGACGCCTGCCGCCGGCCGCGGCGCCGAGACGCCCGCGGCCAGCATCTGCCGCCGAAGATACCGCCGCGGCCGGCGCTGCCGCGTCCGGCGCCGGCGATTCCGGTGCCAGCGATGCCGTTCCCGCTGGCGGCGGCGATTCTGCATCCGCGAGCGAGCCGGGCACCGCGACCGATCATCACGCCGACCAGGGCGGAACCGCCGAGGCGGCCGGGAACGGCGCGGCGGGTCAGTCGTCCAGCGGCAGGCGCCGGCGGCGGGCCGCCACGAGAGAGCCGGGCCCGCCGGATGCGGCGGTGAGCCCCGACGGGCAGGCGGCTTCCGAGGCATCGGCGGCCGCCGGGGTCTGATAGCCTGGGTTGCCAGCGCACAGGACGGATCCAGGGCTGGGTTCCAGGGTGCCCGGTGCAAAGCTGGCGAGCCCCACTTCGTGCCTGTGATCCGCCGAGAGCGGAACAGCGCGTTGGGACCGCACAAGCAGAGAGAGAGTTCTTCGGTGTACGCGATCGTGCGCTGCGGTGGCAGGCAGGAGAAGGCGTCGGTGGATGACGTCCTCACCGTCGACACGCTTGCCGGTGAGGTCGGTTCCAGCGTGACGCTGCCGGCCGTGCTCGTCGTCGATGATGGCAAGGTCATCAGCGATCCGGGCGAGCTTGGCCATTACCAGGTCACCGCGGAGATCCTGGGCGAGGTAGCCGGGCCCAAGATCAACATCATCCATTACAAGAACAAGACCGGCTACCGGCGACGGATGGGCCACCGCCAGCGCTACACCCAGGTGAAGATCACCGGGATCAGCGCCGAGCGGAAGGCCGCGGCGAGGAAGAAGAGCTGACGATGGCACACAAGAAGGGCGCGTCATCGAGCCGGAACGGCCGGGACTCCTCCGCGCAGCGGCTGGGCGTCAAGCGGTTCGGCGGTCAGCAGGTCAACGCGGGCGAGATCATCGTGCGCCAGCGCGGCACCCACTTCCACCCGGGGCCCGGCGTCGGCCGAGGCAAGGATGACACCTTGTTCGCGCTGGTCACCGGCGTGGTCACGTTCGGCCGCGTACGCAACCGCAGGGCCGTGAGCGTGGTCGCGGAAGCGGGCGCGCCGGCGGACTAGTCCGCCGCGGGTTAACGAGCCACACTAGGGCGGACCGCCAGACGGTCCGCCCTAGAGTCATGTGGTCACCAGGAGGGATCGACAAGTGGCCGAGTTCGCCGATCACGTGACCGTCACGGTCAAAGCGGGTGACGGCGGGCACGGCTGCGCGTCGGTACACCGGGAGAAGTTCAAGCCGCTCGGCGGGCCCGACGGCGGCAACGGCGGGCGCGGCGGCGACGTCATCTTCGAGGTCGACCCCGGCATGGCCACGCTGCTCGACCTGCACCGCAGGCCGGTGCGCCGCGCGGGCAACGGCAAGCAGGGTTCCGGCTCGAACCGCAATGGTGCCAACGGCAGCGGACCTGGTGGTGACCGTCCCCGACGGCACCGTGGTCAAGGCGCTGGACGGCGAGGTGCTCGCCGACCTGGTGGGCGCCAGGACCAGGTTCGTGGCCGCGGCGGGCGGCCGCGGCGGGCTGGGCAACGCGGCGCTCGCCTCCCCCCGGCGCAGGGCCCCCGGGTTCGCGCTGCGCGGCGAGCCGGGCGTCGAGCAGACGCTGGTACTCGAGCTGAAGACCGTGGCCGACGCGGGCCTGGTGGGCTTCCCCAACGCGGGGAAGTCCTCGCTGATCTCGGCCATGTCCGCGGCCCGGCCCAAGATCGCGAACTACCCCTTCACCACGCTCACCCCGCACCTCGGCGTGGTGGAGGCCGGCGACACCCAGTTCGTGGTGGCCGACGTGCCCGGGCTGATTCCCGGTGCGAGCAGCGGCAAGGGCCTTGGCCTGAACTTCCTGCGCCACGTGGAACGCTGCGTCGGTGCTGGTGCACGTGCTCGACTGCGCCGCGGGCCCGGCGGGGGAGCCGGACCGGGATCCCGTGACCGACCTGGACACGATCGAGGCCGAACTGGCCGCCTACGCCGAGGCCACCGGCGCCGATATGGCCGGGCGGCCGCGGATCGTCGCCCTGAACAAGATCGACGTGCCGGAAGCGCGGGCGGCGGCCGAGCGGGCGCGCGAGGTCCTGGCCGGCCGCGGCCTGGAGGTTCATGAGATCTCGGCGGCGACCCACGAGGGCGTACGGGACTTCGCGTTCGCGGTGGGCCGGGTGGTTGCCGCGGCCCGCGCGGCGGCCCCGCCGCCGGAGCCCACCCGGCGGGTGATCAGGCCGCCGGCCGCGGGCGGGCCCGAGTTCGAGGTGGTCCGCACCGGCGAGAACAGGTTCGTCGTGCGCGGGCACAAGCCGGCCAGGTGGGTGCGGCAGACCGACTTCAGCAACGCGGAGGCGGTCGGTTACCTCAGCGACCGGCTGGCCCGGATCGGGGTGGAGAAGGCGCTGGCCGAGGCCGGGGCCCAGGCGGGCGCGGAGGTGGCCATCGGGGACCCCGATGACGCGGTCGTGTTCGACTGGGACCCGGATGTGCCGGCCGGTTCGCCGCACGGGTTCGGGCGCCGCGGCACCGACCGAACGGCTGCCCTGGTGACCACGAACGCCCCGGCCGATCAGCCCACCCAGGACAGCCAGGACGGGCAGGAGAGCCAGGACGATCAGGACGATCAGGACGACCGGGATGACATCGCCACCGCCCGCCGGGTAGTGGTCAAGGTCGGCTCGTCGTCGCTCACCACCGCCGACGGCGGGATCGACGAGGGCCGGGTCGCGGCGCTGGCCGCGGTGCTCGCGGACCGGGTGCGCACCGGCACCCAGGTGGTGCTGGTCTCCTCCGGCGCGATCGCGGCGGGACTGGCGCCGATCGGGCTGGCCCGCCGGCCCGGGACCTGGCTACCCAGCAGGCCGCCGCGAGCGTGGGCCAGGGCCTGCTCGTCGCGGTGTACGCGGCCGCGTTCGCCCGGCACGAGGTGCAGGCCGGGCAGATCCTGCTGACCGCCGACGACCTGATGCGCCGCGTGCACTACCGCAACGCGCAGCGGACCCTGAACCGGCTGCTCGAACTGGGCGTCCTGCCCGTGGTCAACGAGAACGACACGGTCGCCACCGACGAGATCAGGTTCGGCGACAACGACCGGCTGGCCGCCCTGGTCGCCCACGTAGTCCGGGCCGGTGCGCTGATCTTGCTCTCGGACGTGGACGGGCTCTACGACTTCGACCCGCGCCACCCCGGAGCCCGCCGGATCCGCCGGGTGCAGCACCGTGCCGACCTGGACGGTATTACCCTCGGCTCGCCGGGACGCCCGGGTGCACCGGGACAGGGTGGTGCGCCCGCCCGCGTGGGCACGGGGGGAATGGTCACCAAGGTGGACGCGGCGCTCATCGCCACCGAGGCGGGCATTCCCACGGTGGTGGCCCGTGCCGACCAGGCGGCGCTTGCCCTGGCCGGGGAGCCGGTCGGTACCTACTTCGCCCCGCACGACCGCCGCCCCGCCACCCGGCAACTGTGGCTGGCGCACGCCGCGTCCGCCCGGGGCACACTGACGATCGACGCGGGCGCGGTCCGCGCGGTCGTGGCCAGCCGGGCGTCCCTGCTGCCCGCGGGCATCACCGGCGTCGATGGCAACTTCGACGCGGGCGACCCGGTCGACCTGTCCGGCCCCGATGGCCAGGTCGTCGCGCGCGGCCTGGTCAACTACGACGCGGCCGAGATCCCGGCATTGATGGGCCGGTCCACCCGGTGGCTCGCCGCCCGGAAGGGCCCCGGCTACGAGCGCGAGGTCGTGCACCGCGACGACCTGGTCATCCTCAGCCCCGCCCGGTCCTGAAGCCCGCGCCGGAAGAGGCGGCCAGCCCGGCCCCGGAACCCGTCAGCCTCCGGTCCGCGGGTCAGTCGGAGTCCGAGCCGCCTGAGCCCGGCCCCGAACCAGAGCCGCCGTTGCCCGAGCCACTGCCCGGGCCACCGCCCTGGCGGCCGAAGATTCCGCTGAACAGCGACGCTCCCGCCCCGGCGGCGTTCTCCGCGAAGCCTTTCACCAGCCCCACGAACGGGTCCGAGGTCCGGTTCCACGAGTCCTGGTAGGACTTGGCTCCGGCCTTGATCTCGTCGGCCACCGAGACCTGCGGGTCGTCCTCGCGGCGCGGGTACTCGCCGGCGAGGATCGTCTCGTAGTCCTCCTCGGCGACCCACCGGTCCAGCTCGGCGAACCGCACCACGGCGAACGGGTGCGTGTTGCCCTGCAGTTGCAGCAGCTTGATGAGCCCTTCCCGGACGTCGGGCACGGCGTCGTACTCGTTGGCCTGCTGCCGGAACGCGTCCTGGCTCAGCTCGGACACCTTGGCGCCGCCAGCGATCTTCATCAGCGACCGCCGCGCCGCCGACGGGTCCTGCCCGGCCAGCACGCCCGCCCGGTCGCAGGACAGCTCGGACTTGCGGTACCACTCCTCCAGGCCCGCGATGATCACACGCAGCCCGATGTAGCCGATCGCGAACCAGGCCAGCCGGGTGGCGAGCCGGGTCAGGTGGTAGAGCATGGTCCGGTAGACGGCATGGCCGGACAGCGCGTGACCCAGCTCGTGCCCGATGACGAACCGGATCTCCTCCTCGTCCATCAGGTCCACCAGGCCCGTGGTGAGCACGATGAACGGCTTGTCAGAGCCGAGCGTCATCGCGTTGGGGATCGGGTCCTGGGAGATGAACAGCTCGGGCACCTCGGGCAGGTCCAGGATCGAGGAGCCGTCGAGCAGCAGCTCGTAAAGATGCGGGAACTGCTCGGTCGAGGCCCGGACCGAGCTGGCCAGGAACAGCAGCCGCAGGCTCCGGTCGGAGAACAGGCTGGCGAGCCGCTTGAGCAGCACGTCGAAGCCGGTCAGCTTGCGCATCGCCACCAGCGCCGAGCGATCGGCGGGATGCTCGTAAGCGCGCGAGGAGATCCCGGGCAGGCGTACCCGGGCACGATCCGGCACCGTGTTCATACCCCGATGCTATGTGCCCGCCGGAGCGCCCGAGCAGGGGATCCAGGCCCACCACGCGCAGGGGCCTAACTCCCGCCGGGCGCCCCAGGTCATGGCAGGATGGCCGGGAGCCAGGCGGGAAAGGTGAGGCGGATGTTCGAGCCCAGCGCGGAGGCGATGCCCGCCGAGGAACTCGCCAGCCTGCAGGAATCCCGGCTGCGGGCCCTGGTCGGACGGCTGCTCGGCACCGGTGGCGTTCAGGCACAGCGGCTGCGCGCCGCGGGCGTGACCGCCCCGGGCGAGGTCACTCTTGCGGACCTGCCCCGGCTCCCCATGGTCGCGAAGGCTGACCTGTGGGCGGCATATCCGTATGGCATGTTGGAGGTTCCGCCAGAGGACCTGGTCGCTGTGCACGGTTCCAGCGGTACCGGCGGCCGGCCCACGCTGGTCGGCTACACCCGCGCGGACCTGGCGCTCTGGGCGCGGATGTGCGCGCGGGCGCTGGCCGCGGCGGGCGCGACGTACGCCAGCACCGTCCACAATGCCTATGGCTATGGCCTGTTCACCGGCGGGCTCGGCATTCATCAGGGCGCGATCGCGCTTGGCGCCACGGTGGTTCCGGTGTCCGGCGGCATGACGGCGCGGCAGGTCACGCTGATCCGCGACCTACGCCCGGACATCCTGACCTGCACCCCGTCCTATGCGATCCGGCTCGGCGAGGCGCTGGCCGCGGCGGGCGCCGGGCCGGGGGAGGGGCTGACCCTGAAGGCAGGCCTGTTCGGCGCCGAACCCTGGACCGGCCAGATGCGCACCCGTATCGAGGAGCTGCTCGGCGTGGCGGCCCTGGACATCTATGGGTTGTCCGAGGTCATCGGGCCCGGGGTGGCGGCCGAGTGCCTGGAGGCGGCGGACGGCCTGCACGTCAACGAGGACCATTTCCTCGTCGAGGCGGTGGACCCGGAAACCGGCGCGCCGGTGCCCGACGGCACCCCCGGCGAACTGGTGTTCAGCACGGTGACCAGGGAGGCGCTGCCGCTGCTGCGGTACCGGACCGGGGATATCTCATCGCTGCGCCGGGGCACCTGCGCGTGCGGCCGGACGCTGGTCCGGATGAGCAAGGTCACCGGACGGCGCGACGACATGCTGGTGCTCCGCGGCGTGAACGTCTACCCCAGCGAGGTGGAACGCGTGCTGCTGGCCTCGCCCGCCATGTGTCCGGACTATCTGCTGGTGGTCGATGAGCGGGAGGCTGCGGGCCGGCTGATCGTCTGTTGCGAATACAAAACGGCTGCCGCTGCCGGGTCGCCGTCCGGCGCCGGGCCGGCCGGCTCCGGGGCGGGGCAGTTGCCGGGGCCCGGGGAACTGGAGACCAGGTTCCGCGCGGAACTCGGGGTCGGCGTGGCGGTCCGGGTCCTGCCCCCGGGCACGGTGCCGCGCAGCGAGGTGGGCAAGGCGGTCCGGGTCGTCCGGTGGCGGGACGGCGCCGCGCCGCTGCCCGGCCTGGACTGACCCCGTGGCCGGTGTGCTGCTCACGCCGGATGTGCCGGGTCGCTAAAGTCTGGGGATGGGAACTGGAGGCAAGACCAGGATCGGCGTGATGGGCGGCACGTTCGACCCCATCCATCACGGCCACCTGGTCGCGGCCAGCGAGGTGGCGCACATCTTCGCCCTCGACGAAGTGATTTTCGTGCCCACCGGCCAGCCTTGGCAGAAGCAGGACAAGAAGGTGTCGCCCGCCGAGGACCGGTACCTGATGACCGTGATCGCCACCGCGTCGAACCCGCGGTTCTCGGTCAGCAGGCTGGATATCGACCGCCCGGGCCCGACCTACACCATCGACACCCTGCGTGACCTGCGCGCGGAGCGCGGGCAGGACGCGGAGTTCTACTTCATCACCGGCGCCGACGCGCTGTCGCGGATGCTGTCCTGGCAGGACGTGGACGAGTTGTTCATGCTCGCGCATTTTGTCGGCTGCACCCGGCCAGGACACCGGCTGTCCGATCGGGGCCTCCCCGAGGACAAGGTGAGCCTGGTCGAGATCCCGGCGCTGGCGATCTCCTCGACCGGGTGCCGGCAGCGCGTCGCCGAGGGGGAGCCGATCTGGTACCTGGTTCCGGACGGCATCGTCCAGTACATCGCCAAGCGCGAGCTGTACCGCAACGGCGACGCCTGACTGCTGCGCCGGCAGCTTGACGGACTGGGCTACGGGATCCGGGTCCCGGCCTTGGTCATCAGCCCCAGGGGCCTGGGCCCGAAACGCGCACTCACCCGCGGGGGAGGGCCTGGAGGCGTCACGGCGGGTTACCCTGGAAAGGCACCTGCACCCCCAGCGGGGCCGCAGCGACGTGGTCAGCGCCGCATGCGGGCCCTGGAGAAGCAGGAAGGAAGACCTGAGGAGGCCGAGCACAACACGTGACAGCTACCGCCAGGGCCGTCGAGCTTGCACAGATCGCGGCCGAGGCCGCAGCTGAGAAGCTCGCTGCGGACATCATCGCGTACGACGTCAGCGAGCAACTCGTCATCACAGACGTGTTCCTGCTCTGTTCGGCCGCGAACGACCGTCAGATACGCGCCGTCGTGGACGAGATCGAGGAAAAGCTCCGGCAGGCCGGTGCCCGGCCGGTTCGCCGCGAAGGCGAGCGGGAGGGCCGCTGGGTGCTCCTGGACTACCTCGACATCGTGATCCACGTCCAGCATGCCGAAGAGCGGGTTTACTACGCCCTGGAGCGGCTCTGGAAGGACTGCCCGCGCGTGCCGTTGCCCGAGCCCGTGGGCGTAGCGCGCAGCGCGCCGGGGGCAGCCCAGGACCATGACCTGGGAGAAATCCAATAGCTTGTGATACGAGCACGGGCGGATTGCCGTCCGGCGGCACTGTCACGCCTGGCCGCCTCGCGGAGAGGGCAGGCTGCCGCCCGCATGATGAAGGAAGGTGCCCGTAGTGGGCCGTGACGCGGCGGCGCGCGCGTCTGCCGCTTCCGGTGCGCGAGACCCTGAAAGGCGCTCCCCGGACCCTGCGCGAACAACGGAGGCGAGCGCGCGCCCCCCTGACCACTCGGTCAGGCTGGTGTTGTGGCGGCACGGGCAGACCGAGTGGAACGTCCAGGGCCGGTTCCAGGGCCAGACCGACATCCCCCTTGATGAGGTCGGGCAGCAGCAGGCAGAGCGCGCCGCCCGCCTGCTCGCCGCCTTCCAGCCGAGCGCGATCTTCTCCTCGGACCTGATCCGGGCTGCCGCCACGGCGGCACCGCTGGCCCGGCTCACCGGGCTCACCGTGACTCCGGACAAGGATCTGCGCGAACGCTACGGCGGGCTCTGGGAGGGGCTCACAGACACCGAAATCCGCGCACGTTACCCGGTGGAGCACTCGCAATGGCGCCCCCCGGAGGGAGAGACCTCCACGGCCGTGGCCGAGCGTGCCTGCGCCGCGATGGAGCGGATCGCCAACACCCTGACGCCGGGGAGCCTCGCGGTCGTGGTCAGCCACGGAGCCGCGTTGCGCCTAGGCGCTGCCCGGCTGCTCGGTCTCCCCGAAGACCTCTGGGGCGCGATCGGTCCGCTGGCCAACTGCGCCTGGTCGGTACTTGGCCGTCGACGCGGCAGGTGGCGGCTCATCGAGCACAACGCCGGAACACTCCCCGAGCCAGTGCTCAGCGACGACCGCTGACCGTCTCAGATCTTGTACACTGGCGTGGCGCTGTCGGCGGGTCGACGCCGCAGCCGAGGGGCTATAGCTCAGTTGGTAGAGCGCTTGCATGGCATGCAAGAGGCCAGGGGTTCGAGTCCCCTTAGCTCCACGTTTACCCAGGTCAAAGGCATGTTGCGATCTTGAAAAGCCGCTTCGGAGCGCTTGCAACTCCGCAAGTTGCCAGAGCCAGAGGCTGCTTAGTCGGCCAAATCTATGCAGGTCAGAAGGATGCTGCGCGCCTGCATCGCTGGCTTCGGCTTCCGGACAGCCAAACGAGCAGCCATTCGGGTAATAAGTGGGCTCCTGCCCGTCTAGCAGTAAGTCCTTCGGCGCAGCGATGCGTCGCTAATTTTGGTGAATCTGAAGGATCTCCAAAAAGCCGACGGACAGAGAGACATAACCGATTAGGAATTCCTATCCATGGATAGGAATTCCGGAGTCGTGGTGCACAGAACACCTGATTCTGCGCGGCCTCCTGTCGAAGGACCGGCCTGGCTCGCCGGCCGCTGCGGGACCGTAAAGCGGCACGATGCCGGGCCCTTCGCCGGAGGATGGGCCGGCATGGCGGATGGCGTGCTGGTCAGGGTTCGACGATGAACGGGAGCATCATGTCGTTGTCTTCGTGTTCCACGATGTGGCAGTGGTGGACGTAGGTCTGGGGGCGGTGACACCGGCCGGGAGCTCGAATTTGGCCCGGATGGTGGTGAAGTAGCCGGGGTTGGCTTTGGTGGTGTCCTTGAAGCCGCGCTCGACCGGGTCGGGCGGTTCCATCGGGCCGGTCACAAACGGGGCAGGGTCGATGCCTCCGGGGACACCGCGCGGGCCGCCGTATTTCTTCTGGTACGCATCCACATTGAACGAGGTGCGGCCAATGACCTGGTGGTTGAGCAGGTGGGCGTGCATCGGGTGTGGGGTTCCAAAACGGGGCATTAGGTGGCTGACCTGACAAGGTACTAAGCCCAAGCCCCGCTCCGGCGCTTGGGACGTCCCGCTCTACCAGACCACCGGCAGCCCGCCACCGGGGAACGGCCATATCGAGAGGTACCTGCGAAGCCCTCCGCAGACCATGCCGGATGGCCGGCGCCTCCCGCCGTCCTGCTTTCACCGGCCCGGGCCCTCAACATCGCCGGGCCGCCGGCGTGCTGTCAGGTTACGCGGTACCGCAACGGCGGGGTGCGGGCGCCGTCACGCTGGGTTCGTTCCTGCGCTCGTTCACCCGGGGAACGTGTGGCTGACTGGGAGATGACCGGCCACCTGGGCTATGAGAAGCATGACCGGCCGGGCGGGGGTAGCGGCTGGTGCTGCGGAAGACCATGACCGGGGCTCGGTTCCGGGCTAGGAACGATAGGCTCGCGGTCGGTGCGGCGAGGTCGCATCTTGGCATGGTGGGATAAAGGACTTGAACTGATGGCAACAGGCACAGTGAAGTGGTTCAACGCCGATAAGGGCTATGGTTTCATCGCCCCCGATGACGGGACGGCGGACGTGTTCGTCCACTTCTCCGCGATCGCGAGCTCCGGCTACAGGTCGCTGGAGGAGAACCAGAAGGTCGAATTCGAAACGACCCAGGGACAAAAAGGACCGCAGGCGGAGAACGTCCGCCCTCTCTGACGCATAACACTCCGCGTCCTCCCACAACGCGCTGGTCGACAGCAACCCGGTGGACCTGCCGACGCCATGGGCATGCGTTAAATTCCATAGAGCCGGGACGTCGGTAATGTCCGAGCATGGAACATTCGGCCGGTTTCGACCGCTCGCACGGGCCCGGCCACCGTCTGGAGGGAAGATCAGCGCCTCTGCTGCGCTATCGGCTTCAGCGCGCAGAACACCGTTCAGCACGGCTGGACAGCGCCCGCACGCGGACCCACCGTCCGCGCAACGGCGGCTATTCGCGCGCCAGAAGTAGACCAGCTCCGATTACGATACGTGATTCAATCTCGGACGCAGCGTGACGCCACATCCTCCCTGCCGAGTATGAATTTCGGTCAGCGCGGTCAAATGCGCCATCGTCTGCGCGCATATCTGCTGGTTCGGGTGGCATGGTCGGCGGGCCTCCCGGTGCGAGGGTTTCGCACGGGCCACTGCGCTGAATGCGGGCCGCACACCGGACAGGTCCCGCGTCGGCTCTCGGTCGTTAGCTCACGCTCCCGCGGCGCGGCGCAGCCTGGGCGCTGCGTGGTGGCGTACTGAGGCTCGCGGTCGGATGGCGCGGCGGGGCCATGAATAAACCGCCGGCGGAGCGCGACGGTCTCCGGTTACTACGCGCAGGTCAGCGCCGCCCGGCTGGTGCGCGGAATGCGGGTGAATATGCGGTAGCCACTTCACGTCCGGCCGTGCCGCCGCAAGAAGCGCTGCCAGCCTGCCTCGTCCCCGGCCAGATCCTGCGGTTCGAGCTCCTGGCCTTGCGCGCCGATGGCGGTGACCGAGACCAATTCGGCGGCCTGCGGCAGCAGGGTGGCGAACAGCGACACGCCGACATCCGGCCGGGTTGCCAGCGGCGGTAGTTCGAGCGGCTCCCCGCTGGCCAGGTGCACGCGCACCTGCGCCACGCGCGGATCGGCCCGCACCACAACGCGGCGCAGTCCTCGCTCGGAGCCGCCGGTATAGGTGTTCAGCAGGGAGCCAGGATAAAGAGGCGGGCCACCCATGCCGCCCTCATCGCGGTGGCCGTCCGGGTGGACCGTCTCCAGGAACGTGTAGAAGCCGGTGCTGGTGCCACCGGCGCGGAGAATCCAGTGCTCCCCGGTTGACAGGTCGCCTTCGGCGAGGACGGCCAGGTCCGGTGCGGGCATGTCAGCGGCTCCTGCGGCGAGACTGCTAACCGCATCATCCCAGACCTTCTGCTGCCGGTGACCTTGGAGGTCACACCCAGCGGAAGGGACAAGATTCCATGACACAAACCCCCGCCCAGACGCCCTTCGATGGCCACGGACGCGGCTCGATGTCAGCGGTCAACTGGGCCTTAGAACGATCTTGAAACGGCCGTACGCCGCTGACCCGCCAGGAACGCAACCGCGCATAGCACTTCGGTGGATACGCATTGTCAAGCCACGATCGGCGTCAACTGCGGACGGTAGCCGGCTTCCAGCCCCGCCGCCACGACTGCCGATTCTTTGCGGTTCCGGTGATCGGTAGCAGGGTGACGGCGCACGTGCAGATCACCTGTTCGGAGCGGGGTTGTGAATACGGGCGAGCGTGGATGCGGTGCTTGCCTACCGGAGCTGCCGGGCTGCTTTGTGACCATCATCTAGCCGGTCCGGCTTACGGCGAGAGCCCGCGCATGGCGGGAAACAATGATCAATGTAATGGCCAGCGTGCATATCCACAGCACGCAGCTGGTAGCCAGGATCCGCTCTGTGAGCCCTTGCGCGGAGCCCACGCTCGATGCAATCCCCAGCAGGAGGAAACAGACCGGGCCGATGACGCGCGCGGCCATCATCACCGGCTTAAGATGCCGCCACTGCGGAAGCACCCGGAGCCGCCACCACAGCGGGAAGGGCGTGAAGGCCAGCACGAGAAAGGCGATGCTGGCGACGATGGCGTCCGTCAACCCGCCCGGGCTGACGAGCTGATGGTGGGCGGTGCATCCGGGGTCGGCGAGCCGGCAGGGAATCAGCGGGAAGGAATTGCCCAGGGCCAGCGCGGAGCAGGCCAGCATCCACGGCGCGTAGGCGGCGGCTTTCCCGGCCCCGGCCAGGGCCGGGCGCAGCCCGAACACAGCGAAGCCGAAGGTGCCGAGCCCGCCTGCGGCAAAGCAGGCGATGGGAAACCAGGCGTGCGGCGCGGTAGCCGCCTGCAGGTCGCTGATGGTGTACTTCACCGGGCTGTACCTTGGTCCCTGCCAGGTGTCAGCGATCAGCCATCCGGCCATGAAGGCGGCCTGTGCGGCAACCCCGGCCACTCCCCAGGCCAGCAGGCAGCCGTCGCGTGGGCGGCCGGTGTTTCTGTCGCCGCCGACGATGTCCTGCCCGCCGGTCATGTCTAGCGCGGCCGTTCGTGACGGCGAGCCCGGCGGCGCCGGTCAGGTGCCCCGTTCCGCTCGCGGCGGCCGGCCGGGCTCTGTTCGCGCTCGCCGGCGCCAGCCATGGACGTTCTGAGCTTGTCCAGCAACGCGGCCAGTGCCTGGACCTCACCCGGCTCCCAGCCGGCTACGAACAAGGCGAACCGGTCCAGGCCGACTTGCTGCAGGCGCCGCATCTCGTCCCGCCCTGCTGGCGTGAGCGCCACCAGCCACGAGCGCCCGTCAGCGGGATCCCCGCTGACCTGCACGTAACCGGCGTCCTCCAGCTCCCGGACCTGCCGGGTGATCAGCGACGGGTGAACGAGCTGCAGGTCAGCGATCTCCGACGGGCGGATGCCGTCGCGGCCCGCGATCACCTGCAGCAGGCTCAGCGCGCCCGCGGCCTTCTTCTGGCGCCTGGCCCGCTCCAGCCCGGCAGTCAGGGTGAACAGCGCCACCACCATGGACTGCACGTCACCCCTGCTCGGAGGCACGACAGCAGCCTAATCTAACTGATAGACTCAATCAACTAATTTACCCGCATGACCGGTCAGCTGAGACCCGTGAACGGCAACCCTGAAGGATGGCAGCGGACCGGATCTGGCAACCGCCGCCGGTCGCTCCTCGCACTGGACCCGGTCATTGACGGCGGCCGCCACCGCAAGCGCGCGGGCCTGGGACGTCGACGATGAGCCGATCGCCGCCGCGCTCCCGGGTGAGGTGACCACCGGCCTGCCGCAGATCAAGAGCGCTCCCGGCGAGATTGACATCGGCGCTTACGCGATATTCCGCGATGCCGGCGTGCTCGTCGCCGAGGGCACCCACGTCGAGATGCCCGGCGGCGTCCTTCGAGGTGACCTGCGCCGCATCCGCGGTCCCCCGGCGCGCCGGCCCAACCCCCGCCAGCGCCCTTGCCCTTCGGCCAGATTGGAGCAGCCTGCTGGTAATCAGGCCTTGGCGTGAATGCGCCGGCGCCGTATTCAACCTTGGCCGTGGCTGGCGGGGTTCATAAAGGTAGACAAGGTCCAGGCTGGGCGAGGTGTTCATGCAACGGGTCACGGGCGGCGCGTCGAAGCGCCGGTTTGAGGCTTTCGCCGCAGGTGCGGCGGACACCTTGTTCCGTACTGGCTGCCTGATGACCGGGGACGCCAGCGAGGCCGAGGACTTGGTCCAGGAAACCCTCATCCAGGTCGCCCGGCGCTGGCGACGGGTCGCCGCCATGGACCACCCGGTGGCCTACGCCCGGCGGATCCTGATCAACCTGGTGCTCGACGGGGCCAAGCGCCGGTCCCGGCAACGGGCAGAGCTGGAACCCCAGGGCAGCCAGCCCGAAGTTGCCGACGACGGCGCGGCCCGCGCGCTCCAGCAGATCGACGACCTCGCCGAGTTCCGCTGGGCGCTCGCCAGGCTGCCGCTCCGCGAGCGGGCCGTGCTGGTGCTGCGCTACTGGGCAGACCTGCCCGTGGCCGAGGTCGCGGCAACCCTCGGCTGCTCGGCAGGGACTGTAAAGAGCACCGCCTCCCGCGGAGCCGCCCGGCTGGCCCAGATCCTCACCCGCGACCAGCCGCCCGCAAGCCAGCCCGTCACCCCGGCAAGCAGCAAGGAACGCACGCCATGATCACCGGCGAACTCGAGAACGAGCTGCGCAGCGCCTTCACCCGGAGCGCCGCTGACATCTCGATCCCAGAACAGGCCCGCCAGCGGCTGCTCCAGCGCGATTACCACCCCAAAACGGGAAACCGGAGGCTGGCCGCTGGCCTGGCCGCCGCCGCCATCGCCGCCGCCGCGATCACCGTACCCCTGACGGCAGGCGGGGGGTCACGGCCTGCCCCGGCAGGGCCGGTGATGCGGCTCGCCTCCTACACCGTCCGCCTGCCAGCCGGCTACAAACTGACCGCCGCGACCTCGCCGCCCTGCCACGCGTTCGCCGTCACCGCGCTGCCAGCCTCCCTGGCGCCACCGCAGGGCCCGGTCGCCCAGCACCCTCCCTACGGCGCGGGGATGAAGGCCGCCGCATCGGCGTCGGGCGGGTGCATCCTGGCGGTGCTGCTCCCGCGCTACACGCCGACCACAGCCAGGCCCGACCCCCAGGCACCCGCCGCCGCGCACCCGGTGCAGGTCGGCCGATACCACGGTTCGATCATCCACTCCCGCATCTTCGTTCCGAAAAGCCGGTTCAGCAGGCGGAACGCCGAGCACGGCTTCCCGCCTGGCTGGACCAGCTTCACCCAGCTCTATGTGCAGCTGCCCGCCAGGGGCGGCCAGCTACGCGACCTCGTCATCGGCGCCAAACAGCTCTCCGATTCCGCGCTCATCAAGATCGCTGCGAACGGGCTGTCATCCTGACCAGTTACGACATGAGCAGGGAGGCGCCATGAGCCCGCCTGGTGAGCGTCTGGCAGTGGCCGGGGAGCCGCCGGCGGGCAGGCTCGGGGGCACCAGCCGCGCGGCCGCCGAGGAGTTGTTCAATGCTTGCTACCCCAGGCTGACGGGCTGGGTCCGCCGACTGGTCGACGATGACGAGGCCGCGCGCGAGATCGCCGCGGAGGCATTCGCCCGGCTGCTGGCCCGCTAGTCCCGGCTGGACAATCCCCAGAGCTACCTGTACGTGATCGCGGCCAACCTGGTCAGCGACCACTGGCGCAAATCCGGGAGAGAACGGCACGCGGTCAAGAAGCTGGCCGCTGCCTCCACGGGGGCCTCCGCCTGCCACCCGGCGCAAGATGTGGACGTGCGGGCGCTGATCGAAGCGCTGCCGCCGCGACTGCGCGCAGCGTTCCTGCTTCACCACTACGCGGGCTTCGGCGTCCGGGAGGTCGCCGCGATGCTGGGCAAGCCGGAGGGCACCATCAAGGCCGACCTGCATCACGCGCGCGTCCGGCTGAAAGCCGCCCTGGCGGATACCGGGAAGTG
>CAVSCM010000043.1:0-200537 GCA_963726415.1 uncultured Actinomycetes bacterium
GCGCCCGTTAGAGCTTTTCGATGGGCGCGTACCGCAGCACCAGGTGCTTGATGCCGTAGTCGCCGCCGAAGTCGATCTTCGCCTCGGGGTCGTCGCCCGAGCCCTGCACCGAGACGACCGTGCCAAGACCGTAGGCGTCGTGGGTGACCTTGTCGCCGGGGGACAGGGCAGGAACCCGCCGGTTCCCCGGCGAGCGTACGCCAGGGCGCGCAGCCAGGCGCTGCGAGGCGGGCGCGGCCGCGGTGCTCTCGTCGCGGCGCCACTCGATCAGGTTCGCGGGGATCTCGGTCAGGAACCGGGACTGCGCGTGGTACTCGGGCCGCCCCCACCAGGCCCGGGCCAGCGCCCTGGTCAGGTAGAGCCGCCACTCGGCCCGGGTGATCCCCACGTAGGCCAGCCGCCGCTCCTCCTGGAGTTCCTTGTCGTCGCCCACCGAGCGCTGGTGCGGGAAGACGTTCTCCTCCATGCCGGTGAGGAACACCACGGGGAACTCCAGCCCCTTGGCGGTGTGCAGGGTCATCAGCGTGACCACGCCGCCGTGGTCCTCCCCTTCGGGAATCTGGTCGGCATCCGCGACCAGGGACACCTGCTCGAGGAAGTCGGCAAGGCTGCCCGGACGGGGACCGGCCTCGTCCGGGTCGGCCAGGCCCGCCTGGACGCCCGTCGCGTCGAAGTCGCGCGCCACGGAGACCAGTTCGTTCAGGTTCTCGATGCGGCTGGCGTCCTGGAGATCTTCCGAGGCCTGCAGCTCAGCCAGGTACCCGGAGCGGTCGAGCACCATCTCGGCCAGGTCGGCGACCGGGATCCCGGCGGCTTCCGCGGCACGGAAGCCCTCGATCAGTTCGTTGAACGCCTCGATCGCCCTGGCCGACCTCGGGGCCAGCCCGGGCACGTCCGCGGGCCGGGTCAGGGCGGCGGCGAAGCTCTGCCTGTCCCGCTGCGCGAGCGCCGCCACACACGCCTCGGCCCGGTCACCGATTCCGCGCCGCGGCACGTTCAGGATCCGCCGCAGCGACACCTCGTCGCCGGGGTTGGCGATGAGCCGGAGGTAGGCGAGCAGGTCACGGACCTCGCGGCGTTCGTAGAAACGCACGCCACCGACCACCTTGTACGGCAGCCCGGCCCGGATGAAGACCTCTTCAAAGACCCTGGACTGCGCGTTGGTCCGGTAGAACACGGCCACCTGGCCGGGCGTGGCTTCGCCCTCGTCGGTGAGCCGGTCCACCTCCTCGGCCACGAACGCCGCCTCGTCGTGCTCGCTGTCCGCGACATAACCCACGATCGGCGGGCCGTCACCCGCGTCGGACCACAGCCGCTTGGGGGTGCGGCCGGAGTTCCTGGAGACCACGGCGTTCGCCGCGGCCAGGATGTTCTGCGTGGACCGGTAGTTCTGCTCCAGCAGGATGACCGTGGCGCCAGGGAAATCGCGGGAGAACTCCTCGATATTGCGAATGGTCGCGCCGCGGAATGCGTAGATGGACTGGTCGGCGTCCCCCACGACGGCGAGTTCCCCCGGGAGCAGGCCGCTGCCCGGCTCGGTGCTGACCAGTTCCCGCACCAGCACGTACTGCGCATGGTTGGTGTCCTGGTATTCGTCCACGAGCACGTGCCGGAACCGGCGCCGCCAGGCCTGCGCCACGTCGGGGAAGGCCTGCAGCAGGAAGACCGTGTTCATGATCAGGTCATCGAAGTCCATCGCGCCCGCCGCGACCAGCCGGCGCTGGTACTCGCCGTAGGCCTCGGCCAGCGCCCGCTCCCGGTAGCCCTCGGCGCGGGCGGCGAACGTCTCGTGGTCGATCAGCTCGTTCTTCAGGTTCGAGACCTGGGCGAGCATCGCCCGGTGCGGATGGTGCTTGGGATCCAGGTCGAGCTCGCGGCAGGCCAGCGCCATGAGCCGCTCCGAGTCGGCCTGGTCGTAGATCGAGAACGAGGACGGGTAGCCGAACCGGCCGGCCTCCCGGCGCAGGAACCGCACGCACGCCGAGTGGAACGTCATCACCCACATGCCGCGTGCCCGCGATCCGGTCAGCGCGGCCGCCCTGGCCGCCATCTCACCCGCGGCCTTGTTGGTGAACGTGATCGCCAGGATCTCTCCGGGGCTGATCCCGCGCTCCGCCATCAGGTAGGCCATCCGGCGGGTCAGCACCCGGGTCTTGCCCGAGCCTGCTCCGGCCACGATGAGCAGCGGGCTGCCCTCGTGCACGACGGCGGCGCGCTGCTGGGGGTTCAGGTCCTCGAGGAGAGCATCGATGGCGGTGACGGTCACGTGCCAAGCGTAGGCGGTGACGCCGACGCCCGGAGGCCGCCGCGCGGGCCGTTTCCCCTATCCGGGACAACCCCGCCGGGCCGCCCGCGCCGGCTGGGGTTCCGGTGCCGGCACCGCAGACGCGGGAGGGCCCGCGGGCGGCATGCCCGCGGGCCCTCCCGGCCCCACGCTTGTCAGCCGTCCGGGTCGGGCACCAGGGTCTCCGTTGCCCTGGTGAGCGTCTGCTTCTTGAAGAAGGCCGGGTTCCGGATCCGGCAGTAGAGGTAGGCGGCCACGCCGATCAGGGCGGTCACCACGGCGATCACGAAGGCCCCGCCCATCTGCCAGTGGAGGCCCGGCACGGTCCACATCGTGTAGTCGTTCGCGGTGGCCACGTCGTAGTCCAGCCATATGCTCCAGCCGCCCAGGAAGAACAGGATCAGCCCGCCGAGGCTCGGCAGGATGCCCTGCATCCACAGGTTGCGCGCGCTGCTGGTGAGGTTGCGCCGGTAGTACCAGGTGCAGGCGAAGCCGGTCAGCCCGTAGTAGAAGGCGATGTACAGGCCGATCGCGATCACCGCGTCGCCGATCACCCCGCTGCCGTTGGACATGTAGTTCAACGCCACGTAGACGACGATCGAGACCGCGCCCATGGTGATGGTGGACACGGTCGGGGTGAGGTAGCGGCGGTGCATCTTGGCGAACACGGACGGTATCGCCTTGTACACCGCCATCGACAGCGTGGTCCGTGCGGTCGGCAGGATCGTCGTCTGGGTCGATGCCGCCGCCGAGGACAGCACCATGAGCAGCAGCAGGTGGGTGAGGAACGAGCCGAATCCCGAGGTGCCGAACACCAGGTTGCCCTGGACCGACAGCACGTCGCCGGCGTTGGCCACGTTGCCAAGGCCGTTGCCCGTGGTCTTGATCCCGGCGAACGACTGCATGGAGAAGATCACCAGCGCGTAGGTGACCAGCAGGATGAACGTGGACAGGATCGCCGCCCGGCCGGGGGTCTTGTTCTTGTCCTTGGTCTCCTCGTTGACCGCGACCGCGGTGTCCCAGCCCCAGTAGATGAAGACCATCAGGATGATCCCGCTGGTGAACGCGCTGAAGTTGGTGATGTGGAACGGGTTGAGCCAGGAGAGGCTGGGGGTGCGGTGTCCCGGCGGGGCGTGCCCGGTGCCGACCTTGACCAGCGCGGTGATCGAGAGGACGGCCAGCATCACCAGTTCGATGCCGAGCAGCACCTTCTGGAAGTTCGCGGAGACCTCGATGCCCCGGTAGCAGATGTAGGTCATCACCACGATCCAGAGCACGCCGACGAGCAGCACCCAGCCGCTGGTCGGGTTGGACCCGATGCCCTTCGCGTTGAACAGCAGGAACCCGTACTGCCCGGCGACCTGGGCCAGGCTCGCCATGACCAGGACGTCGGCGGCGATGATCCCCCAGCCGCCCGCCCAGCCGCTCCGCGGCCCGAACGCGCGGGTGGCCCAGGTGAACGTGGTGCCGCAGTCCGGGTCCGCCTTGTTCAGCTCGCTGTAGCCGATCGAGGTGAGCAGCATCGGCACGAACGCCAGGACGGCCACGGCCGGCGACTGCAGCCCGACGGCGAGCACCACGAACACCAGCGTCGCGGCGATGCTGTAGGCGGGCGCCACGGAGGCTGTCGCGATGATCGTGGTCGAAACCAGGCCGAGGGCGCCCGATTTCAGTCCCTTGTCGACCTGCTGCTCGGCCGGCTGGGCGATCGACTCGGCAACGGCCATGGGCTCGCCACCCCCACTTCTTCCTGCCAGAGAAATGCTGGCGATCATCGTCCAACGAGGTCGGTGGTCATGCAACCACAGCGCCAGGCCCGCACGGGCGAGTCGGCGGCGCAGATCTTACGGTTCTCGCACAAAGTTGACCCATCCGCAACGGTTTCCGTAGTCTTTCACCTAAATCGTGACCGGTCCAGTGGTCTCATGGGCCTTTGGTTAGGATCTTCCGCATGCGAATCCTCCTCGTGGGCGCGGGCGGCGTCGGCACGGCTTTCGCCCGGATCGCCGCCCGGCGCCAGTTCGCCGAACTGGTGGTGGCCGACTACGACCTGGCCCGCGCGGAGCACGCCGCGGCGGCGAAGGACGGATACCAGGCCGTCCGGCTGGACGCCCGCGACGAGCAGGCCGCGGCCGCGCTGCTCACCGAGCACTCCTGCGACGTGCTGATGAACGCCACGGACCCGCGGTTCGTCATGCCGCTGTTCCGCGCGGCGCTCACGGCCGGGGCGCACTACCTCGACATGGCCATGTCGCTGTCCCACCCGCACCCCGACGAACCGTATGCCAAGACCGGGGTCAAGCTGGGCGACGAGCAGTTCGCCATGGGGGAGCAATGGGAGCGGTCCGGGAAGCTGGCCCTGGTGGGCATCGGGGTGGAGCCGGGCCTGTCCGACGTGTTCGCCCGGTACGCCGCGGACACGCTGTTCCGCGAAATCGGTGAGGTCGGCGTCAGGGACGGTGCGAATCTCGCGGTCGCTGGCTACGATTTCGCGCCCACCTTCTCCATCTGGACCACCATCGAGGAGTGCCTGAACCCGCCGGTCATCTGGGAGGACGGCCGGGGCTGGTATACCACGCCGCCGTTCTCCGAGCCGGAGACGTTCACCTTCCCTGCCGGGATCGGCCCGGTGGAGTGCGTGAACGTGGAGCACGAAGAGGTGCTGCTGATCCCCCGCTGGGTGAAGGCGAAGCGGGTGACGTTCAAGTACGGCCTCGGCGCGGAGTTCATCGGCGTGCTGGAGACCCTGCACAAGCTCGGCCTGGACCGTACCGACCCGGTCAGCGTCGGCGGCGCGAGCGTGTCGCCGCGGGACGTGGTCGCGGCCTGCCTGCCCGACCCGGCTACGCTCGGTGACAAGATGACAGGTCTCACCTGTGCGGGCACCTGGGTCACCGGTACCGGTACCGACGGCGCACCGCGCGAGGTCTACCTTCATCATGTGGTGGACAACGCCTGGTCCATGGCCGAGTACGGGTCCCAGGCCGTGGTCTGGCAGACGGCGGTGAACCCGGTCGTGGCTCTGGAACTGATCGACTCGGGCGCGTGGTCAGGTGCCGGGGTGCTGGGCCCCGAGGCGCTGCCCCCGGGCCCGTTCCTGGACTTGCTCACCGACTACGGCTCGCCGTGGGCGTGCGAGGAACGCGCTCCGGCCGGGCAGTAAAGAACTTTCACTACAAAACGGAGGCGTCGTGGCTGAGGACCTGCAGAACTTTATCGGCGGCCAGTGGACGGACCTGTCCTTCGATAAGCGCTCCGAGCTGATCAACCCAAGCACCGGCGAGGTGTTCGCCACGGCGCCGGTGTCCGGGGAGACGGAGGTCGACGCGGCCGTGTCCTCGGCCGCGGCCGCCTTCGAGGGATGGCGGGACGCCACGCCCGCCGAGCGCAGCCTGGCCCTGCTCAAGATCGCCGACGCGATCGAGTCCCGCGCCGACGAATTCGTCAAGGCCGAGTCCCGGAACACCGGCAAGCCGCTCGCGCTGACCGCCTCGGAAGAGATCCCCCCGATGGTGGACCAGATCAGGTTCTTCGCTGGCGCGGCCCGGATGCTGGAAGGCCGGTCGGCGGGCGAGTACATGTCCGGGTTCACCTCGTTCATCCGCCGCGAGCCGATCGGGGTGTGCGCGGCGGTCACGCCGTGGAACTACCCGATGATGATGGCGGTGTGGAAGTGGGCCCCGGCGCTCGCGGCGGGCAACACCATGGTGCTCAAGCCGTCCGACACCACGCCGGTCAGCACGCTGCTCATGGCCGAACTGATGAGCGAGTTCCTGCCGCACGGCGTGTTCAACGTGGTCTGCGGCGACCGGGACACCGGCCGCGCGCTTGTCGCCCACCCGGTGCCGCAGATGGTGTCGATCACGGGCAGCGTGCGGGCGGGCAAGGAGGTCGCGGCCGCCGCCGCCGCCGGCGATCTCAAGCGGGTCCACCTGGAACTCGGCGGCAAGGCACCGGTCATCGTGTTCGACGACGCCGACGTGGCCAAGGTCGCGGAGGCGGTCGCGATCGCCGGGTACTTCAACGCCGGGCAGGACTGCACCGCGGCGACCCGGGTGCTGGCCGCCCCGGGCGTGCACGACGCGCTCGCCGAAGCCCTCGCCGAGCAGGCCCACGGCCAGACCGTGGCAGGCCCCGACAACCCCGACGCGGACTTCGGCCCGCTGAACAACGCGACTCAGCTCGAGCGGGTCTCCGGGTTCATCGACCGGCTGCCCGACCACGCCAAGGTGCTGGCCGGCGGCCACAAGACCGGGGCGCGCGGCTTCTTCTTCGAGGCCAGCGTCGTCGACGGGCTGGCGCAGGACGACGAGATCATCCAGAACGAGGTGTTCGGCCCGGTCATCACCGTGCAGCAGTTCAGTGACGAGGCGGAGGCCCTGGCCTGGGCGAACGGGACCAAGTACGGCCTCGCGTCCTCGGTGTGGACCTCGGATCACGGGCGGGCCATGCGGATGGCGCGCGGGCTGGACTTCGGCTGTGTGTGGATCAATACGCATATCCCGCTGGTGGCCGAGATGCCGCACGGTGGGTTCAAGCACTCGGGGTATGGCAAGGACCTGTCGATGTACGGGTTCGAGGACTACACCCGGGTCAAGCACGTGATGTCGCCGCTGGACTGAGCCCGTCTCGGCGCCTGCCTGCCGGCTGGCGATTGTGCGCGGCTTTCCGTGGGGGCGCCGCCACCAGCGGGCTGTCCGCGGCTGGCAGCCGAGGCTGGGCGGATCTCTCGTCTGGCCCGAGACGCGCTGGTCAACGGTGACCGCGGGCCACGCTACGCCGCGGTCAGCCCCAAGTGGCGTCGCCTCGGCAGATGACCGTGGACAGCCCAGGTGCGTCGCTGCGTGCGGTGAGGGAAGCGACGGGTGGTTCGGGGGCTGGGCGTCGACGGGAGCCGGCCGCTGGCTAGGAGGGAGCCGGGCGGGAGGCCGCGGGCGTAGCGTGGCGACGTCGGTGGACGCCCTCACGCGCCTCGGGCGGTCGAAGGGAAGCGGGGAACGTGTGCCAGCCCGCGGGCACGCGGGCGGACCCCGCCCCACCCCCAGCAAGCCGCCCCGCGGGTGCCAGCCCGCGGGCGCACGGGCGGACCCCGCCCACACGGGCCCGGCGCGGGAAGCGGGGCGGGCCTAATCGTCAGCCTGGCGGGGACGCGAGGGAAGGCAGAATCGAGAGCGTGCTTAACGACAACGAGGTTCAGCGGGTTTTGGTGATTGCCGCGCATCCGGACGATGTGGATTTCAGCGCGGCGGGGACGATCGCGGGGTGGACCGATGCCGGGATCGAGGTCGTGTACTGCATCGTGACCGATGGGGATGCGGGCGGGCATGACGACTGCCGTGCCGCGGTCGGAGATCGCACCGCTGCGGCGCAAGGAGCAGACCGCGGCCGCCGCCTGCGTGGGCGTCAGCGACCTGCGGTTCCTTGGCTACCCGGACGGGAGGTGGAGGCCACCCTCGGGCTGCGCAGGGACCTGGCGCGGGTGATCCGGCAGGTCCGGCCCGGACCGGCTGGTGTGCCCCAGCCCGGAGCGCAACTATGCCCGGATCGGGGTGAGCCACCCGGACCACCGTGCGGTGGGATCGGCCGCGCTGGACGCGGTCTACCCGGACGCGCGCAACCCGTACGCGTTCGGGGAACTGCGCACCGAGGAGGGCCTGGAGCCCTGGTCGGTGCGCGAGGTGTGGCTGCCCGGCGGGCCCGTCCCCAACCACTATGTCGACGTGACCGACACGTTCGACCGCAAGCTTGCCGCGCTGCGCGCGCACGAGAGCCAGACCGGGCACATGGACACGCTGGGGGAGTTCCTGCGGGAGCGACTGGCCGCCGCCGCGGCCGCGGGCGGCCTGCCCGAGGGCCTCGCGGAAACCTTCCAGGTTCTCGACACGGCGTGACGCTAGGAAAATCGAATTTCGGCTGGCCACATGGCCGGGTTCCGGCTGCCTCGCGGGATCCCGTGAAGATCGATAAGAAATGTGGCGTTTACCGGCCGGACGCTTTCCAGGTGTGCGCCAGCAGAACGCGGTATTAACGAAGCATTTCCGGCCGGCGTCGCGGGCATGGCCCCGGCCCTGAAAATGGCTCTCCGGGGACTGGCCCGCGCCACCGCCGTCCAGCTACTCGGTCACTGTCCACTGCTCCGGCGGCTCCACGACCAGTGCCAAGGTGACGGTCTCTGCGGTCCTGGCGGAGACCACGGCGGTGAGCGTCGGCTCGGACACCGACGAGTCCCTGTTCGACCAGTTCAGCGGGGACTACAACGCCATGCTCAAGTCCGCCACGACCGTCCAGCAGTACAGCTTCGACGCCACCAACCCGGTCACCGGGGCGAAAGGGGACTTGATCGTCACCAAGTCAGGGTGCTCGGCCATCGCGCGGCCTGATGGCTCCTCAGCGGGCATCACGGCCTTCGACGCGAACGTCAAGACCAGCGACGGCAAGCCACGGCCAGCACCTGCGGCAGACGTTTCCCGGTCGCCATCTTTTCCTCATCTGTTCACGTCGTTAGCTGTTCCCTATCCGTTCACCCGGAAATAGCCTGAAATGCAATCTTTGCGGGACACCATGAGACTGCCCGGGGCGGGCATCACGGCTGGCGGCACAGCCGAACCGGATGCGGGAGGCACACCATCATGGCCGTTGCGCTGACGCCCGGGCAGCAACCTGCAGCCACGGAGGACAAGCCCCGGATAATCGTCGCGCCGGTAGCCTTCGGCGACAAGGTCTTTCGCGGCGTGCTGCGCTCCGCGGGCCTGGCCGTTTTCCTCATCACCGGGCTGATCCTGGTCTTCCTGATCTTCCGCGCGGCCACTGCGCTCCGGGCGATGGGCTTCGGCTTCTTCACCACGTCCACCTGGTTCATCAGCACCAACCAGTTCGGCATCGCGGCGATCCTCCCGCTGGGCATCATCGCCGCGCTCTTCGCGCTGGTGATCGCGGTGCCGGTCGGGATCGCCACCGCGATCTTCATCTCCGAGTACGCGCCGCCCCGGCTGCGCCGCGCCCTCATCGCGCTGATGGACCTCATGGCGGCGGTGCCCAGCATCATCGTCGCGCTGTTCGCGGTGTTCTTCCTGATGCCGCGCATCCTCGGCTTCGACGCCTGGCTCAGCCATCACATGGCGTTCATCCCGTTCTTCCAGTTCCGGCTGGCCAACTATTCCAGCGAGTACGCCAACGCCACCTTCATCGCCAGCGTGGCGGTGTCGCTGCTGGTGATACCGATCGTCGCCTCGCTGTCGCGGCAGGTGTTCTCGCAGGCGCCGCAGGGCGAGCGGGAGGCCGCCTACGCGCTGGGCTCGACCCGGTGGGGCATGATCCGCACGGTCGTGCTGCCGTACGGCAGGTCGGGCATGATCGGCGCGAGCATGCTGGGCCTGGGCCGGGCGCTCGGCGAGACCATCGTGATGTCGTTCATCCTGAACCCCAGCTTCGTCTTCAACTACCACGTGCTGGAGAGCGGCGGTAACTCGATCACGGTCATGATCGCGAACCACTTCTTCGTGGCCGGCGCCAAGGAGATCTCCGCGCTGATGGCCGGCGGGCTTGTGCTGTTCGTGATGACCCTGATCGTCAACACGTTCGCCGCGATGATCATCAACCGGTCGCGGTCCGGCGCGACCGCATCGGCGGACTGACGCATGCTCACCCACGACGCCCAGCCGCCGTCCACCCCCGCCGACGACGTTCCCCGTAAGGTCGCTTCCCCGGACAGCGCCGCCTACCTGGTCGCCGAGACCAAGGTACGGATCGCCCGGGTCACCCCGGAAGGTGCGGCCACCCTGGCCGGCGCCGCGCTGGGCGCGCTCGGCCTGGTCTGGGTGCTCTACGAGCGGGTCCTCCCGTTCTCCGGGGTGCTCGGCTTCTGGCTGATGTGGTACGCGGTGTTCCTGCTCATGTACGCGGCCATGGCGCGGCATGCAGTGGGACGCCCGCGAGGTCAGCCACAAGGTCGCCCTGGTCGCCTTCACCACCGGCGGCGTCCTCGCGGTGACCATCGTGCTCGGCCAGGTGCTTTTCGTCGTGGTCAGGGGCCTGCACGCGGCCCTGCACCTGAACATGTGGACCCAGTCGATGGCCTTCGCCTCGCCGCTCTCGCCGCTGTCGGTCGGCGGCGTGCTGCACGCGATCGTGGGCACGCTGGAGCAGATCGGCCTGGGCACCCTGTTCTCGGTGCCACTGGGCCTGCTCGCCGCCACGTTCCTCGCCGAGGTCGGCGGCAAGCTGGCACGGCCGACCCGGACCATCGTCGAGGCGATGACCGCACTGCCCGACGTCATCGCCGGCCTGTTCATCTACGCGCTGTTCATCCTGACGCTCGGCATGCAGAAGAGCGGGCTGGCCGCGTCGCTGGCGCTGGCGATCACCATGATGCCGATCGTCGCCCGGGCCTCCGAGGTGGTCATCCGGCTGGTACCGGGAACGCTGCGCGAGGCCTCCTACGCGCTCGGGTCCAGCCAGTGGCGCACGGTGCTGAACGTGGTGCTGCCCACGGCCCGGGCCGGCCTGGCCACCGCCGTGGTGCTCGCGATGGCCCGCGGCATCGGCGAGACCGCACCGGTGCTTGTGGTGTCCGGGGTGACCAAGGAGTTCAACTTCAACCCGCTGAGCGGTCCCCAGGTCAGCCTGCCGCTGTACATCTGGGAGTACGCGCATATCGAGGCGGTCAACAACACCATCGTCACCCGGGCCTTCGGGGGCGCCGTGGCCCTGATCGTCGTCGTGTTGCTGCTGTTCGCCCTGGCCCGCAGGCTCGGCGGCGCGGCACCGGGGGAACTGACCAGGCGGCAGCGCCGCCGGCTGGCGCGGCAGCGGAGCCCGGGCATGACCGCGGGACCCGGCCGCGGCGGCCTTGCTGGCCCGGGGGAGCACTCCGCCTCCCCGGGGGCAAGCCCCGGGACCCCATGGCCCGGAACCCCCGGTGGCCTCGGCCCGGTTCCTCCGTCACCGGGCCGCGGCCATTCCGTATTGCATGATCTTTCTGGAGCGCGCATGCGTAGCCCGTCCCTCGGCCTCCGGCCCCGCCGGGTGCTCGCCCTGGCGGCCGGGTGTCGCTCACCGGCGGGCTGCTGATGCTCCCCGGCCTGGCGCATCCCGGCAGGGCCCGGCCAGCGCGGCCGCCCCGGCGGCCGCGGCGTCCGGCTAACGGGACCACCGTCACCGGCCCGAACCTGTGGGATCCGTCCGCCGGCAAGCCGCTGCCGACCGCGAGCTGCGTCACGGTGGACCAGACCAGCAACCTGGTCCACCAGATGGTGCAGGTGACCTGGGCCAACTTCACGCCGAGCGTCAACGCGCCGTACGGCCCGAGTTCCACCCTCTACCCGGTGATGATCGCCGAATGCGTGGGCACGAACCCGGCCAGCTCCGCGGACTGCTACGGCGCCACCAACGGCGGCGTCACCGGCGGCTCGGGCCCGTTCGGCCCGATGAACACCGCGTACGCATTGACCGCGCCGGACGGCACCGGCCAGGCCGACATCGCGATCGACACGACGGCGGAGAACCAGTTCCTCGGCTGCGACCAGAAGCACGCCTGTTCGCTGGTGGTCGTGCCCGCCCAGGGCGGTGATGTGCTCGCCAGCCCGCCCAACTGCGCGGACCACTCGCAGGACAACGTCTTCGCGATCGGCCAGCTCGCCTTCAGCGCGAGCTTCAACACCTGCTCCTGGGCCGACCGGATCGTGATACCGCTGAGCTTCGCCCCGACCCCGAGCGTCTGCAACTTCAAGAACGCGGCGTTCACCGCGGCGGGCTCGCCGATGCTGGACAGGGCCATGGCCTCCTGGGTGGCGCACCTGTGCCTGGGGTCACAGGGGATGAGCATCCAGTACAACCCGGAGGTCGCCGAGCCGCTCGCGGTGCAGGAGGTGGCCAGCGGGGCCGCCGACGTGGCGCTCACCACCCGGCCCGCCAGCGCACAGCAGATTGTCACGCAACGGCACTATCTCTATGCCCCGGTGGCGGTGTCCGCGGTGTCGATCGCGTACTGGGTGGACAGCCCCACGACCGGGCTGCCGGTCACCACCCTCAAGCTGGACCAGCGGCTCGTCCTCAAGCTGCTCACCCAGTCCTACAACTTCCAGAACGAGGGCGTGCCGTGCGGCGCCCCGCCGCCGCCGGTCGGCATCGGCTGTGACAACGCCGTGGACGGCAACCCGCAGACGCTGTTCGCCGACACGGAGTTCCAGCAGCTCAACACGAACGTGCTGCCGGTGTCCGGCCTCGGCGCGGCGTTCCAGGTGCCCACCGTCGAGTCCGGGCAGAGCGACATGACCTGGACCATGACCCGCTGGATCGCCGCCAACCCCGACGCCGCCGCGTTCCTGGCCGGCCAGTTCGACCCCTGGGGCATGCACATCAACACCGACTACACCACCGCCAACGGCACGCCCCCGCTGTACCCCAGCGACTCCTTCGCCGCGCAGGACTCCTACCCGGTCATCCAGCACCGGTACAGCCCGCTGTTCCCGCTCGGCCTGGTCGCCAACTACCAGGTCGAGAACTGGGAGCCGGGGACGAGCTGGGAGAAGGACCAGACCGGCAACTTCCCCAAGGACCCGATCCAGCCCCCGGGCCAGCGGGCCTTGTTCGCCGTCCTGGACCAGGCAGACTCGGCCGCGTTCCGCTTCCCGGTCGCCGAGATCCCCAACACCGCGGGCCAGTATGTGCTGCCGACCAAGTCCGCGATGGCCGCCGCGCTGAAGCACATGAGCGGCGACGGCAGCGGCACCGAGCAGGTGGACCTGAACAACAAGGACAAGGCGGCCTACCCGCTGACCATGGTGATCTACGCGATGGTGCCCACCAGCGGCACCAAGCACAAGCAGGCGGCGGCGATCGCCCGGTTCCTCGACTACGCCGCCGGGGCCGGCCAGAAAGAGGGCGTGCAGCCCGGGCAGCTTCCGCCGGGTTATCTGCCGCTGCCGGCCAGCATGGCCGCCAAGACGCGCAAGGACGCCGTCGCGGTGCTGAACCAGACCGGCGCCACCCATACGCCCGGCGGCACAACCAATCCAGGGACCGGCTCCGGCTCGTCCCCGGCCCCGTCGCCCTCGACCAGCCCGGGCGGTTCCGTGTCGCTGCCGGGGGTCAGCCCGGGGGACGGCGGCCCGCCGATCAGCATGGTGCCGGTGGCGCACGTATCGCCGGCCACCATCACCAGGTACGCGCTGCCCGCGCTGCTGATCCTCGGCGGGCTCGCGGCCCTGGCCGGCTCGTCCTCGCTGGTCGGCGCCGACCCCGCCGAGGCCGCCGCCAGGCTGCGCCGGCTGCGCCGGGACGGCGCCGCGTGGGGCCGCAAGGCACGACTCCGGTTCGGATTGAGGAGGAAGTCATGACGCCCAAGTGGCGGGCACGCGCCGCGGCCCTGCTCGGCGCGGGGACGGCCGTCCTGCTGGCGAGCATGGTGCCCATGCCGGCCGGGGCCAGCAGCTTCGTGGCCATCAGCGGGTCCGGCTCCTCGTGGGCGTCGGTCGCGATCGACCTGTGGTCCCAGAGCGTCCGGTCCAACGGCATCGTGGTCAACTACAACCCGGATGGCTCGGCGGCCGGGCGCGGCGACTACATGGCCAACCAGGATGACTTCGCCGGCTCGGACCCGCCGTTCCGCAACGGCCAGGACAAACTGGGCGGCACCGGAGCCGAGCACCCGTCCCAGGGGTACTCCTACATACCGGACACCGCCGGCGGCACCGCGTTCATCTACCACATCCAGGTGGGCAGCAAGCTGATCACCAACCTCCGGCTGGACCCGAAGACGATCTTCGAGATCTTCACCGGGCAGATCAAGAACTGGGACGACAAGCGGATCACCCACATCTACGGAGCCCAGCTGCCGAACCTGCCGATCACGCCGGTCATCCGGTCCGACGGCTCCGGCGCCACGTACTTCTTCACGCTGTGGCTGTCCAGCCTGTACCCGTCGGAGTGGAACAAGTTCTGCGACCAGGTCCACCAGGGGATCTCGTCGCCGTGCGGGAACACCGAGTTCTATCCGCAGTTCGGCAGCGCCAAGGCGGAGAACGGCTCCAACAACGTCATCACCTACATCACCTCCAGCTTCGGCAACGGCTCCATCGGCTACGACGAGTACGCCTACGCGCTCAACGCGCACTATCCGGTGGTCAAGGTGCTCAACCCGGCCGGCTACTTCGTCGGCCCGACCGCGTCGAACGTGGCGGTGGCGCTCACCAAGGCCGTGATCAACGAGAACCAGAACAGCTCGAACTTCCTGCAGCAGAACCTCAGCGCGCTGTATCACTTCACCGATCCGCGGAACTACCCGATCTCCAGCTACAGCTACCTGATCGTGCCGCGGGAGGGGAAGCCGGAGCCCACCAACTTCTCTAACGCGAAGGGCGCGACGCTCAGTACCTGGGTCAACTTCATCCTGTGCGCCGGCCAGCAACCGATGAAACAGCTCGGCTATTCGCCGCTGCCGTTCAACCTGGTGAAGGGCGGGCTGATCCAGAACGCCAAGATCCCCGGGCACGTGCACGTCCCGTCGGTCAACCAGCTCAGCAACTGCAACAACCCCACCATGCAGAACGGCAAGAACATCCTGCTGGCCACCGCCCCGTTCCCGTCGCCGTGCCAGAAGCAGGGCGCGCCGCTGAACTGCGTGGTGAAGAACGGCAAGGCCGTGGCCGCCGGCGGAAGCTCCGGCTCGGCGAACCCGAAGGCAAGCGGTTCGGCCAGCGCGGGCGCGGGCACGACCGGGACCGGCACCGGCACGGGGACCACCGACGAGCGCCACGGGACCGGTGACCGGGGTGGTGGTGAACCTGGCCGGGGACCATTCCAACCAGGCCGCGCTCGGCGCGCTCACCGCGTTCGGCATCGTGCTGGCAGTCGCCCTGCCACCGGGACTGGCGGCCTGGCTGCGCCGGCGCCGTGGGCAGGCACGTGGCTGACACCGCACTGGCCGCCCCAGGACCCGCCGCCGGCGCCAGCGGCGAGCCCGGCCGCCGCCCCAGAACCCGCCCCGAGCGCTCCCCCGGCCCCGGCCCGCGATCCGGAGCGGCCGATCCTGCAGGCGGCCGGCGTCGGGCTGCTGCTGCTTGCCGTCCTCGTGCTCGGTCTCGCCGGGTACCTGTACTTCCTGTCCGGCGTGCAGGAGGCACGCGCGCAGACAATCCTCTACACCCGGCTGCAGTACGAGCTGGCCAACCAGCTCGCGCCGCTCGGCCCCACCGCAGCGGGCTCGCCGGTGGCGGTGCTTGACATCCCCGCCATCGGGATCCGCGACATGGTGGTGGTGCAGGGGACCAGCCCGGAGAACATGACGCTCGGCCCCGGCCACCTGCGGGACACCCCGATGCCCGGGCAGGAGGGGGTCAGCGAGATCTTCGGCCGCCGCGCCACGTTCGGCGCCCCGTTCGCCCGGCTCGGCGAGCTGCGCCCCGGCGACGTCATCGTGACCGTCACCGGCCAGGGCAGGTCCGTCTACCGGGTCGCCGCGCTGGGCAGCAGCCAGGCGGTGCGCATCGTGGACCCGGCACCGAACCGGCTGCTGCTGGTCACGGCGGCCTCGCCGGTCGTGCCGAGCTACTACATCGAGATCGACGCCAGGCTGGTCTCGGTCACCCGGCCCGGGCCCCCGGTCGTGCGCGTGCTCAACGCGCCCGAACTGGCCCTGGCCGGCGACGACGAGGCGCTGGTGCTCACGTTCATCTGGGGCGTCGCGCTGGCCGCGGTGTCCGCGGTGGGCACGTATGCCGCGCTGCGCTGGAACCTGTGGGCGGCCTACCTGGCCGCGGTGCCGCTGGCGATAGCCGTGTTGTGGTGCCTCTACCAGAGCCTGTCGGCCCTGCTACCGAATCTGTACTAGCCGATGATGCGGATGCCGGAGCCCGGCGAGGGCCACGACACGGGGGAACGGAACCGGCCGATGACCGATGTCCCAGCGCAGGCCACGGGAGACGGCACATTGCACGAGCCACCTGGGTACCCGCCCGCCGACCAGGCCGGCTCCGCGGCCGGCGACGGCGCGGAGCCGGCGATGGGCCGGCGAGGGGCTGAGCATCATGACGCCCAGGGCCACGGACACGGCCGTGCTCGAATACGGCCGCCCCGGTGACCCCCTGTTCGCGGCGAAGCGCCTGGTCGGCCTGGAGGCACGGAACATCTCGGCCTGGTTCGGCGAGCACAAGGTGCTTGAGCGGGTCTCGCTCACCATGGAACCGGGCACCGTCACCGCGCTCATCGGGCCGTCCGGCTGCGGCAAGTCCACGTTCCTGCGCATCCTCAACCGCATGCACGAGATGGTGGCCGGGGCCAGCCTGGGCGGCGAGGTGCTGCTCGGCGCCGACGACATCTACAACCCCGGCACCCGCCCCTCCGACGTGCGGCGGAAGATCGGCATGGTGTTCCAGAAGCCCAACCCGTTCCCGGCCATGTCCATCTACGACAACGTGGCCAGCGGCCTGAAGCTGGCCGGGATCAAGGTGGCCAACAAGGACGCGCTGGTCGAGGTCAGCCTGCGGCGGGCCGGGCTGTGGAACGAGGTCCGCGCGCCGGCTGCGGGCCCCGGGCGGCGGCCTGTCCGGCGGCCAGCAGCAGCGGCTGTGCATCGCCCGCGCGCTGGCCGTCTCGCCCGATGTCCTGCTCATGGACGAGCCGTGCTCGGCACTCGACCCGACCTCCACCAACCGGATCGAGGAGACCATCGCCGAGCTGGAGAACCAGGTGACGATCGTGATCGTCACCCACAACATGCAGCAGGCGCAGCGGGTGTCGCGCAAGTGCGCGTTCTTCCTCGCGGCGGAGGACACGCCGGGGCACATCGTCGAGGCCGGGCCGACCGAGGAGGTGTTCGGCTCGCCCAAGGACCCACGGACGGCCGACTACGTCAACGGCCGGTTCGGCTGAGCCGGCCGGACGGACCGGGATCGCGGCAGGTCACCGACGCGCAAGAGGGGTCTGGTGCGGCTGCCCCCGGCGGGCCTAGGTTGGGCCTGTGGCGCAACTAGCGTCCCGGGAGGAGTCCGTTAATGGCGAACATAACCGTCACGGTCGACGGGGTCACCTACACCGATGACGTGGAACCCCGCCTGCTGTTGGTCCACTACCTGAGGGAGCGCGTCGGCAAGACCGGTACGCCCGTCGGGTGCGACACGTCCAACTGCGGCGCATGCACGGTCCACATGAACGGCGTATCGGTCAAAAGCTGCTCTGTCCTCGCGGTACAGGCCGACGGGGCGGACATCACCACGATCGAGGGCATCTCGAACGGGCAGTGGCACCCGCTGCAGCAGGCGTTCCACGCCGAGCACGCGCTCCAGTGCGGCTACTGCACGCCGGGGATGATCATGGCCGCGGCCGACCTGCTGCGCGACCAACCCGCACCCCAACGACCAGGAGATCCGGGAAGGGCTCGAGGGCAACCTGTGCCGGTGCACCGGATACGAGAACATCGTCCGCGCCGTCCGGCGCGCGGCGGAGTCGGGAGCCACCTCATGACCGCCGATACCCAGGCACCCCAGGCCGAAGTCGGCCAGGCCCGTCTCCGCAAGGAGGACGCCCGGCTGGTCACCGGCCAGACCAACTGGACCGACAACATCGTGCTGCCCGGCATGCTGCACATGGCGTTCGTGCGCAGCCCGATGGCGCACGCGCGGATCACCTCGGTGGACCTGTCCGCGGCCCGGGCCATGCCCGGCGTCATCGCCGCCTTCTCCGGCGCCGACTTCGCCGAGGAGCAGGGCAGCCTGCCGTGCGCCTGGCCGGTCACCGAGGACATCGTCATCCCGGCGCACCCGCCGATGGCCACCGAGGAGGTCCGCTACGTCGGCGAGGCCGTCGCGGTCGTGGTGGCCAGGGACCGGTACACGGCGGCGGACGCGGCGGCCGTGGTGGACGTCGGCTACGAGCCGCTGCCCCCGGTGCTCGACATGCAGGACGGCGCTGGACGAGGGCTCGCCGAAGGTGCACGCGGAGGGCAACAAGAGCTTCGTATGGCCCTTCGCCCAGGGCGACATGGACGCGGCCTTCCGCGACGCGCCCGTGGTGATCGAGCGCACCTACCGCCAGCAGCGGCTGATCCCCAGCGCCATGGAGCCGCGCGCGGTGGTGGCGACGTGCGTGGGCGGGGAGTTCACGATCTGGTCGGCCACCCAGATCCCGCACGTGCTGCGGGTCATGCTGGCCCTGGTGACCGGGATCCCCGAGCAGAACATCCGGGTGATCGCCCCGGACGTCGGCGGCGGGTTCGGCTCCAAGCTGCAGGTCACCGCGGAAGAGGTGCTCTCGCTGCTGGTCACGCCGCAGGCTCGGCCGGCCGGTCAAGTGGACCGAGTCCCGCAGCGAGGGCAACCTGACCGTGCACCACGGCCGGGACCAGTGGCAGCGGATCCGGATCGCCGCCGACTCCGACGGCCGGCTGCGCGGCCTGGACGTGGACCTGCTCGCCGACATGGGCGCCTACCTGATGCTGGTCACGCCCGGCGTCCCGCTGCTCGGCGCGTTCATGTACCCGGCCATCTACAAGATGGACGCGTACTCGTTCAAGTGCACCGGCGTGTTCACCACCAAGATGCCCACCGACGCCTACCGGGGCGCCGGGCGGCCCGAGGCCACCTACGCGATCGAGCGGATCATGGACGAGCTCGCGGCCGAACTGGGCATGGACCCGCTGGAGATACGCGAGCGGAACTGGATCAAGCACGAGGAGTTCCCGTACACGACGATCGCCACCCTGCAGTACGACTCGGGCAACTACGAGGCCGCCACGGCCCGGGCCAAGGAACTGTTCGGCTACGACGCGCTGCGGCAGGAGCAGGCCGAACGGAACCTGGACAATGACCCGGTCCGGCTCGGCCTCGGGGTCTCCACCTTCACCGAGATGTGCGGGCTGGCCCCGTCCCGGGTGCTCGGCTCGCTGGCCTACGGCGCGGGCGGCTGGGAGCACGCCTCGATCCGGATGCTGCCCACCGGCAAGGTCGAGGTGGTCACCGGGTCCAGCGCGCACGGCCAGGGCCACGAGACGGCATGGAGCCAGATCGTGGCCGACCAGCTCGGCGTGCCGTTCGAGGACATCCGGGTGCTGCACGGTGACACCCAGGTCTCGCCCAAGGGCATGGACACCTACGGGTCGCGTTCCCTGGCCGTGGGCGGCATGGCCCTGGTCGGCGCCTGCGACAAGGTGATCGCGAAGGCCAAGCGGATCACCGCGCACATGCTGGAAGCCAGCGAGAACGACATCGAGTTCACCGACGGCCGGTTCCAGGTGCGCGGCGACCCGGAAAAGGGCCATTCCATCCAGGAGGTCGCGCTGGCCACCTTCGCCGCGCACAACCTGCCCGACGGCGTGGAGCCCTCCCTGGACTCCGACGCCACCTACGACCCGGACAACTTCTCCTTCCCGCACGGGACCCACCTGTGCGCGGTGGAGGTGGACACCGAGACCGGCATGGTGACGATCCGCTCGTACGTGGCCGTGGACGACATCGGCAAGGTGGTCAACCCGCTGATCGTCGAGGGCCAGGTGCACGGCGGGATCGCCCAGGGCATCGCCCAGGCGCTGTACGAGGAGGCCGTCTACGACGACGACGGCAACCTGATCACCACCACCCTGGCCGACTACCTGGTGCCGTCCGCGGCCGACCTGCCGTCGTACGTGACCGACCGGACCGAGTCCCCGGCGGCCAACCGGCTGGGCGTGAAGGGTGTCGGCGAGGCGGGCACGATCGCGTCCACGCCCGCGGTCGTCAACGCGATCGTCGACGCGCTCCGCCCGTTCGGCATCAGGGACATCACGATGCCGTGCACGCCGGAGCGGGTCTGGCGGGCCATACAGAATGCGCGGCGGAACGGAGGCGCGGCATGATCCCGGCCAAGTTCGAGTACGTCAGGCCGTCTTCGGTCAGCGACGCGGTCCGCGCGCTGGCAGACGGGCGGCGAGGACGCCAAGGTGATCGCGGGCGGGCAGAGCCTGCTCCCGCTGCTGCGGCTCCGGCTGGCCTACCCGGAACTCCTGGTGGACGTGGGCTCGATCGGCGGCCTGCGCGGCGTCAGGGACGAGGGCGACACGCTGCTGATCGGCGCGCTCACCACGCACGACGAGGTGATGCGCGACCCGCTGATCACCGGGCACTGCGGGCTGCTGGCGGAGGCGGCGGGCACGGTGGCCGACCCGGCCGTCCGGCACCGCGGCACCCTCGGCGGATCGCTGGCGCACGCGGACCCGGCCGCTGACCTGCCCGCGGTCGTCGTGGCCCTGGATGCGACCATGATCGCCCACGGCCCCGGCGGGGAGCGGGCGATCGGCGCCTCGGACTTCTTCGACGACTACCTGACCACGGCCCTGGCCGCCGACGAGATCCTCACCGGGATCCGGGTGCCCAAGCTCGGGCCCGGATGGGGCTATCGTTACGAGAAGTTCCACCGGACCGCCCAAGCGTGGGCGATCGTGGGGGTCGCCGCGCTCGCGCGGCGCGCCAACGGGCACGTCGCCGAGGCAAGGATCGGGATGGCCAACATGGGCTCGGTCCCGGTCCGGGCCACGGGCGGCCGAGGCCGCGGCGGCAGGCGCCGAGGCCAGCCGGGATGCCCTGCGGTCGGCCGCGCAGCACGCGGACGAGGGGACGAACCCGCCGGCAGACCTGCACGGCGCGGCCGACTACCGGCGCCACCTGGCGCGGGTACTGACCGCCAGAGCCCTGGCGGTGGCGTCAGGAGCCTGAACTATGGAACTGGAGCACTCGTTCATCATCCCGGTGCCGCCGGAGCAGGCCTGGCCGGTGCTGCTTGACGTCGAGCGGATCGCGCCGTGCATGCCCGGCGCGACCGTCGACTCCGTCGATGGCGACGTGATCAAGGGCCGGATCAAGGTCAAGGTCGGCCCGGTGGCGATGACCTACGCCGGCACGGCCCACTTCACCGAGCGCGACGAGCAGGCACGGTCGATCACGCTGGAGGCATCGGGGAAGGAGACGCGCGGCGCCGGTACCGCCTCGGCGACGGTCCGCTCGTCTCTTGAGGACGAGGGCGGCCAGACCAAGGTGGTCGTGCACACGACCATGAACGTCACCGGCGCCGGCCCAGTTCGGCCGTGGCGTCATGGCCGAGGTGAGCGGCCGGATCATCGAGAGGTTCGCCGCCAACCTGGCCGCGCTGCTGGCCAGCGCGCCAGCGGCCAGCGTGGCGGCAAGCAACGGCTCGGGGCCGGGGGCGGACGCCTCCGGCCCCGGGGCGCCGGGGTTCCGCCGACGGCGCCGCGGAGTCCCGCCACGATCGAGGATCTTCAGCCTGCCCGTGCGTGCCTACAACAGCCTGCGGCGCGTGGGCATCCACACGGTGGATGACCTGTCCGCCCGCACCGAGGCCGATCTTCTCGCCATCGAGAACCTCGGCCCGCAGTCGGTGCGGGAGATCAAGGAGCGGCTGGCCGGCATCGGCCGCCACCTCGCGGACCAGCCAGGCGGCGCGCCAGGCCAGCCGACGGGTCCGCTGCGCCGCGGCGCGGACGGCGCCGCGGCCGACGGCGCCCGGGCCGACGGCGCCGAGGCCGACGGCGCCCAGGCGGACGCGCCGCGGTCAACGGCGTAGGCGCCGGCAACCGCGCCACGGGCCGCCCGGCCGCCGGACGAGGACGCCATCGACCTGCTCAGCGTGGCCGGCTTCCCGGTGCTGAAGCGGGCGCTGCCGGTGCTCGCCGCGGTGGCCGTCCTGCTGCTGGTGATCTTCGGCCTGCGGCGCGGCCGCCGCAGCGGCGACTGACCGCCGTCCGCTGCGGCGGCAACCGCGGCGAGTCGTGGCCGCTGTCGATTCCGGGCACGGCCGTTCGTCGGCTTCAGTGAGCGCGCAGAAGGCGCGCCGCGGGGAGCGGACCGGCTCCCCGCGTCACGAGAGGAGCCGCAGATGAGCAAGTTCCTGTTCCTGTACCGGGGCCCTGCGACGCCGATGGAGGACTTCACCCCCGAGCAGTCCGCCGAGCAGATGCAGGCGTGGGGCGCGTGGATGGGCAAGGTCGGATCCGCCCTGGCGGACCCCGGCGCGCCCTTCGGTGCCCGCGCCGCGGTCAGCGACAACGGCTCGAGCCCTGCCCCCAGCGACCAGAACGGCTACACGATCGTCGAAGCCGACTCCCTGGAGGCGGCCCGTGCCTTGACCGACGGCCACCCGTTCCTGAGCGAGGGAAAGGGCCGCTTCACCGTGGAGATCTTCGAACTCGTGCCGATGTAACAGATCGGACGTCAGGGACGTTTGGACACTCGGAGGAGGAGGGGGGCGGCTCGGCCCGGTGCCATGGATGCAGCGGCCGCCGGCCTGTGTGCGCGCGATGGGCCGACGGTGATGCACCAGTCTGGGGGTGGCACAGGTCTGGCCGCCCGCACCCCGCACAGCCCCGCACAACACACCTAGGGTGGAGCGGTGAGCAGCAGCCTTCCCGCCGACCGTGCCTTCGCGCTCGAGTGCGACGCGGCCGATCCGCTGGCCGGTTTCCGCGACCGCTTCTTCCTCGAAGATCCGGCGCTGATCTACCTGGACGGGAACTCGCTCGGCATGCTGCCGCTCACCACGGCCGACCGGATCGCCGACGTGGTGCGCCGCGAGTGGGGCGCCGGGCTTGTCCGATCCTGGAGCCACTGGATCGGCCTGCCCGGCCGGGCCGGGGACCTGCTCGGGAGCTACCTGCTCGGCGCCGCCGCGGGGCAGGTGGTGGTGTGTGACTCCACCACGGTCAACCTGTACAAGCTGGCCAGGGCCGCGCTCGACCGCCCGCCCCGGCCGGCCGGTCATCGTGACCGACGACGACAACTTCCCGACGGATCGTTACGTGCTGGCCGGGATCGCCGCCGAGCGCGGCGCGGAACTGCGCCTCATCCACACCGACCTGGACGGCGGCCTGACCGCGGACGCGGTGCGCGCCGCCGTGGACTCCTCGACCGCGCTGGTCAGCCTCTCCCACGTGGCCTACCGCAGTGGTGCGCTCGCGGACATGGCGGAAATCACCGGCATCGTGCACGACGTGGGCGCGCTGGTGCTCTGGGACCTGTGCCACTCGGCCGGCTCGGTGCCGGTGGAACTCGACGCCTGCGGGGCCGACCTCGCGGTCGGCTGTACGTACAAGTACCTGAACGCCGGCCCGGGCGCGCCTGCTTTCCTGTACGTGAGCAGGCGCCTGCAGACCGTACTGCGCCAGCCCATCCAGGGCTGGTTCGGCCAGCGCGCACAGTTCGAGATGGGTCCCTCCTATGACCCGGTGCCGGGGATCGGCCGGTTCCTGACCGGCACCCCGGACATCGCCGGGACGGCGGCGGTGGAGGAGGGGGCACGGCTGCTGGCCGAGGCGGGCATCGACCGGCTGCGCGACAAGGGCGTCAAGCTGACCGAGTACCTGATCGCGCTCGCCGACGCCTGGCTGGCCCCGCTGGGCTGCACGGTCGCGTCCCCGCGCGACCCGGCCCGCCGCGGTTGCCACGTCTGCCTGTGCCATCCGGAGGCCTGGCGGCTCGGCCAGGCCCTGATCCACGCCGGCGTCGTGGGCGACTACCGGACACCGGACCGGCTCAGGCTGGGCCCGGTCCCCATCACCACCAGGTACACCGATGTGTGGGATGCCATGGACGTCACCCGGCGGATCCTCACCAACCGCGATTATGAGGACTTTTCCGCCGAGCCCGCCCAGGTGACCTGACCGGCGGGGCATCTTGCGAGCGTGACCAGGCGACGCGGCCGGACTCGGTCACCGGGGCGGGCGGCTCGGCAGGACTCAGGCCGCGACCTCGGACTTGCGCGGGCGGCCGCGAGCCCGCTTGGTAGGCACGATCGCCCCACGGAGCAGCAACTGCCCGCCCCACACGCCCCATGGCTCGCCGCGCTGCAGGGCTCCGGCCAGGCACGCGGCCCGCACCGGGCAGCCGGCGCACAGTTCCTTGGCCCGGGCCACGTCCTGCGGTGATTCGGCGAAGAACAGGTCCGGGTTGGTGCCACAGGCCAGTTCGGTGCCCGCAGGCATGGAGAGCCAGGGTCCGATGACCGCCATGCCGACCGCCTCAGGCCCAGCGGGGCGTGCCGTGCCGGCGGACGTGGCCGCGGCCGGCAGGCACCTGCCCGGGGCCGCGCCGGGCGCGGCGGGCCTCGCCGGCCCGCCGCGCCGCAGCGGCCTGCTCCCGCAGGTCCTTGGCCCGCTCGGTGGCCAGGTACTGCGTGGTGTACGGGTACATGACGTTCCTCCTCGGTGGCGGGCGCGCGGTGTGCCCGCCACCATTGAGGTTCGCCGTAAGGCCCGCCCCGGCGCATCGGCCAGATGCCTTATCTGTGGCCCGGCATGAGTCTTAGGACCGGAGGGGCTACTCCCATTCGATGGTGCCGGGGGGCTTGCTCGTCACGTCCAGGACCACGCGGTTGATCTCGGGAACCTCGTTGGTGATCCGGGTCGCGATCGTGGTGAGCACCGGGTCCGGCAGCCTGGCCCAGTCCGCGGTCATGGCGTCCTCGCTGGTCACCGGGCGGAGCACCACGGGGTGCCCGTAGCTGCGCCCGTCGCCCTGCACGCCGACCGAGTAGACGTCGGCGAGCAGTACCACCGGGCATTGCCAGATCTGCGCGTCCAGCCCGGCCGCCGACAACTCCGCGCGCACGATGGCGTCCGCCGCCCGCAGGATCCGCAGCCGCTGCGGCGTGACCTCCCCCACGATGCGGATCGCCAGGCCCGGGCCCGGGAACGGCTGGCGGCCCACGATCGCTGGTGGCAGCCCCAGTTCGGCGCCGACCTTGCGCACCTCGTCCTTGAACAGGTCGCGCAGCGGCTCCACCAGTTTGAAGCCCAGGTCGGCGGGGAGGCCGCCGACGTTGTGGTGGGACTTGATGCTGGCCGTGCCGCTCCCGCCGCCGGACTCGACCACGTCGGGGTACAGGGTGCCCTGGACGAGGAACTCCACGGCCTCGCCCTGCGCGCCGGCCTGCGCGGTGATCTGCGCGGTGGCCCGCTCGAACGCGCGGATGAACTCCCGGCCGATGATCTTGCGTTTCTCCTCCGGGTCCGCCACGCCCGCCAGGGCGCCCAGGAACGCGCCGGCGGCGTCCTCGACGTGCAGGTCCACCCCGGTGGCCGCGACGAAGTCCTTCTCCACCTGCTCGGCCTCGCCCTGGCGCAGCAGCCCGTGATCCACGAACACGCAGGCGAGCCTGGTGCCGATGGCCCGGTGCACGAGTGCCGCGGCGACCGCCGAGTCCACCCCGCCGGACAGGCCGCAGATGGCCCGCGCGCCGCCCACCTGCTCAGCGATCCTGGCCACCTGCTCGTCGATGATGCCGCGCATGGTCCAGTCCTGGCGGCAGCCGGCCGCTACCAGGAACCGCCGCAGCAGCTCCAGGCCCGCCGGGGTGTGCGCCACCTCGGGGTGGAACTGCACGCCGAACAGCCTGCGGCCGGGGTCCTCGACCGCGGCCACCGGCGAGGCCTCGGTGCGGGCGGTGACCATGAACCCTGGCGGGGCGAGGGTGCAGGTGTCACCGTGCGACATCCACACCTGCTGCGGGGAGGGCAGCCCGGCGAGCAGCCCGCCGTCCGGTCCCGGAGGTGGCAGGGCGGCGGCGGAGCCGTCGCCCGGGGCGGGAGGCGAGGACAGCCGCAGTTCGGTCCCGCCGTACTCGCCCACCGGGGTGCGGGCCACGGTGCCGCCGAGCTCCGAGACCATCACCTGGAATCCGTAACAGATGCCCAGGACCGGGACCCCAGCGTCGAGCAAGCCGCCGGGGATGGGCGGGGCGCCCTCGGCATACACCGAAGAGGGGCCGCCGGACAGGATGATCGCCTTGGGATGACGCGCCAGCATCTGCGCGGCCGGCATAGTAGCGGGCACGATTGTGGAATGCACCTGGCATTCCCTGACCCGCCGCGCGATGAGCTGTGCGTACTGGGCGCCGAAGTCGACGACCAGGACCGTGTCGTGGTCAGGCACAGGATGCACGATGCCGCCTTCCCCGCACGCCGCCGCCCCTTGCCGTCGCACCCGGCCGGGCGGGCCGGGTGCGAGACACAAGTCTATGAACCATGCGCTATGCAGGCGGCGTGGCGCGCCCGGACGTGCTGGCCCCGGGCGGCAAGCCGCCCTGGACCCCCCCAGTGCCAGCCCCGGGCGGCAAGCCGCCCTGGACCCCCCCAGTGCCAGCCCCGGGGGGCGACCCCCTGGAACCCCCGCTGGACTGAAGGCCCTGCGACTCCGTCGCGGGGCCTTCGGCCGTCTCGGCGATGGTGGGCACGGGGGCATCGCCGGCGCCCGGTGCCGCGGGCCCGACCCGCACCCGCGCGATGCGGCGGGCGTCCATCTCGGTCACGGTCAGCCGGTGCCCGTCCACTTCGACGGCGTCCCCGACGACCGGCATCTGCCCGAGCACCGCGAGCACGTAGCCGGCCACGGTCTCGTACGGGCCCTCCGGCAGCGCCACCCCCGTCTGCTCGGCGAACTCGTCCAGGTTCAGCAGGCCGTCTACCTCGACCTGGCCGCCCGCCAGCGTGCGCGGGCTTTCCTCCACGTCGTATTCGTCCCTGATGTCGCCGATCAGCTCCTCGACCAGGTCTTCCAGGGTCACGATGCCCGCGGTGCCGCCGTACTCGTCGACCACGATCGCCAGGTGGGCGCGGTCGCGGCGCATCTCCGACAGGGCGGGCAGCACCCGCTTGCTGATCGGCAGCCGCTCCACCGGCCGGCACACCTCGCCGACCACCAGCGCCCTGCCCTCCAGACCGGGGTCGAGCAGGTCGCGCAGGTGCACGAATCCGATCACGTCGTCGTAGGACTCCTGGTACACCGGGAACCGGGAGTGCGACGCCTTCGAGACCATCTCGGCGGCCCGGGCCAGCGGGGTGTCGGCCGCGATGAACTCCACCTCGGTGCGCGGCAGCAGCACCTCGCGAAGCTGGCGCTTCCCCGCGTCGAACACGTCGGCCACGATGCGCCGCTCGTCCAACGACAGCGCCTGGTGCCCCACGACCAGGTCCTGCAGTTCTTCGGCGGTCATCACCTCGCGGCCGGCCGACGGATCGCCGCCGAGCAGCCGCACCACCACGTTCGTGGACATGGACAACAGCCAGACCAGCGGCCTGGCCAGCACGGAGATCCGGTCGAGTATCGGGGCCGCGAACAGCGCGAGCGACTCGGGCCGCTGCAGCGCCAGCCGCTTGGGTGCCAATTCCTGCAGCACCAGGCTGAAGAACGAGATGACGACCGTCACCGTGATCAGCGAAAGCACCGAGGCCCACCCGGAGCTGACGTTGTTCGCGATCAGCGCGGACTTCAGGGCGGCGGCCAGCGTCGCCGCGCCGAACGCACCGGACAGCAGCGTCGCCACGGTGACGCCGATCTGGACCGAGGACAGGAAGCGGTTGGGGTCGCTGGCGAGCTTCGCGGCCCGCTGGCCGCGCTTGCCGCGCTGCGACAGCGAGCGGACCTGGCCCTCACGCAGCGAGACGAGGGCCATCTCCGCGCCGGAGAAGAACCCGCCGACGAGAAGTATGACCAGAACGACGATGACGTCCCAGCCGACCTCGTTCACTCCCCTGGCCCCTGACCTCCGCAGTTCACCTGACCGGCGGCGGCCCGCGGTCATCCCCCGTCGCTGCCCGGCCGCAGGCCTGCTAAACGCGCCGGCGCCGCCCCCGCGCGGGGCGTGTGCACAGTTTAAGCAGTACCGCCGCAACGCGGGCGGCGCGCGGGCCGGGAAGGCGGCTCGAATAGGCATCGGGCGAATGCGGGCTGCCATTGGGCAGTCATGTCACTGATGCGGTCAAGGCGATCGAACCCGACCATTTCAGCATCCAGATCGGATTTGAATTCAAACTGGAACAGGGCACGCTCGTGGCGGTGCTGGTACGCGGCAGTACGACGGCCAACGTCACCGTGAACCTCCAATGGGACCAAGCTCCCGTGCCGGGGGACCCGGACCCGCTGACGGTCCTGGTGGCGTGGCCGCCGGCCGAGGTGGTGGCGCGCCGGCCGGAGATTGCCTACGAGGCCTGGCAGGCCGCACAACCGGGGGACGGCACCGGCGAGCCCACCCGGCCACCGGGGCTACCTGAGGGCCGCCGCCGGCGCGGCCGGGCGTGCGCCGCACGGAATCGCGGCGCGGGCCTGGTGCGCGGGCCAGCACAGCGGGCGGGCTACCGTATGTGTCCCGTGGGAGGACATCTGTACTGGAAGGACAGCGGCCGGCTGGCGGACGGGCGCGAGATCATCTACTACGACGAGTCGCCCGGGCTGGGCCGGGCCAAGGTGCCGGACCGGCGGCCACTCGGCTACCAGGCGGCCGCCCCCGGCGAGCCGGGCACCGAGGCCGGGGAACTGTCCCCGTCCGGGCTCCGCTGGGACGCGCTGGCCGGGGAATGGGTGATCATCGCCGCCCAGCGCCAGGACCGGACGTTCCTGCCGCCGCCGGAGGAGTGCCCGCTCGACCCGTCACGTGAGGGCAGGCTGACCGAGATTCCCGCGGACGACTACGACGTGGTGGTGTTCGAGAACCGGTTCCCCTCGCTGCGGGGTGCCGGTGACCCGGCCGCGGCCGTGGGCCTGCCGGCCATGCCGCAACCCGGGGGCCCGCTGGAGACCGCCGGCGTCCCGGGGCGGCCGGCCACCGGCCGGTGCGAGGTGGTCTGCTTCACCTCCGACCACGACGCCTCGTTCGCCAGCCTGTCCCCCTGGCGGGCGCGCACCGTGCTGGAGGCGTGGGCGGACCGCACCACGGTGCTCGGTGGCATGCCAGGCATCGAGCAGGTCTACTGCTTCGAGAACCGGGGCGAGGAGATCGGCGTCACGCTCAGCCATCCGCACGGGCAGATCTACGGCTACCCGTTCGTGACCCCGCGCACCGACCGGATGCTCCGCCAGGCCAGAGCGCACGCCGCCGCCGGGCGGGCGAACCTGTTCGACGAGCTTGTCGCAGGTGAACTGGCGGCGGGCACCCGGATCGTCGGCCGGAACGAGCACTGGGTCGCGTTCGTGCCCGCGGCGGCCCGCTGGCCCTACGAGGTGGCGCTTTTCCCGACCCGGCGCGTGGCCAGCATCCCGGATCTCGGTGACACGGCACGGGACGCGTTCTGCACCTTGTACCTTGACGTGCTGCGGCGCCTCGACGCATTGTTCGGCGTGCCGCTGCCATATATCTCAGCGTGGCACCAGGCGCCGGGCGGTGACCCGTTCGCGCGCCAGGAGTTCGGGCTGCACCTGCAGGTGCTGTCCATCCGGCGGGCGCCGGGCAAGCTCAAGTACCTCGCGGGCAGCGAATCGGGCATGGGAGTCTGGATCAACGACGTGCTGCCGGAGGATGCTGCGCGCAGGCTGCGGGAGGCCGGATGAGGCTGCTGGTGACCGGTGGTGCGGGCTACATCGGCAGCGTGGTGGCCGCGATGGCGCTGCGTGAGGGGCATCAGGTGGCCGTGCTTGACGACCTGTCCACCGGGCATGCCGACGCGGTACCCGGGGGCGCGGCGTTCACCCTGGGCCTGGTCCGCGACCAGGCGCAGGCCATACTCGCCGGCGGCGTGGACGCCGTGCTGCACTTCGCGGCGAAGTCCCTGGTCGCCGAGTCGGTGGCCAAGCCGTCGCTGTACTGGGAAAGCAACCTGGGCGGTTCGCTGGCGCTGCTGGAGGCGATGCGGCAGACCGGGGTCGCGCGGATCGTGTTCTCCTCCACCGCGGCGGTCTACGGCGAGCCCGAGCGCACGCCCATCGAGGAGGACGCCCCGGCCCGGCCGACCAGCCCGTACGGTGCGTCCAAACTGGCCGTGGACACGGCACTGGCCGAGCACGCCAGGATGCACAAGATCGGCGCGGTGAGCCTGCGCTACTTCAACGTCGCGGGCGCCGCGGCCGGGCCGGACGGGCGGTGGCTGGGCGAGCGGCACAACCCGGAGACGCACCTGATCCCGACCATTCTGGGGGTGGCCCTGCGTGGCGGCGCAGTGCAGGGGGACGGTGAAGGAGGAATGGGAACGCGGGCGGAAGGTGAGGTGCGGCTGTTCGGCGACGACTACCCCACCCCGGACGGCACCTGCATCCGTGACTACATCCACGTGACCGACCTGGCCCGGGCCCACATGCTCGCCCTGGAGGCGTGCGTGCCCGGCGAGCACCGGGTCTACAACCTGGGCAGCGGCGCCGGGTTCTCCAACCTTGAGGTGCTCAGCGCCTGCCGCGAGGTGACCGGCAGGGACATCCCGTCCAAGTTCGCCCCGCGGCGGCCCGGTGACCCGGCGGTGCTCGTCGCCTCCTCCGGCCGGATCCACGCCGATCTCGGCTGGCGCGCCACACGTGGACTCGCCGCGATGGTCGCCGACGCCTGGCGATTCACCCTGGAGCGGTCCGCTCCCGGCCTGCCTGCCCGGCGCACCGAGCCGTGAGCCTTACGGCGGGCCAGGCCGCCGGCCGGTTCCGTGCCTGGCACGGCGCGGAACCCGAGGGCGTCTGGCACGCGCCCGGCCGGGTGAACCTGATCGGCGAGCACACCGACTACAACAACGGCTGGGTGCTGCCGTTCGCGCTGGACCGGGGCGTGGTGGCGGCCGCCGCACGGCGCGGCGACGACGTGCTGGACATCCGCTCGCTGCAGTCCGGGGGACAGGCGGTCGTGCCGCTGCCGGGGCTGCGCCCCGGCGGCGTGACCGGCTGGGCCGCCTACCCTGCCGGTGTCGCCTGGGCCATGCGGGAGGCGGGCCTGCCCGTGGGCGGGGCCAGCCTGGTCATCGACTCCGACCTGCCGCAGGGCGCTGGCCTGTCGTCCTCGGCGGCGATCGAGTGCGCCGTGGCGATCGCCCTCGCCGACCTGTACGGGGCGGACGTGCCACGGAAAGAACTCGCCGCGTTGGCCAGGCGGGCGGAGAACGAGATGGTCGGCGTGCCCAGCGGGATCATGGACCAGTCCGCGTCGCTGCTGTGCCAGGCAGGGCACGCGCTGCTGCTCGACTGCCGGAGCGGGCAGACCACCCCGGTGCCGTTCGACCCCGCGGCGGCCGGGATCGCGCTGCTGGTGGTGGACACCGGTGCCCGGCACGCGCTGACCGATGGCAGGTACGCGCAGCGCCGGGCCGAATGCGAGCAGGCGGCGCGGGCGCTCGGCGTGCCCAGCCTGCGCGACGTCGCCGACCCCGCGCGGACGGCGGCGGTCGGGGACCCGGTGCTGGCCCGCCGGGCCCGCCACGTGGTGTCGGACAACTGCCGGGTGCTCGCGGCGGTGGACCTGCTCGGCGCGGGCGACGTGGCGGGTCTTGGCCCGCTGCTGCACGACTCGCACGCCTCGCTGCGGGATGACTTCGAGGTCTCCTGGCCACAGGCCGACGTGGCGGCCGACGCGGCCGAGCGGGCCGGGGCGCTGGGTGCACGGATGGTCGGCGGCGGTTTCGGCGGCTCGGTGATCGCCCTTGTACCCGCCGACGACGCGGCGGTGCGCGCCGCGGTGCGGGACGCTTACGCCGGGCGGGGCTGGGCGCCGCCCACCTTCCTTGACGCGCCGCCTTCCGCAGGAGCGCGCCGCATACTGTTAGCCCTGGCCCCACCACCCCGCCCAAGACATTCCGGCCGCGGGGATCCCGGGGCCGTGAGCCGCCCCGGGCCGCGCGGGCGGCCCCGGACACGAGCGAGGAGCGGGACATGGCAGTCACCGAGGACGCGACGGCGATCGCGGGCGAACTCACCAACCTGCGGCGCGCCATCCACGCCGAGCCCGAGGTCGGCCTGAATCTCCCGCTGACCCAGGAGAAGATCGTCGCCGCGCTGGACGGCCTGCCGCTCGAGGTCACCCTCGGCTCGGCGCTGAGTTCGGTCACCGCGGTGCTGCGGGGGGGTGGCGGGGGCGGCCCGGTCGTGCTGCTGCGCGCCGACATGGACGCGCTGCCGGTCGCCGAGCGGACCGGGCTCGGTTACGCCTCCCGCATCGACGGGACCATGCACGCCTGCGGGCATGACCTGCATTCGGCAATGCTCGTCGGGGCGGCGCGGCTGCTGTCCGCGCGCCGGGCCGAGCTGCCCGGCAGCGTGGTGTTCATGTTCCAGCCGGGTGAGGAGGGGCACGGCGGCGCCAGGTTCATGATCGAGGAGGGCGTGCTCGACGCGGCCGGCAAGCGGGCGGCCGCCGCCTACGCGCTGCATGTCGCGTCCGCGGAACTGCCCTTCGGGGTGTTCAGCACCCGGGAGGGGCCGATGATGGCCGCGGCCGAGGCCCTGGACATCACGGTCACCGGCCGCGGCGGCCACGGCTCCCAGCCGCATCACGCGGCCGACCCCATTCCGGTGGCCTGCGAGATCGTGACGGCGCTGGAGGTGATGGTGACCCGCCGCTTCGACATCTTCGACCCGGTGGTCATCACCGTGGGCAGCTTCCACGCGGGTACCACGAACAACGTCATCCCCGACGAGGCCAAGCTGGAGGTGACCATCCGCTCGTTCTCCCCGCAGTCACGGGCCCTGGTCCGGGACTCGGCGGTCCGCGTGGTGCACCAGGTCGCGGCGGCGCACGGGCTCACCGCGACGGCGGAGTTCACCGGCTCCTACCCGGTGACCATCAACGACGGTGCGGAGGCCCAGTTCGCCGCCGGGGTGGTGGCGGACTTCCTCGGCGAGGACCGGTACCACCCGCAGGCCAACCCGATGGCGGGGGCCGAGGACTTCTCCTACGTCCTGGAGGACGTTCCCGGTGCCTTCATCATGCTGGGCGCGTGCCCGCCGGGCGTGGACCCGGCCACGGCGCCGTTCAACCACTCCGCGCTCGCCGTGTTCGACGACATGGTGCTGGCCGACGGCGCCGCCCTGTTCACCGAGCTGGCGGTCCGCCGCCTCACCCGCTGAACGGGGGCGGGACCCGGGCCGTGCTAGCCGCCTGAGCGCGGCGCCGGCCACACCTGGAGGTCACCTGCCGGATCGTGTTGCCCGACGGGACAGCCGTCGCGGTTGGCGTGGACACACTATCCCTGCGTGCCGCCCAGCGTGAGGTGACGGCGTGGCTGATCGAGCGGGGCTATGAACCGGCCGGCCGGTGGACCACCCGGAACGAGAGCGACCGCCGGCTGCACGGACGTTCCGCCGGCATGACCCCAGGCGGGCCGGGGACCCTGCCCCAGCGCGGGAGGCCGCCCCGGAGCGGGAGGTCAGCCCCGCGCAGAAGGCCGGCACCGCGCCGCCGGGCGGGCCGCCGCCCCGCACAGACCCTCGTGACCGGCTGGCCGATGATCGTCAGAGGCTGGCGACCGAGGCCTGCTTTTCGCGCACCGCCTCGGCCGCCTCGCGCAGTGCGGCCAGTTCCGGTCCGGTCAGGTCGCGGGCCACCACCCGGCGTATCCCCGTCACGCCAAGCTCAGCCTCGACGCCCAGGTAGACGCCGGAGATGCCGTACTCGCCGTCAACCCAGGCGCACACCGGCATGACCGCGCCGGCGTCCTCGGCCACGGCCCGTGCCATCCTGGCCGCGGCTGCGGACGGCGCGTAGTACGCGGACCCGGTCTTGAGCAGCGCGACGATCTCCGCACCACCCTGCCTGGTCCGCTCGACCAGCGCCTCGATGTCGGCGGCGGGCAGGCGATCGGCCAGCGGCGCGCCGTCCACGGTGCACGCCGACGGCACCGGGACCATGGTGTCCCCGTGCGAGCCGAGGGTGAGCGTCCGCACCGAGGAGACCGGCACGCCGAGGCGCTCGGCGACGAAGTAGCTGAACCTGGCCGTGTCCAGCATGCCCGCCTGCCCCATCACCCGGTGCGAGGGGAAGCCGGAGACCTTGGCCGCCAGCGCGGTCATCTCGTCCAGCGGGTTAGAGACCACGATGAGCACCGTCTCGGGCGCGTGCTTCACCACGTTTTCCACCACGCCGCGGACGATCTTGGCGTTGACCTCGATCAGGTCCATCCGGCTCATGCCCGGCTTGCGGGCCAGCCCCGCGGTGACGATGACGATGCCGGAGCCCGCGATCGCCTCGTAGCCCTCACCGGCCAGACCGGTGGTCTGGCCGGTGATCTTGGTCTCGAAGCCTTCGACCGGGCGCGACTGGCTCATGTCCAGCGCAAGCCCTTCCGGCCTTCCCTCGATGATGTCGGTGAGCACGACCTCGTCGAAAATGTCGTACTCGGCCAGCCGCTGCGCCGTGGTCGAGCCGTAGAACCCGGCGCCGACCACGGCTACCTTCCCCTTGCGGGCCATCTCTTCAGGTCTCCTTCTGCGTGCCCAGGCGGCGTGCTCGGGCGGCTTTCGTCAGGAACTCACCGCGGCGCGGAGGTTGTCGTCCAGCGCCGCCAGGAAGTCCTCGGTGTTCAGGAACGGCGCGCCGGCACCGATCAGCACGGCCAGGTCCTTGGTCATCTTGCCGCTTTCCACGGTCTGAATGCAGACCTTCTCCAGAGTCTCGGCGAAGGCGGTGACCTCGGGGGTGCCGTCCAGTTCGCCGCGGTGCGCCAGGCCGCGCGTCCAGGCGAAGATGGATGCGATCGGGTTGGTCGAGGTGGCCTTGCCCTGCTGGTGCATGCGGTAGTGCCTGGTCACCGTGCCGTGCGCGGCCTCGGCCTCCACGGTGCGGCCGTCCGGGGTCATCAGCACGCTGGTCATCAGGCCCAGCGAGCCGAAGCCCTGGGCGACCACGTCGGACTCCACGTCCCCGTCGTAGTTCTTGCACGCCCAGACGACGCCGCCGTCGCCCTTGAGCACCTGGGCGACCATGTCGTCGATCAGCCGGTGGTCGTAGCTGAGCCCGGCTACCTCGAACTCCGCCTTGAACTCGGACTCGTAGATCTCAGCGAACAGGTCCTTGAACCGGCCGTCGTAGGCCTTGAGGATCGTGTTCTTGGTAGACAGGTACAGCGGGTAGCCGCGGGCGAGCGCATACCGCATGGTGGCCCGGGCGAAGTCCCTGATCGAGTCGTCGTAGTTGTACATGCCCAAGGCCACGCCGCCGCCGGTGAACCGGCTGACCTCGAGCTCGAAGCCGTTGGCGTCGGTGCCCTCGTCCGGCTCGTAGGTGATCAGCACCCGGCCCGGGCCGGGGACCACGAAGTCGGTGGCGCGGTACTGGTCGCCGTGGGCGTGCCTGCCGATGATGATCGGCTTGGTCCAGCCGGGGACGAACCTGGGGACGTTGTGCACCACGATCGGCTCGCGGAACACCACGCCGCCGAGGATGTTGCGGATCGTGCCGTTGGGCGAGCGCCACATCCGCTTCAGCCCGAACTCGGCGACGCGGGCCTCGTCGGGGGTGATCGTCGCGCACTTGACTCCGACGCCGTACTTCTTGATCGCGTTCGCCGCGTCCACGGTGATCTGGTCGTCGGTCTCGTCGCGGTGGGTGACCGACAGGTCGTAGTACTTCAGGTCCACATCCAGGTAAGGCAGGATGAGCTTGTCCTTGATGAACTTCCAGATGATCCTGGTCATCTCGTCGCCGTCGAGTTCGACGACGGGATTAGCTACCTTGATCTTGGGCATTGGAGCTTGTTCCTTCCCTTCTGCGGCCTGACACCGTTGTCACGCGCGGCCCGGCCCGACCCGGCAGGGGCCGTCCTGGCCAGAACTGCCCCCCGCCCGCCTCCCCATCCCTCTTCACTTTCCCCCGGACGGGCCAGGCAGTGGCTTGTCTCACCTCACACTGGCACCGGGAGCAGCAGCCCCGCGGCCAGCAGCCCGGTGGCCAGGGCGGCCAGCGTGACCACATCCGTGCGGCGCTTCCTCGACGCGAGCAGGCCGGCCCGGCGCTCCGGCAGCACGAGCCTGGCAAGTGCGGCGGCGAACATGATGCCCGCCAGTGCCAACGTACCCCCCTTGGCGGCGTGTTCGCCGCCTGCCCACAGCCAGGCGCAGACGGCCGCGATTCCGGCCACGATGAACAGGTACGGCAGCCACCCTCCGGAGTCCGACGCCGGCCGGCTCACCGCTGGCCGACCGGGATCCAGGTGAGCCCGCGCTCGCCGATGTACTCGCTGTCCGGGCGGATCAGCCTGTTGTCCGCGTGCTGCTCGATCACGTGGGCCGTCCAGCCCGCCATCCGGCTGACCGAGAAGACGCCGGTGAACAGGTCGGTCGGAATCCCCAGGTAGTGGTAGACGGTGGCGGCGTAGAAGTCGACGTTCGGCAGCAGGCCCTTCCGCTCCAACACGACCTCCTCCATCCGCCTCGACATCCGGTAGAAGGTGTCGTCGCCGGACTCCTCCGCCAGTTCCCCGGACATGGCCCGCAGGTGGGTGGCCCGCGGGTCCTCGGTTTTGTACACCCGGTGGCCGAAGCCCATGATCTTCTGGCCCGCCGCGAGGCGCTGCGCCACCTCGCGCTCCACCGCGCCCACCGGGTCGCCGGGTGCCGCGCTTCGGATCTCGGTCAGCGTCCGCATGACCTGCTCGTTCGCGCCCCCGTGCAGCGGGCCCTTGAGGGTGCCGATCGCCGCGACCACGGCGGAGTGCATGTCGGAGAGGGTGGCCGCACAGACCCTGGCCGCGAAGGTGGAGGCGTTCATCGTGTGGTCCGCGTGCAGCACCAGGCACGTGTCGAGCACCTGCGCCTCGTGGTCGGTGGGCGGGGTGCCCCGCATCTGGAGCAGGAAGCTGGCGGCCAGGCTGAGACCTTCGCCGGCCGACGGCAGTTCGCGGCCGCTGCGCGCGGCGTGATAGGCGGCGACGAAAAGCGGTTGCTGCGCGGTCAGCCGCACCGCCTTGCGGGCGTTCGCCTCCGGCGAGTTCGAGTTCTTGTCCGGGTCGTCGGCGCTGGCCAGCGAGACCAGGGTGCGCAGCGCTTCCATCGGGGCCTGGCTGGCGGCCACGTCGGGCAGGCAGGCCGTGACGAGCTTGCCCGCCACCCGGCCGCCGGCGATCTCCGCCCGGTAGGCGCCGAGTTCTTCTGCCGAGGGCGCGCGGCCGCGCTGCAGCAGGTAGGCGATCTCTTCGAAGGTGGCGGAACCGGCGAGCCGATGGATGTCGTAACCGCGGTAGAACAGCAGACCGGCCTTGCCGTCGATGTCACTGACCGCCGTGGAGGCCGCGATGACGTCCGCAAGGCCCCTGGCCGTCTTGTCCGCCACTTTGTTTTCCTTCCGCACGACCCGTCGGCAGTGTACTGGCGACCGCCCGCAACCAGTTCCCTCGGCCCTCCGGCACCCCGGAGGGCCGTGCGCGAGCGGCCGTACGGCGGGACCAATCGCCGCGCGGGTGATTAGGAAGTAGCCCCGCAGGGGTAACCAGACCGTAAGACCTCAGTCGCTACATAGGCAGGCAGGAGAACCTTGTGGAGGGGCCTTACATTCGCATCGAAGAGACCGGCGATGTCATCCCCCTGGCCGAGGCGGTGACCACGATCGGGCGTGGTAGCGGGGTCGATATCAGGCTGGCCGATCCCAGCGTCTCCCGGTTGCATGCCGAGATCGTCCGCCACGGCCCGTACGCTTACGTCGCTGACCTGGGTTTATCGCGTAACGGGACCCGGGTCAACGGGCGGCTGGTAGCCCGCCGGGTCCTCGAGGAAGGCGACGTGCTCAGCTTCGGCGCGGCACGCTGCCGGGTAGGCGGCATCCCCAGGGAAGACATTTCCGCCGAGGTCGAGTTGCGGCGTTCGGCGAGCCCCGAGCTGACCCGCCGCGAACTCGACGTCCTCACGTCCCTGTGCCGCCCCGCCCTGTCCGACGAAGCCTTCGTGGCGCCCGCGACGGCCAGGGAGATCGCGGCTGACCTCGTCGTGACGGAGGCGGCTGTCAAGCAGCACCTGCTGCGCCTTTACCAGAAGTTCCGGATCCCAGAGGGCCAGAACCGGCGAGTCCGGCTGGCCAATGAGGTGATCGCCCTCGGCCTGGTCCGTCCCCTGCCGCCGGCCGAGCGTGCGGATCGCCCGCCGCAATCAGGCACGGCCGACCGTGCCGAGCCACCGGCCACCGGCCCGGTGCCGGGCGTGGTGCCGCCGCCCCGGCGCACCGCGCGGCCGGCCGACCAGGCCGACGGTCTGCGCAGCGCGGGCCAGCCCAACGGCATCGGCCACCGGGCCGGATAGCACGCCGCCCGCCGGGGCGGTCGCCTGCGACGGGCCCGGGCCGATCGCTGGGCGGATAACAACTCCGGAGCAGTCGTATGCGTCTAGTAACCGGCGCCCGTAAGCGGCCCTACCCGCCTTACCCGGGCGTGCCGATCGGCTTCATGAGCGTCTGGGGGGCCTTAATGCCGAGGAAAACCAGCCGGGCACGACACCCGCGGCGGGGGACCGCCGGAAGGTTAACAGCCATCGTGGCCCCGGCCGCGGTCACGGCGCTGCTGTCCGCCGGAGCGTTGGCCCCGCACGCGCCGGGCCCGGCCGCCACGGATGGCTCAGATCACTTCAGGTGGCTCAGGAGATGGCCGGGCAGGAACCTGCCGTGGAGCAGGTGGAACCGGTGCGGCACGCTCAGGTGGGGGAGGTAGCCGAGGCGGCGGATCGGTCCCAGATGGGTCACCCCGAAGTGGATGACGTTTGCCGGGACCACGGTCGGCCAGTAGACCGAGGGTGAGGACACCGCCGCGCTGAGCGCCCCGAGGGCGAGCGCGGCCAGCCCGAGCACCACCACGATCCGCGTCGCGGGGCTCTTGGTGAACGTGCCGAAGAACCGCCGGAGCTGCGCCCGCGGCATGCCGGAACCCGGCCCAAGACCGTAGAACAGCACCAGCGTGCCCGCGGCGTAGGCGATGGCGTGGTACGGCCATGCCCCCGGCGAGACCGCGACCGCGATGCCGGCCGCGACCGCGGCGGCGGCCAGCGCGAACGGCGCGAGGATCAGCATCGCGAACAGGGCGCGCAGCACGAGCCACGGCAGGGTGACCACGGTGACGACCGGGTCCATGGCGCGGGCCCCGCGCGCCACGCGGCGCGCGGCGGTCCGGCGCTGGACCAGGCCGGCCGTGCGCAGCGCCGCGATCAGCAGCAGCGCGGCCGCGGTGCCCGCCACCGGCAGGACGACGCAGATGCTGGCGGCAAGCACGACCGCCGCCACCACCATGAGCGCCTGCCCGCGCACCCGTTTGGCCGGCGCTGGTGCGGTCGCCGGCCGGGCCGGTGAAGCCGGGGCCGGCGCGGCCGGGGCGCCCCCTGCCTGCGGTGCGACGCCACGCCGTGTGTAGCTGACCGGGGTGAGCACGTCCGCGAGGTCGTCGGGGAGCGGCCGCCCCTCGGCGATCGGCCGGGTGGTCGGCCCGGAGGTCCCGGGGCCAGCCCCGTTGCCCGCCACCGTGCCGGGCCAGCCCGGCGCCTGCGGGGACCCGGGAGTGGGCAGCACGGTCGGCCCGCCGGCGCCCGGGGCGACCACGGTCGGCGGCACGTAGCCCCCGGGCCCGCTCGCCACAGGAGCGGGCGGCACATAGGCCGCTGGCCCGCCCGGCACGGCTGCCGGCGCGGCGCCTGCCGCGGCATCGGATCTCGTCGCGGTCCCTGCGGACGCGTCCCCGGGTGTCCCCTGGCCGCCCTGTCCGTGGTTCATCACGAGGGTGGCGGGGTCGAGCACCGCCGCCTGGGCGCGCAGTTGCACCGCGGATGGCCGGTGCGCGGGATCCCTGGCAAGCGTCGCGGCCAGCAGCGGGACCAGCGGCCCGGGAACCTCGTTCAGGTCGGCCTGCCCGTTCACGATGCGGTAGAAGATGCCCTCGTACGGGCCGGTGCCGTACGGCGGCCGGCCGATGGCCGCGAACGCCACCGTGGCCCCCCACGCATGCACGTCCGAGGCCTCGCTGCTCGGCCGGCCCTCGATCACCTCGGGGGCCAGGTAGCCGGGGGTGCCCATGAACATCCCGGTCATGGTCAGCCGGGTGGCGTCTGGCCCCTGCGCGATCCCGAAGTCGATCACCACAGGCGTGTCCTGGAACAGCATCACGTTGCCCGGTTTGACGTCGCGGTGGACCACACCGGCGGCGTGCACCGCGACAAGGGCGTCGGCGAGCCCGCAGGCCAGCCGGGACAGCGCCGGCCCGCGCAGCGGGCCGTCCTGGGTCACCACGTCGTCGAGGGTGCGGCCGGGCACGAACCTGGTCACGATGTACGGAGTGCCCCCGTCGAGGTCGGCGTCGATCACCTCGGCCACGTTCGGGCTGCGCACCCGCTGCATCGTCTCGACCTCACGGGCAAGCCGGCGCCGCGCCGTCGGATCGCCCGCCACGCTGGAACGCAGGACCTTGAGCGCGACCGTCCGGTGACGGCGGTCACGGGCCAGGAAGACAACCCCCATGCCGCCCTCGCCGATCCGGTCGAGCAGGCGGTATTCCCCGAGCCGTTCCGGCATCAGGTCCTGATCATTCATGGCATGTTCCAGACTACGGAGCCCCCTTCCGTATCCCCGCCGGATCGGCCATTACGGTCGCCGGGTGATGCCTTAGGAACCTGCGACAAGCTTGCGCAACACCTCGGCCGCGTGCGCGTTCTGCTGTGCGTGAGCGGCCAGTTCCCTGGCCAGTTCGTTCACCCATTCCTGCAGGCCAGCGGGCTGGCGGGAAAGAACGACGCCGCGTACCTCCCGGCAGATCTCCGCGGCGGGCGGGCTGCCCGGCTGCACCGCGAGGGTCAGCACCTTCTCACCGAGCCGCACGGTGACCTTCGTGACCTGGCCGGGGCGCCCGCGCATCCGGTCGGACATGGTCCGGTCCCGGTCGACCACCACGCAGCCGGGCGGCAGCGCGTCCCCCAGTGACTCGGTGAGTACCCGCGCGTACAGCGCGACGTCGGCACTGTCCGCGCGCAACGCGGCGGTGATCTCCTCCAGGGACAGGCCGTCGGCGGGCTCGGTCATGGCCGTGCCCGCGACGGGGATCGACCGGCGATGATCAGCGGATGCATCGGCTGTGCTCCTTGCCCGGAAACCTGCGGGCTTGCCACCTGCCTGAGTCAGCGCCCGGCAAAGGTGGCTCTCCCAGGCCCATTCTCGATGAAACTGCGCATTCCCGCGCGCTGGTCCTCGGTTGCGAAAAGCGCGGCGAAGTTCAGCCGCTCGATCTCCAGGCCCGTGTCCAGGTCGACCTCGAGCCCGGCGTCGATGGCCTGCTTGGCCGCGCGCAGTGCCACCGCCGGGCCGCCAGCGAACTGGGCCGCCAGGTCATACGCCACCCGGTAGACCTCGGCGTCCGGTACCACCTTGTCCACCAGGCCGATGCTGAGCGCCTCCGCTGCGCCGACGAAGCGGCCGGTGAAGACGATGTCCTTGGCCCGCGCGGGCCCGACGAGCCGCGGCAGCCGCTGGGTGCCGCCGGCCCCGGGGATGATGCCGAGGAGGATCTCGGGCTGGCCGACCCTGGCACCCTCGCCAGCCACCCGGAAGTCGGCGCACAGCGCCAGTTCCAGCCCACCGCCGAGCGCGTAGCCGGTGACCGCGGCCACGACCGGCTTGCCGATCCTGGCCACCGCGGTGAAGGCGGCCTGCAGCCGGCGGCTGTCCGCGGCCACCTGGGCGAAAGTGGCCTCCGCCATCTCCTTGATGTCGGCGCCGGCCGCGAAAACCTTCGCACCGCCGAAGAGCACCACGGCGTGCACCGCGGGGTCGGCGTCGACCTCCGCCGCGGCCGCGGCGATCTCGTCCTGCACCTGCGCGTTGAGCGCGTTCATCGGTGGCCGGTCAAGCCGGATTGTCGCGATCGCCTCGTCCCGTTCCACCCGGACGAACTCGCCCATGCGCACCTCCCGTGCCGGGGAACCGATCCTAGTTCACCCCGGCCCGGGCAGCCTTAACGCATGCGGTGTTGTGTCCCTCATCGGCCCCCAGGGCTACGACGGTCGCCCCCTCCGATGCGCGCAGTTGGCCATGCGCTCCGGGGGCCCCTTAACGGAGGTCGCCGTTGGTCATCCCTTCGGGGGCGTCGGGGTAGGTGACCAGGCCCAGCTCGGCGGTGCTGTCGAGCAGCGGATGGCGGGGCACCACGCGCACCGTGTACCCGAACGGCCCAGGCCTGCCCAGCCGCGCCTCCCCGGCGTAGCGGAAGGTGCCTTCGGCGGTGGCGGGCCCGTCGGGCGCCAGCGCGCTCACGGCGGGCTCGACGATGTCCTCCTCGTCGTTCACCCGCCCGCAGATCACCTCGACCGTGACGTCCTCGGGTGCCAGCTCGCCCAGGGCCACGCTCGCCCTGACCGGCAGCCACTCACCCGGGCCGCGATCCCCGTCGCCCGCCTCGATGTGCTCGATCCGCACCCCTGGCCAGGCCACCTTCACCCGCTGCTTCCACGCGGCCAGGTCCCGCGCTGTCGCGAAGGCGCCCTCGCCGTGGTCGCCGGCCAGCGCACGGGAGGAGCGCGCGGCGGGCACGTAGAGGGTCTCCACGTACTCGCGGACCATCCGCGCGGCCTGCGCCCGCGGCCCGAGCACGGCGAGGGTGTGCGCGACCATCTCCAGCCACCGCTGTGGCAGCCCGTCGGCACCGGTCTCGTAGAACAGCGGCGCCACCACCTGCTCGAGCAGGTCATACATGACGGCAGACTCCAGCTCGTCGCGCCGGTCAGGGTCGGCCACGTCGTCGGCGGACGGGATCGCCCAGCCGTTCTCGCGGTCGAACCACTCATCCCACCAGCCGTCCCGCACGGACAGGTTGAGGCCGCCGTTCAGCGCCGACTTCATGCCCGAGGTGCCGCACGCCTCAAGCGGCCGCAGCGGGTTGTTCAGCCACACGTCGCAGCCCTGGACCATGGCCGCGGCCAGTTCCATGTCGTAGTCGGGGAGGAACACGATGCGGTGCCGCACCCGGGGGTCGTCGGTGAACCTGACCATCTGCTGGATGAGCTGCTTTCCGCTGTCGTCGGCGGGATGCGCCTTGCCGGCGATCACCAGTTGCACCGGGCGCTGCGGGTCAAGCAGCAGCGCGGTCAGCCGCTCCGGGTCGTGCAGCATCAGAGTAAGCCGCTTGTAGGACGGCACCCGGCGGGCGAAGCCGATCGTCAGCACGTTCTCGTCCAGCGCGTGGTGGGTCCAGCCCAGCTCGGCCTCGGACACGCCGCGCTGGCGCCAGGAGGCGCGCAGCCTTTCCCGTGCCTCGGCGACCAGGCGGCGGCGCAGCATGCCGCGGATCTCCCACAGCCTGGCCGGCCCGGTGTCGGCGATCGCGTCCCACGCCGGGCCGTCGTCCGGTCCCGGGCCGGGCTGCCCCCGGGGTCGCCCTTGCCACAGCCGAGGATCTCCGGAGCCACCCAGGTGGCGACGTGGACGCCGTTGGTGATCGAGCCGATCGGCACCTCGCTGGCGTCGAACCCGGGCCACAGGCCCGCGAACATCTCCCGGCTCACCTGACCGTGCAGCTTGCTCACGCCGTTCACCCGCTGGGCCAGGCGCATGCCCATCACGGCCATGTTGAACACCGCCGGGTCCCCGCCCGGGTAGGTCTCCGCGCCGAGCGCGAGGACGCGGTCCAGCGGCAGCGCGGGATCGGCGGCGGTGCCGCCGAACTCACGCTCGACCAGATCCCTGGCGAACCGGTCGATCCCGGCGGGCACCGGGGTGTGCGTGGTGAACACGGTGCCGGCCCGGCACAGCTCGATCGCCTCGGAGAAGCTCAGCCCCTGCGCGGCGTACTCGCGGATCCGCTCCAGGCCGAGGAAGCCGGCGTGGCCCTCGTTAGTGTGGAAGATCTCGGGCTGCGGGTGGCCGGTCAGCGCGCAGTAGGCGCGCACCGCCCGCACGCCGCCCATGCCCAGCAGCAGTTCCTGGCGCAGCCGGTGCTCGCTACCGCCGCCGTAGAGCCGGTCGGTGACCTCCCGCAGGCCCGGCTCGTTCTGCTCCACGTAGGAGTCGAGCAGGAGGAGGGGGACCCTGCCCACCTGTGCCAGCCACACCTGCGCGGCCAGCGGGCCGCTCTCGCCCAGCGCCAGTTCCACGGTGACCGGCGAGCCGTCGCTGCCGCGCAGCAGGGTGAGCGGCAGGCCGTTCGGGTCGCCCGCCGGGTAGCGCTCGAGCTGCCAGGCCTCCGGCGACAGCGACTGGCTGAAGTAGCCGTGCCGGTACAGCAGGCCCACCCCGATCAGCGGCACCCCCAGGTCGCTGGCGGCCTTGAGATGATCACCAGCCAGGATGCCGAGGCCGCCGGAGTACTGCGGCAGCGCAGCGGCGAGCCCGTACTCCGGGGAGAAGTAGGCGATGGCCGCGGGCGGTGCGCCGTCGGCTCCGCCGCCGCTGCGCTGATACCACCGCGCCGCGGACAAGTAGTCCTGCAGGTCCGAGACCGCTCGGTGCAGCCGGTCCAGGTACTCCCCGTTGCTGGCCAGCGCGGCCAGGTGCTCGGGGGGCACCTCGCCGAGCAGCGCGATCGGGTCGTGGCCCGCCCGCTCGTGGCCGGCCGGGTCGAGCGCGGTGAAAAGCTCCCTCGTACCGGCATGCCAGGACCAGCGCAGATTCAGCATCAGGTCGTGTAGCGGGGCCAGTGGCCCGGGCAGCGAGGCACGGATCGTGAACGTGCGGATGGCTCTCACGCAGAGCGACCCTATACGGAGACAGCGAGCGGGGGCGGCAGGAGTGCACCCCCGTCTCGCTGGGTAGCGTTCTGGAGTGATCGGTCGGATAGTGATCAGTGACGTGGAGCCCGTGATCGACTGCGGGCACCGCCCGGCCAAGGCCGTCGTCAGGGAAACCTTCGAGGTCAGCGCGACCGTGTTCCGTGAGGGGCATGAGGTTCCCGGGGCCGCAGTGGTGCTGCGCGGCCCGGACGGCCAGCGCCAGCCGCTGGCCCGGATGCGCGAGATACTCCCCGGCCTGGACCGCTACGCGGCCGAGGTCACGCCGGATGCCGAGGGCCGGTGGCGGTTCCACGTGGAGGCCTGGGGCGACCCGATCGGGCACTGGCGCCACGACGCCGGCATCAAGATCCCGCGGGGCCAGGACGTGGAGCTGATGCTGGCGGAGGGAGCCATCCTGTTCGACCGCGCGGCCCAGTCGCCGACGCGGCCGATCGCGCACCGGTCGGCGCTCGCGGCCGTGGCGGCGCGGCTTGGCGACCCGGGGATCGCCCCCTGGGACCGGCTGGCCGCCGCCGGCGACGAGGAGATCGTCGCGATACTTGACGCGGCGCCGCTGCGCGAACTGCTCACCAGGTCGGCCGCGTACCCGCTGGTGGTGCACCGGGCGCGGGCGCTCTACGGGGCCTGGTATGAGTTCTTCCCCCGCTCGGAGGGCGTGCAGGCAGACCCGATGGGGCGCCGCGAGCCCAGGGGCGGCACGCTGCGGACCGCCATGTGCCGGCTGGAGCCGATCGCCCAGATGGGCTTCGACGTGGTCTACCTGCCGCCGGTCCACCCCATCGGCACCACGGCCCGCAAGGGCCGCAACAACGCCCTGCACGCGGCGCCAGGCGATCCCGGCTCGCCCTGGGCGATCGGGTCACCGGACGGTGGTCACGACACGATCCACCCCGAGCTTGGCACGTTCGCCGACTTCGACGCGTTCGTGGCCCGCACCCGTGAGCTGGGCATGGAGGTGGCGCTTGACCTCGCACTGCAGACCTCGCCGGATCACCCCTGGGTCGCCAAGCACCCGGACTGGTTCACCGAGCGCGCGGACGGTTCCATCGCGTACGCGGAGAACCCGCCCAAGAAGTACCAGGACATCTACCCGCTGAACTTCGGCCGCGACCCCGAGGGGCTGTATGCGGAGGTGCTGCGGGTCGTGCGGCTGTGGATGGGCCACGGGGTGCGGATATTCCGGGTGGACAATCCGCACACCAAACCGCTGGCGTTCTGGGAGCGCTTGCTCGCCGAGGTGGACAGCACCGACCCGGACGTGATCTTCCTGGCCGAGGCGTTCACCCGCCCGCCCATGATGCACACCCTCGCCAAGATCGGGTTCCACCAGTCCTACACCTACTTCACCTGGCGCAACACCGCCGGAGAGCTCACCGAGTACATGCGCGAACTGAGCGGGGAGGCGGCCGCGTACATGCGGCCGAACCTCTTCACCAACACGCCCGACATCCTCACCGAGTACCTGCAGCACGGCGGGCCGGCCGCGTTCAAGGTGCGGGCCACCCTCGCCGCCCTGCTCTCGCCGACCTGGGGCATGTACTCGGGATTCGAACTGTGCGAGAACGTGCCGGTGCGGCCGGGCAGCGAGGAATACCTGGACTCGGAGAAATACGCTTACCGGCCGCGAGACTGGGCGGCGGCGGAACGGGGGCCGGCGGGCATCGCGCCGTTCATCACGCGTCTCAATTTGATACGGAGATCCCACCCGGCGCTGCACTGGTTGCGTAACCTACGATTTCATTACGTCGACCAGCCCGGACTGATGTGCTTTTCCAAGCGCAGCAGCCGGGACGCGGACACCGTGCTGGCCGTCGTGAACACCGATCCACACCAGCCGCGAGAGGCCACCGTATGGCTTGACATGTCCGCACTCGGCGTGGACGATCGGTCACAGTTCGTCGTCACAGACGAGCTGACCGGAGAGTCTTACTGGTGGGGACAGGCCAATTACGTCCGCCTCGATCCGGCGACTGCACCAGCCCACATCTTCACCGTCACACCTGGCCCGATGGCGTGACGGCGCACGAATTCGTCGCTAGGGGAGAAGCGAGTGGCCGCACAGCCGAAACCGATTCAGCCCGGGCTTGCCGGGCGGCCCCCCGTCGCCAGTCAGGGAACCTTCAATCCGCCTCCCGGTGAGCCGGTTCCCGATCCGTTCTCTTTCGACACGCCGCGCGACCCGCACTGGTATAAGCGCGCGCTGTTCTACGAGGTGCTGGTCCGCGGCTTCCACGACTCCAACGGCGACGGCACCGGGGACCTGCGCGGGCTCACCTCCCGGCTGGACTACCTGCAATGGCTGGGGATCGACTGCATCTGGCTGCTGCCCATTTACAACTCGCCGCTGCGGGACGGCGGCTATGACATCGCGGATTTCACGTCGATCCTGCCGGAGTTCGGCATCCTCGGCGATTTCGTGGAACTCGTGGATGGCGCCCACGAACGGGGCATGCGGGTCATCGCGGACCTGGTCATGAACCACACCAGCGAGGCACACCCGTGGTTCCAGGCGTCCCGGTCCGACCCCGAGGGTCCGTATGGCGACTTCTATGTCTGGTCGGATACGGATGAGCGTTACGCAGAGGCGCGGATCATCTTCGTCGACACCGAGCAGTCGAACTGGACCTACGATCCGGTCCGCGGCCAGTACTACTGGCACCGGTTCTTCTCCCACCAGCCGGACCTCAACTACGAGAACCCGAAGGTCCAGGACGCCATGCTGGAGGTGCTGCGGTTCTGGCTGGACCTGGGCATCGACGGGTTCCGGCTGGACGCGGTGCCCTACCTGTACGAGCGTGAGGGCACCAACTGCGAGAACCTCAAGGAGACCCACGAGTACCTCAGGCGGGTCCGCTCCGAGATCGACCGGCTCTACCCGGACCGGGTGCTGCTCGCCGAGGCCAACCAGTGGCCGGCCGACGTGGTGGAGTACTTCGGCGACCCGTCGGTGGGCGGGGACGAATGCCACATGGCCTTCCATTTCCCGCTGATGCCGCGGATCTTCATGGCGGTCCGGCGGGAGCAGCGCTACCCGATCTCGGAGATCATGGCCCAGACCCCGCCCATCCCCGAGGGCTGCCAGTGGGGGATCTTCCTGCGCAACCACGACGAGCTGACGCTGGAGATGGTCACCGACGACGAGCGGGACTACATGTACACCGAGTACGCCAAGGACCCGCGGATGAAGGCGAACATCGGGATCCGGCGCCGGCTCGCGCCGCTGCTCGACAACGACCGCAACCAGCTAGAGCTGTTCACCGCCCTGCTGCTGTCGCTGCCCGGCTCGCCGGTGATGTACTACGGCGACGAGATCGGCATGGGCGACAACATCTGGCTCGGTGACCGGGACGGGGTCCGCACCCCCATGCAGTGGACCCCGGACCGCAACGCGGGCTTCTCCACCGTCGACCCGCAGCGGCTCTACCTGCCGCTGAACATGGACCCGATCTACGGCTACCAGGCGCTGAACGTGGAGGCGCAGCAGCGCAACCCCGGATCGCTGCTGCACTGGACCAAGCGGATGATCGAGATCCGCAAGCGCCACCATGTCTTCGGCCTCGGCGGGTACGAGGAGCTGAGCTCGTCCAACCCCAGCGTGCTGGCGTTCGTCCGGGAGTACACCGGCCCGGTGGAAGACGACGGGGTGGACCTGGCCGACCACATCCTGTGCGTCAACAACCTGTCCAGGTTCCCCCAGCCGGTCGAGCTTGACCTGCGCCGGTTCAAGGGCATCACGCCGGTGGAGTGCATGGGCGGGGTGACGTTCCCGCCCATCGGGGATCTCCCCTACCTGCTGACCCTGCCGGGGCACGGATTTTACTGGTTCCAGCTTCCTGGGCTCCGGCCGGAACACCAGGCCTGACCGGGGACGAGGACCCCGGGCCGGGCGCCGTGACTGCCCCGAAGTCCGCTATGCGGCCCGCCGGGCCGGTGAATCCGCTATGGCGGGGTAGATGGCAGTCATGACGTTTGAGGAAACCCTGGCGGCCTGGCTGCCAGGACAGCGCTGGTTCGCCGGAAAGGGAACACCGATCACGGACCTGGCCGTGGTCGCGCAGACCACGCTGATTTCCGGTGATCCCGGCCTACGCCACCTCATCGTCGCGGTCACCCAGGCGGCGGGAACGGACTCGTATCAGCTGTTCCTGGGCTTGCGGGCGGATCTGCCCGACCGGCTGGAACATGTCCGGATCGGCCCGGTGGAGGCAGGAGTGGTCGGCTACGACGGGTTGCATGACCCCGGCCTGACCGTGGTGCTGCTCGAGGCGATGGCGGGCGGGAAGTCCATCGGTCCGCTGCGCTTCGCCCATCGGCCGGGCACGCAGATCGACACCGGCCTGCAGAGCCTCGTGCTCACCGCCGAGCAGAGCAACACCAGCCTGCTGTTCGGCGAGGAGGCCATCCTCAAGGTGTTCCGCAGGCTCTCCCCCGGCCCCAACCCCGACCTTGAGGTACCTGACGCGCTGGCGAGGATGGGCTCCCAGCACGTGGCCGCGCCGCTGGGCTGGATCACCGCGCAGACCGAGGGCCTGCCCACGGTCCTCGCCGTGCTGTCGGCTTACCTGCGGAACGCGGTGGACGGCTGGTCCCTGGCCGCCACCAGCGTCCGCGACTACTACGCGGGAGACACCGCGAGCGCGGCGCAGGCGGGCGGGGACTTCTCCGGCGAGGCACATCGCCTCGGTGAGGCCACCGCCGAGGTACACCGCGACCTTGCGGCGGCCTTCGGCACCAGCGAACTGCCCGCCAGCGATTACCGCGACATGTCGGCGCACATGCTGGGCCGGCTGGACGAGGCGGTCGCCGCGGTCCCGGGACTGGCCCGCCACGACCGGGTACTGCGGGCCGCGTTCGAGGAGGTGGCCACGCTCACCGACCCGCTCGAGGTGCAGCGCATCCACGGCGACTACCACCTGGGCCAGGTGATGCGCACCCACGCCGGGTGGGTGCTGCTCGACTTCGAGGGAGAGCCCGCGGTTCCGCTGGAGCGCCGCCGGGCCTACTTCCCCGTACTGCGCGACGTGGCGGGCATGCTGCGCTCCCTGGACTACGCCGCGCGTTTCCAGCTCGCAGGGCGCGAGAACCCCGAGCAGGCCCGCGCGGCGGCACGGGACTGGGCGCGGCGCAACCAGGCCGCGTTCTGCGCCGGATACGCCCGGGCCGGCGGAACGGATCCGGGTAAGCATGGGATCCTGGTACGCGCCCTCACCCTGGACAAGGCGGTCTACGAAGTGATGTACGAGGCGAGAAACCGGCCGTCCTGGCTGCCGATCCCGCTCGGCTCGATCGCCGACGGAGCGGCATGACCGGGCCCCGCCAGGCTGGATCGGTCAGCCCCGGGGCCGCGGACGACGTCCACCCGGGCGAGATCGACCGGATCGTCGCTGGCCTCCACCACGACCCGCACTCCGTGCTCGGTGCGCACCCAGGCCCGGACGGGGTTGTCGTCCGGGCCCTGCTTCCGCTCGCCGCCACGGCCGCCGTGGTGCTCGCCGACGGCCGCCGCTTCCCCCTGTCCCACCTGCACGAGGGCGTGTTCGCCGGCAACCTGCCGCTGACCGAGGTGCCCGACTACCGGATCGCTGTCGCCTACCCGGGGCCGGAACCGGGCACCACGGCGCCGGAGATGGTGGTCGACACGCCGTACCGGTTCCTGCCCACGCTCGGCGCGACCGACCTGCACCTCATCGGCGAGGGCAGGCACGAGGAACTGTGGCAGGTGCTCGGCGCCCACGTGCGCGAGTACGGCTCCGACGGCTCCGGGTTCGGCAAGGTCACCGGCACCGCGTTCGCCGTCTGGGCGCCGAACGCGCGGGGCGTGCGGGTCATCGGCGACTTCAACCACTGGGACGGCCGCGGCCATCCGATGCGCTCGCTCGGCGGATCGGGGATATGGGAGCTGTTCGTGCCCGACGCCGGCGACGGCACCCACTACAAGTTCGACATCTGCGTCCCCGACGGGCGATGGCGGCGCAAGGCCGACCCGATGGCCAGCCGCGCCGAGCAGCCGCCCGCCACCGCGTCGGTGGTGTACACCTCCGGCTACACCTGGGGTGACGAGGACTGGCTGGCCACGCGTGGCCGCGGGGAGCGGACCCGCGAGCCGGTCAGCGTGTACGAGGTGCACATCGGCTCCTGGCGGCCCGGCCTGTCCTACCGTGAGCTTGCCGAGGAACTGACCGCGTACGTCACCAAGATGGGCTTCACCCACGTGGAGTTCCTGCCAGTGGCCGAGCACCCGTTCGGCGGCTCCTGGGGCTACCAGGTCACGTCCTACTACGCCCCAACGGCCCGGTTCGGCAGCCCGGATGACTTCCGCTACCTGGTCGACCGGCTGCACCAGGCCGGGATCGGCGTCATCCTCGACTGGGTGCCCGCCCACTTCCCCAAGGACGACTGGGCGCTGGCCCGCTTCGACGGCACCCCGCTGTACGAACACGCCGACCCGCGGCGCGGCGAGCACCCCGACTGGGGCACGCTGATCTTCGACTTCGGCCGCCCCGAGGTCCGCAACTTCCTGGTCGCGAACGCGCTGTACTGGCTGGAGGACTTCCACATCGACGGGCTGCGGGTAGATGCCGTGGCCTCGATGCTGTACCTCGACTACTCCCGCGGGCCCGGCCAATGGATCCCCAACGAGCACGGCGGCCGGGAGAACACCGACGCGGTCTCGTTCCTGCGCGAGGTCAACGTCACCTGCTACCGCAGGGTGCCCGGGATCATGATGATCGCCGAGGAGTCCACCGCCTGGCCCGGCGTCACCCGGGCGGTGCATCTCGGCGGGCTCGGGTTCGGCTTCAAGTGGAACCTCGGCTGGATGCACGACACGCTGAACTACCTGGCGCACGACCCGGTGTTCCGGCACTACCACCACAACGAGATCACTTTCTCGCTGATGTACGCGTTCACCGAGAACTTCGTGCTGCCGCTGTCCCACGACGAGGTCGTACACGGCAAGGGGTCCCTGCTCGGCAAGATGCCAGGCGACGAATGGAACAAGTTCGCCGGGCTGCGCGCTCTGTTCGCCTACATGTGGGCCCACCCCGGAAAGCAACTGCTGTTCATGGGGTCCGAGTTCGGCCAGGGCGCGGAGTGGTCCGCCGATCGCGGCGTGGACTGGTGGGTGCTTGGCGACGAGCACCACGCTGGCGTGCAGCAACTCGTCACCGACCTGAACCGGGCGTACCGGGAGAACCCGGCGCTGTGGGCGCTGGACTACTCCCCCGATGGGTTCGGCTGGATCGACGCGAACGATGCGGGCGGCAACGTGCTGTCATTCCTGCGCTTCTCGGGGGAGCCGGTGGATCCTGCCCCGGAGACGGCACGCGCCGGCTCCCCGGGCGGCTCCGCTGCCGGGGAGGCGGCATCGGCCGAGGCGGACGGGGCGGCCAGGGGGGCCGCCAGCCCGGGCGTCCTCGCCTGCATCATCAACTTCTCCGGCCAGCCGCACCTGCGCTACAAGGTCGGCCTGCCGCGGGCGGGCCGGTGGCGGGAGGTCGTCAATACCGACGCCTTCGGTTACGGCGGCAGCGGCGTGGGCAACCTCGGCTCCATCGAGGCCGTGCCGGAGCCCCACCACGGCCAGCCCGCGTCGGCCGTGATGGTCCTCCCCCCGCTGGGCGCGCTCTGGCTGATCCCCGAAGCCTGAACGGCCCAGCCGCTGCGAGAGAAAACGTGCCCGTAGCGTGGCGGGTCCAGGATGCGTGCCTGCCTTCGCCAGGGGTCGTCGCTGGGCACTCCGCCGGACCATGACGTTCTGCTCACCGGGAGCTCCGCTCGGGAGCGTATGCGGTCGCCTAGGCCGCCTGGCTAGGCGGCCCGGCTAGGCGGGTCGGGTCGGGGCGGGTCGTGTCCGGGTGGGTCGTGTCCGGGCGGGTGGTGTCCGGGTGAGTTGTGTCCGGGTGGGTGTTGTCCGGGCGGAGGCCCGTGGCTGTGGAGGGTGCGGGTGCCGTTGGGGCTGGTGGCGGTGGTGGTGCCGTCGCTGTGCAGGGTCAGCCGCCAGCCCCACCGGTGAATGGCGGTGAGGTGGTGGAAGGTGCACAGGGGTACCAGGTTGGGCAGGGTGGTCGGGCCACCGCGAGCCCGCGGGATCAGGTGGTGGATGTCGCAGACGGAGGCGGGCTGGTCGCAGCCGGGGAACGCGCAGTGCGGGTGGCGGGTGGTCGCCGCCCGGCGCAGGTGGGCGGGGATGGTCTCGCTCGCGGTGCCGATGTCCAGGGGCAGGCTGAGGGTGGTCAGGGGCCGTTCGTTGAGGGCGGCGCGCAGCCGGGCGGCGAGCCCGTCGGGGCCGGACAGGGTGTCGGCGGCCAGGCCGAGCAGGGCCCGGCGCAAACGGTCACGCGTACTGGGGCTGAGGGGCCCGGTGCCTGAGTTGAGCGGGCCACCGCCCGGGCGGCCTGGATTGACCAGGTCGCCACGACCGTCTGACTGACCAGTATCGGGCTCACCGCGCTCGCGCGTGCTGCCAAGGCCGGGCGGGTGCCCGGGGCCGGGCGGGGCCCGGGGCCGGGCGGGTGCCCGGGGCCGGGCTCACGGGGCTGGTCTGTGGCGGTAGGGGCGGTCGGCCGGGGTGGCCCGGCGGTCGGCCCGGAGGCGGTGTGGCGGCCGGTGGGGTGGGTGAGCAGGAAAGTGTCGGTGAGCTGGTCCAGGGCGGCCCAGTCGACGTGCCCGGTCACCACCGGCACGATCGTGGCGTCACACAGCGCCGCGTCGGCGTCGGGGCCGGTCAGCCAGCCGGGCTGGGACGCCCGCGCCGCCGCCCAGGCGTCCTCGGCCGCCGACGCCTCCGGCAGACCGCGCAACTGCCCCAAGGTCAGGTGCACCAGGATCTGGGTCGGCTGCCCGGCCCGGGCCGGGACCATCCCGGCGCGGATCAGCCGCCGGCACGCCTCCTCCAGCGCATCATGGCGCCGCTGCCAGCGCGTCCGGGTGTCCTCCGGCCCGGCCTTCTTCCCCAGCGCCTCCAGCACCGCCGCCAGCGCGGCCGCGCACCCCGGCGTCAGATCCCCCTCCGCGCGGCCCGCGCCGCCGAACGTCACGCCCAGCTGGAACCACCGGTCGGCGAACCCGTCATCCCCCTCGGGGCTGGTCCCGCCGTCGCGGCAGCACCGCTCATACATCTCCCGGGCCAGCCCCGCCAGCCCGGCCAGATCCGCGCCGCCCCGGGCGGCACCCGCCAAGATCTCCGCCGCATCCCCCCGCTGCGCCTGCGGCAGCCGCTCAGCCCAGTCGCACAAATGCCGTGCCCACGACGGTGACACCTCCCCCGCCGCCAAAGCCCCGGCGATCACTGGATGCGCGGCCAGGCGCCGCGCCCACGCCACCGCCCCAGCCGCCGCGCCATGAGTGACCCGGGTCTGCCACTTCAGCCAGGAACGCGCGCTGGCGTGCCCATCGTCTTCGAACCCGCCCTGCACAGCGAACGCGCCCAGCACCCGGGCCCGGGCCGCGGTGTGCTTGGCCTCCGCCCGCCCCAGTACCCGTAACGCCTCAGCCTGCAGGCAGGCGGGCAACGACGCCACGTCGGTGGCGTTGAGCTGGTCCAGGGCACGCTCCAGCAGCGCCAGCGCCCCGGCCATCCCGGCCGGTGAACCGTCGCTGTCACACACGCCCCGCACCTCCCTCGCCACGGTCTATCGAAAGCTAATTCGATACTAGTACTTGGCTAGGACATTTCCCCGGGGCCACGGCGACATCCCAAGAGAATTTTCATGATCATTATCGCTGGGCGGGAAGCGGCGACGAGGACCAGGGCGGATACCGCGCCAGCGGCTACCTGGCCGGGGCGATTTGACCTAGACAGCGCTCTAGCACCCAGACTCGTGCTCGGTACCCGACGGACCAGGCGGCTGGAGAGGAAGCACGTGAAATACCGCACGATTGGCACGGACCCGAAGACCCGCCGCGAGGTGAGCGTACTCAGCCTCGGCGCCATGCGTTTCGGCACGACGACCGATGAGGCGACCTCGTTCGCGATCCTGGACCGGTACGTGGCGGCAGGCGGCACCTTCATCGACACATCCGACAACTATGCGTTCTGGGTCAACGGCACGCAGGGCGGGGAAAGCGAGGAACTGCTCGGCCGCTGGCGGCGCAGCCGCGGGGTCGGCGGCGAAGTCGTGATCGCGACCAAGCTCGGCGCCCGGCCGCTGGCCCCGGGCACCAGTTACACCGACAACGCCGAGGGGCTGTCGGCCCCGGTGATCCGCGAGTCCGCGGAACGCAGCCGGGAGCGGCTCGGCGTGGCCAGGCTTGACCTGCTGTACGCACACATCGAGGATCCGGTGGTACCGCTGGCCGAGACCGTGGAGGCCTTCGCCGCACTGGTGGCCGAGGGCACCGTGGGCCTGCTTGGGGTGAGCAACCACTGGGCGTGGCGGGTGGAACGGGCCCGCAGCCTGGCCGCGGCGGCCGGGGTACCCGGCTATGAGGTACTGCAGTACCACTACAGCTACGTACGGCCGCGTACCGACCTGCCGGGCCCGCTCTCCCCGGACGGCGAGCAGGGTGTGCTGGGCGGCGATCTGCTCAGCTACCTGCGGGCCGAACCGCAGCTCGTGATGGTCGCGTACTCGCCGCTGCTGAACGGCAGCTATGTTCGCCAGGACAAGCCGCTGGACGCGGAGTTCGACCACCCGGGCACGCCTGCCCGGCTGGCGGTGCTGCGGGAGGTGGCCAAGGAAGCCGACGCGACGGTCAACCAGGTAGTGCTGGCCTGGCTGATCGGTGCGGAGGTTCCGATGATCCCGCTGGTCGGCGCGTCTTCGGTGGCGCAGGTTGACGAGAGCCTGGCGGCGGTGGACCTGGAACTGACGGCGGAACAGCGCGCGAGGCTGGACGCGGCCCGGTGACCCCCCGCGCGGCCGAGTGACGCTGGCGGCACCCCGGTGACGCTGCGCGGCCCAGTGACCATGCGATCGGTGAAGCTGCGCGGCCAGGTGACCTACGCCGCCCAGTGACCCACGCGGCCCAGTGACCTGCGCGGCCCAGTGACCTGCGCGGCCCAGTGAGCCTGCGCGGCCCAGCGACCTGCGCGGCCCAGGAGCCTGCGCGGCCCGGTGACCCTGCGCGGGTCAGCCGAACTGGCGGATCAGCCAGCCCGGGCCAGCGACGGCCGCTCCGGCCGCCTCGCTGCGGCGCCGTAGCTCCCGGTCGGCGGTGACCACGACCCGCCGGCCGGTCAGCCGGCCCGCCAGGCTGGCGATCTCGTCGTCGCCCTCGCCGCGGGCCGCCACCACGCGCACCCGCGGAGCGGGTCCCACCAGGTCAAGCACTGCCCGCGCCCGGCCCTCCACCACCAGGTAGACATGCGGATACCACCGGTCACCCGCCGCTTCCCCGGCGGACGCCTCCCCCGCGGACCCTTCCGCCTCCCTGGCGGACGCCTCCCCCGCGGACCCTTCCGCCTCCCCGGCGGACGCCTCCCCCGACGACCCTTCCGCCTCCCCGGCGGCCGCCGCCTCTCCCGCGGACCGCGCCGCGCCGGCTTCGGCCGCGCCGCCGGCTGCCTCAGTGACGCCGGGCACCGGGCCGGTGACGCCATGGGCCGCGAGGGCCGCCAGCTCACCGTGCAGCCGCGCCATCGCCCCGGCGCGGTCACGCCACCACCCGTCGGCGCGTGAGCCCATCACGTTGGCGCCATCCACGATCAGGGTGACGTCCATGCCGGCCGACAATAGCGCACGGGCCAGCCGGGACATCCGTGCCCACGGCCTCCCCGCACCTGCGAATCACCCACGCCCCGCAGACCAGCCGGTGGACCAGCCAGCGGCCGACACCCGCGCCTTACGGTGTCCCCGCGGCTTCGTCCTAAAGTGGGCGCATGGTAGAGGCGACGTTGATAGACGAATTCAGCAGGCTACGGCAGCGGCACGCCGCACCGCTCATCCTGGAGCTCGATCTCTCCGAGGGCATCGCGGAGGAGCCGCCGGCCGACCCGCTCTCCGCCGTACTCGCCATGCGCCGCCCGCGGCTCGCCGACGTGCTCGACGGCCTGCGCCGGGCACGGGCGGACGACAAGGTCCGGGCGCTGGTGGTCAGGATCGGCGGTCGCCCGATCGGGATCGCCCGGGTACAGGAACTGCGGTCCGCAATCGCGGCGTTCCGTCGGTCGGGCAAGGCCACGGTGGCGTGGGCGGAGACGTATGGAGAGTTCGGCCCCGGCAACGCCGCCTACTATCTGGCCACCGCGTTCGAACGGATCTGGCTGCAGCCCTCCGGTGACGTGGGCCTGACCGGGCTCAGCCTGGAACAGTGGTTCCTCCGCGGCACCATGGACAAGCTGGGCCTGGAATACGAGGTCAGCAAGCGGCACGAGTACAAGACGGCCGCCGACCGGCTGACCGAACAGGGCTTCACCGGGCCCGCCAGGGAAGCACTTGAGCAGCTCGCCTCCTCGCTCACCGGGCAGATCACCGAGGCCGTCGCGGAGCGGCTCGCCGTCTCCCCGGCGCAGGCCCGCATGCTGATCGACAACGGCCCCTACGTCGCCGAAGAGGCGGTGGAACTGCGCCTGGTCGACGCGCTCGGCTACCGGGACGAGGTCTACGACGACGTGCGCAAGTCCGCCGGGCCCGAAGCCCACCTGCTCTACCTGGCCCGGTACCAGCGCTCCCGGGCACTGGCCGAGCGGGCCAGGAAGCTGCCGGAACGCGGCGGCGACATGATCGCGCTGATTTACGCGGCCGGCCCGATCCGGCGCGGCCGCAGCGGGCGCGGCCCGATGTCCGGCGGGGCCATGGGCTCGGACACGGTGTCGGCGGCGCTGCGGACCGCGGCGGCCGACCGGCGGGTGCGCGCGATCGTGTTGCGGGTCAACAGCCCCGGCGGCTCCTACGTGGCCTCGGACACGATCTGGCGCGAAGTGGTCAGGGCCCGCCAGTCGGGCACCCCGATCATCGTGTCCATGGGTGATGTGGCCGCCTCCGGCGGCTACTACATCGCGATGGCGGCCGACGAGATCATCGCGCAGCCGGGCACGATCACCGGCTCGATCGGCGTGCTCTCCGGCAAGCCGGTGACCACCAGCCTGCTGGAACGTGTCGGCATCACCACGGACTCGGTGACCGTGGGCGCGCACGCGGACATGTTCTCGACGACGCGCCCGTTCAGCGACGAAGAGTGGGCGAAGATCAATTCGTGGCTTGACCGGATCTACGAGGACTTCACCGGCAAGGTCGCCATAGGCCGCAACATGACCCCCGAGCAGGTGCACGAGATCGCCCGCGGCCGGGTATGGACCGGCGCGGACGCCAAGGCCATCGGCCTGGTCGACCATCTCGGCGGCCTCGACGACGCGGTCGCGCTGGCCCGCCGCAAGGCCGGGCTGCCCGACAGCGCGCCGGTCCGCGGCTACCCGCGCACCACGCCGCTCGACCGGGTGCGGCGGCCGGAGTCGAGTGAGGACTACCGCGCGGCCGGTGCCCGCATGTTCACCGAGAACTGGGGGCCGGTGTGGCGGCTCGCGGCCGGCGCCGGGTTCCCGCCGTTCGGGCCGCTCCACGTCGCTGTCCCCTGGGCTTTTCAGTGACAGAACGATCGGCCCCCGGTACCGGGGGCCGATCGGCCGATGCAGCCCCCGGGGAGCGGATCGACCGGGTGGGCGAGGCGCTGGCGTCGTTCGCCACGGGGGTGACACTCGTCATGGTTGCCGACGGGCGGGACGACATCGGGACCACGGTCAGCGCGTTCTGCCCGGTGTCGTGGTCGCCGCCACTGGTGCTCGTGTCGCTGATCGCCGATTCCTACCCGGCCGAGGTACTGGCCCGGGTGGACCGGTTCGCGGTCACCGTGCTCGGCGCGGGCCAGCGGATGCTGGCGGGCAGATTCGCCGTGGCCGGGCGGCCGGGGGCGCGGGTGCTGCTCGAGGGCACGCCACACGAGCGCGGGGAGGCTTCCGGCGCGCTCATCCCCGGCGGCGGCCTGGCGGCGCTGGAGTGCGAGGCCGTACAGCGCGTGCAGGCCGGGGATCACCTGCTGGTCATCGCGTCGGTACTGACCGTGCCGTATGTGGCCGACGGCGGCCCGCTCATCCGGTGGGCCGGCCGCTACCCATCACTGGGCTGATCCTCCCCCGATGCGTCACAGGGACCGCGCCTGTGGATCATCCTGTGGAGTACCCGGTGGAGAAACGCCCGTCGCGGGGGACAACCCAGGGTTAACTGTGGATGGCTTGTGGACGGCTAAAGAATCTTGAAATTGCTGCCTGAAACCTCTTGTGCAGTCCCGGCGATAGGCGTAGAAATTTCTTCACCACCAGGGACGGTAACCGGCGAAGGGGAAACCCCGAGCCACCCGGCAAAGGACAACTCCTGGCTTTCGGGTAAGGAGAAGTCCGGCGCCACCGGCAAGGAGGAAACTCCGAGCCACCGGTGCGGGGGAAACCCCGGGCCACCCGGTATTGGGCAGACTTTGGGGCCTCTGGTCTCGGAGAAAGTCCGGTGCCACCCGGCAAGAGGGGAACTCGCAAGGGGGAACCTCAAGCCACCGGCGCAGGGAAAACTTCAAGGTGTGTGGCGGAGGGGAAACCCCGAGTCGCGTGCGGCGGAGAAAGCTCTGGGTCGTCGGCGCAGGGAAAACTTCAAGTTGTGTGGCGGAGGGGAAGCCCCGAGTTGCGTAATGAGAAGAAAGCTCTGAGCCACCCGGCGAAGGGAAGACTTGAGCCTTTTGGCTTGGGGGAAACCCCGGTCAATTGGCGAAAAGAAAGCTCTGAGCCACCGGCTGAGGAAATAGTCGGCGCCACCCGGCTTGGGGGAAACCCCGGCTTGTTGGCAAAGAGGAAAGCCTGAGCCACGGCGCGGGGAAGCCCCGAGCCACCCGGTGATCTGGTCGACCGGAACACCCGGGAGCGTTCCTGGCCCTGGTAGGTGGTCGAGCGGTGCAACCCTCGCTGAGAAATCGGCGGGACGGCGCCGTGAGACTGGGCGAGGCCCCTCCATCTCATACATGGAGGGGCCTCGTCCTGTGTCTACCCTGGCTTATCCCCATTGTGCCCGACCTGCCAAACCGCGCCCGAGCCGACACGCCGCCCCCGCCGTGGCCATTCCGGCCCCATCGGCGGGGTTTCACAGCTTGTAATGCAGTTCGCAGGCGCCGATATCGCAGGCGGGTCCCCACGGGCGGGACTTGCCTCGCTGGCCGGCTAGGTGGTGCTGTCGGGGCTGGTGCTGTCGGGGCTGGTGCTGTCGGGGCTGGTGCTGTCGGGGCTGGTGCTGTCGGGGATGGTGCTGTCGGAAACGACCAACGTCCCGCCGCCGTCGATCTCGGCGGCGGCTCCGATTCCCCTGTCGGCCTTCCCCCAGCCTTCGATAACGCTCGGCGTGGCTCAGGCCGCCGGAGGCTGCCCCGCGGCCAGTTCCCCGTCCCGCCACACCGCGCGGACCAGTGGCACGCCGGGCCGGTAGGCCAGGTACACGTGCGAGGGGGCGTCGAGCAGGACCAGGTCGGCTCGGGCGCCGGGGCGCAGGTGGCCGACGTCGCCGCGGCGCAGCGCACACGCGCCGCCCGCGGTGGCCGCCCACACCGCCTCCTGTGTGGTCATCCGCATCTCCCGCACGGCCAGGGCCACGACCAGCGGCATGCTGGAGGTGAAGCAGGACCCCGGGTTGCAGTCGCTGGCCAGGGCGACGGTGGCCCCGGCATCCAGCAGGAGGCGGGCGTCCGGATACGGGTTCCGGGTGGAGAACTCCACGCCCGGCAGCAGCGTAGCGACCGTGCCGCCGCCCGCCAGCGCGTCCACGTCTGCGGCGGTCAGATACGTGCAGTGGTCCGCGGACGCGGCGCCAAGCTCCACCGCGAGCTGGACGCCCGGCCCGGTGCCGAGCTGGTTCGCGTGGATCCGGGGGATGAGCCCGGCGGCGCGGCCAGCGGTGAGCACGGCACGGGCCTCGTCCGCGCCGAACGCGCCGCGCTCGCAGAACACATCCACCCACCGTGCCCGTGGCGCGCAGGCGGCGAGCATCGGCCCGCAGACCAGGTCCAGGTAGCCGCCGGGGTCCGCGCGGAAGTCGGGCGGCACGACATGCGCGCCAAGGAACGTGACCTCTTGCGTCACCTCCGCGGCCAGCGCCACGCTGCGGCGCTCGTCGGGCACCGTGAGCCCGTATCCCGACTTGCATTCGAAGGTGGTGGTGCCCTGGGCCAGCATCTCCGCACGCAGGGCGCGCAGGTTCGCGCGGAGTTGCTCGTCGCTGGCCGCCCGGGTGGCCGCGACCGTGGCGGCGATGCCGCCGGCCTGATACGCGGTGCCCGCCATCCTGGCCGCGAACTCGGCGCTGCGCTCGCCCGCGAACACCAGGTGCGCGTGCGAATCCACGAAGCCGGGCAGGACCGCCCGGCCGCCGCAGTCGATCCGGTCGTCCGTGGCCGGAGCATGGCCGGCCGGGCCGGTCCAGGCCACCTGCGCCCCGTCGATCACCAGCGCCGCGCCGCTGAGCGAGGCGAACGCACCGGGCCCGCCCGCGTCGCCGGCGTCGTTGGTGACCAGTTCGCCGATGTTCGTCAGCAGCGTGCTCACGTCGCGGAGCCGCCGGGCTCGCCGGATCTGCGGGTCATGCCCGGCCGGGTGCCGGGAAAGTTCAGCCCGGCCGTCCCGGTCGCCGGGTCGGGCTTGGTGGTCTTCGGGCGCCGCTCCCGGAAGATCCAGCCGGCCGCCACCCCGCCGGCCAGGCCGCCGATGTGCGCCTGCCAGCCGATCCCGGCCTGGGGCAACAGCACGGTGAACTGGTAGGCGAAGCAGAGCGCCATGATCGCCCCGATGATCATGTCGATCGGGTGCCGGTCGAAGAAGCCCCGGACCATGATGTAGCCGAAGTAGCCGAACACCACCCCGCTGGCACCCGCGCCGACGGTGTTCGCGGGTTCGGCGATCCATGCGGTCAGGCCGCTGGTGAGCACGACCAGGATGGTGACGAAAACGAACTTCTTCACGCCCCGGTAGGCGGCAAGGAAGCCGAAGATGAACAGCGGCCCCGAGTTACCCTCGATGTGGGCCCAGCTGAAGTGCAGGAACGGCGCGCTGAAGATGTTGGGCAGGCTGCTGATATCGCGCGGCCTGATGCCGTAGTCCAGGGTGAGCTGGTAGTGGTCGGCCCAGTTCACGATCTGGATGATCCACAGGACCACCAGGACGCTGACCATCACAAAGAATGCCTTGCGCGCTTCGGCCAGCACCGACTCCGCGTCCCCGGTGCCCAGATCCCACCGTCCCCGGGTCGCCGTGTGCTGGCCAGCCGTCCTCCTGCCCGGCGCCCCGCTCCCGCCTGTCGAGACCATGCAGGAAAGCTAACCGGATCCCGGATGCCGTGCCACCTCCGGCGCGGCGCCGGGCATGAATGTGAACCTGGTGTGCAAAGAACAACACCAAATTCACATTCACGGCGACTGGAAATCTGCTGCGGCGGTCAGGCGATCTCGATGGAGCGTTTGGCCAGGCCGAGCCAGAAGCCGTCGATGACCGTGCGCGCCCCCGTCAGGTCGCCCGCGGCGGCCCCGAGCGTGACGAACAGCGGCGCGAAGTGCTCGGTGCGCGGATGCGCCAGCCGGGCGGCCGGGGCCTTGTGCTGGAAGTCCAGGAGCGCGTCGAGGTCGCCGTGGGCCAGCACCTCCTGGCCCCAGTGGTCGAACTCCGCCATCACCGTCGGCACCGAGCCGTCCATGCTCATCGCGCGCAGGTTGTGGGTGAAGAACCCGCTGCCCACGATGAGCACGCCGTCATCGCGCAGCGGGGCGAGCTTGCGCCCGATCTCGAACAGTTCCTGCGGGTCCAGGCTGGGCATGGAGATCTGCAGCACGGGCACGTCGGCCCGCGGGTACATCTCGACCAGGGGCACGTAGGCACCGTGGTCCAGGCCGCGGCCGGGCAGGTCCGCCACCGGGGTGCCCGCGGCGCGGAGCAGCTTGCGGACGTCGTCGGCCAGCCCCGGTGCGCCCGGCGCCGGGTAGGTCACCTGGTAGTACCTGTCCGGGAAGCCCCAGAAGTCGTAGACCAGCGGCGCGGTCCGGGTAGCGCCGAGCGCCAGCGGCGCGGCCTCCCAGTGCGCGGACACCATGAGGACCGAGGCCGGTGTGGGCAACGCGGCCGACCACCTGGACAGCTGTCCGGTCCACAGGGCGTCATCGGCCAACGGCGGCGCCCCATGACTCAGATAGATCGCTGGCATCCGCCCGCCATCGCCGCCACGCTGCGGTGTCCCGCCCTCCGCTGCCGCCACGTCAGACATCGCGACCCTCCTCGCACCGACCGCTGAACCTCATTCTGCCCGCTGACAACAGTTCAAATTTGAACTACATTCCCGTTGGCCTCGGCGGCGGGGTGGGGTGGGCTTGCCCCGCGAGGCGGGCCGGGGCTGTGATGGGCACAGGCACACCGATGGGAGACCGATGGGAGGAGGAACGGCATGCGCGCAGGTATGGGCGGCCGGGCGCTGGCAGCGGCGGCGCTGGCCGGGCTGGCGGCCCTGGCCCTGGGCCCAGGCGCGGTGTCATCGGCCGCGGCCACCGCGGCGACGTGGACCGTGCGCCCGGGCGGCGCCATCACGGCGAAGGCGGGCATCACCAAGGTGGCGGACACCACGACGAACTCCGTGTTGAACTGCGAGTCCTCGCGCATGTCGGGCACGCTCAAAAGCGGCGGCGAACTGCCCGGTACCGGCATCGGGTCGATCACCGCCGCGGCCTACAAGTGCGCCATGCTGATCGAGCCCCCGTTCCGGCTGACACCACACGGTCTGCCGTGGCACCTGAACCTGGCCTCCTACAACGCGGTCACCGGCGTGAGCCGGGGCACGATCAGCCACGCCGAGCTCACCCTCACCGGCCCCGGCTGCAGCGCGACGATCAACGGCACTGGTGGCTCCACCGCCGACGGTGTGGCGGCGATCTCCTACGCCAACAAGACGGGCAGGCTGAAGGTCGGCACCGCCGGTGGCAACCTGCACTGGTACCACGTCAGCGGCTGCGCCGGCCTGCTCGGCGACGGCGCCCCCGCCACGCTCTCGGCCGCCTACACGGTCTCCCCGCCGCAGACGATCAGCAGCCCGTAAGACGATCATCAGCCCGTAACGGCCCGGGCCGCCCAACGCCGGGCAAACTGAGCCTCTCGGGCGCCGCGACCGTGTCATGGTGTGAACGGCGGCATGACGACAGGGGGCACGTCCTCGTGGCAGCGACTTCGAGTGACCCGGCCGGGCTTTCGCGCCGCCAGATCATGGCCTCCGGCGCGCTGGCGACCATCGCGGTGGTCGCGGGTGACCGGGCGCGCGCCGCCGCCTCGCCCGTGCGCCACCTCCATGCCGGGGCCGCCCCGCCGCGGCTGCGGCTGACCACGACGCCAGATCTGACGACCGTGCTTGCCGAGTCCCCGCTGCCGCCGTTCACCCCGGTCAGGGCGGCACCCGGTGACGTGAAGGTCAGCCCGAAGCTTGCATTCCAGCCATTCCTTGGCGTGGGCGCCGCGCTGACCGACTCGGCCGCCTACGTGCTGGCCACCTACATGACCGCGGGCCAGCGGAGCGCGCTGCTGACCGACCTGTACTCGCCGTCCGGGCGCAACTGGCAGATGCTGCGAGTGTGCATGGGCTCCCCGGACTTCCGGTCCGAGAAGACCGGCTACACCTACGACGACGGGTCCGCCGACCCTTCGCTGACGCGGTTCTCCGTGGTCAGGGACACCGCCTTCATCACGCCGCTGATCCAGGAGATCCTGACCATCAACCCGGACGTCAGGGTCCTCGCCACCCCGTGGACGCCACCGGCGTGGATGCTGGCCAGCGGAAAGTTCGAGCACGGGCGATGCACCTTTGACGACAGCTACATGGCCGCTTACGCGCGGTACTTCGTGAAGTTCATCCAGGCGTACCGGTCGCTGGGCATCCCCGTCTGGGCCGTCACCGCGCAGAACGAGCCAGCTCGCGGGTGGTTCATGAACCTGAGCCAGGACGAGGAGAGCGACTTCGTCGGGACCTACCTCGGCCCCGCGCTGGCCTCGGCCGACCTCGGTCACGTGAAGATCTTCGCCATGGACGACCAGTGGTCGCTCGCTTCCTACGGCCAGGCGGTTTACACGAGTTCCACGGCGCACCCGTATACCACCGGCATCGCCTATCACGGGTACCGGGGCAGTCCCGCGATCATGAGCAAGGCGTACGGCGAGCAGCACCTGACCGAATGGCGGTCGAAGGTCACCGAGTCGCTGGATATCACCATGGCCGGGATGGCCGGCGGTTACGTGGCCGGCGGGGTGTCAAACTGGGCGCGGTCGGTGATCTTGTGGAATCTCGCCCTGGACCAGAACGGCGCGCCGAACCAGAACAAGCCCAACAGGCGCGGCGTGGTGACCGTCGACAACACGACGGGCGAGGTCACGCACAACCCCGAGTACTACGTGCTGGCGCACCTGGCCATGTTCGCCCAGCCGGGCGCCCGCCGCTGCCTGTCCACCTCCTACGGTCCCGCGTACGTGGCCTACACGACCTACCCGTCGGACATCACGACGACGGCCCTGGCCAACCCGGACGGCTCGGTGGTCCTCTACGTCTACAACGGGGCGCCAGGCACAAGGGAATTCCAGATCATCGACACCAGCACCCACACCGGGTGCGCCGTCAGCATGACCCCAGGTGAGCTGTCCACGTTCGTCTGGTAAAGCAGCCGCCGGTGGTCAGGCAGGCCGAGCAGCCGGCGATCGCGGCTTGCAGCGCCGCAGGGACGTCGTCCACGAGCAGGTGCCGAACCTCTCAGCGATCGCGCCGACTTTGCTCAAGTGTATGTACGCCCTGCTCAAGTAGCTGCATGGCGTAAGCAAGGCCCTGTTCTGACCCAAGGGTGGGGGGTGGCTGTGAGTACTTGCTCATCTCCCGGCCGGTAGTCAGCAGCCGGGCAGGTATCACCCTGGCGGAGCTCTCATCGCCATCGATCACCACACAGGCGTCCAGGGTCAGGAGTCTGAGCCCGAGCAACCTCGCCAGTACAAAAGCGCGGATGACCATGTGATCCGGCGTGCGCCGGCAACTTAACCTCACGGCGTGTTGTGGGCACGCAGGTCTACGTCGTTTCTCTTCCCACGCGGCTAGAGTGAGCCTCAAGCCGGGCACGGTATGTTTCCAGGCGCTGGAACATGTCCGACGCATCGAAGTTCTTCGACGCGGTTTGCGCCAGCTGGCGGATTTGGTCGTAGCGCTCCCGCCCGGCTTTCGTTCCCAGCACGTAACCGAGCCCAAATGCGGCGACCGTAATCAGTTTCATGACTCGTCGTCCTTTCGCCGGACAGAAGAAACCACGGCGCTGGCAGCCGTCGCTGCGGCTGCACCGCCAATAACTCCGGCTGCCACCTTGGTCACGCGACGCACACCGCCGCTAGCCACAGTCGCTGCCATGGTCGTCTCCATAGCGTCCCGGACACGATCCCACGTGCTCTTACGCCTGAAAAGTCTCATTTAATGAGATCCCTTCTCTGCCAGTTATTCGTCTCGCCGGGGCCTACGCGCCCGAACCTCTGTGCGTGCTTATGGTCGTGACGAGTTCGTCCTTAGTCATGGACGTACGAACGTCGGAGCCAGTAGCTCGGCCGAGCCGCACCAACTCTTCCTTGGTAAGCGCGTCGAGCTTGAGGCCGCCTTGGCGGCTGATTGCCTCGATGAGCTCTGACTTGCTCATCGACGACCGCCCCTCGACGTCGAGACTTTCCGTCCACCGAAGCAGTTCCTCCTTGGTGAGTGCCCCGAGTTCCTCTCCCTTGCGCACGATCGCGTCGGCTGAATCAGAGCCTGAGCCTTCGCGATCGGCCCCGGCGCCGCTGCTCGCAGGCCGCCTCGACCGCTCGGCCTCGGCAACTTGTCGTTCCGCTTCAGCGGCGCGCTGCTGCGCGTGCCTTGCCAACTGATCAGCCTCTCGGCTGGCCTGCGCCGCGATCTCTTTGGCTGCCGCGGCTGCCTGGCTTGCCATATCTCTTGCCTCGATCAGGGCCTGGCTTGCCTCTTGGATGGCCTCACGAGCCCTCGCCTGAGCCTCTTCAGCGTTTCGCACCGCCTCACGGGTGCGAGCTGACGCCTGCGCTTCGGCTTTCTCGATCGCTTGCCGCCCCTCGGCCTCTGCATCCTGCCGGTCACGTTCGAAGCGTTCCTTGGCCTTCTCCACCGCCGCGGCGACCTTGCGCTCTGTCTCTTGCCGGACCTGCTGTACGAACTCGTCAGACTCGCGGGCCACGCGGGCAGCATGATCTGCCTCGTCTTTTGCTTCCTGGGCCACGGCCACAGCCCGGGCCTCCGCATCACGAGCCTGCTCCGCAGCCGCGTCCGCTTCACGCATCGAAGCTGCGACCGAGTCGTGCCCAATGAGGGGTACGGCGTCCGCCGCCGATCGCTTGGCCGCCCGGGCCTTCTGCCGGACCCTTGACTTGGCCGCCCCGGCAGCGCCGGCGGTGGACGATGCAGCATCGGAAACGCCTCCAGCGACCGAAGACGCACCTGCGGCGGCGGACGTCACAGGCTTCAGAGCCTTCGACAGCAGCCACGCAGCGTTGTTAGGGAGTTCGGCCACTCCGCTTCTGGTGATGCGCGACAGGTGGCGCGCGGTACTGGTCTTCGTCATGGGCTTACCCCCGTGCAGGTTTCACATCTGATAGCTGGCCTTCGCTACCCATTAACCAGGGTTCTAACCAGGGCACCGGTAGTCCTCGAGGAATCCCGAACCGGCACTGCGGAGCCGACGCCTGTCCTCGGCCTGTGCAGCCGCCTGTACCAATGATTGCCCCAGCCTTCGAGGCCAGGTGCAGCCATGGCGGTCAAGCAGGGCTGAGCAGGGGGGTGATGGCGGCGTCCAGCGCCGTAGGGACGTCGTCCACGAGCAGGTGCCGGCCGCCGGCCACCACGTCCCGGCCGCTGATCACCACGTTGCGGACGTCGGCGGCGGACCCGGCGAACATCACCGACTCCAGCGCGGTGCCGGCCTGCAGGCCGGCCAGCCGGGGGGTGTCGAGCGCCACGGTCACCAGGTCGGCGAGGGCACCGGGAGCGATCTCCCCGGCCTCCGGCCAGCCCAGGCAGGCGTGCCCGGTCACGGTCGCCGCGACGGCCAGTTCCTGCGCGCGGAACGACCCGCGCCTGCCGCTCGCGAGCCGCTCCCCCATCTCCACCAGCCGCGCCTCCGCCAGCAGGTCGACCACCGCGTGGCTGTCGCTGCCCAGGCTCAGCGGGCAGCCCGCGTCGGCCAGCGCCCTGGCCGGGCCGATCCCGTCGGCAAGGTCGGCCTCGGTGGTCGGGCAGAAGCAGGCCACGGTCCGGCTGCCGCCGAGCAGCCCGATGTCACCGGAGCTGAGATGGGTGGCGTGCACCATCGTGCTGCGCGGGCCCAGGGCACCCGCCTGGTCGAGCAGCCGGGCCGGGGTGACGCCGTAGGCGGCCAGGCACGCCTCGTTCTCCGCGGGCTGCTCGGACAGGTGGGCGTGCAGCGGGGCGCCGAACGCGTGCGACCAGGCGACCACCGGCTGCATCTGGTCCGGCGGCACCGCCCGCACCGAGTGGATCGCCACCCCGGCGCGGGCGTGGGCGCCGAGCCTCCCGTGCTCGTCCGCGCCAAGCTCGCCGACCCGCTCTGCCCACCGTGCCGCGTCACCGTCGGAGAACCGCTGCTGGGCGCCCGACACCGCGATCGGTGCACCGTCGGCGGCCAGCCCGCCGCGCAGGTAGCAGGTGTCGAGCAGGGTGATCCGCAGCCCGGCCTGGGCGGCCGCCTCGATCAGGGCCAGGCCCATCTCGTTGGGGTCCGCGTAGCGGGCACCGCCCGCGTCGTGGTGCAGGTAGTGGAACTCCCCCACGCAGGTGATACCGGCCAGCGCCATCTCCGCGTACAGGGCCCTGGCCAGCGCCAGGTAGCTGTCCGGCTGCAGCCCCCCGGCGACCCGGTACATCCGTTCCCGCCAGGTCCAGAACGTGCCCTGCCCGGCCTGGGCGGCGCCGCGCAGCGCGCGGTGGAACGCGTGGGAGTGCGCGTTCGCCAGCCCCGGCAGCGTGAAGCCGGGCAGCAGCACCGTGCCCGGCGGGCAGGCGGCGGGCCCGACGCCGGTGGTCACCGCGGTGAAATGCGCGCCACTCGCCTCGATGAGCACCCCGGCGCGCACCCCCTGCCCGGGCAGCCAGGCCAGTTCGGCGTGCCAGCGGCGAACGCCGTCCGGGGTCAGCGGCATGCCAGGTCCTCAAGGACGGCGGCCAGCGCCGTCACGCCGGCGGCACAGTCCCCCGGCTCCGCGTGCTCGGCGGGCGAATGGGAGACCCCGGTCGGGTTGCGCACGAAAAGCATGCCGGCGGGCACGTGCGCGGCCAGCACCCCGGCATCGTGGCCGGCCCCGGTGGGCAGCACCGGGGCGCGGATCCCGGCGGCGGCGAGGGCGGCCACCATCCGGTCGCGCAGCGCGGCGTCGAATTCCACGGCCCCCGTGACCGACTCCCGGGCGTGGTCCAGGGCCACGCCGTGGGCCACGGCGGCGGACCTGGCCTGGGTGAGCACGTCGCTGGTGACCGCGTCCAGCCGGGCCTCGTCCGGCGCCCTTGCGTCCAGCCAGGCGGTGACCGACGAACTGATCGCGTTGACCGCGCCTGGGTCCACGGTCAGCTTGCCGACCGTGGCCAGTGCCCCGTGCCTGGCGGCGGCGCCGCGCGCGGCGAGGACCGTGGCGGCGGCCGCCAGCATCGGGTCGCGGCGGTCGGTGAGCCTGGTGGTCCCGGCGTGGTCGGCCCGCCCGGTGAACGTCAGCCGCCACCGGCCGTGCGGCCAGATCCTTTCCGCCACCCCGATCGCCGCGTCCAGGTCCGCGAGCGCGCGGCCCTGCTCGATGTGCAGTTCGACGTACGCGCCGATGCGCGCGACCAGTCCGGGATTCGGGCCGAGGGCCGCGGGGTCCTGCCCGGCGGCGGTCATCGCGTCGGCGAACGTGACGCCGGCGGAATCGGTCAGCGTCCGTGCCCTGGCCGGCTCGATCGCCCCGGCAAGCAGCCGGCTGCCGAGGCAGGCCACGCCGAACCTGGCCCCCTCCTCCTCGCAGAACGCGGCCACCGCCAGCGGCCGCACCGGGGCCTTCCCCCGTTGGCGCAGCAGGTCGATCGCGGCGAACGCGGTCACCACGCCGAGCGGGCCGTCGTAGGCGCCGCCGTCCGGCACAGAATCCAGGTGGCTCCCGGTGACCACGGCCGTGGCCTGGCCCGCCCCGGGATCCGCCCATGGGGTGTCCCACCACGCCCACAGGTTGCCGTTGCGGTCGGCGCTAGCGCTGAGCCCTCGTTCGGCAGCGGTGGTGAAGAACCATTGACGGCATTCCGCGTCCGCCGGCGTCCAGGAGAACCGCCGGTAGCCACCGGTGCCCGCGTCGCGGCCGAGCGGGAGCAGCGACTCCCACAGCGCGGCGAAACTCACCCCGGGCCCGCCGTCACTGCGCCGGATGCTCGGACATGGGGACGCGCACGCCCCGGTCGCGGGCCACCTCGCGCCGCCTCGTCGTAGCCCGCGTCGACGTGGCGGATCACGCCCATGCCCGGGTCGTTGGTGAGGACGCGCTCCAGCTTGGCCCCGGCCAGCGGGGTGCCGTCGGCGACGCAGACCTGCCCGGCGTGGATGGACCGGCCGATGCCGACCCCTCCGCCGTGGTGCACGCTCACCCACGACGCGCCCGAGGCCGTGTTGACCAGGGCGTTGAGTATCGGCCAGTCGGCGATCGCGTCGGAGCCGTCGGCCATGCCCTCGGTCTCCCGGTACGGCGAGGCGACCGAGCCGCAGTCCAGGTGGTCGCGGCCGAGCACGATCGGCGCCCGCACCTCGCCGCGCGCCACCAGGTCGTTGAACGCCAGCCCGGCCAGGTGCCGCTCGCCGTAGCCGAGCCAGCAGATCCGCGCGGGCAGCCCCTGGAAGTGCACCTTGTCCTCGGCCATCCGGATCCACCTGGCCAGCGGCTCGTTGCCGGGGAACAGGTCGAGTATGGTGCGGTCGGTGACCGCGATGTCCTGCGGGTCGCCGGACAGCGCCGCCCACCGGAACGGCCCCTTGCCCTGGCAGAACAGCGGCCGGATGTAGGCGGGCACGAACCCGGGGAAGGCAAACGCGCGCGCGTAGCCGGCCTGCCTCCGCCTCGCCGCGGATCGAGTTGCCGTAGTCGAACACCTCGGCGCCCGCGTCCATGAAGCCGACCATCGCCGCCACGTGGGCGGCCATGGACTCGCGCGCCCGGGCGGTGAACCCGGCCGGGTCCTCGGCCCGCAGCGCCGCCATGTCCTCGAACGCCACCCCGCGCGGCAGGTAGCTCAGCGGGTCGTGGGCCGAGGTCTGGTCGGTGACCACGTTGATCGGCGCGCCCATGGCCAGCATCTGCGGGACCAGGTCCGCGGCGTTGCCGAGCAGCCCGATCGACAGCGGCTCGCCCGCGTCGCGCGCGGCCTCCGCCCGGCGCAGCGCGTCGGACAGGTCGTCGGCGGCGACGTCGAGGTAGCCGTGCTCGATCCGCCGTGTGATACGGGACGGGTCACAGTCGATGCAGATCGCGACGCCGCCGTTCATCGTCACCGCCAGCGGCTGCGCGCCGCCCATCCCGCCCAGGCCGGCGGTCAGCGTGATCGTCCCTGCCAGCGTGCCGCCGAACCGCTTCTCCGCCACCGCGGCGAACGTCTCGTAGGTTCCCTGGAGGATGCCCTGCGTGCCGATGTAGATCCACGAGCCGGCCGTCATCTGGCCGAACATCGTCAGCCCCAGCGACTCCAGCCGCCGGAACTCCTCCCAGGTCGCCCACTGCGGCACCAGCAGCGAGTTGGCGATGAGCACCCGCGGCGCCCACTCGTGCGTGCGCATCACCCCGACCGGCTTGCCGGACTGGACGAGCAACGTCTCGTCCGCGGCCAGGGTTTTTAGTGTCGATACGATCGCGTCGTAGCTGGCCCAGCTCCGCGCGGCGCGCCCGGACCCGCCATAGACAACGAGCTGGTCGGGGTGCTCGGCCACCTCGGGGTCAAGGTTGTTCATGAGCATCCGCATGGCCGCTTCCTGTGGCCAGCCCCGGCAGCTCAGGCCGGTGCCGCGCGGGGCGCGGACCGGGCGGGGACCAGACGGGGAACCAGCAGCGTTGGCGGAATCCATGACCCCTCCTCGTCGAGTGTCAGGGCTCCATCATCCCAGGACAGCCCACTGCTCGGTTCGGCGAGCGGGACGGCGCCGCTGCGCTGGATGGAGCCCCCGACGGCGACGCAGGTGTCCCACGTGTGGCACATCACGCTGCTCAGAAAGCTGGTGTCCGACGTCGGCGGGATGGCGACGGCCGTGTCCCGGTACCACCGCGGCCGGTCCAGGTGCGCCGCGCCGTCGGCTCCGGTGCGGCGGTCACTCCTGGGCGGCGGCGAGGATCGCGGTGATGTCGGCGGCGTCCGGCATCCGCGGCGTGTTGTCGAGCACCTCGTCGTCCAGGGCGTCCGCGGTGATCTGGGCGTAGTCGGCGGGGCCGATGCCGAACGCGGCCAGGGTGCCGGTCATGCCCACCCGGTCGCGCAGCGCGCTGACCGCGTCGATGGCGGCCGCCGCGTTGCCGGCCTGTCCCGTCCGGTGTCCCCGATGCCCAGCGCGAACGCCACGTCGGCCAGGCGGTCCTCGCGCGGCCGCCACCTCGGCCCCGGCGGCGATGTCCTCGGTCGTCGGGTTGGGGTGCACGCCGGCGAACACGGCCGCGGGCAGGCCCTCGGCGGCGAGCGCGGCCGTGGCGGCGGCCACGACCGGGGTGGCCGCCAGCGCTTCGTCGGTGACCAGGGCCACCGCCTGGCCGCCGGTGCCCCGGACGACGGCGGGCAGCGCGGCGATGGTGCCCGCGCCGAAATGCGCGGCCGGCAGGGGCGTGTACACGATCCGGGTGCCGGTGAGTGGCTGGGGCATGGTCACTCCTGCGGTGCGGCCAGGCGTAGCGGGGCGCCGGTCAGGTCTTCGAGCAGCTTGACCGGGAGCATCTCACCTCCGGTGTCGCCGTAGCGCACCCGGGCCTGCCGGTAGATCTGCTCGGCCGCCGCGCTGACCGGCACCGGCACATTGACCGTCCGGGCCAGGTCCACGGCCAGGCCGAGATCCTTGCAGGCACCTTCATGTGATTCTCCAGCGGCGCACCGCGTCCTCGTCGATCTCCGCACCCAGGCCCGGCCGGTCCGGCACGCGCAGGCAGCCGTCGGGACCCGCGGACACCGGCTCGGCAAGGAAGAAGTCGCGGCGGGCCACCGTCCAGCCGGGCGGGTCGTGCGGGAACTCCAGGTAGGGGCCGCCGCCGACGCCGGCCACCACGTGCAGGTTCGCCAGCAGGCCCAGGCCGTTGGTCCAGGTGTGCGGGGTGAACCAGCGATGCCGCAGCAGCGCGTACTCGGCGACCGTGCGCGCCCGGAGCATGCCGACGGCGAGCACGGCGTCGGGCTGCACCACGTCGAGCGCGCCCGCCCCGATCGCGTCGAGCAGTTCCGCCGGGGTGCGGGCCATCTCACCGCCGGCCACCCGGATCCCGGTCCGCTCCCGCAGCATCCGCATGCCGGCGGTGTCCCCGGCCGGGCAGCGGTTCCTCCAGCCACAGCACGCCCAGGTCGCGCAGTTCGCCGGCGAGCGCGGTGACGGCGCGCCACGTCGAGCGCGGGCGAGATGTCCCCGGGCATGCGCCAGCCCTGGTTGAGGTCGACGATGATCTCGACCTGGTCACCGGCCGCCTCCCGGGCGGCCCGCACGGCGGCCAGGCCCGGAGGCCGCGTCGCTGCGGTCGATCCGGATCTTCACCGCGCGGAACCCCGCCTCGCGCGGCGGCGATCACCGCGTCGGCCCGCTGCGCCGGGCCGATGACCTCACCGAACGACGCGTACGCCGGGATCTTCGTCTCCGCCCCGCCGAACAGGGCGGCCACCGGCAGCCCGGCCACCTTGCCGGCGATGTCCCACAGCGCCGCCTCCAGCGGCCAGTACCGGGACGCGTGGAAGCCGATGGTCTCCAGGGTCCGCACGTGCCTGGCGATCTGGCCGGGTCCCGGCCGAGGAACAGGTCCTCGTAGGCGGCGAAACCGTCCATGGTGTCGCCGGAGCCGTACCCGGTCACGCCCTCGTCGGTCTCCACACGGACCAGGGTCGCGTCGAAGGCCCGGCGGGGCACCGGATCCCAGGCGGCGCGGAACGGCGGGTCCAGCGGCAGCCGCATCCGGTCGAGCCGGATGGCGGTGATCTTCACCGGCGACCCTGCATGCCGAACGGCATCGGACTCCCCCTTTGCGCCGGATCACGCTTGAATGGTCCAAAGCCGATCACGCTTGACCGCTCAAGATACGGGCACATGAGGGTATCGAGCCAGCCAGAGGGGGCCACGTGGCGATCTACATCCTGAAGCGCCTTGGACTGGCGCTGGTGACGCTGTGGCTCCTCAGCGTGCTCGTGTTCCTCGCGTGCCAGGTGCTGCCCGGCGACCCTGGGCGCGCGATCCTGGGGAACCTGGCCTCGCCAAGCGCGGTGGCTGCGCTGGACCACCAGCTTGGCGTGGACCGGCCCCTCATCGAGCAGTACTGGACCTGGATCACCGGGCTGCTGCACGGCAACATGGGCGACGTCCACCCAGTTCCGCGCGCCGGTCGAGCCCTATATCAAGGCGGCGCTGGTCAACTCTCTCAAGCTGGCCGCGCTCGCCTTCGTCATCGTGGTGCCGCTGGGCATCGTCGGCGGGGTCGTCGCGGCGCTCAACTACGGCCGGGCCGCGGACCGGGTCATCTCGGTGGCCGGGCTGTCCGCGACGACGGTGCCCGAGTTCGTGTCGGGGATCGTCGTCATCGTCATCTTCGGGGTCACGCTGAAGGTCCTGCCGGTCTCCGCGTCGGCGGGCGCCGGCGCCTCGCCCGCGAGCCAGTTCGAGCACCTGATCCTGCCCGCGATCCCGCTGGTGCTCATCTTGTTCGGCTACATCTCGCGAATGGCGAGAGCCGGCACGATCGAGGCGCTCAACTCCGACTACGCGCGGACCGCAACCCTCAAGGGGCTCAAGCGCTCGGTCGTGATCCGGCGGCATATCCTGCGGAACTCGCTGCTTCCGACGATCACCGTCATCGCCACCCAACTCGGCTACCTCATCGGCGGGCTGGTGATCGTGGAAACGCTCTTCAACTACCAGGGGATCGGCAACCTCATCTTCAAGGCCGCCAACTCCAAGGACTTCCCAATGCTGGCGGCCGGCGTGCTGACGATCGGCGTCGTGTACATGGTGGCCACGCTCATCGCGGACATCCTCTATACGGTGCTCAATCCGCGGCTCCGCCTGGGAGGCGCCGAATGACCGAGGTCGTCGCGGCGCCAGCCGCCACAGTCACGGTCGCGCGCGGGCGCGGCGAGCTTCCGCCGTGGCGGCTGCTGCTGCGCAGGCCCACGTTCATCGTCGGCGCCGCGATCTTGCTGTTCTGGGTGGTCTGCGCGGTGTTCGGGCACCTGATCGCGCCGCAGGATCCGCTCGCCCAGCAGTTGCTCGCCACGAACAGCGCCCCGTCAGGCGCGCACTGGTTCGGGACGGATCAGCTCGGCCGCGACGTCTTCTCCCGGGTCATCGTCGGCGCGCGGAGCATCCTGGTCATCTCGTTCTTCGCCACGCTGATCGGCACCGTGGCGGGCACGGCGCTGGGCCTGATCATGGGCTACCTGGGCGGTGTGATCGACATCCTGGCCGGGCGGCTGGTCGAGGCCGTGCTGGCGCTGCCCCTGGTCATTGTCGCGTTCCTGTTCGTGGTCGCCGTCGGGCCATCACCACTGACGATCATCATCGTCATCGGGCTGGTCTTCACGCCGCTGATCGCGCGGACGGTCCGCTCCGCGGTGCTGGTCGAGAGGCAGCAGGACTACCTGGCCTCGGCGCGGCTGCTCGGCGAGAACCGCACCTACATCATGTTCGCCGAAGTCCTGCCGAACGTCCTGCCGGTGGTCCTGGTCGAGTTCACGGTGCGGCTGGGGTACGCCATCTTCACCGTGGCCGGCCTGTCGTTCCTCGGCTTCGGCGTGCAACCACCGACTCCGGACTGGGGCGCGGACATCAGCGTGAACTACGGGGTACTGCCGGCCGGTTACTGGTGGATGACGCTGTTCCCGGCGCTGGCCATCGCCTCGCTGGTAATAGCGATCAACCTGGTCACCGACTCGATTGAGCAGGTGCTCGCGTCATGACCGCTACCGAGACCACGGCCGCCGGCAGTGTGGATGACCTGACTCCGACGCTGCAGGTGGAGCACCTGGAGGTCACCCACCGGGTCCGCGGCAACGACCGCCGTGCGCTGCGCGACGTCTCGTTCCAGATCGGGCGGCGCGAATCGTACGGCCTGGTCGGCGAGTCCGGCTCCGGCAAGTCCACGGTGGCGCTGGCGCTGACCAGGTACCTGCCGCGCAACGGCCGGGTGAGCGGGGGGCGGATCAGCATCAACGGGCAGGACCCGCTGGCCATGGACGCGCACGCCCTGCGGGAACTGCGGGCTCGCACGGTCTCGATGGTGTACCAGGAACCGGGCAAGGCGCTGAACCCGTCGATCCGGGTCGGCCGGCAGGTCGCCGAGGTGTACGAGGTCGCCGGGCTGGACCGGTCCGCGGCGCAGGACAAGGCCGAGGCCATGCTGCGCACGGTGCAGATCTCCGACCCGGGCCGGGTGATGGGGCTGTACCCGCACCAGATATCCGGCGGGATGGCGCAGCGGGTGGTCATCGCGATGGCCCTGGCAGCCGAGCCCTCGCTGCTGATCCTCGACGAGCCGACCACCGCGCTGGACGCGACGGTCGAAGCGGAGGTGCTCGACCTGGTGGCCGCGCTCCGCGAGGACTTCGCCACCTCGGTGCTGTTCATCAGCCACAACCTGGCCGTGATCGCCAAGATGTGCGACCGGGTCGGTGTCCTCTACGCCGGGGAACTCCTCGAGGAGGGACCGGCCCAGCAGGTGTTCGAGGAGCCGCGGCACCCGTACACGGTCGGGCTGCTTCGCTGCATCCCCCGCCGCGGTCAGCGCAAGGACGCCGGGCGGCTCGATACGATCCCCGGCTTCCTGCCGTCCCCCGGGCACACGCTCCCGGGGTGCGTCTTCGCCCCGCGCTGCCCGATCGCCGAGGAGCGCTGCCGGGAGGCCCCGCCGCCTGCCTTCCCGGTGGGCCCGGCCCGGAGCTCACGCTGCTACCTGCACGACGAAACGTCGAACCTGCCCAGGAACACCCCGGTCGACGTTGAGCTGACGTCGAGCCGCGACGAGACTGAGCAGGTCGTGTCGTTGCGGAACCTGTCCAAGACCTTCACCCACGGCGGCGAGTCGGTGCGCGCCCTGGTCGGCGTCAACATCAGCCTCGAGCGAGGCGAGACGCTCGGCCTGGTCGGTGAGTCAGGCAGCGGCAAGACCACCCTGGCCCGGGCCCTGCTCGGCCTCATCGCGCCGGACGAAGGCTCCGTCGTGGACCTGGACGGGGCCGAGCTGGCAGCCCAGGCGCGGCGCCGTCCACGGGAGCAGCTCAAGGCGCTGCAGATCGTGTTCCAGAACCCGGATTCGGCGCTGAACCGCCGGCACACCGTCCGGCACCTGATCAGCCGGCCGCTGACCAGGCTGGCCGGCCTGTCCGGGGCGCGCCTCCGCGAGCGGCTGATCGACCTGATCCGGTCGGTCCGCCTGGAGGAGCGTCATCTGAGCCTGCGTCCCAGCCAGCTCTCCGGCGGCCTGAAACAGCGGGTCGCGATCGCCCGCGCGTTCGCTGGCGGGCCACGGATCGTGGTCTGTGACGAGCCCACCTCGGCGCTCGACGTGTCGGTGCAGGCGGCCATCCTCAACCTGCTGGCCGACCTGCAGGCCAAGGAGCAGGTGACCTACCTGTTCATCTCGCACGACCTCGGGGTGGTGCGGTACCTGTCCGACCGGATCGCGGTGCTCTACCTGGGCCGCGTCATGGAGCTTGGCCCGGCCGAGACGGTCTTCGCCGGTCCGCACCATCCGTACACCGAGGCGCTGCTGTCGGCGGTGCCCAGCATCGACGGCCAGCGCGCCGACCGGATCCGGCTGCACGGCGATATCCCGTCCGCAGCCGACCCGCCCAGTGGCTGCGTGTTCCACACCCGGTGCCCGCGGCGGCTGGCCAGTGGGGTGTGCGAGACCACCGAACCCCCGCTGGCGGAGGTGGCACCGGGCCACCTGATGAGCTGTCACATCCCTATCGATCAGCTAACGATCCTGCAGCGCACCGGGCAGGACGGTGACTGAGGGCATGACCGGGCGTAGTTTCATTCGGTTCGCACCAGCCGCACGCTGCGGCTGAGTGAAGTTCGCAGGGAGGTCCAGTGGACATCGACCATGGCCGCCTCAGCCGGCTCCGCGAGGGGCAGGGCGAGATCGCGAATCATGTCATCGACGAGTACGCTGCGGGGCGGCTCTCACGCCGTGACTTCCTGCGCCGTGGCGCCGTCGTGGGGATATCGCTGCCGGTACTCGGCGCCGTCATCTCCGCGTGCGGGAGCTCGAGTTCTTCGACGCCGAGCACGTCAACGGGTTCCGGCGGCGGCGCGGCCGGTACCACGATCAAGGCCGGAATCGTCGTGCCGACGGCGACGATCAACCCGCTGACCGTGGCCGACCAGGGCGGCCTGGACATGCTCGCCCAGACCGGTGAATACCTGACGTTCTCGAACCAGCACCTGACGCTGCAGCCGGCGCTCGCCACGAGCTGGACACCGAACTCCACCGCGGACGTGTGGACGTTCAAGATCCGCCAGGGCGTGAAGTTCCACAACGGCCAGCCGCTGACCGCCGACGACGTCGTCTACACCTACAAGCTGCAAACCGACCCGAAGAGCTCCGCCAACGCGTTGTCGGCGTTCGGCGGCGGGCTGACTCCGGACGGTGTCGTCAAGGTGGACAGCTCCACGGTCGCCTTCCACCTCACCGCGCCGAACGGGAACTTCCCGTACCTGACGTCGTCCGATAACTACAACATGATCATCATCCCGAACAACTACGACCCGGCGCAGTGGCAGAGTTCGTTCATCGGGACCGGGCCATTCGTGCTGAAGAACTACACGCCCAAGGTCGGCGCCACGTTCACCCGTAACGAGAAGTACTGGGGCCCCAAGGCGCTGCCCGCCGAGACCCAGTTCACCTTCTACGACACCCAGACGCCGCTGATCCTCGCGCTCACCGGCGGGACCATCGACGTCGTCGGGCAGTTCGCCGTTGCGGGCGGCGAGCAGTTGCTCGCCCCCGGGGCCCCGTACAACATCATCAATCTCAAGTCGAGCGCGCACCGGCAGCTTTCGATGCGCAACGACCAGGCGCCGTTCACCGACCCGCGGGTGCGTCAGGCGATCGCGCTCACGCTCGACCGGCCGGCCATCGTGGAGGCGCTGTTCAAGGGCAACGCCGCCATCGGCAACGACTCCCCGTTCGCCCCCGTCTTCCCGTCGACGAACCACACCGTCCCCCAGCGGGCCATGGACATAGCCAAGGCGAAGTCGCTGCTGTCGGCCGCCGGGCACGCGTCCGGGTTCACCGCGCAACTGATCACCGAGCAGTTCGTGGAGATCCCGCAGTACGCACAGATCGTGGTACAGGCGGCGAAGCAGATCGGAGTGACCATCAAGCTGAAGGTCGAGAGCTCATCGGCCTACTACGGCAAGGCCACGTTCGGCAACTCGGACTGGCTCGACGCGACGATGAGCCTGGTCGACTACGGGCACCGCAGCGTGCCCAACGTGTTCCTGACCGCGCCGCTGCAGACCACCAACGCAAAAAAGGGCACCGGCTCGTGGAACGCGGCGCACTTCAGCAACACGCAGTACGACAAGCTCTCCAATCAGTACATCGCCACGTCCGACCTGGGAACCCAGCGCACCATCGCAGGCCAGATCGAGACCCTGCTGCTCAACGAGACGCCGATCATCTTCGGGTACTTCTACAACTACCTGAGCGCCACAGCCAAGAACGTGCACGGCGCCTACCCGACCGCCATCGGCCACATCTTCCTGCAGAAGGCGACCAAGAGCTGAACCCGGGCGGCACGCCCCGTACCCTGCGCACGGCGGCCGACCTCGGGCCGGGACTCATCCGGCAGGTCGCCGCCGGGCGCGGGCTCGCCCTTGCCCCGGAACTGGCCCGGGCGGTGGACCGGCGCTGCCGTCAGGCACGCGCGGTGCTCGCCGGGGGCATGCCGGTGTACGGCGTGAACACCGGCATGGGTGCGCTGTCCGGCGTCCGGCTCACCCAGGCGCAGCAGCGCGAGCACCAGCGCAACCTGCTGCTGGCCAGGGCGGTCGGAGGGCCGCCGTGGCTGGGCGAGGCCGACGCGCGGGCGCTGATCGCCGTCCGGCTGCGCACGTTCCTGTCCGGGGACTCCGGGGTGTCCGCCGCGCTGTGCCAGCGGCTGGCGGACGCGCTCGGCGCGGGCCTTGTGCCTGCCGTGCCGCGGACCGGTGTCGGGTGCGCGGGCGAGATCGTGCCGCTGGCGCACGCGTTCGGCCCGTTGTGCGGGATCGGCCAGGTGCTCGGCCCCGGCGGTGGTACCCGGCCCGCCGCGGCCGCGCTGCGTGAGCGCGGCCTGCCGGAGTTCAGCCTCGGCCCGCGGGAGGGGCACGCGCTGCTTGCCGGGGTCCCCGGCGCCACCGCGCTCGGCATCGGGCGCCTCGCCGGGGCCAGGGCGCTCGCGGCGCGGATGGAGGCGGCGGCGGCGCTGTCGATCGTGGCCGCGTCCGCGTCCAGGGACCCCTACCGGGCGCAGTGCGGCCGCGGTGACCCGCTGCTCGGCCAGGTGCTCGGCCGCCTGCGGCGCCGCGCCGGCGAGCAGGCCGGCCCGGCCGCGCTGCAGGCGCCGGTCTCGTTCCGGGTGGTGGGCCCGGTGCTGGCCCAGCTCCTGCGGGCCGGGAACGGGCTGGCGGGCGCCATCGGCCGGGCCCTGTCCGGCGTGACCGACTCACCCGCCTTCCTCGGCGGCACGTTCGTCGGCACCGCGGGCTTCTACGGCCTCGACCTCGCGGCGCATTGCGACCAGCTCACCACGGCCATCGCCCACGCGGCCGAGGTGTCGGCGGCCCGGATCCACCGGCTGCTCGACACGCGGGTCACCGGGCTCCCGGCGCAGCTCGCCGCGCGTCCCGGGCCGGACACCGGCCTGGTGACCGTGCACAAGCGCGCGGCCGGCGAGGTGCACGCGCTGCGCCGCCTTGCCCTGCCGTCCACGGTGGGGCTGATCGAGACCTCGGGCGGCCAGGAGGACGTGCAGTCGTTCGGCTGGGAGGCGGCCGAATCGCTGCGCCTGGCGATCCGCCACGGCCACGCCGTCGTCTCGTGCGAGCTGCTGACCGCCTACCGCGCCGTGACCCTGTCCCCTCACCCGGTCCCGGCAGGCTGCCGTCCGCTGATGGACTCGCTGGCCGGGGTCATCGGGCCGATCGAGGCCGACCGCCAGTTCGGCGAAGACATCGAGCGCCTCACCGCCGCGCCCTGGCCCCTTGGGCCCGCGCCGGAATAATGAAAGGCTGAGACGGGTTTGCAGGCTCCGTGCCCAGGTAAAGGCACGCGGACGATCATCAAACCACCAGGTCAGGGAATCCCAGCATGAGCACGGCAAGCGACACCCAGAGCGAGCAGCACGGGCATCAGCACCGTGATGTCTCCGGCGGCTGGCTGCGCCCGGCGGTGTTCGGCGCCATGGACGGCCTGGTGACCAACGTGTCGCTGATCGCCGGGGTCGGCGGTGGCGGCGGTTCGCATCAGTTCATCGTGCTGACCGGGCTGGCGGGCCTGGCCGCGGGTGCGTTCTCGATGGCCACCGGCGAGTTCGTCTCGGTGTCCTCGCAGAACGAGCTGGTGGAGGCCGAGGTCCGCAAGGAAGCCCACGAGCTGAAGTACAACCCGGACTCCGAGCGCGAGGAACTGGCCGCCACGTTCCGCATGCGCGGCGTGGATCCGAAGCTGGCCGAGGAGGTCGCCCGGCAGATCTCGCTGCACCCCGAGGACGCGCTGGCCGTACACGTCCGCGAGGAGCTCGGCGTCGACCCCCAGGAGCTGCCCTCCCCCTACACCGCGGCGGGCGCCTCCCTGGTCACCTTCGCCGTAGGCGCCCTGATCCCCCTGATCCCCTACCTCGCCGGCCTCAACTCGCTGCCGCTAGCTCTCGGCCTAGCCGCGCTCGCCGCCTTCATCGGCGGCGGCGTGGTAGCCAGGCTGACCGACCGCCCGTTCTTCCGCGGCGCGATCCGCCAGTTGCTCCTGGGCACCGTGGCCGCCGGCCTCACCTACCTGATCGGCCGCGCCGTAGGCACCCACGTCTAACCCCGAACCAAGCCCCACCAATCCGGGCCCCACCAGCCCCGCCCGTCGTCCCGGCAAATAAACTCACCAGCCCTCCGGCCCGAACGACTCATCATGATGCGCCTCAGGCCCGGACAGCAACGACAAGTCCGACTCGACCATCATCGACACCAGCTCGTCGAACCCCATGGTCGGCTCCCAGCCGAGTTCCTTCGCCACCTTGGACGGGTCCGCGCACAGGTGGTCCACCTCGGCGGGCCGCACGAACGCGGTGTCGGACACGACGTGCTCCCGCCAGTCCAGGCCCGCCGCGGCGAACGCACGGCTCACCAGTTCCTCGACGCTGTGCGTCACCCCGGTGCCCACCACGAAGTCGGCGGGCTCGTCCTGGTCCAGCATCAGGTGCATGGCCCGCACGTAGTCCCCGGCGAAACCCCAGTCCCGGCGCGCCGACAGCGTGCCGAGCCGCAGCTTGGGCTCCAGGCCCAGCTTGATCCTGGCCACGCCGAGCGACACCTTGCGGGTGACGAACTCCGCGCCGCGCCGGGGCGACTCGTGGTTGAACAGGATCCCGGACACGGCGAACATGCCGTAGGACTCGCGGTAGTTCTGGGTGAGGAAGTGCCCGTAGACCTTGGCCACCCCGTACGGGCTGCGGGGGTGGAACGCGCTCCGCTCGGTCTGCGGTGACTCGGCCACCATGCCGAACATCTCCGAGGACGAGGCCTGGTAAAACCGGATCTGGCCGCGCCCCGGCGTGCGCGAGGCGCTGATGCCGCTGCACACCCGGATCGCCTCGAGCACCCGCAGCACGCCCAGGCCGGTCACCTCGCCGGTCAGCTCGGCCTGCTGCCACGACATCGGCACGTAGGAAATAGCCGCCAGGTTGTACACCTCGTCGGGCTGGACCCGCTCCACGGCCGAGATCAGGCTGCCCTGATCCAGCAGGTCGCCGCGGACCAGCCGGACCTCCGCGAGTAGCTGGCGGACCCGGCGGACCCGGGGATTGGACTGGCCCCGGACCAGGCCCCAGACCTCGTATCCCTGTGCAAGCAGGTATTCGGCCAGGTAGGAGCCGTCCTGGCCGGTGATTCCGGTGATCAGTGCGCGTTTGGGCATGGCCTCCCCGCCGATGGTCACGGCGTGAGTTGCGCCGCGCTGCACTCAGGGTACGACTGCGTCTCGTGCCAGTGCTGACGCACACGAGGCAGGTGTGGTACTGGATGGTAATGTTCCCTGCCTAGGGGCCAGCGGGCGGCCTGGGCATCACCCGACACCGGACCGACAAGAGGTGCGAAGCTGCGTGCAGACCAACCAGCGCCCGCTCCGGGTAGCCCTCGTGTCCTACCGCAGCAAGGCGCACGTCGGTGGCCAGGGTATCTACCTGCGGCACCTGTCCCGCGAACTGACCGCGCTCGGGCACCACGTGGAGGTCTTCTCCGGCCAGCCCTATCCCGAGCTTGAGCCGGGCCCGGCGCTGCGCACGCTGCCCAGCCTGGACCTCTACCGGGAGCCGGACCCGTTCCGCACGCCGAGGCTGTCGGAATACCGCGACTGGATCGACGTGCTCGAGTTCTGCTGGATGAAGACCGGTGCGTTCCCCGAGCCGTTCACGTTCAGCCTGCGGCTCCGCCGCGAGCTGCTGCCCAGGCTCGCGGACTTCGACCTGGTCCACGACAACCAGGTACTCGCCTACGGCCTGCTCGCGTTCCCCAGGGCCGGAATGCCGCTGGTGACGAGCATCCACCATCCGATCAGCGTGGACCGGCGGATCGAGCTGAAGGCGGCCAGGGGGCTGAGCAAGCTCGCCAAGTGGCGCTGGTACAGCTTCGTGCGGATGCAGGCCAGGGTGGCCCGCCGGTGCGGCACGATCCTGACCGCGTCGCAGTCGTCGGCCGCGGACATCTGCCGCGATTTCGGCGCGGCGCCCGGCGATGTGCGGGTCATCCCGCTCGGCGTGGACACCCGGCTGTTCCACCCGCGGCCCGCGCCGCGCGTACCGGGGCGACTGATCGCCGTGGCCAGCGCCGCGGACTCGCCGATCAAGGGCGTGGCGACGCTGCTGCGGGCGTTCGCCAAGCTGGCCACCGAGCGCGACGTGCACCTGGTCGTGGTGGGCAGGCCCGGCGCCGGCGGGCCCACCGAGCGCCTCGTCGGCGAACTGGCGCTCGGCGACAAGGTGCGCTTCGCGCACGGCATCAGCGACACCGAGCTTGCCGAACTCGCGGCCAGCGCCCAGGTCGCGGTGGTGCCGTCGCTGTACGAGGGGTTCTCGCTGCCCGCGGTGGAGCACATGGCGTCCGGTACGCCGCTGGTCGTCAGCCGCACCGGGGCGCTGCCCGAGGTAGTGGGGGACACCGCGGTCATGGTCCAGCCGGGTGACCCGGAGGAACTGGCCGCCGCGCTGCGGGACCTGCTCGACTCGCCGCAGCGGCGCGCCGAACTCGGCGAGGCCGCCTGGCGCCGGGTCCAGGAACGGTTCGCCTGGCCCGCGGTTGCCCGGGCCACCGTCGCAGAGTACGAACGGGCGATCGCCGCCCGCCACGGCGCGGCGCCCGGTGGGCCGGGCCGCACCTCGCTGAAGGGAGCCGGGCACTGCTGACCGTGGACTTCCGGCGGTTCCCCGTCGGGCCGGGCAACCGGCTGCTCGATCTGGGCTGCGGCGCCGGGCGGCACGCTTTCGAGGCCTACCGGCGCGGCGCCGACGTGGTCGCCTTCGACGCGGATCATGGCGAACTTCAGCAGGTCAGCGGCATGACCGCGGCCATGGCAACGGCCGGGGAGGCGCCGCGGGGGGCGCACGCGGTGCCGGTGCGCGGCGACGCCACCGCGATGCCGTTCGGTGACGGCTGGTTCGACCGGGTGATCGCGGCGGAGGTGCTCGAGCACATTCCGCTCGACCAGCGCGCGCTCGGCGAGATCGCCCGGGTGCTGCGGCCGGGCGGGCTGCTCGCGGTAACCGTGCCCGCCTGGCTGCCCGAGAGAATCTGCTGGCGACTGTCGGACGACTACCACAACACCCCGGGAGGCCATGTCCGCATCTACACCCGGCCCGAACTGGAGGCCAAGCTGCGCGCGGCCGGGTTCGAGGTGGGCGGCCACCATCACGCGCACGGCCTGCACTCGCCGTACTGGTGGCTGAAGTGCGCGGTCGGCGTGCACAAGGACGGCCACCCGCTGGCCCGGGCCTACCACCGGCTGCTGGTCTGGGACATCATGAAGCACCCGCCGGTGACCCGGTTCACCGAGCAGGCGCTCAACCCGCTCATCGGCAAGAGCATCGTCGTGTACGCCCGCAAGCCGCCCGGCGTCCCGCTGCCCGCCGTCCCCTTGTCCGCCGCCCCCCTGTCCGCCGCGGGCAGGACCGAGCCCGCGCGGGCGCATGCCCGTGGCTGAGCATCTGGCCCGGCTCGGCGCAGGACATTTGATGCCATACGCAACACCGGTGGCCGGTGCCGTCCCGGCGGTGCCCGGGATCCTGACCGAGGCGGAGATACGTGCCACCGGCGAGATCATCGCCGCCGGGCAGCAGGAGTCCGGGGCGATCGGCTGGCCGGACGGCCTGGTGGACGCGTGGAACCACGTGGAGTGCGCCATGGCCATGTCGGTGTGCGGTCTGCGGGGCCCGGCACGGCGGGCCTACGACTGGCTGCTGGCCACACAGCGGGCCGACGGCTCCTGGCCCCGGCGGACTACGCCCGGCGGGCAGGTCAGCGATGCCGTGGGCGAGAGCAACCACGCCGCCTACGTGGCCGTGGGCGTGTGGCACGAGTACCTGGTGACCGGGGACGCCGGGTTCGTGGCGCGGATGTGGCCCGCGGTGCGCCGGGCGATCGAGTTCAGCCTGGGCCTGCAGACGCCACGCGGCGAGATCATCTGGCAGCGCGGCCCCAGCGGGGCCCCGGCGGACTACGCCCTGCTGACCGGCTGCTCCAGCATCCACCAGAGCCTGCGCTGCGCGGCCGCGCTGGCCGACTTCGTGGGCGAGCCACAGCCGGACTGGGAACTCGCCGCTGGCCGGCTCGCGCACGTGGTCGCCTGCCACCCGGAGGCGTTCGCGGACAAGTCCAGGTTCTCCATGGACTGGTACTACCCGGTGCTGGGCGGCTCGGTGCGGGGCCCCGGCGCCACGGCATGGCTGGCCGCGGGCTGGCCGGATTTCGTGGTGCCCGGCCTCGGCGTCCGCTGCGTGCGCGACGAGCCCTGGGTCACCGGGGCGGAGACCTGCGAGCTTGTCCTGGCCCTGGACGCGACCGGGGACCGGTCAAGGGCGAGGGAGATGTTCGCCGAGATCCAGTTCCTGCGCGATCCGGACGGCGCGTACTGGACCGGGTGGCAGTACGCCAACAGGAAGCACTTCCCGAACGAGCGCAGCGGCTACACCTCGGCGGCGGTGATTCTCGCCGCGGACGCGCTGTCGGCCACCTCGGGCGGCGAACGGCCTGTTCCGTGCGATGGGCGCCGGCACGGGCACGGCACCGGCCCCGGAGCCCGGTGACTGCGGCTGCGCCGTCACCACGCCGTAGCCACCCGCCCCGCTTCCGCCCGGGACCGGGCCCGAGGGCCGGGACGGCGGGGCTGGCGGGCCGTCGTTCGGCTAAAATCCCTCGCCGGTGCGTTCGAGAAGCCGCAGCGAGCCTTCCACGGCTACTTCCGTGAACGCACCGGACGCCAGCGCCCGGCGGTAGATGTGGTAGGGCGCCTGCCCGCCGTCCGCTGGGTCGGGGAACACGTCGTGGATCGCGAGCGCGCCGCCGCGGGCCACGTGCGGCGCCCAGCCCTCGTAGTCGGCCTGGGCCGCGGCCTCGGTATGCCCGCCGTCGATGAACAGCATGCCGAGCGGGGCCCGCCACAGCCGCGCGACGTCCGCCGACCGGCCCACGATCGCGATCACGTCGCTCATCGAGGCCCAGGCCGGCCAGGGTGGCACGGAAGTGCGGCAGCGTGTCCAGCCGGCCGGTCCGCGGGTCCACCAGGTTGGCGTCGTGGTACTCCCAGCCGGGCTGGTTCTCCTCCGAGCCGTGGTGGTGGTCGACCGTGATGACGGCCTGGCCCGCCTGCCGGGCGGCGCACGCCAGGTAGATCGTGGACTTGCCGCAGTAGGTGCCGACCTCCAGCACAGGGCCCGCGGGAGCGTAGGCGGCCGCCGCCCGGTACAGGGCGAGGCCCTCGGGCGGCGGCATGAAGCCGCGCGCCGCCTCCGCGGCCCGCCGCAGCTCGTCGGGCATGGTGAGCGGTTCACCGGGCGTGGCACGGGTGTCGGTCATGGTCTGATCCTGCCCTGCCACCGCCTCGGTGCGGGCGCGGACCCTGACGGAGGAGAATGCCGCCATGAGAGTGACCGTCGACCGCGACCTGTGTGAGGCCAACGGCGTCTGCGCCGGCCTGGTGCCGGAGGTCTTCCGCCTCGATGACGACGACGAACTGCACATCGCCGGCGGCGAGGTGCCCCCGGGGCTGGCCGGCCAGGTCCGGCACGCCGTCCAGTCCTGCCCGAAGACGGCACTGCGGCTGAGCGAGCAGGTGAGCCCGGCGTTCAGAACCCCGGCTGCTGCAGCTCGATCCGGTTCCCGGCCGGGTCGTACAGGAACGACTGGAGACCGCTGCCGACCGCGACCGGGTCGGTGACCCGCAGGCCGCGCCCGCGCAGTTCGGCGACAGCGCCGTCCAGGTCGGTGACGGCCAGGGCGAAGTGCTGGCCCCGGTCCGGCGGCACCTCCGCCTGGATGAGGTGCACCTGCTGGCTGCCCGCGTCCAGCCAGGCTCCGTCGAAGTTGAAATCGGGCCGGTCGGCGCGCTCGGTCAGGCCGAGGACATCGACGTAGAAAGACCTGGCCGCGGACACGTCGCGGACGTTGATCGAGACATGGTGAAGCCCGGCAGGTTGCATGCCCCCAGTCTGGGGCATAGGCCGCGCGGCCAGCTACTCGCCCTGCTCGCGCCCGGCCGGGCGGACCGCCTCCAGCCGGGCCAGCGCCTCGGCCAGGACCTCCCGCTTCTTGCAGAACGCGAACCGCACCTGGGACTGGGCCGCCTCGACGTTGTCGTAGAACACCGAGCTCGGGATGGCCACGACCCCGGCCCGGTGCGGCAGGTCCTTGCAGAACCGGACGCCGTCGGGGTAGCCGAGCGGGCCCACGTCGGTGGTGATGAAGAACGTCCCCGCCGGCCGGTACACCTCGAACCCGATGGCGGCCAGGCCGTCGCAGAAGAAGTCCCGCTTGGGCCGCAGGTCACCGGCCACCGAGGCGTAGTAGCTGTCGGGCAGGGCGAGCGCCTGGGCGATCGCGTACTGGAACGGGCCGCTGGACACGTAGGTCAGGAACTGCTTGACGGTGCGGACCGCGGTCACGATCTCCGGGCTGCCGGTCACCCAGCCGACCTTCCAGCCGGTGAACGAGAAGGTCTTGGCCGCGGAGCTGATGCTGACCGTGCGCTCGGCCATGCCGGGCAGCGACGCGACGGGCAGGTGCGTGCCGTCGAACACCATGTGCTCGTACACCTCGTCGGCGACGACGAGCAGGTCATGCTCGCAGGCGATCTCGGCAAGGCGGCCCAGTTCGTCGGGGGTGAACACCACGCCGGTCGGGTTGTGCGGTGAGTTCAGCAGGATCAGCCGGGTGCGCGGGGTGATCGCGGCGCGCAGCGCGTCAAGGTCGGGCCGGAAGTCCGGCGGCCGGAGCGTGACCGGCACCCGGGTCGCGCCCGCCATCGCCACCGAGGCCGCGTAGGAGTCGTAGTACGGCTCGAACGCGATGGCCTCGTCGCCCGGTTCGAGCAGCGCGAGCAGCGCCGCCGCGATGGCCTCGGTCGCGCCGACGGTGACCAGCACCTGGCTGTCCGGGTCAAGGTCGAAGCCGTAGAACCGCTTCTGGTGCGCGGCGATCGCCTGCCGCAGCTCGGGGACGCCGGCCCCGGGCGGGTACTGGTTGCCGCGGCCCGCCATGATCGCGTCCGCCGCGGCCTGCGCTATCTCGGGCGGGCCGTCGACGTCCGGGAAGCCCTGGCCGAGGTTGACCGCCCCGGTGGTGACGGCCAGCGCGGACATCTCGGCGAAGATCGTGGTTCCCATCCCGGCGAGTCTTGCGTTCAGCAATGGTCGGTTCACCCGGCCATGACATCATGCCGCGGCGCCCGGTGTGACCTCGGGCACCATGACGTACGCTGCGGGCATGCGCGTCGCTTTGTGCCAGTTGCCGGTCAGCCCGGATCCCGGGATCAATCTCGCCAGGGTGCGTGAGGCCCTGTCCGGCGCGGCGTCCCGCGGCGCCGACCTGGCGGTGTTCCCCGAGGCCACGCAGGCCAGGTTCGGCAGTGACCTGCGCGCGATCGCCGAGCCGCTGGACGGGCCGTTCGGCACCGGCCTGGCCGAGGCTGCGCGGGCCACCGGCGTGGCGCTGGTGGCCGGGGTGTTCGAGCCGGCGCCGGACGGCCGCGTGTATAACACCGTGGTGGCCTACGACGCCATGGGCACCCAGGTCGCCGCGTACCGCAAGATCCACCTGTACGACGCGCTCGGCGAGCAGGAGTCCGCCGTGGTGGCGCCGGGCTCGCAGCCCGTGGTCGCGGACCTGTGCGGGGTCAGGGTCGGCATCATGACCTGCTACGACGTCAGGTTCCCCGAGCTTGCCAGGGCCCTGGCGGTGGGCGGGGCCGAACTGATCGTGCTGCCCGGCGCGTGGGCCACCGGGCTGTTCAAGGAGGAACACTGGGTCACCCTGGTGCGCGCCCGCGCGATCGAGAACACGGTCTGGGTGGCGGCGGCCGGGCAGGTTCCCGACCATTCCGCGCCGCCCACCCGCGCCCCCACCGGGGTCGGCCGCAGCATGATGGTCGACCCGATGGGCACGGTCCGCGCCGACCTCGGCCCGTTCCCCGGGCTCGCGGTGTCCGAGCTGGACAGCGCGCTGACCAAGCAGGTCCGGGCCATCCTGCCGTGCCTGGAGCACCGCCGCGAGGACGTGTTCGGCCCGGTCACCGCCTGAGTGCCGCGGTCCCGGTCAGCGGTAGCGCGCCTGCCAGAGGACCGGGTGCTCGGCCGCGCTGCTCGCGGCGAACCCGGCTCCGGTGAGCGTCCCCTTCCCCGCCGTCACGGCATTGAGCTGCGTAACGATCGCCCCCCCACCCCCCTTCACTCCGCCCGCGGGGACGCCGTCCTGCCAGGCCAGGCCGTCAGCGGACCACCAGGCAAGCATGACCGGCCGCCCCGGCGGCAGCGTGTGGCCCACGGCGACGAACCCGTGACCCGCGGCGGTCAGCGCGGTCACCACGGCCGGGCCCGGTGGCGTGGGCAGCCTGGCGTCCCGCCAGGTGCGGCCGCCGTCGGCCGAGACGGCGGCGAACGGCACGGGTGCCGAGCCGGCCCGCCAGGCATAGCCCGCGGCGACCACCCTGCTGCCCGCGCCGGCGACCTGGGTCAGCGCGGCGCCGTCCGACCCGGCCGGGAGCGGCAGCGCGGTGAAGTTCCAGCCCGGGCCGTTCCGCGAGGTCCACGCCGCGGGGGCGGCTCCCGCCGAGCCGACCGCCACGAAGCCGGGCCCCGCGGCGGCCACTGCGAGCACCTGGCTCTCCGGAGCACCGGCAGGCACGTAGCCGTCCGGGACCCGCAGCGGCGCACGAGCCCAGGTGCTGAGGTTCTTCGAGTACCAGGCGGCCGGGGCCGTGGCGGCGCCCGTCCGGGCGCTGCCGATCACCACGTAACCGGCCGCGCCCGTGGCCGCCTGGACCAGGGCGTTGCCGTGGGCCGCGAGCGGGCTGAGCGCGGAGGCCGGGGCCCACGAGGTCCCGGTGGCCGAGGTCAGGATCACCGGCTGGGACGCGGGCTGCCCGGCCGGAACCGGCGGGCCGGCGGAGGGTGCCACGCTGGCCCGGCCAACCGCCAGCCAGCCAGCACCGCCGTGCACCACGCTAGCCAGGGCACCGTTCCGCCACGCCTGCGGCAGCAGCAGGCCGATAGGTGCCCACCGGCCGGACGAGGCCTGCCACAGGGCCGGTGACCCGCCCGCGGATCCGGCCGCGACCAGCGAGTGGCCGCCCACGGCCAGGCCGTTGACCGTCACGTCCGGGGTAGCCGTTGCGGCCAGGGCCGCCTGGCCCACCTGCTGGCGCGCGGCGGGGCCGATGAGGATCAGGTGCGGGCGCAAGCCCGCCGCCCCGGCGCCTGGCGGGGTGTTCCCCGCTACCACCACGGTCCCGCCGGGTCCGGCGGCCAGGCCGGCCAGCCCGGCGCCCGCGCCGGCGGTGGTCCGGTGCCAGCCGCGGCCGCGGGCGCTGGAGAACGCCACCTCGGAACCCTGTACGGATGCGGCGACGACGAAGCCGTGCGCATTGCCTGAGATCGTGGTGACCTGGAGCGAGGTCCGTCTGACCGGGGTCAGCTTGCCCGCGTACCGCCAGGTGACGCCCTGGGCGGACCGGTAGGTCACCGCGTCCTGGCGCCCGGCGGCGTGGCCGGGGCGGACCGCGACGAACCCGGCCCCGCTGGCCGCCAGCCCGGCCAGCCCGCTGGTCGAACCATGGCCGGCCGGCAGCGTCACCGGCTTCCAGGTCAGGCCGGCGTCCGTGCTCCGCCACACGCCCGCGTCCGGCCGCCGGCCCTGCCCGGCGGCTCCGGTGATCGGACCGCCGGCCACGACTACCCCGCCCTCTGCGGCGGCCCAGCGCAGGGCCGTCAGGTGCCCGCTGCGGGCGGTGAGCCCGTGCGCTGTCCCGGTCCAGCGCTGCCACGGCAGCCCGGCCGATGAGGTCCACACCACGGGACCTGGTTGCGGGCCGGTGTGCTCACCGACGGCCACGAACCCGGTGCCGGTGCCCGCCAGGCCGAGCACCGTGTCCCCGGCCACCGGGGGCAGGGCCGGTGCCGGGTGCCAGGTCCTGCCGTCGGGCGAGGCCCAGGCGGCGTACTGGCCGAGTGCGAGCCAGGTGCTCCCGTTGTGCGCGATCAGCATCGGGGCGGTGCCCGGGCCACCGGCCGCGGCAGGGCCGGCCGCGGCAGGGCCGGCCGTGGCGGCCTGGCCGGGCGTTCCGGGGCCGGGGCCAGCCGGTCCTCCGGGGGCGGCACCGGTTCCAGCACCGGGCGCCGCGCCGGGTCCGGCGAGCGCCGCCCGCACCCAGGTGTGGCCGCCGTCGGCGGAGTACAGGATCAGCGGCACCGGAGCCGGCTGGCTGGGTTCCGCGCCGATGGCCACGACGGTCTTGCCCGCCACGGCTATCCCCGTCAGCGAGCCGAGCAGGGGGGTGACCCCGGCCAGCTGGGTGTCCGCCGCCACGGCCGGCGGATACGGGTTGACCAGGGTGAACTCCGGCGTAGCCGGGCTGCTGGAACGGGCGATGCCGATGCTGGCCAGCGTGCCCGCGACGAGCGCGAGCGCGATGACGGCCACGATCGTGACCCGCTTGCCCGGCCGCACCCCGCCGGTCTTGCCCCGCCCGGGCCGGCCTTCCCGTGCGGCCCCTCGCCTCGCCCGGGGCTGGCCTTCTTGCGCTTGCCCGGGCCGGCGTTCCTGCCCGGTTCGGCGTGCGTGGCCGCGCCCGGAGCGCTGCCGGCCGCCGTCCCCGCGCTCGCTCCAGTAGCGCCGGGGCCCTGCGCTGTGCCCGCGCTCGCGCTGGCGCCACCGGCGTCCTCGTGCTCCGCGGTCGGGCCAGCCCGGCCGGGACCCGCGGCCGTACCGGGCCCGCGCGCCGCCGCGGCGGGCGGCACTGCTGTCCCGGCCGCCGCAGGCGCACCTCCCCCGGCCGCCGCCCCGTTCACCTCGGCCGCGGCTGCGGCCTCGGCGCCGGTGCCCGCCAACGGGCCCGCAGCGGAGGCGCCGGCCGAGGGGCCCGGGGCCGAAGCGCCGGTGCCCGCCGGGGGGCTTCCGGCCCGGGCGCGCCCGGCTTTGTCCCCGTTCCGGGCCGGGCGGACAGACCCGTCCGCGGCCAGGACCGGGATCGGCTCGGTATGCGGGTCGTCTTCGGTGGCGGGCCCGCCGGTGGGGCGCGGTCCCGCCGTCGCGGGCCGCATCCAGTCGACGCCCGCCTCCTGCCACGCGGCGGCCGACTGCTGCCAGACGGAGACCGGCGGGGCGGACGGCTGCGAGGACGGGCGTGATCCCATTCCGGCCGGCGGCTGCTGACCAGGGGCCGGCTGCCCGGGCGCCCGCTGGCCCGGAGCCCGCGCCCCTGCCCCGGCCGTGGCCGGCCCAGCCTGCGACCGGGTCTCCCCCGCCCCCGCCCCGGCCGCGTCCGCCGGCCTGGCAGCGTCTCCCGGCTCGGCGTCCTCCGGTTCGCCCGCTGGGGCCGGCTCCCAGAGGTCGTCGTCGCCGAACGACAGATCGGCGTCGTAATCGTCCAGGTCACCAGCCATGTCGGCGATCCCGCCCGGATAGCCGCGCACGGCGGGCGCGAAGGCCACACCGCGCGGCCCGCGCCCCGGCGAAACAGACAGGGCGGTACCTCCCTGGCCCGGCCCGGCGTCCGCGCTCACGGCCACCCCACCGGGCGGCGTGGGTGTGAACTCCGCGCGCGTGCGGCCAAGGGGGAGTGGGTCACGCCCGTGATGCTAGCGGTGGAGCGGGCTATAGCTGAGGCGATCGGGCAGGGTGCGCGGGTGTCGTACGGTCCCGGCTTACGACGATGCGTCCCGGCCGGCGTCGAGCACGGCGAGGCGAAGCCGTTCCATCTCGTCGTCGCTGACGCGTTCGAGGAACCTGCGCATCGTTAAGGCCTCGTCGCCACCCGAGCGGAGGATCTCCGTCATCACCCGGGCGTCATGCTCTTCACGCTGCTCGACGGGCCAGTACCGCCAGGCGCGGCCGTGCTTGACCCGCTGCAGCACGCCCTTGCGGTACAGGATGTCCATCACGGTCATGACGGTCGTGTAGGCGACCGGGCGGTCGTACCGCAGCCGTTCCCTGACCTCGCGCACCATGCACGGGCTTTCGGCGGCCCACATCACATCCATGATGGCCATCTCAAGTTCACCGAACTCGCGCACTTGGCGGTACCTCCGTGCATCCATGTAAGCACGGACCATGCCTTGTCAGGCGCGCCCCAACTGGCGCGGGGAGAGGAAAGCGGCCCCCGGTATTGGTTTGTTCGCCCGGGCCGCAGAACTTCCACCACCCGGGTCACCGATGCCATGTCCTTAGGTCCTTAGCCGCCCGCGGCCTTGGCCAGTGGCGCCGGCGCGCCCGGCGTGAGGTGGATCTCACCCGGCCGGAGAGGCTGCCGCGCCCGGTAGCCTAGGACTCGCCCTGATGGGGGCGGCAAACACCACCAGTCACACGTCGGAAGAGGGCGATGTCCGCCGTGCCTCCGGAGTCGCCGCGGGCGTCCGCGGATCCAGCCGAGCACACAACCGAGCTTTCCGGTACGGAATCTCAGGCCGGCAACCCCGGCACAGATTTCGGGCCGAACCAATGGCTCGTCGATGAGTTGTACCAGCGCTACCTGGCCGATCCCTCGTCGGTAGCCATGGAGTGGTGGAACTTCTTCGCTGACTACCATCCTCCCCAGGGGAGCCCGGCACAGCCGGTGACCGCCGCCGTGCGGGCTGCCCGGCCCGCGCCCGCCACGCCGCGCCGGCGGCGCCGCGGCACCAGCCACACCCGCGAGCGCCGCGCCCGGCACCGCGGCCCCCGGAATCGCCGCACCGGCGCAGGCCCCTGCCCCTGTACGCGCGGCGCCTGCCCCCCCGGCGGGAACGGCCGTCCCGCCCGCCCGCCCTGCCCAGCCCGCGCCGGACGGCAGGCCGGCCGGAGAGCCGGCGAGCGCGGCTGCGGCGCACGACGGCACCGTGGCGCGGCTGCGCGGCGCCGCCGCGCGGACGGCCGACAACATGGCGGCCAGCCTCAGCGTCCCGACGGCGACCAGCGTCCGGGCCATCCCGGCCAAGCTGCTGGCCGACAACCGAATCGTGATCAACAACCACCTGGCCCGCGGCCGGGGCGGAAAGGTCTCGTTTACCCACCTCATCGGCTTCGCCCTGGTCCAGGCGCTGCGCGCGATGCCATCGATGAACCATTCCTTCACCACGGTCGACGGCAAGCCGGGTGTGGTCACCCCGGAGCACGTCAACCTGGGCCTGGCCATCGACGTGACGGGGCGCGACGGATCCCGGCAGTTGCTGGTGCCGAGCATCAAGGCGGCGGAGGACATGGACTTCCGCCAGTTCTGGATGGCGTACGAGGACATCGTCCGCCGGGCCAGGACCGGCAAGCTGACCATTGACGACTACGCCGGCACGACGATCACGCTGACCAACCCGGGGACCATTGGCACCGAGCATTCCGTGCCCAGGCTGCTGGCCGGGCAGGGCTGCATCGTCGGCGTGGGGGCGATGGAGTACCCGGCCGAATACCTCGGCGCCTCCCAGGAAACCCTGGCCCGCCTGGCGGTCAGCAAGACCGTGACGCTGACCTCCACCTACGACCACCGGATCATTCAGGGCGCCCAGTCCGGCGAGTTCCTGCGCCGCATGCAGCAGCTTCTGCTCGGCGAGGACGGCTTCTACGACACCGTCTTCAAGGCACTGCACATCCCCTACGAGCCCGTGCGCTGGGTGCGCGACATCGCCGCGCTGCACGAGGAGGACGTGACCAAGCCGGCCAGGGTGCTCGAGCTCATCCACGCCTACCGGGTCCGCGGCCACCTCATGGCGGATACCGACCCGCTGGAGTATCACCAGCGCAAGCACCCCGACCTGGACATCAACGAGCACGGCCTGACCCTGTGGGACCTGGAGCGCGAGTTCCCCACCGGGGGGTTCGGCGGCAAGCCGCTGATGAAGCTGCGAGAGATCCTCGGCGTGCTGCGCGACTCCTACTGCCGGACCGTCGGCGTGGAGTACATGCACATCCAGAACCCGGAGGAGCGCGCCTGGCTGCAGGAGCGGATCGAGCGCCCGCACGGCCGGCCCAGCCACGACGAACAGACGCACATCCTGTCCCGGCTGGGCGTGGCCGAGGCCTTCGAGATGTTCCTGCAGACCAAGTTCGTCGGCCAGCGCCGGTTCTCCCTGGAGGGCGCCGAGTCCCTGATCCCGCTGCTCGACGCGGTGCTCACCGAAGCCGCAGATGCCTCGCTGGATGAGGCCGTGGTCGGCATGGCGCACCGCGGCAGGCTGAACGTGCTGGCCAACATCGTGGGCAAGTCCTACGCGCAGATCTTCGGCGAGTTCGAGGGCAACCTTGACCCGCGCACCACCCACGGTTCCGGCGACGTCAAGTACCACCTCGGCGCCGACGGCGTGTTCACCGCCGCCGACGGTTCGTCGATCGCGACCTCGCTGGTCGCCAACCCCAGCCACCTGGAGGCGGTCGACCCGGTCCTGGAGGGCGTGGTCCGGGCAAAGCAGGACGTGCTCGACATGGGCGAGCCCGGGTTCACGGTGCTCGCGGTGCTCGTCCACGGCGACGCGGCGTTCGCGGGCCAGGGCGTCGTGGCGGAGACCCTGAACCTGTCCCAGCTGCGCGGGTACCGCACCGGCGGGACCGTGCACATCGTGGTCAACAACCAGGTCGGGTTCACCACGTCGCCGCAGTACTCCAGGTCCAGCGTGTACAGCACCGACGTGGCGCGGATGATCCAGGCGCCGATCTTCCACGTCAACGGCGACGACCCCGAGGCGGTCGTCCGGGTGGGCAGGCTCGCGTTCGCCTACCGCCAGGCGTTCGGCAAGGACGTCGTCATCGACATGATCTGCTACCGGCGCCGCGGCCACAACGAGGCGGACAACCCGTCCTTCACCCAGCCGCTGATGTACGACCTCATCGACGCCAAGCGGTCCACCCGCAAGCTCTACACCGAGGCCCTCATCGGCCGCGGCGACATCACCATGGAGGAGGCCGAGCAGGCGCTGCGCGACTACCAGCAGCAACTGGAGCGCGCCTTCACCGAGACCAGGGAGGCAGCCAACCAGCTCGCCGTTCAGGGCGCGGTCATCCGGCCGGCCCCTGCCCAGCCGGAGGCGATCGACCACGCTGCGGTGCCCACGTGGATCACGGACGAGGCCATCAAGCAGATCATCGACAGCCAGCTGAGCCTGCCCGAGGGCTTCACCGTCCATCCGCGGCTGCTGCCGCTGCTGCAGCGCCGCGCCGCGATGGTGGCCAACGATGCGATCGACTGGGCCACCGGTGAGCTGCTGGCCTTCGGCGGGGTGCTGATGGACGGCCACACGGTGCGGCTTGTCGGCCAGGACACCCGCCGCGGCACGTTCGGGCAGCGGCACGCCGTCCTCGTGGACCGGCACACCGGGGAGGAGTACACCCCGCTGCGCCGGTTCAACTCGGCCAGCGCGAAGTTCCACGTCTACGACTCGCTGTTGTCGGAGTTCGCGGCGGTGGGCTTCGAGTACGGGTACTCGGTGGCCCGCCCGGGGGCCCTGGTCTGCTGGGAGGCGCAGTTCGGTGACTTCGTCGACGGCGCGCAGACGATCGTGGACGAGTTCGTCACCTCCGGCGAGCAGAAGTGGGGCCAGCGCTCCAGCGTGGTGCTGCTGCTGCCGCATGGGTACGAGGGCCAGGGCCCGGACCACTCCTCAGCCAGGGTGGAGCGCTTCCTGACCCTGTGCGCGCAGGACAACATGACGGTGGCCATCCCGACCACGCCGGCCAACTACTTCCACCTGCTCCGCTGGCAGGCGCTGTCCGGCCGCCGCAAGCCGCTGATCGCCTTCACGCCCAAGTCGATGCTCCGGCTGAAGACAGCCACGTCCACCGCGGCCGAGTTCACCCAGGGATCGTTCCTTCCGGTGATCGGCGACCCCCGGCCGGCCGACCCGGCGGGAGTGCGCACCGTGGTGCTGTGCGCCGGCAAGATCTACTACGACCTCGCCAGCAAGCGTGACGCCGAGGGCCGCGATGACATCGCGCTGATCCGGGTGGAACGGCTCTACCCGCTGCCGCTCGGGGAAATACTCGCCGAGCTGGACAAGTACCCCGCCGAGGCCGAGGTCGCCTGGGTGCAGGAGGAGCCGACCAACATGGGCGCCTGGCCGACCATGGCGCTGTGGCTGCCTGGGCTGCTGGAACGGAAGATCCGGCTGGTCGCGCCGCCGGCAACGTCGGCGCCGGCGCTGGGCTCGTCCGTCGCGCACGCCGCCGAGCACAAGGCGGTCATCGAGCGCGCGCTGAGCCGGGGCTAGCGCGTGTACTTCACCGACCGGGGTATCGAGGAGCTTGCCGAGCGGCGGGGCACCGAGGAGGTCAGCGTGAGCTGGCTCGCCGAGCGGCTGAGGGAGTTCGTCGACACCGCCCCGGAGTTCGAGGTGGCGGTCGACCGGCTCGCGACCTGGCTCGCCCGCCTCGACGACGAAGACTGACCTGAGGCGGGCCCGCGCGGGGCATAGTTAGCACACCGGGAGTGCGTCCCCCCATCACGCAGTCACTCGCGATGCATCTTGACTTTCCCGCAACGAGATATATCGTGTTAGGGACGAGTTGACTGAACGCCTGAGCAGTGAACGCCCGAGGCGTGAACGCCTGAGCATCGCGGAGAGGAGACGGCCATGAGCCCAGTGTTCCGCCACGGCAGGCTGCGCCTCTACCTGCTCAAACTGCTGGATGAAGCACCGCGGCACGGCTACGAGGTCATCCGGCTCCTGCAAGACCGTTTCATGGGCATCTACGCGCCCTCGCCGGGGACCATCTACCCGCGGCTGGCAAGGCTCGAAGAAGAGGGCCTGGTAACCCACGACGAGGCCGACGGCAGGAAGGTCTATCGCATCACCGAGAAGGGACGCGAGGAACTGCGGGCCCGCCTCGACGACCTCACGGAGCTTGAAGAAGAGATCACGGCCTCGGTCCGCGATATCGCCCGCGAGGTGACCGAGGACGTCAGGGAAACGGTGCGCACCCTGCGCGAGGAACTGTCCTGGGCGGCGCGGGAGTTCCACACCAAGGCGCAGGAGGGTGCCGGCGCCGGTGGCGAGGCACGGCAGGCCGGGACCGGCGAGGCGCGGGCCGGGGCGGCTCGGGTGCGGGAAGCCGCGGCCGAAGAGCCGGTAGCACAGGCCAGGGAAGACGCGGAGCAAGCGCAGCACGACGTGGGACGGGCGCGGCGCGACGCCGGACATGCGCAGCGCGATGCGGGGCATGCACGGCGCGACGCGGAGCAGGCCGGGGACCAGGCTGCGCAGGCTACGGCGGACGCGGCGCAGGCCACGGCGGACGCGGCGCGGGCCACGGAAGAGGCGCACCGTGCCACGGGGGCGGGACGGACGGCGCCTGAAGACACGCCGCGCGAGGAGCAGCAAGCTGGTTCCGGCACCGCACACGACACCAGGCACGACCGCCCGGGCCGGGGCCGCCCGGGCCGAAGCTGGCACGAGGAGGCCCGCGACCGGTCCGCCCACCGCCAGGGTGAGCGCGAATGGGGCGAGTGGGCCGGCTGGACCGGCTGGGGCGGCTGGCCGGGCGCGGTCGGCCAGCACGGCTGGGGCGACCCGGACACCTATCGTGACCTGGAACGGCTGGCCAAGCAGTTCAGCCGGGAACTGCGCTCCGCTGCCTGGCACGCCCAGGCGGTCAGCGAGGACGCACTGCGCGACCTGCGGGGGATCCTGGACGAGACGATCGACCGGATCAAGGACGAGGTGTTCAAAGACGAGGTGTTCAAGGGCATGACCCCGCCCGGCGATCCCGAAGACGGCACCCCGCCGGCCGGCCAATGATCCTCACCGGGCTGACCCCGCACCCACGGCCGCCGGTGACGTACGCCTACGGCCCCCCATCGCCCCGCGACATCTTGGTGATCATGGCTTCGGTGCGCCTGAAGCGACACCAATCCCATGATCACGACACCAGCAGCCGCGAAACAGAGCGTGATCATACGACGGGGCCGGGGCTCGCTCGCCGGGGGTTCAGCGGGTGAAGACGACCTTGCCGAACAGGTCGCCGGAGATCATCGCGGCGAACCCGTCGCGGGCCTGCGCCATTGGCAGGCTGCGGTCGATCCGCGGCCGCACCCCGGTCTGTTCGAGGAAGGTCGCCAGCCTGGCAAGCTGGTCACGGCTGCCCATGGTGGACCCGACCACCGAGAGCTGGAGGAAGAAGACCCGGTTCAGCTCGGCGGGCGGCGCGGCACCGCTGGTGGCTCCGGCGATGACGATCCGGCCGCCCGGCCGCAGGGCTCGCAGCGAGTGCGCCCACGTCGCCTGGCCGACGGTCTCCATGACCGCGTCGACCCGCTCCGGCAGCCTGCTGCCCGAGGCGAACACCTGGTCGGCACCGAGTTTCAGCGCCCGGCCGCGCTTCTCCTCGCTCCGGCTGGTCACCCACACCCGGTATCCCCCGGCCCGGCCCAGCAGGATCAGGGCCGTGGCCACGCCACCGCCCGCCCCCTGCACGAGCACCGTGGCACCCGGCTCCAGGCCGGACTTGGCGAACAACATCCGGTAGGCGGTCAGGTAGGCGGTGGGCAGGCAGGCGGCTTCTTCGAAGGACAGGCCCGCTGGCTTGGGCACCAGGTTGCCGCGGGGCACGGCCACTTTGTCGGCGAACGTGCCGTCGTAGCGCTCCGACAGCAGCGACCTGCTCGGGTCGAGGGTCTCGTCGCCGCCGTGGCCCGACCCCTCCCCGACCACCGCGTGCACGATGACCTCGTTGCCGTCCTCGTCGACCCCGGCCGCGTCGCAGCCGAGGACGATCGGCAGCCGATCGGCGGAGATGCCGACCCCGCGCAGGGTCCACACGTCATGATGGTTGAGCGACGCGGCCTTGACGGTGACGGTCATCCAGCCATCCGGCGGAGCCGGGTCCGGATGATCGCCGAGGCGCAGGGCGGCCAGCGGATCCTCGGGGCTGGCCTGGGCAGCGGTGACTGCAAACATGCCCGAAACGATAACGGTCGCAGCTTCCCGCCGAACCACGGGCCACCCCGGGCGGACTGTGCCATACTCAACTTCGGAGTGTGCTCCGGCGCATTTCCATGCCTTCCCCTTGCTCGCCTCCCCCTCGGCGCGTTGCCAGCAGCCAAAGGACCGGAGTGGATCTCAACTCGTACGCGGACCTAGCCGTGCGCTTGGTGAACAGCACCAATCACGGCCGTGACCGCAGCGACGGGCTGGCGACCGTAGAGTCCTACCGGGCACTTATGGCGGACCGGCCGCACCTGGCCGGCCGGGTGACCGCGGCCGACCTCGGCGCGCTGAGGTTGCTGCGCGCGGAATTGCGGCTGATATTCGCGGCGGCGGACGGTGGCGACGCGGTCCAGGTTGCCGAACGGCTGAACGCGCTACTCATCCGGCACCCCATTCACCAGGAACTCGTCAGCCACGACAGCCAGCAGTGGCACATCCACCTGGTAGAGAGCGGGTCGGCCGCCGACAGGCACGCGGCCGGCGCCATTGCCGGGCTGACCGGGCTGGTCACCGCGTCCGGCACCGACCGGATCGGGATCTGCGAAGCGGAAGGCTGCGGGCGGGCATTTATAGGCACCGGTACTTCCACGGGAAAGCACTACTGCTCCGACGGCTGCAAGCCCAAGGCAAAAGTGCGGGCTTTGCGGGCCCACGGCAGCGGCCAGGGACCGGCATCCACCGCCGCGAGTTGAAGGCGGCCGGCGTAACGTACACGCCGTAGTCGACGGCCCCGCAGGTCGGCGGGTTGCCGGGCTTGCCGCGTTACCGAAATGAATCCATGTGCCTGCTTCCTATGGTCCTTGACGATCATTACCATGAGCCCTACTCACGCACGGGCATTACGCCCCCCGGAAGCGGACCCGGAAGAAGGTTCGAGCATGGCTGTAGCTACCGAGACCAGACCGACAGACGTCGGCCTCAAGCGAGAGATGGGCCTGATCGGCGCCACCTGGGCCTCCGAAACGTCGATCATCGGCTCGGGCTGGCTGTTCGCCCCGCTGACCGCCGCGCTGCTGATAGGCGGGGGCGCGGTCATCGACTGGGTCGTCGCCGGGATCGTGATCATCGTCCTGGCCCTCTGCCACGCCGAACTCGGCGGGATGTACCCGGTCTCCGGCGGGACCGCCAGGTTCCCGCACTTCGCGTTCGGCAGCGTCGCCGGCATCGGGTTCGGTTTCATCTCGTACATGCAGGCCGTCACGATCGCGCCGATCGAGTGCTACGCGTTCGTCACGTACGCCTCCTACTACTGGCCCGGCCTCTTCAACGCGCAGACGGATAAGATCACCGGGGCTGGCCTGTGGGTGACCGTCGGCCTGATGGCGGTCTTCACCGCGATCAACTTCCTGGCGATGCGGATGTTCAACCGCGTCAACATCGTCGTCACCTGGTGGAAGGTCGCGATCCCGATCCTCGCGATCATCGTGCTCCTGACCAAGTTCCACGGCGGCAACTTCACCGCGGGCGGGGCGGGCTTCATCCCCGGCGGGATCAGGGGGCTGACGGCGGCGCTGCCCTTGTCCGGCATCATCTTCGCCTACTCCGGCTTCGAGCAGTGCGACCAGCTGGCCGGCGAGATCAAGAACCCGGGCCGCAACCTGCCGCGGGCGATCGTCATCTCGGTCCTGATCGGCACCGTGATCTACACCATGCTGCAGATCGCGTTCATCGGCGCGCTGCCCCAGAGCGTGGTAGGCCACGGGCTCCTGCACATCACCAACCCCCACGTCATCGCTGGGCCGTTCGCCGCCGTTGCGGCCCTGGCCGGGTTCGCCTGGCTGGGGCACCTCCTGCGGATCGACGCGTTCGTCTCCCCATCGGGCACCGGCCTGATCTACACGACCGGAACCTCGCGGATCAGCTACGGCCTGGCCAGGAACCGCTACGCCCCGCAGATCTTCGGCAGGGTCGACAGGAGAGGCGTCCCGTGGGTGGGGCTGATCTTCGCGTTCCTGTTCGGACTGCTTTTCCTGCTGCCGTTCCCGAGCTGGCGCGACCTGGTAGGCGTGATCGTCGGCGCGAGCGTGCTGATGTACGCGGGTGCGCCACTGTCCCTGGCCGCGTTCCGCTCGCAGGTGCCGGATGCGAACCGGCCTTACCGCCTGCCTGCCGCCGGTTTCCTCGCCCCTGCCTCGTTCGTTATCGCCGACCTGCTCATCTACTGGTCGGGCTGGAAAGTGGTCTGGAAGCTCGGCATCGTGCTGATCATCGGGTACGTGCTGATCGGCATTTCGATGGCATTCGACAAGCAGCGGCCGCCGCTGGACTGGAAGTCGGCGGTATGGCTGCCGGTATGGCTGGGCGGCCTGGCCATCCTCACCTGGCAGGGCCAGTACGGGCCGGGCAACACGGGCAACATCCCGTTCTGGTGGGACATGTTGATCGTCGCCGTGTTCAGCATAGTCATCTTCTACTGGGCCATGGCCACCAAGCTGCCCAGGGAGGAAATGCTCAACCTGGTCGGAAGGCAGGCGTCGGAGAACCCCGAGGATGACCTCCCGCCGGCTCCTCGCCACTGAGCCCGGGCAGGCCAGCACTACCGACCGCTTGCCGGAGGCCCTTCCTCGCACTCGGGAAGGGCCTCCGGGCATTCAGGGACGGCCGCCCCGGTCGCGGCGGTAGCGCCACAGCACCCGGCCCTCGATCAGCGACGGGGGCACGACGCCGAAGGCACGGCTGTCCACGGCGCCCGCCTCCGGGTTGTCGGAGGCCAGCCACCAGCCGTCCGGCTCCCGCCGCGCCGCGCGCTTGACGATCAGCAGGCCGGGACGCCCTGGGTGGCGGGCAACCACGATCTGCCCTGCGCGCACGCGCAACGGGCGCCCCGCGGCCATCGTTCTGCAGGCAAGAAGCCAGTCGCCCGGGTACAGCGCTGGCTCCATGGACCGCTCGGCCACCGCAACCCGCCAAAATGGCCAGCGCATGCATCCCCTCCACGTTGAATCCGGGCCGGGCCGGGTAGTGTCGGACACCGGTATCTCATGATCCGACAGAGAGAGGGAGATCGATGAGGCTGCTCGCCCGTCTCCTGGAACCGAAGGCCACCGCCTACGCGCACTGCGACCTCCCCTGCGGGGTCTACGACCCGGCGCAGGCACGCATCGAGGCCGAGTCCGTCAAGGCCATCTGCCAGAAGTACCAGGACAACGACGACCCCGGGTTCCGCACCCGCGCGCTGATCATCAAGGAACAGCGGTCCGAACTGGTCAAGCACCACCTGTGGGTGCTGTGGACCGACTACTTCAAGCCCCCGCACTTCGAGAAGTACCCGCAGCTCCACGCTCTGTTCAACGAGGCCACCAAGCTCGCGGGCGCCGCCGGCACCAAGGGCAGCGCCGACGTGGCCAAGGCGGACGAGCTGCTCGCGAAGATCGAGGAGATCAACAAGATCTTCTGGGAGACGAAGCAGGGCTGATCCGGTCACATCCCCGGGCAGCATCAGCAGGAGGCCGCGCGGTTACCGCGCGGCCTCCCTGCTTGGCTGGTGACCGGCGGATCGGCGCTGGCCAGCGGCAACGGCCCGTCAGGCATCATGGGCATTAGGCGAGGCGATACGTCATGAGCACCCGGTGTGGGCGGTAGGTTGCAGACAAGAGCCGGCGGCCATCACTTCGCGAGGTGCGGCCGCCGCCAATGGAGAGGGCAGAAGTGACCGGAGAGACGAGCGGACGGGGGGCCGCGGCCCCACCGACAGCCGTGCTGGCCGAGGGCGACCTCCCGCCTCGCGAACAGGTCCTGGACCAGGTGACGATCCAGATGCCTGCCGAGGGCGCGTACCTGTCGGTGCTGCGCACGGCGACCGCGGGCCTCGCCGCCCGCCTGGATTTCACCCTGGACGAGATCGAGGACCTGCGCATCGCGGTGGACGAGGCGTGCGGGATGCTGCTCGGCCAGGCGGCGCCGGGGGCGAACCTCGAATGTGATTTCACGCTGGGCCCGGACCGGATCAGCATCGCCGTGTCGGCGCTGAGCCTGCAGCCGCGCCCGCCGTCGCGGGACACGTTCGCCTGGACGGTGCTCTCCGCGCTGGCCGGCAGCGCCGACGCCTGGGTGGGCCCGGGCGACAAGGTCACGGTCCTGCTGCGCAAGGTCCGCGAGTCATCGGGGTCCGGGTGACCGGCGAGACCGAGACCCGGGTGACCGGAGAGGTCGGCGCACAGGTGGCAGAGGAGATCGGCATCGGCGTTCCTGACGACCTCGACGCGCCTGCCGCCGAGACTGTCACGCCCGCGCCGAAGCTTCAGCACACCGTGCCGGACCGCGGCCGGGCCAGGGATCTGTTCGAGCAGCTGTGCGCCCTGCCCGTCGGCGACTCGGAGCGGCTGCGCATCCGCTCCGAGCTTGTCGAGCTGCACCTGCCGCTGGTGGAGTACCTGGCACGGCGGTTCCGCAACCGGGGGGAATGGCTGGACGACCTTACCCAGGTCGCCACGATCGGCCTGATCAAGTCGATCGACCGGTTCGACCTGGCCCGGGGGGTCGAGTTCTCCACCTATGCCACGCCCACGATCGTGGGCGAGATCAAGCGCCACTTCCGTGACAAGGGCTGGGCGGTCCGGGTGCCCCGGCGCCTGCAGGAGCTGAAGCTGGCGCTGACCAAGGCCATCAGCGATCTGGCACAGCGGGAGGGCCGGGCGCCGACCGTGGCGGAGATCGCCGCGCACCTGCAGATGAGCGAGGAAGAGGTGCTGGAGGGCCTGGAGTCGGCCAACGCCTACTCGACCGTCTCGCTGGACGCCCCGGACTCCGGGGACGACGACGCGCCCGCGGTCGCCGAGTCCCTGGGCATGCTGGACGAGGCGCTGGAGGGCGTGGAGTACCGGGAGTCGCTCAAGCCGCTGCTCGAGCAGTTGCCGTCCCGGGAGAAGCGGATCCTGCTGCTGCGGTTCTTTGGCAACATGACGCAGTCCCAGATCGCCAGCGAGCTCGGCATCTCGCAGATGCACGTGTCCCGGCTGCTGGCCAGGACGCTCGCCCAGTTGCGGGAGGGCCTCACCGCCGACGAGTAAGGGGGCTCCGTCCGGGGGTGGCTTCCCGGTGCGCGCGGCTTCCCGGTGCGCGGCGCGGCGCGGGCGGCCTGGACCGGAGTCAGCCCGCCGGGCGGTCCGGCGGGGGCTCGCGGCCGGGCGGGGCCTGCTCGCCGCCGGTGAGCGCGCGCAGGCTGGGCGGCGACAGCAGCGCGGCGAAACCGAGGACCGCCAGCACTACCAGTGTCAGGCCCCAGTCCAGCCGGTGGCCCTGGAGCAGATAGATGCCCACGATGCCGGCGAACAACTGGGTGAGCAGCGCCGGCGTGCGGCTCCACCGGCGTGCCCGGGCGAGCCCGGCCGCCACGAAGCCGAGCGCGGCGACGGCGGCCACGCCGATGATCGTCAGCGCGACGCCGCTGTTCACGTGGTAGGACTGGCCGGCCGCGGCGTCCACGCCCGCCAGCACGGTGGCGACCAGGATCAGGATCGACTCGGCGGCCTGTACCACCGCAGCCGCGCGCAGCGTGGGGGGGCTATGTGGCATTTCCTGCTACCTCCTAGCCTGAGGGCGTGCGCGCGCTGCTCATCGTCAACCCGTACGCCACCTCCACCACACCGGTCCGGCGGGAGGTCATTACGCACGCGCTGGCTTCGGAACTCGACCTGGATGTTGTGCAGACACGCTACCGGGGACACGCCGCCCACGTTGCGGAGGGAGCCGCCAGGGAGGGTTTCGGGCTCGTGCTCACCCTGGGCGGGGACGGCACGGTCAACGAGGTCGTCAACGGCATACTCCGGGCCCGCCCGCCCGGCCCCGGCCCGGGCGGGGCGGGCGCGGCCGAACCGGGCGGGGCACCGGGCGGGGCACTGGGCGGGGCGCCGCTGTTCGCCGCCCTGCCGGGCGGGAACGCCAACGTGTTCATCCGGGCCCTGGGACTGCCCATGGACCCGGTCGACGCGACCGGGCGGATCCTCCGCTCGCTGCCCGTGGGCCGCACCAGGACCATCGGGGTCGGGCTCGCCGGCGCCCGCTATTTCTGCTTCAACGCGGGCCTTGGCATCGATGCGGAGGTCGTGCGGGTGGTGGAGGGCCTGAGGGCACGGGGCCGGGGGGCGTCCGCGGCGCTGTACGTGCGGACGACCGTCCGCCAGTTCACCACGGTGACCAACCGGCGCGAGCCCGCGCTCACCCTGGAGCGGGACGGCCAGCCCGCCATGGACGGGCTGTTCTTCGGCATCGTGTCCAACGCCTCACCCTGGACCTACCTTGGCCAGCGGCCGGTCAACGCCAGCCCGCGGGCGGGCTTCGACACCGGCCTGGACCTGTTCGCGATGCGCAAGCTCGGCACGCTGCGCGTGCTCAACGCGGTGCGGCAGATGCTGGGCGACGGGGGCCCGGCCGGGCGCCATGTCGTCAGCCTGCACGACCAGGATGCGCTGACCTTCCGCGCGGTCCGGCCGGTGGCATTCCAGGTGGACGGGGAATACGTGGGCGAACGGGAACATGTCATGCTCCGCTCCATTCCGAACGCCCTGCGGGTCCTCGTCTGATTACACCCCGGATGGTTTCCGTGGCAGTCCGGAGCGTCATCGCCCGGCCGGGGAGCAGCCCAGGTCACAACCGTCCGGCGGCCCTCTCGGAATGCGCCGGTTGTCCCCCAAATGTGACCCATCTGACACCCCAAACAGCCGAAACCACCGGCCCAGCCTCTTGCGATTGATCCACGAGATTGAGAGGCTTGATCTGGTTCGAGTGGGCCGCGCGCATCCCGCACGTTGCCGCCCTGCAGCCGGGCTAATCCTCGGGCGCAGGTCTCGGCCACGAGCCAAGTGCGGGGGCTGAGGCTCATGACCCAAGTGAAACATGTAGTGCCTGGGACCGCTCGCGGTCCTTATCATATGGCCTAGCTCGTGAAACAATTCACAAGCTCGCGGGCCCAGCGGATTCCGGGCGGTCAGCCCGGCTGTTATGGAGGAGTGGACCGCATGGACTGGCGCCACCACGCCGCCTGCCGTGAGGTCGATCCGGAACTGTTCTTCCCTATCGGCAACACAGGCCCAGCGCTGTTCCAGATCGAAGAGGCCAAGAGCGTGTGCCGCCGGTGCCCGGTGGTCGAGAGCTGCCTGCAGTGGGCGGTGGAGAGCGGGCAGGACGCTGGCGTGTGGGGCGGTTTGAGCGAAGACGAAAGGCGCGCTTACAAGCGGCGCCTCGGCCGGATCCGGGCGCGCGCCCACGCCTGAGGCACACCGGGCCGCGCTCCGGCCATCGGGCGCGGGCGCATGTCGGCGATGCCACGTGAATTGCTGACCGGCCATTCAGCAATGGCCAGGCTTCGAATCTGTTTTCACCCCGTCGCTGCCTTCCCGGCCGCGGCGGGGTTTTCGCTTGCGCCCGAATCTCCCGGGGAATCGGTATCCCCCGGTTTCGGCTGGCCGGGTGGGACGGCAATGGCCTTGACGGGCAGGCTGACCCGGACCGAGGTGCCCCCACCCGTGCGCGGCCTGATGGCGAGCTGGCCACCGAGCTCGGACTCGACCAGGGTCCGGACGATCTGCAGCCCCAGGCTGGCATGAGCGTCGAGACTGAACCCCTCGGGCAGTCCTGCCCCGTTGTCCTCCACGCGGACCTTGAGCTGCCCGGGGCCCCGCTCCGCCTGGACAAGCACGTACCCGGCCGGCGCCGGGCCCGGCCCGGTGACCAGGCCGTGCTGGAGGGCGTTTTGCAGCAGTTCGGTCAGCACCAGGGCGAGCGGCGTGGCGATGGCGCCGGGAAGCAGGCCGAACCGCCCGGCGACCACCGGGCTGACCCGGGCTTCGGGTGCCGAGACCTCCCCGGCCATAGCCGCCACCCGCTGAGCGATGTCATCGAAGTCGACGAGCTCTTCCGGGGTATGCGACAGCGTCTCGTGGACGATCGCGATGGACCCGACCCGGCGGACCGCCTCCTCCAGGGCCTCCCTTGCCTCCGGCGCCCGGGTCCGGCGGGCCTGCAGCCGCAGCAGCGCGGCCACCGTCTGCAGGTTGTTCTTCACCCGGTGGTGGATCTCGCGGATCGTCGCGTCCTTGGTCATCAGCTCGCGTTCGCGGTGCCGCAGCTCGGTGACGTCGCGGACCAGCACCAGGGCACCGGTCCGCACGCCGTTGACGACCAGTGGAAGGGACCTGAGATGGACCACCGAGCCGTTGCCCTCGATCTCGGTCTCACGGGGGGACCGCCCGCTCGCGGTCACCATGAGCGAGTCGTCGGCTGGCAGGCCGGAGGAGCAGAGCCGGGTCGTCAGCGGCCCCAGCTCGGCACCCACCAGGTCGGCGCTCAGGCCGAGCCTGCGGTAGGCCGACAGGGCGTTCGGGCTGGCGTATCCCACCCTCCCCGACCGGCCGAGCCGGAGCAGGCCGTCACCGACCCGGGGCGACCTGATCAGGGCCGGCTCCTGGCCCGGGTAGGGAAACGTGCCCGCCGCCACCATCTGCGCGAGGTCGTCGGCCCCCTTCAGATAGGTCAGCTCCAGGCGGCTGGGGGTCCGCGCCGAGCTCAGGTTCGTGCTGCGCTCGATCACCGCGATGACCGCGCCCTCGCGGACCACGGGGATGGACTCGCGCCGGACGGGGATCCCGCCGGTCCACTCCGGATCCCCTCACGGCAGATCCGCCTCTCGTGGTACGCGGTGTGGACGAACGGCCGGTCGCGCAGGCCCGCGCGGGTGCCCACCAGGTCATCGAGGAAGGTGGTCGGCCCGGTGGTCGGGCGCATCTGCGCCAGCGCCACCCAGCCCGAGCCGTCCCGCAACGGTGCCCAGAGCACCAGGTCGGCGAAGGACAGGTCGGCGAGCAGCTGCCAGTCGGAGACAAGGGCGTGGAGCCAGTCGATGTCGGGCTCGGTCAGCGGGGTGAGCCGACGGCCGAGGTCGCTCAGGGTCGCCACGTCTCATCATCGCATCCGGCCTGCCCGGCCCCGGCCGGGTGCCCCGAAGACAGGCCCCGGCGTGTGCCGGGCCAGGCCGGCTGGCAGTATTCCGACATGTCGCAGGTACATCGGCTGGCAGAGCTGACCGGGGCGGAGTTCGCGGCTGTGGCCGCCATAGGGGAATATGTCCCAACGGCTGCGCCAGTGGGAAGGAAGTGACTGTGACCGCCTCTCCCGCCTCCGGCGACGCCGATCTTCACCCGCTGCCGCCCGGTGACCCCGGTGCCAGGATTCCCAAGTACTACCAGGTGAAGCGGCAACTGCTCGAGCTGACCAGGGCGATGGCGCCCGGCACGCCGGTCCCACCCGAGCGCGAGCTTGCCCAGCGCTACGTCACCTCGCGCACGACCGTGCGCCAGGCCCTGGCGGAACTCGTGATCGAGGGCAGGCTGCTGCGGATGCAGGGCAAGGGCACCTTCGTCGCCATGCCCAAGGTTGCCCAGGTGCTGGAGCTGTCCAGCTACACCGAGGGAATGCGCGCGCAGGGGCTGCACCCGCAGACCAACATCCTGGACACCACCTACATCGGAGCCGACGAAGAACTGGCCGCCCTGCTTGCCGTCCGGGAGGGCAGCAGGGTACTGCGCATCCACCGGCTGCGGCTGGCCGACGGCGAGCCGATGTCGGTGGACGCCTCGCACCTGTCTGCCCGGCGCTTTCCCGGGCTGCGCCGCAGCCTGGAGCGGCATCCGTCGCTGTACGAGGCGCTGCTCACCGACTACGGCGTGGAGATCGCCGAGGCGCAGGAGACCATCGAGACCGGGCTGGCCGACCCGAGGGACGCCCGCCTGCTCGGCGTGGACGTAGGCATGCCGCTGCTGTTGCTGTCCCGGCACTCGTTTGACTCCGATGGCATGCCGGTCGAATGGGCCCAGTCGCGCTACCGCGGTGACCGCTACAAGCTGGTGACCCGGCTGCACCGCGGCACGCACATGCCCAACCGTGGCACACACCTGCCCGACCGCGGCACGCACCTGCCCCGGGGCGGGCAGTAGCACACGTCTGGCCGGAGGATCCCACGTGAGCGACGACATCCTGGACGAGGCGCGAAGCCAGGTCCTGCACGAGGGCAGGGGCCTGGACCAGGACCAGGTCACCAGGTGCCTGAACCTGCCCGACGATCGCCTCGGCGAGGCGCTCGCGCTGGCGCACGAGGTGCGGATGCGCTGGTGCGGGCCCGAGGTGGAGGTCGAGGGGATCGTTTCGGTGAAGACCGGCGGCTGCCCCGAGGACTGCCATTTCTGCTCCCAGTCCGGGCAGTTCTCCTCACCGGTCAGGGCGGTGTGGCTGGATATCGCCGAGCTGGTCGGGGCCGCCAGGGCGACGGCGGCCACCGGGGCCACCGAGTTCTGCATCGTGGCCGCGGTCCGCGGGCCGGACCGGCGGCTGATGTCGCAGGTGGCCGCCGCGGTCCGGGCGATCACCGCGGAGGTGGGCATCCATGTCGCCTGTTCGCTGGGGATCCTCACCCCGGCACAGGCGGACGAGCTGGCCGGCCTCGGTGTGCACCGTTACAACCACAACCTGGAGGCGGCGCGGTCCTTCTTCGGCCAGGTGGTGACCACGCACACCTGGGAGGAGCGCGCCGCCACCTGCGCGCTGGTCAAGACAGCCGGCATGGAGCTGTGCTGCGGCGCCATCATCGGCATGGGCGAAAGCATCGCCCAGCGCGCCGAGCTTGCCGCCCAGCTCGCCGGGCTTGGTCCCGACGAGGTGCCGCTGAACTTCCTCAACCCCCGGCCGGGAACCCCGCTGGCGGACCGGCCGCTGCTCGGCGCGGCCGACGCGCTGCGCACGATCGCCGCATTCCGGCTGGCCCTGCCCCGCGCCGTGCTGCGATACGCGGGCGGGCGCGAGCTTACCCTCGGCGATCTGGGGACCGAGGCGGGCATGCTGGGCGGCATCAACGCGATCATCGTCGGCAACTACCTGACCACGCTCGGCCGCCCCGCCGGGGCCGATCTGGACATGCTCAGCCGGCTGAAGATGCCGATCAAGGCGCTGTCGGCCACCCTCTGACCGGCCCACCGGCCTGGTCTGGGCCACATGCCGCCTGGAACCGGCTGACCGCCCGGCACCGCTCGGCATACCGGCTGGTAACGTGCCGGCATGGCGGAGGAGAAGGAACCGGTACGGCACGGCGGGGCGCACGCGGTGGCTGTGGCGCGCCTGCACGGCGTGAGCACGATGTTCACCCTGTCCGGTGGGCATGTGTTCCCGCTCTACGACGGCGCGGTGAAAGCTGATCCGCCGGTGCGCATGGTCGACGTGCGGCACGAACAGACGGCGGTGTTCGCCGCCGAGGCCACCGCACGGCTCACCCGGAACCCGGGGCTGGCCGTGGTCACCGCGGGCCCCGGCGTCACGAACACGGTCAGCGCCATCACCACGGCCTGGTTCAACGGCTCGCCGGTGGTCGTGCTCGGTGGCCGGGCGCCGGACTACCGGTGGGGGTCGGGCGGCCTGCAGGAGATCGACCACCCGCCGCTGCTGGCCCCGGTCACCAAGCGAGCCTGGACCGAGCACCGGGCGAGCGCGGTCGGTGCCGCGGTGGATGAGGCGTTCCGGCTGGCCACCGCCCCGCACCGCGGGCCGGTCTTTCTCGACTTCGCCATGGAGGCGCTGTTCGGCGACGGCGGCCCCCACCTGCCGGCGACCACGGCTGATGTCTCCGGGCCGGCGCCCGTGACAGGCCCGGACCCCGCCGACGTCGAGGCGATCGCTGGCCTGCTCGCCCGGGCAAGCCGCCCGGTCCTAGTGCTCGGCTCCGACGTGTGGCTGACCGGCGCCGAAGCGGCCGCACGAGAGGCCGCCTGCGAGCTGCGACTGCCGGTGATCGCGAACGGCCAGGGGCGCGGGATACTGCCCGCCGGCCATGAACTGCTCGTCACCCGGGCCCGCTCGGCGGCGTTCGGCGGGGCGGACCTGGTGCTGGTGGCGGGCACTCCGCTGGACTTCAGGCTCGGCTACGGGGAGTTCGGCGGGCGGGACGGCAACGGCCCCGCCCAGGTGGTCCACGTGGCCGACAGCCCCGGCCACCTCGCCACCCACCGCCCGCTCGCCGCCTCCGCCGCCGGGGACCTGACCGGGTTCTTCACGGCGCTGGCCACCGCCGTGCCCGGGGCGCTGCGCCAGGCAGGCGCCGCGGCACCGCCCTGGGCGGACACCTGGCTCCCCCGGTTGTCGGCCGCGGCCCGCGACGCGATCGCGGCCGACCAGGCGCTGCTGACCAGCGACGCCGACCCGGTGCACCCGATGCGTGTGTACGGCGAACTGGCCCGGGTGCTCGACGACGACGCCGTGGTGATCGGGGACGGCGGTGACTTCGTCTCCTACGCGGGCAAGTACCTGGAGCCGCAGCGGCCAGGCGGATGGCTGGATCCGGGGCCCTACGGCTGCCTGGGCACCGGCCTGGGATACGCGATAGCGGCGCGCATCGCGCGGCCGTCGGAGCAGGTGGTACTGCTGCTCGGGGATGGTGCGGCCGGGTTCTCCCTGATGGACGTGGACACACTGGTGCGGCACCGGCTGCCGGTCGTGATGATCTGCGGCAACAACGGCATCTGGGCGCTGGAGAAGTACCCCATGCAGGCGCTGTACGGCTACGACGTGCTCGCCGACCTGCAACCGGGCTGCCGCTACGACGAGGTGGTCCGGGCGCTCGGTGGCGCCGGGGAGACCGTCACCAGGCCGGACGCGATCGGCTCCGCGCTGCGGCGGGCCTTTGATGCGGGCGTGCCCTACCTGGTCAACGTGATCACCGACCCGGCGGTCGCCTACCCGCGGTCCACCACCGGGGTCTGAGGCCGCGGCCCGGGTCAGCCGGGCCGGAGCGCGGCGCGGGCGAGGAACTTGTCCCGGTCCACCACGATCCGTTCCACCGAGCCCGCGCCCGCCACCAGTTCCTCGTCCTGGCCGGGATCGTGGCCGGCGACGAGTGGCCCCACGTGGCGTGCGATGAAGGCGAACACGAGCCTGCGCCCGGCCAGCTCGGTCAGCTCCGCCTCGACCTCGATCTCGGCCCCGACCGGGCTGGCCCGCCGGTGTTCAAGCGCCACCCCGGTGCCCACCGAGGTCATCCCAGGCTCGAGGTGCGGCTCCAGGGCGGCGACGCAGGCCGCCTCGGCCAGCGCCAGCAGCCTGGGGGTGCCGAGCACGGGGACGTCCCCGCTGCCGGCCTGGATGGCGGTATCCGCCTCGGTCACCACGTGCCGCACGGTCGCGCGCAGCCCCGCCGCCAATCCCATGGCATCACCCTAAGGTGGACTGGGGCACCAGGCGGATGACGGGTAGCTCTCGGTCGGTTTTCTTCTCGTACTGTGCGAAACGGGGCGCGGCGGCGATGATCTGCTGCCACGCCTGGTCGCGCTCCGCCCCGTGCAACTGTTCGGCAATCACGGGGATCTTGCGGCCGTAGGCTGTGCGCCGATGAGCGAGCCGGAACCACGCGCGGATGCCCGTGGCTACTGCGACCTTTGCGGGCGGCGGCTTGCCAACGGCGGTCACGACTCCTGCCGGGCCGCCAGGAAGCTGGAGCCGCCCCGGTACTGCGCCCGCTGCGGCCGCCGGACGGCGGTGAAGGTCACCCCGGACGGCTGGTCCAGCCACTGCACCCGGCACGGCCTGGTGACCGACGCCGGGTGACCGCCGGCCAGCACCCGCCCGCGCCGCCTCACTCGATGACGGCGATCAGGTCGCCTTCCTGTACGACATCGCCCTCGGCGACGTGCAGCCGGGTCAGCGTGCCCGAGCCCTCGGCGAGCACGGGGATCTCCATCTTCATGGATTCGAGGATGACCAGGGTGTCGCCGTCGGAGACCTGAGCCCCCTCCGCGGCCACCACCTTCCACACATTCGCCACCATCTCGGCGCGGACCTCGGCCACCCGCGGCTCCTCTCCATTGTCCCGGGCGGCGGGCCCGGCCGCCCTCCGGCCCGGCGCCGCCCGCCACTATTGTGCTCGCGGCGCGGTCAGGGCCGCAGCCTGCTGACGATGGACGTGTCGTAGTCCCCGCTGCGGAACTCCTCGCTGGCCAGCAGATCGGCGTGGAAGGGCAGGTTGGTACGCAGCCCGGCGATCTGAAACGCGGCCACCGCGTCGCCGGCCCGGGCCAGCGCCTCATCCCTGTCCTGCCCGTGCACGCACAGCTTGGCCAGCAGCGGATCGTAGAACGGGGTCACCGTGTTCCCCACGGTGTACCCGGCATCCACCCGGACGCCGGCACCGGCAGGCTCGTCCCACCGCGTGATGGTCCCCGGGCTGGGCAGGAAGCGGACCGGGTCCTCGGCGTAGATCCGCAGTTCCAGCGCGTGCCCCTGCGGCCGCGCCTGGTCCGGGTCAAAACTCACGCCTTCCCCGGCGGCGATGCGGAACTGCTGCTCCACCAGGTCGATGCCGGTGACCAGTTCGGTGACCGGGTGCTCGACCTGGAGCCTGGTGTTCATCTCAAGGAATACGAAATCACCGGTGACCGTGTCGACCAGGCATTCCACCGTCCCGGCGCCCCGGTAGCCGACCGCCTGCCCGGCCTTGACCGCGGCGGCCAGCATCCGGGCGCGCAGCTCATCCCCGACCCCAGGCGAAGGTGTCTCCTCGGCGACCTTCTGGTGCCGCCGCTGGACCGAGCAGTCGCGTTCCCCGAGCGCGATCACGCGGCCGTCGGCGAGCCCGAGGATCTGCACCTCGACGTGCCTGGCGCGTTCGATGTAGCGCTCCAGCAGGATCGCGGGATCGCCGAAGAAACGTTCCGCGCGGGTGCGCGCGGTCTCGAAGGCCGCGGCCAGGCCGGCCGGGCCGGACACCGCGCTCATCCCGATCCCGCCGCCACCCGCGGCGGCCTTGACCATCACCGGGTAGCCGATCCTGGCGGCCTCGGCCTCGGCCGCGGCCGCGCTGGTCACCGGCTCGGCGCTGCCCGCGGAGACCGGTACGCCGGCCGCCGCCATCAGGTTCCTGGCATTGATCTTGTCACCCATCTGCTCGATGGCCTCGGGCGGCGGGCCCACCCAGATCAGGCCCTCGGCCAGCACCTGCCGTGCGAAGGCCGGGTTCTCGGCCAGGAACCCGTACCCAGGGTGGATGGCCCCCGCGCCGGTCTGCCGCGCGGCCGCCAGCACGGCGGCGGAGTCGAGATAGCTCTGGCCCGGCGGCGGCGGGCCGATCGGCACCGCCTGGTCGGCCTCGGTGACGAACGGCAGGCCGGCGTCCGCCTCCGAGTAGACCGCCACGCTCCTGATGCCCAGCCGGCGGGCCGTGCCAAGTATCCGCCGGGCGATCTCCCCGCGGTTAGCCACCAGCACCGAGTTCAGCACCCGGGCAGCCTAGGCCATTGCGCGTAGATCATCCAGCGTGGCCACCGGCCCCGGCCTGCAGCGCCCGGGGCGGGCCACCGGGAGTCCCGGGGCCAGCACGGCCAAAGCCCAGTGACGAAGGAACGGGCTTGGGGCCACCGGGGGTTCCCGGGGGTCGCTCCCCCGGGCCAGCACGGCCAAAGCCCAGTGACGACGGAACGGGGCTTGGGCCACCGGGGGTTCCCGGGGGTCGCTCCCCCGGGGCAGCACCGCTAACGGCGCCGCCTGGCGACCTTGGCCAATGCCTCGACCACCTGGGGGTCGTACTCGGTCGCGGTGTCCAGGCGCAGCCATTCAAGGGCCGCCATCGTCCTGCTGGCGTCGGTCGACGAACCGACCAGGTCGTCGAAGGCATTGGCGGCGCGGATGATCCGGCTGCCGACCGGCGGCTCGCGGTCCTGGCCGCGCCAGGGCCAGCTCTGGTACCGCACGATCTCCGCCACCCGGTCCAGCACCCCGGCCTGGTCGATGACGCCGGCCCCCAGCTCGGCGATGCGCCGTTGCTGCTCGGGCGAGGCAAGCACGGTCGCGCCGCCGGGGATCGGGTCGCGCAGCGAAAGCTGCCCGATGTCGTGCATGAGCGCGGCGTACTCAAGTTCGAGCAGTTCCGGTTCGCTCATGCCCAGCTCGCGGCCGATGACCACGGCCAGGCGGCCGACCCGGCGGGCATGCCCGTCCTCGACGTACCCGCCGACCTCGGTCACCCGGGCCAGCGCACGGACCGTCTCCAGGTAGGTGGCCCGGATGCCGGCGTAGCGTCGGAACGCCATCTGGGTGACCAGCAGCGGGGCGATGAACACACCGAGCGCCACCAGGCCCATCATGTCCGCCGCGAACGCGATCAGGATCGCGGTGGCCGCGACGGCAAAACCGAGTGGGAGCTGGACCCGCATCTCGTCCCACAGCGCCACGCGGAACCTGGCCCGCAGCGCGTCGGCACTGATCAGGGCCCTGATCAGGCACTCGGCCAGCCAGCCGGCCACCAGCGCGGCGGCCATGGCGGCGAGCGCGAGCCCCCAGTCCCTGGGCCGGATGATGGTCACGATCGTGCTCAGCGGGCGGAACAGCGCGGCAACCACGGCGACCGCGATCAGCCGGGACGCCAGCCCGGCCAGCCCGGCCAGGCCGGCCCGCCGCAAGGTGCGGCAGCGCGCCAAGCACCATGCCGCCCGCGACGACCGCGATGACCTGGAGCGCTGGCTGGGTCGGCCGGCTGGCCGCCGACGGTCAGCACCACCGCGTAGGCGAACGCGCCGGCGCTGCCGATCGGCGCCGACTCCCTGCCGCCCTCCAGGGACAGCCGCAGCACCTCACCGAAACAGATCAGCGCCCCGAACGCCAGCGCGATGCGCGGCTGGACCAGGCCCACCGCCGCGGTCTGCGCCACCGCCGCCACGATCAGCATGCCGGCCGCGGCCACGAGCAGCAGTTCACCCGAGTCCATGGCCTGCCGCCAGGACTCGGTCTGCTCGGGACCGTCGCCCGGCCAGGTTGCCGCCTGTTTCACCGGCTCTCCACCCCCCGCAGCGGCGCCGTCGGGTCGTCGTGATCCTGCGCGGCCATACCGTCGGCGGGCGGCATGGCGACCGGCTGGGGCCGCTCCCAGCCCTCCCGCCGCAGCGCGGCCACGAACGCGTCGACCAGCGCGGGGTCGAATTGCGTTCCCGACCACTTGCGCAGGTCGGCAATGGCCTCCTCGATGGAGCGCGCGCCGCGGTAGGAGCGGTTCGAGGTCATCGCATCGAAGGCGTCGGCGACCGCGATGACCCGTGCGAACTCGGGTATCTCGTCGCCGGCCAGTCCCATCGGATAGCCCCGGCCGTCCATCCGCTCGTGGTGGTGCATGATGCCGGCCAGCGCCTCGTCGAGGAAGCCGATCTCCCGCACGATGGCCAGCCCACGCATCGGGTGCAACTGGATCGCGGCGTACTCCTCCTCGGACAGCGCGCCGTTCTTCTGCAGTACCGTCGTGGGCACGCCAAGCTTGCCCACATCGTGGAGCATGCCGGCGTAGCGGATCGCCTCCACGCGGCGGCCGCGCATGCCCACCTCACGGGCGATCATGGCCGAGCCGCGGGAGACCCGCTCGCTGTGGCCCCTGGTGTAGCAGTCCTTGGTCTCCACGGCCTGGCACAGCGCGGCCATGGTGGCGGCGTAGGCACGTTCCTGCGCGGCGAACTGGCCGATCGCCCAGCGCGCCACGAACAGCGGGATCAGCACGAGAATCGCGGCGAACGCACCGCCGACGCTCCACAGGGCGGCGACGAGCAGTCCGAGGGTCGCGTAGCCGAGATCGGAGAAGAACAGCATCGGCAGGTGCCGCTGCAGCGCCCCGGCGGCCTGCCCGGGCTCGGCCGGCGGCACCAGCATGAGCATCCCCCACAACAGCCCGTGGTTGATGGACACATGCACCACGGCCGCGACGGCGAACGGCCCGATGATGCCGGGAAACGACTGGTGGCTGGGGTGGCCGACCTGGCCGCCGAGCGCCAGGTAGGCCTCGCCCGCCGCCCAGGCGGACAGGCCGTACATGGACGCGTTGAACACCCGCTGGGTGACGTCGAGGCCGCGCCGCACGGACAGCAGTGAGGTCGCGCCGACCACGAGCGCGCCCACCGGCCCGACGAGCACCACGGCGGCCAGGGTCGCCGAAGAACTCGGTGACCAGGCGGACTGTCGGGAGGTCAGGGTCGTCGGCGCGGAGTCGCAGATGAGGAACAGCAGCGCGAGCACGGCCATGACCCACGCCTGGTGTACCGGGCCGTCCAGGTCCGGGTCGGCGCCCAGGGCCTGGCCGAGCACGGCGACCGCGGCCGCCACCACGGCGGTCACATACAGCCAGGCGCCGGGCGAGAGCTTCGAGGTGCGTCCGCCGCGCGATCGGTGCCCGGTCCCGGTCAGCATGCCGGCGGGATCACCGTCGGCCGGGCGGCTGCGCTCGGGGGCATGGGTGTACCAGCGGCAGCCGCGAACTCACCCGGGTGCCACATCGGTCACCTCCGCTGCCGGGGGCGGGGCCGGTCCGAGGGCATGCCGCGGCGGGGCCTCGGCCCAGCCAAGCAGGCCCATTCATCGCCGCCAGCAAAAGGTTAACGTGATCGGCGAGATCTGCGCAGGCTTCAAGTCCGTTAGGTGCATTCACCAGGGAACGGCCCAAAGCGGTGGCGCCTCAGCCGACAGTGCCTTGCTTGAGCCAGCGGGAGTTACGGGGGTCGCTCCCCCGGGCTGACAGCGCCTACTCGGTGATCTGCGTGACGTTCAGTTCCGCCCGGACCTGGCGGATTCTGACCAGGACCTTGGCCCGAAGCTCGTCCGGCACCCGCTCATGGCCACAGTGTTTGTGGACAAGCTTTTTGACGAGCTCGTCGAGGCCATACTCCTCCAGGCATGGCCCGCATTCCTCGAGGTGCTGGCGGATCTTCCCGACGGTTGGCGGCTCTAGCTCGCCGTCCAGGTAGGAGTAGAGCCCGTCCAGCACCTCGGTACACGGCGTCTCATGAGGCTTGCCACAGCTCATCTCTGATCCTCCCGAAGCCCGCCGTCTTCCCCCTGCGGGCCTGCTGCCGAGGCCGCCCGGACCACGCCGCGGTCGGCCGCGTAATCCTGCAGCATCTCACGCAACTGCCTGCGCCCCCGGTGCAGGCGGGACATCACCGTGCCAATGGGCGTGCCCATGATGTCGGCGATCTCCTTGTAGGCGAAGCCCTCCACGTCGGCCAGGTACACCGCGATCCGGAACTCTTCCGGCAGGGCTTGCAAGGCACTCTTGATATCGGAGTCCGGCAGCCTTTCCAGCGCCTCGGCCTCGGCCGATTTCAGGCCGGACGAGGTGTGCGAGGCCGCCCTGGCCAACTGCCAGTCCTCGACCTCCTCGGCCCCGGCACGCTGTGGTTCACGCTGCCTTTTGCGATAGGTGTTGATGAAGGTGTTGGTGAGGATCCGGAACAGCCACGCCTTCAGGTTCGTGCCGGGCTCGAACTGGTGGAACGAGGCGTACGCCTTGGCAAAGGTCTCCTGCACCAGATCCTCGGCGTCCGCCGCGTTTCTGGTCATCCGCATCCCGGCCGAGTACAGCTGATCCAGGTACGGCAACACCTCGCGCTCGAACCGCTCGCCGCGCTCCTCGAGTGTCTCAGGTACCGGACCCACCTCCTCCGGTGTCTGTATCCGTGCCCGGCCACCGATGCCGTCTGGGCGGGAGAATACATGGCCCGGCCGAATCCGGCCGAAGGCAGCCACCGGAGCTACATCTTCCACGGGTGCGCTACTGGTCATGAGCACGCCGGTTGCAACAGGGGCGGCAGCCTGTTCATTCCGCCAGGGCCAGCGGCGAAACCAGCCGGAACCATATTCCGGGCGGACAACCCGGCCAGCCAGGTGAGGCCGCCCGCAGCCTGGACCCGGAGTGGAGAATCAGCCATGACGGCCCGGCGGCGAACCAGCCGGAACCATATTCCGGGCGGACAACCCGGCCAGCCAGGTGAGGCCGCCCGCAGACTGGGGAGAATCAGCCATAACGGTTCGCCGGGGAATGCGGCCGTCGCGATGGCCTCCATGGTGCCAGCGCGGTGCGCTGATCCGGGCCCGCGCCGCCGATCCCGGCGCGGTCGGCTGACCGCGCCGGTTTGTCGGACGGCGGATGGAGTCAAGGGTGGCGACGTCAACGGCCAGCCCGCTGGCCGTGCTCCGGCCAGGCTCGCTCAGTGCGTACTGGCGTTTCCAGCGGGCGGTGGCCAAGGCCCAGCTCGCCGCCTGGCTCCCCGCCGGGCGGCGGCTGCTCGTGGACATCTCCGGCCCCGCCGCGGCCTGCCCGGCCCAGGCGGCCGGGTCCGGGCACGCGGTGGTCCGCGTCGTGACCGCGCATCCCGGCGCGCCTCCCGCCACGGAGCGGAGTGCACTGGCGGGCCGGATCGCCGCGGTAGTAGCCGAGCCCGGCAGCCTGGCGTTCCTGGCGGACGGCTGCGCGGACGGCGTCATCGCCGAGGACGGCGCCCTGTCCAGGCACCTCATGGCGGAGGACCTGGCCGCGGAGATCGCCCGGGTGCTGCGGCCCGGGGGCAAGCTGCTCGCCTGCGTGGACTCGCTGGTCCTGGGCATGGCCATGCTGGCCGAGCAGCGCCACTGGGCCCACCTCACCGACCTGCCACACGCCGAGGTGGTGCTGATCCCCTGGCCGGACGGGGCCATCACGCGGTGCTTCGGCGCGGCGCAACTCTACGACCTGCTCACCGAGGCGGGCCTGGAGGTCATCTCGATCAGGCCACGGACGGTGCTGTCCCCGTCCACCGTGGACCACGTCCTGCGCCAGCAGCCCGGGGCCATGGCGCGGCTGGTCCGTGCCGAACTGCAGGCCGGTCAGGATCCGGCGGCCGGGGGCAGCGCCGACGAGGCGTTCGGCATCAGCCTGGTCGCCACCGCCCGCAAGCCCTGCTAGCCAGCCGGGGGAGCCACCCTTCGGAGCCCACCGGGGCGCCAGGGCATGTCCCTAGTGGCGCCGGTCCCGCTTGGACTGGCATGCCACGCAGCGGGCCGCCTCCGGCCTGGCGTCCAGCCGACCCTCGGGGATCGGCTTGCCGCAGTCGGCGCACGTCCCGTAGTTCCCGTGGTCGATCCGCACGAGCGCGTCCATGACCAGCCGCCGCTGGGACTGGACCGCGGCCAGGGCGGCCTCCGTCCGGTCCGTCTCGGACAGCGTGGTCCCGGCGTCCGCCGGGTCCTGCGGCGAGTCGGTGGCGGCACGTCCCGAAGGATGCTCTCCCTGCAGGACCAGGATCGATCTGTCGATCTGGCCGCGCATCTCCTCCAGGCGCTCACGTGCGATCGCAGTGTCCACGGTGTGTCCTCCTCTCTAGGCAGGGGCGAAGCGATGCGCCATTGCGTGGGCTGCCCCGGGTGTTGCGCCGTCCCTCAAGCGAGCGGGGCCGGGTCACCGGCCAGCGGCTCGATCAGTGCGGGACCGTTGTTTCTCACGTAGTTGACGGCCGTGCCGACCGGGTAGGACGCGAGCCCGCTGGCCGCCGCGGGCGCGAGCAGCGCATGCACGTGGGCGGCGTCGCCGTTCGCCGGGTCGAGCCAGTCGCCCCACCGGGCGGGGTCGATCACCATCGGCATCCGCTCGTGGATCCGGCCCGCCTCGTCCGGGGCACTGGTGGTGATGATCACGGACGTCCAGAGCCAGGCCTGCGGATGGTCCTCGGGGACGGACTTGTCCCGCCACAGCTCATACAGCCCGGCGAAGGCGAGCACCCCGCCGTCGGCGCGGTGGATGTAGTAGGGCTGCTTGCGGGCCTTGCCCTCGTCGGAGACCTTCATCCACTCGTAGAAGCCGTCCGCGGGCAGCAGGCACCTGCGCTTGGCGAACGCCCGGCGGAACGCGGGCTTGGAGTCCACCGTCTCCACCCGGGCGTTGATCATGCGGCTGCCGATGGCCGGGTCCTTTGCCCAGAACGGCACCAGGCCCCAGCGCACCACACGCAGTTCCCTGGCCACATCGGGCCCGGTTTCGGCGCCGCGCCGCTGCGGCGGCGCGGCGCTCTCGTCCGGGCCGCGCCGGTCCCTGGTGAGCACCGCGTAGACCGGCTTGGTCGGTGCCACGTTGTAGTCGGGCTCGAGGTCGTCGGTCACCCGGTCGCGGTCGATGCGGAACTCCTCAAGGAGGTCCTGGCGCTTGCGCGCCGACGCGTACCGACCGCACATGTGCTCTCACCTGGGTGTCGCAAAGAAGACCGGGGGATGTACAGAATCTGCCTTTTCATAGCCAGGAAACCAGACCGCCAAACCTGGTTGGTACGCTTCCCGGCCGCCGCAGCGTCGCCACGCGCGGCAGGCCGGCCCCGCCCGGTGGGCCACTAGGCTCACCTGTATGCAGCACACGGCGCAGCGCGACGGCCCGCCCGCCGGGCGCTGGGCGGCGCCCGCCGCGGCCGGCCCGGTGCGCGCCCGCCTGGCCATCCCGGGTTCCAAGTCCATGACCAACAGGGCGCTGGTGCTCGCCGCCCTCGCCGACGGGCCAGGGACCATCGCCGGGCCGCTGCAGGCCCGCGACACGCTGCTGATGCGCGCGGCGCTGACGGCCCTGGGCGCCACGATCACCGAATACGGGCAATACGATCCGCACGCGGCTGGCCAGGGCCTGTCCTGGCAGGTATCCCCGGGGCGGCCAGAGACCGGCGCCAGCGTGGATGTCGGCAACGCCGGCACGGTACTGCGCTTCGTGCCGCCCGTCGCGGCCCTGGCCGGCGTCCGCGTGGACTTCCACGGCGACGTCAGGGCGGCGCAGCGGCCGGTGGCGCAGATCCTCGCCGCGCTGCGCGAACTCGGGGCCGTCATTGACGACGGCGGCCGTGGCGCCGTGCCGTTCACCGTGCACGGCGGCGGGTCCCTGCCCGGCGGCGCGGTCACCCTGGACGCCTCGGCCTCCTCCCAGCTCGTATCCGGGCTGCTGCTCGCCGCGCCCCGGTTCGACAAGGGCGCGGAGATACGCCACCGCGGCGGCCGGGCCCCGTCCGCGCCGCATATCGCCATGACGGTCGCCATGTTGCGGGAAGCGGGCGCCGAGGTAGAGGCGTGGACGCGGGAGAGCGGGACGCCGGCCGGCGTGCCCGACACGTGGCGGGTGCACCCCGGGGCCATCGGGCACCACGAGGTCATCGTTCAGCCTGATCTTTCCAATGCTGTGCCGTTCCTCGCCGCCGCGGTCGTCACCGGCGGTTGCGTGACGATCGCGGACTGGCCGGAGGTGACCTCGCAGCCGGCCAGGCAGATCCTCGGCCTCCTGACGGCGTTCGGCGCGGACTGCGTGCTGGCCGTGAAGGGGAAAGGGGAGGCGGGCGGGGGCCTGACCGTGACCGGGACCGGCCGGATCCGGCCGGTCACCGCCGACCTGGCCGACTTCAGCGAGTCGGCCACGGTGGCGGCCGCGCTCGCGGCACTGGCCGACGGCCCGTCCCGGCTGACGGGCATCGGGCACATGCGCCGCCACGAGACCGACCGGCTGGCGGCGCTGGCCGCCGAGATCGGCGCGCTTGGCGGGGATGTCAGCGAACTGCCCGACGGCCTGGAGATCAGGCCACGGCCGCTGCGGGCCGGCGGGCGGCCGTTCGCCAGCTACGACGACCACCGGATGGTCATGGCCGCCGCCGTGCTCGGCCTGGCCGTCCCCGGGATCGAGGTGGAAAACGCGGCCACCGTGGCGAAGACCTTTCCCGGCTTCACCCGGTTGTGGGCGTCGATGCTGGAGCAGGTGCCCTGACTCCCCGCGCACGGGACCTGGACGAGGACGACATCCGGGTGCGGCCGGGGCGGGGCTCCCGCCCGCGCACCCGGCGCAGGCCCGCGCACGAGGACGCGGTGGAGGGCTTCGTCGCCTCGGTCGACCGGGGCAGGTACGGCGTGCTTGTAGGCGACCGTACGGTCACCGCGATGACGGCCAGGGAACTGGGCCGCCGGGGCGTGGTCGTCGGTGACCAGGTGGCGCTGGCCGGGGACACCTCGGGTGCGCCCGGCACCCTCGCCCGGGTGGTCCGGGTGTCCCCCAGGACCACCGTGCTGCGCCGCTCGGCCGACGACACCGACCCGGTCGAGCGGGTCATCGTGGCGAACGCCGACCAGATGGGCATCGTGTGCGCGCTGGCCGACCCGCCGCCGCAGCCGCGGTTCATCGACCGCTGCCTGGTGGCCGCCTTCGACGGCGGGCTGCGCCCGCTGCTGTGCCTGACCAAGGCCGACCTCGCCAGCGCCGACGAACTGCTGTACGCCTACGCGCCGCTGGGCATCGGCCATGTGGTGCTCGGCCCGCCACTCGACGCGTCCGGGCTCGCCCCGCTGCGCCAGCACCTCGAAGGCCGCATCAGCGTGCTCATCGGCCAGTCGGGAGTGGGGAAGTCCACCCTGGTCAACGCGCTGATCCCGGACGCCGACCGGGCGGTGGGCATGGTCAGCCCGGTGACCGGGCGCGGACGGCACACGTCCTCCTCGGCGGTGGCCCTGCCGCTGCCCGGTGGTGGCTGGATCATCGACACGCCGGGGCTGCGCGGGTTCGGGCTCGGCCATGTCGCACCGGACCGGGTGGTGCGCGCGTTCACCGACCTGGCCCCGGGCACGGCCGCGTGCCCGCCCGGCTGCGATCACGACCAGCCGGACTGCGCCCTGGACGACTGGGTGCACGACCAGGGCGGTGATCCGCGGCTGGCTGCACGGCTGGATTCGCTGCGGCGGCTGCTGCGCAGCCGCGACGGCGCCGAGGCGTGGTAGGGATCCAGTATCGCCAGCGGAGGCGGGGACGCGGTACCGTTGCGCGCCATGGCGGGTTATGACGACGACCTGCGGTTCGCCCATGTCCTTGCGGACTCGGCGGACGATATCGCCACGCGCCGGTTCCGGGCGCTGGACCTGCGCGTCGAGTCCAAACCTGACCTGACCCCGGTCACCGACGCCGACCACGCGGTCGAGGAGTCGCTGCGCAACGTGCTGCGCCGGGCGCGCCCGAGGGACGCGGTGCTCGGCGAGGAGTTCGGCCGGGTCGGCTCCGGACCACGCTGCTGGGTCATCGATCCGATCGACGCGACCATGAACTACGTGCGCGGTGTCCCCGTGTGGGCCACCCTGATCGGCCTGATGGACGGCGACGAGGTCGTGGTCGGCGTGGTGTCGGCACCGGCGCTCGGCCGCCGGTGGTGGGCGGGGCGGGACGGGGGCGCGTGGTCCGGCCGCAGCCTCACCAAGGCGACCCGCTGCCGGGTCTCGGCGGTGGCCAAGATGCCGGATGCGTCGCTGTCGTACTCCAGCCTGTCCGACTGGGAGGCGCAGGGCCGGCTCGGCGGCCTGCTCGACCTCGGCCGGTCGGTCTGGCGCACCCGCGCCTACGGCGACTTCTGGTCGCACATGCTGGTCGCCGAGGGTGCGGTCGACGTCTGCGCCGAGCCCGTGGTGTCGCTGTGGGACATGGCGGCGCTCATGGTGATCATCGAGGAGGCCGGCGGCAAGTTCACCGACCTGTCCGGCAGGCGCACGCCCGACGGCGGCAGCGGGGTGTCCACCAACGGCCTGCTGCACGACCAGACGCTCGCCCTGCTCAACGGCACCTTGGCCTAGCCCGCACCAAATGCCCAGGTAGCGGGCCCTGGCATCCGCCGGAAACCCCCTGCGGGGGTTGCCGGCCCGGCGGGCATCACCCATGCTGTAAGGAGTGTCACAAAGGCACAAGCGCTTGGCCCCTGGCGGCGCGGGCAAGGGCCAGGCATCGCCCACGACGGCAATCTCGGGGAGTGATGCCAGATGCAGGTACGCGACGGGATGTCCAAGCTGGTCGTGACGATCGGCCCCGCGCATACCCTCAGAGAAGCCGCGCGCCTCATGTCGGCCAGGCGGGTGGGTGCCGCCGTGGTCACCGACCCGGAGCACCCCGGGGTGGGCATCCTCACCGAGCGCGACATCCTCGACTCCATCGGCGCGGGGCAGGACCCGGACACCGAACTCGCCGCGGCGCACCGCACCACGGACGTCGTGTTCGCCTCCCCCGGCTGGACCCTGGAGCAGGCGGCCGCGACCATGGTCAAGGCAGGGTTCCGGCACCTCGTCGTGCTCGATGGCTCCGAGGTGACCGGCCTGCTTTCCATGCGCGACATCGTCCGGTGCTGGTCAGAGACGGACGATCGGGCCACCGCCCGCGCCTGAGCCCGGCGCGCGGTTTACCGGGCGCCGCCGGCCCTGCCGCGCGCCAGCGCGGGTCCTTGCCACGAACCGCACGGGTGCGCGAAAGTGATGCGCCATGCGGCTCGATGGCGCGGTGGCGCTGGTGACCGGTGCCTCGTCCGGGATCGGGGCCGCGACCGCCGCGGCGCTTGCCACGGCCGGGGCCAGCCTGCTGCTCAGCGGGCGGGACGAAGCACGCCTGGCCGAGGTGGCGGCACGCACCGGCGGCACCGCGCTTGGCGGTGACCTCGCCGTGCCCGGCGGCGCCGCGGCCCTCGCGAAGCAGGCGCTCGCGGCCGGGCCCGCGGCTGCCCGGGGCGGCATCGACATCCTTGTCAACAACGCCGGCCTGGGCTGGGCCGGGCCCTTCGGGGCGATCCCGGCGGCGAAGGTCACCGAACTGACCACCGTCAACCTGGCCGCGCCCATCGAACTGACCAGGCTGCTCGTGCCGGCCATGGCCGAGCGTGGCCGGGGCGGGGTGGCCTTCGTGTCGTCCATCGCCGGGGTCACCGGCGTGCGCGGCGAAGCGGTCTACGCGGCCACCAAGGCCGGCCTGGCCGCGTTCGCGGAGAGCCTGGCGTACGAGGTGCGGGGCCGCGGGGTGACGGTCAGCGTGATCGTGCCCGGGGTGATCGACACACCGTTCTTCAGCCGGCGCGGTACGCCGTACGGCCGCGCCAGGCCCTCCCCGATCCCAGCCGGGCGGGTGGCCGCGGCGATCGTGTCCGCGCTGGCGCACGACCGGCCGGTGGTGTACGTGCCAGGGTGGCTGCGGTTCCCGGCCTGGCTGCACGGCACCGCGCCGGCCGCCTTCCGCGCGCTGGCCGCCCGCTTCGGCGACCCGGGCTACTAGGCACGCCCTAGCCGCCGAGTACCCCGGTCTCCAGGTTGCGCACGAACTGCTGGAGCAGCTTGGCGCTCACGTCGCCCATCACGCCCCGGCCGAACTGGGCGACCCGCCCGCTGACGGTCAGGTCGGTGACGATGGACACGGTGGTGCCGCCGTCGGCCTGTGCCATCTGCGCGGTCACCGTGGCGGACGCGTTGCCCTGGCCGCGGGTGTCGCGGCCGGAGGCCTTCAGCACCACCCGGTGCCGCGCCTCGTCCTTTTCCGTGAACGACGCCGTGCCGCGGTACTGAGCGGTGATCGGGCCCACCTTGATCTTCACCTGCCCCTGGTAGACATCGCCGTCCACCCCGGTCAGTTCCGCGCCGGGCAGGCAGGGGGCGATCCGCTCCACGTCGGTGAGCACCTGCCACGCCTGCTCCACCGGCACCGGAACCGAGAACTCATGGACAAGCTCCATGAGCCAAACCTAAAAGACTTCCCCGCCGGTGCCCCGTGCAGGGCCCCAATCAGCGATCATGGCAGGCACATCCGCCGCGGGCCCGCACGCGGCGGCTCGGGAGACGGACATGACACAAGAGCTAGCCCCGACCCCGCCGCCCCGCGCAAGGGCTGGCTCGTCACCGATGGCGCGCGGCAGGCCGTGGCTCGCCGCGGCCGGTGTGACCCTGCTCGTGGCCGGCCTGGCCATCGAAGGCCTCGCCCGCCGGTACGTCGCCGCCGAGTCCGCACAGTTCGTGGTGTTCGCGATGGTGGCGCCCGCCCTGCTCGTGCTGGGCGCGCCGTGGCGGCTGCTGCGCCGCTGCGGGCCGCTGGACCGGCTGGCGGCCACGCGCCGGCGGCGGACCTCGTTCGTGCGCGCGGGCGCCTTCCTGGCGGCGTTCATCGCCGTCACCGTCGCCTGGCGGTTGCCGCCGGTGATGGACGCGCTGGCCAGCCACCCCTTGCTGGCCGTGGCCGAACTGATCACGCTGCTGGCCGCCGGCACCTGCCTCTGGCTGGAACTGGTCTCCTCGCCACCGCTGTCGCCGCGGCTGCCCAACCCGCACCGCGCGGCCATCGCGGCGCTGGCCATGTGGTCCACCTGGGCGGTCGCCTACGTGCTCGGGCTGTCCAACCACCCGGTGTTCCACGGCTACGATCCGGCAGGCGGCGCACTGAGCGCGGTGGCCGACCAGCAGATCACGGTCGCGCTGGTCTGGGCGGTCTCGGCCTTCTGCTTCGTGCCTGTCGTCTTCGTCACCCTGCTCACCTGGCTGTCGGCCGGCGATAATCCCGACGAGGAACTGCAGCGCCTGGCCCGTGACGAACGCCAGCACCCGGTGGTCCGCGGATGGGCCCGCCCGGCGCGCGGCAAGCCCGGCTCCTGGTCCTGAGCGGGCCGCCGTGGCGCTTTCCACGTGCGGCGACGAGTAGCCTGATGACGTGCTGACACACAATCAAGCGGGCGTTCCCGCCTGGCGCCGGGCCAGCCATTGCGGCACCGGTCGGTACTGCGTCGAGGTGACGGTCACCACCGACACTTCCCGTTGGCCGCACAAGGCGGACGCGGAAAAGCTGTACCTGATGCGTGACTCCAAGAAGCCGGATGGCCCCGTGCTCGCGTTCACCCCCGAGGAATGGGAAGCGTTCACGCTGGGCGTCAAGGACGGCGAGTTCGACCTGCCCTGACCCACGAACCCGGGCGCTCAGGAACAAGGTTTTAGCGCTCCTCAGGGCGCGGAAATAGGCAAGCACGCTTTGTAGTCGGCTAATCACTTAAAGGCTCATTTGGCGCCATAAAGGTCCATGGCCTGCGGTAACGGTTACGTCACGATTACGAAACTCTTGAAGCCCGGCTCTTTAGGCGAGTGTGGAGCGTTCCTAGGTTGGAGTTGCGTACTCCGCAGCAGCCGTATGGGACCTCTCCGGATGGCTACCGGTATCAGCTCCCCTTGGGGGCGGAGGAAGTGCGGAGTGGCCGTCCTACATCGTGATCGTCGTGGTCAGGAGCACGGCAAGGTGCAATACGCAATGCTGCCGCGGGCAGTGCTGGGTGCCAGCGTGATCAGGTGCCCCGTTCGGCCCGTGCCGCAGGCTGCCGTGGACCGGATCGGGCCCACGGCGCACCATGATCAATGGGACGCCTTTTCTGGCCGGAGCACGCCGGCGCAAGGTTGCGCCTGGCGGCTCCCTGTGTAAGAAGGAGCCGCGACCATGGGGCCAGCCCCACAGAAGCAGAGAACCCGCAGAGCCAGAAGGCTCCGCGGCCGGATGACCATGGCGGTAGGCGGCAGCGTCGTCGCCCTGGCGCTTGTCGCAGCCGGTTGCAGCAGCAGTAGCAGCAGCAGCACTGGCGGCACCTCGGCCGGGACGAAGGTCAAGGGCGGCACGGCGGTATATGCGCTGCCCCCATCGACCACGCCGAACTACATCTTCCCGATGACCAGCAGCGCCTACATCAGCGTCTACAACCTGAACACCTTCTCCCAGCAGCTGTACCGGCCGCTGTACTGGTTCGGCAATGGGTCAAAGCCCCTGCTCAACCCGTCGCTGAGCCTGGCGGGCGAACCGACCTGGTCGGGGAACACCGCGACGATCACGCTCAAGCACTACATGTGGTCCGACGGGACCCCGGTGACCAGCACCGACGTGATGTTCTGGCTGAACATGCTCAAGGCCGTCGGGCCGACGGACTGGGGCGCCTACTCCGGGTTCCCGGCTTCGTTCGTCACCAGCTACAAGGCGACCTCGCCCACCCAGATCCAGGTCACCACGAACAAGGCCTACTCTCACAGCTGGTTCCTGTACAACAACCTGTCGCAGATCACCCCGATGCCACCGGCGTGGGACAAGACCGCGTCCGGCCCGGCAAGCTGCGCGACCAAGGTGAGCGACTGCGCGGCGGTGTACAAGTACCTGGATCAGCAGGCCAAGTCGCTGACCACGTATGTGTCCTCGCCGCTGTGGTCGGTCGTGGACGGCCCGTGGAAGCTGTCGGCGTTCAACGCCGACGGGCACGTGACGTTCGTCCCTAACCCGAAGTACTCCGGGCCAGTCAAGCCGAGCCTCGCGCAGTTCCAGGAGGTGCCGTTCACCACGGACTCGGCCGAGTACAACGTGCTGCGCTCACCGGCCGCCGGTGGCCAGAAGATCTCCGTGGGCTACCTGCCGTCGCAGGACGCCATCGCCAAGCCGGCCGGGTCGAGCCCGCTGACCGCGGGGCAGAACCCGCTGCAGGGCTACACACTGGACCCGCTGTACATCTGGGGCATCAACTACTTCGTGATGAACTTCCAGAGCAGCACCGGCAACGGCCCGATCATCAACCAGCTGTACTTCCGCCAGGCCCTGGCCTACCTGCTCAACCAGGAGGCCGTCATCAAGGGCCCGCTGCGCGGTTACGGCACGCTGACCCCCGGGCCGGTCGGGCTAACCCCGGACACCCCGTTTATATCGCCGCAGCTCAAGACGACCAACCCGTTCCCGTACAGCCCGGACAAGGCCAAGAGCCTGCTGTCCAGCCACGGCTGGAAGATCACCCCCAACGGCGTGACCACCTGCACCAACCCGAGCCTGTGCGGCCCGGGTATCAAGCAGGGCCAGGGCCTGCAGTTCAACCTGCCCTACGCCACCGGGACGCAGTGGGTCACCCAGGAGATGCAGCAGCTGCAGTCCAACGCGTCCCTGGTCGGGATCAAGATCAACCTGAACCCCAAGCCGTTCAACCAGGTCACTGCCCTGGCCGCGGGTAACTGCAAGGTTGCCAAGATCCCGTGCAACTGGGACCTGGCCAACTGGGGCGGCGGCTGGTCGTTCGCTCCCGACTACTCGCCGACCGGCGAGACGCTGTTCATGTGCGGCGCCATCGCGAACTCCGGCGGGTACTGCAGCAAGACCAACGACAACTACATCAACCAGACGCTGACCAGCAACGACATGCAATCCATGTACACCTGGCAGAACTACCTGAGCGCGCAACTGCCGGTCATGTGGCAGCCGAACGGCGTGTACAGCCTGACCGAGATCGCCAGCAACCTGAAGGGCGTCCTGCCGCAGAGCCCGACGCTCAACATCACTCCCGAATACTGGTATTTCGTGAAGTAATGTCGGGCACATGACCCTTGTGGTCAGGTGCTAGGTCCCGCCTGTGGCGCCGGTCACCCCGGCGCCACAGGTGAGGACCGGAAAGGGGCCAGCGTTGGTAGCCTTCTTCGTCCGCCGGCTGCTCCAGTCGATCGTGGTACTGCTCATCGTCACGTTGATCACGTTCGGGCTGCTGCGGATGATTCCCGGCAACGTAGCCGTCGCGGTCATGGGCCCCGGTGCCTATCGCAACCCGCAAGCCATCAAGCTCTTCTACTCCACCTACGGGTTCAATCTCCCGTGGTACCGGCAGTACTTCCTCTGGCTGGGTCATCTCGCCCGCGGCAACCTCGGGTACTCCTGGACGCTCAACCAGAGCGTCGCCTCGCTGCTGGCCGTCCGGCTGCCCAAGACCATCGTCCTGGTCGGGATCTCCACGATCCTGGCGCTGGTCCTCGCGATCCCGATCGGGGTCATTCAGGCGGTGCGGCGCAACAAGCTCACCGACCACGCGTTCAACGCGTTCTCCACGATCTTTTACGCCACCCCGGCCTTCCTGATCGGGATCGTCGCAATCCTGGTCTTCGCGATCAAGTTCCCCATCCTCCCCCCGGAGGGCCCGCAGGGTGAGGGCCTGGGCGCGGCATTCACGGACTTCAACGCGCTGATCCTGCCGATCGTCACCCTGGCGCTGGTGACGATCGCCTTGTTCAGCAGGTACATGCGGTCCTCGGTGCTGGACAACCTCACCGAGGACTACGTCAGAACCGCCCGGGCCAAAGGTGCCAGCGAGCGGCGGGTGCTGATACGGCACGTGCTGCGCAACTCGCTGATCCCGATCGCGACCCTGCTGGGGCTGAGCCTGCCCGGGATCCTCGCGGGCGCGCTGATCACCGAGTCGGTCTTCAACTATCCCGGCATGGGGTATCTGTTCTACCAATCGGCGCTCAAGCAGGATTATCCGACGCTTCTGGGCTTTACCGTGGTAGTGGCGGTGGCAACAGTGGTCGGCTCGCTGCTGGCGGATATCGCCTACGCGGTGCTCGACCCCCGAGTGAGGTACGTGAGCTCATGACTCTGAATCTGCCTGCCGACCCCCCGCCCGGCCCAGAGTCGTCGGCCATGGGGCTGGCCACCGTCACGTCAGAACCGCTCGGCGAAGCCTCGGCCCTAGCGCCGGGAATGCTCCCGGCCGGCAAGCCGCGCAGCGCCTTCCGCCGCAGCCTGGACGTGTTCCTGGAGAACAAGCTCGCCGTCACCGGTGTGGCGATCTTCGTCGCGATGGTCTTGTTCTGCTTCCTCGGGCCGGTCTTCTACCACACCGACCAGATCCACGTGAACTTCGCGATCGAGAACTTGCCACCGAGCGCGGAACACCCGCTGGGCACCGACGCCAACGGCTACGACGTGCTCGGGCGGCTGATGGCCGCGGGCCAGATCTCCTTGGAGGTCGGCATCGCGGCCGCGGCCCTGGCCACGATCGTGGGTGTGCTCTGGGGCGCGGTCGCCGGGTACTTCGGCGGCGTGCTCGACTCGGCGATGATGCGCATCGTGGACGCGATGCTGTCCATCCCGACGCTGTTCCTCGCCCTGGTCGTGGTGGCCATCGTCACTCCGACGACGCCGATCCTGATCCTGGTGATCGCGCTGACCTCCTGGCTCACCACCTCGCGCCTGGTGCGCGGCGAGGCACTCTCGCTGCGGGTGCGGGAGTACGTCCAGGCGATGAAGGTCATGGGCGGCGGCGGCACCAGAGCGGTGCTGCGACATATCGCGCCCAACGCGATCGGGACCATCATGGTCAACTCCACCTTCCAGGTGGCCGACGCGATCGCGCTGGTGGTGGCGCTGAGTTACCTGGGCCTGGGCATCGCGCCCCCCAAGCAGGACTGGGGCGGGATGCTCAGCGACGGCGTCCAGTACGTCTACAGCGGCTACTGGTGGCTGATCTTCCCCGCGGGCCTGTGCATCATCCTGGTCATCACCGCGGCCATCTTCGTCGGTGAAGGACTGCGGGACGCCGTCGAGGTGCGGCTCCAGCAACGCTGATGCAGAACCCACCGGCTTCCTCCCCCGGCCGGCCCACCGGCACGGCGATAGAACCGAGGACGAATGGCTCACCTGCTTGAACTCGACGGCGTGCAGACCGAGATCCGGCTGCGCCGGTCGACCGTGCACGCCCTGGATGGCGTCAGCCTCACCGTGGACCCGGGCGAGTGCCTGGGCATCGTAGGGGAGTCGGGCTGCGGCAAGACGATGACCGCGCTGTCCATCATGCGGCTGCTGCCGCCGGGCGGCCACATCGTCGGCGGGAAGATCATTCTCGACGGCAAGGAGATCTCGGCCCTGTCCGACGGCGACATGCGTCACGTCCGCGGCAACGAGATCGGCATGATCTTCCAGGACCCGATGACGTCGCTGAACCCGACGATGTCCGTCGGGGACCAGATCTCCGAGACCGTGGTGCTGCACCGGGGCGCGTCGGCGGCCGAGGCGCGGGAACGGGCCATCGAGGTGCTCGGCCTGGTCGGCATGCCCCGGCCAGCGGAGCGGGTGAGCAACTACCCGCACCAGCTGTCCGGCGGCATGCGCCAGCGGGTCATGATCGCCATGGCGCTGGCCTGCGAGCCCAAGCTGCTGATCGCGGACGAGCCGACCACCGCGCTGGATGTGACGATCCAGAAGCAGATCCTGGAACTGCTCGACAGCCTGCGCAAGCGGCTGTCCATGGCGGTGATTCTGGTCACCCACGACCTTGGCGTGATCGCCGGCCGGGCGGACCGTACCGTGGTCATGTACGCGGGCAAGGTCGCCGAGACCACCACCACCACCCGGTTGTTCGGCAACCCGCGCCACCCCTACACCGAGGCGCTGTTCGAGGCGCTGCCGGAGAAGGCGGCCGACTCGTCCCGGCGGCTGTACAACATCCCCGGGATGCCACCGGATCTGACCCAGCCCCCGCCGGGCTGCCGGTTCGCGCCGCGCTGCCGCTACGCGCAGGAGAAATGCCGCGCCGAGGAACCGGAGCTGAAGGGGGACAGCTGGGAGCACGTCTTCCGCTGCTTCTTCCCGGTCGGCAAGGAGGAGCGGGAGAAGCGGCTCGCCGAGCTGGCCGTAGCCGAGAAGAAGGCCGCCGAGGCCGCCGTGGCGCCACCGGACGCGGCCACCGGTGAGCTGCTGCGGGTGGATCACCTGGTGAAGAACTTCGCGGTGACCTCCGGGGCGGTGCTCCAGCGCAAGGTGGGCGACGTGAGCGCGGTCGCCGACGTGAGCTTCGCGATTGTGCCCGGCCAGACGTTCGGGATGGTCGGTGAGTCCGGCTGCGGCAAGACCACGATCGGCCGCCTCATCGTGGGCCTGGAGAAGGCCACCAGCGGCTCGATCGTCCTGGATGGCGAGGACCTCACCAAGCTGTCCACCCGGGAGCGGCGCAAGCGCAGCGACAAGGTCCAGCTCATGTTCCAGGACTCGTATGCGTCGATGGACCCGCGGATGCGGGTGGGACCGATCCTGCGGGAACCGCTGGCCATCCAGAAGCGCGGCAGCCGGAGCGAACAGCAGACCAAGATCAGCGAGATCCTGGACGAGGTGGGCCTGCCGCGGGCGGCGGTGCAGCGCTACCCGCACGAGTTCTCCGGTGGCCAGCGCCAGCGCCTCGGCCTGGCCCGGGCGCTGATCCTGCGGCCGCAGCTCATCGTGGCCGACGAGCCGGTGTCCGCGCTCGACGTGTCGATCCAGGCGCAGATCCTCAACCTGATGAAGGACCTGCAGCGGGACCACGGCCTGACCTACATGTTCATCTCGCACGACCTGGGAGTGGTCCGCTACCTGTCCAACAACATCGGCGTGATGTACCTGGGCAAGCTGGTCGAGATCGGCCCGGCCGACGACGTCTACTACCACCCGGTGCACCCCTACACCCGGGGCCTGATCGACACCATCCCGAATGCGGACCCGGTGGTGGAGAAGGCCAAGGTCGCCAAGGGCGTGGCGGGCGAACTGCCGTCGGCTATCGACCCGCCGTCCGGCTGCCGGTTCCGCACCCGCTGCCCGCGGGCGCAGGACCTCTGTGCCGCTGGAGGAGCCGCCGCTGCGGCCGTTCGGCGGCACCCACTTCGCCGCGTGCCACTTCCCGCTGACCGAGCCGGCCCCCGCGGCGCAGGCGGAGGCGGCGAGCGTGCCCAGCACGGTCGCCTCGGACATGCCGTAGGGCCCGCTCAGCCGGATCCGGAGAACACCGCCAGCGCCTCGGCGTCGGATGGCACCGTCAGTACGTTCTCGGCGAGGAACTCCGCCAGGCACGGGTACCGAGGCGCGGCGGCCCGCATCGTGTCGCCCGCCGCGTGCAGGTCGTACTCGGTGTGCCGCAGCACGACCTCCGGGCCGAGCAGTGCCCAGTGCGCGCCCGGCGTCCCATAGGGCATGCCGACGCTGCCCGGGTTGACGAACCGGCGGCGGTCCGCAAGCCGGTCGAACGGCATGTGCGTGTGGCCGAGCACGACCGTCGGCTCGGTCACGTCTGCGAACCCGGAGCGGTAGCGGTCGACGGGGGAGTCGACGAGCACGATGGCGGTGTCGCTGACCGCGGTGGCGTGGCAGAACCGGACCGGCCCCAGCCCGGTCACCTCCAGCGTGACCGACAGCGGCAGGCCGTCGAGCAGGTCACGGTGGGCGCGGCCGAGCTGTGCCGCGCAGTATTCGGTGGGCACCCGGGCCACCTCGGGCAGCCCCGGATCGAGGGTGCCGTCCCAGGCGTCGACGAGTTCCCGCTCGCAGTTGCCCCGGACCCAGACGGCCTGCTCCCCCAGCCCGGCCAGCCGCTCCAGGGTCTGTGCCGGCATCGGGCCGGTGGCCATGTCGCCGTTGAGCACGATCGCGTCCGCCCCGGCGGCCTCGGCCTCCGCGAGCACGGCGTCAAGCGCGGGCAGGTTCCCATGAATGTCAGCAAGAACGGCAACGCGCATGACGTCTCCTCTCCGCGGCCGGGCCTGGCTTCCATAGTCGCCTTGGGCGGCCCAGCCAATTGGATCGCTTCGCCGCAGGCTGAACCCGGGTCCGGCCCCGGCAACCGGTTTCTTGGAGCGGAGGGTTCGCTGCCGTGGGCCTGTGCCAGCCCTGGCCCGGCGGAGCGCAGGCGGCCCTGGTCAGCCGACGCCGGGGCCGTCGGCGAGGAGTTCGACGATCTCGGCGGCGGGGCGCTCGGTGGCCGCGCGGTAGCCTTCACCCGCCCACAGGCTCATCCGGCCGGTGTCGCCCGCGGCCGCGGCGGCGGCGCGCAGCGGGCGGGTGGCGAAGTGCACCTCGGGATAGGCGGCGGGGGCGTCCGGGTGGTCAAGCATAAAGCGGTTGACCAGGCCGCGCGCGGGCCTGCCGGTGAACGCGCGGGTGACCGCCGTGGCGGTGAACGCCGGATCCGTGAGGGCCGCCTTGTGCAACGGCGGGGCACCGCTTTCCGGGCAGCGCAGGAAGGCGGTGCCGCACTGGGCCGCCACCGCGCCGGCGGCCATGGCGGCCCTGACGCCCCGTCTGGCTCATGATCGCGCCGGCGGCGATCAGCGGCAGCCCGGTGACCGCCGCGACATCGCGGAGCAGCTGGTGCAGCGGCACGGCCGGTGGGCTGGCGGATGCCGAGAAGGTGCCGCGGTGGGCGCCGGCCTCGGGACCCTGGACGCACAGCCCGTCCGCGCCGCGCGCGGCCGCGACCGCCGCCTCCTCCGGCGCGGTGACGGTCACCCACACCTGGCTCCCCACGGCGCGCAGCGCCGCGATGACGTCCGCCCCGGGGCAGCCGAAGGTGAAGCTGACGACCGCGGGCGGGCCGGCCAGCAGGGCGGCCAGCTTCGCGTCCCAGTCGTCGTCGTCCCAGTCGGCCGCTCCCAGGCGGGACACCGAGCGCGGCGGCCTCCGGCTCGAGTTCGGCGAGGTAGCGGGCGAGCGCCGCGCGGTCGGCGGCCGGCGCGCCCGGCACGAACACGTTGACCCCGAACGGGGCGCCCGTGCCGGCCCGCACCGCGTCCATCTCGGCCCGCAGCGCGGCGCGCCGTCTTGTACCCGGCGGCCAGGAAGCGCCAGCGCGCCCGCGGCAGCGGCGGCGACCACCAGGCCGGGCGTGGAGGGCCCGCCGGCCATCGGCGCCACGACCACCGGGCGCCGGAACAGCCCGGCGAGCGGTTCGGCCATGTCCACAGACTGCCCGGGATTTCGGCCGGCCGCACAACACATCGGGCCACGGCGAGGCGGTGTACCAGCGAGAGATCCCTCACACGGAGGCGGGATGACCTTCGAGGAGTGCGCGTCAGATCCAGCTGTGGAACCACATGCGGCCCAGCCAGGAGGTGTACGGGAGGGTCACGCCGGCCAGGACCGGATACAGGTAGTAGAAGTTGGCGACGACCGCGAGCAGGTAGCCGCCGGCGACCGCCGCGCCGGCCACCCGGCGGTTCGGCCCGGCCTGGGCCGGGCCGAGGATCAGGCCGAGGCACAGCGCGATGGCGATCACCAGGAACGGGTCGAACACCACCGCGTAGTAGAAGAACTCGGTGCGGCGGTCGTGCCAGTAGAACCAGAGCCACGGCAGCCAGCCGGCCGCGACGCCGAGCAGCACCGCGCCCGCGCGCCAGTCGCGCCGGGTCAGCCACCAGGCCAGGCAGACAAGCAGCGCGGCCACCGCGCCCCACCAGATGAGCGGCGTGCCGATCGCCAGCACCTCCTGCTCGGTGGAGGTGGGCACCCGGCCACAGTTGCTGCCCGCCGGCAGGCAGACGGAGTAGAACGAGATCGGCCTGGCCAGCACCGGCCAGCCGAGCGGGTTGGACTTGTACGGCCTGGTAGGCCTGCAGCCCGAGGCCGTACCCGAGCATCGACTTGTTGTACTGCAGCCACGCCACGATCGTGCTGGCCGGATGGCCGCCGTTGAGCGCGGCTCCGCTGCGGTCGAAGCCGTAGCTGGTGGCGAACCAGCCGGTCCAGGACAGCACGTAGACGGCGGCCGGCACGACGGCGAACCAGACCGGCAGCCACGGCGCGTCACTGCGCACCATGCCGCGCAGCCCGGTGCCGAACCCGGCCGCGCGGCGCGCGCCCACGTCCCAGGCCACGACCAGGGCGGCGAAGGCGGGCACGTACCACACGCCGTTCCACTTGGTCGCGCAGGCACAGCCCAGGCACAGGCCCGCCAGCAGCAGCGGCCAGCGGAAGCCGAGCCGTGGCCCGTCGCCCCCCTGGCTGGCCGCGGCTGCCAGGGCGGCCCTGGTCCGGTCCCGGTCGATCACCAGCAGGCCGAAGGCGGCCAGTATCCAGAACATGACGAAGATGTCCAGGATCGCGGTACGGCTCAGCACGAACTCGAGCCCGTCCAGGGCCAGCAGGAAGCCCGCGGCGCAGCCGAGCAGCGTCGAGCGGGTCATCCGGCGCGCGATCCGCGCCGTCATCAGGATGGCCAGCGAGCCCGCCACCGCGACCGCGAACCGCCAGCCGAACGGGGTCAGCCCGAACAGCCACTCGCCGACGGCGATGAGCATCTTGCCGAGCGGCGGGTGGACCACGTACTCGCCCTTGGTCCCCTCCAGGATGTGCGTGCTGCCCCGGGCCAGCAGTGCGTTGACGTTGCTGACGTGATCGATCTCCACGCCGTGCCGCAGGATGCCGTAGGCGTCGGGGACGTAGTAGGTCTCGTCGAACAGCACGGCATGCGGCAGGCCCAGCCGGTTGAAGCGGAGGAACGCGCCGAAGAGCGTCACCAGGAGCGGGCCGGCCCACCCCCACAGGGTGCTGCCCGGCATCGGCGGCACCAGCCGGTCATGCAACTCCGGACCGGGAGGCGTCGCGCTGGGCACTTTGCCGATATTACGGGCCGGACGGGCCGGAAGCCCGGTCCTTCATCGCCGGAACAGCTCATTAAGGTACCGAATGGGCAAACAGATGTCGGCGCAGGTCGGACCGTATGGCACGATGACGGAAAGGTGGTGGCCGCGGGGAAGTTAGGGCAGCGTTGACAGCATTCATACTCCGGCGTGTGCTCCAGTCCATCGTGATAATGCTGATCGTGACCTTGATCACGTGCGGGCCTGCTGCGGATGATCCCCGGCAACGTCGCGGTCGCGGTGATGGGCACGAACGCTTACCGGGATCCCGGAGCCATCAAGGTCTTCAACGCCGACTACGGCTTCAACCTCCCCTGGTACCGGCAGTACTTCCTGTGGCTCGGCAACCTGGCGCGGGGCAACCTGGGATTCTCCTGGACGCTCAACCAGAGTGTGGCCTCGCTGATGCTCACCGCGCTGCCCAAGAGCGCCGCCCTGGTCGGGCTGTCCACCCTGCTCGCGCTTGTGGTGGCGATCCCGATGGGCATGTATCAGGCGGTGCGCCGCAACAAGATCTCCGACCACGCACTCAACGCCGCGTCGACGATCTTCTACGCGACGCCGGACTTCCTGATCGGCATCGTCGGGATCCTGTTGTTCGCCATCATCATCCCGATATTCCCCCCGGAGGGCCCGCAGAGCGAGGCCGTGACGGCGCCCCTCACGAACTTCAAGGCGCTGATCCTGCCGATCTGCTGCCTGTCGCTGACAACGATCGCGCTGTTCAGCCGGTATATGCGGTCCTCGGTGCTGGACAACCTCACCGAGGACTACGTCCGCACCGCCCGGGCTAAAGGGGCCAGCGAGCGGCGGGTGCTGATCCGGCATGTGCTGCGCAACTCGCTGATCACCATCGCCACACTGTGCGGGCTGTACCTGCCCGCGATCCTCGGCGGGGCGCTGATCATCGAGGCGGTCTTCAACTACCCCGGCATGGGCTACCTGTTCTACCAGGCCGCCGAACGGCAGGATTACCCGGTTCTGCTCGGGCTGACCGTGGTCGGGTCGCTGGCGGTCGTGATCGGGAACCTGCTCGCCGACGTCGCCTACGCGGTGCTCGACCCCCGGGTCAGGTACGTGTCAGCCTGAGTCGACCGTTGGCTTGCGCGAGCCAGCCGGTACAGAGAGCGCACGGTACACAGGATTGGCGTGCGATGCTCAGGCCATGGTGGAGATCGGATCCGTGGTGCTGAACGTCACCGACATCGGCAGGGCGGCAACCTTCTGGCGTGGCGCCCTGGGCTACGTGCCCCGCGCCGGCGGCCACCTGGGCGCTCTCGTGCCGCCGGGCGGCGAAGGGCCAGCCTCTTGCTGGACGAGACCGACATGACCCATCTCGACCTGCACGTGGGCAGCGACCAGGAGCAGCAGGCCGAAGTCGAGCGACTCGTAGCGCTCGGCGCCCGGCGGGTGGACTGGGTGTACCCCGAGGGCGCCAGCTTCGTCGTGCTCTGCGACACGGAGGGAAACCTCTTCTGCGTGGTGAACACCGAAGGCGGCAGGCAGTCCTGACGCCATGCGCATCCTGGTCACCGGTCACCGGTCACCGCGGCAACGTCGGCGTCCCGGTGGCGCGCCATCTGGCGGACCTTGGATACGACGTCGCTGGCTTTGACCGCGTCGACCGCAAGGATCTTCTGCGCCCCGGCCAGGTGAAGGACGCGGCGGCGGGCTGTGCGGCGGTCGTGCACCTGGGGGCGCTGGCGCACGACACGGCGGGCAGCCCGGAGCAGATCATGGCGATCAACGTGCTCGGAACGTGGCACACGCTGCTGGCCGCGGAGGCCGCTGGCGCGGGGCGGGTCATCTATTTCTCCAGCGCCCAGGTCTTCGGTACCGCGGGGGGCGAGCGCCTGCCCGACTACTTCCCGCTCGATGATGCGCACCCCCGCCGGGCAATGCGCGCCTACGGTCTGTCCAAATGCCTGGCCGAGGATCTGTGCGCGGGTTTCACCGCGCGGACCGGTATCGCGACGGTGGCGTTGCGCCCGGTGTGGGTCTGGCAGCCGGGCCAGTATCGGCAGATCGAGGAGCGGTGGCGCGCGGAGCCGGAGTCGGAATACGAACCGTACTGGGAGTACGGTGCCTTCGTGGATGTGCGGGATGTGGCCACGGCGGTCGAACTGGCTCTCAAGGTTCCCCTGGCCGGGCATCACCGGGTCCTGCTCTGCGCCGCCGACATCGCGGCGACCAGGCCCAGCCTGGACATGGCGGCCCGGCTAGCCCCGGATGTCACCGTCCGGGACGTGGCCCGTTACGGGGCAGACCCCTGGCGGGCGCTCGTCGACTGCTCCGCGGCCGAAACGGTCCTCGGCTGGCGGCCCCGCTACCGCTGGTCCGGCCGCTGCTAGGCCCCCCGGATAAGACCTGCGGGCCTAGCAGCGTGGCCCGGTCGCCGCGCCTCGGCGTCCTGCTCCCCAGTAGAAGGGCCCCGCCGTGGTGGTGACCGTGATGTCCCAGCCGAGTTGCCGTAGCTGCGTTTCGAGGTCCGCCGGCCGGTGGGGCACCTTCACCAGCCGGTAGGCGGTCCCGGTATGTCCCTGCCGGTGGGGCCCGTCAGAGATTTGCTGACAGGTCCTGTCGGGGATCTGCCGACGGATGGTCGACGACGACGGGCCTTCCACAAGTTCGTCTGGAGTGCGGTACCCGTCGTCCGCGAAGAACACGCGGCCCGCCGGTTCGAGGCAGTCGGCCACGAGCGACCAGAACGGCTCAAAGCGCTCGGCCGGGACGTGTGAGAGCCAGAAGCCCATGAAAACCACGTCGTAGCGGCGGTCGGGGTGCCAGGCGAAGAGGTCGGCCTGAATGAAGCGCACCCGGTCGCTGCCGATGCGGGCGGCCGCCAGGGCGAGCATCTCCGGGGACGCGTCCACCGCGGTGACATCCGTCGCGTAACGGAGCAGCTGCCCGGTCCAGACCCCGGGACCGCAGGCAAGCTCCAGCACGCGGCCGGCCGGGCGGAAAGCGTCAAGGGCTTCGGTCAGTTCATCGCCGCCGGGAAGGTCCAGGCCCTGGTCCAGATAATCCGGGGCCATCACCCGGTAGTAGGCGATCTGCTCATCGAGGAGACGACGGGCTCCCGCTTCGTCGGCTGATCCACCGCTTCGGGCCTTGGTCCCCCGGTTGGTCGCTGGATGGCCGCCATGGGCGGCTTGATCCGATGCTGTATCCATGGCCCCAACAATCGAGGTTGCCCCAGGGGCAGAGTCAAGCCGCACTATGAGGCTTGGCGCAGCCCTTGTTCGGCGTATTCGGCCAAAAGATCGCTCAGCGAGATGCCACGGCGTGTGGCCTCGGCCGCGAGCCGTTCGGCAAGCTCGGCAGGAAGGACGATGCTGCGGTGGACGCTATCGTCGCGCTCCCAGCCCTCGTCACTCAAGTAAGGCACGCTCGCTCCTTTCCGGTGCCAGCGCTCCGGCGCCGTTGACCGCGACGTAGCGGCGAAGGATGCGGTCACTCAACAGGCCAAGGCAGCTGAGGTTGGGAAACCCCGGCCCCTGCGCGAGCCCCGCCATGACCGGCAGGTGCAGCGGCGGCGCCAGGCCGGATACGGACAGATCGACGTCGATCCTACGGTCAAGGTCGCCACCGCCAAGTGCAGCCCGGTAGCGGCCGCCGGCGCCCTCACCCAGCAGGGCTTCGAACCAGCGCCCATCAAAGCCGATGGCAACGACAACGGCGTCATAGGCGACACGCTCGCGCTCATCGCCGTATGCGATGGTCACAACCACGTCTTGCGCGCGCGCCTCGATCGCAGCCGCCCGCCCCGCGAGCGCGCGGAAGCCACGCGCCTGGTTGAGCGCCGCCTCGGCTTGCAACGAGAAGACACCTCGATCGGTGCGCCGAAGAAACTCACGCCGGTGCGTCTCAGCCAGCCGGGGCCAGTCGGCGGGATCGGAGTAGAACCGGTTCTCGTCGTAACTCTCGCCGCGCGAGTACAAGACGCCCCGAGCGGTCAGCACGTCGATCGTGGAGCGCTTGTGGAAACGTTTCACCAGGTCGATGACCACTGACGCAGCAGTCTCGCCGCTGCCGATAACGCAGACATTCTGCGCGCGCTGGTGGTTGAGCTCATGCGCCGCAAGCCAGTAGGTCCGCCCGTCCAGGACCCGGGGGTGATCATGCGGCTGACCGGGCACCGTGATGGCCGTCCCGGCACCGGTGATGACCAGGCCATCGGCAGCAATCTCCTCGCCCGCCGCGAGCCTGACCCCCCAGCGATCACCGGTGACTTCCAGGCCGGTCACGACGCCGGAGACGATCTCCGCCTCCGCCGCGTCGGCGACTTCGCGCAGGTATGCGCTCCACGCGCGGTGCGTCGGGCGCATCCGGCCGCGGTCGACCCAATCGCTGTAGGCGCCGTGCCTGATCAGGTGGCGCTGCCAGCTGTACTCCGCCATCGCCGCGACCACATCGGCAGATGCATCACCCCAGCCCGCCGCATACGGGTAGCCGACGTCCTTTTCCGGCGGCGTCCCCAACGGCAGCAGGCCGCTGGTGTATCCCTGCCGCCCGCTCCAATTCCCAGCAGCCTGGCCACGGTCGACCAGCACAACACGCGGCGCCGGCAAGCCGGCAACGGCGAGCGCACGGGCCTTCGCGGCGATCGCAATGCCCTTCGGGCCCGCGCCGACAACAGCAAGCATTGGCACCTAGCGAGGATAACCACGTACCACCGGCAACCCTGCCGCGCCCAGAGCCCAACTACCGCCCCACTTGGGCCCGATGCTGTGCGGCGGCAGAACTTCTAGCTTCGGCCGTAACCCGCGTTGTTCAGCATGCGGCGCAGGTCGATGACCATCTGGGTATCGATGTCCTTGCCGGCCGGCGGGTCGAGGAATTCAAGCTCCGGCCCGAGCCTGACAGCGACCTTCCCGTCGTGGCGCACGGTCACCTCGCCGACGGCTTCCAGCAGCGACATCACCGCGTGCCATTCGATGTTGTGGCTCACCGGATGCCGGAAGATCTGGCGCAGCGTATCCCGGTGACGATTGCTGAGGTGCGCTGGCTCAGCCGCCGCGTCAGAGCGCTCCTGGCCGCGCGGGTTCTGGGAGCCTGGCCCGCGGCGCAGCAGCGCGGCCGCTGGCTGGCCCGCCAGCGGGCCGGTGCCGTCCGGCAACTGCACGACGGCCGCGTTCTGGTGCAGCGCGGCCCAGACCAGCCCATCCTCCAGCGGCACCTCGAGGCCCGGACCGGAGCTGGCGGCGATGAGTTCGGTTGGCTGGCTTCCGACCCGGTACGCCGGATCTGCCGGGCCGGCCGAGACGGCGGTCCCCACGAGGAGTACCGCGACCTGCTGCTCGGCCAGCTGCTCTACGACGGCCTCAAGACCGTGAACCGCAGCGGGCTCCGGCCCCGCGGCACCGGCCGCAACCAGATCACCGATGGCGTCGATGGCGCGCGCGGTGATCTGGCTGAGAGCGGCCCCGATCTGGGTGCTCAGCCGGGCATCACCGTCGGCGGGCACGGGCCCGGCCGCGATGGTGGCGACGGGCCCCAGTGATCCAGGCAGATGGGCGGAGACAGCGCCGAGGATTTGCTGATCGCCCGCGCCGAGGACAATGTGCGCGCCGACGCTGGCTGCGGCCTCGGAAACACGCCCGGCGACGAACTCGGCGTTCCGCTCGCCGCCGCTTTCCGGCTCGCTGCCGGTCACATGCCGCGGGCCGTGGTGCAGCGCGGGTGGCCGCTGCGGGTGCGGGCCGCGCTGCGCACCGGGACGGGCGCCAACCGGGAACCGCCGCGCTGGATGCTGATCGCCAGCGGTATGGGCGACGACGGTGGCGCCATCCCGGTCCGCCAGCAGTACTACGTGAGCGGGACGCCGAGCAGCGGCCGCAGCCACTTCCATCAGATGGGGCAGCGGCCCTGCCCGTACCGAGTTCGTGGCCCAGCCAGGTGGCAGCCACCGCGCGAGCAGGACCGCCCCCCGCGCCGCAACCACCACCCTGGACCCGGCCGCGGGCACCTTCCCGGCGCCGGTGGCCAGCGCCTCAGCGGTACGCCGGCCGACGCCAAGCTCGATGGCTTCGCGGGTGGCATCAGCCCAGGCTACGTCCCAGGCCTGCTGTCGTTCGGACGCCGAGTCCGGCACCTCGACCGTAGCCGTCACCACCAGGTCGGACACTGCCGGGCCGGGCTTGAAGGCCCGCAGTGCCGGTTCCAGCTCCAAACGGCCGAGCTTGAGCAGAGGAAGCGCGAGCGGTATGTCTGGCATGCCCCCATCACATCGGACACCCGCCCTGCGGGCAACACCGACACTTCCCGCAACGTCGGCCCGGCCACGCAAACTGCTGCAACGTGAGCCTCTTGACAGTAGGGTCCGCACTCACTACCGCCATAGGCTGCGCGCATTTACTATCACTGGTAGTGCCGTTTCCATTTGACTTACTGGAACCGCCTGCAGACCGCAGCCGTCATGACAGCGGCGGCCACTTGGGGTGGTGAGGCAGATGGCTGAACTCCCGGGGACGACGTCGCGGCAGCGGTGGACCCTGGTGCTGGTGTGCACGGCGGCGTTCATGTTGCTGCTGGACATCACCATAGTGAGCGTGGCGCTGCCATCAATTTGAGGTGCCCCGAGCCTTCCGGACAGTCCGTCCAATAGGATGGACTATCTGGAAAGGTGAAGTAATTGCCCAGACCTAGGAAGAGCTTCTCACCGGAATTCAAGGATGAAGCCGTGAAGATGGTGATCGAGACGTCGCGTCCGATTGCCAGAGTAGCGAAGGAGCTCGGTATCAACGAAGGCACCCTCGGTAACTGGGTGGGCATCTACCGCCGTGAGCATGCCGGCGAAGAGCCGCCGCTGACCGTGAATGAGCGAGCGCGGTTGCGTGAGCTCGAGCGGGAGACCCGGGAACAGAAGATGGAGCTTGAGTTCCTGAAAAAAGCCGCGGCATACTTCGCCCGCGACCATCGGTGACCGAGAAATTTGAGTTCATCGACGCGGAGTATGCGGCTTACCAGGAATCGGATGATGAGTACGTGCCGTCGATCGTGAAGATGTGCAGGTGGATGGAGGTGTCACGGTCCGGGTTCTACGAATGGCGGGGCGCGCCGGGATCAGCGACGGCGAAAAGGCGCGGGGAACTCGCCCTGATCGTGAAGAAGTCATTCGATGAATCGGATGGGACGTACGGGTACCGGCGGGTGCACGCGGACCTGGTGGCCTGGGGCGTGCCGGCCGGGCCGGAGCTGGTGCGGTCGGTGATGCGCGAGCTGGGCCTGGAGCCCTGCCAGCCGAGGCCGTGGCGGTTCTGCCTCACCGAGGGCGACGGCCAGGAGCACGGGATTCCCGATCTCGTGAAACGGGACTTCACCGCCGCCGCGCCCGGCCAGAAGATGGTCGGCGACATCACTTACATTTCGACGTGGCAGGGCTGGCTCTATTTGGCGACGGTTATCGACTGCCATACGAAGGAAGTGATCGGGTGGGCGACGGGCGATAACTACAAGACGCCGCTCATTGAGAAGGCCATTGAGATGGCCGCCCGCAATTATCCTCTCACCGGGGATGCTGTTTTCCACTCCGACCGCGGCAGCAACTACACGTCCCAGCAGTTCGCCGGGACGCTCAGGAAATATAACCTTCGGCAGTCCGTCGGGCGCACCGGGATCTGCTACGATAATGCGATGGCCGAATCGTTCTTCGCCGCATTGAAGAACGAGCGTGTCCACCGGACCCAGTATCCTACCCGGGAGCACGCGCGCCGCGACGTCGTGAAGTACATCGAATTCTGGTACAATTCGAAGCGCAGGCACTCCGGGCTACAGTACCGGACTCCGCAGCAAGTCCACGAGGAATACCTGGATCGGCAGTCCGCAGCGTGAATTAACCACAAATCCGCTGTCCGGAATGTTCGGGGCAGATCAATTCAGCGGGAGCTGCGGGCGAGCCTGCCGGACCTGCAGTGGGTGAGCGCCGCCTATGCCCTAGTGCTGGCCGTGCTGCTGCTGCCGGCGGCCACCTTGGGCGACCGGCTGGGCCGCGCCGGCTGTTTCTGGCCGGCCTGATCATCTTCACCGCCGGGTCGCTGGCGTGTGCCCTGGCCCCGACCGCCCTGGCGCTGGAGTTGTTCCGCGGACTGCAGGGAGCCGGCGGCGCGGTGCTGTTCGCCACCGCCACGCCGCTGCTGCGCGCGGAGTTCTCCGGCGCCGCCCTGGCCCGGGCGCTGGGTGCCTTCGGCGCCACGCTCGGCGCCGCCACCGCCATCGGGCCGCTGGCCGGCGGGGTGCTGACCGACACACTGGGCTGGCGGTCCATCTTCTTCATCAACCTGCCCATCGGCGTGGCGGCGTTCGCGGGCGGGATGGCCCGGCTGCGCGAATCCCGGGACCCGGCCGGCGGCCGGGCCGACTGGCCGGGCACGGCCCTGATCACCGGGGCGCTGACCGCGCTGATGTTCGCGCTGATCCGCGGCAACGCGCTCGGCTGGGGCGAGCCCGGTGATCGTGGCCCTGTTCGCGACCGCAGCGGTGGCCTTGGCCGGGTTCGTGATCTACGAGCTGCGGATCGCCGCCGCGCCCATGGCCGACCTGCGCCTGTTCGCCCGGCGCAGCTTCGCCGCGACCGGGTTCGTCGCGTTCGCGATCTCCGCGACGGTCATCGGGATGATCATCTACCTGTCGCTATATATACAGAACACCCTCGGCTACTCCCCGGTCGGCGCCGGGCTGCGGTTCCTGCCGCTGACGCTGGCCTCCTTCACCGTCGCCCTGGTCACCGGCCGGCTGATCGGCAAGGTGGCGATGCGGGTGCTGCTGGGCGTGGCCATGGTCGCGGCCGCGGCCGGGCTGGCCTCGATGGCCCACCTGACCGCCACCTCCACGTGGCTGGTGCTGCTGCCCGGCTTCATCCTGGCCGGGATCGGCCTGGGCATCACCTCCACCGGCCTGGCCTCGGCGGCGCTGTCGGCGGTGGAGCCGGCCCACGCCGGGATGGCCGCCGGCCTGGTGAACACGCTGCGCCAGGTCGGCACCGCCACCGGCGTGGCCGTGCTCGGCGCGCTGTATGCCTCCCGGGTCACCGCCGCCACCCTGCACGCCCTGGCGGGCCTGCCCGCCCCGCCCGGCGCCGCCCACCGGCTGGCCGCCGCGGTCGCCTCCGGCGCCGGCACCCGGGTAGCCGCCGTGGTCCCGCCCGCCGCCCGCGCCGCGGTCACCCACGCCGCCCGCGCCGGCACCAGCAGCGGGCTCAACGACGTCCTGCTCGCCGCGGCCGCGTTCGCCGCGCTCGGCGCGGTAGCCGGCTTCGCCTTCGGACCCGACCCCGCCAGGCAGCCGCCACCCCACCCGGCCCCCGGCGACCACGGCGAACTGTTCGCCCGGCCGGCCCCGCCCAGCACCAGGCCCAGCGGCCCGCCGGGCCCGAAACAACGGCACCATAACCTCATCAAGGCACCGGCGCAGACTCGCCAAGGAGGGCCTGGTTCGGGATCAGTTCATCGTCATCGGGGGTGCGGCGTGCAGGCCCGGGGCGAGCCAGGGGAGCCAGATGGTGGCCACCGCAAGAGCCAGCGCGGCAGCGCCTACGAGCCGGCCGATCGCGGGGCCCCTGGGCGAGACCTTCTCGATGAGCACCACGGCGGCGAGGCCGATCATGGCCGCCACGTTCATCACGCCCACCGCGATCAGGATCACCATCAGTGCCCAGCAGCAGCCCAGACAGTATCCGCCGTGGTGGGCCCCGACGCGCAGGTCGCGGAGCCTGCCCTGGTAGGAGCCATAGTGCAGCAACAGTCCGAGCGGCGAGCGGCAGTGCGCGAGGCAGCGGTCCTTCAGGCTGCTCAGCTGGTATATCCCGCAGACCGCGAACACCGCCACGGCCAAGACATGCGCGGCACTGGGATGCGTTCCGCCCAGCCAGCCGGTGAGCCGGGCCAGCCCATACGCTGGCAGGCCCACCACCGCCCAGACAGCGAGGTAGCCGGCCACGAGCCCGGCGATCCGCACCGCCCGGTTACGTTGCACCGTCTTGGCGTACAACGTGGCCGTGGGCGTCACCGAGGGCAGCATCATGGCGGCCATCATCAGCGTCCAGACCGGCACGAACGCGGCCAGGCCGAGCCCCATCGTGCCGGTCATCCCGGCCATTCCCCGGGCCAGGGCCAGGGTGGCCGCCCAGGCACCAGCCGCCAGGATCAGCAGGACCGCGGCCTCCCGGGCTGTCCGGCTAGGCCGCAGCCGAGCCAGCCCCTGGGAGCCGTTCACGCGGCCCAGGAGAACGGCGCGGAAAAGCCGCTTTGCCCCTCGCGGCCCCAGTCGATCGCCGAATGTGGACAGGTGCGCGGCAGTGGCCGGGGCGACGGTCAGTGTCGTGTTAGACGGATGGAACACGTTCGTCAGCCGGACCGGATCCTGGCCTTCCAGGGCGACGAAGTCCTCGACGCCCACATCGATGGCATCGCCGATCCGGACATGGTGACCGCGGCCGTCCTCGCTGTAGGTGATGGGCGCCTTCTCCACCCCGAGCATTTCGCCGATCAGCGGGCCGAGCATCGCGGGCGGCCCGCCGAGCTGCCCGGACAGGACCGCCCCGAGCTGATCGGCCTGGCTGTCGGACGCAGCGTCGTCCAGGTAGACCCCCACCCGCCAGTTGCCCTCGCTCATCACCGGCGGGGTGTCCAGGAACAGGGCGAAACTCAGGCCGCTGACATCAACACCGTCGATCTCACCCGAAGCCACGTGATAGGCCAACAGTGCCCGGCACCGGTCAAGCGTTGCCTTCGCCGTCAGGGCCGACCAGGTACACGGACAGATCTCATCACACGAGCAAGACTCGAAATACGTCCCCTCAAGCCGCCATGCCATAGCCCCTCCTCCCAACCGCAAATCGTCCTTTGACCAGGCTGGCGCAACCAGAATGGAGCGTCAAGGCTCAAGATCCATCGACCCCCGGGGAGAGGGGCCCGGACTGGCCGCCCACCGCGCCATGGATAGCGCAGGCACCGGCCAGCCCAGGCGATCCGGGACGGCAGCGCCGCCACAGCAACGCGGGCAGGCATGCCAGAGCGAATCAGGCCGATAGCCGCCGGTGCCGCCCATCCACCACAATGGTTGTCCCCGCGCGATTTAGGGGTACCTAGGTGCTGTCGCCATCCCGTCGTCAACCACCCTCTCCAGGAGGGGCCATGAGCTATGCCAGGCAGCTACTGGACACCTACCCAGGCACCATCAACGCCGACGCCCGCCTGCTGGCCACTACCATCGACACGCTCAGCGACTGCGCCCAGGCCTGCATCGCCGACGCCGACGCCGACCTGCGTGAGCAAGACCTAACCGAGATGGTCACGTGCATCCGGCTTTGCTGGGATTGCGCCGACATCTGCACCGCGACCATGGGAGTGGTGAGCCGCCAAACCGCCTACGCCGCCAGCGTCACCAGGCCGCTGCTGGAGGCCTGCATCGCGGCCTGTAAGAGCTGCGGCGACGAGTGCGAACGGCACGCCCGCCACCACGAGCATTGCCGCGTATGCGAGCAGGCCTGCCGACGCTGCGAACAGGCGTGCCGGGAACTGTCGGACGCCCTGAAATAGCGCCCTGATCACGCGCCGGGAGGGGACGGTGCATACCTGATCCCAGGGCGTCGCTTTCGCCAGCATTGACGGTGCCGGTCTTCACCTCGGCGCGTGTGTCGCTGCACCGCCGTCAACTCCATGTCGGCACCCTGGCACTTTACCAGTACTTGAAGGTTGTTTCCAGAAAAGGATTGCTTGTTTCTGGTTTGCAGGCGTAGCTTCGAGACACGGGCATCGAGGATCCCACTGGTCCCTGCCGGGTCGGCCCGGGGCGGGGCGCCAGGGCAAATGCCTGCAACGCAGTATCAACTCACTGGGCCGATCGGGCCGCTGGCCGTCTGGGGAAAGTCCATGGATAACGCTGCCCGGGCACGTCAGCGGGTGCTCGCCCTTTTCCTCCCTGTCACCGCTGTGCTCTTTGTGAGCGCCGAGGCGCTCAATCCCAAAGGCACCGACCAGGTGATAACGAGCACGGCCACCGCGTTCGCGGTGCTGCCCATCGCGGCCCGGCACACGGCTCAGCTGTATGTCTCGGGCTCGCTGACCATCCTGGCGCTGGGCGCGCTGGCGGTGTCGTACGCGGCGATCGCCGCCTGGTCCGGGGCCGCGGTGCGGCCGTGGCCACCGTCGCTGCGCTGCTCGGCGGGCTGGGTGCCTTCAGCGGAGCGGTCGTCAACGTCCTGGTCGGCGTCAACCTCGCCGCCGCCGCGTCGGCACATATGACACAACAAGCAGCCGCGCGGTTCCTGGTGACAACCTTCAATTCCGTTCCTTACCAGGGGTTTTCTGCCGTCTATTTCCTCAGTATCTACGCCGCGCCGGCCTTGATGGGGTTTGCCCTGTGGCGAAGCCGGAGCGTTCCGCTGTGGCTGGCGGTGCTGTTCTTCGCAGGCCTGGAAGTCGCCCAGCAGGTGGCATCCATCGGACCAGTCCGTGTCGTGTTGTTGATGCTGCCGTTCGCGGTGGCGATGGTCCTGCTGGCGCCCCGGATCTGGCAGGCGGCTGCGCGGCCAGCCGGCAAGCCACAACCGGAGCCGGCCGTCGTACCCGCTAGCAGCGTTTAAGCATTGCCACCCTGGCCGGAAGGGACACTCCGGGGGTTTCAAGCGACGATTCCGGAAGGGTGATCATGCTGTGAGAGGCGAGCATTCCAGGACGAAGACTCCGCTGTCCTGCCCTGCGAAAGGGGTCAGGCGCGGCACCCGGCGCCGGGCTCGGTTGATCGGCGCCGGCGTCGCCGCCGCGGCCCTGGTGTCCGTGCTGGTTCCAGCACTGGGGGCCGCCCCAGCCGGTGCCGCAGACACCTCAGGGCCGGTGCCGCCCATCACCTGGCACCGGTGTCCCGCTGGTAGCGCGGCGGCGATGGCGGGCGGGTTCTTGTGTGCGACTGTGACGGCCCCGCTGGATTACCGGGATCCGGCCGGACCGAAGATCACGCTGGCGGTGGTGGAGCACGTGGCCACCAGTCCGACCCGCCGTGGCGTGATCTTCTTCAACCCGGGCGGCCCCGCGGGTCCTGGCACGGTGCAACTCCCGCAGTGGATCGGGTTCTGGCCGAAGGAACTGCTGCGCGAGTACGACATCGTGAGCTGGGACCCGCGAGGGGTCGGCGCGAGCACGGCGGTCCAGTGCTTCCCGAGCCAGGCCGCGGAAAGCGCGTTCCTCGGCAAGTACACCCTGTTCCCCGTCGGCCGGCGCCAGCAGGGCGCCTTCATACAACGGTGGCGCGAGTTCGGCAGGATCTGCGCGGCGCGGAACGGCGCGCTCCTGAGGCACGTCTCGACCGCCGACACCGCCCGCGACCTGAATCTGCTGCGCCAGGCGCTGGGCCAGCCCAAGCTGGACTACCTGGGCACCTCCTACGGCACGTTCCTGGGCGCCACCTACGCCAACCTGTTCCCCCGCCGGGTCGGCCGGCTGGTGCTGGACGGCAACGTCCCGCCCCAGGCCTGGACCAACCGCGGGCACCCGAACCCGAGGCTGAGCACCTACCTGCGCCTGGGCAGCGACAAAGCAGCCGCCAAGGCGCTGGATGCGTTCCTGAGCATCTGCGGGCAGCGCAGCACCCAGGCCTGCGCGTTCTCGGCCGGCAGCCCCGCCGCGACCAAGGCCAAGTGGGATGCGCTGCTGGCCCGCCTCAGGCGAGCACCCATCAGCCTGGGCGGCACCGCCTTCACCTACGCCGAGGTCGTCACCACCGTCAGCTTCGCGCTCCCCTTTGTGCAGCCGCACACCACACCGGTGACCGGCGGCAGTTTCCCGGGCTGGCCCCAGGTTGCCCAGGGGCTCCAGGAGCTCTGGACAGCACGCACCGGCACGGCAAGCGCCACATTGGGTACTCCGCTGGCCGCCGCGGCGGCCGGCGGCCAGCGCTACGGAGGGGCCGAGCAGGATTATGCGGTCCAGTGCAACGAGGCGCCGAGCCCTCCCGCGAGCGCCTACCCCGGCCTGCAGCGCCTGCTGCTGCGCCACAGCGGCGCGATCGCCCTGCCGGACCTATGGAGCCTTGACGAGCCCTGCGCCACCTGGCCGGTACGCGGGCAAGACACCTACAACGGCCCGTGGAACGCCCCCACCGGCCCCATCCTGGTGATCGGCAACACCACCGATCCGTTCCTCCCGCTCCGCGACGCTGTTGCCATGACCCGCCAGCTCGCCAACGCCCGGCTGCTGGTCGTGCACGGCTACGGCCACACCGTTTTCCTCAACCCCAGCACCTGCGCCAGCAACTACATGACCGCCTACTTCCAAACCGGTGCCCTCCCGCCGAAGGGAACCGTCTGCCACCAGAACCTCCCGCCGTTCCCGCCCCCCGCCGGGTGACACACCCCCGCGCCGCGGCGGGTCGGGCTCCGCCACGCTGACTGGAGAAGGCCAGCCAGGCGCTGACCCCGCAGGCGCTGGAAGCAGCGGGCCTGCCGGCTCAGAGGTGCTGCTGTGCTACGACAACGCACTGGACAGGGCCTTCGAGGAGGCCCGCGAGCAGGGCGACCTTACGCCACTGGTGCAGACAGTGCGTCGCCGGTGGTTCGAGGCAGACGCGTGGCACGACCCCGACGCTCAGCGAGAGTTCCTTGCACGCGGGGAGCGCTACCAGCGGGAAGGGCCACCGCCGCCCGAAGAGCGCATAACCAGGCAGGAGATTCGCGCCCGTTACGGCGTCTGAATCGTGTACCGGTGGGAGCTAGCCCGGCGGCTAGTCGGCAACTTGCCGGACCAACTCCCGGTGCGGGGCGGACGGCGGCGACCTGCTGCGGATCTTCGCGGCCCTCACGGATCAGCCGGTCGCGTCCCCTGGAGGCAACCTACGGCGGCACCGGGCGGGCGCGGGTCATCGGCGGGGAGATCATGGCCCCAGGTCTGCGGGCGTTCTGGCTTCGGTGGCGTGGCTTAACGGGGTTCCAGCACCGGTAACGCGGCAGGCTCCGCTGCCCTGGCGTCAGGGCAGCGGGGCCTGCCCTCCCGAGAGGACGCCGGGACTACCTCCTGGTAACGGTGAGGGTCTGCGGCGGCGATGATGTGGACTTGGCGTAGGTGGTGTCGCCGTTGTAGGTGGCGGTGATCTGGTAGGTGCCGCGGGCGAGCTGCCTCGCGGTGAGGGAGCAGTTGCCCGTGCCGTTGGTGAGGATGATGGTGCACACGGCCGTTGCTCCCGCCTTCACCGTGACGTTCCCGGCCGGGGTGCCGCTGGTGGCGGGGGCGACCTGGACGGTGAACAGCTCGGCCTGCTCGCTGCCGACGGCGATAGTGTCCGCGGACAGCGCCAGGTCAGTGGTGGTCGGCTCCTTGGCCACGGTGAGGGTCTGGGTCGTGTCCGCGGAGGTGGTGTAGAGGTCATCGCCGCTGTAGGTGGCGGTGAGCGGGTAGCTGCCGGGCGGCAGCTGGCTCGCGGTGAGGGTGCACTTGCCCGTGGCGTTGGCCAAGGCGATGGTGCACACGGTCGTTGACCCCGACTTCACCGTGACGTGCCCGGTCGGGATACCGCTGGCCGCGGGGGTGACCGTGGCGGTGAGCGTCTCGGTCTGCTCGTTGGCGAACGGGACCGAGGGAGCGGACAGCGCCAGGCTCGTGGTGGTCGATTGCTGGCCAAGGACGGTGAGGGTCTGCGGCGCGGAGGTGGAACTGACGAAATTCTGACTGCCGCCGAAGCTGGCGGTCAGCTGGTAGGTGCCAGGTGGCAGTTCACTCGGGTTCAGGCTGCAAGAGCCCTCGCCGAACGATCCCGCGGAGACCTCGATGTTGGTGCACTGGGACAGCGGCGTCGATCCCGCCAGGACCGTGACTGGCCCCTGGGCGGGGTTGCCGGTGTCACCAAGGACCGGGAAGTCCAAATCCTCGGACTGCTCCTGGCCGGCGATGACCGTGTCGGAGGACAGTCTCAGGCTGGTGGCCGTCGGCTGCTGGGCAATGACGGTGAGAGGTACCGGGCCGTCGGCCGAGGGGCCGCTGTTCTCGTTGCCGAAATAGACGGCGTCGACGTTGTAGTTGCCGACAGGCAGCGCGCCGGCAGGCATGAAACAGCTTGTACCGCTCGACACGTCGCCCCCGCACAGGGCGACCTGCCCGGTTGCGGGCGATGCGGCCGTGATCTCCCAGCTGCCGGACGACGCGTTGACACCGATCGACATCTGGAAGGAGCTTTCAAGGCCGAAGACGACCCGGTTGGACGCCAGTGTCAGCGTTGTAGTCGTTGGGTCGGTGTCCGCCCTGGCCGGGCTGGTGGTCATTACTGCCGCCATAAGCGCGGCACCCGTTGCGGCCGCTAGCATTGTGAAGATTCTTAGCCGTTTCACGGCTTTCCCCTTCCCCGTGGGTTGTGATGGAGGCCGTAGCGGCGGGCTTATCCGGCACCGCCACGGCCCTTCCACGACCTTGCCCGGACGCACTGAAACAGCGCTGAAACCGCACTGAAACGGCTCCAGCGCCGGCACGCGCGAGACCCGCCGCCCGGGCCTTAGGTTCTAGCGGTGATCGCAACACCCCAGTCCAGGGGGGGTCATGGAATTCGAGACCCGTGCGAAGCGTAGGCGGCAGAGGGCCAGGAAGCTGGCCCATGAGCGGGAGGAATACTTCCGCCTCATGGACCAGGGCCTGAGCAGCAAGGAAGCGTGCAAGCTAGGCAATGTCTTGTAGATCATGTGGATCTGGCACGGTCACGATCTCGCAGGATTCTCGCAGATGACCGGTCATGCCAGTGAGCGCGGATCTCTGCCGGGTTGCCGGCCTCGCCGTGGATGCGGGCGTCTGCCGCAGGCACGCCGCGCACATCGGCATTGTGGGGCGCGGCTGCTGGTCCGGTCAGACTCCGGTTCAGCCGGTCCGGGTGAAGTCGGCGGTCCAGTTGGTTTCCCAGGTCTGGCCGTCGTCGAGCGAGAACGCTTGCTCCCACCGGGCCGTCGTCGCGGTGATGTCTGACCACTTGTAACGCACCGTGACGTCGTGGCCTTCGTACTGCTCCTTGTCGTAGAACAGGCCCACTCCGTCGCTGAACCGGCCGGTCACCGGCGGCAAGGCCAGTTCGCCGTTCCGGCTGTTCACCCAGTAGATGGACCACTCCCCGGTCGCCGGATTAAGCAGCCGGACGGACAGGCCGGAAAAGCTCCAGTCCGGGAAGTGAACTTCGTCGACGTTCGCCGCGCCGCCGAACACTTGCCAGCACCGCGTTGTGGCCGAGGATTCCTCCCATTCATCACAATCGGCGAGCGGTTTCTTGAGCTTCCGCTGAATGCTGTTCCAGGATCCGACGAAGAAGTCGAAGTCGCCGAGTCCGTTTCGGTCACTCACTGCGCACCTCCGGTCCTGCCCTCGGGCAGGGTGTCGTGGATGTATCCGGTCAGGTCAGGCAGGTCTGGCGCGAGAATGTGCCGCACCCAGGACGATCGCTCGTGGCCGAACGGTGCCAGCTCCCAGATGCAGCCGATCCACCTGCGGTCGAACACGCCGAAATTCGTGGGATCGGTATCGGGGCAGCCAAGGTAGGGTTCTCCGGCCACAGCCGACCGCATCTCGACGACGTTGCCCCAGACCCAGCTGTAAGCGCACAGGTAGGCGCCGTTGGCGCCTGTGTGCAGGACCAGCCAGCCCGCGGGCGGTGTCTCGTCATCGGGCTGAGGCACCAGCTCAGGCAGGATGTCGCAGGCGGCCTTCTGGATTCCTGGTTCGATCTCGGCCTCGAAGGTCGTGATGTGATAGCGCTTGAGCATGCGCCCGCTGATCTCGATCGGGCCCGGCGCACGGAGGAATTTCTCGGTTATCGCCATGTTCCGACGTTAATCACGCCTCCCTGACATCTAATGTCAGGGATATGCGCGCGAGCCGGCTTGTCTCGATCATCTTGCTGCTGCAGGCCCGCGGCCAGATGACCGCCGGGCAGCTCGCCGCCGAGCTTGAGGTGTCGGTCCGCACCATCTACCGGGACGTCGGCTCACTCCAAGCGGCCGGCATACCGCTCTATGGCGACGCCGGGCCTGCGGGCGGTTATCAGCTAGTGGCGGGCTACCGGACCCGGCTGACCGGCATGACAGCGGCCGAGGCGGAGGCGCTCGCGCTAGCCGCAATACCAGGGCCGGCCGCCGATCTCGGCCTTGGCGGCGTGCTTGCCGCGGCCCAGCTCAAGCTTGACGCCGCGCTGCCCGCCGAGATGCGCGCCAGGGCGGCACTTGTCCGCGAGCGGTTCCACCTGGACGCGCCCGGCTGGTACTACGACGGTGACTCGGTGCCGCATCTGAGCACGGTCGCTGACACCGTCTGGAAGCAGCGGCGGATCGAGGTCCGGTACCGGCGGTGGCGGGCTCCTACCGACGTGACCAGGCGCCTGGATCCGCATGGGATCGTGCTGAAGGCCGGAAAGTGGTACCTCGTGGCCCGGGATCATCGCGGCATGCGAACCTACCGGGTCAATCAGATCCTGCGCCTGGCCGTGCTAGCCGAGCACTTCGACCGGGCCGAAGACTTCGATCTCGCCGAGTACTGGGCGGCCGGGATCACGGAATTCCGTGCTGGGCTGCACCAGGGAAAGGCCACGATCCGGCTCTCCCCCGCTGGGCGGGATCGCGCCGCGGTGCTCTACAACGCCGAAACCATCCGCGCGCTCCGCGCCACGGCGAGTCCGCCGGACCAGGACGGCTGGGTCAGAGCCGTAGTGCCGATCGAGTCAACCGAGAACGCTCAGTCCGAGTTCCTGCGGCTCGGCGCGGACGTCGAGATCATCGAGCCCGCCGAACTGCGGGTCCGGATGTCGGCCGTCGCCCGCAGCCTGGCCGCGATCTACACAGCACACCAGCCGGGCCAAGCAAGCTCCTAGAATCACCTGATCGGACGCGGGTACGGCAAGCCAAGCGCCCGCGCAGGGCCTGGGACGCGCAGAATTGGCCGATCTGGCCTGCTCAGCGCGCCAACTACGCCGCCAGCCATCCCGCTCCGATTCGGCGATCCGGTGCGTTTCCGTTGTCAGCGATGCGCCGGTTTGGTGGCTCCATGTGATGTTTGCGTGGTCATCCCGGCCCAGAAGGGACCGTCCGGGGTCCTGCGCCAGCTCGCCCGAACCGCCCTGCCCGGCGGGTAACCTCACCGCTGCCACCGGAAGGAGACAAAGATGAAACTCACCGCTCCGCTGCCGCCGACCGACCGCGAGCGGGCCGAGGCCCGGCTGCACAGTAACCTCATCGCCTGGCTGACCACCGTACGGCCGGACGGGCAGCCGGTCACTGTCCCCGTCTGGTTCCTGCTGCTGGACGATGAGATGATCCTGCTTTACAGTCAGCCGCAGACGCAGAAACTGCGCAACATCGCGGCCAGCCCCAAGGTGAGCTTCGCGCTCGACGTCACCGACATCGGCCGCAACATCGTGCGCCTGGAGGGCACCGCCAGGCGGGTCCATGACCAGCCGCCCGCTAGCGAGCACCCCGCCTACCTTGCCAAGTACACCGAGCGCATCGCGGCCATGTTCGGCACCCCCGAACAGTTCGCCACGCTCTTCTCGGCCGCGGTCATCATCACGCCAGCGAGACTGCATACCTGAGCTCATGGCACAGATCCAGCGTCAGCTTCGGCGATCAACTCATCTTCCCGCTCGTGCGTCGGAACCGCCGCAGTGCTCGGCGCGCCAGTCTCCGTCTGCCGGGACGCCACGCATGCCGCGCCGAGGAGGGTGACCTGTATCCCCCTCCTGCCCGGCTGACGCGACTGCCCACTCACTTACATAGCCGATGAGAGTTAGTTGGGAGACATTTGCAGCTGGAAGGCAGGGTGTGGTGGAAACTTGCTCGGCCGGCGAAAATGAGTTCAGCCGCATTTGTCACCAAATGGGGACCGGAACCTTAGCTGGCGATCGTGGAGAGCATCCGCCCGGCGGCTGGCGCGATGGCAGCTTCCCAGGAGGAGTAAGCCCACAATGCCCGAGGATGATCCCCGCGGAACGCCAGAATCACTCGCCGCGCCCCAGAATACCGAGGCGCATCATGCCCGATATCCGGTTGAGGCCGCATACACGCGACCTGGCCCGTACGCCACGACGACGAGCGCGGTCACCGACAGTGCTGGCAATGCGATCTACGACCTGTACTACCCGGCGGATTATGCCGCCCTGGGGTTCAAGAGCCCCATCGTAACCTGGGGCAACGGGACCCTCGGCGTACCGACGCAGTACTCGACGCTGCTGGGCCACCTGGCTTCCTACGGGTTTACCGTCATCGGCACGACCTCGGAGGAAACCGGAAGTGGCATCGAAATCGGCGATGCCGCTCACTACCTGGTCGCCCAAGTAGGCACTGCTGACAGCGTCTTCTATGGCAACCTCGACGTCAACCGCGTAGCCGCAGTTGGTCACTCCCAGGGTGCCGGCGGCGCAACCCAGGCAGCGCTGAGCGATCCGGCCCTGATCAAAACGCTGCTGACGTTCTCACTGCCTGTTACGTATTGGCTTAGTGGGCCCAGCATCGCCCAGCTGACCCGGCCTGCTCTCCTCACCTCCACCCACGGGATCTGGGACTCCGTCATCGCTCCCCCGCTCATCGAGCGCATCTTCTACGACACCCTCACCACCCCCGCCGCGCTGGGCGTCATCCTCGAATCAGACGGCAAACCGGCTGACCATGCGTCGATCAATGACCCAGCCTACGGTGGCAACCCGGGCGGTGAACTCGGCTACCCGACCGCCTGGCTCGCATACCAGCTCCGCAGCGACCCGACCGCCGCCACCGCGTTCACTGGCGCTCACCCCGAGCTGGTTCGCAATTCCAACTGGCCGGGCAGCGCTGCCAAATAGCTAGTGAGCGAAGCGGGCGGCTGCTCGTTGCCCGGCCAGCAGTCACCCGCGCCGGATGGGCTACGACACGGTACCGTCCCAAATCATGGGCACCAAGGCCGAACGGCGCGCCGCCCGCGAACGTGTGAGCGCCTACCACCAAGCGCAGCTGGGCGAACTGCTTACGAAGGTCATGGCGGCGGTCGATCGTTACCGGGCCGGCGAGATTGACGCCTACACCGTGGACGAAACGATCCACCACTACCACCGCGCCGCCGGGGAACTGTGGAAGTTCTGCTTCTCCGGCGGCGGGGGCAGCCATGCCGAGCTCATCGTCGGCGTCCTCGACCGGATGGCCACCGACGCGGAAACCATCGACTGGTGGGAACGCGCTGCGCCGCGACGGCGCCCGTGAGCCGCACCCATCGCCTTGGCCCGGCTTCTGCTAGTGAGGCTGTCACCGACCGTGGCCATTCGTGCCACAGTTGAGCGCGCCAATCCGCCGTCGGCGCGCCAGTTCCGGTCGGCTAGGTGGCCGCCGAAGAGGCGCCTGAACGATTGTTCGGGCGCTCGCGCGTTCCTATCCTCATCGTTGGCTTGCCCGGCGTTACCGGGCGCCCAACGACCCGGATGCTGGAGGACCGGGGATGGGTGCGTCGTTGAGCTGCTGGTCAATGTCGACGAGGATGGCGTCGTCTTCGATCTTGCATGCGTAAACCGGGATGGGGCCGCAGGCAAACACGCCGACGGCCTCGCCGGTGGTCAGGTCGTAGCGTGATGCGTGGGCGGCGCAGACCAGCGTGTCATCGTCCTGGAGGGTGCCCTCGTGCAGGGGTTGCTGTTGATGGGTGCAAGTGTTGTGGATCGCCCTGACGTCGTCATCATCGAGGCGGACGAGGCAGATCGGTTCGTGCAGCTCGTCAACGAGCATGGTGTCGCCGACCTCTAGGTCGTCGAGGTTCGCGACAACTACGAATGTCATGGCTGTGTCCTTCCACCTGCGGCCCGCCGGGGTGCCGGCTGACTGCCGCGCACCTCGATCCAGCCGTTACGGATCCGGGTAGGTAGCACAGGTTGGGGCTGGCTAGCCGGGCCACGGCTGACGCAGCCGTCGGCGAGCGCGAAGCGGGACCCGTGCAGCGGGCAAGTCACGGTCAGGTCTGCGACGGTGCCGCGGCTGAGCAGGCCACCGGCGTGGCTGCAGATGTTGTCGATGGCGTAGAGGCGGCCACGATGGCGGTACAGCAGGATCTGACGGCCCTCGGCCTCCACGGCTGCCGGCGAGTCGTCCGGCAGGTCGGCCTCCTGCATCGCACGGGTCCACCGCCGCGGCCCGACAGCCCACGCCACCCGGTTGACCATCACACCTTTGGTGAATACGAGATGACCGCCGAGGTAACCGGCTGCGGCTGTGACCGTGAGGCTGGCCGCGCCCAGAGCACGTGCCGCGCCACGGTGGCCCGCCATCCGGGTGCCTAGGGAGGCACCTTGCAGCCCAAGGGCCACCGTGTTGAGGAGGCCGTGGAAGAGCCCGACGCGGCGGTCCTGATCGTTGCTGACGGTCCAGTCGCTCAGACCGGTCAGGGCGGTAGCGCTCGCAGCGAGGATGCCGACCGCGCTAAGCATGCCTGCGGCGTCGATTCCGCGCCGGGGAGCGGGGTCGCGGTCGGTAGCGTCCAGCACCATGACCCCTGCCCACAGCCCGATGGGCAGGTCGCTGAGTGCTGGGTGCAGCGGATGGCCGACCCATCGGCCGCCGTGCAGCAGTTCAAGGACAAGATTGCCCTGGTGCCGTTCGCGGACTGGCCCCAGCACGCCGGTCAGCCAGTCGCTCAGAGTTCGAAGCCAGCCGAGCCGGTCGAGCCACGCCGCAAGATCGCCATGCCAAGCGACCCACCAGGTGGTAGCGAACGGGGAACTGATAGCCGGCTCGGCCTGCTGGCCGGCTGCTGGCGGATCGTCAGCCTGGCCGCTGCCTGTTCGCATCAGGTTCCTCCACGGTGACGTCAGCTTGTGGCTCGATCCTGATGAGAATCTTCTAGGTCTTCGCTCATTCTGCTCGTCTCACCTTGCTGCACATGCCCGGTGGGAATCGCCTCCTACACTGGCCGACGGCACTGACCTCGACTCGGATGGCCGTCAACGGCACAGCGATCGGCGATGATCACGTGACACGGCCGGGGGCGCCCGAACTGGAGAGTCTGCGCGGGCTTCCGGAGCGCTCCGACAGTCACTGCCTACCGCTTGTAATCGGCGCTCGGGAGCGTGCGCCGGGAGAATCGATATGGCTGGGGTGAGCGGCGGCGGTGACCTGGCGTGACTGCCGCCTTCGCCTGGGCAGCCTTCTCGCGGCGGGGACGGGCGGGGGTGTTAAGGCCATGTAGGGCCGCGATTTGTGCAGGACCAATCTGACCGGGCCTTAAGGTTTGCTGACGACAAACGCCTGCCCATGGCCGGAGCTGTCGGTGTAGAACCCGCCTGCGCTGCATGCTCCCGCCGCCGCGCACGACACCGAGTAGGTCCAGGCATTCCCGCCGGTGTTGAGCGCCGCGGCTACCTCCGTCGCCTTCCCCCAGGCGCCGTTCGTCTCGTTGATGACAAACGCCTGCGTGCCCCGGGAGCTGTCGGTGTAGAACCCGCTCGCGCTGCAGTTACCCGCCGACCCGCACGATACCGAGGAGGCCTCTGCAAACGCGCCGGTGTCGAGCGCTGCGGCTACCTCCGTCGCCTTTCCCCAGGTGCCGCTCGTCTCGTTGACCACGAACGCCTGCTGGCCAACGCTCGGGCCGTAGTCCCCGCCTGCGCTGCAGTTGCCCGCGACTGCGCACGACACCGAGTCGATCCGGGCACCTCCGCCGGTGTCGAGCGCTGCGGCTACCTCCATCGCCTTCCCCCAGGTGCCGCTCGTCTCGTTGACGACAAACGCCTGCGCATGGTCAAAACTGTCGACGTACAACCCGCCCGCGCTGCAGTTGCCCGCCGACCCGCACGACACCGAGTCGATCGCGGCAACCCCGAGGGTGTTGAGCGCCGCGGCTACCTCCGTCGCCTTCCCCCAGGCGCCGCTCGTCTCATTGACGACAAACGCCTGCTGGCTGTGGGTGCTGCCGTCCCTGTAGTGCCCGCCTGCGCTGCAGTTGCCCGCCGACCCGCACGACACCGAGCTGATCGCGGCTGACCCGCCAGTGTTGAGCGCCGCGGCTACCTCCGTCGCCTTCCCCCAGGCGCCGCTCGTCTCATTGACGACAAACGCCTGCTGGCTATGGATGCCGGGCCTGTAGTGCCCGCCTGCGCTGCAGTTGCCCGCCGACCCGCACGACACCGACTCGATCCGCGCGCTCCTGCCACGATTGAGCGCTGCGGCCACCTCCATCGCCTTCCCCCAGGCGCCGTTCGTCTCGTTGATGACAAACGCCTGCTGGTTGCCGGAGCTCACCGAGTAGTACCCACCTGCGCTGCAGTTTCCCGCTGACGCACACGACACCGAGTTGATCGCGGCAACCCCGAGAGTGTTGAGAGCCGCGGCCACTTCCGTCGCCTTCCCCCAGGCGCCGTTCGCCTCGTTGATGACAAACGCCTGCTGGTTGCCGGAACTGTCGGTGTAGTACCCGCCCGCGCTGCAGTTGCCCGCCGACGCACACGACACCGAGTTGATCGCTGCACCTCCACCAGTGTTGAGCGCCGCGGCCACCTCCTTCGCCGGACCCCAGGTGCCACCCGAGGTGGTGGCGCGGCCTCCAGTAACGGTAGGCGTCCGGGCCGGGGCATCAGCCGCCGAGGACGGCGCGGCGGCACTGAGCAGCAAGACCACGCCTGCGCCCCCGGACAGCACCGAAAACAGCCGCAGCGGGCGACCGCGTAAGGCGAAGATATCCATGACGGCCTCCACGGCCACTCACTGTCGAAAGATTCATAAATCACAGAGCGCGGCGCGCGTCTTCTTCAGGCACGGCATCGGCCTCGCCTGGGCCACCCGTACTGCTATCGTCTCAGGTTCTGGAGCAAGCGGGCAAGACGGCACCCACAGCGGGAAATCACTCAAAGAAGTCATCAGCACACGCCACGCCCGCGGACCGGCGTGGGCCGTGACCCGGGTGCTGCGCACGGTTCTCGATAGCGAGGACCGGCCGGTGGAGGTTCAGGAAACCATCGCAGCGGCGGATCGCCATGAGTTCCGATACGAGGTGGCGATGGACCGCGATGACCGATCGGGCTGATGACCGCATTCGTGTCGGCGTGTGCTTGTCGCTGTCTGGCCGGTACGCGCGGTTCGGGTGCCAGGCGGCACAGGCCCTGGAGGTCTGGCGGACGCTGGACGGTCATGCTGATCTGGTCATCGAAGATGATCAGAGCGACCCGCAGGCCCTCAGGCGGATCTTGCCCCACGTCGCGGACGGGTCAGATGTTCTGCTCAGCCCGTATTCCACCCAGCTCGTCCGGGCCGCAGCGGCGATGGCCAGCGCTGAGGGATGGCTGCTGTGGAACCATGGCGGATCGGGCGACGACCTGGAGAACTCCCATGCGGGCCACCTCGTATCGCTGCTAACACCGGCGAGCCGCTACCCGAAACCATTCATCCGGCAGGTGCTAACCGGTCAGGATCTTGAACTCTGGATTGTCAGCGGCAAAGGATCATTTGGCCGACAGGTAGCCGAGGGCGCGGATCAAGCCGCGCAACGCGCCGGTTTGCGCACCCGGCGGCTTGCGCATGCTGGCGCCTGGCCATCCAGTTCGCCGTCTGCGCCCTGGGCTCTGTTCTCGGCGGGCACCTTTGAACAGGACGTGGCAACGGTCCGCCGCGCGCAAGATCACCCCAATCCTCCCGCGACGATCTGCGCTGTCGCCGCAGGGGTGCGGGAGTTCGCCCGCGAGGTAGAGCACCCGGAAGGCATCTACGGCGTTGGGCAATGGTTCCCCGGCGCCGTGACGAACAGCCCCGAGATCGGGCCATCCGAGACCACGTTCCTTGCCGCGTACACCGCTCACGCCAAGACGCGCATCGACTACCCCGGCGTGCAGGCGGTCGCCGGCGCCGCCCTGGCCGTGTACTGCGCCCGGCAGGCAGGCACCACCGCTCCGGAGCGGCTGTGGGCGCAGGCCGCCGCACTCGACACCGCGACCTTGTTCGGTGCGTTCAAGATCGATCCCGTGACCGGTGCCCAGGTCAAGCACGAGGCCGTCCTGGTCCGCTGGACCGACGGTGAGCTTGCCCTGGTCTAGCCGCTGTCCGCGTCCTACGCCGGGCTGGGCTGGTTTCCCTGCCGGGTGCAGAGCGCGTCCAGCCGCTCCAGCGTCTGGTGCATGCCCTCGACCCAGATGTTGCCGTTGTCGATATCCTCCCGCTGGTCTGCGGGCACCTGGGAACAGTCGAAGATCTCGGTCACCACGGTGGCATCCGGGCCATCAGGGGCCAGCTCGAACGACCACCGCTGCCCCCAGCGCGCCGGGCGCTCAGCATCCGGCTCAGCATTAGGGTGGCCGCGCCCGGCTTCTGGCTCCCAGCCGATCCGGCGCCCCGGCTGGTACTCGACCACGTGGTTGATCATCTGGTAATCGCCCAGCTCGTCGAAGTACATCTTCATGACGAACACGTCCCCCACGCCGGAGATCGCGGCGCCGGACACCACACCCCGCAAGCTCTCCGAGCCATCGAACTCCGGATGCCGCGCAGGATCGGCAAGAACCTGGAAAATGTCGTGCGTTGGAGCACAGATCCGCCGCGACACGGCAACGGGCTGGTACTCATCGTCGGTCATGAGACCCAGTTCCCTTCCTGGGGCAGCCGCCGCCTAGGGTCCGCACCGATGCCTGACGACGGGTAAGACACACCGTCGCTCAGCAATTCATCGCCCGGGAGGCCTACCCGGCCCAGCCGAGCCTACGCCGGGCCTGGCGGCCTCAGCGTCGTCCTCGCGCTGCGCTACGGGCGCCTCCACGTTGACCCCCGCCACGGCCCCGGCGTTAGCTGGCACCTGCCCGGGAACCCCCGGAAACCGCCCGCCACCCAGGCCAGGGCGGTGCAAAACATCTAGGGCGTGTCAAGGGTCATCCGAGGCCGATCCGTCAAGGAAGCGTCAAGTGGAGCTAGGCACGCCGTCCGCCACAAGGCTAGGCACAGAGACCTTCCACAGGTCGTCGTCAGGTCGTCGTCGGGTACGCCAGCGACCCCGACCTGGGTCGCGGTGCTGTACAGAGTGCCGTCGTGATCTCTGGGCGCTTGGCGTTAGTCAGCCGACTCAGGCAAGTCGGCCAACCATGGAATCCCCTCGCGTTTCCCCCAGGCGTCGCGGGCCTCGCGCTGCGTGGTGCCCTCCAGCTCGTCCACGTGCGCGCGGACCAGGTTGTCGGCCTTGGCACCGGGCACGCCGTCGAGCAGCTCCCTGGCCTTGGCCCAGTCAACGAGTGCGTGCAGGGCCGTCTTGTCCTCGGTGGCGATCAGGCGGCGGTCCTGCTGGCCTTCCTCCGATGCGTGCCAGTCAGCGGTCCCGGGGTGGTCATCCGACGTGATATCGGCGGTGTCGAAGTGCTTGAGGGCGGCTTCGCGCAGCGCGTCGGCGTCGGTGATCTCGGCCATGAAGCTGATCTCGATGAGCATGAACTTGGCCATGCGCCCCCTTCCGGTCCTGGTTAGGGTTTGTGGTTGACAGTTTACCGGGCAGGGTGACCACCCCACCGACGGCGACACCCAGGTGATCCGCCGCACAACCACCCAGCCGGTACGTAGCATCAAAGGCCAGCGGCCAGGGCCACCGCGCATCTGGTGCTGGGTGCCGCCTGATGTCTGCCGCTGTTGGCTCCCCGAATCTCATTAGCGCCGCTAACGTTTATTGCACAGATGCGGACCGGGGAACCCTTGTGGTTCTACGATCGCGCCAAGGCCCACCAGCGGCGGTGGTCACCATGGCCGTATGTGGCAACCGGGCCAAGGCGCAGGCATACCGCGCACGCCTTTGACCGGACGCTCCCCAAGCACCTAGAACCGGCGCCTCGCTACCGGCCATCGATCACTGGTGCCGTACCGGCGCGGCGCTCGCTGCTCCGCCTGGAGTCATCGCCGCACCGCCAGCGTGTGGCCGACGAGAGTGCGGTCGACAGCGTGCCCGGTCAGTGAGTCCCCCGAAGCAGATGATCCACGGCGGGCTTCGCAGGGCCAGGGCTACGACGTCACCTTTCGCCGGTGTTTCCGCCGTTGCCGAGTCCTAGCCGCTGGTGGACGATCTGCCGGGCCAGGTTCAGGACCGTGGGGTCGTCGTGCAGGACGAAGTTGATGTCAGCGGCCAGCATGATCCCGTGCAGCTCGAAGGCGAGCCGGTCAGGGTCCTCGCGAGCGGGAAGCTCGTGCTGCTCGATCGCGGTGGCCGCGAAGCCCTGGACCAGCGCCGCGAACCCGGACTGCAAGGCGGCCACCCGTTTCTTGACCGGCCCGGGGCGGGTGCCCATCTCCAGTGCCGCGGCAGCGAAGAAGCAGCCTCCGGGGAAGGTGCGGCGCTGCAGGTAGTCGAAGAACGCCTCGCACACCGCTACCAGCTGGGCCAGGCCCGGCGGGGCCGCCAGGGCGGGCTGCACGACTTCGTCCTGGAAGATCCGGTCTGCCTCCTCGACAGTGGCCAGCTGAAGTTCCTGCTTGGAGCCGAAGTGCGCGTACAGGCCGCTCTTGCTCATGCCGGTCGCCGCGGCCAGGTTCCCGATCGACAGGCCCTCCAGGCCGTCGATGGTGGCCAGCGAGGCGGCCGCGCGCAGGATCGCGCCGCGGGTGCGTTCTCCGTCCGCGCGGGGCCGACGCTGCGCACGATCGCGTTGTTTCACGATGCCGCTCATCATGTTGACAAAATAGCACGATCGATCGTACCGTCCAACGTAGCGCGAACGATCGTGCTATCTCTAGATGTATACGAGGGGAAATCCAGTGACCACGACATCAGCCGTAGTCGGCACCACGCAGTACCGCGAGCTGGGCGCCGCCCTGCGCGGTGACCTGATCGTGCCGGGGGATCCGGGTTACGACGAGGCGCGCGCCGTGTACAACGGCATGATCGACAAGCATCCGGCCGCGATCGCGCGCTGCCGCGACGTCGCCGACGTCATCAGCTGCGTCCGGTTCGCCCGCCGCCACGGCGCAGAGATCGCTGTCCGCGGCGGCGGCCACAGCGCGGCCGGGCTCGGGGTAGGGGACAGCGCCCTGGTCATCGATCTGTCGCTGTTGCGCAGCACGACCGTCGACCCGGCCCGCCGCACTGTCCGTGCCGATGCCGGCTGCACCTGGGGAGATGTCGACCACGCAACCGTGAAATTCGGCATGGCTACCCCGTCCGGCTTCCTCGGCTCCACCGGCGTGGCCGGCTTGACCCTCGGCGGCGGCATCGGCTACCTCTCGCGTCGCTTCGGCCTCACCGTCGACAACCTCCTCGCCGCCGATGTGGTCCTCGCCGACGGAACCTTCATCACGGCCAGCGAGACCTCCCACCCCGACCTGTTCTGGGCGCTGCGCGGCGGCGGCGGGAACTTCGGCATCGTCACCTCGTTCACCTTCCGCTGCCACGACATCGGCGAGCACGGCACGATCATCGGCGGCCCGGTCCTGTACGACATCGCCGACACCCCCGAGGTGATGCGCTGGTACCGGGAGCTGCTGCCCTCACTGCCCGAAGAGCTGAGCGGCTGGATCGGGCTGATCACCATCCCGCCCGCGCCGCCGTTCCCCGAGGAACTCTGGGGCCGCAAGTCCTGTGCCATCGTCTGGTGCTACACCGGCTCGCACGACCGGGCCGACGAGGTGCTCGAGCCGGTCAAGACGTTCGGCTCGCCTCTGCTGGTGGGCTTGCAGCCGATGCCGTTCAACGTGCTGCAGAGCGCTTTCGACGCCCTTTACCCGGCCGGGCTGCAGTGGTACTGGCGGGCCGACTTCTTCAACCAGATCTCCGATGAGGCGATCGAGGTGCACGTCAAGTACGGCGCGCAGCTGCCCACCGGCCACTCCACCATGCACATGTACCCCATCGACGGTGCCGCCAGCCGCGTGCCCGAGGGCGCGACGGCCTTCGCCTACCGAGACGGCGGCTGGGCCGGCATCATCGCGGGCGTCGACCCTGACCCGGCCAACGCCGGCCTCATCTCGCAATGGGCCAGGGACTACTGGCAGGAACTGCACCCGACCTCGGCCGGCGGAGCCTACGTGAACTTCCTGATGGACGAGGGCCAAGAGCGGGTCAAAGCCTCCTACCGCGGCAACTACGAACGGCTCGCCCAGATCAAGCGGCGTTACGACCCGGACAACACCTTCCACATCAACCAGAACATCCAGCCCGCCAGCGAGCCCGGCCGATAGGCGGGGGAAGAACGTGACCTGAAGCTGCACCCCGGCCAGACCTGCAGCTCATATAGGACCGGCGCGGCCGCGCTGATCCCCGCCCGGCCGGCTCCGATCCGGGGCGGAGCCGGCCAGACGGCGCGGGTCAGGCCATCATCCTTCACAGCAACGAGTGAGAGCAGGCGACATGAACAGCGACGCAATGACCGGGCCGGCGACAGGTCCGGCGGACGCGCGAGGCCGCGCGGGCGGATCAGCCGAGGCAGCCAGCCCGGCGGTGCCCAGTCTGCGGCAGCTGACGCCGCCGGCCTCGCTGCTGCTGGTCGCGGCCGCTGGCGCATGGACCGGCGTGGTGCTGGTGGCGCGCGATATGGGCTCGATGCCCGGGACCATGGGCCTGGGTGCCGGTTCGTTTGCCGCCATCTGGGCGCTGATGATGGCCGCGATGATGCTGCCCTCGGCAGCGCCGTTCGCGTCGCTGTACTCGCGCACCTTCACAGACGGCCGCAGCTCCCGGCTGGGTGCGTTCGCTTCCGGCTACCTGATCGTGTGGACCCTGGCGGCCCTGCCCGCCTATGGGCTGGCGTGGCTCGCCGGCCGACTCGCGGGAGGCCACCCCGCCGCGGCGACTGTGCTAGCGGTGGCCATCTTCGCCGCCTGCGGCGCCTACCAGCTCACCCCGCTGAAGGACCGGTGCCTGGCCCGCTGCCGCTCGCCGCTCGGATTCATGCTCAAGCTCGGCGCCTACCGCGGGCGAACCCGCGACCTGCGGGCCGGGCTCTATCACGGCACATTCTGCCTGGCTTGCTGCTGGGCCCTCATGGCGCTCCTGGTTGCCTTCGGGCTGATGAACGTGATCGCCATGGTGGTCCTGGCAGGCGCCGTTCTTACCGAAAAAACCTGGGCCCGGGGCGCCCGCTTCAGCCGCGCTCTGGGTATCGCCGCGCTCGCCCTGGCGGTCGCGGTTATCTTCGAACCGGGGCTCGCACCCGGCCTGCACTACACCGCCGCCACCGGCGGGATGGGAGGCATGTGATGACCGGATCAGCGCAAGGCCCGGTGACAGACTGGCACGTCCGGGGCTCCTACTTCGAGGCATGCAACTGCGAGGCGATCTGCCCGTGCCGCAGCGTGGGCGGCCGCCCCGGCGGGCCCTCCAGCTTCGGGGAATGCTTCGGCGCCCTGTCGTGGCAGATCCACGACGGCTACGCCGACGGCCTCGACCTGTCCGGCCTGCGGACCGTAATGTCCATCCGCTACCTCGACCGAGTGCAGCCGGGCACCCCCTGGGAGGTCGTGCTCTACGTCGACCAAGGCGCCGACGCCGGCCAGCGGGCCGCGATCGCCGACATCTTCCTCGGCCGGGCCGGCGGAACGGTCGCACGGCAGTACGGCCCAGCTATCGGCGAAGTCCACGCCGTGCGCCCAGCCCGGATAAGCCTCGAGCACACCAAGCCCCGCAAACGCATCGGCGTCGTCGGCTACCTGACGGCCGAGGCCGAAGGGGACGCTTCCGAGCCAGGCGACGTCCGGTGCGGCATCCCCGGCAACGACCACCCCGGCACCGAACTCCACGCCGACGCGCTGCGATCAACCGATCCGGCGCTGCGCTGGGAAGTGCGTGGACGCCGCCACGCCGCCTTCACCACCGACTTCGACTACCGCTCCGGCCCCTGACCGCACGGCCGCAGAGCGGACTCTAATCCAGTCACGACAGCGCAGCGAACTGGCTTCCCGCTCCGAATCGGCAGCTGCAGCCCCGGGATACTCCGAATGCCGCATCGAGCTAGCGCTGCGTGCCGTCGGTGCTTAGCCGCTAGTCCGGGCGGCTCAGACTGCCTTGTCGCCCTGCTCGGCTCGCACCACAGATCAGCTTTTGCTTGAGCTGTCTACCCCGTTCGCCGCAGCTCGCGGCGGACGATTGGCTCCCCGGCTGGCTTCCGTAAGGTGAACATAACAGCGAAATATTGGTTCAATGTGCGCCCCGAGCAGGATTCGAACCTGCGACCTACTGCTTAGGAGCAATCCGGCGGATGACGCTGTAGCCAACTGCGACGACGCAGGCCAAGTCAATGGCAGTGCGCATTGCTCTAGCCCAAGTTATTTGGTCATCACCAGCCGGGGCACTGGCCGCACACTCGCCACCAAGGACATGAAATGGACTGTATCGCAGGCAGTGGCTTCCAGCCGCCTGACGGTCCTTGGACCATCAGCCATGGCGGGTGACTGCTGGCGATTTGATCCGGTCGAGCGGCATGCGCATCTGCCTGGCGGCCATCGACAACGCCCACGACGGCAGCGCCGCGCCTACGATAACCGCTTGGTACTCTCGCTGCCTCTCCGGCGGTGCCGGAGCCATCCCGCCGAACGTCCTGTACCGCAGGGACCGGCGCTGCATCGGCCGGGGCTGCATCAGGCGGCATGAATGATCAGGGCCAACTTGAGAAACGGGTGGCTCAGTAAACACCGCTGGTCACAAGTGGGCGTGCGCTTCTTACTCCGCTGGTTGCCGCGTCCGGCTGTGGGCTTGACACCCCGTTCCGGCCGTGCTCATAGTTGGGCGGCACCGGGCACTAGGATGCGGGCCGGCCAAGCGGAATGCGGGCTGGGTGAGCCAAGGCCCTTGGGTGGGGATAGCGCGGGCCGGTGGCATCAGGCGCGAGCGCCGGGCTGCGACGGGCGAGAACCAGGGGGGGTTCGGATGCACAGGTACATCACGCATGCGTTTGTCGCTGCGGCGGCCGGTGTGACGCTCACCATGGTGGGGGTGACCGGGGCCAGTGCTTCGGCCGCGGCCCCCCAGGCCCTGCGGGGGGCGCGGGCGTCATTGGCCAGGACGTCGCCCGCGGCGGCTAGTCCCGGCGCCCAGCTGTGGGTCAAGCGGTACAACAACGGCGACACCGACGACGCCCGTTCGGTGGCGGTCAGCCCGGACGGGACGGCAGTGTTCGTCACCGGGTACAGCATTGGGACCACTTCGTTTGAGGACTACGCCACGGTCGGCTATAACGCTGCCACCGGCGCCCAGCTGTGGGTCAGCCGTTACAACGGCCCGGACAAAGGCGTCGACGAGGCGAGCTCGGTGGCCGTCAGCCCGGACGGGAAGACGGTGTTCGTCACCGGGTACAGCTATGGGACCACCGCCGGGGAGGTGGACTACGCCACGGTGGCCTACAACGCCGCCACCGGCGCCCAGCTGTGGGTCCAACGGTACATCAGTCCTGCTCTGCAGGGCTTCGCCACTTCGGTAGCGGTCAGCCCGGGCGGGACAGCGGTGTTTGTCACCGGGTATAGCGGTAGTCAGACCACGGGTGGTTATGACTACGCCACGGTGGCCTACAACCCCGCCTCCGGCGCGCAGCTGTGGGTCAAGCGCTACAACGGGCCCTTGGGCGGCTCCGACCAGGCCCATTCGGTGGCCGTCAGCCCAGACGGGAAGACGGTATTCGTCACCGGGTCCAGCTTCGGGACCGGCAATGGTAATGACTACGCCACGGTGGCATACAGCGCTGCTACCGGCGCGCAGTTGTGGGTCAAGCGCTATAACGGCGCCGCAGGTGGCAGCCGCGGGGCCAATGCGGTGGCGGTCAGCCCGGACGGGAAGACGGTGTTCGTCACCGGGTCTAGCTACGGGGGTAGCGCCACAAGCTTTGACTACGCCACGGTGGCCTATAACGCCGCTACCGGCGCGCAGTTGTGGGTCAAGCGCTACACCGGCCCTGGCAGCGGCGACGACCAGGCCTATTCGGTGGCGGCCAGCCCGGACGGGACGGCGGTGTTCGTCACCGGGTACAGCTCCGGGACCACCGCCGGCCGGGTGGACTACGCTACGGTGGCCTACAGTGCCACCACCGGCGCGCAGCTGTGGGTCAAGCGCTACGCCGGCCCCGTCAGCGGCGGCATCGGTACTCAGGCCTATTCGGTGGCCGTCAGCCCAAGCGGGAGCACGGTGTATGTCACTGGGGAAAGCAGCAGTGACTCGACCTATGCCACAGTGGCCTACACTGCCGCCACCGGTGCCCAGCTGTGGGTCAAGCGCTACACCGGCAACGGCCCCAGCGGCAGCGCCGCGCAGGCGGTCACAGTCAACCCCACCACCGGGACGGTGTTCGTCACCGGGTACAGTTCCGGGTCCTTCACGCACAATGACTACGCCACGATTGCCTACCAGGGTTGACGTTCAGGCCGCAGGCACGATCACCCCGCGCCGAGCCGGTCCAGTGGCCGCGTGCTCCACCACCGCCAGCCTGATCTTAGGCCCGGACGCCGACCGGAAATCGGCGGTGGCCGCCCTTTCTGACGCCCATCCAGCTTGATCATCGGGTCGTTCCCAAGCCGGGTACTGGGCGCGTAACAGCGCCATTGGAGGGCATCCCGGGGCGGTCCGGCAGCGCCCAGAACCGGTAGATATGCGTGACGCCACACACAGGGGCGGCAGCCGCCAGACACGCGTATTCGATCTGTATCGGCCCAGCGGGTGAACTAGGACAGAGTCGCGAGTCATCCACAGGTTAGACGCGGGTTCACTGACCGCGAGCGGCATGCTTGCGTGGATAAGCAGGCAGCAGAGCGCTGCCTCGATGGAAGCGGGGCATTCCGGATTGCAGCGGCCACCGCTCCTGCAGATGATCTAGCCGCGTGTGTCAGCAGCAGTCCGGAGGAGCCTAAGTTATTTGGTCTAGCCGATAACGACGCTGTAGCCAGCACGTCCGGAGAAGGCCAGCTCCAAGAAAGGGCAGGTCAGGCACCACATAACGCCTTAAGAGCGAGCCCAGCCGATGACCTACTGCCTGGGAAGGTGAGCAGAAGCCCGCTTCGGCGGCGGCTCCTGAGCTAGCGTAATCCCAGGTCAGATACCCTTTTGCGCCCCGAGCGCGATTCGAACGCGCGGCCTACTGCTGATCCGAAAATTGGTGTGTTACTGGGCAGGCGGCAGCACCCGGCGGAGCGCAGCGGAGCCGGGTGAGGTGATTGCTGGTTGTGCGGCGGGGTCGAGGGTGACCTTGTAGCCGAGGGCTTCGAGCTGGCGGATGTGGTTGCGCTTGCGGCGTTCGGGGTCGATGCGGGCGTTGTAGTAGCCGGGCCCGAGATCGTGGAACCGGGCATCTGGGTCCGACAGCAGGTGCCACACGATGACCAAGATGGCGCGGCCGGTCGCTACGATGGCACGCTTGGAACCGCGGCGCCGGGCGATCCGCCGGTACCGCTCGCCGAGGAAGGTGTCGGTCTTGGCGGCTCCAGCGGCGGCGTTACCCAAGACGGCGGCCAGGTAGGCGTTGCCGTGACCTGTGGAGCCCTTGCCTTTCTTCTTCCCGGCCGATTCCTTGATCCCGGGCGCGAGGCGGGCCCAGGAGGTGAGGTGCCCGGCAGTGGGGAAGCGGGCCATGTCGGTGCCGATCTCGGCGAGGATCACATACGCGCTGGCCAGGCTGATGCCGGGGATCTCATCCAGCCGGGCTACCAGGTGCGCGAGCGGCGCGGCGTGCGCGGCGATCTGGGTGTCGAGGACGGCGATCGCGGCGGTGATCGCATCGACCCGGGCAAGCATGTTGCTCAGCAGGAACGCGTGATGATCAGTGAAGTGGCCAGTGAACGCCTCTTCCAGAACGGTGATCTTCTTGCGCATGCTGCGGCGGGCCAGTTGCGCGAGCACCTTGGGGTTGCGCTCCCCGGCCACTAAAGCGGCGAGCATGTCCCGCCCGGACAGGCCGAAGATGTCGGTGACCACGGCGCTGAGCTTGATGCAGGCATCTTCGAGCAGCTTCTCGACCCGCTGCTTTTCGGCGGTTCGCGCGGCCACGAGATCCGCCCGGTAGCGGGTCAGATCTCGCAGCCTGCGGATCGGCGGCGGGGGGACGAAGCTGGGCCGCAGCATCTGCCGCTCAGCGACCTTGCACAACCAGACCGCATCGAGCTTGTCGGTCTTGGGGCGCCCGGGCAGGTGCTTGACGTCTTTGGCGTTCACCAGCCACGTCTCGAACCCGGCCGCCTCCAGCAGGTAAAACACCGGCTTCCAGTAATCGCTGGTTGCTTCCATCACCACCCGGGTGACGCCCAGGCAGGCCAGATGATCCGCCATGGCCTGCACGAACCGGGTCATCGTGGAGCAGGTGGCCACCTCCTGCAGTCGCTTCCCCGGATGGTCCTCATCAGGCACCCGGGCGCAGCACACCAGTTCGGCCTTGCCGATATCCAGCGCCGCGACACGCTCGATGATCTCCTCGTTGTCTTGTGTCCTGGCGAGCATCTGGCCTCCTCAAGCCCTCGGCGAAGGCCGCTGCCCGCAGGAGCCAGGGCACAGCTGGAGAAATCTGATCCTCGTGCTCGAAGCAACACTGAACGGCCCGTGAAGCGGCTCCCGGCGCCCGGCTTAGAAACGACCTCGGCGATCAAGCAGTCGTCGGCGTCGGCGGGCAGCAACCACCCCCGATTTTCCGCCCGGAACGGGCATCCCGGCACGGGATATCCGAGGCTTAGGAGCAATCCGGCGGTCGACGCTGTAGCCAACTGGGATGACGCAGGCCAGGTCAATGGCGGTACGCATTGCTGTAGCCCAAGTTATTTGGTCATCGCCAGCCGGGCACTGGCCGCACGATCGCCACCGGCGTAAGCGGTATGGATCGCGTCCAGGATGTGGCTCTCAAACCAGCTTATCGTCCCTGGCCAATCGGGCTCTGCCTGCCGCCCCGAAGGCAGCCGCGGCGCGGCCAGCCCAGAGCACTCACGTCGGCGGCGGCCCCGGCAGCTTCCTTCGACCTCGTTCCCGTACGGAGGAGCGTGCACGCTGCCCACAGTGGTTCAGCGCCGTGTCCGCCGTGAGCGACCGGGCCGGGAGCCCTACCGCTTCGAACTGGAGCCAGGATCTGCGTAGCACGGTCCGACCAGCCCAACAAGTAGCCGATGTGCGTGCGGGTCGGATTGACGTGGCGTCGCCGTTGCCCCGCGGCTGATCTGAGACGTTGGTGCCGGCATTGAGGACAGCTTCGGGATCGAGTGCATCCCCGAACCGGCCCGGAGCATGGTGCGGGACACCCACCACGTCGCCAGCAGGTCGTGCTCGGGCACTGGAATCAGGTACTGATCACCGGCCCGGTCGAGGTCGCCGGGCGTTTTCGAGTGCGTGCTGAGGGAGATACTGACCCCGTGCCCGAGTGCTGCGATCCCGACGATTATCAGTCGGTCTTTTCCGGCCGCTTCGCGCGACGTCAGACGAAGCGCTATCAACGGCGGGGCCTGACCCCGGCGGCGCAGGGGATTGTCGACTTCGTCGCCTCGCGGGGGATTGAGCGCGCTACGGTCCTGGAGATCGGCGGCGGCGTTGGGCAACTCCAGGTCGAGCTGCTTCGCCGGGGCGCCGCACATGTGACCAACCTGGAGATCTCGCAGAACTATGAGGTCGAGGCGGCCCGCCTGCTCGACGAGGCCGGGATGACGTACCAGGTCACACGCCGATTCCTCGACATCGCACAGGCGCCCGGGGAGGTCGAGCCTGCGGATGTCGTCGTAATGCACCGCGTCGTTTGCTGCTATCCCGACTATGCCGCTCTGCTCAAAGTCGCGGCCGGCCATGCCCGCAAGACAATGGCCTACAGCTACCCGGCAGCCAACGTCCTCAACCGCGTCCAGTTCGGCACTGAGAACCTCTACCGCCGATTCACTCGCCATGACTTCCGGACCTTCATCCACCCGCCGCAGGGCATGGTCCGCGCCGCGGAGTCCGAGGGCATAACCGTCGCGTTCCGGCGCCACGCCCGGGACTGGGACGTTGTTGGTCTAGTGCGGTAACGCGAGATTCAAACCGCAGCCACCGGATCGATCACCCGCCCGTATGCGCACCACAAACCCATCCGGTCATGCCGCGGACCGGGCGATGTCTTGTATCCCGAGCAGGTGGGGTACAGGGTGACGGGTCGCACTCGATGCGGCGGGAGCGTGTGTCCGAGCCGGAATGCGCCGTCAAAGCGCAGGGTTTCATGGCGACAGCAGGCAGCCCCGCATTCCGGCAGGCCGACGGCCGCCGCGGCAGGTTCCTGGTGAGCGGCGCGGTTCTGGCACCACGCGGGGTTGGTGGCTCTGCTAGCGCCCGCCGTCGGCGTTGTACTGCTCGACCACGCTGGCGGGGATGCGGCCGCGCTCACTGACTGCCAGGCCGCGCTCTTTCGCCCAGGCCCGGATGTCCCCTGAGCGCTGGCGGCTCCCCGCGGTCCGCCCGGGGCGGCGAGGCTGCGCCCGCCCGGCCCGGCGCGCGTGCTCCAGGTAGGGCGCGAGCTACTTGCCGAACGCGGCGGCATTCTTGGCGTTCAGGTCGATCTCATAGCCGGTGCCGTCGAACGCGAACCGGATCGTCTGCTCGGCCGGGCCGCCGGTCAAGTCGTCTTCGAAGACGACGCTTACCTTCTGGGCCATTCTCTGCCTTCCCGCGGTCTATGTTGCCTGCACCGTACCGTCGCCGGTGTCATGTGACTGTGAGCAACGCCGCGGATCAGGGCGCCGAATCCGCGGGACTCCTCACCCGGCCAGACAAGTATTTCCGACGGTCAGCCCTAATCGTTCGGCTACGCTCAGTTACTGGACTGATGGACGCCAGCGCGCAGGTAACCGCCTAACTGGCGCCGTCATCGTGCCGCCGAAACGCGTCGATGAGAGCGTGCCGAACGGTTCAATCTGGGCGCCCTGACGCACCAACCATGTGCGGTGAGTGGACGCCCGGTCTTGCCTTGTGTTCGGTGGATGACCGGGAGCCAGTGCATCCGCTTTGTCGCTGTTGCCCTCTACGTCGGTGACGTGGTTATCCCCATTCGGTGCAGCCTTCGGTGAGGGACAGGTGGGTCATGGGGTGGTCGGGGTGGCGCCGCGCCAGTGCCACTCGTCGTCGGCGATGGTGACGGCGTCGCCGGAACGGATCTTGATGGCGGCGTGGCCGCGGGGTGGGACCCGTCCTTCGCCTTCGGTGACGTAGAGCGTCTGGGCGATCGTGTGCGCGTGCCAGACGGTCCGCGCGCTGGGGGGGTGAAGTGCACGTTGCCAAGTGACAGCTGGTTGGGTTAGTGCCCGGACGCGATCGGGTCAATCCAGACTTCGCTGAGCACCTGGGAGCTGATTCGATCTTTGCCGCGACGACTGACCCCGGAAACTAGTTAGTCTGCTAGCAATCATCTGGGTCGACAAAACGGTGACAGCTATTCCGATGAGCCAGATAATTATGATCAGAACACGCTTGCCAGCAGAAGTATGGCTTTCCCATACATAAGGTGCTACCCATGCTAGCGCAATAACTGCGGTCCCTGGAAATACAAGAAAGTTTGCGTTGAGCCAAGCAAAGATACGATGCACGCTGAGAGGCTGGGCCCTATACCACGTCTGCCAGTGAAGCTCGCCCTTCGCCCTAACCTCAAGAACGTCATGAATGTAAGTTCCTAGAGCTTGTATGACAAGGAAGTGACTTATATAACGGGCGGCGAGGGCATAGGATATCACCGGGAGGATCAGCAGGAAACCTGTGTGAGAAGGATTACTCAGGGCGAAGCTGAAAATTACGCCAGCCGCAGTCAGCTGCAAGGCGAATACGCTCCATTGCAGACTGGACCGCTGCAATATTTCTGCCCGGAGAGCGGCAAATTCCGCAAGAAGCATCTCCCGGTCAACAGCACGATCATGCTTGTCCATTTAGCAGATTCCCAACTTACTGAGTCAGGTATGGCTAATCATTACCCTATCAGGTCCGCCATATTCGCGGTCAATGAGCGTACGTTAACGATGCTGCAGACACTGAGCCCAGAAGTCCTACCTTGGCGCAAGTGTGACGAGCGGCGGAGACGAGTTGCAGTATCGTCTCCGCCGCTTTCAGCTTACGCGGCTGGTCTCCTTTCGTGGGTAGTGCTTTCGCCTGGTGATGGCGGCGCGGAGGTATCGCGCAGGATCGCCTCCCGCCTGGACGACATCATCGGTGGATCCTGTTCGCGATCTTCGACTCGGGGCGTTCGACTACCCGCTCCCGGCGCCGTCGGACGAGGTCTCCACGGCCCGGCACCGGCGGGTGGCGGCCCAGATGGCGGAGGCGGGCATGGTGCCGCTCAAAACAATCACCATGTGCTGTCTTTGTCCAGCCACGTCCGTTCGATCGCGGTGGTCGGCCCCCGCCGGCAATGATGCGGTGTTCGTGACCGGTAGTTCGGCAGGGTTCCGCTCGCCCCGGGCAGGCGGTCACGCCGCTGGCCGGGATCACCGCGCGCGCCGCCTCTTGAATGGACCGCTCGTAGAACTACGCCATTTACTGAGACTCTCGATTGATACCACGCTATCCTGTTTACCGCCAATAACGGCTAGCAGAATATTCGGCGGTTCTTGGACGTCAGGCTGGACGTACGCCGCGCAGCTGGACGGCAGCCGACCACATAAAGGCAACGGCGCCGACGACCAGCCCGGCGCCCGCTAGCGTAAGAGCCAGGCGGAACCCGATCAGACCACCGACGGCGCCGCCGACCAGCGCACCGAGCGGTATCGCCCCGAAGGTGATGGTGCGGTAGCTAGCGTTCACACGCCCGAGCATGGTCGACTCCACGCGCAGCTGGCGGAGCGTGATCGCGTGGATATTGAAGACCGTCATGCCGAGGCCGTAGAGCGCGAACATCGCCGCGAACGCGATCGGTGCCCATGGGCTGCTGCCGGCGACGGCGGGCACCAGCGCTAGCGACACGGACGCCACGCCCATCCCGCCGCCAAGGGCGAGCCCAAAACGGAACCTCTGGCGCACCAGGCTGGAGGATGTGGCACCGACGATTGATCCGACACCCGCCGCGGTGAGGACAAGGCCGATCGCACCGGGGTGCAGGTGCAGCACCCTTGACGTGTAGAGCAAGAAATTGGTAATCACCGCCTGCTCGAAGAAGTTGAAGGATGCGCTCACCGACATCAGCCCGCGCAGGACCGGATCCTGGACCGTGCGCCGTGCACCGTCGGCGATGTCGCGCGCTGCGGCCCGGGCCGTGGTGCTCGGCACGTCCCGGGCCGGCTCCCGGGAGCGCACGGCGAGCAGCGTCCATCCCGCGACCACGTACGACACCGCATCGAAGATGATGGCGCCGGGCGCGGTCACGAACTGTATGAGGAAGCCAGCCAGGCCTGGTGCGGCCATATCGGCAATCGAGTTACTCATTCCGAGCGCGCCGTTCGCTTGGACGAGGGCGTCATGCTCGACCAGGGTTGGCACGTACGAGAGATAGGCGACGTTAAAGGCGGCGGAAAAGCCGCCGGCGAGCAGCGCGACTGCCAACAACGCGGGCAGGGTGAGCACCGCCGCCCACGCGAGCAGCGGGACCGTCGCGAGCAGCACCGCGCGCGCGGCGTGGGCGACCAGCATGAGGGGTCGTGACCGGTGCCGGTCTACCCACAGACCCGCGAGCGGGCTCACGATCAGGACGGGCAGAATAGTGCCTGCCGTGACGATCCCGACCCATGCCGCTGTGGCGTGGAGCGTAAGGATCGCCGTCATGGGCAATGCAAGTGTGGTGATCTGGCTGCCGAGGTCGGAGACTGTCTCGCCCGCCCAGAACAGCCGAAAGTCCCTAGTCAGCCATCGCGGCAGAGAGATCATCCGTCTCGACCTTATGCCGCCTTGGCAGCGTCGGTGAAAATCATGGCGCAGCGACGGACGAGGCCTTTCACACCGGCCACGTCGGAGCACGCCTCGTCGAACAGCATGTTGATACGCATGGACCATAGCAACGCCGTCAGCAGCCATTCTGTACCGTTACTGCAGATGACAAGCAAGCAGCTCCGCAGTGGGGCCGTCGACTCTTCAAACAACGTTGCCCTGTGCTCGCAGAGCACTGCTAACCCGTTTGCGGGATTCGTCGGCAGCTCGGGCAGCAACGGGTCAGCCGCGTCGGCGAAGTACTCCGCCGCCCGCACGCCGATCTCGGCCCGTAGCGCGTCAGCGACCCGCTGGGCCGCTCCGGCAACGCCACCGTCCGGCCACGCCCATCCGATCGGCAGCGCCCACAGCGAGGTTAGCCGAGCGCCGCGCAGCACCTTGGCACGCAACGAGTCGACGCCGAGATGCACGGCCCGTGCGCCGGTCGCGTAGGCGTGGGCGATCGGTGCGTAGTACACGACGTTGAAGTATGCATACGCAGGCTCGGGCGCGAGGTCGTAGTTCATGCCGGCCGCCCGCACGTAGAGGACGTCGGCGTGCCGGTACGCGAGCGCGAAAGCGCCGAGCTGGCTGTGTCGCCGTCCGGCGAACACGATCGCGCGCTCACTGAAGGCCTGCTCCTGACGGGCGAGCAGCCGCGCCAGCGCGCGTGGCTCTCCCAGAGCGCCATGTTTGCGCTGAAGAGCCGCCAGCAACGGCACCACATCGCTAATGACCGCACGCAGCGGAACAACCTCTGTGCGCCATCCGGACGCGTCGTACGCATTGAGCTCATGCCGGATGTTCCGGCGGTTCTTCGAGGGCAACCCGGCCAACCAGTCGGCGAATGAGCCGCCGGGAAGCGAGATCGTCGCGTCACTGCCGAGGGGTGCGCCAGGGACGCCGACGTCCTCTACGAGCTGGGAGTAGGCGTTCGCGGGCACATACAGTAGCACCGCCTGCCGGTCGTCACGACCGGCGCGCGCCACCGCCTCGCGCAGGAGATGCGTGCGCACCATGCTCGCGTCGGCGAGGGTGAGGCGGTCGCTCACCGGGACGTCGCAGCGATACCCGGACCTCGTGCCGGTGAGGACGAGGGCGCGCGAGCGGGGGACGTCGTCACGGCCAAGCAGCACGCGTAGGTTGTATCGCTCGCTGCCGGCCACCCGTGGCCGGTAACAAGGGAGCCCGCCCATGAGTACGCTGCTGCCGTCCCGAGCGAGTAGATACGATACATCCGCAGATGGATCGGCTTCATCGCCGAGCAACCACGTGTGCGAGGTGTACAGACCGGCGGCGGACTTGAGACTGTCCCACTCGGCTGGGTCGACCGATCGGAGCGAGGAGGCGACGTTAACGTGGAGCTCGTCAATCATGCGAGCGATGCTAACGAGGGCATCTTCGTAGCCGACAGCGGAGCCGTACCCGAGTTCTCGGCCGAGCGGCTCTTTGAGCACCCGACGGCCGCCGCGACCGCGCGATTCACAGCGTCCAGGTGACCATGTCGCCAGAGCGGCGCGGCCCGACGCTGCTCGTCATCGGAGCCGACGCGTTCCGCATGGCCGCGTTCGTGACGTGGGCCAGGCAGGGCTGGCGGGTCGTGCTGGCCGATGGCAGCTCGCACGCGCGATATGAGCACGCCGTCAACGAGTTCTACGCTATCGATGCCCGCGATGAGAATAGCAACGTCGAGGCGCTCGTCCACCTCGGCGCCCGCGCGGACGCGGTGGTGACGCTCGCGGACGGCTCGCAGATCACCGCGGCGACGGTCGCCCACGAGCTCGGCCTGCCCGGCCCCGGCGTCAGCGCGGCCCGGGCCGCGAGGTCGAAGACCCGCCAGCGAGCGGCCGCCGCCGCTGCGGGCCTGGTCGTCCCCGCCTGGCGTGAGGTGCACGGCCCAGACGACATCCGCGCGTTCTACGGCGGGCGCCGTCGCGCCGCGGTGCTCAAGCCCGTTGACGCGGCCGCGAGCACGGCCGTGTACCGGGTAGACGATGAAGCGTCGGCGCTGTCGCGTTGGAGTGAGGTCCGCCGATTCTCGCCGACCATGACCGGCATCGTCGAGGACTACGTGCCGGGGCCGGAGATCAGCGTCGAAGCCGTGTTCGCACAGACCCGTCTGGTGTTCTCGTCCGTAACGCGGAAGCTGTCCGGCGGTCCGTCAGGCTTTCTTGAGCTCGGTCACGTCGTCCGGCCAAGCGCGGCCGAGCCCGATGCCGACCACGCTGCAGCAGAGGTCGACCGCGTCGCCCAGGCCTGGGAGCTCAAGAGCGGGGTCATGCACGCCGAGTTCAAGACCGGTGCAGACCAATGGACGCTAGTCGAAGCGGCCGTGCGCCCAGGCGGCGACCTCATCCCCGAGCTCGTCCGCCAGACGCACGGCGTCGACCTGTACGCCCTGCAGAGCGCCGTGGCCAGCGCCGCCCAGGCAACCCAGGTGGCTCGCGACGCGGAGGGCGTTACATCGGCGGTCCGCTTCGCTGTCGGCACCGGGACAGTCCGGCGCTTTGTCCTCCCCACCGAGATTCTCGCCGACCTGTCCGAGGTCCAGGTCGCCAACCAGCTAGTCGAAGCTGGACGGCGGGTCGGCCGGATCCACGGCAACTGGGGACGGGTGGCCTACGCGCTCGGCGCATCGCCGGATGCCGCCCGGCTCGACGCACAACTGATGACGGCGCTGAACCGGCTGGTCGCCGCATTGGGACTGGTGGCTGACGACCAGTGAAACCCTCAAGTCTGCGCGGTTCCAGCGTTGCCGCTGGCCCGTCCTAATAAGCCGCTCGCCGAGTTCCGCCGTGCGCTTCTCGATGCAACGGGCTCTCCACGGTTCCTGCCATCAGGCATGTTCTGGCAGGGGCCAGGGGTTGGGTCTTGCTGCTGCGGTAGCGGTACCGGGTGACCGGCATCGCGACGATCCGCCGCAGCTCGGCCTGCCCGCCGGTAACCAGCAGCCAGTGCCCGTCAGGGTGACGTGCCGTCGGCAGACTGTTTCCATCTCCAGTGGTGCCGCTCCATCAGCATGCGGGCCACCCGTCTCCAGGTGAAGTAACCCAGCATGCTGAAGGTCTTCTTCGCGACGACGTGCCTGAAGTTTCTCATGGCCACGGACACAGCGCACCGATATCACGAAGCGTAGCTTGGCATGCTCAAGCCCTGGCCGAGGCGCGATCTGGCCACGACAACTCGGCCCAGGTCTCAGGACGCCGGCTTGAGCAACCTGCTCTTTACGCCAGTCCAGAGCGCATCGGCCCGTGACCGCGAGTACAAGTCCGCACGATATGCAAGGTTCCCTTCGATGTGACGGGAAATTTTCGACATTATCAGCTCGAAGTCGAAGATGGCTCTCTCGTTGCGCACAGGGATCTGGGTCATGTCGATGTCGGCCAGGCCGTAGGCGATTCGAGGCGGGTTCTGGACGTTGAGGCAGAAGGTGTACGGTTCCGCATCCGTCAACCCGTAGACCTCCTGCCTCAGTAGCTGCCAAGGCACGGTCGGGTAGCGCAGCGCGGCGGCGGCGACCGACTTTGCGTAGTCCAGTCGATCGCGATCCGTGCCTCGGCGGCTAATGTCGGTTAGCGCCATGGGCACGCCGTTGGCGATGAACCCGATCAGGGGACGTAGCCGACGTTTCGTCCGGTTGTGGAACGGCACACCGACAATGACGTCGTCGGTGGCCCCGTGCTCGCTCAGAGTCACCGCGACAGCGTCGAGCATTAGCGTGAAAACTGTGCATCGCGACGCACGTGCGCGCCGATTCATCTGTGTTGTTGCGGATGCATCGAGGAAGGTATCCAATGCCGCCCAGCCGCGCCCCTCCGCCCCGTCGATCCGCTCTCCGTCCCTGGGCAGGCGAAGTTCCGGCAGGGCGGCAGGTAGCAGCTTTCGCCAGTGCGCCAGGATGTCTTTGAACTTCCTGGTAGCTGGCAGGCGCCGCTGTTCGCGGCAATAGTCGCTGTAGGTGTACTGCAACGGCGCGAGCGAGAGGTCGTGACCGGATATCGCTTGTCCGTAGGCCTGTCCGAGGTCGGCCAGGAAGACGTACAGAGACCAGCCGTCCATGATCACGTGATGGAACACGAAGCCCAGGACGTGGTCGCCGTCAGGGAGCCGCATCAGGCTGATACGCCACAGCGGCAGCGCCTCCATGGGGATCTGAGTGTCCGCACAGGGCCTGATGAGGTTGACAGCTTCTTCCTCGCTGGCTACCTCGATCAGCTCTATGTTGCAGGGGAAGACGTCGGAGATGAGCTGGACCGGCTCTTGATCGAAGACGATCCTGGTGCGGAGCGGCTCGTGCCGAGCCACCACGGCAGCCAGTGCCCGGCTGAAGGCATCGACGTCGAGGCGGCCGTGCAGTCTGATGGCGCCGTAGATGTTCTCGGGCGCGGACGTCCAGGTCTGCTCGGCGTGCCACATCTCCAGTTGCATCGGTGCCATCGGCGCCTTGCGCTCGGTCATACCAACCCTTCACTTCCTCGGATCTGCGCCGACCATTAACGGGGCGGAGTGAAGTTACGAGTCGGCGCGCAGGCCGTTCCACACCAGCGTCGATAGATCTGCCACGCCCGGCACCGTGAAGATGTCCTCGATGGACAGCTCGTATCCGAACTCGTCCTCGATCGTCGCTGCCGCCTCGATCGCCGCGAGCGAGTCACCGCCCAGCTCGAAGAAGTCGTCGTCCGGGGCAAGCGGTGCCCTGCCGAGGACAGCGCCGAGGATCTCGCTGACGCGGCGGGCCACGGCTTCAGCGGACGGGGCGGCCTGGTCATTGCTCAATGTCGAACTTTCCATTCGGGCTCATGGGTATCTTGTGGAGGATCATAATGGTCGACGGCACCGCCGGAGCGGGCAGCAATGCCGCGAGGTGCTTCTTGAGCTCCCTCGCTGTAAGCGCACCGTCGGGTCGCACCACCACCGTGGCCTGGACGGACGGGCCGTCATCAGATGGCGCCACGGTCGCGGCGGCTAGAACGACTCCTGGGCAGGACCGAAGGTGGTGCTCCACCTCGCCGAGCTCGACGCGAGCGCCGCGGACCTTTACCTGACGGTCCGACCTCCCCGCGAACAGCAGGCGCCCATCGGCGTCACGATATCCCAGGTCCCCGGTGGCGTAATGGGACCCGAACGGCTCGAGCCGCAGTCCCGCACTGTCCCGTCGGAGGTACCCGAACGCCAGATGCGGAGTCCGTACCACCAGCTCCCCACGCTCGCCGGCTGGCACCGCTACGCCGGTCGCCGAGACGAGCTCGACCTCCATTGCCGGCGCTGGCTCGCCGAGCGGCACCACCGCGGTTGCATCACCCGCAAAGTCATCGCGGGCAGCCGTGTGGTGCATAGCGACCTGGGGGGTCTCGGTGCAGCCGTAGACCACGGTGAACCTAGCATGCGGCGCGACCTGGGCGAAGGAGCAAAGATCATCAGTGCGAACCACCTCGCCTCCTAGGAGCACGCGTCGCAAGTCAGGCAGTGACGCCTGCTTTTGGATGAAAATCCGGCGCGCCATCGTGGGTGTCAGGTGCGTGACGGTAACCCGGTGCTCCCGCATCCACGTCGCTAGTGCCTCCGGACGCGCCCAGGTGCGCAGGTCTGGGATGAGCAGCTGAGCACCCAGAGAAAGCGGGCTGAAGACGTCTCGGATAAGTGGGTCGTGGGACAGACCGGAGATCATGCTGAAGCGATCATCGGCGCCCAGGCCGAACGCCTCCGGAGACCACGTGAGGTAATGGACGACGGCTGCGTGTCCACCTTGCACGCACTCCGGCGTTCCGGTCGTGCCGGACGTGAACGCCAGATAGGCAGGCAGCCCGGCTCGCGCCGAACCAGGGTCGACGAGGCCCGCTTGGTCTTTGCGGGCCGCCCCGAGCACAGGAGTTTCCAGGTGCTGCTTTTCCAGCCGGTCATCGTCCAACACGGCGTGGGGCTGACACGCATCGACCATGGCCTCCAGCCGGGCTCGCGGATAGGCCCGATCCAGAATCGCGAACTGGCATCCAGCCAGCAGCACCCCGAGCAGTTGGATGACAAGGCCAGGGTTCCTCCGGGCAACAATCGCCACCCGTGAGCCAGGCGTTAGGTCCAGATCCATCAGCGCCGTCGCGACTCGTCGGCCGGACTCGAGGAGCTGGCCGTAGGACAGACATTGGTCCGCAAAGAACAGCCCCGGCCGGTCGGGGTCGGCCTCAGCCAAGTGCACGAATCGGGAGTGAATGAGCTGGGCAGACGTGCTGACCGCTCGTGACGCCGCAGTTGGCGCTTTCACGCCGCTAAGCTCTCCCCACAAGTCCTCCGAGTCCGAAGGCACCGCGCCCCCTCCCGTGTTTCGTCCGCTCCGGCAGCTCAGCGATGCAGGGGCACGCATAGCAGGCGCAGCTGTACCGCCCAGTATAAGAACGGTTTCAAGCCCATAGGCTGGTGGCCCAGGGGGCGCTGCGCGGCGCCCGCCCCCAGGTCCGACCCGGGTGAGAACTGGCAGATCACCATCTTGGGGCGATCGAGGTGACTGCCGGCCGCTGGGTGTACCGCGTACTGCCAGGCGGGTGGCGGTGCCGATGCCGAAGGCGGCGGCCAGCTAGGCGAAGGTCTCGCCTTTGTGCAGGTGGCCAGCAGCAGCAGGCCTTTCGGCCGCGGTTGAGCTGCGCCAGAGCGAGCCGATCTGCGCCCGGTGGCAGCGGATCAGCGCGGCGACATATTTAGCGCAGAATCTGGACTGACAGCGCGGGGTAGAAAGCATAGAAGTCTCTCGGCGGCGGATGCGGATCTTGGTCGATCGCTTCATCTACTAGCGATCTTTGGTCGCGGGCTTGTGGACGTTACCAAAGATCGTTAGACGCACGCCTTGAGCGATGCGTCGGATGGTGATGAGGAACATCACAACCATTCTGACCGCGGCGTCCAGTATGAACAGCTTGTATAAACGGGAGCTTATCGACTTCCGCGGGACTGGCAAGGTTCTGATCATGCGATGACCGCCACGGCGGACTGGGTACTGTGGTGTAATGAGGCCCGGCTTCATTCATACTGCGGTGATATGCCGCCGAAAATGCACGAGGAAAGCTACTAAGCGAATCTATTATAAAGCACTGTCATCTGGTAAACTCGGAGGCGGTTCGCAGACATAGCAGCCTCCAGACTTGCTGGGGCGGACCATGCCATCCAGGGAGAGCTAGCCATGCAGAAGAGCAGAGTCAAGACGTTAGGCCGTGCCGCTGTGCTGGTGTCGGTTACGGCCCTGGCCGCGGCGTGCACTTCCAGTCATTCTTCGGGGGCCTCGAGCGCTTCGAACAGCCCTTCCGTGGCGAAGGCGCAGGGTTCGTCGTACACGATCGATTGGGTCGGCGGACCGTCCAGCGACCCGTTCTGGGCGGCGATCGAGAAGGGTGCGCAGCAGGCAGGCTCGGATCTCGGGGTGCGCGTGTCCTACATCACCACGAGCAATCCTTCAGCGGGTCCTGCGGATTATGCCCAGCTGGTCAGTACTGCCATTTCGCAGAAGCCGTCCGGTCTCGTGACGGGCGACTTCTTCCCATCCGCAATGGAACCGGTGATCAAGCAGGCGGTAGCGTCCGGGATTCCCACGGTTCTGGCGAACCAGGGCATGAACAAGTGGCAAGCCCTCGGGGGGCTCGCCTACTTCGGGCAGGACGAGACGCTAGCCGGAAACCTGGCAGCACAGGAAATGATCAAGGAGGGCGTCAAGAACGCGCTGTGCATTAACCATGTCCCTGGGACTCTGGTCGGGGAGGAACGCTGCGGCGGTTTCGAAGCGACGATGACAAAGGCGGGATACAAGGTGAAGACGATCACCACGCCGCTCAGTGACAACAATAACGTGTCCGCTCTAACCCAGGACATCGCAGCGGCCCTGCATTCGAATCCGGGCGCGCAGGGCATCTTCACCCTGGGTGTCCTGGTCGCGCAGGCAGCCATGTCCGCGGTCTCCTCGGCCGGCCAGGCGCAGGTCAAGATAGGCACCACTGATCTGTCCACCGCCGTGCTGAACGACGTCAAGAACAATAAGCTCGCTTTCGCTATTGACCAGCAGCCGTATCTCCAGGGTTACGACTCGGTGCTGGCCCTTGTGCAGTATCTCCGGTACGGGCTCCATCCGGTTGGCGAGGTCAGGACCGGCCCGCTACTGATCACTTCCGCCAATGTCCAGCAGGTCCTCAGCGTCAATCAGCAGCACCCAGGCGTTCGCGGTGCCGCATGAGCGAGCGTGCCCGTGGTATGGACCGCAAGCAGTTGAACTTGGCATAGCTGGTGACGTCCGCGCCAGTGGCGGGAACCCCGGCGGAGGGCCGCTCAGTTGCCCCGCCGCCGGATCCCGGCCCGCAACGCGCTAGCCGCCTGGTCCGGGCCATCCGCCGACCGGAATTCGGATCGCTGGTGGGATGTATCGTCGTCTACATCTTCTTCGCTGTGGTCGCCGGCGGACATGATTTCGTCAGCGTTCAGGCGACCGCCGGATGGCTGAACATCACGGCCGAACTCGGAATCATCGCGGTACCGCTTTCCCTGCTCATGATTGCCGGCGAGATAGACCTGTCCTTCGGCGCGGTGATCGGCGCCGCGCAGGTCATCGTGGCGCTGGGCGCCGGTTTCTATAACGCTCCGATCTGGGCGATGATCGTGCTGGCACTTGCGTTCGGCGTACTAGTCGGATTCGTGAACGGGCTGGTCACGGTGAAGACCGGGCTCCCGTCCTTCATCGTGACGCTCGGCACCTGGTTCGTCCTTGCGGGTCTCGGCCTAGGCCTGTCCCTGCAGCTGACCGGGACGAGCACACTCACGCTCACCTCCGTCTCGGCATCAGCGCATGATGTGTTCGCATGGACTGTCAACGGCTTCCACATCTCTATTTTGTGGTGGGTCGCCATCACAGCCCTGGCATCGGTCGTCCTACTCAGGACCCGGTTCGGCAACTGGACGCTGGCCACAGGAGGAGATCTGTCCGCAGCCCGCGCCGCGGGCGTATCGACCGGTCGGGTCAAGGTAATCCTCTTCATCGTCACGGCGACCGCTGCCGCCCTCGTCGGTATCGTCCAGACGCTGGAGTACAACTCTGGCAACGCGACGAGCGGCACTTCATACGTCTTCTACGCGATCATCGCGGTCATCGTCGGCGGCGTCCTGCTCACCGGGGGATACGGGTCTCCGCTGGGCGTGGCTGTAGGCGCCATCACCTACGGCTTCGTCAGCGTGGGCGTCTACTACACGGGCTGGAATACTAATTACGCCCAGGCTTTCCTCGGCGCCCTTCTCCTGCTAGCGGTGCTCGCCAACAACTACTTCCGCAAGCTCGCACTTACCGTCCGCTGAAAGGGCCATCGGATCATGCCTGAAAACCCGGTGGTGGAGCTCCACTCCGTAACCAAGCGATTCCTGGGCAAGACCGCGGTCCAGGATGTCTCGCTGAAGCTGTTTCCCGGCGAAGTACTGTGTGTCCTGGGGCCGAACGGCGCCGGGAAATCGACCCTGATCAAGATCCTGTCCGGAGTCTACAAGCCCACCACGGGGAACGTACTCGTCGGCGGTCAGCCCGTTACTCTCGACAGCCCGCAGGAGGCCCGCGCTCTGGGTATCGCTACCGTGCACCAGGAAGTCGGGACCATCCCACTCATGAGCGTCACGAGGAATTTCTTTCTCGGTGCCGAGCCCACGATGAGATTGGGTCCATTCCGCCTGCTTGACCTGAAGGCGGCCGACCGCATCGCGGTGGAAGAGCTGCGCAAGATGGGGATCCAGCGGGTCACGGATGGACGGCAGACCGTAGGGACCCTGTCCGGCGGCGAGCGGCAGGCTCTGGCGATAGCGCGGGCCGTGTACTTCGGAGCGAAAGTCCTAATCCTCGACGAACCTACCTCCGACCTCGGCGTGCACGAGGCACGGGTCGTCTTGAAGCTAATCAAGGAGGTACGCGCGCGGAACGTCGCGGTGATCCTGATCACGCACAACGCTCACCAGGCGCTGTCAGTGGGTGACAGGTTCGCGGTACTGACTCACGGAATCCTCGCAGCGGAATTCCGGCGGGGCGAGAAAGCGCCGGAAGAAGTCATCAGCCTGATGGCCGGCGGGCGTGCCTTTGAAGAACTCGAGGCCGAGGTGGAAGCCGAACCCGCCTGGGCATCCGATCAGAATGGAGACGGACAATAGGCGGGCCTTGAGGCTTCCCAGCGTCCCGAGCCGAACAATCTGCGCGGTCAACTCTTTTAATACCTACCAAGTCCATGGGAATTCATAGTCGGCAGGGCGACAGTCAGGACGCGACGGTGACCCTTCGTGATCACTCGGGCCGGCTTGCCGGTGAGGTCAAGCATCGTCGCTGGGCCACGGCAGGCCCGGCCTCCCGGGCCTCAGCCCGGGCCCGGGATGGGCCCCGGCGGGCTTGGGTGGAGTACGACCCGGCCGGGGATGGGAATGCTGGTCGTGCGAGGGGCTGACTGCCCGAGGCCGAACAGGAGCTGGCATGCCGATACCCAAAGTGGTCGGGCAATGGAACAAGGCCGGGCTGAACCGCCTCACCCGGCATATCGCGCCCTGGATGCCTGGCTTCGGCGTGATCGTTCACCGTGGCCGCCGCTCCGGGCGCCGCTACAGACACCGGTCAATGTGTTCCGCGCCGGCACCGGCTACGTGATCGCCTTGACCTACGGCCCGGACACGGACTGGGTCAAAAACGTCCTGGCCGCAGGCGGCTGCGAACTCCGCACCCGCGGCCAGGCCATCCAGCTGGGCTCACCGCGGCCGTTTCACGACCAAAGCCGCCGCGGCATCCGTCCCGTCGAGCGGCAGGTGCTGCGGATCCTGAACGTCGCCGACTTCCTGTCCCTCACGCCCGCGCCGACCAGCTCGGCGGCACCCGGCCAGTCCCAAGCATGACCGCGCTCCACGTGCGTGCCCGCGTCCATCGAGCTGCACACGAGGCGCTCGCGCGTTGTTCGATCCGCTTCCTCATCTTTGATCAGGAGGGCTTCACGCAGTAACCGGCGGACCACGATTACGGGGTCTTGCCGTACGCGTCGTGGTAGTTCCACCACGCGTACGGTGGGGTCTGCGGATAGCCCTCCGGCGAGTCCTCCCACTCCTCCTGACGGCCGAGCGCCGTGATATCCAGGTAGCTCCAGGTGCTTCCCATCGCCTCGTCGCCCCGGAGGTCGACGAAGTAGGTCCGGTAGATCCGCTCGCCGTCGCGGACGAAGGCGTTGGTCCCGTGCCACTCGTCCACGCCGAAGTCTTTGTCAAAGTCGTCGGTGATCGTGTACCACGGGATCAGCTCCCAGCCCATGCGCTCCTTCAGGCCCTGGATCTCGGCCTGGGGAGCGCGCGAAACGAACGCGAGCGTCGTGTCCCGCGCGTTCAGGTGGGCGGGGTGCGCGACCTGGTCGGCGAGGAATGAGCAGCCCACGCAGGCACGCTCCGGGTAGGCACCGCCCCCCTGTGGGTACGTGGTGACGTCTGGCGCGTAGAAGGCGCGGTAGACGATCAGCTGCCGGCGGCCCTCAAACAGGTCGAGAAGGCTCACCGGGCCCTCCGGACCGTCGAAGCGGTACTCCTTCTCCACCGCCATCCACGGCATCCGGCGGCGCTTGGCCGCCAGCGCATCGCGGGCACGGGTCAGCTTCTTCTCCTCGACCAGCAACTCCTCGCGGGCGGCATCCCACTCCTGCCGTGACACAATCGGCGGAGTCTTCATCGTGGCCTGTCCTCCCTCAAATACTCGTCGACGATGTCGAACAGGCGCCCCCACAGGCGCGCTTGCGCATCCATCCAGTCCGTCGCTTGGCTCAGCACAGCGGGCTCGAGCGAGAGTCGGCTCCGATCGTACGCCGCAGCATGCCGGTCTCCTCGAGCCGGGCGTCAGCAGCAACCTGCGCCGCTCGTGTGCCCGCCGTCTCGCCTACGGCAGCGGGCCGCGCGGCTAGCGGCAGCACCACAGCACGATCTGGCGCCGGCAGTGCATTGGCGGCTAGCACCTGGTTCACAGGTAATGCCAGTATCCGGGCCAACGGCCGCGGTAAGGCGATCCAGCGATGCGGCGCATGTATCTCGGAAACAACTTCCTGCTCTAACAACATGACAGCTGAGGACGGCCGCAAGGGCCGCGGGGCAGTCGTTGCCGGGGGAGCTGACCATGACCTTCCATGAGTATCTCTCGAAGGCCGTGCAGGACGACGCGCAGCTGGCTGCTGAACGGGGCCGCCTGCTCCTGGTGGCGCGGCGGGCTCACAGGGCGCGCCGCATGCGTGCGGGTCTTGTCGGCCCGGTGAGGCAGCGGCTGACCCGGCTACTGTTCCGCCGGGCGCCCGCATAGCGCATTGGGCGGCACGCGTCCGGAGGTGGTTTTGCGCCCCGGCTTGGATTCAGCGCGAGTAACCGCCATGGTCGGCAATCTGAGGCACCAGAGTGGCGCCGTAACCCGCGCCAGAACGGATGTTCTGCGCGCATAGGCTCACGTATTCCTATTATTTCAGTAGGCATTCCTAATCGATCTGTTTACGTCCGGCGGGTGTTAGGACAGGGTCGCGGGTCATCCACAGTTAAACGCGGGCCCATTGCCGACGAGCGGACGTGCTAGCGAGCGCATAGGCAGGCATCGGAGCGTGTGCGTGAGGGGGTTGCCGGGTGTGCCAGCTGGTACGGCCACCGCTGCTGCTGATGATCCAGCGGGGTGCGTCAGCGGCAGTCCGGATGAGCCCAAGTTATTTGGTCTATCCCATAACGACGCTGTAGCTAACATGTCCAGAGAGCACCAGCACCAAAGAAAGAGCAGGTCAGACGGCACATAACGCTCCATGAACATGCCCGGCCGATGACCTACTGCCTGGGGAAAGCTGAGCGGAAGCCCGCTTCGGCGGCGGCGTCTGACCTGGCAAAATCCCAGGTCAGACGCCTTTTTGCGCCCCGAGCGTGATTCGAACACGCGACCTACTGCTTAGGAGGCAGTCGCTCTATCCACTGAGCTATCGGGGCTGGCGGCGCTACGGCCCGGCGCAGCTGAGCCTGAACCAGCCTAGCCGGTGTGCTGCCGGTCTCGCGCCTGGTGCCCCGCGCGGGGCCCGCGCGGGAGCCTAGGCTGGTGGCAGGACCTGACGTCCGCCCAGGGACAGGAGCACATCACGGTGCAGGTACGAGACGTGATGACCGAGGCGACCGTCACCGACTCGACGACGGACACGCTGCGATCGGCGGCCGAGCGGATGTGGCGGCAGCAGACAGGTTCCCTGCTGGTCTTGGAGAACGGGCTGCTTGCCGGAATCCTCACTGAACGGGACCTGCTGCGTGCGGTGGCGCTAGGCGCCGACCCGGCCACTGCCACGGTCGATGAGGCGATGACCACGGAGGTGTTCACGGTCTCGCCGGACATGGCGTTGGTGGATGCGGCGCGGGAGATGGCCACGCGCTGGATCAGGCACCTGCCGGTCGAGGAGAACGGCCGCCTGGTCGGCATGGTCAGCATGCGCGACGTCACCGGCATTTTCGCGGCGCTCGCGCCCGGCAGCGTCAGCGTGGAGCACGAGTTCGACCAGTTGGTGCGGGAGCGTCGCCTGGCCCGCATCGAGCACGGCGACCTGGACTAGTAGAGTGTCGTCGCTAACTTTGGTTCTGTTGGGTGGAGAGTGGGGCTGGCAGGTCACTAGGGCACCATGTCTCTCATGGGCATCGTTACGGTGCTCGTTGTAGGGACTCGGCGGGAGCCGGGGTGACGGTCTGAGTTGGTCGCCGGAAGACGGCCAGAAGAACACCACCGCCCCCGGCTTCTGCGGGGGCACGGACTGGCAACAGGGAGACGCGCCGCAGAGCGCCGGTTAGTGACCGCCCGGTAGCTGTCCTCCTCGCCGGGTCGTCGCTGCCACCTTGAGGAGCCGAAGTGCCGCTTGCGCTGCGTGAGGCAAAGTTCTTTACCGGGATCGACTGGGCCACCGGGAACCATGCCGTATGCGTGATGAACGCCGCGGGCAAGATCGTCGCCCAGTTCACCATCGCCCATACCGCCGACGGGATCGCATTGCTGATCCGCCGCCTGGCCAGGTTCGGTGACCCGGCCGGGATGCAGGTCGCCATCGAGCGCCCGAACGGCCGGCTGGTGGACCTGCTGCTGGAGGCCGGCCACCCGGTCGTGCCGGTCAAGCCGAACGCGATCAAGGCCTGGCGCGACGGCGAGGTGCTCTCGGGTGCCAAGTCCGACGCCGGGGACGCCGCGGTGATCGCGGAGTACCTGCGGCTGCGCCAGCACAAGCTCACCGTCGCGGTCCCCTACTCCGGCCAGACCAGGGCACTGCGGACCGTCGTCCGTACCCGCGGTGACCTGGTCCAGACCCGCGTCGCCACCGCCAACCAGCTGACCGCCCTGCTGGAGGACTGCTGGCCCGGCGCAGCGGTCATCTTCGCCGACATCGCCTCCCCGATCGCGCTGGCATTCCTGGCCCGTTACCCGACACCCGAATCGGCCCGCCACCTCGGCGAGAAGCGGATTGCCGCGTTCTGCGCCAGACACCACTACACCGGCCGCCGCACCGCCGCCGAGCTGCTGGAACGCCTCCGCTCCGCCCCGGCCGGGACCACCGATCAGGCCATCACCGCGGGACTGGCCGACGCCGTCCTGGCCCTGACAGCCGTCCTGACGGCCCTGAGCGCGGCGATCAAGAACCTGAACCAGTCGGCCACCGCCCGGCTCGGGGAGCATCCGGACGGCGCGATCTTCACGTCACTGCCAAGGTCGGGTCAGATCAGCGCCGCCCAGATGCTCGCCGAGTGGGGCGACTGCCGCCAAGCCTACGAGCACCCCGACTCAGCCGCCGCCCTCGCCGGGGTCACCCCCGTCACCAAGGAATCCGGCAAGTACCGGTCGGTGGAGTTCCGGTGGGCTTGCAACAAGCGGTTCCGCCAGGCGGTCACTGCCTTCGCCGACAACAGCCGCCACGCCAGCCCCTGGGCCGCCCAGATCTACGCCGGCGCGATCGCCGGCGGCAAGGACCACCCGCACGCCATCCGCATCCTGGCCCGCGCCTGGATCCGCGTCATCTACCGCTGCTGGCTCGACGGCGTCCCCTACGACCCCGCCCGGCACGGCGCCGCCCAGCTGCCGCACGCCAGCCAGCAGGCCGCCTGAATGCCCCCGCCGCGTAACGATGCCCGTAACGACACCACCGCGGCCTGCCCCGTCTGCGGCGCCCCGTTCACCCGCAACGGCCGGCGCCGCTACTGCACCGACGCCTGCCGCCAGGCCGCCTGGCGACGGCGCGCAGCCCGCCCGCCGCGGCCAGCCGCGCCGCCAGGCCGCCGCCCGCGCCGCCAGGGCACTATCTACCAGTGCGACGACTGCGAAACCCGCTACCTCGCCGGACAATGGTGCCCCGACTGCAACCGGCCCTGCCGCCGACTCGGGGCCGGCGGCTACTGCCCCTGCGGCGAACTGCTCACCATCGAAGAGCTGATCAACGACAGCTGACCACCCAGCAATACAAGCGCGATCAACATCAAAGCCGCGGCAGGTTGACACAGGGAGTGTTCTTCCCCCTCTGCCAGACAGGACTGTCATGCCGTCGCAGAAGAAGTATCCAGTTGCGTTGAGCGTTGAGGATCGTGAGGCGCTGGTGCGGATGACCACGACAGGGGTCCGCAGCGCGTCGATGATCAGGAGGGCGCGGGTGCTGCTCGCGTTGGACACATCGGTGGGCGGGGCCGATCCGCGGGCGGTAATCGCGGATCGGGTCGGAGTCTCGTGTGAGACGGTGCGCTTGGTCTCGAAGCGGTTCGTCGAGACCGATGGCGATGTCTGGGCCACGATCGGGCGGAAAGAACGCGAGTTCCCGCCGGTGCCCTCGCCGGTGACTGGTGAGGTCGAGGCCAAGCTGATCGCGCTGGCGTGCTCGCAGCCGCCGGCGGGGCGTTCCCGGTGGTCGCTGCGACTGCTGGAGAAGCACGTCGCACTCATCGAGGACCTGCCGAACCTGGATCACTCCACCATCGGCCGGGTTTTAAAAAAACGAAACTTCGCCCTCACCTGAAGAAGTGCTGGACCATTCCACCACGCGCGAACGCGGAGTTCGCAGCGCGGATGGAGGACGTCTTGGCGGTCTACGCCCGCCCATATGACCCAGCGCATCCGATGGTGTGCATGGACGAGAAGCCGTACCAGCTGCTCGGCCACGTCCGTGATCCGATCCCCGCCCGGCCCGGCCGTGACCGTCTTATGGACAGCGAGTATGTCCGGGCCGGAACCTGCTCGATCTTCTGCTGGGTCGAACCGCTGCGCGGGTGGCGACGCGTGGACGCCCAGCCCCGTCGCACCAAGGCCGGCTGGGCCCGCCAGGTCAAGCGGATGCTCACCTGCGACTACCCCGAGGCCGAGACCGTGGTGCTGGTCATGGACAACCTCAACACCCACGGCCTCGGGTCACTCTACGAGGCCTTCGACCCCGAGACGGCGTTCGCGCTGGCGCAGCGCCTGGAGATCCACCACACCCCCCGGCACGGGTCCTGGCTTAACATCGCCGAGATCGAACTGTCCGCCCTGACCCGCCAGTGCCTGGACCGCCGCATCGACGCACCCGCCCCGCTCAACGCCGAACTCGCTGCCTGGCAGCAGCAGACCAACAGCGACCAGCGCCAAGTCCAGTGGCACTTCACCACCGGCGACGCGCGAGTCAAACTACGCCACCTATACCCAACCCTAAGACAAGAATAAGGCGCGACACTCTACTAGTGCCGCGTCATCCAACGTTCGCCCTGTCGCCTACTGGCACATGCGTGGCACGATCGACCCGCGTCGAGGAGGATGGGTTCGCCGGCGGGCCCTCCGTCGGGTGCGCTGGCGGGCCATTGCCATGACCGGAATCGAAGCTTCGACCTGTCCCCCTGCCTTGCCGCGCTGGTTTGGACCTAGGGCCAGCCCAGATGATCCGGCCGTCTGGGCCCTGATCGACCGCGTCGCGCGCGGGGCCGGATGGGCAGACATCGGCGGTGGGTTCAACCTCAACCTGCGGATAGACGCTGAGCCGCCGGTTGTCCTGCGGGTGCACAGGCCCTGGGTCCGCCGCGGCCGGGTCGCGGGACTGCGGCGCTTGCGGGAACGGCTGCAGCGGACGCAAGTCCGCGTCGCCCGGCCGATTCCGGTGTCCGGCGGCGACCTGCTGAGGGTCGCTGATCGCTGGGCTGAGCTTGAGGAGTTCATCGATCACGTGCAGCCACGGGCGGACGAGGACTCCTACGTCCGCGTATTGGAGGAGCTCGGACGCGTTCACACTGCGCTCAAAGCGGTCTGGGAGCCCAGTCCGCCCGAACCCCTCGACGACCACAAAACCTTCGGCCAGCTGCGCTACTCGGCCGGCTTCACACGCCGCAGGCTCGGGCCCCGCAGCGAGCCGGTCGTGCATCGGATGCGCCAACTGACTGGCGAGCTGTCCAAGCTCGCGAAGGAGGTCGACCTGCCCTGCGCTCCGATTCATGGGGACTACAAATTGGGCAACGCGGGAGAACTGCCAGACGGCTCATGGGCCACCTTCGACCTGGATTTCGCGAGGGTCAGGGAGCGGCTGTACGACATCGCGGGCAGCCTGCACCAGGTCGCACCGAGCGGCGAATTGCCCGAGCCGCGACAACTGCTCGACGCCTACGAAAGCACGGCTCCGGAACCGCTGACTCGCGACGAGCACCGATGGCTCCCCGGGGCTCTAGCCCTTATACCCCTGCACTCGGGCTGCCACCGCAGGATTCGTGGCCGCGGCATCCGCGAGGCCGAAGACGCGATGACCGCCGCCGAAGCCTGGTGGTCGCGCCGGGCTGAACTCTGGTCGTAGTCCGGCGGCCGCGCCAGGGGGACTGGAGTTCTAAGGCTACAGAACCGCACGGTATCGCCCCGACTTCGAACTGCCCCAGATCGCCGGGTCTGCGCCATCCGCGCCGAGGCAAACGATGCCTGGCACGGCACCAGTTGTCGATCAGGCGCAGGCAACCTCAGGTCCCCGGTCGCGGATCGCCTCAGCGGCCAGTTCACGAGCCCAGCGCATCCGAGTGACCGCGGTCTCGGGGTGGTCGCCGACTCGGGCCACGAGTCTCGGCGCACCCGAGCGGGCCGAATACGGTCACAGCCTTGGCGACGGCCTGCTGAACCTGTCCGGCACTCGGCTTGACCCCAGCCCTGCAGCACCAGCACGAACAGGGCGTCCGCCCAGACGGCGCTGATGCTGGGCTGGCATGTCGCTGGCTCCATCGTCAGCCTCCCCTCTAGATGGATCCCCTGCTACCTCACGGAGATCCGGCATTGCCCCTACCAGTGCAGAGGCGCCCGGCTCGTTGGTGATACATGCTTTGTTGCCCGGAAGGGCAATTCGGTGAAGGTCACGATTCGATCGGCGGTCAGCTCGTCGAGCGCGGTCACGTGCCGGCGCGGCGCACCACCAGCCATGACCGTGCGCCGGTAGGGGTGGCTGGCGGAGCGGACGTGCCGGATGGCGGCGGTCCGCGCTGGCACCGCGACACCAACCCGCACGGAGGTCCCGATGAGCCAGGACGATTTCCCAGCCCCAGAGACCGGCTTCGTTCTCACGCACTTCCTGGTTGTCTCCGACCAGGACCGGTCCCGGGTATCCACCAGACAGTGTTCGGGGCCAAGGTCGTGCTGGAACGCGACCCGGTCATCATGAAGCTGGCCAATAGCTGGCTCATCCTCAACGTTGGCGGTGGGCCGACAGATGACAAGCCCACCGTGACGCTGACAACTCCCGGTGACCCCGCTCAGGCCAGCGCTTTCCTGAACATCAGGGTGGCCGACATCGCTGCGGCCTACGCCGAGTGGTCGGCGCGAGGCGCCGAGTTTCTCACCGAGCCGAAGACCCACAGCCACGAGATCCGGCGCGACATCCGCCACCCGCGATGGCCACCTGATCGAGGTTGGCCAATCGACCGGCGGCCGGAGCTAGCCGATCGCGGAGAAGCAGTCCGCCCCACGTGACACAGGCCCCCGGCCGCCGTCGTGGCCGGCGGTGCCCGGCGTCCGGGCGGTCAGGAGTAGAGCGGGCCGCTGAGGTATTTCAGACCGCTGTCGACCTGGACGGTGACGCCCGGCGGCGCCGGGGCCGAGCCGGCGGGCGATGCTGACAGCGGCGGCCAGGTTGGCACCGGTCGAGGGCCCGGAGAATATGCCCTCCGTGCGTGCAGCCTGGCGGGCGGTCTCGAACGCCTGGGCCTGGGGAATGGCCACGACCTCGTCATAGTCGGCGGGGTGGAGCTGGGGTGGGCGATGGCCGATTCCACCGCCTTCGATGTGATGGGTACCCGGTGGCCGCTACAGCACGGCCGATTCGGC